>JAGNJW010000005.1 GCA_018000455.1 Acidobacteriota bacterium
CGACAGCTATCGACTCCGCGAGGCCGAGCAGGCCCAGAAGACGCGCCGCGCCTCGTGACCCGTCGCACTCCACGAGGCGCGGGTCGACGTCGGTCCAGATTTACGCGCTTCTCCGCGACCGCCAACACAGTTGGTGGCAACGTCGCTCCTGTCGGGAAGCAGACGGTGTCGGCGGCCGATCCCACCGAGTTCGGTAGGCACCTCGCGGCAATCGCCGCCGGGGACGTTTCGGTTGTTTAGTGGAGGTTGACATGGCGCTAGTGGAAGATTTCGGGGTACACGTCTCGCTGCACACGGGGAGCCTCAACGGTATCCAGGGCGGGGTGCCGTCTGGACTGGCGGGACAACTGGCGGAAGTGTCGGCAGTGGTGGCCGCCTTCGACGCGGAAGTCGAGAAGATCGAGAAGGACTCGCATCTCACCACCGACGGCAAGCGCGCCAAGCTGAAGGCCGCGCACCTTGCGGCACACACGGCCGTCGAGGCGTGGAAGGAACAGCGGACCAGCGGCATCGACGCACAGACCAGCACTCGGAGAGCCGCGCTCCACGCGCAGACCGACAAGTTGTTGCCCAAGCCGACCGAGCTGCAAGTGCAGCACATGGTGCAGCGGCTCTCGGCGTTCGATCCGCTGGAGGTCGACGTCCTTTACTCCAACGCGACGGATGCAGAGCGACTCGTGATCGAAGCCGCAGCCAGCGCCGTAGGTCGTCAGCCGCGGAAGCGCGGGGAGCAGCTCGTGTGGGAACCCTTGGTCCCCGCCGAGCGTGTTGCGGCAGCGGTGGAAGCACGCATGGGGCGCGCCAACCCGGAAGCGGCAGCCGCGCTGCGGGATTCGCTGCGCATCCGCGACATCTACGACGCAACCGCAGGGGCGGCCAGTGGGTTGCTGCGCCAGCGGCTGCCCAGCTACGTAGGCGCTTAGGGCCGCCGCCCGCATGGTGGCCGTGTGGCGTGCCTGCTGCACGGCCCTGGCTGCCCGCTGCGGGCCGCGCGTGGCGGGCGCTTGTGTGCGTGCCGTGGGCCGTGGGCGCAGCGCCACGGGCGGCCGGGCGGGCTGCCCGGCAACCGGCCCCCCACCCCCCTAAATGGATTCGGGCTGGGTGGGTCTTCAGGGTCGCGACCGATGCCCTCCGCTGATCGGATGTGCGGCAGTAGATCGGTGAAATTCTGCCAACCCTAGTGTGAGGGGGGCTTTCATGGCGCTGGTCGGCACGCCACCACCACCGCTCCGCGCGGTTAGCCGAGCCACGGGGCCCAGTCGGCCGCCTCCGCGCAGGCACTGCTACGGTATTGCCTGGAGGACCCGCCTCGGGTATTGCGTTTCCCAACCTTCGCGCTTAACGATGCCTTCGAGGGTCGATGTCAGGGTGTCTTCAGCACTCTCAAGAGAAGCCTGGCTCGTCGCACTCTGGCCGTTTGCCGGCGACACCGTAACCGTGATCTCGCCCACCTGTTGGACGCTGCCAGATTGTGGGCTTTGGATTCCGGCTGAGCGACACCAAACTGTGACTCCAAAGCGCCGCTCCCACAGGTCCAGCACCGAGTGGAGTTGCTGCGAAACGACGAGTTCACACTCGCGATCGCCCGCTCTTATGTCACGGGCTGTCGGCTGGACCCCGCAAGCGCATACGAACATGCTCAAGGCGCCAACCGCGCCGATCAGGCGTATTTCCATGCTCGTCGAGTCTCCCTTGTGTCGCTCAGCCAAACGACCGGCGCTCAGCCGTGGTGGCTCAGACTCGCACCAGCCGCCGTCGGCTGCAACCGCTGATTGCGCTGCCATGGAGAATCAGGCTGTCACGGCCCAATGCAGAGATGGCCTTCGCCTCACTGGCAGGTTCCCGAGAACACCTCGGTGCCGTTTGAAGCTGTCTCGACGGAGATCTTTCGGCTCAAGGACGACCACGATCCGTAAGACTGTGACCGTTCAAAATCCCATATGGGCGTCGCAAGGGGGCTTTCGGAGTAGTAGCCGAAGCCGACGTAGTTGCTTGGCTGGATTTCCCAGAAGATCATGGCGTCGTGATCGGCCCAAAACACGAACCACCGATACGTTTCGACTCGGGCATACAACGTGGCGGCGGTTCTGTCCTTCCGGTCGTCGCTGGCGTTGCGAATGAGCTCGCCTGAGCATGAGTACTGAGTCTTGGCAGCTCCGAGGGTCGCTACGAGAACCAGGAATGCTATGCCCAGCGCTAGCAAGGCGCCCGCTGCCTTCGCGAATCGGATGGCTGTTCTCATGACGTTTCAAGCGCGTGTCAACCGTGGTCTGCGGTTTCGTCGGCAGCCTGGCGTCTTGTCGACACGGCCGGGTCGCCCGCGGTCAGCCCAACGACGCCGCTTCAGCCCCGCGCCGCGCTCAGGATGCCACCGCGCGGCGTCGGCTGCAACTGATGGTTAGACCGCGTGTCGCAACCGGATCGAACAACCACCCCTACCCAGGGGGCGACTTCTGGGCGGCCTCGCAAGGTTCTCGCGTTGACACATCCTGATTGAGCGTCTTGGCTACTTGAATGTCGGAGATCCAACCAGTCGAGCCATCGGCAGGACTCTTTACGCGGTAAGCGCCAGGAGAATTCTCAAGGACGAGGGCGCGGGAACCAACGAGCAGTTCGCCGACTTTGCTCCCGCGGTCGGACCCGGGCCGCTGCCAAAGATTGATCCGGTGGTTCTGCAATACCCAGGCTTCTGTTCGGCCCAGTTCCTTCGCCCAGAATCCGCTGCCATGAATCTCGACGTGAGGCTGACAGCCAGCCACGGCTTTTCCCCCAGGCCGTGGCGCACCACACGACACGGCGGCCATGCCCAGCGAAGCCGTGAGAATCGTTACGATCAAGGATTTCAGCACGAGGTCTCCTTCGCAGAGTGGTCGCCGTCAGCGGTCTAACGACCATTCGACAGGTCATCCAACTCGCCATCTGCCTGCTCGCCGGGCAGCCTAGTGGGGCTTCGCGGTGCCGGTCAAGCCGTTCGCAAGCCAGGCGGCGACCCAGCTGGCTGTCGATGGGACTCCGCCGGGGCTCCTGGTCGGCCTAGCTCCGCTATCCCGCCAACGCTGGTCCGCCCAGTGGGGTCAGCCTTCGAGCCGCCTAGCGCATCCAGGAGGGGGGCGGAACGCCCCGGCTCGGGCGGCTACAGGTGAATGCCTTGGGCAGCTGCTGTCAGTCTCGGCCGTCGCTCGCCCCAAACCGCAGCTCGCACCGTAGCTGTTTCGGCTACGGTTGGCTCCAAGCGACGCCCTCGCCGTTTCAGTAGCCCGAAAACATTAGCAATATCTGCAGGCGTCGGAGCCCGGTGGCCTCGCAGCCAAACTGCAAAACCTCCATCCCCGGTTCAAATCCGGGCGGCGCCTCCAAATTCGCGTAGTGAAGCTGTCTGGCCTGCCCCCTGGGCAGGTCGTTCTGCGTTCAGGTGTAGCCGGGGTGAAGCGCCGCGGGGAGTCCTCGGGGGAGCATGAGGGCAGGGGCCTCTCGCATGCCCTCGACGAGCGCTGCCCCGTGAGTATCACTGACGCCCCCATGGACGGCGACTTGGGCGCGCCCACGACTCGCTCTCCCGACGCGCCGCAGACTTCACCGCCCAGTGGAACGAGGATGCGCTGGCGCAGGGCCATCGCGACGCCAGCAACGGCACGGGCGCGGGGGCCTGGGGTCCAGCGGGGGCTGGCGGAGGTATCGGCAGCTACGGCGTGCTCGCGTTGGCTGCCGCACTCGGCGGCGGCGCGGGGTCGCTCGGCGGCGGGGAGCACTGGATCGCCTTCGCGGTCATCGGCGCCGGCCTGTTCGTCGGTCTCTTCCTGGTCGCCAAGGTGACGTTCAGCGTGCTCGGTTGGACCTGGGGCCTCGGCGTGCACGACACGGAGGCCACGGCCCGGGTGGTGGACGGTGCTCTCGGCGGCGTGACCGGCGGTGCGCTTGGCGGCGTGGTGAGTGGCCCGGTCGGCGCCATCCTGCGGGGCGGGCTGCTGGGCGCCGTAGCCGGGGCTGGCATCGCGACCATCGCGGGCAGCGACGTCCCGGTGATGGAAGGGGTGATGAAGTTCGCCCCAGCCGGCGCAGTACTCGGACTGGTCGTCCACCTGGTCCGACGCACCCGCGGGCGCCGCTAAGTCAGGACTCGTCAGTCGTCCGAACGACCGGCGGGCGTTCGCAGGTCACGGCGACCCGCCCTGCCCTTCACCTTCACCACACGGCGCAGGCCCTGACGTTTGTGGGGTTTGCAGAGCAGGCAGCCGCCTCTGGTCGACTTGGGTCCCTTCCGGTTGTGATTCATGGCGCTGCCTGGATCGACTCTACCACTCGCAACCGAGGCCTCCGCCCAATTTGGCTCGATCGACCGCCACGCCTTGGCAACAGGAGCCGTGGCTCTGCAGCAGGCCACCGGCAGGGCCCGCCCGACCGGGCGATATTCATTGCATCCGGCATCGCAATCAGCTATCCAAAGGCCATAGCCGTGTGGCCGTCGCGTGCGAACGCGCATCGGCCTCCACCGCAACTTCGGATTGGGGAGGCGCTCCATGGTCACCACGCGACGCGCGATGTTCTTGACCGTATTGCTTGCCTGGCTGCCGCTGGCGGCGGTAGCTTGTGGCGGAGGTGACGTAGGCTCCACGGTCGGAGACACCATGCCGGCCCCTGAAGAGGCCGCTGCCTCTCCGGCCGATCCATGTGCGCTCGTGCCGCTTGCCGAGTGGAAGTCCGCCACGGCGCTGAGCGGGCTGCAACTCGACCACGACGGCCCGAAGACGTGCGATGTGCTCGACGATGCCAACGCAAGAGTGGCCGGCTCGGTGAAATTGCTCGACCCCTCGAGCCTCGACGGCATCCGAGAGAGGTACCCGTCAGTGGCGGTCAGCGGGGTCGGCGACGATGCGATCTGGGTCGCCTCCAGCCAGCTCTACGTCAGGCGCGGCAACGATGAGTTTTCCGTCATGGTCAATCCCATCGCCGTTGAGAACAACCGCGAGGTAGCCGAGCGCCTGGCCCGAGTCGCGTTGTCGAAACGCTGAGGGGACATCACGCTGCGGGGACATCGTTGTTGCAGGACGATGTTGCTCGCCCATTACTGCGCCTGCCTTGAACTCCTCGCAGTCAGCGAGGCTGAGGACAAGGCGGGACGGGCGCATCGCTCATCGGATACGCAGCGGCAGGGCGGCAAACCCGCTGGCCGGATATGCGGCGAGCGTCGCGGGCTTCTCAGGCACCGTCGCAATGTCGCCAGTGCGGGCCAGCACCTCTTCCATCAATACCCGTAACTCCAGACGTGCCAGCGGCGCGCCCGGACAGAAATGAATGCCCGCACCGTACAGGAGATTCCTGCCAGGGTCGCGGTCGGTCCGGAAGGCGTCAGGGTCGTCGAAGGCGCGTTCGTCCCGATTGGCGGCGAGCCAGTTCAGCGAAATGCGTTCGCCGGCCTCAATCGTCCGGCCACCAATCTCGACTGCCCGGGTGGTGATCCGGCGGTTTGCCACGAGCGGACCGTGAATCCGGAGGATCTCCTCGATGGCGGGCGGGAGCAGGTCGGGTCGGGACCGCAGGTGCCCCTGCAACTCGGGGTGCCCGGCAAGATACTGAACCAGGATGCCGGCGGCCGCAGAGATGGTGCCGATTTCCCCGACGGTCCAGTTCCGCAAGATGCTCGCCACTTCCTCGTTGCTCAACGGCCGCCCATTCACTCTCTCGTGCATCAGCGAGGCCGTGAGATCCGTCTCCGGATCGGCGCCGGCTTGCAAACGGGCTTCGAGCAGATTATCAATCATCTCCTCGAATTCGAGCGCGACCTCCGACATCGCCTTGCGATCCTGCGCGAGGGTGGCATCGCGGTTCTTGCGAGTCCAGCGTGCCAGCGATTCCTGCAGTTCGGGCGGCCAGCCGAGAAAGGCGCATTGAACCTGCTCCGCGAACGACCGCGCTGCGTCTGCCATGAACTCCACCTCCCCGCGCGAGGACAAGTCCCGCATCAGCTCCACAGCGATGTCCCGGCAGACGGGTTCAAACGCCGCCATCCGCTCAGGCGAGAAATAGGGCTCGATGAGGCGGCGGTAGGCCGAGTGTTCCGGCGGGTCCATGCCGTTGGGCACGGAGAGGTGCTGTGACACGGCGTTGCTGAAGGTGTCGTGATCGTGGAGCGCACGGGTCACATCCTCGTGGCGGAACAACGACCACCCCATGAACTCGCTGTAGGCGACAGGGCAGCGCCGGCGCATGAGATCGCCAGCGGCGCGTTGGTCGCGCATGACGTCTGTGGACTTTGGATCCCAATCCGGCGGGTGTGAGTGACTCATGGTGGCACCGCGGCAGGCGTCATTTCCTCAGCGTCAAGGCTCGTGGGAACAACACGTTGTTCTCCTTGTGGACGTGAAGGTGCATGTCCTTCTCCAGTTCTGCCAGCCCGTCGTAGAGCGCGCGAAAGGTATTGCAGGCCCAGTCGGGCGGTGTGTAGTTGTCGGTCAGGGCTTTGAACCGGGCCAGTGCGGCTCCGGCACCGGCATGTTCATGTTCCAGTTTGTCGATCGAACTCTTGAGACTGGTAGCGGCGGCGGCGCTGGTGCCGTTGGTTGCCTCCAACTGCCGGATCGCCGGAAAAACGGCTTCATCCTCGTCGAGGGTATGGGCGATCATTTCGGCGTTGAACGATTCGAAGACGCGCCGCACTTCGAGCAGGCGCGGTTCGTGGTCTCCGTGAACGGCAGCCACCTTGCGCGTCATGAAATCCAGACGTGGCAGTTCCGCGCGCAGGAAGACGTGGTGGACTTGCTCGATGTGGTCACAGAGTTCGGACAAGGTCAGCGCGTCTGGATTGGCCGACGCCGCGTCTGGCGCGTCAGCCATCGCGGACAACATCGCAATCACCGTCGCGGGGTCCAAGCCCTTGGACTGGCAGACGTCGGCGAGCGACTTCTTGCCGCCGCAACAGTAATCAATACCGAGAGTCCCAAAAATGCGTGAGCGGGCCGGGACGGCGCGGACGAGGTCACCGACGGCGGCCTCAGGTGTAATCGTGTTCATGGTTCTGCTCCAATCCGGCTTCGAACTCTTCGAAAGCGGCGACCGCGTTCTGGCGGTCAAAGACTTTGAGGGCGTGAGACTGGTGGCTCCGTGGCCGGCGTGACGACGCGTACTGTCCGATACCTCGCATCGACCCACACGTAGCGTGCGCGCCGCTCAGCGCGCGCGTGCGGATGGCCGCCACGACCGTGTCGCAGGCCCGCGACGGAACGATGTGCAATGGCCGCTTCGAATGTCAACCAGCGACCGTTTGCCGGATCTCCACCACGTCCGGCGACTCTACCGCCTCCGCAGGAATGTTCGACATGACGCCTGTCATACCGGGCCCGATTCCGGCCCATTTCGTCCACTGTTGGTCTCGTCGGCCCACACGGGAGTTTGCCCGGACGCACCCGGCGGTGGCCGAAGCTCATGAGGGCCTGGGTCGGGCCGTGCGCACGACCAGCCCCTCTCCGTGCGGGAGATCGCGCCGATCAGACCGGCAAGTTCCATCGTTCGACGGTGACGAACTGGTACACCCAGACCGCGATGGTCTATGATCGGCGCGCGCCTGGAGGAGGTCGCACGTGCGCACGCATGCCACGCTGTCACGCAGGGCATCGAGACCGCCACCCTGGCCCACGGGCGGAATCATCCACAGCACATGACCCAGGCCCGCGTCTCCACCTACTGCGCGCTGTGTATCTCGCGATGTGGCTGTACCGCCATCGTCGACGAGGGGCGCCTGTTGCGCGTGGAACCCGATCCGCAGCACCCGACCGGCAGCGCCATTTGCATCAAGGCCAAGACGGCGCCGGAGTTCGTCCATCACCCGGACCGGCTCACGACGCCGCTCCTGCGCAGCCGGCCGAAGGGTGACCGGGATCCGGGGTTTCGACCGATCGGGTGGGAGGACGCGCTGGCGCTCATCGCCGCCAAGCTCCAGGCGCTGTCGCGAGACCACGGCCCACAGTCGGTGGCGTTCGCCATCACCACCCCGAGCGGGACCGCCGTCGCCGACAGCTTTGGATGGATCCATCGTCTCGCCCACGCGTTCGGCTCCCCGAACCTCGTCTTCGCCACCGAGAACTGCAACTGGCACAAAGACTTCTCTCCGGCGCTCACTTGGGGCGCGGGCATCGGTATGCCGGAGTTCGCGCGTACGCGCACCATCGTGCTCTGGGGCTTCAATCCAACTGCGACCTGGCTCTCCCAGGTTCGGCTCGTGCGCGAAGCGCAACGTCGCGGCGCGAAGCTGGTGGTGATCGATCCTCGCCGGCAAGGGCTCGCCAGCCGCGCCGATCTCTGGCTCGCGCCGCGGCCCGGTACCGACGCGGCGCTGGCACTCGGGCTCGCACACCTCCTGCTCGAGCGTGGAGCCGCCGACCGGGAGTTCTTGCGCCACTACAGCGACGCGTGTTTTCTCGTGCGCGAGGACGGTGGCGCGCTGCTCACCGAGGCCGATGTGATGGCGGGCGGGCGCGTGGACCGCCCGCTGGTCTGGGACGAAACGCTCGAGGCGCCAGTCGCCTACGATCCGCGCACGCGCGACTACGTCGTCGCCGCGACCAGGCCGGCGCTCACGGGGCGACATGAGATCGCGGGCCACGTCTGCCGCCCGGTGCTCGATGCGCTTCGCGAGCGGTGCGCCCAGTTCCCGCCCGAGCGGGTCTCTGAAGTCACGGGTGTGTCCCGGGACGGATTGTCGCTCCTGGCGGAGTGGCTGGCCACCGAAGGGCCGGTCTCCTTCTTCACCTGGACCGGCACCGCGCAGCACTCCAACGCCACTCAGACCACACGCGCGATGAACGTCCTCTACGCGCTGCTGGGACACCTCGACGCGCCGGGAGGCAATGTCTGGTTCGGTCGCCCGCCGACGCGAGACATCGCCGGCTTCGAGTGGGTCAGCGAGGAGACGCGCGCGCGCACCCTCGGCCGGGCGGAGCGGCCGCTCGGCCCCTCTCAGTTTGGATGGATCACGACGCGCGACCTCTTTCGCGCGGTGGTCCACGACGATCCGTATCCAGTCAAAGCGCTGGTCTCCTTTGGCGGCAACTTCGCCTTGACCAAGCCGGCGACGCGCGATGCCCGCCAGGCGCTGCAGCAGCTCGACTTCTTCGTCATGACCGAGCTCTTCCTCACCCACACCACGCGCGACGCCGATCTGGTCCTGCCGGTCGCATCGTGTTGGGAACGCGAGGGGCTGCAAGCGGGGTTCGTGATCAGCGAAGAGGCGGAGCGCTGGGTGCAGCTGCGGCCGGCGGCCGTCCCGCCTCGCGGCGAGAGCCGGTCCGATACTTCCATCGTATTCGCCCTCGCGGATCGACTCGGTCTCGGCGACCGTTTCTTCGACGGCGACGAAGAAGCGGGGTTGCGCCACGTCCTCGAGCCAACCGGACTGACGCCGGCGGTGCTGCGCGCGAATCGTCGCGGAGTCTCGACGGATGCGGCGAGCAGGCACCGAAAGTACGAGACGAGCGGATTTGCGACACCGAGCGGGCGCCTCGAGCTCAACTGCCAGCGGCTCCTCGAAATCGGCGACGATCCCCTCCCGGCATATCGCATGCCGATGATGAGTCCGGAAGCGCGCCCGGACCTCGCGCGTGAATATCCCTTGCGGTTGACGTGCGCGAAGTGGCCCCAGTTCTGCCACAGCCAGCAACGCCAGCAGTCCTCGCTCCGACGCGCAGCGTCCGAACCGCTGGTGGAGATTCATCCCGATGCCGCCGTCGCGCGCGCGATCGGTGAGGGCGATGCGGTCGAAGTGCGAACCCCCCACGGCCGATTCGTTGGGCGGGCCCGCCTCACGTCGAGTGTGTCGGTCGAGATGGTGTGCGCGCAGTACGGATGGTGGCATCCGGAACTTCTCGAGCGCAGCGACTCACTTGCCTACAGCTACAACGCCGCCATTGACGGCGAGATCTTCGACCCCCTCTCGGGGTCGAATGAGCTGCGGGCGTACCTGTGCGAGGTGGAGCGGCAGCCCTGACTCGCGCCCGCCGTGCCCCGAACTATTGTGATACCGGTCGCATGGCGACCGTCATGGAGCCGCGTGGGCACGTCATCGACTGCATCCTCGAGCAACACCATGCGTGCATCCGGAGCACGCTGCCGATCGCCGACGGGTGGGAGCCGCTCGGCTCTCGTTCGCCCTGTGCTCGTCATGGAGGCCGAGCACGAAGAAGCGCAAGCGTTCTTGCGTGCGGCGTGGACGTCGACGCCAGAACGGCGTCCAACGCGCCAAACGGATTACACAGCGAGCGCCAGCATCAGCACCGCGGTGTTCAGCATGGAGCTCCCAGGGACACCGTTTAACGGTTAGGGTGCGAGCGGGGCGATTGTCCACCCGGCCCCGTCGCGGCTGTACACGAACCGATCGTGCAGCCGATGCGGACCGGCCTGCCAGAACTCAATCGTTCTGGGCGTCACGCGAAAGCCGCCCCAGTAGGACGGGATCGGAATCTCGCCTTCCCCGAACTTGCGCAGCATCTCCTCGAACTTCGCCTCGAGGAGCCGTCGCGCGTCGATGATGCGGCTCTGCGGAGGGACCCACGTCGCGCTCCGGCGCTCGCGCGGACGCGAGAAGAAGTCGCGCGCCACCTCGGTGAGCGCCACGCGCGTTGCCGTGCCGTTGACGATGACCTGGCGCTGCAGGGCGATCCACGGGAAGAGCAGCGACACGTGAGGGTTCTCGGCGATCTGCTTCGCCTTCGTGCTCTCCAGGTTGGTGAAGAACAGGAAGCCCTCCTCGCCGTAGCCCTTGAGCAGCACCGTGCGCAGCGTGGTGTCGCCGGCGGGGCTGGCCGTGGCCAGGCTCATCGCGTTGGGCTCGAGAATGCCCTCCTCGGAGGCGTCGTCGAACCAGCGCTTGAACTGCGCCATGGGGTCGGGAGACAGATCGCCGAGCCGCAGCTGCCCGCGCTCGTCGTGCCGCCGAAGGCTGCCAATGTCGTCTGTCACGGTCTGGTCCTCAGGCGGCGCCATCGGGATACGGCGTGTCGAGCCGGACAGCCATGGTGAAGCAGCCCGCGAGCGCCGCAAAGACAATTCGCCCCCCCCGGGATGAAGGGGGCCGTCACAGGGGCGGTCAACAGGCAGAACGCCGTGACGAGCGACCCGCCCCCGACCAGGTGCACCGCCACGTCGCCAATCAACCAGGGCACGCGGGCGCTCACGCGGCCGTCGGGCGCGCACCGTCGGCTCCACGCCGACTCCGCGAGCCCCGCGGCGCCCCGGCCAGGCGACCCACGACGGCGCCTCCGGCTGTCGCTCTGAGCCTCGCCAAGGCCATTCGCCGCAGCCTTGCCGAGGGTGCCGACTCAAGTTCCTCTGCGAATGGCCGATTCCTCAGACCATGACCGTCAACTCCACCGCGTCCTCGCCCTCGGCGCTCGAACTGCAGCGCGAAGTCCTCGTGCTGAAGAAGGCGCAGGACGTCGCCGTGGACGTCTCGCAGTCGCTCATCGAACTCGTCAAGAGCGCGCCAGCACCAGGCCGCGTCGACAGGTACGCCTAGCGGGGAGTCCCCGGTCTGCGGCGAGGCCGGGCGCGCTGGCGGTCGCCGGGCATACAATTGGCGGCTGTGACTCCTCCAGATCTCGAGTTCAGCCCTGCCCAGATGCGGGCCATGGCGGATGCCGTGACCGCCCGGTGCATCGATCACATCGCGTCGCTGCCTTCGCAGCCCATCCTCGGCGACGTGGCCGCCGAGGACCTGTGTCGCAGCCTGCGCGAGCCGGCACCCGAGGCAGGCAGCGCCCTCGAGCCGCTGCTCGATCTCATCTTCGACCAGTGCATCCCGCGGTCGTTCAACGCGCCCGCGCCAGGCTATCTGGCCTACGTGCCAGGCGGTGGGGTGTATCCGGCGGCACTCGCCAACTTCATCGCCGACACCACCAACCGCTTCACCGGCGTCTGGATGGCGGCGCCGGCACTGGTGCAGCTCGAAGCCACGGCGCTCGACTGGCTGCGCGACTGGATGGGCTTTCCGGAGACCACCCGCGGTCTCTTCACGACCGGCGGCTCGATGGCCACCTTCAACGCTATCCTGTGCGCGCGTGAACGCTTGCTCGGGCCCAACATCCGCGACGGCGTGCTCTACACCTCGGATCAGGCGCATCACTGCGTGCTCAAGTCGGCCAAGCTGGCCGGCATCCTGCCCGACCGCGTGCGCGCCATCCCCTGCGACGAGCACTACCGGCTGCCGCTCGGCCCGCTGGCGGCGGCCATCGCCGAGGATCGCGCCCGTGGCCTGACGCCGTTTGCGGTCGTGTCGAGCGCCGGCACGACCAACACCGGTGCCGTCGATCCGCTCGATGCCATCGCCGACCTCGCGGAAGCCGAGGGCATGTGGCACCACATCGACGGCGCCTACGGGGCATTCTTCCATCTCTCGGACGACACCCGCGCGACGCTTCGAGGGCTGTCGCGCGCCGACTCCCTCACGCTCGACCCGCACAAGGGCATGTTCCTGCCATATGGCACCGGCGCGTTGCTCGTCCGCGACGGCGCCTGGCTGCGCGCGGCGCACGAGGCCACGGCCGACTACCTGCCGGCGATGCCGCATCCGGAGGATTTCTACGATCCGAGCCAGCACGGGCCCGAGCTGTCGCGGGCGTTCCCTGGCCTGCGCGTGTGGCTGACAGTCAAGATCTACGGTGCGAAGGCCTTTCGCGAGGCGATTGCCGAGAAGCGGCGGCTGGCCGTGGACGCGGCGCGCCGCATCGCGGCCTTGCCTGGCATCGTGATCGATGCGCCGCCAGAGCTTTCGCTCTTCGCCTTTCACGTCACCTGGCCGGGCGCGACCCTGGCCGACGAGAACCGGGCGACGCGCGCGCTGATGGAGCAAACGACGGCCTCCGGACGGGTCATGATCACCGGCGCGGTGGCGCGCGGGCGCTACGTGGGCCGTGTGTGCGTGCTCAGCTTCCGCACGCACGCGGCCGAGATCGACGCGCTCCTCGACGACCTCACTGCGGCGCTGACCGCGGTGCGCCCGGTAGATGTCTAGCGCTTGATCATCATGGTGGTGAACGGTCCGTTGGCGATGAGGGCCACGATCATCTTGCCGCGGCCGCCTCGTCGATGGTGTCGCCGTGCCCCATCAGCGAGGTGCCCGTGATGACCACCAGGCGTTTGTCGACGTTGCGGAAGTGCGGCGCAATCCAGCCGCCGTCGCGCAATTTCAACATCATCGTGACCGGCCCAGCCGTGACCGGATCGCCTTCGGCGATGGCGGTGGCCAAGCCGCCAGGGCCCATCTTTCCCCAGGTGATCTCGCCGGGCTGCACGAGCACGTGAGCGGCGGGTGCCTGGGCCGGAGCGGCGGAGGCCATCGCCAGGGCGAGCACGGCGAGGGCGGTCGTTGGCAGGATGCGCATGATGGCACTGATCCCGCCGCGACGGTGCCGCCCGGGCGCGCCGTTCGTCCCAGCGACCCTCAACGGATGTCCAGGAACGTGCCCGCGCGCAGTTGGGCGAACGCCTGCTGGAGCTCTTCCTGGGTGTTCATCACGACCGGGCCCCGCCAGGCAATAGGCTCCTTGAGCGGTGCGCCCGACACGAGCAGAAAGCGCAGGCCGCGCTCGCCGGCCCGGACGCGGATCTCGTCGCCGGCGTCGAACACGGTCAGGGAGCGGTTGGCGACGTCGGTGCCGTAGCGTGCGCGATCGTCGTCGAGCTGGCCGCCTTCAGATACCACATCAGTGGCCACGGGTCGCGGCTCGGAGGCATCGCGGAAGGCGCCGGTACCATCGAAGACATAGGCGAACACGTTGTTCGAGCGGGCCACGGGAATCGTTCGCTCGACGCCCGCCGGCACCGTGATGTCGAGGTACTGCGGCTCGGCGGCCACGCCCTCGACCGGACCGCGGCGGCCCCAGAACTCGCCGCTGATGATGCGCACCTTCGTGCCGTCGTCGTCGGTCACCTCGGTGACGTCCTTGGACGCCACTTCCTGATAGCGAGGCGCCGTCATCTTGTGCGCGGCCGGCAGATTCGCCCACAGCTGAAAACCGTGCATGCGGCCCGCGCTGTCGCCGTGCGGCATCTCCTGGTGCACGATGCCGCGGCCGGCCGTCATCCACTGCACGTCGCCGGGCCCAATCGCCCCCTCGTTGCCGAGGCTGTCGGCATGGTCGACCGAGCCGGCCAGCACGTAGGTGATGGTCTCGATGCCGCGGTGCGGATGCCAGGGAAAGCCGCGCAGGTAGTCGTCGGGCACGTCGTTGCGGAAGTCGTCGAGGAGCAGGAACGGATCGACGTGTTCGGTCTCGCCAAAGCCGAAGGCGCGACGCAGATGGACACCGGCACCCTCGAGCGTGGGCGTGGACTGGACGTGGGACCGGACGGCACGAAGCGACATGTGACCTCCCTGGCGGGCGACGGCTCGTGTGCGTCGTTGCCGAACACAGATTTGATGCCTAGCGGCGGGGTGCCGTTTCCGCCGGCAGTGTCAGCGTGAGTAGGGCGCCTGCCACCAGCCCGGCTGCGAGCACCCAGAGCCCTGCGGCGAAGCTGCCCGTGGCATCGCGCGCGTAGCCGACCAGGGTGGGCCCGAGGAAGCCACCGATGTTGCCGACCGCATTCACGAGGGCCAGGCCGCCGGCCGCGGCCGTGCCGCGCAGGAACGCCGTGGGCAGTGCCCAGAACGGGCCGAGCGCGCCCCAGATGCCGAAGGCGGCAATCGAGAGGGCGACAACCGAGAGCGTGACGGAGGTCGGTACGGTGGCGGCCGCCACGAAACCGGCGGCGCCGATGAGCGCCGGCACGGCCACGTGCCAGCGCCGCTCTCCGGTGATGTCGGAACGGCGGCCGATCGCCACCATTCCTGCGGCCGCGACGACGTACGGCAGTGATGAGATGAGCGCCACGATGCTCGACGGCTGGTGGCCGAGCGACTGCACGATCTGTGGCAGCCAGAAGCTCACACCGTAGAACGCGAGCACGATGCAGAAGTAGATGCCGGCCAGGCGCCACAGACGCGGCGACGTGAGGGCGCCTCGCACGTCGTGGTGCATGCCGCCCGTCTCGCTGGCCTCGACCTCGAGCGTTGCCGTGAGCCACGCGCGCTCGGCCTTCGACAGCCAGCGCGCCTCGGCCGGGCGCCTGTCGAGTCGGCGCAAGACGATCGGCGCCAACACGATCGCCGGCACGCCTTCGACAACGAACAGCCACTGCCAGCCGCGCAATCCGAACACACCATCGAGCAGCAGGAGGCCGCTCGAGATCGGACCGCCGATGACGCCGGCGATCGCCGTGCCGGTCATGAAGAGCGCCACGGCATGCGCGCGCTCGCGGGCAGGGAACCACTGCGTAAGGTAGTAGAGGATGCCGGGGAAGAACCCGGCCTCCGCCGCGCCGAGCAGGAAACGCAGCAGATAGAAGCTCGTGGCGCTCTGCACGAAAGCCATGCCCACCGAGACCAGGCCCCAGGTGAGCATGATGCGGGCAATCCAGGCGCCGGCCCCGACCCGGGCCAGGATGAGATTGCTCGGTACCTCGAGCAGAGTATACGAGACGAAGAAGATGCCGGAACCAAGTCCGTAGACGGTGGCCGTGAACCCGAGATCGCGGTTCATGTCGAGCGCCGCAAAGCCGATGTTCACGCGGTCCAGGTAGGCCACGACGTAGAGCAGGAACAGGAACGGGATGAGCCGGCGCCGCAGGGCGGCGACGGCGGTCACAGACGGCGGCGGGGCGTCCGGCATGCGGCGCCATGATGGCATAGCGGACGCCTGCGGCTGGGCCCGGGAACGCTGCCGGGCTCGGCGCCGTTCCATGATTGTCGACCTCGCCAGGTTGCTTCGGCCGGCCGGCGTGATGGTGGAGGAATCGTCGGCCGCGCAGTTCTCGGGCGGTCGCTTTGACGATGGTCCAGAGACCGGTGCCAGCCGGCGACTCGACGATCTGGGGCCAGGTGCGGCCGAGGACGACGCGCGAGTTGCTGGCGCGCTCGCGACTGGTGGAGTTCCTCGAGCGGCAGACCGGCAAGCGCTTCGACCCGCAGCTGCGGAGCGGACGGCCCTCGAGCGTCGGCATAGCCTGGATGCGGGTCATATGACAGCGTCTACGGAAACGGTGCTGCTGAAGGAGCAGCTTGAGTTGCCGACCGAAGTCGCGGTCCAGCCAGACGCGAGATCTGGAAGTCTGCCAAACATTGGATAAGAGATGTGTCCTGACGCGACTAGTCGTCCGTGCGGAAGCGCGCAAACAGTGAAGTTTCTGGGCTGAAATGCGCCTGGTACGGTCCGTGCTATCAGGAGCCGTAGCATGGACACGCCGGGCCCGTCGCAGCACCCATTTTCTCCTCTGTCGCTGGCGGCCGACCGCGACCGCCGCTCGCAGCCCCGCCTCAGTGCGGAAGTGCTCGGCTTGGAAGTCGATGCCACGTTGTCGCAAGGTGTGTACGTGCGCGTGCTGAACGTCTCAACGGGCGGAGCGCTGATCGAACTCCACGAGTGGATCCGGCCCGGCACGAAGAGTGCCTTGAAGCTCTCGCGTCCGCTCAGCGCAGGAGTGAAGGCCGATCGCATGGTGGCGAGCGGACTCGTGGTGCGCTGCTGGGTAGACCGGCTGGCTCCACTGCGCTACCGCGCGGCGATGGTCTTTGCGAGTCCGGCCCCCGAGCAGCCGCGCCCCGACGCGGCGGCCCCAGACACCGACCTTACCGTGCTTCTGGAACGTCCCGCGTGACCATCACTGAGGCGACACACGCCCTGGCGGCGCTATCCAAGGCGAAGGAGCAGGCCGGTCGATGGACCGTCCCGTCTCACACCCCCATGCGCCTGGTTGATGCCATCACGCGAGTCGAGCCCACCTGGGTGGAAGCCGTGGCGGTGGTGCAGGCCGTCTGTGCGCAGCTGGCGCCGGGCCAGGCGGCACCCGCTCTCGACACGATCACGATCTCGCCGATGGGTGACGTCTCGTTTCCGCCGGCGGGCTCGAGCGACGACACCATCACGGTGGGAGCCATGGGCCGGCTGCTGACCGACATCCTCCGCTCGAGCGACTGCCCGATGCAGGTATGGGAGGCCACCGAGCGCGCCCGCCGCGCGCCGGCCGCCGTGGGCACGGCCCGGAGCTTCGGCGCGGCTCTGACGTGCCTCTCGAGGGCGCAGGGACCGAACGACCTACGGCAGTACTTCGAGGCGGCGCGTCGGCCCTCCCGGCCCGCCGGGGGCACGCCGACGGCGTCGCTGAGCGTGGTGGCGCTGACGGCACGCGCCGGTTTCGTCCTGCTGCTGGTGGCGATGGGCGGGATTGGGACCGGCGTGTCCCTTGGCGCGATCGTGGCGGCCGAGGCGCTCGGCGCACGACCGGTAGCGCTCGTCGTGCTGGCCGCGGCCGAGACCGATCGCCGCTAGCCTGCGGTCGCTCGTGTGGATGAGCGCGCAGCCTGCTCGGCCTGCAGGTAGCGCGAGCGCAGCGGATGGTCGAGGCCGGCCGCAATCCGTGCCGACGCCGCGGCCACGCCCGTAATCGACACCCCGGTGGTGATCCCCAGCCCGTCGAGAACGTAGAGGAGGTCTTCGGTGGCAAGGTTCCCCGACGCGCCCGGCGCGAACGGGCAGCCGCCGAGACCCCCAGCAGCCGCGTCGAAGGTCGTGATGCCGGCGTCGAGCCCCGCCAGCACGTTGGCGAGCGCGGTCCCGCGCGTGTCGTGGAAGTGCAACGCCAGCTGGTGCACCGGCAGCTCGACCGTCAGATAGGCCAGCAAATCGCGCACCTGCCCCGGGTGGGCGATGCCGATCGTGTCACTCACCGCCACTTCGTAGACGCCGGCCTCGATGAGGACCCGCGCCACGCGCAGCACGGCGCCCGGCGCCACCGCCCCCTCGAAGGGACACCCGAAGGCGCACGACACATAGCCACGCACCGCGAGGCCAGCCGTTGTCGCGCTGGCGATGATCTCTGCGTAGTTGGCGAGTGACTGGTCGATCGACTGGTTGATATTGCGGACGCTGAATGTCTCCGAGGCGGCAGCAAACACCGCCACTTCGTCGACGCGTGCCGCGATCGCACGCTCGAGGCCGGCACGATTGGGCACGAGCGCGGTGTAGCGCACGCCGGGGCGTCGTTCGATCGCGGCGAACACGTCGGCGGCGTCGGCCATCTGCGGCACGCGGTGCGGCGAGACGAACGACGAGACTTCGATGACGCGATGGCCGGCCCCAGTGAGTGCGTCGACGAAGCGCACCTTGTCGGCAGTCGCGATCGTCACGGCTTCGTTCTGCAGCCCGTCACGTGGGCCCACCTCGACGACCGTGACGGCCTCGGGTACGTTCACGCCTCGATCTCCACCAGCCGCACGCCGGGTGTCACGAGGTCGCCAATCGAGCAGTGGATCGCGCCAACGACGCCGTCGTACGTCGCGCGCACGGTCAGTTCCATCTTCATCGCCTCGAGCACGACCACCGGTGCACCGGTCGTCACCCGTTCCCCGACGGCGACGACCACGCTGACGACGGTGGCGGGCATCGGCGCGGTCATGTCGGTGGCGGCAGCGCGGGCCGCTCCCGTGCGCTTCGGCGAGCTGTCGACGACCAGGGTGTAGACGTGCCCGTCAGCGACGGCCCAAGTCTCGTGCGGCGCGCCAGCCACGACGACGACCGTGCTCCTGGCGTCGTCGCCGGTGACCAGGTAGCGGCCCGGCGTGGTTTCGGCGACCTGGAAGCGGCGGCCATCGACGGTGACCTCGCCGTCAGCGCCGGTGTCGGCCGTCACTTCGCTGGCGCCCTGCAGCACGCGGTAACGTGGGCTCATCCTCGTTTCACCCTCGCCACCCGCGCAGCGTCTCGAACGGATCCGACTGGGACAGGGCGGCAGGTCCGGCGCCGGCGGGCCGAGCCGCACCGCGAGACGCGTGCCACGCGGCGGCCGCCGCCAGCGCGGGCGGCAATTCGGCCAACGCCGCGGTGAGCGTGCCGAGCTCGCGGCGCAGGAAGCCGGTGTCGATCCGGCCGGCGACAAAATCCTGATGGCGGAGGATGGCCATCAGGAAGGCGATGTTGGTGCGCACCCCGAGGATCTCGAAACGCGACAGCGCTTCGAGCGCCCGCGCCACGCTCTCGGTGCGCGTCTCGCCCCAGGTAATGAGCTTGGCCAGCATCGGATCGTAATAGACCGATACCGTGCCGCCTTCGATGACTCCCGAGTCCACCCGGATGCCGGGGCCCGACGGCTCGCGGTAGCGGAGGAGTGGACCGGCCTGGGGCAGGAATCCTTGTGCCGGATCCTCGGCGTAGATACGGCACTCGAGCGCGTGGCCTCGCTGTGCCAGGTCGCCTTGCCGCCACGGCAGCTCCTCGCCTGACGCCACGGCGATCTGCGCCCGTACAAGGTCGACGCCGACCACGCACTCGGTGATCGGGTGCTCGACCTGGAGACGCGTGTTGATCTCGAGAAAGTAGAACTTCGCCTGGTCGCCGTCACCTTCGAGCAGGAACTCGACCGTGCCGGCGTTGCGATAGCCGACGGCTTCGGCGGCCGTCACGGCCGCGGCCCCGATGCGGGCCCGCACGGCCGGCGTCACGGCCGGCGACGGCGTCTCCTCGATCACCTTCTGATGCCGTCGTTGCGCCGAACATTCGCGCTCGAACAGGTGCACCGTGTGGCCGTGGGCGTCGGCGAACACCTGCACTTCGATATGGCGGGGGCACTCGACCAGCCGCTCGAGATACAGCGTCGGATTGCCGAACGCGGACTGGGCCTCGCGGCGCGCCTGTGGCAGCGCCGTCGCCAGCTCGTCGAGGTGTCGCACCGTCTTCATGCCGATGCCGCCGCCTCCCGACGCCGGCTTCACGAGCAGCGGCACGCCCAGCGCCGTGGCGGCCGCGATGAGCGCCGCGTCACTCTGGTCCTCGGAGGCCGCGCCCGGCACGACGGGCACGCCAGCCGCCTCCATCAGCGTGCGAGCGCCGGTCTTCGACCCGAGGCGCGCGATCGCGCCGGAGGTCGGCCCGATGAAGATGAGACCGGCCTCCTCCACGGCCCGTGCGAAGTGCGCCCGTTCCGACAGGAAGCCGTAGCCGGGATGCACAGCATCGGCACCGGTCTGGCGTGCGGCGTCGATGAGCGCACCCACGTTGAGATAACTCTCGGCCGCGGGCGCCGGGCCGATGCGTACCGCCGTTCGCGCCGCGTGCACGTGCGGCGCTGCCGCGTCGGCATCGGAATACACCGCCACCGTGTCGATACTGGCGGTGTGGCAGGCGCGGATGACGCGCAGCGCGATCTCGCCGCGATTGGCGATGAGCACCCGCCGGATCACTTCACCACCCATGACGGCTCGCGCTTGGCGAGGAATGCACGCAGGCCTTCCTGGCCCTCCGGCGAGACGCGCTGCAGGGCGATGGTGCGGGCAGTGATCGAGGCGACGTCTTCCGGTTGACGGCCCCACACTTGTGGAATCAGCGCCTTGGCCGCGGCCACGGCGGTCGGCGACGCCGACAGCGCTTCGCGCACGTAGGCCGCCACCACCGCATCGAGCTGAGCGGCCGGCACCACCGCGTGGACGAGGCCGAGCGTGAGCGCTTTGGCCGCGTCGAACCTGGTGCCGGTGAGGAACAGTTCACGCGCCGCCGAGACGCCGATCTTCGGCAGGACGAAGGGGGAGATCATGGACGGCAGGATGCCGAGCCTGGTCTCGGTGAAGCCGAAGATGGCGCGGTCGTCGGCCACGACGATGTCGCAGACGGCGGCCAGCCCGGAACCGCCGCCAAGGGCGGCGCCGTGGACGCGGCCGATGACCACCATCGGCAGCGTGTTGATGGCGCCGAGCATCGCCGTCGTCGCCAGCGCATCCGCCTCGTTGTCGGCGGCGGAGGCCTCGGCCATTCGCGCCATCCAGGCGGCATCGGCGCCGGCGCTGAACACCTTGCCTGCGCCGGCCACCACCGCCACCCGCACCTGGGCGTCGAGGGCGGTGCCGTCGGCCCATTGCCGTAACTCCGTCACCACCTCGTCGTTGAAGGCGTTGCGGACGTCGGGCCGGTTGAGGGTGAGGTACTCGACCGGACCGTCGCGTCGGGTCTGCAGGTAGCGGTAGGTCACGAATGGCAAGCCTACATCCGGAAGATGCCGACGCGCGGCGCCGGCACGGGAGCATTGGCGGCGGCCGAGATGCCGAGGGCCAATGCCGCCCTGGTGTCCGCCGGGTCGAGGATGCCGTCATCCCATAGCCGCGCGGTGGAGTAGTAGGGCGAGCCCTCTTCTTCGTACTTGGCGAGGATGGGGTTGCGAATCGCCTGTTCTTCTTGTGGCGAGAGTTCGGCGCCGGCGCGCGCCAGCTGTTCTCTCTTGACGGTGGCGAGCACGCCGGCCGCCTGTTCGCCGCCCATCACCGAAATGCGGGCGTTCGGCCACATCCAGAGCAGACGCGGCTCGTAGGCGCGGCCGCACATGCCGTAGTTGCCGGCGCCGAATGAGCCGCCGATGATGACGGTGAACTTCGGCACCACGGACGTCGCCACCGCGTGCACCATCTTCGCCCCGTCCTTCGCGATGCCGCCACGCTCGTAGGCGCGGCCGACCATGAAGCCGGTGATGTTCTGCAGGAAGATGAGCGGCACCGCCCGCATGTTGCAGATCTCGATGAAGTGCGTGGCCTTGAGCGCCGACTCCGAGAAGAGCACGCCGTTGCTGGCGACGATACCGACCAGCCGGCCGTGCAGACGGGCGAAGCCGCAGACGATGGTGGTCGCGTAGCGGGCCTTGAACTCGTCGAAGCGCGAGCCGTCAACCAGTCGCGCGAGAATCTCGCGCACGTCCACCTGCGTGCGCAAATCGGCGGGCACCACGCCGTAGAGCTCGCCCGGATCGTAGCGCGGGTCTTCGGGTGTGGTCACGTCGCGGGCGGCCGGCTTGACGCTGTGCAGGGTCGAGACGACGATGCGGGCCTGGTGCAGGGCATGACGATCGTCGTCGGCGAAGTAGTCGGCCACCCCAGACTCTCGCGTGTGCACGTCGGCGCCGCCCAGCTCTTCGGCCGTGACGTCTTCGCCGGTTGCCGCCTTCACGAGCGGGGGACCGGCCAGGAAGATGGTGCCGGTGCCCTTCACGATGATGGTCTGGTCGGACATCGCCGGCACGTAGGCGCCGCCGGCCGTGCACGAACCCATGACCACGGCGATCTGCGGAATACCAGCCGCCGACATGCGCGCCTGGTTGAAGAAGATCCGGCCGAAGTGTTCGCGATCGGGAAAGACCTCGGCCTGCAAGGGTAGGAAAGCGCCGCCGGAGTCGACCAGGTAGACGCAGGGCAGCTGGTTCTGTAGCGCCACGTCCTGAGCGCGAACGTGCTTCTTCACGGTGATGGGGTAATAGGTCCCGCCCTTCACCGTGGCATCGTTGGCCACGATCATGACCTCACGACCGGAGACGCGGCCCACGCCGGTGATGACGCCGGCCGATGGGGCGTCGTCGTCGTAGAGGCCCCAGGCGGCCAGTGGCGAGAGCTCCAGAAACGGCGAGCCCGGATCCAGCAGCAGGTCGATACGCTCGCGAGCCGTGAGCTTGCCCTGGGCGCGGTGCCGCTCGACGTACTTCGCGCCGCCCCCCTCGCGCACGAGGGCGAGGCGCTGCCGGTACTCCGCGACGAGCGCGGTCATGCGATCACGGTTGGCCCCGAACTCCGGACTCGTCGTGCGGATATGGGACTCGAGGACGTCCATGGGGCTCCTGCGCCGGGCGGATGAAGGACGCGCCTACCAGCCGCAGCAGTCGGTCTTGAAGCGGCACGCGGGGCAGCGCCAGACCGCGTGCATGCGGTACATCTCGGCGCCGCAGCGCTCGCAGATGGTGCGGCTGTCCTCGGCTGGGGCCGGGGCGGTTCTGAGAGCCGACAGGACAGGCGTTACCGGCGGGAACGGTCGAGAATCGGCCATCGCCGCGATTATAGCGGAACGTCCGCCGTGGGCCGCCCAGCCGCGCGGATCGGGAATAATGGGAAGCAGTCATGGCACGTGTCCAACCGCGCCGGCGTCGGGTGCTGGTCGTCGATGACGACCCGGCCACGGTCGACTGGCTCAAGATGGTGATCGAGCAGGCGACCGTCGACCCGGCATTCGACGTGCGATCCGCCGGCCTCGGCCGCACCGGCCAGGCGGTGTTCGCCGAGTGGCGACCCGACATCGTGCTGCTCGACCTGCTGTTGCCCGACGGCGATGGCATGGACGTGCTCAAACGCATGAAGGAACACACGCCGGGCGCTGAGGTGATTGTCATCAGCGGCCAGGGCACGATCGCCCGGGCACTCGAGGCCGGCCAGGCCGGCGCGTTTTTCTTCGTGGAGAAGTCGCAGCTCGATCCGGCCGGCATCGTCGGCATCCTCGAACGGGCCGCGCGCCAGGTGGACGAACGCGTCACGCACGAGGAGCTGCGTGCCAAACTCCGCGATCCCGATGGGATGGGAGCGGTCATCGGCCAGAGCCAGGTGATGCGGGAGCTCTTCGAGCTGGTCGACGCGGTGGCGCCGAGCAACGCCAACGTGCTCATCCAGGGCGAGAATGGCACCGGCAAGGAACTCATCGCCAACGCGCTCCACCAGCGCAGTCCGCGCGCCCAGGGGCCGTTCATCAAGATCAACTGCGCCGCCATTCCGAAAGATCTCATCGAATCGGAGCTGTTCGGCTACAAGAAGGGGGCCTTCACCGGCGCCAACACCGACAAGGTCGGCCTACTCGAGCTGGCCGAGGGCGGTGCGCTGATGCTCGACGAAATTGGCGAGATGCCGGCCTACCTGCAGACGAAACTGCTGCGCGTGCTGCAGGAGCGCGAGTACCGCCCGATCGGCAGCGACAGGTTCGTGAAGGTCGACTTCCGGCTGATCTGCGCCACCAACGTCGACCTCGACGCCGCACTCGCCGACGGCCGGCTGCGCGAAGACCTCTACTTCCGCATCAACACCATCCAGCTCCGCGTGCCGCCGCTCAGGGAGCGCACCGAAGACATCCCGCTGCTGTGCGATTGGTTCGTGGAGAAGTTCGCCCGCCGCCATCAGAAGTCGGTGCGGGGGGTGAGTGCAGCGGCCTACCACCTGCTCATCCGCAGCCAGTGGCCGGGCAACGTCCGCGAGCTCGAGAACGCGATGGAGCGGGCGGTGCTGGTGACGCGCTCCGCCGAGATCCAGCCGGGCGACTTGCCGGACTCGCTGCGCGCGTCGACGGCCGACGACACGTTTGCCATTCCACCGCATCGGACCCTGGCCGAGATCGAGCGCATGACGATTCTGCAGACGCTCGAGCGCACCAACTGGAACAAGCAGGAGGCGGCGCAGATCCTCGGGCTCTACCGGCCCACGCTCTACAACAAGATGCGCCGCCACGGCATCGTGGCCCGCGACCAGCGACGGCGCACCGTACCAGCCGTCGGGGAGGCCTGAGCGCCCGTGCGACTGGTGGCGCGGGCAGCGGGGCGTGGCGTCGTCGAGCTGTACCGGAGCGACGGCCTGACGCACGCGGCATCGATTGCCTTCTACGCGCTGCTGTCGATCTTTCCGTTCTTTCTGCTGCTCTTCTCGGTGATCGGCGGGCTGACCGAAGACCCGCAGGCGCGCGACAGCGTCGTAGCGTTCGTGTTCCGCTACTTTCCGCGCCAGTTCGACTTCATCTCGGGCCAGATCGACAGCTTTCGCACCGACCGCCTCGGCATCGGCGTCGGCGGTGGCCTCGGGCTCGCCTACGCGTCGCTCGGGGTCTTCAATGCGATGAGCACGGCGGTGAACCACGCCTGGGGCGTCGAGAAGCGGCGCAGCTTCATCCGTCATCGCCTGTTCTCGTTCCTGATGATGCTCTCGGCAGGCGCCATGTTCGTGATGGCAATCGCGATCGTCGGCGCGGTGCGGGTGGTGGAGGCCCGCTGGTTCTCGTCCCTTCAGCTCAGGGGCGCCTGGCTCGACCGCCTGCAGGGCGTGGGCGCCGACTGGGCCGCGCTGGCGTTGCTCGTGGTGTGTGTGGCGCTCATCTTCCGCTTCGTGCCGAACGCCCGCATCAGCTTCGGCGAGGTATGGCCGGGGGCCATCGTGACGGCCGTGTTGTGGCGGGTCGCCTTCGCGTTCTTCTCGCAGTACACCGCCGATCTGTCGCAGTGGACCGTCCACGGCTCGGTCGCCGCCGTGGTGGTGTTCCTGCTGTGGATCTACATCTCGGCGGTCGTACTGCTCTACGGCGTGGAGATGACGGCGGCTTACGTACGCCTGCGCGTCGCCGTTGGGCGCGAGCCCGGTCTAACCGGCGCTACACCAGCTTCGCCAGAAGCTGACGGATGATGGCCTCGGTGAAGAACGGCAGGTCGTCCGACTTGCGCGAGGTGATGATGCAGCCGTCTTCGACCACCGGACGATCGACGTAGCGCGCCCCGGCGTTCTTGGCGTCGACCGCGATCGATGGCCAGCAGGTGATCATGCGACCGCCGAGCGCCCGGGCGTTGATGAGCACCGACGGACCGTGGTCGATGGCGGCCACGGGCTTGCCGGCCTCGACGGCATCGCGCACGAGGTCGACCATGGCGTGCCGAAGCCGGATGCGGTCGGCTGCGTAACCGCCCGGGATGACGACCGCATCGACGTCGGCCGCCCGCACGGCGCTGGCGGCCAGCTCGGCCGCGATCTGCTGGCCGGTCCGACTGCGGTAGACGTGACCCTGAATCGGACCGACGATGTGGACGGTGGCGCCGGTCGCGGCCAGGGCCGTGCGTGCTGCCTCGACGTCGAGGTGGTCGTAGTCATGTTCCACCAGAATCACTACGCGCCGTCCGCGAAGCGGTGCCGAATCAGTCACGCCGGGTCATGCCTCCGCGGCGAGTGTACCCCAGCGCTTCACGCGCGGCATATGATCGAGCGATGAATCGCCTTGCCGCGGAGCCGAGTCCGTACCTGCGCCAGCACGCCGGTAACCCAGTGGAGTGGTACCCCTGGGGCGACGAGGCCTTCGACCGCGCCAGGCGCGAGGACAAGCCGATCTTCCTCTCGATTGGCTACGCCACCTGTCACTGGTGCCACGTCATGGCGCAAGAGTCGTTCGCGGAGGCGGCCATCGGCGAACGGCTGGCCAGGGACTTCATCGCGATCAAGGTCGATCGGGAGGAACGCCCGGACGTCGACCGCGTCTACATGGCGTTCGTGCAGGCAACCACCGGCAGCGGCGGCTGGCCGCTGAACGTCTGGCTGACCCCGTCGCTCGAGCCGTTCTACGGCGGCACTTACTTCCCGCCGGTGCCGGCGTGGGGACGACCATCGTTTGCCGAAGTGCTGGGCGAGGTGGCGCGGGCCTGGCGCGAGGATCGCGACGAAGTGCGGACGTCGGCCGGCCGGGCCATGGCCCATCTGCGCGCGGTCACGCCGGCGCCAGACGGCGCCGCCTCTTCCGACCTGGCCGTGCTCGAGGCCGGACAGGAGGCGTGGGCCCGGGGCTTCGACGAGCGGCGCGGCGGCTTCGGCGACGGGCCGAAGTTTCCCAGGCCGAGCGAGCTGCTTTTCCTGCTGCGGGAGCACGCGCGCACTGGCGCACCCGAACCACGGGTGATGGTGCTCGGCACCCTCAGGGCGATGGCGCTCGGCGGCATGCGCGATCACGTCGGCGGCGGGTTCCATCGCTACTCGGTCGACGGCGGCTGGCGCGTGCCGCACTTCGAGAAGATGCTCTACGACCAGGCGCAACTGGTCATCGCCTTCCTCGAAGCGTGGCAGGTCAGCGGCGACCCGTTCTTCGCGCAGGTCGCCGAAGACACGCTGCGCTACATCGAACGCGACCTGCTCGGTCCCGGCGGTGGCTGCTACTCGGCCGAGGACGCCGACTCGGTGCCGCCCGGGGACAGTTCGCCAGGCGCGCACGCGACCGAGGGCGCCTTCTACATCTTCTCGCGTGACGAGGTCGTCGAAGCCCTCGGCCCAGATAGCGTCGCGTGGGAGTTGAGGTTCGGCGTCCAGCCCGGCGGCAACGCGCCGATCGATCCGCAGGGCGAGTTCGGCGCCAAGAATCTTTTCTACACGGCGAAGACCATTGCCGCCATCGTCGAACAGACCGGGATGACCGCGCCCGACGTTGGTGCCGCGCTGGCACGAGGACGCCAGCGGCTGTTCGAGGCGCGCAGCAAGCGCCCGCGGCCACAGCTCGACGACAAGGTGCTCACGGCGTGGAACGGGCTCGCGTTGGCGGCGTTTGCCCGCGCCGCTCGCGTGCTGGCGCCCGAGGGGGTACTCGACGAGGGTGTGGCGGGCAGCGGCCGGCGGCACCTGGCGACGGCGGAGCGAATTGCCATCTTCGTGCGAACCCGCCTGTGGGACGGCGTCACCGGACGGCTGCGCCGGCGGGTGGCCGGCGGCGCTGCCGGCATCGACGGCTTCGCCGAGGACTATGCCTGCATGGCGTGGGGGCTCATCGAACTCTTCCAGGCCAATGGCGACCCGGCCTGGCTGGCCTGGGCCATCGAGCTGCACGAGGCGCTCGATCGCCTGTTCGGCGCGCCCGACCATCGTGGCTGGTACGCGACGACAGGCGAGGACGCCTCGGTGCTCCTCCGGCAGATCGAGGAGTACGACGGCGCGGAGCCGTCGGCGACCTCGGTCGCCGTGATGAACCTGCTTGCGCTCGCCCGGTTGACCGGGCGGGCGGACTTCCAGCAGACGGCCGAGCGCGTGCTGGCGGCGCGGCGCGCGCAGCTGGCCGCGCAACCGCGCGTGGCGCCCCATCTCCTGGCGGCCCTGTCGACGACCCTGCAGCCGGCCCTCGAAATCGTCGTGACCGGCAGTGAGCGCGCCGACCTGCTGCACCACACGGTGACCTCCCGGTTCCTGCCGTCGGCTGTCTCGGTACCGGTGTCTGCGAGTCACGCGCCGGCGCTGTCCGCGGTGGCGGCGTGGGTGGCGCCCTACGCGGCACGGGCCAGCGAGGTGGCAGCGTTCGTGTGCCGCGACTTCGCGTGCGCCACGCCGGTCTCGACCCCGGAGGCCCTGGCGATCCTGCTCGACGAGACCACCCACCCCGGCCCGGTCGAGGATGTGGGTGCGATTCAGTGAGCCCGCCGGCCATCAGGGTCATCGACGAAGCGGACGGGCGCTGGCGCCGGCTCGTGCTCGAGGCACCGCCCAGCAACGTGCTGTCGCTGCCGACGGTTGTCGCGCTCGGCCGTAACCCTGTCGCATGCGGCCCTTGCCTCGCGGGCGGTCTGGCGTTCGGCGGTTGAACGCGCCATCGCAGTCGGTGACACGCGGTCTCTCGACTCCTTTGCTCGACTCCGACGATGCCGTCGAGGGGGTGACGGCGTGAATGGAAGCGCGTCCGCCCGAGTGGCGTGATCGCCAGGGCCCGACTCTCATGTATCGTGAACGCACGCCGGGGTGGCGAAACTGGCAGACGCACGGGACTTAAAATCCCGGGCTCCGTAAGGAGCGTGTGGGTTCGATTCCCACCCCCGGCACCATCACTCGCCGCTGGCTCGTGCTGGCGCCGACGGTGGGACTCAGGTACTCGGCCGTCGCGCTGCGCGCTCGGCCTTCGGGCACGATTCCCACCCCCGGCAATCCCAGCCGCGTTGTGACGGATCGGCGGCGGCCGTTGTCATATGATCTTGAAGGCTCGTCACGCGTCACATGCGCCGGGCCGGCTTACGGAGGCCACGACGATGCGGTGGGAAGATCAGCGACGGAGCGGGAACGTCGAAGACCGGCGCGGCATGAAGATTCGAGCTGGCGGCGGTCTCGGCATCGGCACCATCGTCATCGTGCTCGCGGTGAGCTGGCTGACGGGCGCCAATCCGCTCACGCTGTTCCAGATGGCCGGCGGACTGGGTGGTGGCGGGGCGCAGGCGCCGGTCGAACAGGGCCAGGTGGGCGCGCCGGCCGGCGACCCGCAGGCCGAGTTCGTCTCGGTCGTGCTCGGCTCGACCGAAGATGCCTGGGGCCGCGTGTTCCAGCAGGCCGGCGAGCGTTATCAGCCGCCAACGCTCGTGCTCTTCACCGATGCGGTGGCGTCGGCGTGCGGGACGAACTCGTCGGCCGTTGGGCCCTTCTATTGTCCGGCCGATCAGAAGGTCTACATCGACCTCGGGTTCTTCCGCGAGCTCGACCAGCGCTTCGGCGCTCCCGGCGATTTCGCCCAAGCCTACGTCGTGGCCCACGAGGTCGGCCACCATCTGCAGACGCTGCTCGGCGTGTCAGAGAAGGTGATGGCCGCCAGACAGCGCGCCAGCGAGGTCGAGGGCAACCGGCTTTCGGTGATGCAGGAACTGCAAGCGGACTGCTTTGCCGGTGTCTGGGGCCACCACGCCAACCAGCAGCAGCTCCTGCAGGCGGGCGACGTCGAGGAGGGGCTGCGCGCGGCCGCCGCGATCGGCGACGACATGATGCAGAAGCGCGCGCAGGGCCGTGTCTCGCCCGAGTCGTGGACGCACGGCTCCTCCGAACAGCGCGTGAGCTGGCTGCGCCGCGGCCTCAGCGAAGGCACCATCGACGCCTGCGACACGTTCGGGCAGGGCACGCGGCGGTAGACGACCGGACGCGACTTGTTCCGCCGCCTACCAGATCGTGACGCGCGCCTCGGGCGCCAGGTACAGCTTGTCGGCTGGCTTGACGTCGAAGGCGGTGTAGAAGGCGGCGACATGCGGCAGCGGCCCGTTGCCGCGCACTTGGTCGGGTGCGTGCGGATCGGCCAATACTTGATTGCGCAGCGCCTCGTCACGGATCTTGGCGCGCCATGCCTGCGCCCATCCGGCGAAGAAGCGCTGGTCGCCGGTCAGGCCGTCCATCACCGGCGCGTCCTTGCCACCGAGCGACATCCGGTAGGCGCGATGGGCGATGACCAGTCCCGTCAGGTCGCCGATGTTCTCGCCCAGCGTGAGGTCGCCGTTGACCTTGACCCCGGGAATCGGCTCCATCGCGCCGTAGTAGGCCGAGAGGCCCGTGGCCCGGCGCATGAACTCGTCACCGTCTTTTTCGGTCCACCAGTCGCGGAGCACCCCCGCGGCGTCGAAGCGGCGGCCCTGATCGTCGAAACCGTGACCCATCTCGTGGCCGATGACCGCGCCAATGGCGCCGTAGTTCATCGCATCGTCGGCGCCCATGTCGAAGAACGGCGGCTGCAGGATGGCGGCGGGGAACACGATCTCGTTTCGGATCGGGTTGTAGTAGGCGTTGATGGTCTGCGGCGTCATGCCCCATTCCTCAGGGTCAACGTCCTTGCCGACCTTGGCCAACTGGAACGCCGCATCGGCTTCGATGGCGCGCAGCATGTTGCCGGCCAGATCGTCCTGACGGATCTCGACCGCCGAGTAGTCGCGCCACTTCGTCGGGTAGCCGATCTTGGGACGGAAGGCTGCCAGTTTGGCCTGCGCCTCTTTCTTCGTCTCAGGTCCCATCCACTCGAGGGCGTCGATGCCCTGCCGGAAGGCGCTCCGCAGGTTCTCGACCAGCTGGTCCATGCGCGCCTTGGCGGTGGGCGAGAAGTGAACCTCGACATAGACCTGGCCGAGCAGCTCGCCGAGCGTCGAGTCCATGCCGGTGAGCGCGCGACGCCAGCGCGGCTGCAGTGTCTCGATCCCCTGCAGCGTCTTGCCCCGGAAGTCGAAGCGCGCGTTGACCAGCGCGCTGCTCAAGTAGGGCGCGAAGCGGTCGACGGCGTGAAACTTCAGATGCGCCTTCCATTGCTCTACGGGCGTGGCGCCGACCGTCTTGGCGAGGGCGGCGAAAAAGCTCGGCTGCGAGACGATGATGTGCGGCGCGTCGGAGACCCCGAGTTCGGCGGTCCACGCCGCCCAGTCCATGCCGGGGAAGCGAGTCGCCAGCTCCTTCATCGGCACGCGGTTGTAGGTCTTCACCGCATCGCGGTTCTCGACGTTGGTCCAGTGGGCGCGCGCCAGTGACGTCTCGAGAGCCATCACGCCGGCGGCTGCGGCCTTGGTGTTCTTGACCCCGGCCGCGTCGAGCATCTGCGCCACGTAGGCGACGTATTTGGCGCGGATGTCCTGCAGCTTCGGATCGGGCTTCAGGTAGTAGTCGCGGTCGGGCAGTCCGATGCCGCCTTGTGAGACGTAGAGCACCGAGCGCGTCGGCTCCTGCGCGTCGCCTTCGACGCCGCCCTGGATCACCGTGCCGCCGACGCCAAGCTTGAGCTGCCGCGCGAAGTAGGCGGCCAAGTCGCGTCTGGTCGCGATGGCGTCGATTCTGGCGAACTCGCTGGCCAGCGGCGTGATGCCCAGTTGGTCGGCCTTCGCCTCGTCCATGAAGGCCGTGAAGAAATCCCCGATCTTCTGCTGCGGCGTGCCGCGGGCGGGCGTGGCCTTGGCGGCGGTTTCGACCAGGGTCCGCAGCTGTTCCTGCGTGCGGTCGTGCGCCGCCACGAAGCCGCCGTACGAGGCCTTGTCGGCCGGGATCTCGGTGGTGGCGAGCCAGCCACCGTTCACGTAGCGGTAGAGGTCGTCTTGCGGCCGTGTGGCCGCGTCGAAGGTGGCGGCGTCAAAGCCCGAGGTGAGGGGCGGTGCGGCGGTCGTCGGCGCGGCTGGCTCGGAGCAGGCAGCGGTGAACCCCAACACGAGGCAGGCGGCGAGCGTTCTCAGCATGGAAGGCGTCTCCCGAGAATCAGGCCTCCATGATAGGACCTCTCTTGGTCGAATGCATGGCGGTCACCTGTGACTCGGCCTTGCGCCCGGGGACCACGGTGTCACCGGCGGCGTCCGCGGGCCGGAACGCATGCGTCCAGGTGAAAGCGGCCCGGTCGGAGTACCGTGCGGCCAGTCAGCTCGCACCGGAGGTCCTCGATCTGCCGCGCTGGCACGCGGCGACGCTGGCCGCGATCGGCCGTGAGGCCGAGGCGGTGCCGCTCCAGACGGCGGTCTTCACCAAGGAATCGCGGGGCCCTGCACTACACTGACCAGACGATGCCACTGACGCTCGACCTCGATTTTCTTGGCCGCCGCGGCGTCGTCGCCACCGCGGCCCTTCGCTGCGACGGTGGCGTGGTGCTGGTCGATCCGGGGCCGACCTCGTGCCTGCCGGCGCTCACGCGGGCCCTCGGCGCGCACGGTTACACGCTCGACGACGTGCGGGCGCTGCTCCTCACGCACATTCATCTCGATCACGCGGGGGCCACCGGCTCCCTCGTGCAGCGCCGCCCCGGACTCGAGGTCTACGTCCACGAGCGCGGTGCCCGGCACCTGACGGATCCCGAGAAGCTGCTGTCGAGTGCTACCCGTCTCTACGGCGCCGACATGGACCGTCTGTGGGGTGGGTTCCTCGCCGTGCCCGAGGCGGCCATCCATCCGCTGGCCGGCGGCGAGTCCCTGTCGGTGGCGGGGAAGAGGTTCGAGGTCGCGTACACGCCGGGGCACGCCGTACATCACGTCAGCTATCTGGATACCGCCGAACGCACGGCCTATGTGGGTGACACGGCGGGGATCGCCGTCGGTGGCTACGTGCTGGCGGCTACGCCGCCGCCCGACATCGACCTCGAACGCTGGCAGGTCAGTCTCGATGCCCTCGACGCGTGGCAGCCGTCGTCGCTCTTCCTCACCCATTTCGGCGTCATCCAAGACGCGCGGGGACATCTGTCGCGCTATCGCGACGCACTAGGCCGCTCGGCGGCACGGGCGCGTGACGCGGTCAGGACCGGGGGCGACGAGCCGGCGCTCACCGAGGCCTGGGTACAGTGGTTGCGGCAGGACGTGCGTCGGGCGGTGTCGGAGGAGGAGGCCGTGGCGCTGGAGGCGGCGGCGCCGTTCGATCAGATATGGCAGGGACTGGCGCGGTATTGGCGCAAGCGAGTCGAGCGGGAAGGCGTGGGGGCGCTCGAGGCGCCCCTTCCGTAGCGAGACGCGATCTCCTCAGCAGGCCGCAGCCATGTGGTCGCCCAGCGCGTAGCGCGGGGCCTCGGTCGCGGTCCTCGCGGCCGGGTCGACCAGGAAGCGGAGCGCGTAGCCCTCAGGGCCGCCAGCGCTCTGACCGCGTTCGACGCGCCACACAGCCGCGAGCACCCGCCCGGTCGTGAGGGGATGGCCGCTGTCGGCCGCCGACGTCTCGAGTTGCACGTGCACCAGGCGGAAGAGCGGCAGCGGAGCGGCCGACGAACACTCGACGAACGCGCCGCCATCGCTCAGGTCACGCGTCACGCCGGAGGCGAAGCGCACGGTGCCGCCCTGGTCTTTCCAGGTCAGGCGGGCGGGCACGGCGACACGCTGGCGCGAGTTGGTGCGCTGGGTCGCGCTGATGGCGGGCATGAGAAGCGAGTTGGCCACGGAATCCCCCAAAGTGTTGAGCGTCGGTAGTGCAGGCATTGCAATACCTGCCCTACTCCAAGATCCGCGCCGTGTCGTGCCGGTAACGCCTATAGTGCGCATTTATATGACTCTAAGGTTCAAATGAGACGTTTATACGCACCAGTTGGGAGCTGTCGTTTCGTCCGACATGAATACTTTGTATCCTTGCGGCTTTCGAATTGGATACCGAATACTCAAATCTGTCTGGTTGGCGATTCGATTCCCAGCCGTTTGAGCTTCAGATAGAGGCCACGCCTGGTCAGCCCCAGCGTTCTGGCCGTCTCGGCGATGTTGCCGCTCGACTTCTCCAGCGACTCGGCGATGAGCGAACGCTCGACCTCATCGACCAGCTCTCCCAGCGTCTGGCCAGCCCGGAGCGCCGGCGCTCCGCCCGGCCCGTCCGCGCTCGACCCGGGGCCCTGAGCGGGAGGCTCCGCCATCAGGTCGGGCGACAGATGTTCGGGCACCACGGTGCTGCCGGGCGCCGCCAGGGCGACCGCTCGCTGAATCTCGTTGCGGAGTTGACGGACGTTGCCCGGCCACCAGTAGGTGGCGAGCAGGCTGAGCACTTCGGGACTCAGCCCCACATCCGGCTTGCTCAAGCGGTCGGCGGCCTCGCGCAGGAAGAACGTGGCGAGGTGCGGAATCTCGTCGCGGCGCTGGCGAAGCGGCGGGATGTGGATGCGGATGACGCTCAGGCGGTAGTAGAGATCCTCGCGGAACTTGCCCTCGCCGACGCGCTGCTCGAGGTCGGCGTTGGTCGCCGCCAGCACGCGGACGTCGACGTGCTGCGGCCGGGTATCGCCCACCGGCAGAATCTCGCTCTGCTCCAGGAAGCGCAGCAGCTTTGGCTGGACGTCGAACGGCAGATCGCCGATTTCGTCGAGAAACAACGTGCCGCCGGCGGCGGCGCGGATGAGACCGGGCTGGTCGTTGACCGCGCCGGTGAAGGCGCCGCGGCGATGACCAAAGAGCTGGCTGTCGGCCAAATCGCGTGTCGTCGTCGTGCAGTTGTACGGCAGGAAGGTGGCGGCGTTGCGCAACGACCCGACGTGGATCGCGCGTGCGACGAGTTCCTTGCCGGTGCCGCTCTCGCCCGTGATGAGGACGGTGAGGTCGTTACCCTGCAGGCGCTGCACCTGTTCGACCACCCGCTGCATCGATGGCGACGCGCAGATGAAGCCCGTGAGCAGGGGTTCGAGCGGGCGCTCCCCGCTCGGGACCCGCGCCGCAACGGGCCGCTCGCGGGCGCCGCACAGTTCGAATCCCTGACGGGCCACCGCCGCCAACATGCGCGTGCGACGCAGCGCCAGATCGCTCCACGGGCGCGCCGACGCCACGGCCAGGGTGCGGGGGCCATCCTGCTCGGCGCCGAGCGGCCGCACGATCACCGGCTGGCCGGCGAACGTGCCGCCGGCACCGGCCGCCGTCGCGAGCGTGCGGGCCGCGGCCGTGTCGCCACCGGCGCTGGCGATGATGCGGAGGTCGCCGCCGGGAGGCGCGACGTAGACGACGGCGAGGTCGGCCAGCACGGCCTCACGCGCCGCCATCACCAGCTCGTGGGCGAGCAGATCGGGCAGCACCGACGCATTGACGAGGCGCTGCACGATGGCGTCATCGGCATCCGACGGGGAGCCGAGGTAGATGCCCGTGCCAGGCGTGGCTGGTTCGCCGAGCGTGCGGTCGGCGTCATCGAGATCCCGCAGCGAGCCGAGCGCCCGGAACTCGTCGCGCGCCTGCGTGAGGTGCCGATCGGAGACCGAGCGCGCACCAGCCTCGCGGGCCAGCCGGCCGAGAGCGAAGTGGCTCACTGCTGCCTGGTAGCGTTCGCCCACGAGATCGAACACGCTCACGCTCTGAGCGATGTCGTGATAGGCCTCGTTGGGCCGTCCCTCGGCCGCGTGCACCAGGCCGCGCACGCGCAGGAGCTCGCCCCACGCGCCTGGCGTCGTACGCGGGTCGATGCGGCCCTCAACCTCTCCGAGTCGGGCGTCGGCGTCTCGTGGACGCTTCGAGAGCAACAGCGCCTCGGCGGCGATGAGCTCGGCGTCCAGGCGCTCGGCCGGCGGCGCGCCCTCGGCGTCGATGATCGCGTCGGCCAGCGTGAGGGCTTCGTCGGGCCGGCCACGGCGGTTGGCAAGCCGGGCGGTGATGACCCGCACGGACCATTCGTACCAGCGGCTCGTCTCGCGTCCGTAGTGGCCGAACGCCTCGGCGGCTCGCGTCAGGTGCGCGGCAGCCCCCTCGTAGTCGCCGCGCATGAGCGCGATCTGAGCCAGGGTGTCGTAGACGGCGCCCGTGATCTCGTGCGCGCGGAGGTTCGAGGTCTGCGCGGAAATCTGGAGCGCGCGGCGCAGGGCCGTTTCGGCGGCGTCGAGCTGACCGAGCTTGACGTTGATCTGACCGAGCGTGGCCAGCGACGCGGCGAGCCGATGTGGCTGGTCGCTCGATTCGTGGAGCGCCACGGCGCGTTCGGCGAGTGCCACTGCCTGGTCGTAGCGGCGGCGGAGCTGGGCGACGGCGGCCTGATTCACATAGGCCAACGCCAGCACGTCGTCGGCACCGAGCGCCGAGGCGAGCCGTTCGGCATTGCGCAGGGCGGCGGAGGCGTCGTCGTAGCGGCCCTGCTGCGCGAACATGACGCCCGACACCGAGTGCACCTGTGCCAGGTGTCGCCGGTCGCCGGCGGCGTGCAGCGCGGCGGCGGCCTCGGTCAGATGCTCGCGGACGATCGTGTGGTCGCCGACCTTCTGGTAGCACAGCACCAGTTCCAGGTGCGCCAGTCCGATACCGCGCGAGTCGTGCGCCGCCTCGGCGTGCTTGAGGGCGCGGCCGTGGAGCGCGATCGCGCGCGACTGCTCGCCGACGGCGTAGGCGATGCGGCCGTGCAGGCGCCACAGCGTCGCCAGCAGCGCCTGGGGAATCTGCTCGCGAATTTGATCCGGCGTGCGGCCGAGCACCGTGGCCGCTCGCTGCGGATCCCCTTTGAGCAGCCACGCCTCGGTCAGCGCGCCGCGAATCACGAGCTCGTCGAGTCGCTTCGGATTGCGCGCCTCGAGCAGCGGTTCGAGCAAGTCGACCACCGCTGTCCCGCGGCCCCGGTCGAGCAGCGCGGAGGCGCGAGCCAGCGCGGGCTGCAGGGGCGTGCTGATCACCGGTGCGAGTATACGCCACAGGATCTGGAGGTTGATGGCCGTGCCGAAGGCCTGTAGTCTCGATGGGTGACACCCTTTCGCGCGCCGGCCCGGCCGGCGGGAGGCCGCCGGTGACGGGGGCCGGACGCACCGACACCGGCCCGGTAAGGACGGCCAACGAAGACCATTGGCACGTCGACAGCGGCCGTGGACTGTTCATGGTCGCCGACGGCATGGGCGGCCATCAGGCCGGTGAGGTTGCGGCCCATCTGGCCGTGGCCGAAGTCATCGCTGATCTTCTTGCCTCGGCCGACGACGCCTTCACCTGGCCGCTCGGGCACGACAGCGGTCTGCCGCGGGCGTCCAGTCGCATCAGCCACGCCCTGCGCCGAGCCAACGACGCCGTCTACGCCGCCGGCGTCGCCGACCCGGCGCTCATGGGCATGGGCACGACGCTCACGGTGCTGCTCATCGACCAGGGCCAGGCGGCGATCGGCAGCGTCGGCGACAGCCGGGCCTATCTGGTGCGCGGAGCCCAGGTTGAAGCCTTGACCCATGACGACACCTGGCTGGCCTCGGTGCTCGGGCGCGACGGGGCTCGCGACGCCGCGGCACGCGCTCACCCGATGCGCCACGTGCTCACGAGCGTCATTGGCGCGCGGGAGCCGGCCCGTCCCGAAGTGCTCACGCTGGAGGTGCGGCCCGACGACATCCTGGTGCTGGCGACCGACGGCCTCCACAACGTCGTCGACGACGCGAGCATCGGGCACCTCGTGCGGGGCTGCGGGGCTGAGGCCGCCGCCGATGCGCTGGTCGAGGCGGCGCTCTCGCATGGCACGACCGACAACGTCACGGTCGTGGTCGTCCATCCGTGATCGAGGCCGAGCGGCGAGGGCGCCGGTGGATCCTTCCGCGGCGCCCGGGAATCCCGGTCCCGGGCATCCGTCATAATGGACAAACGATGTTGTTCGGCCGGGTCGCCACCTCCGCGTGGCTCTTCGTGGTAATGGGGTGCGTCGGCTGTGGCAGGGCGCCTGCACCGGCTGCGGCCGGCGCTCCGGTCGCAGACGTGGTGCCGGCGTCGGGCTCCGATCGGGCCGATGCGGCGGCCGTCGATGCCGGGCGACGCCTCGTGATACTCGGCGACAGCATCACCGCCGGGCTGGGCTTGCCGGCCAGTCGGTCCTACCCGGCGCTCATTCAAGCCCGCTTGGCGGCGCGTAAGACCGGGTGGCACGTCGTGAACGCCGGCGTCTCTGGTGATACGTCGGCCGGCGGGTTGCGGCGGGTCGAGTGGTCGCTCGAAGGTGGCGCAGCCATCGTCGTCGTCGCGCTCGGCGGCAATGACGCGCTGCGCGGCTTGCCGGTCGCGGACCTGGAGCGCAACCTCGAGCAGACCGTGCAGCGGGCCCAGGCGGCCGGTGCCCGGGTCGTGCTCGCTGGCATGGAGGCGCCGCCGAACACTGGCCCCGAATACACGGCGGCCTTCCGCGCCGTATACCCGGCCATCGCGGCCCGGCGCGACGCGACGCTGGTGCCGTTCCTGCTCGAGGACGTCGCTGGCATCGAGGCGCTGAACCAGGCCGACGGCATCCATCCCAACGAGGCCGGCGCGCGGCGTGTCGCAGACACGGTCTGGCGCGCGCTCGAACCCATCGTGCGCGAGCTCGAGGTCGGCCCCACCAGATGATCACCTTGCGCGGCGTCTCGAAGACGGTGATGAGCGGCGACCGCCCGCTCACCATCCTGCATCCTCTCGATTTGTCGGTGTCGGACGGCCAGTTCCTCGCCATCGTCGGTCCGTCCGGCAGTGGCAAGACGACGCTGCTCGGTCTCATGGCCGGCCTCGACGCGCCGACCTCTGGCACGATCGAAATCGGCGGCACCGACATCACCGCCCTCGACGAAGACCGCCTGGCGGTGCTGCGCGGGGCCCGCATCGGCTTCGTCTTCCAGTTCTTCCATCTCGTGCCCTCGCTCACGGCGCTCGAAAACGTGCTCGTGCCGATGGAACTGGTTGGGCGCCGCGGCGCCCGGGAGCGCGCGGCGGCGCTGCTGACGGAAGTCGGACTGGCCGAACGGGCGCATCACTACCCGACGCAGCTCTCGGGCGGCGAACAGCAGCGGGTGGCGATTGCCCGCGCCCTCGCCAACGATCCCCCGCTGATTCTCGCCGATGAACCGACGGGGAACCTCGACGGCGCCAACGGACGGCACATCCTCGACCTGCTGCTGTCGGTGCGCACGGCCCGCCAGGTGACCCTCGTGCTCGTGACGCACGACGCCGAGATCGCCGCCCTCGCCGACACGCGCCTGACGCTGCGCGACGGCCGTCCGGTGCCCGAGTTGACGACCGCCGATGTGGGAGGCGGGCGATGAGGTTCGTGGCGGTGATGGCCGGGCGCGAGATGCGCGCGTCATGGCGCCGCCTGCTGTTCTTCTTTCTCTGCATCGCCCTCGGTGTTGGCGCCATCGTCACGCTCCGCTCGGTCATCCAGAGCGTGCGGCAGGTGTTTGCGGGGGAAGCCCGGGCGCTGCTCGGCGCCGACCTGGTCGTGTCGAGCTCCCGGCCGATCGACGGCGAGGTCGCGGCTACGGTGGACGCACGCCTGAGTGCGGCCGGCGCCGCGGTGACGCGGACGGCCGAGACCGCCACGATGGCCCGCGCCGCCGCCGGCGGCGGTCAGGCGCGGATGGTCGAGTTGAAGGCCGTCGGTCCGGGGTTCCCCTACTACGGCACGTTGCAGCTCGAGCGGGAGGCTCAGTACACCCATGCCATGGTGGCGGGCGGCGGGGCACTGGTGCGCCCGGAGTTGCTCGCGCAGCTCGGCCTCGCGGTCGGCGACCGTCTGGCGATTGGCGGCAAGGAGTTCGTCGTCCGCGGTGTCATCCAGGCCGAGCCGGGGCGCCGCCTGGGCGCCTTCAGCCTCGGACCGCGCGTCATCGTCGACCTGACCGATCTCGAACAGACGTCGCTGCTCGACTTCGGCAGCCGGGTGACCTATCAACGGCTCGCAAAGGTGCCCGACGCCGCGCTGCCGGGTCTCGTGACCGCGCTGCGCGGGGACGTCAAGAACAGGTTCATCCGCGTGCGCTCGTACACCGCCACCGAGGGCGATCTCGGCGAGGACTTCGCGCGCGCCGAGAACTACCTGAGTCTTGTGGGCCTGATTGTCGTCATCCTGGGCGGTGTGGGCGTCTCGAGCGTCACGCGGGTGTTCGTCCAGCAGAAGATCAAGAGCATCGCTATCCTCAAGTGCCTTGGCGCGCGTGGCGGCCAGGTGCTGGCCATCTACATGGCGCAGGTGACGGCGCTCGGCGTGCTCGGAAGCGTCGTTGGCGTGGCGATGGCAGTGGCGGTGATGGCCTGGATCCCCGCCTTCCTCGGGCCGGCCGTGACCGCCGGCATCAACGTCACTTACCGCCTGACGCCTTCGGCGGTGGCGCAGGGGGCCGGTACCGGGTTGCTCGTGTCGATGCTGTTTGCGCTCGTGCCGTTGCTCGACGTCCGCCATGTGAAACCTTCGCAGCTGCTGCGCGACGAGGAGGTGGCCGGGCGACGCGATCCCGCGCGCTGGCTGGCGATGGCCGCCGTGGGTGGCGCCCTCATCGGCGTCACGATGTGGCAGGCCGGGTCGATGCGGATCGGCGGGATCGTCGCGGCGGGGTTCGCGGCGCTCGCCGTCGTGCTCTATCTTGCCGGGCGGGCGCTCATCGCGGCCGTGCGTCCGCTGGCGGCCTCACCGTGGTTCCCGTTGCGCCACGCGGCCTTGCAGCTCACGCGGCCGGGCGGGCAGGTCCACCTGGTGCTGCTCACCGTCGGACTTGGCACTTTCTTCATTCTCGGCGTGCGGGCCCTGCAGGAGAACCTCGTGCAGGAAGTGGCGGTCGACATGGCGGCCGACGCACCCGACATGTTCCTGCTCGACATTCAGCGCGATCAACTCGACGGCGTGCTGGCGGCGCTCACCGCCAGCATGCCGGCCGGCAGTCCGGCGCCGCGGGCCCTGCCCGTGCTCCGCGCCCGCGTGACTGGCGTGCAGGGTCGCGAGGTCACCCTCGACGACTACGAAGACGTGCGCGGCCGCGGCTCACTCGCCCGCGAGTACACGGTAACCTACCGATCGGCGCTCGAGAACAATGAACGCATCGTGGCTGGCGCTCGCTGGGACACCACGCCGGCGCCGGAGGGCGAAGTCTCGATTGAGGAGAGCATTCGCGACCGCTTCGGCATCGACGTTGGCGACACCATGCGGTTCGATGTCTTGGGCCGGGTGGTGTCGGCCACGGTGACGACCGTCAGGCACGTCGAGTGGAGCGACAGTCGCGCCGGTGGCTTCATGTTCGTCTTTCGGCCCGGACTGCTCGATGCAGCTCCGCACGGCCACATTGCTTTCGTACGCGGGCCAGCGTCGACCGCCGACCGCGCCGGCCTGCTCGGCAGGCTCGCCCGGGAGTATCCGAACGTCTCGGTCATCGACGGGCGCGAGATGCTGGCGGCGATCACCACCGTGGTCGACAACGTCACGCTCGCCGTGACCGTCGTCGGCTCGCTGGTGGTCGTGAGCGGCCTGCTGATCCTCATTGGCGCGGTCGCCATGACCAAGTTCCGACGGGTCTACGAAGCGGCGATACTGAAGACGCTCGGCGCGACCCGGCGCGTCATCGCCACCATGCTGCTGCTCGAGTACGGCGTGCTCGGCGCCCTGGCCGGTGTGCTCGGCGCGGTCGGGGCCGCCGGTCTGACCTGGGCGCTCAGCCGGTTTGCCTTCGACATGGCCTACCGTTCGCCGACGTTGCTGCTCGTTGTCGGCGTGGCCGTGTGCGGGCTGACGGTGTCGGCCGTGGGCGTGGCGTCGAGCTGGGACGTGCTGCAGCGGCGCCCGCTCTCGACGCTGAGCGGCCGCTAGTGCCCGGCGCCGTCCGGGCGTGAGGGCGCGTGCTATCATCGGATGTTGGCCGGGCGGCGGGCCCGAGCGGTCTGGAGCACCCTCAATGAACGTGGCTGTCTACAAGGACCTCCTGTTGCGGAAGCGAGCCGAGCTGTCCTCGGCATCCGGCGTGAAGCCCATCCAGCACTCGATGGAGCACAACAACGGCCGGCAGGGCGACATGGCCGACCAGGCCAGCGGCAACAACGAGGTGCACATCGCACTCAAGCTGAAGCAGACCGATGCCAAGATTCTGCAGGCCATCGACGAAGCACTCGTGCGCATCGACAAGGGCGCCTACGGTGTTTGCCGCGACTGCGGCGAGCCCATCGCCGAGCCCCGCCTGAACGCGATTCCCTGGACGCGCGTGTGCATCGCCTGCAAGGAGAAGCAGAAGGCGTGACCCCCCCTGATCTGGCTCCGTGGCTCCGCGAGTTCTACGTCGAGCGTCTGGCCCTCCTGGAGCAGCATGTCGTCTCCGCGCGCGGTGTCGGCGACTACGACGTGAACAACGCATATCAGAACGTCGTCGCCCGCGACGAGACGCACGTCTATTGGGTGCACCAGGCGCTTCTCGATGTCGGGGGCACTGTGCCAGCCCCTGCCGCCGGTGCCAGCGCGTCGACCGCGACGGGCCGCGAACTGGCGGCAGCCGACGCGGCCGCCAATCAGGCGTTTGTCGCCAAGTGGACGCCCAAGGTGGCAGACGTCACGCACGCGCGGCATCGCAAGATGCTGCTGGTGATTCTCGGCGAGATGCAAGAGCACCAGCGGCTCTTCCAGCAGGCCGCCGAAGGCCGCATCGACATCGTCGGCGTGCCCATGGCCGGCACCGTCCGCGCCGGCACAGTGCTCGGCACCCGCTGGGTGGAGTGACCAGGGCCCGGCCGGCGGTGACGCACACACGCGTCGCAGTGGCCCTGGGCAGCAATGTCGGTGATCGCGCGGCCCACCTGGCGTGGGCGCTCGAGGCGTTGGCCTCCGTGCTCACCGGCCTGCGCTGCTCGGCGGTGGCGAATACGGCGCCGCACGACGTCCCCGACGACCAGCCCGATTATCTGAACGCCGTCGTCGTCGGCGCGACGGCGCTCGCACCGCGGAGGCTGCTCGAGTTGTTGCTACGTCTGGAGGGCGAGCGCGGCCGCCGGCGTGACGGTGTGCGCGCCGCGCGAACGCTCGACCTCGACCTCATCGTCTACGGGACGCGCATCATCGACGAGCCGGGCCTCGTCGTGCCGCATCCGCGCTTCAGGGAACGGGACTTCGTGCTGGGCCCGCTGGCGGCACTGGCGCCGCGGTGGCGTGATCCGGTCACCGGGCACACAATGGCGGCGCTATGGCGGGCGCGCCGGCGGGCCACCGCGGAACAGCGGTAGGCCCCGGCGCGGCGGCCTTCCGGACGGGACCCTAGTGGCCGGCCGGTGCGCTGTGGGGCTTGCCGCGGCGGAAGAACGCGCCGAGCCCCTCTTCGAACAGGGTGTACATCGCCGGCACGAAGACCAGCGTGATCATGGTCGAGGTGAGCAGGCCGCCGATGACGACACGCGCCAGCGGCGCCTGCAGTTCGGCGCCTTCACCGACGCCGAGCGCCATCGGGACGAGCCCGAGGGCGGTGCAAATGCTGGTCATAAGGATCGGCCGCAGACGATGGTGGCCGGCCATCTCGATGGCCTGGCGTAGCGGCAGCTTGTCGCGGCGGCGCAGCGTATTGGCGTAGTCGACCAGCAGGATGGCGTTGCTGACGACGATGCCCGCGAGCATGATGACGCCGATATAGGCCTGCATGCTGAACGGGGTCTTGGTGAGCAGCAGCGCGCCGACGACGCCGATGGCGGCGAGCGGAATCGAGAACATGATGATGAACGGGTCGCGCAGTGACTCGTACTGCGACGCCATCACCGTGTAGACGAGAATGATGGCCAGAATCAGCACCAGCTGCAGTTCCCGGAACGAGCGCGCCTGATCCTCGACCTCCTGACCGAAGCTGACGCCGAAGTCCTTGGGAATGAAGAGCTCCGGCAGCCGCGCCTGCACGTTGGCGACGGCCTCGCTGAGGGTCACCTCAGTCTCGGCGTTGACTCGCGTGACGCGCTCCTGGTTCTTGCGGTCGATCTGCGTCGGCCCGGTATCGCGGTTGACCGACATCACGTTCTTGGCCGGCAGGACCCGGCCGGTGGGCGTGCTGATCAGCACGTCGCCAACCGACGAGATCTCCTCGCGGTCGGACTCGCGCAGCCGCACGATAATCGGGTATTCGTTGCCGGCCTCGCGGAACATCGCGGCCTGCGTGCCCGCCACGTTGGTGCGGATGGTATTGGCGACGCCGGTGACGGTCAGGCCGAGCACCGCCGCTTTGTCGCGGTCGACGTTCACCGCAAGTTCCGGCCGGCCCTCTTCGCGGCTCAACTGCGAGTCGGCAATCCCGGGCGTGGTGTCGAGAATCGCCTTGAGATCACGGGCGAGTTCCTTCGCCTCGTCGAGCTCGTGGCCGCGGATCTCGATCGACAGGCGGCTGCCATCCGAGTTGCCCCCGCGCATCATCATCTGCTGGCCGCCCGAGGCGCGCGCGCGTACCACCACGCCGGGCAGGCCCGACAGCTGCCGGCGCATGTCCATCGCGATCTGCTCACTGGAGCGGCTGCGCTCGTCCTTGGGCGTCAGGCGAACCGTGATGCTGCCGCGATGTGTCGAGCTGCCGCCCGTGAAACCGCCGCCCCCGGCCTGCGTGATGAGCATCGTCGCTTCGGGCGTGTTCTGGCGAATCATCTCCTCGAGGCGGATGAGCACCTGCTCGGTGAGGTCGATCCGTGTACCTACGGCGAGCTCGGCGTTGACCGAGACCTCGCCCTCGTCGGTCGTCGGTTGCAGCTCGAAGCCGACGCGCGGCAGCAGCACGACCGCGCCGACGAAGAGTGCGAGGCCGACGGCGAACACCGTCGGGCGGTGGTGCAGCGACGTGTGCAGCACCCGCGCGTAGAGGGCATCGAGACCGGCCAACGCCCGCTCGCTCAGGCGGAACGCCACTCCGAGCGGGCCGCGGCGGCTCTCGGAGGGCGGCGCCAGGCGCAGCAGCCGCGAGCAGAGCACCGGCACGATGGTGACCGCGACGAAGAGCGACATCGCCAGCGAGAAGGAGACGACCGCGGCGAGCTGGCCGAACATGATGCTCGAGACGCCGGTCAGGAACAGCATCGGGACGAACACGGCGATGTGCGTCAGCGTCGAGGCGAGGATCGCGCTCCACACCTCCTCGGCGCCATCGATGGCCGCCGTCATGCCGTCCTTGCCCATCTCGAGATGACGATAGGTGTTCTCGAGGACGACGATCGCGGCATCGACGATCATCCCGATGCCGAGCGCCAGACCGCCGAAGGTCATGGTGTTGAGCGTGTAGCCGCCGAAGTAGAGCAGCGCGAACGTGCCAACGACGGAGATAGGAATCGAGGTGCAGATGATGATGGTCGAGCGCAGGTCGCGCAGGAACGCGAAGATGACCAGGACGACCAGCAGGCTGCCGAACAGCGCGTGTTCCTGCACGCTGTTGATTGATCGGCTGATGTAGGTGGACTGGTCGTCGAGCACCGAGAGATTCATGTTCGGAACCTCGCGGTTGATGCGCGCCACCTCGGCCCGCACGCCCTCGGCGATCTGCACCGTGTTGGTGCCCGACTGTTTCGTGACGCGCATGCGGATGCCGGGGTTACCGTTGATGCGGGTGAAGCTGCGGCGGTCTTCGGTCGTGTCGCGGACGTCGGCGATGTCGCGCAGGTAGACCGGTACGCCGTCCTTGGTCATGACGACGAGATTGCGAATCTCGTCGATGTTCGTGAATTGGCCCGGGCTGCGCAGCAGGTACATCCGATCGGACTCGAAGACCTCACCGAGCGGGATGTTCTGGTTCTCGGTGCGCAGGATCTGGACGACGCGATCGACCGGCAGGTTGAGTGCGGTGATCTTCTCGCGCGACAGGTCGACGCGGATCTGGCGGCGGAGGCCCCCGTCGACGCTGACCGCGGCCACGCCGGGTACCCGTTCGAGGCGTGGCGACAGGTCGGTCTGCGCCATCTCACGCAGCGTGACCGGATCGTAGTTGCCCTCGACGCCGATGCCCATGATCGGGAATGACGTCGAGTCGAACTTGAAGATCGTCGGCGGGTCGGCGTCTTCCGGCAGGCGACCGCGGACGCGGTCGATGCGGGTGCGCACTTCATCGGCCGCTTCGTTGAGGTCGGTGCCCCAGGTGAAGTTGAGGCGGACGGTGCTGCTGCCTTCCGACGAGGTCGAGTTGAGCTGGTCGAGGCCGGCCACGGCGCTGACCGCCTGCTCGATCGGACGCGTGACGAGCTCCTCCATCTCGAGCGGGCCGACACCCTGATAGGAGACCCGGACCGTGATCGACGGAAAGCTCATGTCGGGCATGAGGTCCACCGGCAGGCGGGTCAGGGAGATGGCGCCCAGCAGCACGACGACGAAGCTCAACATGAACATCGTCACCGGCCGCTCGATGGCGAGTCTCGGAATACTCATTGGTCCTCCACGAAGCGGAACTCGAAATCTATTGGCCGGGCTGCGAGCCGCTCGGCGGGCGCTGCCCACCGGTGCCCGCCGGCGCTGCGCCGTCGGGCCGCTTCAGCGGCGTGTCACCGGCGCCGGCTGGCCCGCCGACCGCCGGCGCACCGGGACGGCCTGCGCCGCCTGGACGTCGCTGTCCGCCTGGGCCACCCTGACCGGCGACGATCAGCGTGTCGTTGTTCCGGAGGGCCGAGGCGCCGCTGGTGACCAGCGTGTCGGCAAGCGTCACTCCGGCCCGCACCTCGACCCGCTCTGGATCCTCGATGCCGATCTCGAGCGGCTGAAACTTCGCCTTGTTGTCGTCGGTCATCGTGAAGACGCCGCGGGCGCCCTCGTAGTCGACCACCGACGACTTGGGCACGAGCGTCGTGTCACGCCGGCTTTCGATCGTCACACTCATCCGGGCGTACATGCCCGGCTTGAGGCGGAAGCTGTTGTTCGGCACTTCGATCTCTATCTGGGCCGTGCGGGTCGCCGGATCGAGCACCGGGGCCACACGGGCGATGTGGCCCGAGAACGTCTCGCCCGGGTAGGCGTCGACGGTCACGCGCGCCGGGTCGCCGGCGTTGACGAGGCGCAGGTCCTTTTCGACCACGTTCGCGACCAGCCGTACCGAGCTGATGTCGACGACCGAGGCGACCGGGGCCTGCTGCGAGGCCCAGGCACCGACGTCGATGTTGCGCTGGCTGACGAAGCCGTTGACGGGCGACACGATGTTGGTGTTGCCCTTGGCGATCCGCAACTCGTCGAGACGGGCCTGCGTCTGCGAGAGCTGGGCCCGCGCCAGATCGAGCTGCGCAGCCGAAGCGGCCTGCCGCGCCTCGGCGTCGTCGAGCGACTGCCGTGGCAGGAGCTGCCGTTCGAAGAGATTCTGTGAACGCGCGAGATTGCTGGCCGAAAACTTCAGGTCGGCCTCGCGCTGCCGGATCGTGGCCTGCGCGACCTCGAGGGAGGCCTCGGCCTGCTTGACCTGCTCGTTGATTTCCTGGTCTTCGATGCGCGCCAGCGTCTGACCGCGGGAGACGCGATCGCCGAGCTTGACATTCATCGCCACGAGCCGGCCGGCCGTGCGCGGCACGACGTCGACGGTGGCGGCGCCGATGAGGCTGCCGACCACGCTCAGCTCGGCCGTGATGTCGCCTTTGGTGGCCTTGGTCACTTCCACCGTCATCGGCGGCCGGAAGGCACCGCCGCCCCCCGTTCCGCCGCCGCCCGGCCGCCCGGCGCCGCCTGCACCGCCTGCGCCGCCGGCCTGCGGGCCGCCGCCCTGACCGGCCGCCGGCGCGCCCTGAGGGGTCGTCGACGACGAGCTCGAGCACGCGCTCGTGGCCAGCAGACTTCCCGCCATCACCGCGATGCCCAGACCCATCCACACCGTACTACGCATAGTTCTTCCGCCTGACAGACCTTGCGTGAGACGCCATCCGCCGGGATGCCGTGCCACTAGTTACCACCGCCGCCCTGGCCGCCGGCTGCCGGCGCTTCCTGGGCGCGCTCGAACGTGACCAGCGCCTTCTGGAGATCCGTGAGCGCTCGCAACTCGACATTCTGCGCATCCGCGAGGTCGCGCTGAGCCTGCACGACGAAGAAGTTGGTCGACAGTCCAACCTCGAACTTGCTCTGCTCGGCATCGAGGCGCCGCTCGGCCAGCGCCCGAGCGGCGCGTGACGCTTCCACCCGGCGCAGGTTCGCCTGGATCTGCAGGGCAGCGTTGGTGACTTCGGTCGCCACCTGCAATTCGAGCGCGCGCAGGCGCGTGCTCTGCTGCGTGCGCTGTACGCGTGAACGTGCGTACTGGGCGTCGGCATTGTTGCCGCCGATTGGATAGCTGACGACCATCGCCAGGTTCCAGGTGGGGAAGTCGCGGCCGCTCAGGAGTGACAGCGCGTCGGCGTAGCCGCCCGGAACCGTGCCGATGACGGTGCTTCCGAGGCCGGTGCCCTGGCGAATGAACTGCGTGCCGCCGATGCCCTGGGCGCCATAGTTCACCTGAAGATTCACGTCGGGCAACGATTCGTGGCGCCAAAAACGCATCGTGATGGCGTTGCTGTCGAGATTCTTGCGCGCCGTCACCAGATCCGTGCGCCGCTCGAGCGCCGTGCGCACGGCGTCGGCGATGTTGAGCGGGGGCACGTCGAGTTGTGGAGTGTCGGTGGCGTAGATTTCCTGCTCCCACATCGGATCGCTGGTGCCGGTGACGATGAGCCGCTTGAGTGTGAGCTGCGCAGTGGCGAGCGTGGCTTCAATCTGGGCCAGGCTCTGGCGGCGGTTGGCGGCCTCGGCCTCCGCCTGCACGATGTCGATGGGGGCGAGCGTGCCCACCTCGACCCGCGCCTTGTTGTCTTCGACGAGCTTCTCAGCCAGCTCCAGTGAGCTTCGCGCCACGTCGACCGCGGCGCGCGCATAGGCCTCCTCCCAATAGGCGTTGCGGACGTTGGCGATGGTGGCGACAATCGTGCCGCGCAGCGCCTCGTCGGCGATCTCGCGGTTCACCTGCGTGATGGCGATCTGCTGGCGGAGGTTGTCGAGCTTGAAGCCGCGCAGCAGCGGCTGGGTGTAGGTGGCGGTCAGCGTGGAGGTGAACGTGGGGTTGAAGTTCGCGAACACGTTCGAGGTGTCGAGACGGCTGTTGTTGAACGTGAGCGAGAAGTTGCCGCCGCCCCACGGTACAGCCTGGGCAACGCCGAAGTTGTAGGTCGCAGTGTCGTTCGTGACCCGCTGTCCGCCGTTCAGCTGGTTGGTCGGAGGCAGGGCCTGGCTGCGCATGCCGACGGTGGACGAGGCCAGCGGGCGGAAGGCGTTCCTGAGGCCCGCGAGCTGGAAATCGACGGCCTGCGGGTTGAGCCGCTCGACGGCGATATCGAGGTTCTGCCGGAGTGCCAACTCGACGGCATCCAGCAGCCGTAGTTCGCGTCGACCGCCGGGCTGCGCCGCGACGGACGGGCTCGGCGTCAGCGCCTCGGCGTGACGGCCGGCCGCCTCGTAGCGCGCCACGGCATCGCGCACGAGGGCCTCGCGACTGGCGTCCTGGGCGAAGGCAGTAGCGGGCAGGGCGGCGGCGAGCGCCAGCGCCAGCGCCAGTGAAGAACCACATCTCGTCATCGTCGAAGGTACCTTAGGGCCGGCTAGGCGCCGGGTGAGGGCTTGGCACGGCCACGCCGCGAGCGTTGGTGCTCGGCGAACAGCACCTGGAGTTTCGTGTGTTGATCGGAGGTCAGCAGGCGGCGCATGCGGTAGAGCATCAGCGCCCGGGTCTTGCCCAGCTCGCCGCGAGCCGCTTCGACCTGCGTGATGAGGTCGGCCGCGGTGGCCTCATCGGCGCGCCCGTCACGCACCATGACCGAGAGGTCGTTCTGCAGCTTGTCGAGCGCCTCTTTGCCGGTGCGCATGGCCGGGCCGGCGGCCTGGAAGACCTCCTCGAGCCGGGTGACCTGTTCGGTCGACAAGACCAGCTCGCGCTGATATTTCTCGTGTTGCCACCACTTGAAGCTCTGCCCGGCGGCCGGCGCCGGATTCCACCCGAGGAGCACGGCTGTCAGGGCGGCGCAGAAGGAGACGGACAGGTGGCGAGGCATGGCTGAGTGGTTTACGACCGGGTGGGGCGTGGCGTTTACGGCGCGATGCCCGGCGTCGGCTCGGCCGTGAAACCGGTCAGGGCCAAGACTACGGTCTCCACCAGGTTGTCGGGCGTGGAGGCGCCAGAGGTCAGGCCGATGGTGACGCGCCCGGCCGGCAGCCAACCCGCCGACACGACCTCGGCCTTGGTCCGGACGTCGCGGTGGCGGATCTCGTCGGGTGACAGCAGCCCGGTGGGGTCGGCGATGTGATACGTGGTCACCTTGGCGGCGCAGATCCGCGCCAGGTTGCACGTGTTGCTGCTGTTGTAGCCGCCGATGACGATCATCGCGTCGAGGTGCAGTTGGTCGAGCATGGCAACGACCGCGTCCTGGCGGTCCTGGGTGGCGCTGCAGATGGTGTCAAAGGCCCGGAAGTGCGTCGCCTCGGCCGCGCTGCCATAGCGCTGCCGGATCGCGGCGCGGAACTGCTCGCCGATGGCGAACGACTCCGTGCTGAGCATCGTCGTCTGGTTGGCGCAGCCGATGCTGGTCAGGTGGCGGTCGGGATCGAACCCGGGCGAGCAGGCGTCGCGGAACCGTTCGAGAAGGGCGGCGCGTTCCGGGCTGCCGGGCGCCGGAGCGTTGGTGATGAAGGTGCACACGGCGTCGGCTTCCGCGCTGTCGAGCACGACGAGGTAGTGGCCGCCGCTGGCCTGCACGGTTTGTGAGGCCGTGGCGCGTGTTTCTTCGTGCCAGTGCTTGCCGTGAATGATCGACGTGTAGCCGTCGGCGGCGTAGCGCTTCACGTTCTTCCAGACGTTCAGCACCGAACCGCAGGTCGTGTCGACCAGCGTGCAGCCCAGGGTGTCGAGCCGGACCAGATCTTCGACGGTGACGCCAAAAGCCGGCAGGATCACGACGTCGTCGGAGGTGAGCGCGTCCCACGACTCGTCCGGGTCGGAGAGGAAGCGGATCCCCTGGGAGCGGAGCTGGTCGTTGACGTGCGGGTTGTGGATGATCTCGCCCGTCAGAAAGACGCGCCGGGACGGAAATCTCAGGCGCGCCTGGTAGGCGTAGTCGACCGCCCGGTCGACGCCGTAGCAGAACCCGAACTCGCGCGCCAAGTGGATCGTCAGGCGTCCGGAGTCGTAGCGGTAGTCGCGCGCCTTGATGTCGGCGACCAGCGCGCTGTGGTAGCTGGCGGCGAGCTGCCCGGCGACCTCACGCTTGAGGTCGAGACCCTTCTTGAAGATAAGGGACGGCACGCGGGTTACCGCACACCGTACGCGACCGGCGTCAGGCCGTCGAGAGCCTCGAACTCCAGGCGGATTTCACGGGACAACACCTCTTCGACGTCGCTGAGCAACATCTCGTCCCGCCACGGGTCGGCGGACGGCTCGGCGGCGGCGACCAGCGGGACAGGCTCGGCGGCACGTTCGCTCCGCACAGCGACGCCAGTGCCGGGCAGTCGTCCGAGCCCGATGCCGAGGATTAGTCCGGCGGCTGCGGCGGCCAACACCCAGCGGCGATCGGCAGCAGGCGGCGTCGGGTGGGTGGCCACCGGCCCGACGGCAGGGAACGGCAGCACGCGCGGGGCGGCGCCGAGGCGCCCGATGCGCTGGAGGATCGTCTGGCGCTGGCGCTCGAGGTCGGATGGTGAGAAGGCGGCATCAGCCGCGGCTTGGGCGGCGGCGCGCGCGGCCTCCAGTCGCACGGCCACCCGGTCGCGTTGGCGGCGGCAATGCGGGCACGATTCGAGATGGGCGGCAGCGGGGCCACCGGGCGCGTCAACCAGGCTCAGGCCCAGCTCCGCGGGTTCGAGGTGGCGTCGGAACAGTCGCATCATGGCGCTCCCAACACCCGGCGCAGCTTGCGCAGCGCGCGGAAGAGATGCACGCGCAGCGTCGCGGCGTTCATCCCCAGGATCTCGGCGGCGTCGCGCGGTGAGGCTTCTTCGAGGTGACAGAGGATGAAGGCATCCCGTTGACGGGCGGGCAGAGCGCGCACCGCCTCCGAAACGCCTCGCCACGCCGCGGCGGCAAGCAGGCGTCGTTCGGGCGACGCCTCCCGGCTCGGCACCGCGTCCAGGGCGTCGGCCGCCAAGACGTCGGCCGGCGAGGCGCCGGGGGTGCGTTTACGGCTCTTCAGGCGATCGAGGCATGTATTCACGAGAATTCTCGTGAACCACGCGTCGAACGGCAGATCGGCCCGGAATGACGTCATGTGCGCATACACCTTCACGAACGCGTCCTGCACCGCTTCGTCGGCGTCGGCGGCGTTGCCGAGGTAGTAGTAGGCCAAGCGGACGGCCCGGCGCTGCCACAATCCGACCAGGTCGCTAAACCGCTCGGCGGCGGCGTCGCGCCGGCCTGCCTCCAGCAGCCCCTTGACGTCGGTCGCCACCAACGACGCGTCGTCGGTGAGTGCTGCGCGAGTAGGGCCCGAAGGCATGCCTGTCATGACTGGATACGCTCGGCGAGGTCCCGCCGTTTACGGATTCTATCAAGAGCCGGCGTCGGCGAGGGCCGGCATCGTATTGACTTCTCGTAAACTTGCTCGGTACGATCAGTAGATTCGGCTGCGGATTTCGCTCGCGGTCCGGGGAGACTCAATGGCTTCGACGCAGGAAACGTCCGGACTCGGCGCGCACGGCATTTCGACGACCGGCGCCGTGCACTGGAATCTGGTGCCCGCCGTGCTCTACGAGCACGCGCTCAGGCGCGGTGAGGGCGTGATTGCCGCCGAGGGGCCTCTCGTCTGCCGCACCGGCCTGCACACGGGCCGTTCCCCGAACGACAAGTTCTTCGTCAAAGAGCCCTCGAGCGAAGGGCACGTCCATTGGGGAAAGGTGAACCGGCCGCTCGCGCCCGAGCAATTCGCCGCCTTGCGTGCCGATGTCGTCGGGCACCTGGCTGACAAGGACCTGTTCGTCCAGAACCTGCACGCCGGCGCCGATCCCGCCTACCGCCTGCCGGTGCGGATGGTCAGTGAGTACGCCTGGCATAGCCTGTTCGTGCGCAACCTCTTCATCGTGCCGACGCCTGCCGAGCTGGCCGCGCACTCTCCCGAGTGGACGGTCATCTGCGCGCCGACGTTCAAGGCCGACCCGGCCAAGCACGGCAGCCGCTCGGACGTGGTCATCGCGGTGAACATCGCCGCGCGCGAAGTCGTCATCGCCGGCACCAGCTACGCCGGCGAGAACAAGAAATCGATCTTCACGGTGCTGAACTACGTGCTGCCGCTCAAGGGCGTGCTGCCCATGCACTGCTCGGCGAACATCGGCCAGAGCGGCGATACGGCCCTGTTCTTTGGCCTGTCGGGTACCGGCAAGACGACCCTCTCGAGCGACCCGGAGCGCGGCCTCATCGGAGACGACGAGCATGGCTGGAGCGAGCATGGCGTGTTCAACTTCGAGGGCGGCTGCTACGCCAAGACCATTCGCCTGTCGGCCGACGCCGAACCGCAGATCTACCAGACCACGCGCCGCTTCGGCACCGTGCTCGAGAACGTAGAGGTCGACGAGGCAACGCGCGTCCTGGACCTCGATTCCTCGAAGTACACCGAGAACACCCGGGCGGCCTACCCGATCCACTTCATCGACAACGCGGTCCCCGGTGGTCAGGGGGGGCACCCGACCACCATCGTGATGCTGACGGCCGACGCCTTCGGCGTCCTGCCTCCGATCGCCCGCCTGTCACCCGAAGCGGCCATGTATCACTTCCTGTCGGGCTATACGGCCAAGGTCGCCGGCACCGAGAAGGGCGTGACCGAACCGACCGCCACCTTCAGCACGTGCTTTGGTGCCCCGTTCCTACCGATGAATCCGAACGTCTATTCGAGGATGCTCGGCGAGAAGATCGCGGCCCACAAGGCCCGAGTGTGGCTCGTGAACACCGGCTGGACGGGCGGTCCGTATGGCGTTGGCAGCCGCATGAAGATCGCTTACACGCGGGCGATGATCCGCGCGGCGCTCGCGGGCGCGCTCGACACCGTGGGCTTCGAGCGGCACCCGATCCTCAACGTGGAGATGCCCACCAGCTGCCCCGGCGTGCCGGCCAATGTGCTCAATCCACGCGGCACCTGGAAGGACGGCGCGGCCTACGACCTCCAGGCGGCCAAGCTGGCCAGAATGTTCGTCGACAACTTCGAGACGTTCGCCGGCGACGTCGACGCTGCGGTGGTTGCGGCCGGCCCGCGCGTGTGAGGCTCAGGGCGTCCCGGGTAGACCTGGAGCCTGTCATCGGGCTCGAGATCCACGCCCAGCTCCAGACCGCGACCAAGATTTTCTGCGGTTGCCCGGCCCGCTTCGGCGAAGTGGCGAACCACGACGTCTGCCCGGTGTGCCTCGGGCTGCCCGGCGCCTTGCCGGTGCTGAACGGGCGGGCCGTCGATCTGGCGATCGCGGCCGCGCTCGCCTTAGGCTGCACGGTGCACGAGACCTCGGTCTTCGCGCGCAAGAACTATTTCTATCCCGATCTACCGAAGGGGTATCAGATCTCGCAGTACGAACGGCCGCTCGCCACCGGCGGCCATGTCGACATCCAGGCCGAGGGGGCCACGAACGCCATCCGCCTCACTCGCATCCACATGGAAGAGGACGCGGGCAAGTCGGTGCACGAGGGCTTTCCCGATTCCGACAAGCGCACCTACGTGGACTTCAACCGCGCCGGCGTGCCCCTCATCGAGATCGTCAGCGAGCCGGATCTGAGAACGCCCACCGATGCGGCGCACTTCTTCGAGAGCGTTCGGCGCCTGCTGGTCTGGATCGGCGCCAACGACGGCAACATGGAAGAAGGCAGCCTGCGCTGCGATGCCAACGTGTCGGTGCGGCCGCGCGGTGCGACGACGCTCGGCACGAAGGTGGAAGTGAAGAACCTCAACTCGTTCCGCTACCTGCAGAAAGCCTTGGAGTACGAAATCGCCCGCCAGAGCGATTGCGTCGCCGACGGCGAGCGGATTGTGCAGGAAACGCGACTCTTCGATTCCGCGCTCGGGCGGACGTTCTCGATGCGCAGCAAGGAAGAGGCGCACGACTATCGCTACTTCCCGGAGCCGGATCTGCCGCCGGTGCTGGTGCCGGAGGCGCGGCGCGCGCGCGTCGCCGCCACCATGCCTGAGCTGCCCGACGCTCGCCGCGCGCGGTTCGTCTCGGTCTACCGGCTGCCCGACTACGACGCCGGCGTGCTGACCGAGTCGCGCGGCCTGGCCGACTACTTCGAGCAGGTGGCCGAGGCCTGCGGCAACGCGAAGGCGGCCAGCAATTGGGTGATGGGCGAAGTGCTGCGCGTGCTCAAGGCCCGCGAGAGCTCCATCGATGCGGTGGGCGTGACGGCCAGCGCCCTGGGCGCGCTCATCGCCCTCATCGACGCCGGCACGATCAGCACGACGGTGGCCAAGAACGTCTTCGAGCAGATGTACGGTACCGGCCTGGTGGCCGCCGCCATCGTCGAAGCGCAGGGGCTGGCGCAGGTCTCCGACGACACCGCGCTGCAGACGCTGGTCGGGCAGGTCATGACGGCGCAGCCAGACGCCGTTCTGCAGTATCGCCTCGGCAAGAAGGCTACTTTAGGGTTCCTCGTCGGCGAGGCGATGAAGGCCTCGGGCGGCACGGCCGATCCGAAGCGTCTCAGCCAGCTGCTGCGCGCGACGCTCGACACGCCGGTCGCGTAGTTTGGGGGCGCCGTGCGGCGCCCGCCCTGCTAGTATGTCCCTCGCGTCGGCGCCAGGGCCGCGCCTCCCGGAACCGCTCCCACGTGATCGAACTCCACAACGTCACGAAGATCTACGGCACCGACGTCACGGCGCTCGACCGGCTGTCGTTCACGGTCGAGAAGGGCGAATTCGTGTTCCTCACCGGGCCGAGTGGAGCGGGGAAGTCCACGCTGCTCCGGCTGCTGCTCCGTCAGGAGATCCCGACCGAGGGCACGCTGACGGTCGCAGGCCGTGAGCTGGCCACGTTGTCGACGGCCGAGGTGCAGGCCTATCGCCGCTCGCTCGGCGTGGTGTTCCAGGACTTCAAGCTGATCCCGACCAAGACGGTCTTCGACAACGTGGCCTTCGTGATGCGTGTGCTCGGCGTGCCGGTCGAACAGCAGCGCCGCCGCACCTACCAGGTGCTCAAGGGAGTCGGTCTCCAGCATCGCGCACTGGCTTTCCCGCCAGAGCTGTCGGGTGGCGAGCAGCAGCGCATCGCGATCGCGCGCGCGCTGGTGAACGAGCCGCAGGTGGTGCTGGCCGACGAGCCGACGGGCAATCTCGATCCGGATCTCTCGCTCGAGATCATGGACGTCTTGCGCGACATCAATGCCGCCGGCACGACCGTGCTCGTCGCGACTCACGACCGCGCGCTCATCGCCCATGTCGGGCGACGTGTGTTGCATCTGGAACAGGGCCGTGCGCCAAGGGCCGACGCATGAGAGCACTGCTGTATGCCTGGCAGGAAGCGGTGACGAGCCTGGCGCGGGCCCGCTGGACGCTGTTGCTGTCGATTGCCACCATCGCCGTGGCGTTTGCGATGCTGGGCGCCTTCCGGGTCGTCTCCGGCACGATCGAGCGGGTGGCCGGCGGTTGGTCGGAGAGCGCGGAGGTGTCGGTCTATCTCGACGACGTGGTGACCGAGGCGGAGCGGGCGGCTATCCGCCAGGTCATCGATCGCAGCGCCGTGGCCGCGTCGGTGACAATCGTGACCAAGGAGGAAGCGCTGGCGCGCTTCGGTGCCGAGTTCCCGGAACTGGGTGACGTGACCGCCTCGCTCGATGCCAATCCGTTTCCGGCGTCGTTCGAGATCCGGCTCTCAGAGGCCGGGATGGCCGGCGGCGCCGACGGGCTGGCGGCCACGCTCACGCCGTTGCCCGGCGTGGCCGACGTGCGCTTCGACCGCCAGTGGCTGTCGCGGCTCATCGCCGTCATCACCGCGCTGCGCACGGCCGGCTGGATTGCCGCGCTGGCGCTCGTGCTCGGCGCCGCTACGACGGTGGTCGCCGTGGTTCGGCTGTCGTTTGACGCCCGCCGTGACGAGATCGGCATCATGGCGCTGGTTGGCGCGCCGGTGGCGTTCATCCGAGGCCCCTTCGTCATGGAGGGGGCGATTCAGGGAGCGCTCGGGGCATTGGCCGCGCTTGGCGGGCTGTCGCTCCTCGGCCGCGCTCTCGGCCGCGCCCTCGGCCCCCTGGCCGCCGCGCTCGGGCCGGGCGCCCTCAGGCCGCTGCTCTGGACCGACGTGGCGGGCCTGCTCGTCGGCGGCGCGCTGGTTGGGGCGGCGGCCGGACTGCTGGCCACATGGAAGTGGGACGGGCAGGGACCGCTGGCCCGTTGACAGGTGTCGGGGCCCGACCTACACTCGAAGGCACGCTGACCGAATACACAGGATCCGAGGCCCCATGCCGCACTTCCTGAGTGCACGTCCTCTCCCGGCCGTCCCCGTGCTTTCCCTCATCGATTTCTACCGCGATGAGTTCGTCAAACACCAGCAATGTCTGGACGCGCAGCGCGAGTACTTCTCGGAACATGCCATTCGATCGGTCGAAGTGGCTCTTTGCCGCATCATCTCGGAAATCGACGCTCTGACGCACAAGGCCGACGCCGATGAGGTCGTGGCCCGCCTGCTCAAGGAGTTCGACGTCGTGACCAGGCTGTCGGCTTGGACCGACCCGCTGCGCATCAACTGAGCGCGGCGCTCGCGCGCCGTCGCAACGACGTCCTCGCCCTGATTGCCGCCGGCGTCGAGGCCGTGTCGCCGCGCGTGCTCATGCCGCGCGTCGTCGACGCCCTGGGCCAGACGCTCGCGCCACAGGCGGCGGTCCACGTCGTGGCCGTCGGCAAGGCTGCCGCCGGCATGTTCGAGGTGTTCGCGGCGGCACCGCCCTTTGCCATTGCCCGCGCGGTGGTAATCGCGCCCGGTCGGCCCGAGGGCTGGACATCGGCGGCGGTGTTTGTCGAAGCCGGTCATCCCTTCGCCACGGCCGGCAGCGTCAAGGCGGCGCGGCTGGCGCTCGAAATCGCCGCCGAGGTGCCGGCCGACGGCCGTCTCGTCTGTCTGCTCTCGGGTGGCGCCAGCGCCCTCATGGCGGCACCACTCCCCGGGCTGACTCTCGAGGCCAAGCAGGCAGCCGTCGCCCACGTGATGACCGGCGGCGCCGATATCACCGCCCTCAACGCCGTGCGCAAGCATTTGTCGCTCGTGAAGGGCGGGCGGCTGGCGGCCTCGTGCCGCGGTGCCGTCGTCACCTACGCCATCTCGGACGTCGTCGGCGACGACCTGAGCGTGATCGGTTCTGGACCCTGCGTGTCCGACGGCTCGACGTGGCGCGATGCGGCCGAGGCGGTGAGGCGCTTCGGCGGCTGGGACGGGCTGGGGCCCGAGGTGCAAGGGATCATCGAGGCCGGCCTGCGCGGCGAGGTCGCCGACACGCCCGGGGCCGACGACCCGCGCCTGGCCAGAGCCACGGCCGAGGTGATCGGCGGACGCCGGCAAGCCATGGACGGCGCCGCGCGGGCGGCGGCGGCGCGTGGCTACACCCCGGTGGTGCTCGAGTCGGCCGTCCAGGGCGAAGCGCGGCTGTCGGCCCGCGCCTGGTGGGCATCGGCCCTGGCCGCGGTCGCCGGCGCGGGACGCCCGATGGCCATCATCTCGAGCGGCGAGACCACCGTGCACGTCCGCGGCCACGGCCGAGGCGGTCGCAATCAGGAGTTCGCTCTCGCGCTCGTCGACGCCGTCGCGGCCGTCGGGGCCGGCATGGTGCTGGCCTCGGTCGGTAGCGACGGCATCGATGGTCCCACCGACGCCGCCGGGGCGCTGGTCGACGCCGGCACGCGCGCCCGCGCGGCCGCCCACGGCCTGGGGGCCGGGACGGCGCTCGACGCCAACGATAGCTTCGCCTTCTTCGCCGCAGCCGGTGATCTCGTCATGACCGGCGCGACAGGCACCAATGTCGGCGATCTCCAGGTGTTGCTCGCCGGCCCGGCCTGATACGCTTGGACCCGCGGCCGACGCCGCGATTGTTTTCCGTGGCCCCCCTCGATCGACACACCCTGCTCCAGCAACTGCGCGCCGCCTCCGGCGCGCCAGCCACTGCTCGCGAACTGGCACGCGTGCTCGCCGTGCCGCGGGAAGCACAGGCCTCGTTTCGCCGTGAGCTGAAGGCCCTGGTTGCCGACGGCCAGCTCGCTGTCGTGCGTGGCAATCGCTACACACTGCCCGAACGCGTGCTCGACGTGGCCGGCCGGCTGCAGGGGCATGCCAGCGGCATCGCCTTCGTGATTCCCGACGCCGGCGGCAAGGATGTCTTCATCCCCGCCTCGCGCCGTGGCGGAGCCCTGCACGGCGACCGCGTCGTGGCGCGGGTGGAGTCCGGCCGCGATGCCGAACGTCTCGAAGGCCGGGTCGTCGAGGTCAGCGAGCGGCGCAGTGCCCGCATCGTCGGCCGCCTGACCCGCGATCGCCGCGGCGTGGCGCTGGTGCGCCCCTTCGATGCACGGCTCGACACCGACATCCGTGTGCCGCACGACAGCCTGCTCGAGGCGGTCGACGGCGACATGGTCACGGTGGAAGTGACGCGCTGGCCGGGCCCGACGGCCGACGCTGCCGGGCGCATCGTCGAGGTGCTGGGCGCGCTCGACGATCCCGGGGTCGATACCGCGGTGGTGCTGCGCAAGCATGGCATTCCCGACGAGCACGCGCCGGATGCGGTGGCCGAAGCTCGCGCCCGAGATGCCGCCGTGCATGCCCACGAGATCGCCGGACGCACCGACTTCCGTGGCGAGGTCATCGTCACCATCGACGGGGAACACGCCCGCGATTTCGACGACGCGATTTCGATCGGCCGCAGCCCCAACGGGCACTACTGGCTCGGCGTCCATATCGCCGACGTCGCGCACTACGTCCGTGAAGGCAGCGCGCTCGACCTCGACGGCTTCGAACGGGGCACCTCGGTCTACTTCCCCGAGCGCGCCGTCCACATGTTCCCGCACGAGCTCGCCACCGGCGTCTGCAGTCTCAATCCGCACGTCGATCGGCTCGTGCAGAGCTGCCTGATGGAGGTCAACCGGCACGGCGACGTCGTGCGCTACGAGCTGCACGATGGTGTCATCCACAGCCGGGCGCGCATGACCTACGACGCGGTGAACGGCATCGTCGCCACCAAGGACGCGGCCCTGCGCGAGATCTACCGCGACCTGGTGCCCACCTTCGAGCTGATGCGCGAGCTGTTCGACGTCTTGAACGCGCGACGCCGCCGACGAGGCTCGATCGACTTCGACCTGCCGGAGGCCGAAGTGGTGGTCGACGCAGATGGCGCCATCTCCGACATCATCGCCGCCGAGCGCAACATCGCCCACCGGATCATCGAGGAGTTCATGCTCCTGGCGAACGAGACGGTGGCCGGGCACCTCGAGACGGCCGGCATGCCGGCACTCTATCGCGTGCACGAAGCGCCGGATCCGGCGCGCGTCATCGAGTTCGAGGACTTCGTCTCCTCACTCGGAGTGAGCCTCGATGCGCCGCCCGGCGGCGTGCACCCGCGCCACTTCCAGCAACTCGTCGATCGCATCAAGGGAGCGCCCGAGGAACGGCCGATCGCCTTCCTGATGCTGCGCACCATGCAGAAGGCGCGCTACGACGACGCCAATCTCGGGCATTTCGGCTTGGCCGCGCACACCTACACCCACTTCACGTCGCCCATCCGGCGCTATCCCGACCTGGTCGTCCACCGCGTGCTCCGCGAGCTGAGACACGGGCTCGCCGGCGATGAGCGTCGCGCCGAACTCGAAGAGGCGCTGCCGGAAGTGGCGCAGCACACCTCCGCCATGGAGCGCCGCGCCCAGGAAGCCGAGCGTGAGCTCCTGCAGTGGAAGAAGGTCCGCTTCATGACCGACAAGATCGGCGACGTCTACGGCGGCTACATCACGGGCGTCGCCGCCTACGGTCTGTTCGTGCAGATGACGGAGCACTTCGTCGAGGGTCTCGTCCACGTGTCGACGCTGGTCGACGACTTCTATCGGTTCGATGAGGCTGCGCGAGTGCTGCTCGGCGAACGCTCGAAGCGGATCTTCCGCCTTGGCGACGTCGTCCGGGTGCGGGTGCTGCGCGTGGACATGGACCGCCGCCAGGTCGAGCTCGGCATCGAGGAGGTGCTCGATGTGGTCGCGCGAGACCAACGCGCGCGCGGTGCGCGCCCAAGCGCCGCCCGGCCCAGGAAGGGCCGCCGCGCGCCGCCCCGCGCCGGCGCGCGGCGCCGCGACGGCAAGCGCGAACGGAGCGCGAAGAAGCGGGGGCGCCGCTGATGCGGACGGTCGTCGTCGGTACGGCTGGGCATATCGACCACGGCAAGAGCGCGCTGGTGAAAGCGCTGACCGGTACCGACCCCGACCGCCTGAAGGAGGAGAAGACACGCGGCATCACCATCGAACTGGGCTTCGCGCACGCCACGCTGGCCGAGGACGTCGTGGCCTCGTTCGTCGATGTGCCCGGCCACGAACGCTTCGTGCGCGCCATGCTGTCGGGCGTCGGCGGCATCGACCTCGTGCTCCTCGTCGTCGCCGCCGACGAGTCCGTGATGCCGCAGACCCGCGAGCACTTCGACATCTGCCGACTGCTCGGCGTCGGCCGCGGATTGGTGGTCGTGACCAAGGTCGATGGCGCAGAGCCTGGCATGGTCGACCTGGTCGCCGCGGAAGTGCGAGAGCTGGTGGCGGGCTCGTTCCTCGACGGCGCGCCGATCGTGCCGGTGTCGGCGCTGACCGGTGAGGGGCTCGAGGAATTGCGCCGGCAGATTGCCGAGATGGCGCGGGCGGTGCCCCCGAGGAATGCCGGCGGCGCCATGCGCCTGCCGGTCGACCGCGCGTTCACGCTGAAGGGCTTCGGCACGGTGGTGACCGGCACGCTCGTGCAAGGCACGATCGCGGTCGATGACGAGGTCGTGCTGCTGCCGGAGGCGCGGCCGATCAAGGTGCGCGGCCTGCACGTGCACGGCGGCGGCCGTTCGCGCGCTACGGCGGGCGAGCGCGTGGCGGTCAATCTCGCCAGCGTCGAGGTGGCGGAGGTGCCGCGCGGCGGCGTGCTGGCGACGCCGGAGGCGCTGGCCGTCACGCGGCGGGCCGACGTGCACGTCACGATGCTGCCGGGCACGTCACTCAAGCACGGTGCACGTGTGCGCGTTCACCAGGGGACGGCGGAGGTTCTGGCGCGGGTGGCCGTCGCCGGGGCAGCAGGGCTCATTGCGCCGGAGACCAGCGCCGACGTCCGCTTGCGTTTCGAGGCACCGGCCGTGCTCGCGCGCCGCGATCGCGTGATTCTGCGCAGCTATTCGCCGCTGATGACGATCGGCGGCGGTGTCGTCCTCGATCCACTGCCGCCGCGGCCCGGCGTTCGCACGGCACGGGGAGTGGCGCGAATGGCGGCACTGGCCATGATCCCCGACGTGGCTGCCGACCGCGAGGCCGCCCTCGACGTCTTCGTCTCGTCGGCGGGCCCTGCCGGCGTGTCGGTCCCCAGCCTGGCACAGCGGCTCGGGGCTACCCGCGCAGAGGCCTCCGGCGCCGTCGAAGGCCTGGCCGCCGCGCACAAGGTCGTACGGGGCGGGGATTGGGTCGTCGCATCCGCCGCGCTCGAGCGCCCGATTGCCGTCATGCTCGCCGGCCTGGCCGAGTTCCACCGCGCCGAGCCATTGGCGCCGGGCCCGAGCCTCGAGGATGCCCGCAGCCGGTGGTTCCGGGCCGTACCGCCGCCGGTGGTCGAGGCCGTGGTGGCGGCGCTGGTCGTGGGCGGACGCATCGTGGCCACCGATACGCTCGCCCTGGCCTCGCACCGCGTGTCGCTCTCGCCCGAGGACCAGGCCACCAGTGAGTGGCTGGAGCGCCGGTTCCGTGAGGCCGCCCTCGGTCCGCCAGACGTGGCGCTGCTGGCGGCTGAGGCGCATCGGCCGGCGGCAGTGGTGGAGAAGCTGCTGCAGTTGCTGCTCAAGTCCAGGCAGCTCGTGCGCGTCGACGGGCTCGTCTTTCACGGCGAAGCGCTGGTGGCGCTCAAGGCGGAGATCCGCGCGCGAAAGAGCGCGTCGCCAGATGGTCGGGCCAGCGTGGACGTGAAAACCTTCAAGGACACCTACCGCGTGTCACGAAAGTACGCGATTCCGCTGCTGGAATATCTGGACAGGGAGAGAGTGACGCGCCGCATGGGCGACGTGCGGATCGTGCTGTGACGCGGCCGGTCGCCGCGTCGACCGACTACTTCGGGCTTTCGTCCTTCAAGCCGGACTTGAAGTTCTTGATCCCCGACCCGATGCCGCGGCCGAGTTCCGGCAACCGGTTGGCGCCGAAGATCAAGATAACGATCGCCAGGATGATGAGCATCTCCGGCAAGCCGATCGGGCCGAAGAGAGCGAGCACGTGCGTGGCCATGCCCCGATTCTAGCACCGCCCGGCTGGTCCCGCCGGGCGGTGCGCCCAGGAGCCTGTCGCCGGCGTCCAAAGGAGAAAGGACGCGAAGGCGCGGCCGCCACCGTCGATTGCCCTTGTCTCCGGCGAGAACCGTCGGTCAGAATTGGGGCACGCGCCGCCCGTTTCCTTTGCTGACCGCGCATGTCCGAACCTCAGAGCACGGCCGCTACCGTCCACCGGGGGTCCGCCCGCCCCACGCACCTTCTGCTGGATCGACCGCAGGACGTCGCGTTCGAGTTCGAGCAGCAACGCATCGGTGGCGCCTTCGGCGCGTCGGTGCTGTCGCACATTGCGATGGCCATCGTCGTCGTGCTGGCGCTGCGCTTCATGCCGCGGCCGCAGGTTACCGAGATTCTGCCTGAGCGCTTGCCCTCCGACATCATCTGGCTCGCCGAGGAAGGCCCCGGAGGGGGCGGTGGTGGTGGCGGCGACAACACGCCGGAACCCGCCAAGAAGGTCGAGCTGCCAGGCCGGGAGAAGGTGAGCGTGCCGGTCGAGGTCGAGCCCGAGCCGGTCAAGCAGGCGTCGCAGGTAGAAGAGCCCCAACAGCAGATGCTGATTCCCGCCGTGCAGACGGCCGCCGCGCCCATCGAAGCGCCCGGTGCCATCGTGGCCGAGTCCCCGGCGTCGACGTCGGCCGGAAGCGGATCGGGCGGCGGTGGCGGTACCGGCACCGGTGGCGGGTCTGGTGGCGGCGATGGCAAGGGGCTTGGTGACGGCCGCACGGCCGGCGTCGGCGGCGGCGAATACGACATCGGTAGCGGCGTCAGCTCGCCGCGGCTCCTGCAAGAGATCAAGCCCGTCTACACGGCCGAGGCGATGCGGGCCAAGGTGCAGGGCGTCGTGCAACTGCGCGCGGTCGTGCTGCCCGACGGCTCGGTGGGCCGCATCGAGGTGCTGAAGTCGCTCGACTCGGTGTTCGGCCTCGACCAGGAGGCGATCAAGGCCGCCCGGCAATGGCGCTTTGCGCCCGGCATGCGGCTGGGCGAACCGGTCGCCGTGCGCGTCGTGCTCGAGTTGTCGTTCACCTTGCGATGAGACTGGGAGTCACAGTGGTTCGAGCGTTCAGGGTCGTCGCATCCGCGGTCGTCGGTCTCGGATTGCTCGGGGCGATGGCCTGTGACACGACGGGGCGCGCGGCTCCGCGGCCCGACGGGCCGGCTGACGCTGCCGAACAGCGCCTCGGCACCGAGCGGCTGCGCGTGCAGATCGTGCAGACCTACCCGCACGACCCAACCGCCTTCACGCAGGGCCTCGTGCTGGCCGAGGGCCGGCTGTTCGAGAGCACCGGGCTTGAAGGCCGTTCGAGCCTGCGTGAGGTGGATGTCACGACCGGACGCGTGCTTCGCAAGCTGGACGTGCCGGCGCCGGTCTTTGCCGAGGGGCTCGCCCTGGTCGGCGCTCGGCTCTTTCAGATCACCTGGAAGCACGAAACGGCCTATACCTACGACCGCGATACCTTCAAGGAAGGCGCGTCGTTCCCCTATCGCGGCGAGGGCTGGGGCTTGTGTTACGACGGCCGCGATCTGGTGATGAGCGACGGTAGTGCCCGGCTGACCTTCCGCGGCCCGGAGACGTTTCGTGCCGTACGCGAGGTGGTGGTGCGCGAGGGCGGCCAGCCCGTCGAACAGCTGAACGAGCTCGAGTGCGTCGGCCCGGACGTCTACGCCAACGTGTGGATGACCGACCGAATCGTGCGCATCGATCCGAAGACTGGCGCCGTCACCGCGACCATCGATGCGGCGAATCTGCTGTCGCCGTCGGAACGCTACGGCACCGACGTCCTCAATGGCATCGCGCACGATCCGTCGAGCGACACGTTCCTCATCACGGGCAAGCTGTGGCCGAAGATATTCCGGGTTCGCTTCGTGCGGTAGAACCGGCAGGGATGACGGGAAGACAAAGGGCCCGGCGGGATTGCTCCCACCGGGCCCTCGTCGTGTTCAACAGGGTCCAGTCCCTGGCCGCTGCGAGCGTCAGTACATCCCGCCCATGCCGCCGCCGGGCATCCCGCCGCCGCCCGGAGCGTCCTTCTTGTCTTCGGGAATCTCCGCCACGATGGCTTCGGTCGTCAGCAGCAGGCTGGCGATCGACGAGGCGTTCTGGAGGGCATTGCGCACGACCTTCGCGGGGTCGATGACCCCGGCCTTGACCAGATCCTCGTAGACGTCGGTGGCCGCATTGAAGCCCTCGTCGCCCTTGCCTTCCTTGACCTTGGCCACGACGATCGAACCCTCGTGTCCGGCGTTGGCGGCAATCCAGCGGCAGGGCTCTTCGATGGCGCGCTTGATGATCGCGACGCCCACCGCCTGGTCGCCCTCGAGCTTGAGGCCGTCGAGCGCTTTGCTGGCGCGCAGCAGGGCCACGCCGCCGCCGGGCACGATGCCCTCTTCGACGGCCGCCTTGGTGGCGTGCATGGCGTCTTCCACGCGCGCCTTCTTTTCCTTCATCTCGGTCTCGGTGGCCGCACCGACCTTGATGACCGCGACGCCGCCGACGAGCTTCGCCAGACGTTCCTGGAGCTTCTCACGGTCGTAGTCCGACGAGGTCTCTTCGACCTGCATCCGAATTTGCTTGACGCGACCTTCGATGGCCTTGCTCTCGCCACCGCCCTCGACGATCGTGGTGTTGTCCTTGTCGATCGTGACCTTCTTGGCCTTGCCGAGGTCCTCGATCTTGATGTTCTCGAGCTTCACGCCGAGGTCTTCGGTCAGCGCCTTGCCGCCGGTGAGCGTCGCGATGTCTTCGAGCATGGCCTTGCGGCGGTCGCCGAAGCCCGGGGCCTTGACGGCGGCGGCGTGCAGCGTGCCGCGCAGCTTGTTGACCACCAGCGTGGCCAGCGCTTCACCCTCGATGTCTTCCGCGATGATGAGCAGCGGCCGACCCAGACGCGCCACCTGTTCGAGGACGGGCAGCAGATCCTTCATCGAGCTGATCTTCTTCTCGTGGATCAGGATGACGGGGTTCTCGAGCACCACTTCCATGCGCTCGGGGTCGGTCACGAAGTAGGGCGAGAGGTAGCCGCGGTCGAACTGCATACCCTCGACGACTTCGAGCGTGGTCTCGAGCGTCTTGGCCTCTTCGACCGTGATGACGCCGTCCTTGCCGACCTTCTCCATCGCTTCCGCGATGATCGTGCCGATGGTGTGATCGCTGTTGGCCGAGATCATGCCGACCTGCGCGATCATGTTGCCCTTGACGGGCTTGGACATCTTCTTGATCTCGGCCGTCATGGCCTCGACCGCCTTCTCGATGCCGCGCTTGAGCTCCATCGGGTTGGCGCCGGCCACGACGTTGCGGGCGCCTTCGCGATAGATCGCCTGGGCCAGCACGGTCGCCGTCGTCGTGCCGTCACCGGCCGTGTCCGACGTCTTGCTGGCGACCTCGCGGACCATCTGGGCGCCCATGTTCTCGAGCGGGTCCTTCAGGTCGATCTCCTTGGCCACCGTCACGCCGTCCTTGGTGATGGTGGGGGAGCCGAACTTCTTGTCGAGGATGACGTTGCGGCCCTTGGGGCCAAGGGTCACCTTGACTGCGTCGGCCAGCTGGTTCACGCCGCGCAGGATTGCCTGCCGCGACTGCTCGCCGTAAATAATCTGCTTCGCCATGTGCGCGTATCTCCGTTCGAACCTGGGTTACTTCTCGACCACGGCGAGGACTTCGTCCTCACGCATGATGAGGTACTCATTGCCATCGATCTTGATTTCCTGGCCCGAGTACTTGCCGAAGAGGATGGTGTCGCCGGCCTTGACGTCGAGCGGCGTCTTCTTGCCGTCCTTGTCGGGCTTGCCGGCGCCGACGGCGACGACTTTGCCCTGCTGGGGCTTCTCCTTGGCGCTGTCGGGGATGATGATCCCCCCGACCTTCTGTTCACCTTCCTCGATGCGCTCGACGAGGATTCGGTCGTGCAGTGGACGCAGCTTCGTTGCCATATCAGGGACTCCGGTCAGTTCAATCTGCGGCCCGTCTGGGCCGCGAAATCAGGGTGTCGGCCCACCGGTCCGGCGACTCGCCGGCCGGGTGAACCCACCCAGGGGCCTGGCACTCGCCCCCTGGGGGAGCTAGCACTCACGCCTCTAGACTGCTAAGGGTATCGACAAGCCGATTGACCTGTCAAGGGCGGGGCACCGGAGCGACGGCTCAGGCGGCCGAGTTGCGCCTAACCTTGATCTTGAGGGCCGTCACCCGCCGGGTGAGGGTGTTGCGGTGCATGCCGAGCGCCTCGGCAGCCTTGCCGACGTTGCCGTCGCAGTGCGCCACGACGCGCGCGATGAAGCGGCGTTCGAACTCGCGCTGGGCGTCGTTGAAGTGGACGCCCCGGTCGACCATCTCGTTGACGATGCGGTCGAGCTCCTCACGCATTCGGGGTCTCCAGGGCGCGTCCCGTCAGCCGCGTGTAGGCGTCGAGATACTTGTCGCGGGTGCGCAGCACCACGTCGTCGGGAAGCGACGGCACGGGCGGCTGCTTGTTCCACTTGATCGACTCCAGATAGTCGCGCACGAACTGCTTGTCGAAGCTCGGTTGCGCGCCGCCCGGAGCGTAGCGGTCGAGCGGCCAGTAGCGCGACGAGTCCGGCGTCAGGACCTCGTCGATGAGCAGGAGTTCGCCGCTGTCGGTCAAGCCGAATTCGAACTTGGTGTCGGCGAGAATGATGCCGCACGACGCCGCGTGGGCGACGCCGGCGGCATAGAGCGACATCGTGAGCGCCTTGAGGCGCGCCAGCATCGCGTCGCCGACGACCGCCGCGGCCGCCGCTTCCGGGATGTTCTCGTCGTGGCCGGAGTCGGCCTTCGTTGAAGGCGTGAAGAGCGGCTCCGGCAGGCGGTCGGATTCGCGGAGGCCGGCCGGCAGCGTGACGCCGCACACTTCGCCGGTGGCGACGTAGTCCTTCCAGCCCGAACCGGAGATGTAGCCGCGCGCCACACACTCCACCGGGAGCGGCGTCGTCTTGCGCACCAGCATCGAGCGGCCGCGCAACTGGTCGCGATGCAGCGCCAGCGGGCCGGGGAACTCGTCGACGTTGGCGGACACGAGGTGATTCGACACGATTGCGCCGGTCCTGCCGAACCAGAACGCCGAGAGCTGGGTGAGCACGCGGCCCTTGTCGGGAATGCCGGATCCGAGGACGTAGTCGAAGGCCGAAATGCGATCGGTGGCCACCATCAGCAGGTGATCGCCAACGTCATAGAGATCGCGGACCTTGCCCTGACGAACGAGCGACATGCCGGGCAACGATGTGGACAGCAGCGGTGGGGCCAGGGTCACGGTGAGCTCGCGAGCGACGACCGTGCATCGTAGCCATTCACCGTGGCCGGTGCAAGGCCCCGGGACGCGGTCATGTAGTATGGACGTGCCCGATCGCGCTGGCGGCCGCCGCGGCCGTGACGGCTCCAACTCCATGCGACCGTGGCTCCGCAACACCATCCTCGTCGCGCTGACGCTGGTCCTGGTCGGCGTCTTCCTCCGCAGCGCGAACCTGGCGTCGGTCTGGCAGGTCGTGCGGACCGCGAATCCAGGCCTGGTCGCCGTCGGCGTTGCCTGTCTCTTCACGACCTATGCGCTGCGCGCCGTGCGCTGGCAGGTCATGTTGGCGCCGCTCGGAGCGACCCATTTCGGCGTCGCCTACCGCGCCACCGTGATCGGCTTTGCCGCGTCGTTCGTCCTGCCGGCGCGCGCCGGCGAGTTCCTGCGCCCGTGGCTCCTCGCGCGCCGCGAGGGCCTCGACACCGCGGCCGTCATCACGACCATCGTCATCGAGCGCCTGCTCGACTTGATCACCGTCCTCGTCTTGCTGGCGGCGTTCCTGACGTTCGTCGATCCGGCCGTCACGGCGATGGATCCGGCGATGTTCCAGACGGTGAAGACCTGGGGCACGCGGGCCGGCTACCTGGCGGTGGCTGGCATCCTGATCATGCTGGGCGCCGCCGCGCGTCCCGACTGGCTGCTGCACAGCGTCGGCACGGTGACGTCGTGGCTGCCGGCGCGGCCCGGCGCGGCGATTCTGGGGCTCGCCAGGCAATTCGCTACCGGGCTGGCCGTGGTCCGCGATCCCGGGCGTCTTGGCGCCGCCTTGGTCTGGTCGTTCGTGCTGTGGACCGTGATCGCCGCCCAGACGTGGGTGGTGTCGGGCGCCGTCGGCGTCAGGCTGCCGCCGTCCGGGGCGCTGCTCATCATGGCGCTGCTCGTCGTCGGCGTGGCTGTGCCGACGCCGGGGGCTGTCGGCGGGTTCCACGAGGCCTACCGGGTGGCCGCGACGGCGTTCTTCGGTGTCGACAACGACCATGCCATTGGGGCGGCGATCGTCTTGCACGCCGTGGGCTTCGTGCCTACGCTGATAGCCGGCGGCTGGCTGATGGCCCGCGAAGGGCTGTCGCTGACCCAGCTCGGGGCCGAGGCGAAGCGCGCGATAGACGAGGAGACACGCCCGTGAAGTGTCCGTTTTGTGGTCAGCTAGGCGACAAGGTCGTCGATTCACGCGAGAGCAAGGAAGGCGATGTCATTCGCCGCCGCCGGCAGTGCCTGAGCGGCGAGTGCGGCAAGCGCTTCACGAGCTACGAGCGCATCGACGAGATCCCGTACATGGTCGTCAAGAAGGACGGCACGCGGGAACGGTTCGAGCGCCAGAAGCTGGTGGCCGGGTTGCTCAAGGCCTGTGAGAAGCGGCCCGTCTCGGTGGCGGCGATCGAAGGCGTGGCCGACCGCGTCGAGTCGATGCTGCAGGATCGCGCCGAGAAGGAAATCGCCACCGCCGAGATCGGTGCCTTCGTCATGCAGGAACTGAGGGTGCTCGACAAGGTGGCCTACGTGCGCTTCGCGTCGGTCTATCGGCATTTCCGCGACATCGGTGAATTCATGACCGAGTTGAAGGACCTGCTCGGCGCCAAGGAGTAGGCGGCCACACCGCCCGACCTGCAGCATGCCGACGCCTTCATCCCCGCGAGCGGCCAGGGTGGCCCCAGCCGGGAGTCGGTCCGGGCGCCGGCCGTTCCGCGACAATCCCCGCCTCATCCTGGTCGGCATCACGCTGCTGCTGGCGGCCCTGGCCAGCCTGGTCTGGCTGGCCAACCGCTCGGCGCGCCTCTCGCCAGACTTTCTGACCGGGTTCGTCCTCTACGCGCTGAGCGCGACGAACGTGACGATGCTGCTGGCGCTGGGCTTCTTCCTGGTGCGCAACGTCGTCAAGATCGTGGTCGAGCGGCGGCGGGCGCTGCCGTTCGCGCGCTTCCGGGCCAAGCTCGTCGCCCTGCTGCTCGGCTTGACGCTCGTGCCTGCGGTGTTGGTGCTGGCCGTCGGCTCTCAGGTCGTGCTGACGGCCGTCGATCGCTGGTTCAACGCCCCGATGGACGAAGTGCTGGCGTCGGCGAGCCGGATCGCCTCAGACTACTATCTGGAACGCCAGCGGGTCGTGAGCGACGAGGCTTCGCGCATGGCACGGGCCTTGTCGCGCGTCGATCTCACCGATGTCGAGGCCGTGCGCGCCGTTGTCTCGCCCGACGTCACCGGCCGCCGCGTGGCGCTGGTGCAGGTGTATCGCATCGCCGCCGGCGCCGGGGCCACGCCCGTGCTCGACGTCGCCAGTCCGAGTCTTCCCGCCGGCTCGACCCGGGCCAGCGGCGACCGTCTGGCCGCGCGCGCTGTCGAGAGTGGCAAGGCGATGTTCGAACCGGTGCCCGGGGATGGCGGCGCCGAGTTGCTCCGTGTCGCGCAGGGCATTCACGCCCCCGATGGCCGCATGGTCGGCGTGGTGCTTGCCAGCGACGTCCTGACCGGCGAGATGGCCGACCGCGCCCGGCGGATGACCAAGGCCTACGAAGACTACACGCAGCTGCGGGTGCTCAAGCAGCCCCTGGCCGGTGTCTACTTGTCGTTCTTCGTCATGGTCACGCTGCTCATCCTCGTCGGCTCGACCTGGATGGGCCTGTATCTCGCCAAGCGGATCACGCGGCCGGTGCAGATGCTCTCGGCGGCGGCGCGCGAGATCGGCGCGGGCCGCCTCGAGCACCGGATCGAGCACCAGGCGGATGACGAGTTCGGCCACATGGTCGAATCGTTCAACGCCATGGCCGCCGACCTCTCGACTCGGCAGCGGCGGCTCGAACGCGCGTCGCACGATCTCGAGCAGCGACATCAGGCCGTCGAGCGGCGGCACCGATCGGTCGAGACCATCCTCGAGCGCATCGCCACCGGCGTCATTTCGATCGACCACGCCGGAGCCGTCGGCCGTGTGAACTCGGCCGCCGCGCGCCTGCTCGGCCTGCTGCCCGGCGTCGAGGGACGGCCCATTGCGCAGGTGCTCGGACCGGATCTGACGGCCGTGATGGCCGTGCTCGACGACGCGGCCCGGGCGCGATCGGAATCCGTCGCGCAGGAGGTGAGCATCACGCGCGAGGGTCGTGAGGTGACGCTGGCCGTGGCGGCCACGCGACTGCACGGCACGGCCGGATTCGAGGGGACCGTGCTCGTCCTCGACGACGTGACGCCCCTCATCCGCGCCCAGAAGGTGGCAGCCTGGCGCGAGGTGGCGCGCCGTCTGGCGCATGAGATCAAGAACCCCTTGACGCCGATTCAGCTGTCGGCCGAGCGGCTCCAGCGCAAGCTCGGCGAGGCGGGCGCGCCACACGAGGCGCTGGTCAAGGAGTGCACGAGCACGATCATCGGGGAGGTCGAGTCGCTCAAGGGGCTGGTGGACGAGTTCTCGCAATTCGCCCGGATGCCGGCGCCGAAGGCCGTGCCGTCGTCGTTGAACCGCGCCGTGACCGACGTCCTCACGCTCTACCAGGGGCTCATTCCGTCGCTGACGCTCGACGTCGTGCTCGCCGCCGATTTACCGGCCGTGCGACTCGATGCCGAGCAAATCAAGCGCGTCATCATCAACCTCGTCGACAACGCCGTCGAGGCGATGGACCGCCAGGGCCGGATCATCGTCGAGACATCCCACGACCCGCTGCACAAGGTGGCGCGGGTGGTCGTGGCCGACGACGGTCCAGGCATTCCCGCCGGCGATCGAGACAAGCTGTTCCTGCCCTACTACTCGACCAAGGGACGGGGGTCGGGCCTCGGCCTGGCGATCGTGCGCCGCATCGTCGCCGAGCACGGCGGCAACGTCGAAGTGTCGGACAATAGTCCAAAGGGCAGCCGGTTTACCATCGAGCTGCCGTGTTGATCTGACTACCACATGGCCGCCATCCTGATTGTCGACGACGAACCCGGCGTGCGCTCCGCGCTCGGTGGCGTGCTGCGCGACGAAGGTTACTCCATCGAAGCCGTCGAGTCGGGCGAGGCCTGCCTCGAACGCCTCGTCGAGCAGGAGTTCGACGTCATCCTTCTCGACGTGTGGATGCCGGGGATCGACGGACTGGAGACGCTGCAACGGCTGCGAGAGCGCAAAGTGGACGCGCAGGTGGTCGTGATTTCCGGGCACGGCAACGTCGAGTCGGCCGTGCGCGCCATCAAGCTCGGCGCCTTCGATTTCGTAGAGAAGCCGCTGTCACTCGACAAAGCCGTGCTCGTCGTGCGCAACGCCCTGCGCCAACGGGTGCTCGAGGTCGAGAACCGCGATCTGCGGGCGCAGGTCGACCGTCGGCACGTGATGGTGGGCGAGAGCCCGGTGATGCGCCACCTGCGCGAGCAAGTACTCCTGGCGGCGCCCACCAACGGCCGGGTGCTCATCCTGGGCGAGAACGGCACCGGCAAGGAACTGGTCGCCCGCACGCTACATGCGCACAGCCGGCGGCGAACGGGGCCCTTCGTCGAGGTGAACTGCGCCGCCATCCCTGAGGAGCTCATCGAGTCGGAGCTGTTCGGCCACACCAAGGGCGCCTTCACCGGCGCCGTGGCCGACCGGCGGGGCCGTTTCGAACACGCGCACGGCGGCACGATCTTCCTCGACGAGATCGGCGACATGAGCCTCAAGACCCAGGCCAAGGTGCTGCGCGCCTTGCAGGAACAGACGGTGCAGGCGGTTGGCGGCACGGCCGCGATTCGGGTCGATGTCCGCGTCGTGGCGGCGACCAACAAGGACTTGCAGGAAGAGATCCGCGCCGGCCGGTTTCGTGAGGACCTGTACTTCCGCCTGAACGTGGTGCCGGTCTTCGTGCCACCACTGCGCGATCGGATGGAAGACATCCCGCGCCTGGCCGAGCATTTCATGGCCACGTTGTCGTCGGAATACGGACGCCGCGTGAAGCGCTTCGCGCCGGAAGCGATGGCCCGGCTGCAGCACTACGCCTGGCCCGGCAACGTCCGCGAGCTGCACAACGTGATCGAACGGCTGCTCATCATGGTGCACGAGCAGGTGGTGACGGGCGACGACGTGGGTTTCATCGACGATGGAGGCGCAGGGGCCGCCATGCCGGCCCCTGCGGCCACCGGTCCGGTCGCCGCGCTCGCCGATGCGCGCGACGCCTTCGAGCGCGGCTACATCCTGCGCGTGCTCGCCGTCCATCAGGGAAACATTTCACGGACGGCCGACGCGTTGGGCGTCGAGCGCAGCAATCTCTACAAGAAGATGCGTGCCTTCGGCATCGCACCGTCGCGCCGCGAACCCGAGTGAAGCGTCACGCCGAGCCGGGCAGCAGACGGGAGTCGAGAATCTTCGTCGGCTGCCAGTCCACGATCCGGAGCGACTCCGGCGTCGCCTGGCCCAGAGCGGCGGCGGGCACGAGGCCGACGACTTCGCTTTCCGCCACCGACACGCCGTGCCGCGCCGCTTCGCGACTGACGGCCTCGAACACCACGCCCATCGGGGTGACGTCGACGTTGGTCAGGTTCATCGAAACCTGGACCAGGCCGCGGTCGGGGAGCGGCAGCGCCATCGCCTTCACGTGTGACAAGCCGCCACTGCTGGCGCGGACGGCAGCGGCGACGGCGACGCCGATGTCCAGCCGTTCCGTGGCCAGGTTGATGTTGTAGGCGACCAGGAGTCGTCGCGCGCCGATCGCCACGGCGCCAAGCGTTGGATGGGGCGCATCGGGGCCGAAATCAGGCCGCCACTCCGGCTGCCGCAGCTTGTCGGCCAGTCCCTCGAAGCGTCCGCGCCGCACCTGCTCGAGGCGGCGGCGGTGGGGCGCCGACGCCGCCTCCTCGTAGAGCAGGACCGGCAGCGCGAAACGCTCGGCCACATCCTTGGCGGTTGCGCGCGCCGCCGCCACCGCTTCGACCATTGTTGCCTCGCCGAGTGGAACAAACGGCACGACGTCGACGGCGCCGATGCGGGGGTGCCGGCCGGCGTGGCGGCGCAGGTCGATGGCGGCAAGGGCTTCGGCGCACAGGCGCAGGACGGCGTCCGACAAGGCCGCTGCCTCGCCGATCATCGTGAACACCGAGCGATGGTGATCGGCGTCGCGATGGACATCGAGCAGCCGCACGCCAGGCGTCGCGGCAAGGCGGGCCGCCATGCGGTCGATGACGCCATGGTCACGTCCTTCACTGACGTTCGGGACGCACTCCAGCCAGGCCATCCGCGGGTTGTACCACAGGCCGTTGGTGCCGGCGTAAGTGCTATACTCACGGCGACTTGCAGGCATGATCGACCCCACGCCAGGCGACTCGCCCATTGCCGATCCCCTGACTGACGCCGAACGCGAGGCGCGCATCGAACAGTTGCTCGTCTCGGGGCTCGACGATTACTTTGCCGGGCGGATGGATCACGCGGTCAACATCTGGACTCGCGTCCTCTTTCTCGACCGGGCCAACGACCGGGCCCGCGCCTACATCGATCGGGTGCGGCGAGCGCAGGCCGAGCGTCAGCGCGAGTCCGAAGCGCTCATGCACCAGGGTCTGCAGGCCTTCGATGACGGCGAAGTCGAACGCGCGCGGCGGCTGCTGACCGCGGCCGTCGAGCGCGGCGCCCCGCACGAGCAGGCGCTGCCGGTGCTGCATCGCATCGGTCTGCTCGACGTCGTTACTGCCGACGTGCCAATGCCGCCGACGCGTGGCCGCTGGCGACGCGCGGATCGCCTCACGGGCGGAGCCGGATCGTCGCGACGGGGGCCGTGGTTGCTGGCGCTCGGCATCGCGGCACTGGCGACGCTGGCCGTGTTGATGTCGCAAGACACCGCCCCCGCCAATCTCACCGTCACCGCCATCGACACTGTCGCGACACCGCTGCCAGTGCCAGCGGCGTCAGAAGCACACCTGTCACGCGCGCGCCAGCTGTTTGCCGCGGGCAAACTCCCCGACGCGCTCCGTGCCCTCGGTCGCATCGACCTCGGCGATGCGGCCTACGCCGATGCGCAGGTGCTGCGCGGCCGCGTGCAGTTGGAACTGCTGGCGGCGGCCGGTCCGGGCGTGAAGGACGCGGTCCAGCCGTGAAGTGTCCCAAGTGCGCCTACGTCGGCTTCGAGGCCGCGGATCGCTGCCGGCACTGTGGCTACGAGTTCTCGCTCATCGATACGCCGGCGGCTGAAGCGCCGTGGGAGTTTCGGGAGCACCAGGCGCCCGGTGGTCCGGCCTACCGGACACCCACGACGGTCGTCGCCGACGCCGACCTGGGGCGCTCCGACCCGGCGCCGCTCGAAGATCTGCCGCTGTCGCCGCCGCTGGGGACGTCCTCGCTCTTCGCCGATCCGCAGCCGCCGCCGGCACGCACGCCCCTGGCCGTGCGGCGCGCGGCGGAGCGGCCGCGCAGCCGCGCGACACCGCACGTGGTCCGTCGTCCGCGCAATGATTTGTTCGAGACCGGGGGCCACGACGCGCCGCCGGGCGAACCGGAGCCGCCGGTCGAGGCTGCGCCCAAGGCCGCGCCAGCCGTGGCGCGCGTGGTCTCGGCCCTCCTCGACGTCGTGCTGCTCGGCGCCATCGACGTTGCCGTCGTGTATCTCACCACCCAGATGGCCGGTGTGGCAGTGGCCGAGGTCGCGACATTGCCGCTCGTGCCACTGTCAGCCTTCGTGTTCGGCTTGAACGTCGCCTACGTGACGGTGTTCACTGCCAACGGCGGGCAGACTCTCGGCAAGATGGCGATGGGGTTGCGTGTCGAGGCGACCGCCGGTCGCCTGACGTTTGGCACGGCGATCGTGCGCGTGGTGGCCGCGATCGCCGGCGGTCTGGTCATGGGCGCCGGCTTCATCCCCGCGCTGTGGCGCGAAGATCGGCGGGCCGTGCACGATCAGATCGCGCACACCCGCGTCGTCAAGGTCAGTGCATGACCGGTCGGGTCGCGCTCGCGTTCGCCAGCGCGGGCTATTCCGGGTTCTTTCCGTTCGCGCCGGGTACGGTCGGTTCTGCCGTGGGCGTGGCGCTGTGGTGGGGGATGCGGATGGCCGGCGCGACGGTCGCCATTGAAGTCGCGGTGGTCTTCGGCCTGCTCGTTACCGGGGCGTTGGCTGCCACGCGGGCCGAGCGCGTACTCGGCACGACCGATCCCGGCCCCGTCGTCGTCGATGAGGTGATGGGGATGTGCGTGACGCTCGTGGGCGCGCCTCTCACGTGGCCGACGGCGCTTGCCGGGTTCGTGCTCTTCCGCGGCTTCGACATCGTGAAGCCGCCGCCCGCCCGGCAGCTGGAGCGTGCCCACGGGGGTTGGGGCATCATGCTCGACGATCTCGCAGCTGGCGTTTACGCCTGGGGGGTTCTGCGAATGGCGCTGTGGCTGGCGCCCGGCTGGCTCGCGTGAGTGAGTCGCTGCCAGGACCGGCACGGGCTGCGGTCGTCGCCGTCGGCAGCGAATTGCTGACCCTGGGACGCGCCGACACCAACTCGCCGTATATCGCGGCGGCGTTGCAGCGGGCTGGCCTGAAGGTGGCGTACACGACCGTCGTCGGCGATGAGCGCGGTGATCTGACCGCGGCGCTCAGTCACGCACTGAGCCAGGCCGACCTCGTCGTCTGCACGGGGGGACTCGGACCGACCGAGGACGACCGCACGCGCGATGCGGCGGCCGAGGTCGTCGGCCGGCCGATGCACGAAGACGCTTCCGTGCTCGCGACGATCGAGGAGCGCTTCAGGCGGCGCGGACTCACGATGCCCGACATCAACCGCCGGCAGGCGCAGGTGCCCGCTGGTGCCACCGTCATACCCAACCAGCGCGGGTCAGCGCCCGGGTTGTGGATTCCGGCCGGACCTGCCGCCGTGCTGCTTCTGCCCGGACCACCGCGCGAGATGGTGCCGATGCTCGAAGAGGCGCTCGCCGCTTACGTGGCACCCCGATGGGGCGGCGTGACGTGTCAGCGCGCCCTGGTCGTGGCGGGACGAAGCGAGTCGTGGGTCGACGAGCGGGCGGCGTCTCTGTACGGGCCGTGGCACGAGGAACCGCTGCCCATCACCACGACGATTCTGGCCAGCCTCGGCATCGTCGAGATCCATCTCTCGTGCCATGGCGACGAGGCCGCGCCGCTCGCGCAGCGGCTCGAGGCGGCGCTTGCCGTGCTGGCCGACACCTTCGGCGCCGATGTCGTGAGTCGCGACGGACGGTCGCTCGAGCAGGCGGTCGGTGATCTACTGGCGGCGCGCAAGTGGCGCGTGGCCCTGGCTGAGTCGTGCACCGGCGGCCTGGTGACGACGCGCCTCACCGACATCGCCGGGGCGAGTGCGTATGTCGACCGCGCGGTCGTGGCTTACAGCAACGACGCCAAGCGTGACGCCCTCGGAGTGCCGTCGACGCTGCTCGAGGAGCACGGCGCGGTAAGCGAGCCGGTGGCGGCGGCGATGGCTGAGGGGGTGCGAATGCGCGCCGGCGCGGACGTGGCCCTGGCCGTCACCGGCATCGCCGGGCCCGGCGGCGGCACTGTCGAGAAGCCCGTGGGTATGGTCTGCTTGGCGGTGACCGGCGCGCGCGGCACCGAGGTCCGTACGCTGTACCTCGCTGGCGACCGCGGCGTCGTCCGGTCGCTCGCCGCCACCGCCGCTCTCGACATGTTGCGGCACTACGTGCTGGCGGGCCAGGGCGCATGATTCTCTCGGCGCTCGTGGGGTACGCGATTGGATCGCTGCCGCTCGGCTACGTGGCGGGCCGCCGCTGGGGCGGCGTCGATCTGCGCGCGGTCGGCAGCCGTAATGTCGGCGCGACCAACATGTATCGCGTGTCGGGCGCGCGGCTCGGTGTCGCGGTGATGGCGCTCGACATGGCCAAGGGCGTGCTGGCGGTGGCGCTGAGCTGGGCGACGCTCGCCGAGGCCGTTCCGGTCGCGGCCGGTGTCGGTGCCGTCGCCGGGCACGTCTATCCCGTATGGCTGCGCGGGCACGGCGGCAAGGGCGTGGCAACTGCGTGCGGTGCCTTTGCGCTGCTCGCGCCGCCGGCCACGGCGATCTCGGCGATCACCTTCGCACTCGCCGTCTGGACCACCCGAGTCGTCTCGGCCGGGTCGCTGGTCGCCTGCGTGACGTTGCCGGTCGCCGCTGCCCTGACCGGTGCCACCCCCACGACCGTCTGGGGAGGCGTCGCGGTTGCTGCGCTCATCGTCTGGCGCCATCGCGGCAATCTGTCGCGTCTCAAGCGCGGCACGGAGCGCCGGCTGGCGCGCAAGAGGGTGCCCCATGCGTAGTGTGACGGTCGTGGGCGCGGGCAGCTGGGGGACGGCGCTGGCCGTCCACCTGGCGCGAGTCGGCCACCAGGTGCAGCTCTGGGCCCGCGACGCCGAGCTCGTCAGCGAGATGGCCGAGCGGCGGGCCAACGCCGTCTATCTGCCGGACATCGTGTTTCCGGACTCGCTCAGCGTGACCGCAGATCTGCCGGCCGCGCTCGGTGGGGCGCAGTTCGTCGTCGTGGCGGTGCCGTCGCACGGCCTGCGCCACGTGCTGCGTCAGGGCGCCGCCCACGTCGATCGCACGGCGGTCGTGCTCAGCGCCACCAAGGGCCTCGAGGACGGAACGTTGCTGCGGATGTCGCAGATCATCCGCGAGGAGTGGGCGCACGTGGCCGAGGTGGCCGTCTTGTCGGGGCCGAGCTTCGCGCGCGAACTCGCGCGCTCGCTGCCCACCGTCGTCGTCGTCGCCTCCACCGACGACGGCGCCGTGCGCCGTGTGCAGGAGGAGTTCCGCTCCGGTGCCATGCGGCTCTACGCGAGCGGTGACGTCACGGGCGTCGAGCTCGGGGGAGCCCTCAAGAACGTCATCGCGATCGCGGCCGGCGTGGTCGATGGGCTCGAGCTCGGCCACAACGCGCTGGCAGCGCTCATCACGCGCGGCGTGGCAGAGATCTCGCGTCTGGCGGTGGCGGCCGGGGGCGAGCGCGAAACGCTAGCGGGGCTGGCCGGCATGGGCGACCTCGTCCTCACGTGCACTGGCCGCCTCAGTCGCAACCGTCACGTCGGGATCGAGCTGGCGCGTGGCCGGTCGGTCGGCGACATCGTCGACGGGATGAAGATGGTGGCTGAGGGCGTCAGAACCACCCGGGCCGCTCTGGCTCTGGGCCGGCGACTCGGCGTCGAGCTGCCGATTGCGGCGCAGGTGGACGCCCTGCTCGGCGGACGAGTGGCGCCAGCCGCCGCGGTCGTCGATCTGATGGGCCGGCGCCAACGCGCCGAGTCCGACTGACGGGCGCTTCGGTCCCAAGCGGCGGCCCTGCTAAGATCGCGTGGATGGGTCTGTTCGATCGGCTGGCACGGGGTCTTTCGCGCACGGCCGAGCGCCTCGCGCAGCGTTTCGATGACATCGTGGGCCAGGTTGACGCCCCCGGCCACGAGGCCGCGGCGCTCGACGTCGACACGACCGCGGCGCTCGAAGAGTTGCTGCTCTCGGCCGATGTCGGGCTGGGCGCCACCGCTCGCCTCGTCGCCGGGGTACGGAATCGACCGCCTGCCGGCACTGGTCTGCGGACAGCCCTCACTGACGAGATCCGCCGCATCTTCGCCGCCACGACGCCCACGCCGGCGCCGCCGACGACGCCGCGTGTGGTGCTCGTGGTGGGGGTCAACGGCACCGGCAAGACCACCACCGTTGGCAAGTTGGCGCACCGCCTCCGGCAGGACGGACGCAAGACGCTCATCTGCGCCGCCGACACCTTTCGTGCGGCTGCCGTCGACCAGTTGCAGGTGTGGGCGACTCGGGCCGGCGTCGATATGGTGCGTGCCAACGAAGGCGCCGACGCGGCGGCCGTGGTGTTCGATGCGCTCACTGCCGCCAAGGCGCGCGGCGTCGAGACGGTGCTCATCGACACGGCCGGCCGGCTACACACACGCGTGAATCTGATGGCCGAACTCGAGAAGATCCGGCGCGTTGCCGCCCGTGAGATCCCAGGGGCGCCGCACGAGGTGCTGTTGGTGCTCGATGCCACGGTGGGGCAGAACGGGCTGGTTCAGGCCCGTGAGTTCGCCGCGACAGCAGGCGTCACCGGCGTCGTGCTCACCAAGCTCGATGGCACTGCCAGGGGCGGCATCGCCGTTGCCATCGCCCACGATCTGTCTCTGCCGATCCTTTATGTCGGCGTCGGCGAAGGCATCGACGACCTGCTGCCGTTCGATGCCGGCGCCTACGCCGACGCGCTGTTTCGACCATCGTGGTGAACGAGTCGGCGATGATGCGCCGGGCGCTGTTCCATGCCGGGCGCGGCCTGGGAGCCACGGTGCCCAATCCGATGGTGGGCGCGGTCGTCGTCGATGCCGGCGGCGTCGTCGTGGGGCAGGGCTACCACGCGCGGGCGGGCCATCCGCATGCCGAGAGCGTGGCCCTGGACGAGGCCGGGGGACGCGCGGCCGGCGCCACGCTCTACGTCACGCTCGAGCCGTGCTGTCATGTCGGGCGCACCGGGCCGTGCACCACACGGATCATCTCGTCGGGCGTGAGGCGGGTGGTCGCCGCCACCCTCGATCCGTTTCCGAGAGTCTCGGGCAAGGGCGCGCGCCTTCTGCGCGAGGCGGGAATCACGGTGGAGGTGGGCCTCGAGGAGGCCGCGGCGCGGCGGCTGAATGCGGCCTATCTGATGGCGCACGAGAGACAGCGCCCGCTGGTCATGGTGAAGGTCGCCACGACGCGTGACGGGCGCATCGCCGAGCGCCGCGACCGCCCGACGCGCATCTCGGGCGAGGCGGCGGCCAGACGCAGCCAACGGTTGCGCGCGGCGGTGGATGCCATCGCGGTTGGCGCAGGCACCGTGCGGGCGGATGATCCGCGTCTGACCGCGCGCGATGTCGTGCGGACGCGACCGCTGACGCGGGTCGTTTTCGATCGCGCGCTCGAGACGGCGCCGCAGGCGCGCGTCTATGCGTCGGCTGGCGACGAACCGGTGATAATGGTGGCGTCGCCGCAGGCGCTGGCCGCTTCGTCCGATCGGGCGGCCGGTCTGGCATCGCGAGGCGTCGAGATCGTGCCGGCTGCCTCACTCGGCGAGGCCATGCCGGCACTTCTCGGGCGTGGGATCCACACCCTGCTCGTCGAGGGCGGAGCCGCCTTGCATCGAAGTTTCTGGGAGGCGGGTCTGGTCGACCGCCTGCACCTCATCGTGGCGCCGGGGCGACTCGGCGCGACGGGCGTGGCGCTCTTCGACGGGTTGGCCGTGCCCTGGAGCCGGCTGTCGCGTGTGACGAACGTGCCGTGCGGAGCCGATATCTGGGTGGAGGCCGATGTTCACTGGGATCGTTGAGCAGGTCGGCCGCCTGGCCGAGGTGAAGCCCATGGCCGGCGGCTACCGCGTGCGGATAGAGACGAGCCTCGCGAGCGAGACCCGGCCGGGCGACAGCATCGCCGTCAGCGGCGCCTGCCTGACGGCCCTCGTCGTCTCGCACGGCGAGGTCCATGCCGACATCGGCCCCGAGACCGCCCGCATCACCACGCTCGGGTCGCTCGCTCGCGGCCAGCGGGTCAATCTCGAGCGGCCGCTGCGGGCCGAGGCGCGCCTCGGCGGGCACTTCGTGCTCGGCCACGTGGACGGCGTCGGGGTGGTCGAGGAAACCCGCGAGGAAGGTGAGAGCCTGTGGCTCACTGTCAGCTTCCCGCCGTCGCTCTCGACGCTGTTCATTCGCAAGGGCAGTGTGACGGTCGACGGCGTGAGCCTGACGGTGGCCGGGCTCGACGAGCGCCGGTTCGACATCCAGGTCATCCCGTACACGCGCGCGCACACCACGCTCGGCGACCGCCGGCCGGGCGACCGAGTCAACCTCGAGTGCGATGTGCTCGGGAAGTACGTGCTGCGGGCGACTGAAATCGCCGGGCTCGCCGACCTCCGCCGGCGCTGAGGCGCCATGTGATGACCAAGACCACGAACAAGCGTCCGCTCGCGAAGTCGCGCAGTGTCACGCGGCCGCAAGATGGCCGCGTCACGCGGTCGCAAGATGGCCGCGTCACGCGGTCGCAAGATGGCCGCGTCACGCGGTCGCAAGGTGGCCGCGTCACGCGGCCTGCCCGCCGGCGGGCCGTTCCGGCCACGGCGTTCTCCAGCGTGGAGGACGCCGTGGCCTCCATCCGCCGCGGCGAGATCGTGATCGTCGTCGATGACGAGGATCGCGAGAACGAAGGCGATCTGACCGTCGCGGCAGAGAAGGTCACCCCGGCGATCATCAACTTCATGATGACGCACGGGCGCGGACTGATCTGCATGCCGATGACCGCCGAGCGGTTGGACCTACTCGAGGTCCCGCTGCAGGTGCCGATCGGGCGCAACACCACCGCGTTCGACACGGCGTTCTGTGTCGGCATCGAGGCTCGCCGGGGCGTGACAACCGGGATCTCCGCCGCCGACCGTGCCACGACCGTCCTCACGGCCATCCACCGGAAGACACGGCCGGCCGACCTGGCGCGACCAGGGCACGTGCTGCCGTTGCGCGCGCGTGATGGCGGCGTCCTGGTTCGCGCGGGGCAGACCGAGGCAGCCGTCGATCTGGCGCGCGCCGCCGGCCTCTATCCGGCCGGCGTGATCTGCGAGATCGCCAAGACCGACGGCACGATGGCGCGCGTGCCGGACCTCGTGAAGTTCGCCCGCAAGCACAAACTCGAACTCATTACCGTGGCCGCCCTCATCCAGTACCGCATGCGCCACGAACGGCTCGTGACGAAGGTGGCCGACGCCGCCATGCCGACCGTGCACGGGCGCTTCCGCATCCATGCCTACGAGAGCCCCCTCGACGGCGAAACGCACGTGGCGCTCGTCTGCGGCGACATCGGCGCCGGGTACGACGTGCTGGTGCGCGTGCACTCGAAATGCCTGACCGGCGACGTGTTCCATTCGCTGCGCTGCGACTGCGGGCCGCAGTTCGACGCCGCCATGCAGCAGATCGCCGCTGAGGGACGGGGCGTCCTGCTCTACCTGAACCAGGAGGGTCGCGGCATCGGCCTGGCCAACAAGGTCCGAGCCTACGCCCTCCAGGACGACGGGCTCGACACGGTCCAGGCCAACGAGCGGCTGGGGTTCAAGCCCGACCAGCGCGACTACGGCATTGGAGCGCAAGTGCTGCGCGATCTGGGTGTGCGCACGATGCGCCTGCTGACGAACAACCCGCGCAAGTTCGTCGGTCTCCAGGGCTACGGCCTGGCCGTCGTGGCCTCGGTGCCCCTCGAAATTGCGCCCTCGGCGACGACCCGGTCGTATCTGCGCACCAAGAAGGTCAAGCTCGGGCACCGCCTGACCAAGGTTTGACCGACACCCTGAAACTCCAGTAGCATAAGGGTTTGTGCCGAGCCAGGCTCGGCCGTCCTGCGCGGTTGTACGCCGCACGGAGCGGCGGGCCCCGGCCACCCGAAATCGATGTTCGACGCCCTGAGCACCCGTCTGCAAGACGTCTTCCAGTCCCTGAGGGGCGAAGTCCGTCTCACCCCCGAAACGACCGAACGGGTGCTGGCTGCCATTCGCGTCGCCCTCATCGAGGCCGACGTCAACCTCCAGGTCGTCAAGGCGTTCGTCGATCGCGTCCGCGATCGTGCCTCGGCCGAGGACGTGCGCACGAGCCTCAGCCCCGACCAGCAGGTCGTCAAGATCGTCCGCGACGAACTGCTCGGGCTGTTCGGCGACGCCGTGGGCGGCCTCACGCCCGGAAGCCCGCAGCCCAGGGTCATCCTCATGCTCGGCCTGCAGGGCTCGGGCAAGACGACCACGACCGGCAAGCTCGCACGCCTGCTGGCCAAGCAGGGCCGGTTCCCGCTCGTCGTCTCGACCGACGTGCGCCGCCCGGCGGCCATCGAACAGCTCACGGTCGTGGCCGGCAAGGCGGGCGTACGGGTCTATGATCCGGCCGGCAACCTCGATCCCGTGGCGCGCGCCCGAGGCGCGATGAACGAAGCGCGCAACACCGGATGCGACGTCGTCATCGTCGACACGGCGGGCCGACTGCACATCGACGACGATCTGATGCGCGAGCTCGTGGCCATCAAGGATGTGGTGCGGCCTGCCGACCTGCTCTACGTCGCCGATGCGATGACCGGTCAGGACGCGATCAAGAGCGCCGGCGAGTTCAACCGTCAGGTCGGCGTCACCGGCGTCGTGCTGTCGAAGGTCGATGGCGACTCTCGCGGCGGTGCGGCGCTGTCGGTGGTGTCGGTGGTCGGCGTGCCGATCGCGTTTGTCGGCGCTGGCGAACGGCTCGAGGATCTCGACACCTTCCACGCCGACCGTTTCGTCTCGCGCTTGCTCGGCATGGGCGACGTGCTGTCGCTCATCGAGAAGGCCGAAGAGCTCGTCGATCCGTCGACGGCCGCCGGGCTCGAAGAGAAGATCCGCCGCAACACCTTCAGCCTCGGCGACTTCCGCGATCAGCTGCGCACGATCCGCAAGATGGGGCCGCTCGAGCACATCATGAAGCTGCTGCCCGGCATGGGCCAGTTGAAGGATGCCGGCGGCCAGAAGCCGGATGAAAAGCAGCTCGGCCGCATCGAGGCGATGATCAACTCGATGACGGCCGAAGAACGCGAGCACGCCGAGGTCATCGACGGCAGCCGCCGCAAGCGCATCGCCCGCGGCAGTGGCACCTCGGTCGAGGACGTGAACCGGCTGCTGAAGCAGTACGCAGAGATGCGGAAGATGTTGAAGATGGTGGGCCAGATGACGGGCGAGGCCGTGCCCGAGGCTCCCAAGAAGCGGAAGAAGAAGGGGCCGTTCAGCTTGATGCGCTAGCCGGATGTCCGGCTGGCCAGGACGAGGACACTACCTATGTTGGTCATTCGCATGCGTCGCACGGGGTCGAAGAAGCGTCCCCATTACCGGGTGGTCGTCACCGAGCGGCGTTCGCCGCGCGACGGCGGATTCATCGAGACGCTGGGGTTCTACAACCCGCGTACCAAGCCCGCCGTGGTCGACGTGAACAAGGCGCGCGTCGCGCACTGGATTTCGCAGGGCGCCCGCCCTTCTGATTCGGTGCGGACGTTGCTGGCCAAGCACGTGACGCGCGATCTCGGCGCCGTGGCGCCGGTGGAAGCCGCGGCGACGGCGCCGCAGGCCTGACGGGAGCTGACGCCGTGGCCGAGCTCAAGGCACTCGTGGAAACTGTCGCGAAGGCGCTGGCCGATGAGCCGGATGCCATCGAAGTGGTGCAGGGTGAACGACGGGGCGGGTTGCACTTCGAACTGCGAGTCGCTCCCGGCGATCTCGGCCGCGTGATCGGCCGGCAGGGGCGGACCGCCGCGGCGCTGAGAACGCTGCTGGCCGCCGCCGCCGACGTCGATGGCACACGAATCCAACTCGACATCCGCGACGTCGACGGCCAGCGCTGAGTCGCTGGCGGCGGCGTGGGACGACATGCTCCTCGTGGGGGTCGTGGCCCGCACGCAGGGAAACAGAGGCGAGGTCATCGTCAACCCGACGACCGACTTCGTCGATGACCGGTTCGCGCAGGGCGCCGTCTTGTGGGGCCGGCTAGCGTCTGCCGGTCCGGTCGAGAAGCTGCACGTCGCGCGCTTCAGGATGCACCTCGGGCGACCGGTGGTGGTGTTCGAAGGCGTGACGTCGATCGGCGAAGCAGAGCGCTTCGCCGGATGGGAGCTGCGGGCACCGAAGAATACGGCGCGACGGCTTCCGGCCCACGTCTACTACCGTCACGAACTGATGGGGTGCGAGGTGCGGACGGTGGCCGGCGAAACGGTGGGCGCCGTCGCCTCGATTGACGGCGACGGCGAGGCGGTGCGGCTGGTGGTGGCCACGCCCGGCGGGCCGGTGCTCGTGCCGCTGACGCAGGCATTCTGCACGGTGGACCTGGCGGCGCGGCGCATCACGATCGATCCGCCAGAGGGATTGCTCGAGGTCAACGGCGACTGGCGGGCATCGCCGACGGCGGAGGGCGAGTCGTGACGTTCGACATCGTCACGATCTTCCCGGCCATGATCGAAGCCGGGCTGGCGGAAGGCGTGGTGGGCCGGGCCCGGACGCGGGGCGTGCTCGATATCGCGGTGCACGACCTGCGGGCCTTCACGACCGACCGGCACCATGTCGTGGACGACGTGCCATTCGGCGGCGGACCGGGCATGGTGATGAAGGCTGAACCCTTCCATGAAGCGGTGGAGGCGATTCGGGCGCGGCGGGGTGCGGCGGGGCTGGTGGTGATGACATCGCCGGCCGGGCGGCGGTTCGACCAGGCGGCCGCGGAACGGATGGCGCGCCTGCACGGCGTGACCTGGCTCTGCGGACGCTACGAAGGCGTCGACGAGCGGGTGGTCGAGGCGGTCGGCGCGGAGGAGTGGTCGATTGGCGATTACGTGCTGAGCGGCGGTGAGCTGCCGGCGCTCGTGATGCTCGACGCGATTGCCCGGCTGGTGCCGGGGGTGGTCGGCGACGAGCGGTCGGTGACGAACGACTCGTTCTCGACCGGGCAGCTGGACTTTCCGCACTACACGCGGCCGGCGGTGTGGCGGGGACGGGCGGTGCCCGAGGTGCTCGTGTCGGGGCACCACGGGGCGATTGAACGGTGGCGCCGCGAGGCGGCTGGGGCGCGCACCCGCGCGCGGCGGCCGGACCTGGTGAACGGGCCGCCGCGGATGGTGGAAGGGAAGGGCGAGGACCGATGAACGCAGTGGAAATGATCGAGAAGGCTCAGACGATGACGCGGCCGGCAATGCAGGCCGGCGACACGGTCAAGGTGCACGTCCGAGTCAAAGAAGGCGACAAGGAACGGATCCAGATCTTCGAGGGCATCGTCATCAACCTGCGGCGCGGCGGCACGCGCGCATCGTTCACGGTGCGCAAGGTCTCGTTCGGCCAGGGCGTCGAGCGCATCTTCCCGCTGCACTCGCCGGTCATCCAGAAGATCGACATCGTACGTTCGGCCAAAGTGCGCCGCGCCAAGCTCTACTATTTGCGCGAGCTGAAGGGCAAGGCCGCCCGCATGAAGGAAGTCCGCAAGACGCCGGCCTAGGCCGGCCGGGGCGTCCGGGCCATGGCGAGAGCGCGTGCCCGGCGCACGATCGAGAACCACTACCGGCGATATGGCTTCGGCCTGGTCGCCGGGGTGGACGAAGTGGGGCGCGGCTGCCTGGCCGGCCCCGTCATGGCCGGGGCGGTGGTGCTCGACCCCGCCCGGCACGTGCCCGGCCTGGCCGACTCGAAGCTGCTCACGGCCGCGGCCAGAGACCGCCTGTTCGACCTCATCGCCGCCCGGGCGCTCGCCTGGGCCGTCGGGATTGCAGATCCGACCGAGATCGACCGATACAACATCCATCGCGCGTCGTTGCGCGCCATGGCACGCGCCGTCGCTGCCCTGGCGCCGCAGCCCGACCTCGTGCTGGTCGACGCCTTCAGAATCGAAGGCTTGCGGATGGCGCAGCGCGCGGTGGTGGGGGGCGACCGGGTCTCGTCGGCCATCGCGGCGGCGTCGATTGTCGCCAAGGTCACGCGGGACCGGCTCATGGACGACCTCCATCGGACCGATAGCCGGTATGGCTTCGATCGTCACAAGGGGTATGCCACCGCGGCACACCTGGCGGCCGTTGCCGAGTACGGCTATTCCGAGGCGCACCGGCGGACGTTCAAGCCGGCGTCGCTGTTTGATACTCTGGACTGAGGGCGAAGCATCGTGGCGCCATTCGATCGCGAAGGAGCTCTGAAGCGGGCCGAGAAGGCCCTGCGGCTGGGCAAGGTGGACGCGGCCATCGACGAGTACCAGGCGCTGGTGCTAGCGCAGCCTCGCGACTGGAACAGCGCCAACGCGCTCGGCGACCTGTTCGTGCGCGCCGGTCAGCTCGACAAGGGCGTCGAGCAGTACACCCGCATCGCCGACCATCTCGCCGACGAGGGCTTCTACCCGAAGGCTTCAGCTCTCTTCAAGAAGATCCTCAAGGTCAAAGCCACCGACGAGTACGCCCTCATCCGCTCGGGCGACGTCGCCGCCAAGCAGGGCCTGCTGGCCGATGCCAAGGCCGCCTACCAGACCGTCTCCGACCGGCGGCGCAAGATCGGCAACATCCGCGGCGCTGCCGAAATGGCCGTTCGTCTCGGCATGGTCGATCTCGACGACTACGACGCCCGGTTCACCGCCGCCAAGGCCGCGCGCGACCTCGGTGATGCCGAGACGGCCGCGCGGGAGTTCAGGGCCGTGGGGGAGTGGTTCACCACGGAAGGCCGCCTCGAAGACGCGCGCTCCGCCTACCGCGATCTGCTCGAGCTCGACCCGACCGACGACGTGGCCCGAGCGCAGGTGCTGGCCGCCGATATCGCGAGCGGCGAATTCGCCCGCGCCTTGGCGTGGGCCGCGTCGCCGGTGGAACTACGCCAGCTGGCCGCCGCACTCGAGGCCGCCGGACAACACGGAGAGGCCCTGTCGGTGCTCGGCCGCGTGGCCGACATGGACGCCACCGACGTCGAAGCCCGTGTGCAACTGGTACGCGCGCACCTCGGCAACGGCGATCTCGGCACGGCGCGCCGGTATCTGACCGCCGAGGTCGTCGCGGCGGATCCCACGTTGTGGATGGTGGTGGCCGAAACCGAGCTGCGGCAAGGCCATCTCGACGAGGGCAAGGCGGCTGTGGCGAGCGCCCTGGCGGCCGATCCCACGCAGCGCGAGGCAGCGATCGCGATGGCGTGCCGGCTGGCCGAGCACGACGCCGATTCGGCGTATCCGGGCATCGAGGCCGTAGCCGACGCGGCGGTGGCCGACGGCGACTACGCGGCGGCCGCAGCCGCGCTGCACGAGTTCGTCACTCGCGTCCGCCGCCACATCGTCGCTCTCATGCGTCTGGTCGAGATCTGCGTCGATGGCGGGCTGGAGGCGACGATGTATTCGGCGCAAGCCCAGCTGGCCGATGCCTACCTCGACGCCGGCCGAGGTCTCGAAGCGCGCATCATCAGCGAAGACCTCGTCGCGCGCGAGCCATGGGATACCGCGAACATCGCGCGCTTCCGACGCGCCCTCGAGATGCTCGGTGAGTCCGACCCGGACGCCATCATCGCGGATCGCCTGAGCGGCGACAGCCCGTTCATGGCCACCGACAAGATGGATCTGAACGAGGGCATCACGTTCGACGACCCGGTTGAACTGCCCGAGGCCGCCGCGGCAAGCGACGGCGAATCCGAAATCGACCTCGGCGACGACCTCGCAGCGTCGAAGGCCACCAAGGGTGGCAAGGCGAAGAGGTCGGCTCGACCGGCCGACGCGGTACTCGAGGCTGGTCGCGCACACGACGAGAGCCTGGCCGCCGAACAGCTGCGTCTCGGTCTCACCTACCGCGACATGGGCATGCTCGAAGACGCCATTCAGTCGCTCGAGCTGGCGTCGCGCTCGTCCCGCCAGCGTTTCGAAGCGGCTTCCGTGCTGGGGCGTCTGCAGGCCGATCGCGGCGCGCGCGCCCTCGCCCTGGAGTGGTTCGAGCAGGCCGCCGAAGCGCCTGCACCGACGGTGGATGCCGGCCGGGCGCTGCTCTACGATCTGGCCAGCGTGCTCGAGGATCTCGGCGAAGCCGGGCGAGCCCTGTCGGTGTTCGAGGAGCTGCAGGCCGACCAGCGGGGCTTCCGCGACGTCGCGGCCCGCATCGACCGCCTGAGCCGCACCCAGGTCCGCGGCTAAGCCCCTCGTGCGCCGTCTCCTCATCATCGCAGTGCTCATCGAACTGGGCCTGCTGTTGATCGTGGTGCCGTGGTCAGCCTACTGGGAGCGTAACTATTTCGCCCAGATCTCTCCCACCGTGCAGGCGGTGGTGACCAACAATTACGTGCGCGGCGCCATCACCGGCCTTGGCGCCGTCAACGTTCTCGCGGCGCTCGCCGACCTCGCCAGCCTGGTGCGCCGGCGCCACGCGCCGTGACGGTGCGTTTGTCGCCTGCGGCGCGCCTCGGCATCGTGAGCGACCGTCGGCGTCTCGCTGCTGCGTGTGGGCGTGCTCTCGACGAGGCCCCGGCGCTGCTCCTGACCCAGGTCGACGCTGCGGCGGAGGCCGGCGTCGGCTTCTTCCAGCTTCGTGAGCCGGATCTGGCCGCCGCCGCGCTCGCCACGCTGGCTCGCCGGCTGGTGAGCGTCGCCGCCGGGCGGACGCGCATCGTGGTGAACGACCGGGCGGACGTGGCAGCGGTGACCGGCGCGGACCTGCACCTCAAGCACGCGTCGATCGATGCCAGCCGGCTGCGTGTCTGGATGGCGGCCAGCACCTGGATGTCGCGCGCCGTTCACACGGTCGCCGACGTCGCGGCGGCGGGTCCCGTGGATGCGGTCATTGCCGGGACGGCGACGGCGTCGCGATCGAAGCCACTCGGCTGGCCCACGCTCGGGCCGGCCGGGCTGGCGGCGCTGGTGGCCGCGAGCTCGGCGCCCGTCTTCGCGATTGGCGGGCTGACGCCGGCGGACTGGCGGTGGGTAGCCGGCGGCGGCGCCTTTGGCGTCGCCGCGATCGGCGCCTTTCTCCCTCGCCCTGACGAAGACGCGGGCGCGGCGGTGCGGCGTGTCGTGGCGGCGTTCATCAGCGAGATTGACTGTTGGGAGGGGCGGTACTAACATCTCACGGTTGGGGCGCGGCCGTCCCGGCGATGACTAGCTGATGGTGGTGCTCGAAACGAGTGAGGATTTCGGGCTGGCGCTGCGCGCGGCGCGCGAAGCTGCCGGCCGCTCCCTGCGCGACGTAGCGGACGTCACGAAGCTCGGCGTGCGAACGCTCGAGGCGCTCGAACGCAACCAGATTGATCGCCTGCCGCCCGGGATCTTCCGGCGCGCCGTCGTCCGCGCCTATGCCGAGGAGGTCGGTCTCGATCCGGAAGACACGCTGCGGGTCTTCCTGGCGCGCCATCCCGACGCCCTGCCGCCCCCCGGTGCGCCGCAAGGGCCGGTGTCCGATCTGCCAGTGCGGCCGCGCGGCTGGCCTTCGGTCATCGTCACCGGGCTGGCCGTGGGCGTGATTGTGGCCCTGGTGGTCGCGGCCTATCTGCTGTGGCCACGACCGGCGCAGGTGGGACGTCTCGGCGACGAGGGGACGGGAAACGGGCGGGCGACCTCGTCGCGGGAGCGGGTGCACTGATGGACTGCGGGCTCAAGACGCTGATCCTCGACGCCTTCCGCAAGGACGACGTGCCACTGGAGGTGCGTCTCGATGCCGCGCTCGGCCGTGTCGCGCCTCGCGGCCCGGAACAACTGGCGCTGCTGGCGCTGCTCGTCGACGACCAAGACGCCGGCGTGCGCGCCGCGGCGGAGGCGACACTGGCGGCGATTCCAGCCTCGGCGGCCGGCGCCGTGCTGGCCCGCGTCGACACGCCGGTCGACCTGGTGCGATTCTTCGCCGCACGCGGCATCGCGCCGGCGCCCGGGCCGGAAACGTCGGCCGTCGAGGAGGAGGCGCCGCTCGTGCAGACAGGCGAGGCATGGGACACGCTCTCCGACGACACCGCCTCGAGCGGCGACGAGATCGGCGAAGCAGCGGCCGAGAGCGGGCTGTCGATCACGCAGCAGATCCAGCAGATGAACATCGTCGAGCGGGTGCGAGCGGCGATGAAGGGTTCGCGCGAAGTGAGGGCGCTCCTCATCCGCGATCCGAACAAGATGGTGTCGTCAGCCGTGCTCTCGTCGCCGAAGCTGACCACCTCCGAGGTCGAGAGCTTCGCCAAGATGGCCAACGTCGGCGAAGACGTCCTGCGCGCGATTGGCCAGAACCGTGCCTGGCTGAAGAACTACGGCGTCGCCGCCTCGCTCACCCGCAACCCCAAGACGCCGGTGGCGATGTCGATGAACCTGATGCAGCGTCTCATCGAACGCGACGTGCGGGCGCTGGCCGTCGATCGCAACGTGCCGGAGCCGTTGCGCCTCGCCGCGCGCAAGCGCATCGTCAAGACTTCGAACGCCTAGCGGCAGGGCGCCGGCTCGTCTTGGAGGTGCCGGCCGTTTGTGTCGCGCGTCCAGGGGCCACCGCGCTCGTCACGCCCCATTCCGATCTGAGCTGCGCAAGACCGTCCATGTAGACGGCCACTGTCTCGCGCTCCTGCTCGGTTGGCAGGCTCGTCAGCAGGTCGATCGCGAGCTCGAGATCGCGAAGGATGGTGGCCTTCGTGGCGCCGTAGTACAGCCGCCTGATCTCAGTCAGGGCGTCGAGGGCCCGGGTCATCGCGTCGTCACCTGCAGTCCCGTCGGGTCGATGGTGGCGTCGAGCACCTGGGCGCCGGCGGCGCGCCAGGCCTCGCCAATGGCGACGACTCGCTCTGGTGGTGCCAGCGCGAACAGGCAGCCACCGCCGCCGGCTCCACAGACCTTGCCGCCCCAGGCGCCGGCAGCGCGGGCCGAGTCGAGCAGTGCATCGATGGTCGGCGTCGTGACGCCTGGCGCCAGGCGCTTGCGCGTCATCCACTCGTCGGCCAGGCTGGCCCCGGCCCGTGCCCAGTCGCCGGCTTCCAAGGCGGCGCGCATGCTGGTCGTGGTTTCGACGATGGCGTCGAAGGCGGCTGCCACTGCCTGGTCACCGTCGATGCGGCGCTTGGTGATGTCCCAGTTGTTGATGCCCGACTGGCGTGGCGCCCCGGTGTAGCACAGGGCGAGGCGGGCCGAGAGGGCCGCCGCGTCCACCCCCAGGCCCACACGCGTGGCCCCGAACGGTCCCAGCTCGACCGCCGCGATGCCGCCGTGGAGGGCCGGCCTGTAGTCCTGCAGACCGGTTGGCACCCTGATGACCTGTGCCTCGACGTTCTGAGCGACCTCCAGCATGCCCGCGGCATCGAGCATGCGGCCGGTCCAGGTGGAGAGCGCCGCGGTCACGGCAATCGCGAGTGCCGACGACCCGGCGATGCCGGCACCGGCCGGTGAATCGCTGCGTGTCGTGACGGTGAGCCCGCGGGCGCCGAAGGCGTGAACGAACCTGGCGAGCAGGGGGAGCGCGGGGTCGGCGGGCAGAGCCTCGAAGGCCAGTGGTGCGGTCCTCACGTCGAGATCTTCGGAGATGAGCACCACGGCCTCGTCGTCGCGCGGCTCGATCGTCGCGACGACGCGGATGGTCAGGGCCGCGTTCAGGGTCTGCGCGCCGGCATGGAACAGATAGAGTGGCCAGATGTCGATCGTCCCGCCGGCCAGGTCGATGCGCGTCGGGGCCGAGGCAGTCACGGTCACGGCGGAATTATAATGCTCGTATTCGCATGCCGTTGCCGCTTTGTCGACGCGTCGGGCAGGTGCTCATCGGGAGCTTCACCGGTCGCATGGTACCCGTCGAGTTGACCGCCCTCGCGCGGGAGTTCGACCTGGGTGGCGCTACGCTCTTTGCCCGCAACGTCGAGAGCCCCGAACAGGTGCTCGAAGTGGCGATGGCCATCGAAGCCCTCGGGACGACGGCGCCGGCCTGGGTGAGCGTCGATCAGGAGGGTGGCCGCGTGGCGCGCCTGAAGACACCGTTCACCGTCTGGCCGCCAGCGGCGACACTCGGCCGGGCGACGGCGCCCGACCTGGCGGATCGCTTCGCCCGCGCGCTGGCGCGCGAACTGCGCGCGGTCGGCATCACCCTCGATTTCGCGCCCGTGCTCGATGTGCTGACCAATCGGTCGAATCCCGCCATCGGCGATCGCTCGCTCTCGGACGACGCCACCCGCGCCGCCGCGCTCGGCGCCGCCATCATCAGTGCGATGCAGGGCGAAGGGGTGGCGGCCTGCGGCAAGCATTTCCCTGGGCACGGCGATACCTCAGTCGACTCCCACTTCGAGTTGCCGATCGTCGAGGTGTCGCCGGATCGGCTGCGCGCGGTCGAGTTCGTGCCCTTCCGCGCCGCGATCGCCGCTCAGGTGGCGTGCGTCATGACGGCCCATGTGGTTGTCCCGGCACTCGACGAGGCGCAGCCGGCTACGCTCTCCCAGACCGTCATCCGGTTGCTCAGGGACGAACTCGGACACCCGGGCATGGTCGTGAGCGACGACCTCGAGATGCAGGCAATTGGCAAGCGATGGACGCCGGCCGAGGCCGCAGTGGCGGCCATTTCCGCCGGCTGCGACAGCGTGCTGGTGTGCACGGGCGACGTCGAGGTGCAGGCCTCGGTGCTCGAGGCGCTGGTGAAGGCCGTGGAAACCGGGGTGATCCCGCTGGCCAGGCTCGACGACGCCGTGGCGCGCGTCGCGCGGCAGAAGGCGCGTTTCCTGGACGGCCCCCGGCTCGGAGCCCGCCAGCGGACGCGGGCCTTGAAGCAGGTGGTGGGGTGCGAAGCGCACCAGCTCGTTGCAGCGGAAATGGCGGCGTTTGCATGACCGACGACATACACACGGCGGCGGGAAGGCGGCGCCCGCGGCGGCTGCAGCCGGGCGATCGGATCGCGCTGGTCGCGCCGGCCAGCCCCGTGCAGCCCGACGAGCTCTCGCGCGGCGCCGACGAACTCCGAACGCTCGGGTTCGAGCCCGTCTACGACGACCGCGTGCTTGCCCGCCATGGCTATGTCGCGGGCACGCCGGCACTGCGCGCCGCTTGTCTGGTCGACGCGTGGCGCGATCCGGCGGTGCGCGGCATCGTCGCGGTGCGCGGCGGATATGGCAGCCAACAGATCCTGCCCCTGCTCGATCCGCGATGGCTCGCGGCCGATCCCAAGGTGTTCATCGGCTACAGCGACGTCACGGCGCTGCTCGGCTGGCACGTGGCGCAGGGCGGCGTGGCGTTCCACGGGCCGATGGTCGAAGGCCGCCTGGCGCGGGGCGCCGGTGGTTACGACCGCGCGTCGCTGATGGCGGCCGTGACGCAGCCCGTGGCGATGGGCACCCTGACGCCGCCGGGCCTCGAGGTGTTTCGGGCCGGCGACGCTCGCGGCACCCTGCTCGGCGGCACCATGACCCAGCTGGCGGCGCTCGTCGGCACGCCGTGGGCGGTGATGCCAACCGAACCGACGATCCTCTTCCTCGAGGATGTGGGTGAACGGCCTTATCGCCTCGACCGCCTGATGACGCAGCTCCATCAGGCCGGCACCTTCGCGCGGGTGACAGGGGTGGTGCTCGGCACGTTCACCCGCTGCGACGACGGTGGCGGCGGGCCGACCGCACGAGGCGTGTTGCGCGACCTGCTGGCGATGTTTCCTGGACCCGTCGTGTTCGGCTTTCCGTCGGGCCATACCGAGATGCCGACCTGGACGGTGCCCTTCGGCGTGTCGGCGCGGCTCACCGCCGATGCCACCGGCGGCAGGATCTCAATTGACGAGGCGGCGGTCTGCTGATGGCGCGCACCGTGCACTTCATCGGAGTGTGCGGCACGGCGATGGGCACGCTCGCCGCCATGCTGCAGCGCCGCGGCGACCGCGTGCAGGGGTCCGATGCGCACGTCTATCCGCCGATGAGCGATTTCCTTCGGGGAGAGGGCATTGCGCTCCTCGAGGGCTACGACGAGTCGCACGTCGACGGCGCCATCGACGTCGTGGTCGTGGGCAACGCCATCTCGCGCGGCAATCCCGAGTTCGAAGCGGTACTGGATCGGTCCCTGCGCTACGTCTCCCTGCCGGAGATGATCCGTGAGACGTTCTTGTGGGATGCCGATTCGGTCGTGGTGGCCGGGACACACGGCAAGACGACCACGACGGCGCTGGCCGGCTGGGTGCTCACGAGTGGCGGTCTCGACCCGTCGATGCTCGTGGGCGGCATCGCCGGCAATCTCGGTGACGATGGCCAGGGCGGCAGCTACCGGCTCGGCCGCGGCCGTGTCTTCGTCATCGAAGGCGACGAGTACGACAGCGCCTGCTTCGACAAGAGTGCGAAGTTCCTCAAGTACCTGCCAGACATCGCTGTCGTCAACAACGTCGAGTTCGATCACGCCGACATCTACGAGGATCTGGCAGCCGTACGGCTCGCCTTTCGGCGCCTGGTGGCGCTGGTGCCGCGCCGCGGGCTGGTGCTGCTTGGCGCCGACAGCCTCGAAGCCGCCGCGTTGGCCGAGGGCGCCCGCTCGCGCGTGCAGACCTTCGGGCTGACCGACGGCGTCACCTGGCAGGCCACCGATGTCGGTCCGCAGGGGACAGGCACGCGCTTCACGCTGCGCGGGCCTGACGGGCTGACGGCCGTCATCGATCTGCCGCTGCTCGGACTGCACAACGTCCGCAACGCTTTGGCGGCGATTGCCGTGGCCCGCGAGTGCGGGCTGTCGATTGAGACGATCGGCGCCGGCCTGGCGACTTTCCGGGGCGTGAAGCGTCGGCTCGAAGTGGTGGGCGAGCGCCGCGGGGTCACGGTCTACGACGATTTCGCCCATCATCCGACGGCGGTCGCCGAGACGATCGCCGCCCTCAGAACGGCCCGCCCGGGGCGGCGGCTGTGGGCGCTATTCGAACCGCGGTCAGCTTCGGCGTGCCGGCGCATCTTCCAGGCCGATTTCGCCCGCGCCTTCGGCGATGCCGATGAGGTCATCATCGCCCCGGTGTTTCGGAGCGCCTTGCCCGAGGGCGAACGCCTCTCGGTGGCCGACCTGGTGCGCGACCTGACGGCGGCCGGTGTCGCCGCTCGCGAGTTGCCGTCGGTCGACGCCATCGTCGATGTCGTCGCCGGGGGTGCGACTGCTGGCGACGACGTGCTGGTGATGTCGAATGGCGGCTTCGGCGGCATCCACCAACGGCTCCTCGAGGCGCTTGTCCGATGAGCACCGGGCCGTCGCGTCCACGCCTGCATCATGCCGGCGATGGGCTGCTGCTGGTGGAATTCGAGGCCGCGATTGCACCCGACGTGAACCGTCGTGTGGTGGCACTGGCGGCGGCGATCGGCCGGGCTGGCGTGGCCGGTGTGCGAGACATCGTGCCGGCCTATGCCTCGGTCGGCGTCCACATCGACCCGCTGCGCTTCGACCAAGCGGCGCTCGACGCCGTCATCTCGCGCGCGTGGGACACGGCAGCCGGCGACGACACCCCTGAGCACGTCGTCGAGATCCCGGTCTGCTATGGCGGCCGGTTCGGCCCGGACCTGGCGGAGGTTGCCGACTTTGCCGGCTGCAGTGAGGACGAGGTCATCGCCAGGCATGCCGGCGGCCGCTACCGCGTCTACATGCTCGGCTTTCTTCCTGGCTTTGCCTACCTGGGCAGCGTCGATGCCTCAATCGCGATGCCGCGGCGGGTGGCGCCGCGAACGGGCGTGCCGGCGGGCAGTGTCGGAATTGCCGGCGCGCAGACCGGCGTGTATCCGTGCGAGAGCCCCGGGGGCTGGCGCCTCATCGGACAAACCGCCGTCGTGATGTTCGACCCCACGCGTTCCACGCCGGCGCTGCTCGCGCCCGGGGATAGCGTGCGTTTCGTGCCGCTGGTGCACGACCGATGGACGGGCCGGGCGGCGTGACCGGCCGCACGCTGTCGGTGATGAGACCCGGACTGCTCACCTCCGTCCAGGACCTGGGCCGCTGGGGCCACCAGGCGGCCGGGGTGCCAGTGGCCGGAGCCATGGACACCTATTCGCTGCGGCTCGCCAATGGGCTGGTCGGCAATGCCGGGACGGCCGCGGCGCTCGAGGTCACGCTGGCCGGGCCCACGCTTTGCGCCGATGCGCCTCTTGTCATCGCCGTCGCTGGCGCCGTCTTCGATCTCGAGGTTGGTGATCGCCTGGCGCCCCACGGCGTGGCGATCGACGTCCCGGCGGGCGGTGTGGTGCGCCTGGGTGGCCGCCGCACGGGCACGCGCGCCTATCTGGCCGTGGCCGGCGGCTTCGATACGCCGCCGGTGCTCGGCAGCCGATCGACGCATCTCATCAGCGCCATGGGAGGTGTCGCGGGGCGCGCCCTCGTGGCGGGCGACGTCTTGCCGATTGGCGAGGCCACGACTGCCCCGCGCGGTCGCGCGTTACGTGGGCCGATGCTGCGTGACGCCAACTCGGAGCCGCCGTGCCTCCGTGTGCTGCTCGGGCCGCAGGACGAGTGGTTTACCCCTGCGGCCCTCGACGCACTCCTGGGCGCGTCCTTCCGCGTATCGCCGCGCTCAGACCGCATGGGCTTCAGGCTCGACGGTCCGGCGCTGGCGATGAGGCGTGCCGGCGAACTGGTCTCGGAGCCGGTGGCATTCGGCGCCATCCAGGTACCCGCCGACGGCGCGCCGATTCTGCTCATGGCTGACCGTCAGACGGCCGGTGGCTATCCGAAGATCGCCACCATCATCACCGCAGACCTGCCGCTGGCCGGACAGCTGGCGCCCGGCGACACGGTGAGGTTTGCCGCCTGCACCCGGGCCGAGGCCAGAAGCGCACTGATCGCGCGCGAGCGCGAGCTGCTACGAGCACTGCCCGAGGGTGCGCGCATATGACCGATATTGGCGACATGCTGCGAACGGCCCTGCCTGGGGTTGCCGTGACGGCCAATGCGCCGCTCGGGCCGCTGACGACCTTCAAGGTCGGCGGTCTCGCCGATTGGCTGGTCGAACCGGGGAGCGGCGACGACCTCGTTCGGGTGCTGCAATTGGTGCAGCAGCACGGCCTGCCCCTCACGATGCTGGGCGGCGGCTCGAACGTGCTCATCGCCGACGAGGGTGTTCGCGGCGTGGTGGTGCGACCGCGCGGCGGCGTGCTGCAGCGGGTCGGTCCAGACATCGTCCGCGCCGATGCGGCCGTGACGATCAATGGCCTCGTGCGCTGGACGATCGGCCGGGGCCTGGCGGCCCTCGAAGCGTGGGCCGGCACGCCCGGCACGGTCGGGGGCGCCATCTACGGCAATGCACACTGGCGCCAAGCCAACGTCGGCGACGTCGTGGAGAGCGTGCGGGTGATGACCCGCGACGGCGGCCTGCGCCAGGTACCGGCCGACCGGCTCGGCTTCGACTACGACACGAGCCGTCTGCAGCAGAGCGGAGAGATCTTGATCTGGGCGGCGTTCCGCGTGCAGCCGAACCACGATCCCGAGGCCCTGCGGGCCGTGGCCCGCGCGTCGCTCGCCTTCCGGAAACAGACGCAACCACTGGCCTCGCCGAGCGCCGGGTGCATCTTTCAGAACCCGCAATCGCCACGCGATACGCTGCCTGAGGGCATGCCCGCATCGGCCGGTGCTCTGGTCGATCGCGCCGGACTCAAGGGACGCGCCATCGGCGGAGCGCGCGTATCGGACGCGCACGCGAACTTCATCGTCAACGACGGCACGGCCACGGCGCACGACGTCGCGGCGCTCATCGAGCTGTGCCGCGCCACGGTGGCCGAGCGGTTCGGTGTCACGCTCAGGGATGAGATCGTCCGGCTGGGCGCGTGGCTGGAGAGAGGCTGAAGGACGAGGCATGTCGACACTAATCATCGAAGGGGGCCATCGCCTGTCAGGGGTGGTCGATGTCGAGGGCAACAAGAACGCCGCGTTGCCCCTGATGGCGGCGACGTTGCTCACCCCCGACACCTGCGTACTCACGAACGTGCCCCGCATCGTGGACGTGGACGTGATGGCGCGTCTGCTGCTCGACCTGGGTGCCGAGGTCGAAGGCATCGGCAGCCCGACGCTCACCATCCGCTGCAAGGAGGTGCGCACGCACGAGCCCGACCGGGTCCTGGTCGGCCGCTTGCGTGGCTCGGTGCTGCTGCTCGGACCGTTGCTGGCGCGCACGGGGCGCGCGTGGATTGCGCCGCCTGGAGGCGACTTCCCGGCCCGTCGCACCATCCGCACCCACCTCGAGGCCCTGACGGCGATGGGTGCCGAACAGGTGGACGGTCCAGGCCACCGGTTGGAGGCGCCGCGCGGGCTGGCGCCGGCCTCCATCTATCTCGACGAGGCTTCGGTGACGGGCACCGAGACGGCGCTGCTGGCCGCGGCGGCGGCCCCAGGCCTGTCGGAGATTCGCCACGCGGCCTGCGAACCCCACGTCGTCGAACTGTGCGAGTTCCTGACGAGCATGGGCGCCGGCATCACCGGCGCCGGTTCGCACACCATCCGCGTCCAGGGCAGTCGGAGTCTGGGCGGCGCGACCAGGACGCTCTGGGGCGACTACATCGAGGCGGGAAGCTGGGCGGTGGTCGGAGCCATCACCGGCGGCGAAGTCGAGATCCGGGGCGCGCGAGCGGTCGACATGGAGGTCGTCACCGCGACCCTGCGCAAGCTTGGCGTCGGCTGTGAGCAGCGGGGCGACACCCTCCGTGTCGTGCCCTCGACGCTCGTCGGCGCCGGCCGCATCACGACTGGCCTGTGGCCGGCCTTCCCGAGCGATCTCGTGAGTCTGGCCACGGTGCTCGCGACCCAGGCCGACGGCGCGACGCTCGTGCACGACTGGATGTACGAGCTGCGCCTCTTCGCGCTCGAGCAGATGAGCGGCATGGGAGCGGATCTGTTTCTGTGCGACCCCCACCGCATCATCGTGACCGGGCCGGCGAAGCTGCGTGGCAAGGCGCTCGACAGCCGCGACATCCGGTCGGGGATGGCGCTCATCGCGGCAGCGCTGGCCGCCAGAGGCCAGAGCCGGGTCGAGCCGCTCGAGACCGTCGAGCGCGGTTACGGAACGCTCGTCGAGCGTCTGCAGTCGCTGGGCGCCCACGTGGCGCGCGTCTAGGCGGGAGGTCTACACGCCCGGCGGAGGCGGTGGTGGTTTGACCGGCGACGCGGTCGTCGGCACCGTCGGCATCGGTCTCAGCACCGGTGTCGCCCCGGGTAGCGCCGGCCCGCCTGCTGGCTGGACGCCGGCGGCCTCGCCGCCCGGGGGACGATTCGGCGCCGGCGCCGGCACGTCGATGACGGAGGCGCCGGTGTCGCGGCCGACCTTGAAGGCGCGGACGTCGGCGTCGGTGAGGTCCAGCACTCTCACGATGTGTGGCGTGAGCGTCAGGATGATGTCGGTCTGCTGCGTTTCGAGGCGATTGAACGAGAAAATCTTGCCGATCACGGGGATGTCGCTGAGCCCCGGGATTCCTGCCGCCACCTTGCGTTCGTCGTCGCGGATGAGTCCGGCGAGCATGTTCGTCTCGCCGTCGCGCAGACGGATGACCGTGCTGATCGAGCGATTGCCGAACGTCGGCAGTCCACCGAAGCCGCTGCCAGAGATGCTGCTGATCTCGATTCGTACCGCCAGCGAGACGTCGTCGTCGTGGTGCGTGCGCGGCGTGATGTCGATGTTCACCCCGATGTTCTCGTAGTTGAACGACGTAATGGGTTGCGTCTGCACGCCACCGGCCGCGATCGGCGCAAAGGTCGTGACCGGCACCGGCACCCGCTCGCCGAAGCGGGCCTGGGCGGCGATGCCCTCCGAGGTGCGAAGCTGCGGATTGGCGAGCGTGCGCGTGTTGGTGTCGCTCTTGAGCAGCCGGTAGTACAGCCCCGGCAGGTTCGTGAGGAGAACATCGGACGACGTGAGACTGCGCAGGTCGCGCAGTGTCAGACTCTCGCGGCCGACCGCTGCCTGGCCGTCGAGACCGGTGGGCGAGCTGGTGGGCGAGGCGATTTGCAGGCCGTAGTCACGGAGCCGCGTGCGGTCGACCTCGAGCAGCTCGACATCGATGACGACCTCCGGCCGGGCCTTGTCGATGGCCTGGATGATGCGACCCGCAGCCGCCACCCGCTCGGGTGTGTCCTTGATGGTGATGGCGTTGGTGGCCGCCACCGGGGCCAGGCGCCGCGCGTCGACCACGATGCGCAGCACGTCCACGGTTTCCTTGAGATCGGCGTTGCTCAGGAAGAACGTGCGGACGATCTCTTCCTCGTACTCGCGGCGTTTGGCGGCCGTATCGGGGATGACGGCGACGGTACGGGGCGCGGTGACGCGCCAGAAGTGCCGCGTCGCCGTGGCCACCGACGACAGCGCTTCGGCCAGGGGCGCCTTGCGCAGATCGATGCTGAGCGTCTGATCGCGAAACGCCGGGTCGAAGACGACGCTCAACTCGGCGAACTGGCCGATCGCCGTGAAGATGTCGCGGGCGCTGGCGGCCCGAAAGACCAGCGACTCGGGGAGGGTGACGTCGGTGGGGACGTCGACGCCGGGGAGCGGCGCCGCGAGGCTGTCCTTAATGAGCGCTTCAAGCGTGGTCTTGCCGCCGCGGTCGATGGCCACCTGCGTGCGCATCTGCGCGCGCAGCGTGCGCAGTTGGTCCTGGATCTCGCCGCTGGCCGGATTCAGTTCCGCCGCCAGCTGGTACTCGACCAGCGCCTCGTCGGTGCGGCCGGTGGCGGCGTGGCGCCGAGCCCTGGCGAAGTGGTCCTGCGAGGCGCGGAGCTTGGCGCGGTCGAGCGAGAGGCGGATGGTGCGATCGTCTGGCCGAGCGCGGGCCGCCTTGGTGTACTCGGCCACGGCGAGGTCGTAGTCCTGCTGCTGTTCGGCCAGGCGGGCCTGGCGCAGGTTGCCGCCGCTCGAGGCGCAGGCGGCGACCGAGAGCACCAGCGCCAGCAGGCCGGCGGTCCGGACGCGCAGAAGACGACGGGGCACCAACTGGCAGGTCATTGGTTGACGACGTCCACGCCCTTCGGAATGCGGAACTCGAAGAGCGTATCGGGCGGACGCTGGTTTTCCTTCAGGTTGGTGAAGCTGAAGGCCGACTGGCCGCCCTGGCGATCGAGGGCCACGAGGTGGCGGATCTGGAAGCTGACCGGATCGACGGCGATCGCCAGCCATTCGAAATCAGGGTCCGACTTGCGCGCCACGAGCTTCAGACCCAGCAGGCCCGGGGCGGCGCCTGGCACCGCCATGGCCGACGCCACGAAGTCGCGTGTGAGATTCGCCTGGCCGGTCAGGAAGAGCGCCGGCGTGGTGTCGGCGCCTTTGGGGGCATCGCTGACCAGCACCTGCCGATCGGCAGGGAAGTAGGCGTAGACCTTCACGCCGTTTGAAACGAATTCCTTGCGCTCCGGGTCGGTGTAGACCCAGCGCATGCGCCCGGGGCGTTTGATGACCACCGTTCCACGCTCGGTGGATCTGGTCCGAAGCACTCCGCCCTCGTAAGTCTGCGTGAACTGCCCCTCGAAGTCGGTGACGGCGTCGTAGCGGGCCTGGACCTTGCGGGCCACCTCGTCGGCGGCCGGGGTGGCTTGCGCCGAGGGTCGCGCACCGAGGCAGGCCAGGCACCACGCCAAAAGCGCCGCTCGCCCGAGGAGCTGCATCCGCATGGTCACCGCTCCAGTATACGGCCGCGCGCCGTCTTGGGCAGATCGGTGTCCGGGCACGACCCGGCCCGGCCGCAGGCGCGCCAAGTGCTCGGAATTATCGAGGGGAAGCCGGAGGTGAGTGGTGGACGGCAGGAGGATCGAACTCCTGACCTCCGCGTTGCGAACGCGGCGCTCTCCCAGCTGAGCTAGCCGCCCACAGTGACCGGCGCGTTGTCTGCGACCTACGACAACATCGCGATTCTAGCACAGCCTTCCGACGTCATCCCAGCCACGCGTGGAGCGTGTACTCGGCCCGCCACGTCGTGGAAGGCGACGGATCCGTTGACGCGAACGACCGGAACGCTCGCCTACGGTACGACGACCCTGAGTTCTGCCGAAGGCCCGCCAGGGCCGCAGGCGTTGGTGCCGCGTACGCGCACGAAATACTGGCCCCTTGGCGCTGGCACGTCAGCGGCCGTCAGGGTGCCGACGCCGAAGACTCCAAGATCCAGCGCACCCGGGCTGCTGCCGAGGCCGACCTCGTAGAAGGTCACTCCGGTGCCTGGTGGCGCGAACCACTGGAGGGTGGCGCTGCCGGCCATCACGCTCGCGTTCACGACCGCCGGTCCCGGCACGGCACACGCCGGTGCGACGTCGATGGCCACGTCGGCGGTCGGCGGACTCATGCCGCCGGGCCCAAGGCTGCGCACGCGTCCGTAGTAGCGCCCAGGCAACACCGCCGGGAAGACCGCGGCGGGCGTCGGGAGCATGAACGGGCCATACAGGACGCTACCGGGCGCCGGACCGGCCTCGAGGAGGTACCCCGTGACCGGCCCGCCCGTGCCCGGTCCGGACCAGGTCACGGTGACCGTGCCGTGCTGGGCCGATGCCACAAGATCGAGCGGTGCATCCGGCGCGATCGTCGCCGTCGAATAGGCGGCCAGCGTCGTCGCCGTCTCGGCCAGGCGCCGCGCGTTGTCCTGCAGGCTGTTGCCGGTGACGAGGCCCGTGACCGCCGGCTCGCGCACGGTGCTGCTCGAGTAATTCAGGAGCCGGGCCGGCGCGCCTGGTGCGGCGTAGGCCATCAGCGTGCGCAGGGACTGGTCGCGGTAGCCTCGTGCATACGGCACGGGACTGACGACGGGATCGCCGGGGGCGTGGTCGGCGCCGAAATTGTGGCCGATCTCGTGGGAGAAGGACCACTGGCCGGCAAAGAGACAGGCCTCCTCGGTGACGCTGAACACGGCCGAGGGCGCCGGCCCCAGGTAGGCCACGCCGCACCCCGCCGACGGGCTGATGCGTCCGACGACCAGCGCCACAAGATCCGCGCCGGTCGCGGCCCGCAGCGAGTCGACCAGGGTGCTCAGGGCGCCGCCAGAGCTCATCGCCGTCAGATCACCAATCAGGCCGCCGCCGGCTTCTTCGTAAGGCACCTGCTGCAGCCCCACGGTGGCGAGAGTCGCATCGACAGCGCTTCGCTCGAGAGCGGTGTTGGTGACGGCGACGGCATTGGCCAGTGACGCTTCGATCTGGGCGCTGCCGCCGGCCCGGATGCGAGCGCCTTCGGTGTACAGGACGAGCACGTCGATCCGTGCGGGCGCCTCAGCGGCGGCCACACCGGCAGCAGCCGGCGTGGTCGCGCGCGGCGGGATCTGCGCTGGCAACTCGGGTGGCGCGCCGAGCGGCGAGAGCTCACGAACGAGGGTCTCGCCAGGCTCGACCGCCTCGAGCGCATAGGACGTGCCGTGCGCGGTGATGCCCCCGCTCAGTCCCGCTGGTCCGAGCGTGAGCGCGGCGATGACGTCGTCTCCCGCGCCGCTGGTGCCAATCCAGCTGCGATACCCTGGCGTGGACGTGTCGATGCGCACGCGGCGCAGATCGAACAGCACGTCGTCGAAGAGGTTCAGCGTGAACGGCGCCTCTGCCGAGGTCGCGCGGTCGAGCGCCGCGCCCAGCAAATCGACGCGCACCAACACCAGACGGGCGCGGGCGGTGCGACCGTCGGAGGTCGCCGGACGAGGGTCGCGCGCTGATTGGCCGAAGAGTCGCGGGCGCGTCTGCGCCCAGGTCGGGATGGGCGCGACGAGCACGAACACGAGTGCCGCGAGCGCCGCCCTACGGAACGACCACTGCGACCTCATTCGAGGCTCCGCTCTGGCCGCAGGCATTGGTTGCGATGATGCGCACGTAGTAGGTGCCGGCCGGCGCCGGCGTCGCCAGCCCGGTGCCGGTGGTGCCGGTTGGATAGACGACGAGGTCGGCGGCGCCGGGCGTGCTGCCGGCGACCACGGTGTAGCTGGTCGGCGGGGTGCCGGGGGGCGCGGTCCAGGCCAGGTTGACGATGCCGCCGGCGGCGGACCAGACCAGTCCAGTGGGTGCCGCGGGCGCTGCCGCGCAGGGCTGCACAACCAGGGTGATTTCGGGCGACGGGGGACTCACACCGCAGATATTCGTCGCGTGGACTCGCACGTAGTAGGTGCCATACGGCACCGAGCTGACCAGTGTCGTCGCCGTGGCCGGGTAGGCCAGCACCGCCAGATTCGCCAGGCCGGGTGCGCTGCCGGCCACGACCTGGTAGCCCTGCACCGTGTTACTCGGCGGCGGTGTCCACTGCAGGCTGACGACGGCGTCGTTCGACGTCCCGGTGAGTGAGGCAGGCGCGGCCGGCGCCGTGCAGGTTCCCACCGTGACCGACTGCTCGGCGGTGGGCGCGCTCGTGCCGAGCGCATTCTGCGCGCGCAGCCGGGTGTAGTAGACACCAGTGGCGGCCGGCCCGATTGCCGTGGAGGTGGCCGGCGCGTTGATGGTGAAGGTGCCGAGGTTGTAGATGCCAGGGGCGGTGCCGGCGTCGATGAGATAGCGCTGCGCTTGCCCGCCGGTTGCTGCGGGCGTCCAGTTCATCGTCACCGTCGACAGCGCCGAGGTGACCGTGAAGGCGGTTGGCGTGTTCGGCGGGTTGGCGCCGCTCGGGATGCCCTGGTAGATCGCCGTGGCGCCGGCAAGGTCGTCGGCGCCGAGTCCGCTCGGCCCGCTGGTGCAGCCGGTGGGCGGTGACGCCTGCATGATGGCCGTCGCGCTGGTCGAGTGGCCGAGCCCGAGCGCATGTCCGATGCCGTGCGTGATGGCGTCTTGAAAGCAGCCGGCCGAGGTTGACTGCGGTCCGGCGTCGTTCAGGACGACGAAACCCTGCAGGAACTTCTGAAATGTCACGCCGCCCACGGTGCGCAAGTCGCCGGAGGTGTAGTAGCCGCCGCCGACGACCCAGTCGCTGACGTTGCCACCACACGGGTCGTTGAAGGCGAGCGCGACGCGCCCATTGCCGGTGAAGCTGAGCGCAGGGCACGCACTGGGCGACAGGGTCGAGCTTCCCTCACGCAGATCCAGTTGCATGCCGGAGGCGGCCCACAGCCCGATGGCGGCCGTGACGTGGCCGGCGGCCGCATGCGTCCACGTAGCAGGAAATGGCGGTCGATCGACGAAGAGCGGCGAGTTCTCGTCCACCTCGTGCCAGCGCGCCGGGTAGCCGCCATCGGTCGGCAGATACGCAAAGGCGGTCGTGCGGCCGCCTAGCGGCGGCGAATACCCTGGCGGGATGGCCGTGAAACCCGCAAGCGGCAGGCGGCCGCGCGTCATCTCTCCGATCGCGTCCTCGAGCCCACGGCCGAGGTCGGTCCCATCGTCCTGGCGTTTGGTCGCGGTCTCGACGCCGGTCGTGGCATCGATTTCGAGGTGCCACTTCCCGCGTGCGAGGCCTGCCGTGAAGAGTGTCCCGTCCGACGGGCGGGCCGCCAGCTCGAGCAGGACGTCTTCGTTGGCGGCGAAGGCCGCCTGCCCGGCAATCCACAACCCAATGCCGCCGATCTCTCCCCCGAGTTGCTTGAGCACCAGGCGGGAGGGCACACCGCTCCCGAGCAGCACGCGTGAGACGTCGATGGTCACGTAGGTGTGGAGGACGTTGGCTGCGTCCCAGCGAGACTCCGCCGCCACCACCCGGCCCCGCACCACCACGGCGCCGGTGGCCGAGGCCACGGGCTGGGCCGCCACCGGTGTGCTCAGGCAGGCGGCAAGACAGACCAGCGCGCCGAGAATCCGAGTCGGGAAATTCATGCCACCTCAGAAATACCACGACCGGGACAGATCGGGCACTGCGTCAAAGCGAAAGGGCCGGTGTATCGACACCGGCCCCTCCGACACGCGGACTCCTACCAGCTAGGGCGTGTATCCAGCCTCGAGGTAGGGCAGCAGCGTCCAGACCGCGTAGGTGCCGCCATCGATCGTCGGTCCGGTGACGTCCTGCCAGTTCGGACCGGGCCGCGGGCCGCAGTGGCCGCCGATCATGTCGAAGATCGAGATGTTCAGCCTGGCGGCTGTCGGACCAGTCGTGGCGCCTTCGTCTGGCAAGGCGCTACGGTTGTAGGACACGATGTCCTGCGACAGGTCGCCGGCGTTACCGCGCTTCCAGTTGAGCCCCCATCGCGTGTCGCGCTTGCGCAGCTCTCTGACCACCTCGAACATGAAGCGGTTGTTGCCACCGTGCTCACGGCACGACGCGTTGACGAGATCGGGCCGGGCAGCGGCCAACGAGTTGACGACCGAGGCACCGTAGCCGGGCACGGGCAGGAGCTGACCCGGTGCCGGATCCGGCGTGCGCGGTCCTGGCGGCGGCGCACCGTCGTTGACCACCGTGACCGGGTTGTCGGGCGACTGTCCGCCACACGACATCACCGCCTGGACCGACAGGACGTAGGTGCCGAGCGGCACCACCTTGCCGACCCGCGTGACGTTGGCGGGGAAGCCCAAGGTGCCGAACCCCTGGCCGTTCAAGGTGGCGCTGAGCTGATACTGGACGGCGCCGGGAATGGCGGGCCACGAGACGCTCACGTAGCCGCTGAAGGTGAAGGTGTTGAGCGGCACCGGCGGCGCGGCGTCGCAGGCGCCGCCCGGCGGCATGCTGACCACCACCTCGTTCGACGGGGCGCTCTGGCCGGCGGCGTTGAAGGCGACAACGCGGAAGTAGTAGGTGTTGGCGGGGGCGGGCCCGCCACCGAAGGCGTTGGTGGCCGTGGGGAGGACGAAGTCGGAACCTCCCGAGGTCAGGCCGGCGATGAAGTAGTAGCCCGACACCGAACCGCCGCCGGCACCTGGAGACCAGGCGGCCGCGATGCCCGTGCCGTTTCGCGATACCGAAAGCGCCGTTGGCGCCGCTGGAGGCGCCGGCACCTGCAGCATGATCTCGTTCGACGCCTCGCCGCCAGGCAGGGCGACCACGCGCACGAAGAAGACGCCGTTTGGGGCGCCGATCTGGAACGACGTCACGTTGCCGAGCGCGAACGGGAACACATAGACGCCGCTCGCCACTCCAGCATCGAGGCGGTAGCCGGTGGCACCGGCCGTCGCCGACCAGACGAACGCCACGTTCGTGCCCGACACGGCCGGCTGCTCCAACACTGGTGGTTGGGCGCTGGCGCTACCGACGCTGAGAAGCCACGTCGCCGCCACGGCCACGATGCTCCGAAGAACTCTTACTCTCATTTCGCTCTCCTCGCAAAGCGACCACACCCGAGGGAGCGCCAGGCACACCGCCGGTGTCGCCGCGTTTGGGTCCATCACATGGGGGATGGGGCTCACGCGGAGGCGGGGCCACCAAGCTCCCGCCAATCGGTGCAGGAGTGTAACACAGCGGATCAGGGCGGCAAGCCGCCCGTCAGGCGCTGGCCGTCAGCGGGGGAAGCCGGCCTGGGTGTAGGGCTGCAGCGTCCAGATGGCATCGGCGCCGCCGACGCCGGTCTGATTCAACCAGAACGGGCCGGGATTGGATCCGCAGTGGCCGACGATGACGTCGAGCACGTAGATCTGACGCGTGCCCTCGTCAGCCTCCGACCCCCAGTTGTAGGTGACGATGTCCTGCGAGAGATCGCCGCGCCGGCCGCGCTTCCAGTTGAGCCCCCAGCGTGTGTCCTCCTGGCGCAGACGCTGCACCAGCCGGAAGAGCCACGTGTTGTTGCCGCCCTGCTCCACGCACGAGTTCCGCAGGTCGCCGGCGTACTGGCGCGCGACCTCCTGGGCCACCGCTTCGCGGTTGGGCAGCGGCAGTTGCTGCCCCGGCGGCGGGTTCGGCGTGCGCCCGGTGCCCGGCGGCGGCGGCGTGACCGTGACCGTGACCTCCGACGAGGTCGCCGTCAGGCCGCACGCGCTGGCGGCGGTGACGCGCACGTAGTAGGTGCCGGCCGGCACGCTCGGATTCGAGACTGCCGTCGTTGACGCTGGCAGGTCCTGCGCCAGCATCGGCGCGCCACCGGGCGTCGTTGCGGCCGCCAGACGATAGCCAGCGGCGCCCGCCACGGCGTTCCACGACACCAGCACCGCCTGCCCGTTGACCTGGGCGCTGACCACCGGGGCCGCCGGCGCGGCGCAGGGCGTGGCGCTCACCACGAACTGCACTTCGTTCGAAGGGGTGCTCTGGCCACCCGCATTCACGGCGACAAGGCGCCCGTAGTAAACGCCCGGCGGGACGTTCGGCAGCGTGTTCTGTGGTGCCACCGCCAGGGGAACCACAGCCTGTACGGCGCCGGGGCTCATCCCGGCCACCAGCAGCAGGCCGCTGACCGGGCCGGCGGGCAATTGGGCGCTGAAGCTCACGGCGTTGCCGCTGACGCTCGCTGAGAGGCCTGTTGGAGGCGCCGGTGGCGTCTGGTTCGACTGCACCGTGAGGCCGACCACGTTGGACGGCGCGCTCGTGCCGCTGCCGTTGCGCGCAAGTACCCGCAGGTAGTAGGTGCCCTGTGGCGCCTGGATGGAGAAGCTCGTGAGCGGGCCCATCTCATAACCGGCCAGCATCAGCCCCGGCGAGATCCCGGCCTCGACGCGGTAGCTCGTGGCCCCGGCCACGGCCGTCCAGCCCGCCGACACGGTGGTTCCGACGGCGGTCGCCTGGAGCACGGGCGCGGCCGGTGCCTGCGCAAGGAGCAGCGCCGGGAAGGTGAGAAGCAGGGCGCTCAGGGTCACGATCGATCGGGCGAAGCGGAGCATGGGCATACCTCGGGACACAAGAATCCGATCGTCTGAGTGCGAAGAGGGTGCCAACCTGGAAATTGGCAGATTTCCTCGCCATTTCCGCAATTCGTCGTCCGAGCAGGCCAAGCGCATGTCGGGCTTCGATACGCGACTGACAGAAATGACGTTGCTTCCCGGACCTGCACGGCTGCGTTACTATCGGTTGCACCCACGATGCCGGAGACTCCGCGCCGCGGTTCGGCCATCGATGCCGGGTTGCTGGCTGTCCTGCTGACGGCGGTCGTCGCCCGCCTGTGGCACCTCGACGCGCCCCTCATCGACGCCCACAGCTGGCGCCAGGTCACCAACGCAGATATCGCCCGTCACTTCACGTCCTCACTCGACCTATTCCATCCCCAGGTGTCGTGGGGTGGACGCGACGGAGTCGTCGGCATGGAGTTCCCCCTGCTGCAGTGGACGACGGGTTTGCTCTGGCGCGTGACGGGGGAGTCTCACATCGTGGCCCGGCTGGTCGCCGTGTTGTTCTCCGTTGGCGGCGTGGGCTGTCTCTATGGGCTCGGCGCGCGCCTGCTCGGGCGGGCGGGTGGCCTGGCGGCGGCCGGACTCATGGCCGTGGCGCCGAGCTCGGTGTATTTCGGGCGGAGCTTCCTGTCGGACATGCCGATGCTCACGCTCATGATCGCCGCGGTCTGGGCCTGGGACGTTTACTTCGCGGGGGCGAACGCCCGGCGGCTCGCGGCCGCCGTCACCCTGACGGCGCTAGCCGCGCTGGTGAAGCTGCCGGCGATTCTCGTCCTCGCGCCGATCGTCGGCACGGCGTGGCGCCACAGGGGGCTGGCGGCCTTCGCCGACCGCGGGGCCTGGCTCGGTGGTCTCGCCTCGGTCGCGCTCGTCGTGGCGTGGTATTGGCACGCCGACCGGCTCTATCTCGAGACGGGCCTCACGCAGGCCGTCTTCAGACCCTCCGGCACTTACCCGCCAGCCATTGCGCCGGGAGTGCAGTTCACGTCGGTCTCGCACTGGGTCACGCTGTCGCGGCTGCTCTCATGGGAGACGTGGCACGAGCTCGGCGATCGCTTCTGGGAGTTGCACCTGACGGCCGTTGGCGCCGCCGGGGCGGCGCTCGGGTTCTGGCGAGTACCGCGCGCCGCGCGGGCGCCCATCGACCTATGGCTGCTGGCGGGTGTGGCGCTCCTCGTCGTGTCGCTCGAAGGGCAGTACTGGCATGAGTTCCACCAGCTACCGCTCTTGCCGCCGCTCTTCCTCTATTTCGGGGCAGCTGCGGCGCCGCTCTTCGACGGTGCCTGGCAGGCCCGTGCGTTTCCCGGGCGGGCAGGAGGAGTCCTGGTGGCCGCTGTGGCATGGTTGTGCGCTCTACAGGCGGCCCGATCGTCTGGTGTCGAGGCCAACCTCTACCGCCCCGATAATCTGCAAGGGAAGTTCGTAAGTGTCGGTGCGGCGGTGCGGGCGGCCACGGAGTCTGACGCCCTCATCGTCACCGTCGAGTACGAGGACGGCGGCGCCAATTCCCCCATGCTGTTGTACTTCGCCTGTCGGCAGGGCTGGAGCTTCGACGTGCGGTCGGTGACCGCCGCCGTCGTGCCTCACCTGGCAGGCAGGGGCGCGCGCTACTTCGCCACCACCGACTGGTGGGAGCTGGAGGCGCAGAAGCCCGAGGTGGCGACCGCCCTGCGAGCCTGCTGCAAGGAAATCGAGCTGACCGACGCCCCCGCCAGCGCGCGGCTCTTCGACCTGTCGCGGAAGCCTTGAGGCCGGCCGTGGCGGGGACGGCGTTGCCGCCGGGCCATTCGAGCCCGATATACTGGGACGCTGTATGTCACTTGAACATCGCAAGATCGGCGTGCTCACGGGCGGCGGCGATGCGCCGGGCCTGAATGCGGTCATTCGCGCGGTCGTGAAGGCCGGCACCAATGCCGGCATGGAGGTCATCGGGCTGGAAGACAGCTTCGACGGCCTGCTCGACAAGTCGCGCTCCCGCACGCTCAAGCCCCACGATGTGACCGGCATCCTGCGCCTCGGCGGCACGATCCTCGGCACGACCAACCGCGGCAACCCGTTCGAGTACCCGGCCGAGGACGGCAAGGCCGACTACTCGGACAAGGTGGTCGAGACGTTCGGGCAGATGGGGCTCGACGCCGTCGTCGTCATAGGCGGCGATGGCACACTCGCCATCGCCCACCAGTTCTACTTGAAAGGCATCCCCGTCGTTGGCGTGCCCAAGACGATTGACAACGACATCGTCGGCACGACCAGCTGCTTCGGATTCGACACCGCCGTCTCGTTCGCCGCCGATGCCATCGACCGCCTGCACACGACGGCCCAGTCGCACAAACGGATCATGGTCGTGGAGGTGATGGGCCGCTATGCCGGCTGGATTGCCCTGCACGCCGGGATGGCTGGCGGCGCCGACGTGATCCTCGTGCCCGAGATCGCCTACGACATCGAAAAGGTGGCGGCGCACATCAGGAAGCGCGACGCCTGGGGCGCGCGTTGCAGCATCGTCGTCGTCGCCGAGGGCGCCAAGGTCGTGGGCGGCTCCCTGACGGTGAAGTCGGCGGCCAAGCCCGGCGTGGTCGAGCGCCTTGGCGGCATCGGCGAACAGGTCGCCGACGCCCTGCAGACGATGACCGGGAAAGAGAGCCGCAGCGTCGTCCTCGGCCACCTCCAGCGCGGCGGATCGCCGACGGCGTTCGATCGCGTGCTCGCGACGCGGTTTGGCGCCAAGGCCGTGGAGCTGGTCCGACGCGGCGTGTTCGGGCGAATGGTGGCGAACAACCCCCCAGACATCGTGCACATTCCGCTCGCCGATGTCGTCGGTCGCACCAAGACGGTGCCGCTCGACTACGACCTCCTCACGGCGGCGCGGTCGATCGGGGTCTCGCTCGGCGACTGAGGCCTGGGACGGGCGCCGTCCGCGCCGGCCCTATTCATCGTCCGCAGCACCTCGAGGTACTTGAGCGCGCCGCCGGTATTGAAGAGCACGACCTGCTCGTGCCGCTGCAGCGCGCCGGAAGCGAGCAGCATGCGGGCGGCGGAGAGCGCGGCAGCGCCCTCGGGAGCGGCCGAGATCCCCTCCAGCCTGCCAATGAGCAGCATGTCGTCGACCATCTGACGGTCGGTGACCGCCAGCGCCGTGCCGCCACTTTCGCGAATCGCGCGCAGAACGAGGAAGTCGCCGATGGCCTTCGGCACTCTCAGCCCGTGCGCTTCGGTCGCCGGGTTCTCCCACACGGTCGCACGCTCGGCGCCCTGCTCGAAGGCGCGGACGATCGGCGCGCAGCCAGTCGGTTGCACCGTCACCATCTTCGGCCGCTTCGGCCCGATCCAGCCGAGCGCCTCCATCTCGTCGAAGGCCTTCCACATGCCGACCATCCCGGTGCCGCCGCCGGTCGGATAGATGATCCAGTCGGGGAGCTCCCAGCCGAGCTGCTCGGCGATCTCGTAGCCCATGGTCTTCTTGCCCTCGGCGCGATAGGGCTCCTTCAGGGTCGAGACGTCGTACCAATCGAGCTCGCGGGCCTTCGCGCCGGCCATCCGTCCGGCGTCGGTGATGAGGCCGTCGACCAGCGTGATGGTCGCGCCGTAGAGGCGGCACTCGTCGATGAACGGCTGCTTGGCGTCGCGCGGCATGAACACCTCGCAGCGCATGTCGGCGGCGGCCGCGTAGGCCGCCGCCGCGTTGCCGGCATTGCCGGCGGTGGGCAGCGTGATGGTCGTGGCTCCCAGCGCCTTGGCGCGGGTGATGGCCGCCGACTGACCCCGCGCCTTGAACGAGTTCGTCGGGTTGAACGCTTCATCCTTGATGCGCAGGTCGTCGAGGCCGAGCGTCTGAGCGAGGCGGCAGGTGCGGAGCAGCGGCGTCGAGCCTTCCCCCAGCGTGATCGGCGCTTCGCCGGGAAACAGCGGCAGCATCTCGCGATAGCGCCACATGTTCGGCGCGCGGCCGGCCAGGCTGTCGCGCGACCAGCTCTTGGCCCGCGCCATGTCGTAGCGCGCGAAGAGCGGCATGCCGCAGGCGGGGCAGACGTGATGGCGCTGGCGGGCGTCGAAGGGACCGGCGCCGCACGGGACGCTGCACTCGAGGTGAGAGAAATACATGGCGGCGGATCCTCCTGAGCGGCCAGCCGCCCGGTGGTCAACGTCCGAGCAGTTCTTCGTCCTTCTTCTTCTGCAGGTCGTCGACGGCGCGGATGGCGGCGTCGGTGATCTTCTGCACCTCGTCGAGGCCCCGTTTCTCGTCGTCCTCTGAGATCTGGTGCTCCTTGAGCATCTTCTTCAACCGGTCGTTGCCGTCGCGGCGCACCGTGCGAATGTGGTTGCGGCCCTCTTCCGCGGCCTTGTGGACGTGCCGCGAGAGTTCCTTCCTGCGTTCCTCGGTGAGCGAGGGGATCGGAATGCGCAGCACCTTGCCGTCGGACGCGGGGTTGAGACCGAGATCCGAGAGGCGAATGGCTCGCTCGAGGCTGGCCATCGTCGACGGATCGAACGGCTGCGCGACGATCAGCGCCGGCTCGGGAATCGACAGCGTCGCCACCTGGTTCAGCGGCAGCTTGGAGCCGTAGGCTTCGACCATGACGTTCTCGAGCAGCCCGGTGCTGGCGCGCCCGGTGCGCACACCCGCCAGGTCGCGGCGCACGTGCTCGACCTGCCCGTCCATTCGCTTCCTGCACTCGTCGTAGAGTTCTTTGAGATCGCTTGCGTCCATGACTGTCGATTCCCTGCGGCGTGTCGAGGCACTCCGCACTGTGTCGGCCCGTGGCAGGCTGAGCCTAGCTCGTGACGGTCGTCCCCACCGGCTCGCCGGTCACCACCCGTCGCACGTTGCCGGGCGTACGCAAGTTGAAGACGACGATTGGGAGCCTGTTGTCCATGCACAGCGAGATCGCCGTGGCGTCCATGACCTGCAGGCGGTCCTGCAGGACCTGCAGATACGAGATCTCCTCGTAGCGTGTGGCGGTGGCGTCCGTCACCGGATCCGCGGTGTAGATTCCGTCGACCTTGGTGGCTTTGAGGATGACATCCGCCTTGACTTCCATCGCGCGCAGCGCAGCCGCCGTGTCGGTGGTGAAGTAGGGATTGCCGGTGCCGGCCGCGAAGACCACGACGCGGCCTTTCTCGAGATGACGGATGGCACGGCGCCGGATGAACGGCTCGGCCACGGCGCGCATCTCGATCGCTGAGAGCACGCGGGTCGGCACACCCTGCTGTTCGAGGGCGTCCTGCAGGGCGAGGGCGTTCATGACCGTTGCCAGCATGCCCATGTAGTCGGCGGTCGAGCGGTCCATGCCGCGGGCGCCGGCAGCCACACCGCGGAAGATGTTGCCGCCGCCGATCACGATGGCGGTTTGGACGCCGAGCGACTGGATGTCGGCGACCTCCGAAGCGATGCGGATCGCGACGTTGGGATCGATTCCGTAGGTGCCGTCGCCCATCAGGGCTTCGCCCGACAGCTTGAGGAGGACGCGCGAGAAGCGCGTGCCGGTGGGCGGAGCGGCGGTGGATGGCGAGGTCATCTCAGGCGAGCATTATAGGCCAGTGTGGCGAGGCGCTCGGATGGCAGATCGCGCCCCGACTGAAGCATCCCTACTCGGCGCGTTCGCCGAGCTTGAAACGCACGAAGCGCGAGATGGTGATGTTCTCCCCGGTCTTGGCGGTCGCCGCCTGCAGCATCTGCTCGATCGTCACGTTCGGGTCGCGCACCGACGGTTGCTCGACGAGGCAGATCTGGGCGTAGAAGCTGCCAAGCTTGCCCTCGACAATCTTGTCGATGACCGGCGCCGGCTTGCCGGAGCCCGCGAACTGGGCGCGGTAGATCTCCTTTTCCTTCTCGAGTTCGGCGGCGGGCACCTGGTCGCGGCTCACGAAGCGCGGATCGGCGGCGGCGACGTGCATCGCGATCTCCTTCGCCAGCGACTGAAAGTCGTCGGTGCGGGCCACGAAGTCGGTCTCGCAGTTCACCTCGACCAGCACGCCCACCTTGCCACCCATGTGGATGTAGTGGGCGACGATGCCGTCCTTGGTGGCGCGCCCGGCGCGCTTGGCCGCCGTGGCGACACCCCTCTTGCGGAGGAGTTCGACGGCCTTCTCCAGATCGCCGCCTGATTCCGTCAGGGCGGCCTTGCAATCCATCATCCCCGCTCCGGTCTTGTCGCGGAGCGCCTTCACCATCTCAGCCGTGATTGCCATCGTGTCGTTCTCCATCGTGGCGCCGGGCGCCGTCGCGCGAGTCGGCGCGGTACAAGAAAAGGCCGGCCGGAGGTGCGCTCCCGGCCGGCGCGAGTCGTGCCAGACACACGAGTCTAGGTGGTCGGGGTCGGGGTCGGCGTTGGGGCCGGCGTTGCCGGCGCCTCGGCGCGCTGCGGACGGCGGATCGCCGCAGGACGCACCACGCGGGCCGCCTCGTCCGCTGCGGCCTGTTCGGCATCCGCGGCGGCTTGTTCGGCGCGCCGCGATTCCCGTTCCGCCTGGCCGTCGAGGACGACGTCAGCGACGCGGGTCGCGAACAGCTTGATCGAGCGCAGCGCGTCGTCGTTTCCGGGAATCACGAAATCCACTTCGTCGGGATCGCAGTTGGTGTCGACGATGCCGATCACCGGGATCTTGAGTTTGCGGGCCTCGTCGACGGCGATCTTTTCCTTGCGCGTGTCGACGACGAAGAGCGCGTCGGGCAGGCGCGACATGTTGCGGATGCCGTCGAGGTTCTTCTGGAGCTTGCGCTTCTCCTTGTCGGCCTTGGCGATCTCTTTCTTCGGCATCACCTCGTAGCGGCCGTCGGTCGCCATTGCTTCGAGATCGCGCAGACGGGCGATGCTCCGCTGAATCGTGGTGAAGTTCGTCAGCAGGCCGCCGAGCCAGCGCTCGTTGATGTAGTACATCCCGCAGCGGGCCGCCTCGGTCGCAATCACGTCCTGCGCCTGGCGCTTGGTGCCAACGAAGAGAATCGTCTTGTCTTCGGCGACCAGCCGACGCACATAGCCTTCCGCCTCCCGGAACAGCTTCACAGTCTTGCCGAGGTCGAGGATATAGATGCCGCTGCGTTCGCCGAAGATATAGGGCTTCATCTTCGGGTTCCAGCGCTTCGTCTGGTGACCGAAATGCACACCTGCCTCGAGCAGGTCCTTCATCGCGAGTGGGGTCAAGGTTGCTCCGTCCATCGTTCCGCCTAGCGCTTGCTGAACTGGAACCGCTTGCGGGCTCCGGCCAGACCGTACTTCTTGCGTTCCTTCGCGCGCGCGTCGCGCGTCAGGAGGCCGTCCTTCTTCAGCTTTCCGCGCAACTCGAGATCGAACGTGCAGAGCGCCCGCGAGATGCCGAGGCGAATCGCACCCGCCTGGCCGGCGACACCACCACCAGCCACAGTGCACAGCACATCGAACTTCTCGGCGGTCTCGGTGAGCAGCAGCGGCGTCTTGACGGCGATGCGCAACGATTCGGTGGGGAAGAACTCGGCGAATTCGCGACGATTCACGGTGATGGCGCCCGAGCCGGGGCGCAGGAACACACGCGCCGTGGCCGTCTTGCGCCGCCCGGTCGCGTAATACTGCAATGCCGCCACGTTATGCCACCTCGAACGAAGTTGGTTGCTGCGCCGCATGCGGGTGCTTGCCGTCAGCGTAGACCTTGAGTTTCGTGTACATCGCGTCACCCATGGCGTTCTTCGGCAGCATGCCGCGGACGGCCTCCTCGACCAGCCGGGCGGGCCGCTTCTGGCGCACGATCTTGGCGCGCTCCTCGCGCAGGCCGCCCTCGTAGCCGGAGTGATAGCGATAGAGCTTCTGGTCTTCCTTGCGGCCGGTCAGCTTGACCTTGGCGGCGTTCACGACGACGACGTGATCGCCGGTGTCGATGAACGGCGTATAGGTCGCCTTGTGTTTGCCCTGCAGCATCCGGGCCGCGGCCGTGGCAATTCGCCCGAGCACCTGGCCCTCGGCGTCGATCACATGCCAGCGGCGCGCCACCGTCTTGGGTGTCGCCACGTACGTTCGCATCGTTTCAGTACCCTTCCCACGCTTGCCTAGCGACGGCAAACCCAAATAATACGCAACTTTCCGAGAATCGGTCAAGCTGGAATCGCCAGCGCCAATCTTCCGGCGCCCCCAGGAGCCGGGATCACGGATCCGTGAGAATTCGCGCGCAACGCGCTCCAGCTCTCTGCTAGCATATGCCCGCCAATGCACAGACTTGCAGTCGGACCGGGCGCGGCGCCTGCCCGTGCCTGCACGGGGCTTCCGGACGCTAAGTTGCACGATTCGCACGAGTTCGGCTCCTGCGATGAGGTGCTTGCGCCGATACCACTCTTGGTGATGAAGGCCTTGGCTGACGATTTCGCATTCGGAAAAAACTGTCAGTCGGTGTCGGTTTTGTCAGTGCCGATCCTGCCAGCCGGCCGACACCTGGCGGCCACCCACCGTAGTTTCGGGCGATTTCCGGGCCGAGCCAGAACTTTCGGTGTTGGTACCGGGTTTGCCCTAGGCTCGGCGGCGGGTTGGAGCGAGACGCTCCGGCAGACAGAAGGGAAGGCGTCGTAGTGCTGTTCAACAGAAGCAAGCCGGTGGTCGGGCTCGACATCGGGTCGAGTGCGGTCAAGGCGATCGAGCTCAAGAAGTCGGGACGCGGCTTCAAGGTGACGGCCATCGGCGTGGAGCCGGTGCCGCCCGACAGCATCGTCGATGGCGCGATCATGGACGCTGGCGCGGTGACCGATGCCGTGCGCCGGCTGCTGCAGTCGCCCCGCTTCAAGGCGAAGGACGTCGTGGCGTCGCTCTCGGGCAGTTCGGTCATCGTCAAGAAGATCAATCTGCCGGTGATGAGCGAGGCCGACCTGGCGGATTCCATTCAGTGGGAAGCCGAGCAGTACATCCCCTTCGACATCCAGGACGTCAATCTCGACTATCAGATCCTGACGCCGGTCGCCGAGCGGCAGGGCACGATGGACGTGCTGCTCGTCGCGGCCAAGAAAGACAAGATTGCCGACTACACCGGCATCGTCAGCGCCGTCGGTAAGAAGGCGGTCGTCGTCGACGTCGACGCCTTCGCCCTTCAGAACGCCTTCGAAACCAACTACGCCGACGATGTCGGCAAGATCGTGGCGCTCATCAACGCCGGCGCCAGCGCCATCAACATCAACCTGGTCTCCGGCGGCACCTCGCTCTTCACGCGTGACGTCGGCATCGGCGGCAACGCCTTCACCGAGGCGGTGCAGAAGGAACTCGGACTGCCGTTCGAGGGCGCCGAAGACGCCAAGCGGGGCCTGCCGGTCGACGGCGTCCGATCCGACGACGTCCGCCCGGTGCTGCATGCGGTGATGGAGAACGTGCTGCTCGAAATCGAGAAGACGTTCGACTTCTTCAAGGCCACGTCGGCCAGCGACCACATCGACCGCATCATCGTGAGCGGCGGGGCCTCGATGGTCGAGGAATTCGAGACCGCGCTGCGCGAGCGCCTCGGCACCGAGGTCGAACGCTTCGACCCCTTTCGGAACGTGCCGATCGACCCGGCCGCTCTCCAGGGCGGCAGCGCCGCTGACTACGCGCCCGTGTGCGCCGTGGCCATGGGCCTGGCGCTGCGCAAGGATGGTGACCGGTGATTCGCATCAACCTCGTCGCGGAGAGACGGCCGGTCGACAGCGGCAAGAGCGCGTTCCGTCTCGACGACGCCAAGAAGATTGCCCTGGGAGGCAGCCTGATCGTGTTGCTGTCGTTCGCCTACGTGGGTTGGAGCTACTGGTCGCTCGACCAGCAGGCCACGCAGGTCGAACGCGACATCGACGCCGCCCGACTGGAAGAACAGCGGCTCATTCAGGTGATTTCCGAGGTCCGTGAGTTCGAGGCCCGGCGCGGCCGCCTCGAGCAGCGCGTGTCCCTCATCGAGGAACTGCGGCGTGGCCAGACAGCGCCGGTGCACATCCTCGACCAGATCAGCCGCAGCCTCCCCGACATGGTGTGGCTGACGAAGATGACGCAAAGCGGCTACGACATCACGATCGAGGGCAACTGCCTCTCACTGACGTCGCTCTCCGACTTCGTTGGCGCCCTCGAGCACTCGCGCTACTTCACGCGCCCGGTCGAGATCCTCAACAGCGAGGTGGTGGCGGCCACGCAGACCTCGCCGGAGCTCATCAAGTTCGTGGTCAAGGCGGCGTTCCAGATGTCCGGCCTCAAGACAGCGGCCCCGGCGGGCGTCGCTGGTGCGGCGCCGGCCGTGAAGGGAGGCGGCCGTGGCTAGTCTCCAGATGAACAAGCTGCCCTGGTGGGGGCAGTTGCTGGTCTTCGTCTTCGTCGGCGCCCTCGTCGTCGGCGGCTACTACTACTTCTACGAGCAGCAGGCCCGCGCCGACCTCGACGTCCGCGAAGCCGAGCTCGCCGCTATTCGCGGCCGCATCGACAAGGGCATGGAGACGGCGCGTCAGCTGCCAGAGTTCCGCGCCCAGGTCGGCGACCTCGAAACGCGGCTCGAGAGCCTCAAGGCGATCCTGCCCGAAGAGAAAGATGTGGCGGAGCTGCTGCGGCGCTTGCAGACGCTGGCCTCGCAGTCGAGTCTGACCATCCGGCACTTCCGCCCGCGGGCCATCGCCACCAAGGAACTGCACGCCGAGTGGCCGATCGAAATCGAGGTCGAAGGTTCGTACCACAACGTCGGGCAGTTCCTGGACCGCGTGAGCAAGCTGCCGCGCATCATCAACGTCGGTGCGATGGAGATGAACACCGTGCCCCAGCAGCGTCCGGGTGTCACGGTGCGCGTCACGTGCACGGCGATGACCTTCGTGCTGAACGACCAGACCTCGACCCCGCAACCTGGAGCGCCGGCCGCCACTGGGCCCGCGAAGAAGACCGAATGATGCGCCTCCTGTCGACGATCGTCGCGCTGTGGTGCCTGGGAACGGCGGTGGTAGCCGCGCAGCCCCCCGCGACACCCGCGCCAGTCCCTGCACCCGCCCAGGTCGACAACTTGCCGTCGCCTCCGGCCGACTTCGCCTACGACGCGGCCGGGCGTCGCGATCCCTTCTTGACGCTCGCCCGCGGCGTCGATCCGACGACCGAGGCGAGCACGGCGACGCGGCCGCAGGGCGCCGCCGGTCTCCTGGTGGATGAACTGACGGTGCGGGGCATCGTGCTCACCAGTGGCACCTACGTGGCCATGGTCTCGGGCCCCGGCGCGCGTCAGTCCTACAGCGTGCGGGAGGGCAGTCGCCTGTTCGACGGCACCGTGAAGTCGATTACTCCACGGGCGGTCGTGATCTTGCAGCAAGTCAGTGATCCGCTGTCACTACAGAAACAGCGCGAGGTGCGCAAACTCCTCCGCTCCCAGGAAGAGGGCAAATGATGCTCCGGCGAATGGCTCCACTTGTAACGGTTGTGGCGTGTGTCACCGCGCTGGCGGGACACGTCGTCGCAGTCGGTGCCGCGTCAGGCGAATCGGCCGCGGTGCCGCAGCTGCGCACGGTGTCGACGCGCGACGATGGGCGCGTCAGCTCGGTGGTGATCGAGGCGACCGAACCGGTGGCCTACGTCACCTCGCAGCCGAATCCACTGACCGTACTGGTCGACTTGCGCAACGTGAGCGTTGACGGCGTTCAAGGCCAGTTGGGCCGTGGACCGTCACCGCTTGGCGGCGTCGAGGTGGAAGAGCGCGTCGCGGCCGACGGCACGCCGCTCGCCCGCGTAAGGGTCAACCTCGAGCGCGCCGCGCCTCACCGTGTGCGCACCAATCGCAACCTGATCATGGTCGAGGTCGATCACGCTGCGCTGCCGGTGGCCGCGGCCACCGGCGCGGTAGTGCGCGCGGCGGCCACGGAATTGCGGGCGGTGCGCGCTTCGCGCTCCGGCGACGAAGTGACCGTCGCCATCGTCGGCAACGGAGCGCTCAGGGCCACCACCGTCGAAGAGGCCAAGGACATGCCGCCGCGCGTACTGCTCGACTTCGAGGGCGTGACCGCCAGCCGCGCCGTCCCGGCGGTACTGGGCATCGACCAGGCGGATGTGACCCGGGTGCGGGTGGCCACCAATAGCCGTGACCCCCTCATCACGCGGGTGGTCGTCGATCTGAAGCGCAAGCTGGAATACAGGGTCGAGGCGGCCGGCGCCGACAGCGAGGAAGTGCGCGTCGTATTCGCTACCGTCGATGCGCCGCCCGCGGTCCAACCAGCCTCGGACCTCGCAGTGGCGCCAGCCGGCTTGACGCCGGGGTCGATGACCCCACCGGCCTCACCTGCCGCCCCGACCGCGCCCCTGTCGCAAGTCGCTCCAGTGTCGATGACGGCACCGCCTGCTGAGCCGGTCGCTCCGGCATTGCAGGTGGCCCCGGCCTCCATGACGGCGCCGCCCGTGGCACCGGAGACTCTGCAGGCACCGAGCGCCGTGCCCCAGGTGGCAGCCGAGAGCGAGGCGCGCCCGAGGTTCACCGGGCATCCCGTGTCGCTCGACTTCCAGGGCGCCGACCTGCGGGCCGTGCTCCGTACCTTTTCCGAGATCAGCGGTCTCAACGTCGTCATCGACCCGAGCATCAACGGCACCGTCGATGTGTCGCTGCGGGACGTGCCGTGGGATCAGGCGCTCGACATCATCCTCAAGTCCAACAAGCTCGGCTACTTCGTCGACGGCACGATCGTCCGTATCGCGCCCCTGGCCGTGCTGGCCGACGAGGAGATCCAGCGCCGTAAGCTGTCCGATGAGCAGGCGCTGGCCGGCGAACTGCGCGTGTTGACGCGCCCGCTCAGCTACGCCAAAGGCGCCGACCTCATTGGCATCCTGACGCGCAGCGCCCTGTCGACGCGCGGTGAAGTGCAGGTGGATCCGCGCACCAACACGGTCATCATCCGCGACCTGCCGGCGCGCCTCGCCGCCGCCGACGCACTTCTCGCTGCGCTCGATCTGCCGCAGCCGCAGGTGGAGATCGAAGCCCGCATCGTGCAGACGACCCGCGACTTCGCCCGCAACGTCGGCGTGCAGTGGGGCGTGAGCGGCCGGGTGGCGCCGGAACTCGGCAACACCACACCGATGGCCTTTCCGAACAACGGCAGCATCACCGGCCGCACGGGTGCCGGGCCGCAGGGGCCCGATGGCGCACCGAGTGGCGTCAACCTCGGCGTGGCCAACGCCACCAGTGCGCTTGGGCTGGCACTCGGTTCGATCAACGGCGCGGTGAACCTCGACGTGGCGCTGAGTGCGCTCGAGCGCTCCGGCCAGGGCCGCGTGCTCTCGACGCCGCGCGTCTCCACCCAGAACAACGTCGAAGCCGAGATCACGCAGGGCGTGCAGATTCCCATCCAGACGGTCGCCAACAACACCGTCACGGTCACCTTCAAGGACGCCGCGCTGACGCTGAAGGTCACGCCGCAGATCACCGCGTCGAATACGGTCATCATGCGCGTCAACCTCGAGAACGCGTCGCCCGACTACAGCCGCGCCATCAACGACATCCCGCCCATCGACACGCAGCGCGCCGTGACCACGGTGCTCGTGGCCGATGGCGAGACCACGGTTATCGGCGGCATCTACCTGAGCCGCGAGCAGTCGGTGCAGGGCCGCACGCCGCTCCTGTCGCGGGTGCCCCTCCTCGGGTGGCTGTTCAAGCGCGATGAGTCGAGCGACGAAAGCCGGGAACTCCTCATCTTCATTACGCCGCGCATCACCAAGGGCTGATCGACCGAGCGACATCTACGAGGCAGAGGACATCATGCGAGTCTCGACTACGAATCATCGGATTGCCGCGCTGGTGCTGGCAATATCGGCGCTCCTGACGGCGGCGTGCGGCGAAGTATCGCGCACCGGCCGGTCTCCGGGCTACCTGCAGATCGTGCGCCTCGAGGGGGCCAGTGGCGCCACCCCTGACGAGTTCGGCAACGTCCTCTTCTCGGACGTCCTGACGCTCGTCAAGGACGACAATGAGAACCTCATCCCGACGATCTTCGCCGATGGCGGTCGGGTCGAGTTCCGCGTCGGCCTGAAAGACCCGGGACCGTCAGCCGCGCCGACGCAGCCGTCCGCGCTCAACGCCATCACGCTCTCGCAGTACCGCGTGGTCTTCCGGCGTTCCGATGGCCGCAACACGCAGGGCGTCGACGTGCCCTACGCGTTCGACGGCGCCTTGACCTTCACGGTGCCGCCCGCCGGCACGGCGTCGGGCACCTTCGCCGTCGTGCGTCATCAGGCCAAAGAGGAGCCGCCGCTGCGCAACATGGCCTACAACGGCGGCGCTCAACTTATTTCGACCGTTGCCGAGATCACGTTCTACGGCAGGGACCAGTCCGGAAACGACGTCGTCGCCACTGGCACGATGTCGGTGAACTTCGGCGACTTCGGCGACCCCCAGTAGGCAGGAAAGGACTCGAGCTGTGACGTTCCCTATGTCTCGCACCCTCTCGACGCTGGTCGCGCTCGCCACCACGGTGGCGCTCGGCGGCTGCACCGTCAAGAAAACTGAGGCGCCGTCGCTCGCGGGGCCCTCGGAGTTCGGCCTCTCCGTGCGCACGACCGCCGTGCCCGATATCCTCGGGCAGGACGGCCTCTCGCAGTCGCAGGTCGAGATCGTGGCCCGCGGTGCCGACGGGCGGCCCGCCCGCGCGGTGGCCATGCGGGTCGAGATGATGGCCTTGCGCGCGCTCGCCGATTACGGGCGTCTGTCGGCGCGCACCGTCGTCACCGGCGACGACGGCATCGCGCGGCTCGTGTATACCGCGCCGCCGCCGCTGCCCGAGCCGGTCGACCCCTACACCATCGTCACGCTGCTCGTGACGCCGATCAACGGCGACTACGCCGGGTCGAATACGCGCAGCGTCGAGATCCGGCTGGTACCGCCCTCGACGGTGCCGGTCATCATTCCGCCCAACGGGGCGCCGCAGCCGTCCTTCATCGTGACGCCGACGCCGGTCACGACCTACACGCCCGTGACCTTCGACGCCTCGGCCACTCGCGACGAGGGTGTCCTGTGCGGCGTCAACTGCACCTATGCGTGGGATTTCGGCGACGGCTCGTCGGGCACCGGCATGATCGTCAGTCACGAGTACCGCACCGCCGGCACGTTCATCGCGCGGCTGACCGTGACCGACTTACGCGGCCAGTCTGCCACCACGCCGCTGTCAGTGGTCGTCACCACGACGGCGGCACCGAAGGCCGAGTTCACCTTCTCGCCGGCCGTGCCGCGCTTCGGCCAGGAAGTGTTCTTCAATGCCGCGGCGTCGACGGCGGCGCCCGGGCACAGGATCGTCGCCTACGACTGGGACTTCGGCACCGGCCGCAAGGGCACTGGACTGACCGTGGCCAAGCGCTACGACATCGACCTGATTCCGCCAGGCTCGGTGACGGGCGAGGATGTCGCCTTCAACGTCACCCTGACGGTGACCGACGATACCTTTGCGCCAGCGGGCGTGGGCGTCGTGACCAAGGCGGTCACGATCAAAGTTCCGTAGGAGTTACGTGTCTCCGTCCCGCATCGATGAACTCCGGCGCCGGGTCCAGAACGACCCGGCGTCGATCGCCTTCGCGCAGCTGGCGGAGGAGTACCGCCGCTCGGGGCAGACCGACGATGCCGTTCGCATCTGCCGCGAGGGGCTGGTGCGCCATCCCGGCTACCTCTCGGCGCGCGTGACGCTCGGCCGGGCGCTGCTCGACCTCGGCGAGCTGGCCGAGGCGCGTGGCGAGTTCGAGTTCGTGGTGGCCGAGGCGCCCGAGAACCTGGCCGCGGTGCGCGGCCTGGCCGAGATCTTCCACCGCGACGGGCAGATGGCCGAGGCGCTCACCTACTACGAGCGCGCGCTGGCCCTGGCGCGCCACGACCCGGAAATCGAAGAGATCGTCCAGCAGCTGTCGCGCCAGATCGGCATGGCGGCGTCGGGTCCGCCGGGCGGACTCTCCTTCGAGGAAGCGCACCAGGAGCTGCTGTCGGCCGCTGAACGCGTGCCGCTGGCGCCACAAAGCGCGTCGCCGCCTCCGGCCCGCAATGCCGCCGAGGGCTCGACGGCGCCCTTCGACTTCGACCGGCTCGTCGCCGCACTGGGCACGCCGTCGGCGCCACCCCAACTCGAGGCGGTCGTTCAGGGCCTGGCGGCGCCGGTCATCGACCTCCCGGATCCGGTGGATCTCGGCCCCAATCCCTTTGCCGCGCTCGAGGCGGAGCTTCGCGCGCATGGCGCGCCAGCCGGTGAGACTGCGGCGGCGTGGGGGCTGGAGCCGGCCATGACGGCCACCGACACGGCCGCCGCCCAGCCGGCCGCCGGCGTCGCCGAGGTCGCTGACCACGAAGTCGACGCGCAGTCAGCGGGCGCCCTCACCGCGGCAGCGGTGCCCGCACTCGACGACCCAGAGCGTCCGACTGATGTCGGCGCGACCGTCCCGCCGCTCGCTCCCGGCGCGCTGAGTGAGGACGCCCAAGGTGAAGAAGCGGCGGCGTTCTCGGGCTCGAGCCACCCGGATGAGCTTGCGGCGTTCGTCGCGACGCCGGAGGAGGCTGAGAGAGGAGCCGAGGCCGAGAGCGAGGGCGACGCGGGCGCTGTGGCCGTGACCGACACGAGGTCGCTCGATACCGCGCCGCTCGAGACTCCGGCGGCCGGCGACGACACGGTGGCAGCCGAACAGCGCCCGGAGGACGTGCTCGGCGATCTCGAGACGTGGCTGAACACCTTGCACGACCGGTCCACCGAGTAGTCGGAACGCCGCCGGCGGTCCCAAGATGCCTCCACCGCCCGACATCCTGCTGACACGCCTCAAAGCTGCACAGAACGGCATCGTAGCCACCGGCGCCGATAGCCTCCTCATCACGAGCCCCATCAACCTCCGATACCTCACCGGCGTCAGTGCCTCGGCCGGCATGGCGCTGCTCTCGACCGAAGGCGCCGTCGTCATCGTCGACCATCGCTACCTCCAGCAGTTCCAGGAGGCCGCTGCCGTGCTGGGCCACCTTTCCGTTGTCGGCGTCCCGGTTGGCGAGAGCTACGAGGCGACGGCAGCCGCGGTCGTTGCCGACCGCGACCCGCAAGTCCTGGGAATCGAGGGCGACCACCTGACGGTGGGGCGCCTGGCCGGCCTGCGGACCGAGGCCAATGTCGGCGGCCGCGAGATCCGAGAGACCTTCGGATTCATTGAGGGATTCCGGGCGATCAAGGATGCCTGGGAGCTCGGTCGGCTGCGCGAGGCAGGAGGGCGGCTCGCGGAAGTGGCCGCGTGTATACTTCCGGAGGTGTTTGACGGCCGTTCCGAGCGCGAGGTGTCCTGGAGAGTTGAGCTGGCGCTGCACGATGCCGGCTTCGAACGCCCGGCATTCGAGACGATTGTCGCCTCGGGGCCCAATGCCGCCCGCCCTCACCACCGGTCCACCAGCCGTCCCATACAGACCGGGGAGCTGGTGATCGTGGATTTCGGAGGGGTGCTCGACGGCTATGCCGTGGACATGACCCGCACGGTGGCCGTCGGCGCCGTGCCAGCCGAGTGCGAGTCCTGGGTCCGCGCGGTGGCCGAGGCTCAGACCGCCGCCATCGACGCGACCGCTCCGGGCGTGCTGCCCTCGGCAATCGATGGCGCGGCGCGCGCCGTCCTGACGCGGCACGGTCTCGCCGAGGTCTTCGTGCACGGTACCGGGCACGGCCTGGGGCTGGAAGTGCACGAACGGCCCACAATCGGGCCGCGCGGCGACCGCGAGGGGCCGGTGGTGCCGGGGATGGTCTTCACCGTCGAGCCCGGCGTCTACCTCGCCGGACGCGGTGGCGTGCGCATCGAGGACGACTTCGTCGTGACATATTCCGGCGTCGAGCGCCTCACCGGCGCGCCGTCGGGTTTCGAGGACCATGAACTCTGACGACATCAAGGAACTGCTCGAGCTCGTCCAGGCCCACGACCTCGCGGAATTCGAACTCGAGGACGGTGGCTTCAAGCTGCGAGTGAAGCGCGGCGGGCCGCACATCGTGACCCACGTGATGCCGGCCGCGTCGGCGATGGCGGCCCCGCCGGCACCCGCCTCCGGCCCGGCCCCGACGGCCACCGCGCCGGTCGAGGATGGGACGCAGCTGGCGATCGTGAAATCGCCGATCGTGGGCACGTTCTACCGGTCGGCCGAGCCGGGCGCGGCCGCCTTCGTCAACGTGGGCGACACGGTGAAGAAGGGGCAGGTGCTCTGCATCATCGAAGCGATGAAGCTGATGAATGAGATCGACTCTGAGTACGAAGGCGAGATCACCAACGTCTACGTGGAGAACGGTCAGCCGGTGCAGTACGGCGAGCGCATCTTCGCCATCCGCCTGCGTTCGTAGCCGCCAATGTTCAAGAAGATCCTGGTCGCCAACCGTGGCGAGATCGCGCTGCGAGTCATTTTCGCCTGCCGCGAACTCGGCATCAAGACCGTGGCCGTCTATTCCGAGGCCGACGAAAACTCGCTGCACGTGCGTTTCGCCGACGAGGATATCTGCATCGGCGGCGCCCGTAGCGCCGAGAGCTACCTGAACGTGCCGGCGATCATCAGCGCGGCCGAGATCACCGGCGCCGACGCGATTCACCCCGGTTACGGCTTCCTGTCCGAGAGTGCCTATCTGGCGGAAGTCTGCGAGGCGTGCCACATCCGTTTCATCGGACCCGACCCGCACGTCATCCGCCTGCTCGGCGACAAGTCGAAGGCGCGGCGCGCAATGAAGAAGGCGGGCCTGCCGATGCTGCCCGGCAGCGACGGGCCGGTCGAAAACGACGAGCGCGCGGCCCAGGTGGCCAAGGAGATCGGCTACCCGGTCATCATCAAGGCGGTAGCGGGCGGCGGCGGTCGTGGCATGCGCATCGTCAAGTCGCCGGGCGACCTCCAGCACGCGTTCCGCACCGCGCAGCGGGAGGCCGAGGCCGCCTTCGGCAACGGTGATGTCTACGTCGAGCGCTATCTGGATTCGCCGCGCCACATCGAGTTCCAGGTTCTCGGCGACCACCATGGCTCGGTCATCCATCTGGGCGAACGCGAGTGTTCGATTCAGCGCCGGCACCAGAAGCTGCTCGAGGAATCGCCCTCGCCGGCGCTCTCCGACAAGGTGCGCCGCAAGATGGGGGCCCTGGTGGCGGATGCCGCCCTGGCGGTGCAGTACACCAACGCCGGCACGTTCGAGTTCCTGATGGACGACAAGGGCCACTTCTATTTCATGGAAGTGAACACGCGGGTGCAGGTCGAACACCCCGTGACGGAGCTCGTGACCGGACTCGACATCGTCAAGGAACAGATCCGCATCGCGGCCGGCCATCGGCTCTCGGTTCGGCAGAGCGAGGTGACCTTCACCGGCCACGCGCTCGAGTGCCGCATCAACGCCGAAGATCCCGAGACGTTCGTGCCTTCGCCAGGCGTCATCCATGCGTTCTCGATCCCGGGCGGGCCGGGCGTGCGCGTCGACACGGCCGCGCACTCCGAGTGCACGATCACGCCGTACTACGATTCGATGATCGCCAAGGTCATCGTCCACGGGCGCGACCGTGACGAGTCGATTGCGCGCATGAAGCGGGTGCTCGGCATGACCGTCATCGAAGGCATCAAGACGAGCATTCCTCTGCATTTGAAGATCCTGAACGATCCTGATTTCGTCGCCGGCCGCCTGAGCACGCATTTCATGGAACGCTTCATGCCGCCTGCCAGACCCTCCAAGCTGGCGGAGACGGCCTAGCCACGCGCAGATGTCACCGCTCTACGCCATTGTCGACGTCGATGTGTGTACAGCGGCGGGCCGGACGCCGACGGCGGTCGCGGAGGCCTTCCTCCGAGCCGGTGTCAGCCACGTGCAGATTCGCGCCAAGCGACTTGGCTCCGGCGCCTTTCTCGCCCTCGTGACGCACCTGGCACCGGCAGCGGAGGCCGTCGGCGCGCACCTCATCGTGAACGACCGGGTCGATGTGGCAAAGACGGCCGGCCTCGGCGTGCACCTCGGCCAGAGCGATCTGCCGGTGAAGGATGCCCGGCGCCTGCTCGGGCCCGATGCCATCATCGGGTGCTCGACGCACACACCGGCCGAATTGGCGGCCGCGCTCATCGAGCCGGTCACCTACGTGGCCTACGGCCCGGTATTCCCAACCGCCACCAAGGCCAACCCCGACCCGGCCGTCGGCCTCGAGGGTGTGCGCTTCGCCGCCGGGCGGGCCGCCAGTGCCGGCAAAGCGCTCGTGGCCATCGGCGGGATTACGCTTTCGACCGCCCGACCGGTGACCAACGCCGGAGCCCGTGCCGTGGCCATCATCAGTGACCTACTGCGCAACGGTGAGGATCCAGGGGCTCGGGCCAGCCAGTTTCTCTCGGCTCTGCGAACTGAGCCTGTATAATTCCCCGGGCTTGGGGCCCGGTCCGGCGCCTGCGCCGGCATCCGGAGCCCACATGGAGGCCGAATGGATTCGAATCTGCTCAAGACGAAGTCGATCGAGCAACTCGTCGGTGACGTCGAGCATGGCAGCAAGGCGCTCCGGCGCAGCCTGACGGCGTGGGATCTCACGCTGCTCGGCATTGGGGCCATCATCGGCACCGGCATCTTCGTCCTGACCGGCACGGCCGCCGCCAACCAGGCCGGTCCCGGCATCATGATCTCGTATCTCGTCGCGGGCATGGCCTGTGGCTTCGCCGCGCTCTGCTACGCCGAGTTCGCGTCGATGATCCCGATCGCCGGCTCCGCCTACACCTACGCCTACGCGACGATGGGCGAACTGTTTGCCTGGATCATCGGTTGGGATCTCATCCTCGAGTACGCCGTCGGCTCGATGACCGTCGCGATCGGCTGGAGCGGCTACATGCAGAAGCTGCTGTCGGGTGCCGGCATCACGCTGCCGGCGTGGATGTCGGCAGCGCCGAGCGCCGCATCACCCGGCGCCATCATCAACCTGCCGGCCGTGCTCATCGTGCTCGGCATCATGTATCTGCTGATCGTCGGCATTCGTGAAAGCGCACGCTTCAACGCCATCATGGTCGGCGTGAAGCTGGCGGCGGTGCTGTTCTTCATCGGCGCCGGCGCCGTCTACGTGAAGCCCGACAACTGGGATCCGTTCATTCCCTACGGCTGGGCGGGCGTGATGGGCGCCGCCGGGGTCGTCTTCTTCGCCTACATCGGCTTCGACGCCGTCTCCACGACCGCCGAGGAAGCCAAGAACCCGCAGCGCGACCTGCCGATTGGCATCATCGCCTCGCTCGTCGTCTGCACGGTGCTCTACCTTGCGGTCGCCGCCATCCTCACGGGGATCGTGCCGGTGGTCGACTACAAGACCGATCCGGAGTTCCTCAATGCGCCTGTCGCCTTCGCGCTCAGCCTCATCGGGCAGGACTGGGCGGCCTACCTGGTCTCGGCGGGCGCCGTGGCCGGCATCACCTCGGTGCTGCTCGTGATGCTGATGAGCCAGCCGCGCATCTTCTTCGCGATGAGCCGCGACGGGCTGCTGCCCCAGGGCGTCAGCAAGGTGCATCCGAAGTTCGGTACTCCTTACATCACGACCATCATCACCTGCGTCATCGTGGCGATCGTGGCCGGCCTGACGCAGATTCAGACCGTCGGAGAAATGACCTCGATCGGGACGCTGTTTGCCTTCGGCATCGTGTGCGGTGCAGTCCTGATACTGCGGGTCAGCCGCCCGGAGGTTCCGCGGCCGTTCCGTGTCCCGTTCGGCCCGGTGTTCCCGGTGCTCGGAATCGTGTTCTGTGCCTATCTGATGTTGAACCTGCCCATCCTCACCTGGGTGCGATTCCTCGTCTGGCTCGACCTCGGCATGCTCATCTACTGGTTCTACGGCCGCACCCACAGCCCGCTCGTGGACCAGGCGGAGGCCGGGCGGCGCACCTCGTTTCAGGGGCTGGCCAATTTCGTCTTCATCGCCGGCGCCCTGGCCGTCTTCAACTTCGCGTGCGTCACACTGCTCGCCTACATGACCGAGTTCGGGATCACGACCGAGACGATCGCCAAGTGGCACGAGATCGGCGTGACCGCCGAAGAGGCCGACGCCTTCGCGCTGCGCTGGCTCGCGGTGTCGGTGGCCATCTTCCTGGCCGGGTTCGGCCTGCGGAAGGCCAGCGGCGCCGATTCCACCACCGCGTGACGGCGTCCGCCACCCGGTGAGCGCCCTGAGCCGCCATAGTGTTGACCGCGTCGAGAGGGCGTTCGCTGTCCTGGGCCCGGGGCCCCGGACTCGGCGTCGTGCTCGTGCTGGCGGTCAGCATCGTCGGCACGGTGGGCTACGTCGTCATCGAAGGCTGGTCCTGGTGGGACGCGGCTTTCATGACCATCATCTCGGTCACGACGGCCGGCTACGCCTACGTCCATCCACTCAGCCGCGCCGGCGAGGTGTGGACGTCGGTCGTCCTGCTCGTCGGCGTCTCCGCGCTCTTCTACACGGCGTTCGTGCTGATGGCGATGGTGGTCGACGGCGGCTTGCATCGAGGGTTCGAGGATCGGCGGTTCAAGCGCATGCTGGATGAACTCACCAATCACTTCATCATCTGCGGCTACGGGCGCATCGGCAGCACGATTGCCGAGGAGTTTGGCCGCCAGGGCGTGCCCTGCGTCGTCATCGATCGCAATGCCGACAAGGTGCACGGCATCATCGCCGGCGGCGGCATCGCGGTCGAAGCCGACGCCAGCCGCGACGAGGTGCTGCTGCGGGTTGGGCTCGAGCGGGCCCGCGGCCTGATCGCCGCCGTCTCGACCGATGCCGAGAACGTCTACACGGTGCTCACCGCCCGCGGCCTCAGACCCGACCTCTTCATCATCGCGCGCGTCGAATCCGAGGACGCGGAGTCGAAGCTGACACGGGCCGGCGCCAATCGCGTCATCTCGCCCTACACGCTGGGGGCCATCCAGATGGCTCACACCGCCCTGCGCCCCGCGGTGGTCGACTTCATGCGGCTGGCCACCAGCTCCGAACACATCGACCTGTCGGCTGAGCAGATCGAGCTGGCGCCCGGGGGCAGTCTCATCGGGCGCTCGATCCGCGAGGCCGAACTGCGGCAGCGGTTCGGCGTCATCGTCGTGGCCATCCGCCGTGCTGAGGGACATATGGAGTTCAACCCGCCGCCGGAGGCGCGCATGCACGCTGGCGACCAGCTGGTGCTGCTCGGCAGCACCGAGAAACTGCGGCAGCTCGATGGTGTCGCCCGTCCTGCGCCGCCAGCCGGGGTGCGGGCATGAGCGCGCGCGCCCTCGATGGCGTGGCCACCGCCGCGGCCATCCGCGGCGAGCTGGCCGACCGCATCACGCGCTTCACGGCGGCGCGGGGCCGGCCGCCGGCACTCGGCATCGTGCTGGCCGGTACCGACCCGGCCTCGCAGATCTATGTCAGCAACAAGTTGCGCACGGCCGCCGACGCCGGCTGCCGCGCCGAGCTCTTCCGGCTGCCGGAGGGCGCGCACCTGGCAGATGCGCTGGCCGTGGTGGCGCGCCTGAACGCCGATGACGCCGTCGACGGCATTCTCGTGCAGTCGCCCCTGCCCGCGGCCATGGGCCGCGACGCCGAGCAGCGCGTCTTCGACGCCGTCTCACCGGCCAAGGACGTCGACGGCTTCCATGCGACCAACGTGGGCCTGCTAGTGCAGAAGCGCGCCCAGCTGGTGGCCTGCACGCCGTCAGGGGTGATGCAACTGCTCGCCCGGGAGGGGATCGCGCTGGCCGGCAAGCGGGCCGTGGTCATCGGCCGCAGCGACATCGTCGGCAAGCCGATGGCCCTGCTCCTGCTGCACGCCGACGCCACCGTCACGATCTGCCATTCGCGCACGCCGGACGTGGCGAGCCTGGCGAGCGCGGCCGACATCCTGGTGGCCGCCGTGGGCCGTCCCGGCTACGTGACACCGGCCTTCGTCAAGCCGGGAGCCACGGTCATCGACGTCGGCATCAGCCGCCTGGAGGACGCGTCGATTGTCGCCGCCTGGTACCCGCCGGACCATGCCCGGCGGGAGCGCTTCGCGAAGACCGGGAGCCTGGTGGTCGGTGACGTGCATCCGGACGTGTGGACCGTGGCCGGCGCGGTGACGCCGGTGCCCGGCGGCGTCGGCCCGCTCACCATCGCCATGCTGCTGGCCAACACCGTCACCGCGGCGGAGGCCCGCGCCGGCCTCGCCCCGGCGGGCTGAGGCGTCCGTGCGCGTCGCGCTGACGGGCGGCATCGCGACGGGGAAAAGCGTGGTCGGCCGCGGCCTGCGCGACCACGGCGTGGCGACCATCGACGCCGACCAGGTGGCGCGCGAGGCGGTGGCGCCTGGCTCGCCGGGCCTCGAGGCCGTCGTCGCGCGCTTCGGCGCCGGCATCCTCGACGCCGACGGCGCGCTCGACCGGCGGGCCCTGGCGGCGCTGGTGTTCGACGACCGCGCCGCGCGCGCGGACCTCGAGCGCCTGGTGCACCCGCGCGTCCGCGCCGGCATCGACGCCTTCTTCGCCGACCTGCCGCGCGGGACGGCAGGCGTCGCCGAGATCCCGCTGGTCTACGAAACCGGCTGGGCGACGACCTTCGAGCTGGTCGTCGTGGTGGCGTGTCACCCCGGCACGCAGCGGGCGCGGCTGATGGCGCGCGACAGGCTGGACGCGGCAGATGCCGACCGCCGGCTGGCCGCGCAGTGGCCGATCGACCACAAGGTGCGGCTGGCTGATGCCGTCGTGATGACCGACGGCGACATGGCGGCGACCCTGCGCCAGGCCGCGCGCCTGGCGGCGTGGCTCAGAGCTCGTTGCCGTCCTTCGTGACGGGTGCGATCCGCTCCTCCACGAAGGTGTTCCATTCGTGGCAGTGCGGGCACTGCCAGAGGAGTTCCGTGCTGCGATAGTGGCAGCGCAGGCACACATGCGGATCGAGGTAGAACACTGCCGCCCGGGCATGGGTGACGTAGCGCTCGACCGACACCCGCTCGAGTCCGGTGTCGAGCAGCAGCGCCCAGATCGCCTCGTGCACGGTCAGGCCGTGCGGATTGTGACTGAGCGCTTCGAGGAACTGATCGAGAGCGGCTGGACGCTGGTCGGCGTCGGCGAGCGCGTGGCCGAGCGCCAGGCGGGCGCGCCAGTTGTGGGGATGCGCCGCCGCCACGCGCCGGCACAAGTCGAGGAACCGCTCGGGGTGGCCGGCGGTCCGGTAGGCGTCGCGCAGGCGTTCGAGCACGAGATGCGAGCGGTCCGGGGCGTCGTCGATGACGCCCTCCCAGAGCCGCACCGCGTCGCCCGTCTCACCGGCCCTCGCCATCACGTCGCCGAGGTTCACCGACGCCGGCGTGACGGCCGCATCGAGATCGAGGGCGGCTACGAAGCGGGCCCGCGCCGCCGCCAGGTCGCCGGCCTTGAGCGCCGTCAGTCCGCGCTCGTTCTCGAGGAAGGCCAGAATCGTCTGGCTGCGCGCCGGCGACTCCGGGCCCGCCATCGCCAGCAGTTCCTGCCGCACGGTGGCCGCCTCTTCCCACTGGCGCTGCTCCTCGTAGACCTTCTCGAGGTGCAGCAGGGCATAGGCGTTGGCCGGATCGAGCCGCCGCGCTTCCTTGAACGCCTCGACGGCCCGGTCGACGAAGCCGCCGCGCTTGTAGTCCAGGCCGAGGCAGAGCATCACGTAGGCGTGCTCGAGGCGCGTCAGCTTCTGGCGTTGCAGGAGCGATTGATGCACCTGGATGGCGCGCGAGACCTGGCCGCGCTCGCGGTAGACGTTGCCGAGGATGAGGTGGATCTCCAGGGCGTCGGCGTCGACGCGCGCCGCCTGGCTGAGTTCTTCGATCGCCAGATCGATCTGGTTCGCCACCAGGTAGTTGAGGCCGAGGACGTAGTGGTGCGAATCGCGCGCCTTGCGGCGGTCAATCCAGCGGCCATCCCGCAGCTTGTAGCGCTCCCAGGCCTTGCCGATGGCGACGCCCGCCAGCAGCGCGAGCAGGGCCGAGATGAAGGCGAGGGAGTCGGCCAGCACGGAGCGGTCTCCCTACACCAGTCCCGTGCGCCAGAGGTCGTGCAGGTGCACCACGCCCAGCACGCGACGGTCGTCGTCGACGACGACCAGCGCCGTGATCCGGCGCTCCTCGAGCAGGTGCAGCGCCTCGGCGGCCAGCACGTCCGGCGCCACGACGACCGGGCTGCGGCTCATGGTGTCGTCCGCCCTGAGGGCCAGGACGTCGGTGTCGGCGGCCAGGGCCCGGCGGACATCGCCGTCGGTGACCACGCCGGCCAGCGTGCCGTCGGCCGCGGTGACGCAGGCAATGCCCATCCCGCCACGCGTGATCGCGGCGATGACGTCCCGCATCGGCGTGCCCGGCGGCACACTCGGCAGGCCGTCGCCGCTGCGCATGATGCCGTCGACGCGCCGGGCGCGACGGAACAGCGTCCCCCGGGGATGGAGATCCGCGAAGTTGTCAGGGCTGAAACCTTTTTCGACGAGCACCGACATGGCGAGTGCATCGCCGAGGGCCAGCGCCGCCGTCGTGCTCGCTGTCGGCACGAGGTTCATCGGGCAGGCCTCGGCCGGCACGCTGCAATCGAGCACCACGGTCGCCGCGCGACCGAGGGTGGAGGCGGGGTTACCGGTCAGGGCGATGAGCGTCGCGCCGAGGCGTTTCAGCGTCTCGAGCAGGCGTGTGAGCTCCTCGGTTTCGCCGCTGTGCGACAGGGCGATGACGACGTCACTCGGCTGAATCATCCCGAGGTCGCCGTGCACGGCCTCGGCCGGGTGGACGAAATAGGCGGGCGTCCCGGTGCTCGAGAGCGTGGCGGCAATCTTGCGACAGACGATGCCCGACTTGCCCATGCCGGTGAGGATCACGCGACCGCGACAGTCGCGCACCAGGGCGACCGCAGCGGAGAAGCGTTCGTCGAGCCGATCGGCCAGGGCCCGAACGGCGTCCGCCTCGGTGTGCAGCACCCTGCGGGCCAGCGCCAGATCAACCATGTGATTTCACGATGCGGTCCACGGCGACCAGCTGGGAGAGCAGGGCCTCGAGCTCGCCGAGCGGCAGCGCATTGGCGGCGTCGCTCTTGGCGCGCCGCGGGTCGTCGTGGACCTCCATGAAGATGCCGTCGACGCCGGCCGCCACACCGGCGCGAGCGAGCGGCGCAATGTACTCCGCCAGGCCGGTGGTGACGCCGTCGCCGGCGCCAGGGAGCTGCAGGCTATGCGTGACGTCGAGCACGACCGGATGGCCGAGTTCGCGCATCATCGGCAGGCCGCGCATGTCGACGACGAGGTCGTTGTAGCCGAACGACGTGCCGCGCTCGGTGAGGAGCACGCCCGACGCGCCGCTGTCGACGAGCTTCGCCACCACGTGCCTCATGTCGCGAGGGGCGAGGAACTGCGCCTTCTTCACGTTCACGGTGCGCCCGGTCTTGGCGGCGGCCACCAGCAGGTCGGTCTGCCGCGACAGAAAGGCGGGAATCTGCAGCACGTCGCAGACCGCGGCTGCCGCCGCCGCCTGCGACGCCTCGTGGATGTCGGTCAGAATCGGCAGTCCCGTGCGTGCCTTGACGACCGCCAGCGCCGCCAGGCCCGCGGTCAGACCCGGGCCGCGAAACGATCCGATCGAGGTGCGGTTGGCCTTGTCGAACGAGGCCTTGAACACGAGCGGCACGCCCACGCGCGTCGCGATCGCGGCGATCTCGATCGCCATGTCGAGGACGTGGGCGTCGCTCTCGATCACGCACGGCCCGAGGATGAAGGCGAGTGGGTGCCCGGTGCCGAAAGTGACGGCGCCAGCGGCCACCTCACGAACGGACGTCATCTCAGGCAATCGCGCTCGCCTGTTTCACCTGGCCGTGCCGGCTCTGCCGGTGTCGGTACGAGGCCTCGACGAAGCTCGCAAAGAGCGGATGCGGCCTGAGCGGACGCGACAGGAACTCGGGATGGAACTGGACGCCGAGGAACCACGGGTGACCGGGCAGTTCCGCGATCTCGACGAACTTACCGTCGGGTGAACGGCCCGAAATGACCATGCCGTGTTCCTTGAGGACCGGCTCGTAGAGGGTGTTGAACTCGAAGCGGTGCCGGTGGCGCTCCCAGATGACGTCTCGATCGTAGACCTTGCGGGCCAGCGACCCCGGTGCCAGCTCACACGCATAGCGGCCGAGCCGCATCGTGCCCCCGAGATCGTCCACACCGAGCAGGTCGCGCAACTTGTAGATCACCTTGTGCGGGGTCGCCTCGTCGAACTCCGTCGAGTCGGCGCCTTCGAGTCCGCACACGTTCCTGGCGAACTCGACGGTCGCCCACTGGAAACCGTAACAGATACCGAAATACGGCACGTCGTGCGTGCGGGCGTACTCCGCTGCCTTCATCATGCCGCGGGTGCCGCGGGTGCCGAAGCCGCCCGGGACCAGGACGCCGGACGCCCCCTCGAGCAGCCGCGTGCCGCCCTCCTGCTCCAGCGCCTCGGCCTCCACCCACTGGATGTTGATGCGCAGCCGATGCGCGAATCCGCCGTGATAGAGCGCTTCGTTGAGGCTCTTGTAGGAGTCTTCGTAGCCGGTGTACTTGCCTACGACATGGATGGTGATCTCGTCGTGAGGGTGCTTGATGTTCTCGACCAGCTGTTCCCAGGCGCGCGCGTCGCCGGTCGTGGCGGGTAGACCGAGCCGCTGGAGCACGACCCGGTCGATGCCCTCGTCGCGCAGCGCCAGCGGCACCTCGTAGATCGTCTCGACGTCGCGCGCCGTGATGACCGCCTCCTGATCGACGTCGCAGAAAAGGGCAATCTTCTGCTTGATGTCACGATCGAGGGTGCGGTCGGTGCGGCACAACAGGATATCGGGCTGGATGCCGATCGATCGCAGATCGCGAACACTGTGCTGCGTGGGCTTGGTCTTGAGCTCACCGGCCGAGCCGATCCATGGCACGAGCGTCAGATGGATATAGAGCGTGTGATCACGCCCCGCATCCTGACGGAACTGGCGGATCGCTTCGAGGAAAGGCAGGCTCTCGATGTCGCCGACGGTGCCGCCGATCTCGATGAGCGCGACATCGACATCGCGCCCCACGGCGCGAATGTTGTCCTTGATCTCGTTCGTGATGTGCGGAATCACCTGCACGGTCCGTCCGAGGTAGTCGCCGCGCCGTTCCTTCTGGATGACCGACAGGTAGATCTTCCCGGTCGTCCAGTTGCTGTTGCGGGTGGTGGTCGTGTTGGTGAAGCGCTCGTAGTGCCCGAGGTCGAGGTCCGTTTCGGCGCCGTCGTCGGTGACGAAAACCTCGCCGTGCTGATACGGGCTCATGGTGCCCGGGTCGACGTTGATATAGGGGTCGAACTTGAGCAGGGCGACCCTGTAGCCGTGGCCTTCCAGCAGGGCGCCGATCGAGGCCGCCGCCAGGCCCTTGCCGAGCGACGAGACGACGCCGCCGGTGACGAAGATGTACTTGGTGGGTCGGGATGGTGTGTTCATAGATCGGAGGCCTTGCGCCGGGCGTGTGCGAGATCGGCCGGCGTGTCGACCGACAGCGACACGTAAGCGCTGTCGAGGACGCGAATGGGGATGCCATGTTCGAGCGCCCGCAGCTGCTCCAGCGATTCGCGACGTTCGAGTGGGGTGGGTGGCAACGATGCCAGGGTGAGGAGCGTGGCCCGCCGATAGCCGTAGACGCCGATGTGGACGGCCGGCGCGGCGCCGTCAGCCGTGCGGCCGTAGGGAATCGGGGAGCGGGAAAAGTAGAGCGCCCGTCCGCGCCGATCGCAAACGACCTTGACCAAGTGCGGCGACGTCACGTCCTCGCCGGGCAGCAGCGGCCGGCACAGCGTGGTCATCTCGACGCGCGCGTCGTCGACCAGCGGCCCAGCCAGCAGGTCAATGGCCGCCGGGTCGATGAACGGCTCATCGCCCTGGACGTTGATCAGCACCTCGCAGGGCAGCACGGCAGCGATCTCGGCCAGCCGATCGGTGCCGGTCGGGTGGTCGGCACGGGTGAGCCAGGCGATGCCGCCGAAGCTCTCGACGACGTCGACGATCCGCTGGTCGTCGGTGGCCACGATGACGGCGTCCACCGCGGCGCGTGATGCCCGGCGGTAGACGTGCTCGACCATCGGACGACCGTCGATTTCAGCGAGAGGTTTTCCGGGAAGGCGGGAGGAGTGGTACCGCGCCGGGACGACCGCGACGACCGAAGTTTCCGTCAGTCCGGCCGGCAGTCTGCCTGGAACAGCGGGCACGACGAATAATACCACAGTGCACACGATGGCACGGGTGATAGGCGCGCCGTCCAGTGTGACCGATACTATGCTGCAGAACGATGCGCACTGGATCACACCAGCTCGCTGGCAGCCTCGTGGCCGCCGGCTTCGTCGCGGGATGGCTCGCGGCCTCGTGGGTGAGCCCACCGGCGGCGGCGACGCAAGTCGCTCCACCACGAGCCGGGAGCGTGCCAGCCGACGTGTCGATACCGCGTATCGCCCTCGACATCGTAACCGCGCCCGAGACGACGCCGGAGACGGCCCGAAATCCCTTCCTGTTTTCGGCCCGCCGCGACGCTGCGCAAACGCGGCAGCCGGGCCCGGGAGGCGAGTTCGGGCCGTCCTCACCCGCGGCCCAGTCCTCTGTCTTGTCGGCACCGGCGGCCGCGACACCGGTTTGGCGGGTGTTCGGCATCGCGTCTGACGCCGATGGCCACTACACGGCGGTCATGAGCGGGGGTGGCGAGGTCTTGTTGCTGAGCGTCGGGGATGACCTGCCTGACGGATCGACCGTCGCCGAGATCGACGCCGGCGGCGTCGTGCTCACGCGGGTCGGTGGCGAGCCGCTCGTCCTTCGTCTACCCTGAGCTTCTCACTCTGGCGGCGTGGTCACCACGTTGCGGGCGACACCGGTGGTCAGGAAATCACGGACGGCGGCAGCCGCCTCCAGACCCACACGCTCCAGCGCTTCGATTGTCGACGCGGCCACGTGCGGCGTTGCCACCACCGCCGGATGGCAGGTCAGCGTCGTGTCCACCGGCGGCTCGTGGGCGAAGACGTCGAGTGCCGCCCCGCCGACGTGGCCGGAGTCGAGCGCCGCCAGCAGCGCCCGGTCATCGATGAGGTCACCACGGGCCGTGTTCACGAGCCGCACGCCGCGCCGGCACCGTGCCAGCCGCGCCCCATCGAACAGCCGCAAGGTCGCCGGCGTGACCGGCACGTGCAGGGTGATGTAGTCGGCCTCCGCGCACAGCTCGTCGAGCGAGACCAGGCGCACTGGGGGCTCGACCGTGACGGTCGCCGCGTCGTGCGCGAGCACCCGCATGTCGAAGGCTGCCGCCAGTCGTGCCACCCGGCGACCGATGCGGCCGAATCCGACGATGCCGAGCGTCTTGGCGGCGAGTTCGGTTCCTGAAAACGCCTTCTTGTCCCAGCGCCCGGCCTTCATCGAGCGGTCGGCGGCGCTGACATGACGCGCCAGGTTGAGCAGGCCGGCGAGCGTGAGTTCCGCAACGCTGGTCGTCGTGGCCTCGGGTGCGTTCATCACGACGATGCCGCGCTGGCGGGCCGCCTCCAAGTCGATGTTGTCGACACCGACGCCGGCGCGGGCAATCACCCGAAGTTTCGGGCCGGCTGCGATCAGTGCGGCGTCCACCAGGGTCGCGGAGCGCACGATCAAGGCGTCGGCGCTGGCGACATCCACCAGCAGCTCCGGTCGTGCCCGCCCGGCCCGCGCATCGGTGTGCCAGCCGGCGTCAGCGAGTACCGCGATCGCGGACGGAGGGAGATCGTCAGGAATCAGAATGTGCATATCGAACGCCGGAGAAGGGAACTGCTCGTGAACGCCACGATATAATGGCACGCTTGCGCGGCCGACCGGGCCCGCGCATGAGGAAGCGGGTCGGCGGCACCGGCGCGCACCACGCATGGTGCAAAGTGGTGTTTTGCTCGACTTCGCGCGGGAAACGGGCTAACCGATGGTGCCTTTTCCACAAGGTTTTCCACAGAAGGTGTTGATCGTTCGGATCGCGCGCAGCGGGGGCCTGACCTAATCATCGGCGCCGCGGCGGATTCGCGGAGTGCAGGAGCGTAGCAATGAATCGAAAAGTGACCGTGGTGGGCGGTGCCGGCAACGTCGGCGCAACCGTGGCGCGTGCCGTCGCGCACAAAGAGCTGGCCGATGTCGTCATCATCGACCTTGCCGACACGAAGGCGGCGGGCATCGCACTCGATATCTACCAGTCGTGCCCGGTTGCGGGCTCATCCGCCAGAGTCGTCGGCTACGGCGCCACTGATGAGGGTTTCGCGCACAGCGCGAACTCCGACGTGGTCGTCATCACCTCGGGCGTGCCGCGCAAGCCCGGCATGAGCCGTGACGACCTGCTCGCCGTCAATCACGGCATCATGAAGTCGGTCACCGCGCAGATCGTCAAGCACTCGCCGAACACCATCATCGTCCCGGTCGCCAATCCCCTGGACGCGATGTCGCAAGCCGTCTACCGGCTGAGTGGTTTCCCCCGTCAGCGGGTCATCGGCATGGCCGGCGTGCTCGATTCGGCCCGCATGCGCACGTTCGTCGCGATGGAACTCGGCGTCTCGGTGTCGGACGTGACCTGCTTCGTGCTCGGTGGCCACGGTGACACCATGGTGCCGCTGCCTCGATTGTCGACGGTGGCTGGCATCCCGCTGACGGAACTGGTCGTCATGGGCAAGCTGTCACAGGAACGTCTCGACGCCATCTGCGCCCGCACGGCCAATGGCGGCGCCGAGATCACGAAGCTGGTCGGCACGAGTGCCTGGTATGCGCCCGGCGAATCGGCCGCGTCCATGGTCGAAGCGATCCTGAACGACCAGAAGAAGATCATGCCGTGCTCGGTGTTCCTGCAGGGCGAGTACGGGATCAACGACCTCTTCGTCGGCGTGCCGGTGAAGCTCGGCGCTGGTGGCGTCGAGGAGATCATCCAGATCAACCTGACCGAACCCGAGAAGGTCGCCCTGCAGAAATCTGCCGGCGCCGTGCGGGAGCTCGTCGACGTAATCAAGGTGTGAGGCCCCGGTGAAGATTCACGAATATCAAGCCAAGGCCATCCTCGCCAAGTACGGCGTGCCGGTGCCGCGCGGTGAAGTCGCCCTCACGCCGCAGGACGCGGTCGAGATCGCCAAGCGTCTCGGCGGACCCGTGGCCGTCGTCAAGGCGCAGATCCACGCCGGCGGGCGCGGCAAGGGCGGCGGCGTCAAGGTCTCCAAGGGCATCGAGGCCGTCGAGGCCAACGCCAAGGCCATCCTCGGCATGCAGCTGGTGACGCACCAGACCGGGCCGGCCGGCCAGCGCGTCGGGCGCGTGCTGGTTGAAGAGGGGCTCGCCATCGCGCGGGAGCTCTACGTCGGCATGCTCGTCGACCGCTCGAGTGGCAAGATCGTGCTCATGGCCAGTGCCGACGGTGGCATGGATATCGAGGAGGTGGCCGCCAAGACGCCCGAGCGGATCTACAGGGCGCTGGTCGAACCGGGAGTGGGCCTGTTGCCCTTCCAGGCGCAGCAGCTCGCCTTCGCGATCGGCCTTACGGGCGACAGCGTCAAGAAGGCCGCCAAGCTGATGCTGGCGCTCTACCAGGCGTTTCTCTCCTCCGATGCCTCGCTGCTCGAGGTCAATCCGCTCATCGTGACCGAGAGCGGCGATCTGCTGGCGCTCGACGCCAAGATGACGATCGACGACAACGCCCTGTATCGGCACGCGGATTTGCGCGATCTTCGCGACTTGAGCGAGGAAGACCCGCTCGAAGTCGAAGCATCGAAGTTCTCGCTCAACTACATCCGCCTCGAGGGCAACATCGGCTGCATGGTGAACGGTGCCGGCCTGGCCATGGCCACGATGGACATCATCAAGCTCTCGGGCGGCCAGCCGGCCAATTTTCTCGACGTCGGCGGTGGCGCCAACGCCGAGCAGATCCGTAACGCCTTCAAGATCCTGATGTCGGACACCAACGTGAAGGCGGTGCTCATCAACATCTTCGGCGGGATCCTGCGCTGCGACGTGCTGGCGGCTGGGGTGATCGCTGCAGTGAAGGAACTTGGGGTGCCGGTGCCGATTGTGATCCGCATGAAAGGCACCAATGTCGTCGAAGGAAAGAAGATGCTGGCCGAGAGCGGCCTGAACTTCACGACGGCGGACACGATGGGCGAGGCGGCCGTGCAGGTCGTCACGCTGGCGGCAAAGAGCTAGCCGCCGGCTACTGGGAGCGATTGACGACGATGGCTGTACTGCTCGACTCGAATACCCGACTGATCGTCCAGGGCCTGACCGGACGCGAAGGCACGTTCCACGCCAAAGCCGCTGCGGCCTACCACACGAATGTCGTCGGTGGCGTCACGCCCGGCAAGGGCGGCACGACCCACGAAGGCTGGCCGGTCTTCAACACCGTGCAGGACGCGGTGCAGGCGACCGGGGCGAACGTCTCGGTCATCTTCGTGCCGCCGCCGTTTGCGGCCGACGCCATCATGGAGGCGGCGGACGCCGGCATCGGTCTTGTCGTCTGCATCACCGAGGGCATTCCGGTCGTCGACATGCTCAAGGCGATGACGTTCCTGCAGGCGCGGCCGACCGCCCGGCTCATCGGGCCCAACTGCCCGGGCATCATCTCGCCGGGCAAGGGCAAGGCGGGCATCATCCCGTCCAACATCTGCCAGGAAGGCCGGATCGGCATCGTGTCGAAGAGCGGCACGCTGACCTACGAGGCGATCGACCAGCTGACGCGCCTTGGCCTAGGTCAGTCGACGTGCATCGGCATCGGGGGCGATCCGCTCATCGGGACCACCCACATCGACGCCCTCGGGCTGTTCCAGCAGGACCCGGACACCGATGCCGTGATCATGATCGGCGAGATCGGCGGCTCGGCCGAGGAAGAAGCCGCGGCCTGGATCAAGGAGCACTTCACCAAACCCGTCGTGGCCTTCATCGCCGGGCAGACCGCTCCCCCGGGACGGCGGATGGGCCATGCCGGCGCCATCATCGCCGGCGGGCAGGGTACGGCCGCCGAGAAGATGGCGGCCCTGACCGCGGCCGGCGTCACCGTGGTGAAAAGCCCCGCCGATATGGCACAATCCCTGGTCTCACTGCTGAAACCGTAGCCATGCGTCGCCCCGCCTTCCCGTTCGCGTGTTCGTTTGCCGGCTTTATCGCCGGCCGGGAGGCCGTGTAGCGCGCCGACGACGCCTCGTCGACCGACACACACCGCCGCCCGAGCCTCACGGTTCGGGCGGCGTTTTTGTTCCTGGAGCGTAGCCGATGACCTCGTCACCACTTCCCGATCTCCGCCGTGCCGTCGACGACATCGACAAGGTGTTGCTGAACGCCCTGGGCGAGCGCGCCCGCCTGATGCGCGACATCACCGCGGCCAAGGCCGAAGCCTCGCAGCCGCTGCGTGACGAGGCCCGCGAGGCGGCGCTCCTGGCGCATCGCGCCACCTACGGGGAGCGGCTTGGCCTCGACCCGGCGCTCGTGCGGCGCCTCTACCGCGAGATCATCGATGATGCGGTGCGCCGGCAGCGCGACTGGCTGAAGGAGGGGCCCGACGACGATACGGCACCGCCACTCGCCATCGCCTTCCAGGGCACCGAAGGCGCCTACAGCCACGAGGCTGCCATCCGCCACTTCGGTGTCGAGCGCCGGGTGGTCACCTACAAGCCGTATCGGTCGTTTCGCGAGACGCTCGAAGCCGTGCAGCGCGGTGATGCGCATCGCGCCGTGCTGCCGATCGAGAACAGCACGGCGGGATCGGTGCACGAAGTCTACGACCTGCTGTTCCAGCTGAGCCTGTCGATCGTCGGCGAAGAGGTGGTCGAGGTGCGGCATTGCCTGCTCGGACCGCCCGGTGCCACGCTGGCCGGGGTCACCAGGGTGCTGTCGCATCCGCAGGCACTCGCCCAGTGCAGCGAGTACCTCGCCGAGCGGCCGTCGCTCGAGGCGTTGGCCTTCGCCAATACGGCCCTGGCCGCCCGCCGCGTCGCCGAAGACGGCGACCCCACCCAGGCGGCCATCGCCAGCGCCGAAGCCGGCGATCGCTACGGCCTGGTCGTCCTGGACCGGGACATCGCGAACCAGGCCGTGAATCTGACTCGGTTCGTGGTCGTCGCGGCAGCGCCGGTGGACTGCGACCCGAAGGTGGATGCCAAAGTGGCGCTCGTCTTCGGCACCCGGCACGAGCGAGGGGCGCTCGTGCGCTGCCTGAACGTCCTGGCCGACGAAGGAGTCAGCCTGACCAAGCTCGAGTCGCGGCCCCGGCCCGGCGTGGCCTGGGAGTACGTCTTCTACGTGGACGTCGAGGGGCATGTGGCCGAGCCGCGCCTGCAGGCGGCCCTGGCCCGGCTCACGGGCGCCACCCAGTTCCTGCGGTTACTCGGGTGTTTCCCGCGGGCGGTCGGCGCGGCGGGCGAGGCCGCGCAGGTATAATCGACAGGATATGCAGCGTACATTTGCCATCATCAAACCAGATGCAGTGCGTGCCGGATCGATGGGGAAGGTCCTGGCGCGAGTCGAGTCCGAGGGATTCACCGTCAAGGCCGCGCGGATGCTTCACATGTCCAAGGCCGAGGCCGAGGGCTTCTACCACGTGCATCAGGCTCGCCCGTTCTTTGCCGCGCTCACCGACTTCATGTCATCGGGGCCGTGCCTGGTGCTGTGCCTCGAGGCGCCGGACGCGATCAGGAAGTGGCGCGACCTGATGGGGGCGACGGATCCGGCCAAGGCCGACGCCGGCAGCCTTCGCAAGGAGTTCGGCGCCTCGATCGACAACAACGCCACGCATGGATCGGATGCGCCGGAGACGGCGGCCTTCGAGCTGGCGTACTTCTTCCGCGGCCTGGAGCTGCGCTAGCACCACCGTGGGCCCGGTCCTGGTCGTCCTCGGCGCCGTCATCGCCGCGGTGGGTGCGCTCGTGTGGCTGGGAGTGCCGCTCGGCCGTCTGCCGGGGGATATCGCCATCGAGCGCGACGGCGTCCGGATTTATATTCCGCTCACGACGTCGATCGTCGTGAGCGTGGCCTTCATGCTCGTCAGTTGGCTGTTCCGCCGCTAGGCGGCCCGGAGATCGAGGACATCGATGGCGATCAAGAGCGACCGCTGGATTCGCCGGATGGCGATGGAACACGGGATGATCGAGCCGTTCGAGGACCGGCAGGTGCGAGCCGGCGTCGTCTCGTTCGGGTTGTCGTCCTACGGCTACGACACGCGCGTGGCCGATGAGTTCAAGGTCTTCACCAACGTCTACAACACGGTGGTCGACCCGAAGAACTTCGACCCGAGGTCGTTCGTCGACATCCAGGCCGCCGAGTGCATCGTGCCGCCGAACTCATTCGCGCTGGCGCGCACCATCGAGTACTTCCGCATCCCGCGTGACGTGCTCACGGTGTGCCTCGGCAAGAGCACCTACGCGCGGTGCGGCATCATCGTCAACGTGACGCCGTTCGAGCCCGAGTGGGAAGGACACGTCACGATCGAGATCTCGAACACGACACCCCTGCCGGCGAAGATCTACGCTAACGAGGGCATCGCGCAGGTGCTGTTCTTCCAGAGTGACGAGCCCTGCGAGGTGTCCTACAAGGACAAAGCGGGCAAGTATCAGCAGCAGCGCGGCGTGACGCTGCCGAAGATTTAGGCCGGGCCGGACGCGACAGGATGCAGGGATGCTGAGACGATACAAGGGCACGGTGCCGACAGTGGACGCCACGGCGTTCGTGGACGAGTCCGCCCAGGTCATCGGCGACGTCCACATCGGCGCCGAGTCGTCGGTGTGGATGAACGTCGTCATCCGCGGTGACGTGCACCACATCCGCATCGGCCGTCGCTCGAACATCCAGGACCTGACCATGGTGCACGTGATGCGCGACACCCACCCGACGACCATCGGCGACGAGGTCACCGTCGGCCATTCCGCCGTGCTGCACGGTTGCACGATCTCGGATCGCGTGCTCATCGGCATGGGCGCCATGCTGCTGAACGGGTCGTCGGTCGGTGCCGACAGCATCGTCGCCGCCGGCAGCCTCGTCACCGAGGGCACGCGTATTCCGCCGCGCTCGCTGGCCATGGGACGGCCGGCCACGGTCAGGCGCCCCCTCACCGACGACGAGGTCGCCAGCATTCGTTGCTACGCCGACAACTACGTCGCCTATCGACTCGACTACCTGGCCGAGGCCGCGGCGCCGGCACGCTGATGGGGGTCCCGACGACGCCAGCGCGCGGCATGCGCGACTTCCTGCCAGCAGATGTCCGCCGACGCAACTACGTGATTGGCGCCATCGCCGAAGTGTTCGAAAGCTACGGATTCGAGCCGCTCGAGACGCCGGCGGTCGAGAACATCGAGACGCTGACCGGCAAGTATGGCGAGGAGGGCGACCGGCTCATCTTCAAGATCCTGAAGCGGGGAGAAGGGGCGGCCAGCGGCGAGGCCGACCTGGCGCTGCGCTACGACCTGACCGTGCCGCTCGCGCGGGTCGTGGCCGAGCACCGGGCGGCGCTGCCGAAGTACTTCAAGCGCTACCAGGTGCAACCGGTGTGGCGCGCGGATCGCCCGCAGAAAGGCCGTTTCCGCGAGTTCTACCAGTGTGACGTCGATGCCACCGGCTCGACGGCGATGACGGTCGAGGCCGAGCTGCTCGCGGCCGGCGCCGACGTGCTCGCTCGCCTCGGCTTCGCTGATTTCACCATCCGCCTCAACCATCGGCAACTCCTCTCGGCGATCCTCGACGTGGCCGGGGTGCCCGGTGACCTGCACGGTTCGACGCTGGTGGCGCTCGACAAGGCCGACAAGATCGGGCGCGAGGCGGTGGTCGCGGAGATGACCGGGCGCGGCGTGACGGCGGCGGCCGCTGGCGCCCTCATCGACCTCCTGTTCGCTCCGGCCGGCCGCGACAACGCCTCGACGCTCGACGTCGTGGCCGGATTCCTCGGCGCGCATGACAAAGGGGCCGGCGCACTGATGGAGCTGCGGGAGATTCTCGCGCTCGTCACGCCGCTCTCGGCGGGCGCGCACGTGCGCATCGACCTGACCCTGGCGCGCGGGCTCGGCTACTACACTGGCGCGATCTTCGAGATTGCCGTGGCCGACCTGGCCGGCAGCCTCGGCGGGGGCGGGCGTTACGACGACCTGGTCGGCATGTTCCTCGGCCGCAAGGTGCCGGCGTGCGGCCTCTCGCTGGGTCTCGAACGCATTCTCGTCGTCATGGGGGAGCGCAGCATGTTTCCCGCATCGGTCGAGCGCGCGCCGGCCGCCGCCCTCGTTGCGAACTTCGATCGGGCCGCGGTCGGCGATACGCTGACGCTGGCTGCGGAGCTGCGGCGCGGCGCCGGCGGCACGGCGCTGGCAGTCGAGGTCTATCCCGAAGTCGACAAGCTCGGTAAGCAGTTCAAATACGCCGCCGACCGCGGTATTCCCTTCGTGGTGGTGGTCGGCGCCGACGAACGTCAGCAGGGCCAGGTGACGGTCAAGTCCCTCGGCGCCGGCACGCAGGAGGCCGTGGCGCGTGACCGCGCGGCCGAGTACATCGTCTCGAACATGAGGACCCCACGTGGCTGAGCAACTTGGATCTCTTGCCCGCACCGACACCTGCGGCGCGCTCAGGGTGTCGGACGTCGGCCGGCGCACCGTCCTGCTCGGCTGGGTGCAGAAGATCCGCGACCTCGGATCGATCGTCTTCCTCGACATCCGCGACCGGCACGGCCTCACGCAGGTCATCGTGCAGGACGACGCCGGGCTGCTCGAGCGCGCCAAGCGCCTGCGCAGCGAGTTCGTCGTCGGCATCGAGGGCGTCGTCGAGCAACGGGCGGCCGACACGGTCAACGCCAAACTGCCGACCGGCGACGTCGAGGTGCGCGCGACTGGTATACGTCTGCTGAACGAGGCCAAGACGCCGCCCTTTCTCATCGGCGACGATCAGAACGTGTCGGAAGAGACGCGCCTGCGCTACCGCTACCTCGACCTGCGCCGGCCTCCGTTGCAGCACAACATCGCCCTGCGCCACAAGATTACGATGGCGCTCAGGAAGTATTTCGACGCCGAAGGCTTCTACGAGATCGAGACGCCCATTCTCACCAAGTCGACGCCAGAGGGCGCGCGCGACTTCCTGGTGCCGAGCCGGGTGCATCCCGGAGAGTTCTACGCGCTGCCACAGTCACCGCAAATCTTCAAGCAGATCCTGATGATCGCCGGCTTCGATCGCTACGTGCAGATCGCGCGCTGCTTCCGCGACGAGGCGCTCAGGGCCGATCGCCAGCTCGAGTTCACACAGGTCGACCTCGAGATGGCCTTCGCGCGCCCGGAGATGGTCTACGAGATCGTCGAGGGGGCGCTGGCGGCAGCGTTCCTCGAGATCGGGGTCACCATTTCCCGGCCCTTCCGGCGTATGCCGTATGCCGAGGCGATCGCCGTCTACGGCTCCGACAAGCCCGACCTCCGCTTCGACTTGAAGATCCAGGACCTCAGCGCGCATTTCACGGCGTCGCCCTTCGGCATCTTCCGTGAAGCGGTCGAGCACGGCGGCACCGTGCGCGGCTTCGTCATTCCCGGCGCCGCCGGCGCCTCGCGGCGCGAGATCGACGAGTTGGTGGAGATGGCCAAACAAGCCGGCGCCGCCGGCCTCATCACCATGCGACGCACGGCCGACGGCGTGCAGAGTTCGGCCAAGGCGATCGGCGAGGCGACGACCACCGCCGTGCTCGAGGCCATGGGAGCCGCCGCCGATGCGCTCGTCGTGCTGGCGTCCGGTGCCGCCGATGCCACGTCGAAGGTACTCGGACAACTGCGCCTGACGGTGGCCAAGAAGCGCGGCCTGGTTCCTGAAGGCCGGTGGGAACTGCTGTGGGTGACCGATTTCCCGCTCTTCGCCTGGAACGCCGACGAGCAACGGTGGGACTCGGTGAACCATCCGTTCACGGCTCCCCGTGAAGAGGATCTGGCGCTGCTCGCGAGCGATCCAGGGAAGGTGCTGGCCAAGGCCTACGATGTGATTCTCAACGGTTGGGAACTCGGCGGCGGCAGCATTCGAATTCACGACCGCGAAACGCAGGCCACCGTGTTCCGCCTGCTCGGGCTGAGCGACGAGCAGGCCAAGTCCCGCTTCGGGTTCTTCCTCGAGGCGCTCGAGTACGGTACGCCGCCGCACGGCGGCCTGGCCCTCGGGCTCGACCGTGTCGTGGCGCTCCTGGCAGGCGAGTCGTCGATCCGCGAGGTCATTCCGTTCCCCAAGACGACCCAGGCGGTCGACCTCATGTGCGACGCGCCGTCGACCGTCGACGTGGCACAGTTGCGCGAACTGCGGCTCAGGACCGAGGCTTGACCGGGCGCAGCGGCCGCGCTAGGATTCTGTTCTAGAAAGTAAGTGACTGATACTGAAGGAGATAGCGGCATCAGTACCACTACGACTCGTCGCATAGCAGTGCCCGAATCGAGCGTCGGCGCGCTCTTTGGCCCGTACGACGAGCATCTGCGGCACGTCGAGACGCTGCTCAACGTGAAAATTCGGACTCAGGGTCACGAACTGCTCGTCGACGGGCAGCCGCGTGATACCGCCCGGGTAGAGCAGTGGGTCGGACAGGTCAGCGGCCTGCTGCACGATGGCCACTCGCTGTCGGATACCGACATCCGCACCGCGGCGCAGCTGGTCTCGGCGCACGACGGTATCGACCTTCAGGAGCACTTCCTGAAGGGCGGGCAGTTGCGCCAGGCCGGCCGGCGCCGCATTACCGCCAAGTCGGCCAACCAGCGACTGTACCTCGACGCCATCGAGAAGCACGACATCGTGTTCGGCGTTGGACCGGCCGGCACCGGCAAGACCTACCTGGCCATGGCGCAGGCCGTGAGCGCGTTGCTCGCCAAGCAGGTCGCCCGCATCGTGCTGGCGCGCCCGGCCGTCGAAGCCGGCGAGAAGCTCGGCTTCCTGCCCGGCGATCTCCAGGAGAAGGTCAACCCCTACCTGCGCCCGCTCTACGACGCGCTCTACGACATGCTCGACGTGGACCGGGCCGAACGTTTGCTCGAGCGGGGCACCATCGAGGTCGCGCCGATCGCCTTCATGCGGGGGCGCACGCTCAACGACGCGTTCGTCGTCCTCGACGAGGCCCAGAACACGACCGTCGAGCAGATGAAGATGTTCCTGACGCGCCTCGGCTACGGCTCGAAAGCCGTCGTCACCGGCGACATCACCCAGATCGATCTGCCACCAGGCCGCACCTCAGGCCTCGTCGACGCCTTGCAGGTCGTCTCGGGCATCGACGGGATCGCCATCGTGCGGTTCGACGATCGCGACGTCGTGCGCCATCGCCTCGTGCAGGCGATCGTCAAGGCGTACGAGGCGGCCACCGCGGCCGCCAGAGGATAGCCGTGCTGCGCGTCGCGATCGTCGCCACGCCCGCGGACCGGGTGGCCGTCCGGGCGCTCGGGCCCTGGCTCGTCCGCACCGCCCCTCGAAGCCTCTGCGGCGAGGTCACCATCGCGCTCGTGAGCGACGCGCGGATGCGCGCCCTCAACCGCCAGTTCCGCCGGGTCGATGCCGCCACCGACGTGCTGTCGTTTCCGTCGCGCGGTGGTCTGGGTATTGGCGACATCGCCATCGCCCGCGGCGTCGCGGCGCGCCAGGCGAAAGCCGCCGGCCACACGCTGGCCACCGAGACTCGGATGCTCGCCCTGCATGGGCTGCTGCATCTGGCCGGCTACGACCACGCCAGCGACGACGGCCGAATGGCGCGCCTCGAAGCCCGGCTGCGCAAGAAGGGCCGCCTCCCGGCCGGCCTCATCGAACGCGCGGCAGCGCCGCCGAAGCGGAGGCGTCCATGACGCCGCTTGCAGTCTTCCTGCTTGCCTGCGGCGCCATCCTCGTCGGCACGGTCTCGGCGGCCTTCAGCTCGATGATGCGGCTGTCGTTGCGCTTCACGGCCGAGCGCAGCGACCGCGACGACTTGCTCGGTCGCTATCTCGACGATCCGATGCGTCTGTTCATTCCCGCCCGCCTGGTGCTGGCGATTATCTACGTCGTGGCCGGCGCGCTGCTGGCACGCGTCATCCGCATCGAGGCCGGCCACGGCCTGCCGACGCTCATCGCTGCCATGGCCGTCTTCGCCCTGATCGCCGAGCATCTGGTGCCGCTCATTCTCATCCGGCGCGATCCCGAGGCCGTGCTGAGCGCGACGCTGCCGGCCTTCCAGGCCCTCGAGCGCGTGCTGCGGCCGGTGACGCTGATGCTGCTCAGTGTCAGCCGCAGTCCGGTCGTGCTCGCGGCCCCGACCGAGACCGGCAGTGCCGGGGGCGGCAGTTCACCAGCCGATGCCTCGCCAGATGCCGATGGCCGGCTCGACTCGACGCCTGACCAGGCCCGGGCGCTGCTCCGGCTGATCATCGATTTCCGTGACACGCTCGTGCGCGAGGTGATGACGCCGCGTCCGGACATCGTCGCCATCAACGTCACCAGCAGTCTGGCCGATCTCCGTCAGTTGTTCCGCGATCAGCAGTATTCCCGGGTGCCGGTCTTCGATGGCACGCTCGACAACATCCTGGGTTTTGCCTTCGTGAAAGACCTGGTGCGCGACGACGACCAGTCTCACCTGACGATTCGCGACCTGCTTCGGCCGGCCCATTTCGTGCCCGAGACCAAGAAGGTGCCGGCCCTGCTCAACGAGTTCCAGCGCGCACATGTGCAGAGCGCCATCGTCGTCGACGAGTACGGCGGTACGGCCGGTCTTGTCACCCTCGAGGATCTCGTCGAGGAGATCGTCGGCGAGATCCGGGACGAATACGACGTGGAGAGCGAGTCCGTCGTCGACGAAGGCGACGGTGTCTTCGTCGTGAGCGGCAAGGCCGACGTGTCGCTTCTGGAATCGAACCTCGGGGTGTTCGTCGAGCGGGCGGGCTTCGATTCGGTCGGCGGCTACCTGCTCGCGTCCCTGGGACGTGTGCCGTCGAAGGGCGAGCGGTTCGACGTCGGCGACCTGGCCGTCGAAGTTCTGGAGGCCGAGCGGCGCCGCGTCACCCGCGTGCGCATGCGGCGACGCCCGCCCGACACCGCCGTCGAGCCGGCCGAGGCATGAAGGCGGGCTTCGTCGCGCTGGTCGGCCGGCCCAACGCCGGCAAGTCGACGTTGCTGAATCAGCTCGTTGGCACCAAGTTGGCCATCGTGTCCGACAAGCCGCAGACTACGCGCAACCGGATCGTCGGCGTGCGGACGCGGCCCGCCGGCCAGATTGCGTATCTCGACACGCCGGGAATCCACAAGCCGCTCAACCGCCTGAACGCCCGCATGATGGACGTGTCGAGGGCGGCGCTGCGGGAGGTGGACGTGGTGGCGCTCGTCATCGACGCGACGGCGCCGGAGGGCGCCGGCGACCGCTACGTCCGGGAGCTCGTCGCGACCGTGCGCGTGCCGGTCGTCGTCGCACTCAACAAAGTGGACCTGGTCGACAAGACGGCGCTTCTGCCGCGCATTGCCGCCCTGGCCAACCGGAAGTTGGCCGCCGACATCGTGCCGGTATCGGCCACGACCGGCGAGAACGTCGACCGCCTCGAAGCGGTACTGCTGGAGCACCTGCCAGAAGGGCAACCGCTTTTCCCCGAGGACTACCTGACCGATCAGCCCGAGCGGTTCTTCGCTGCTGAACTGGTGCGCGAACAGGTGCTCCGGCACACCCACGCCGAACTCCCGTTCAGCACGGCGGTGGTGGTCGATCAGTTCGGCGAACCGGAGGCGCCCGGCGGCCTGCTGCGCCTGCACTGCTCGATCCTGGTCGAGCGGGCGAGCCAGAAGCCGATCCTGCTCGGCAAGGGCGGCTCGATGATCAAGGCGATCGGCACGGCCGCCCGCCACGCGCTCGAAGCGTTCTTCGACACGAAGGTGTTTCTCGACCTCCACGTCAAGGTCAAGGACGACTGGCGCGACGACCCACGCGCGCTGGCCGACATCGGCCTGCCCGAGATCGATCGGCGGGGGGGGCGGCGGAAGCGCTGAGCACCGGGCTCGGGCGCCAGTCGGGCGTTGCTGCCGCGAAAATCGCTGTGATAACCTTGACAGGTTGTGCGGATCTGAGCTTCCCTGACTATCATGGCGCCGCAGCGAAAAATCGACGTCGTGCTGGATTCGGTCCGGCGGCTGCTGCGGATGGGGGCGACCGCCAACCTCCAGAACCTGCTCCAGAAGCAGCACCCGGCCGATCTCGGCCAAGTGTTCGGCGGCCTTCACGACGGCGAACGTGCGGCCGTCTTCAGCATTTTGGTCGAACGTCAGCCCAAGCTGGCCATGGAGAGCGTCAGCGAGCTCGGTCCGGAGCGCGGCGCGGCGCTCCTGGCCAGCCGGTCGGCTGAAGACATCGCCCGGCTGGCGCAGGAGATCCCGTCGGACGACGCGGCGGCCCTCATCGATCACCTGCCCGAGGAGCTGTCGAACGAAGTCCTCGAACTGATGCGACGGCGCGAGTCGGGCCAGGTCGAAAGCCTGCTCGATTACGCGGAGCAGACCGCCGGCCGCATCATGAACCCGAACGTCTTCGCCTTGAGCGAAGACCTGACGGTGGCTGAAGCAGTGTCGGCGCTCCAGAGCGCCACCAACGTCGAGATGGTCTTCTATCTCTACGTCGTCGACCCGCGGCGGCATCTCGTGGGTGTCACGTCGTTGCGGCGCCTGCTGCTCGTGTCGCCGGAAACGCCGCTCAAGCGGATCATGACGCCCGACGTCTTCAGCGTCCGCGTCGATACCGACCAGGAGGAAGCGGCCCGGCTCGTCGCCTCGTACAACCTGCTCGCCATCCCGGTGGTCGACGAAGAGAACAAGCTCGCAGGTGTCATCACGGTCGACGACGTGATCGACGTGCTCAAGGACGAGGCCACCGAAGATCTCTACCGCCTGGCCGGCGTTTCGGGTGACGAGCGGATCGAGACACCGGCCTTCGAGGCCCTCAGCAAGCGTCTGCCGTGGCTGGGCGTCAACCTCGGCACGGCTTTTCTCGCAGCGTCAGTGGTCGCGGCCTTCGAGGATACGATCAGTCAGGCCACAGCGCTCGCGGTCTTCATGCCGATCGTGGCCGGCATGGGCGGCAACGCCGGCATGCAGACGCTCACGGTCATCGTGCGGGGGATCGCGCTCGGTGAGCTGTCGTGGCCCAACGCCCGTCAGACGCTCTTCAAAGAGGTTGGCATCGGGCTGGGCAACGGTGTGGCCCTCGGCGTGGTGGCGGCGCTGGTGGCCTGGGTGACCAAGGGCAACCCGGTGCTCGGGCTGCTGCTGGGCATGGCCATGGTCTGCAACATGCTCGTGGCCTCGACGGCCGGGACGCTCGTACCGCTCGGTCTCAAGGCGCTGAAGATCGACCCCGCGCTGGCCTCCTCGGTCTTCATCACGACCTTCACCGATGTCGTGGGCTTTGCATCCTTCCTGGGCCTGGCGACGATATTTCTGCGATATCTCGGGCCTTTGTAGAGCAGGGAAGCGGATAGAATGAGCAGCGAGGTCGGCGTCGGTGCCTCTCTATTCCACTGACGCGCTGGTGCTGCGCACGTACAAGCTCGGCGAAGCCGACCGCATCGTGGTCTTCCTCACCCGCGATCGCGGCAAGAAGCGGGGTGTGGCGCCCTCGGCGCGCCGCCAGCGTTCGCGCTTCGCTGGCGCACTCGAACCGCTGACGGAGGTGAGGTTGGCCTACTTCGAGAAGGAGCAGCGCGAGCTGGTGAACCTGAACTACGCCGAACCCGTGCGGTCGCCGATGGCCACGCCGAACCCAGAGGCGCTCGGCTACAGCGCCTACTTCGCGGAGCTACTCGACGCCGTCGCTGCCGATGCCGACCCCGACGAACGGCTCTACCGGCTGGGTACCGCCACGCTCGAGGCCATCACGGCCGGCGGGCCGGTGGCGCCGCTGGCCCGCTACTTCGAATGCTGGCTGCTGCGTCTGCAGGGCGTTTACCCGGCTGACGTCGCCTGTGCCGAGTGCGGCACCGATTTCCTGACCGACGACGGTGCCTTCCTGGCGGTCGAGGGGCACGGATTCGTCTGCCGGCCGTGTCACGGTGCTCAGGGGACCGCTGACCGGTTCCTGTCGGCGCGGGCGCTGGCCTTCATCCGCGCGGCACGGCGGGTCCGACCGCTCGACGCCGCCGGCCTGGGGGCGCCCGACAGCGTGCTCCGCGAACTCGATATCGTGCACCGGGCGCTGCTCGGCTCACACCTCGATCGACAGTTGAAGTCGGTGCGCGTCGTGCAGGCGCTCGGCCGGCCCTCCCGATAGGCGATTCCCGGTGACCTTCCAGGACCTCATACTCAAACTCTCGACCTTCTGGGCCTCGCGCGGCTGCCTGTTGCAGCAGCCGCTCGACCTCGAGGTCGGTGCCGGCACGTCGCATCCTGAAACCCTGTTCCGCGTGCTCGGCCCCGATCACTGGCAGGTCGCCTACGTGCAGCCTTCGCGGCGGCCCGACGATGGCCGGTTCGGGCAGAATCCGAACCGCCTGTTCAAGCACCATCAGTTCCAGGTCATCCTCAAGCCATCGCCCGACGAGATTCAGCAGATTTTTCTCGACAGTCTCGAGGCCTGCGGCATCAATCCGCGCCAGCACGACGTGAGATTCGAAGAAGACAACTGGGAGTCGCCGGCGCTGGGCGCCTGGGGCATCGGCTGGCAGGTGATGCTCGACGGGCTGGAAATCACCCAGTTCACCTACTTCCAGCAGGTCGGCGGCGTGAACCTGGCCCCCATCTCGGTCGAGATCACCTACGGGCTCGAACGGATCGCCATGTTCCTGCAGAAGGTCGACAACGTCTTCGATCTCGAGTGGGCCCCAGGTGTGACCTACGGCGAAGTGCGGCTGCGCGAGGAGATCGAGCAGTCGAAGTACGCCTTCAATCAAGATACCGGTATTTCCGCCGCGGACTTTGCGGCCTTTCATCGCTCGCAGTTCGACGCCAACTACGGCTTTGCCGGCCGCCTCGCCGACGCGCAGCTGCTGCTGCCGGCTCTCGAGTACGCCCTCAAGTGCTCGCATCTCTTCAACCTGCTCGACTCGAGTGGCAGCATCGGTGTCACGGAGCGAACCGCCTACATCCTAAGGGTGCGCCAGCTGGCCGTCCGGCTGTGCCGCGAGTATGCAGCCCAGGCCGAGGCCGCCGCGGCCGCGAAGGCCGAGCTCGCCTAGGCCGTGTGACTGCCATGGACAGAGAACTGCTCATCGAAATCGGAACCGAGGAACTGCCGGCGCCCTGGCTGCCTGGCCTCACCGCGCAGTTCGGCGCGCGGATGGAGGCGCGTCTGACCGAATGGCGCATTCCCTCGGCCGAGCCCGTCGAGACCTTCAGCACGCCGCGCCGGTTGGTGTCGCGCGCCGCCAGGATTCCGGAGCGGCAGGCGGATTTCGAGGAGCTGGCGATGGGGCCGCCGGTGTCGGCGGCCTTTCAGGCCGACGGTCAGCTGACGGGCGCCGGTCTCGGGTTCGCGCGCAAGCAGGGCGTCGAGCCGGCGGCGCTCGAGCGCGTCGACACCCCGAAGGGCGTCTACCTGGCCTACCGCCGCCAAGTGCGCGGCAAAGCCACGGTCGACGTGCTCCCTGAGGTGCTTGCGGGCGCGCTGCGCGACCTGCAGTATCCGAAACAGCTTCGCTGGGATGCGCAGCTCGAGGACGGCAAGGGCGAACTGCTGAGCGGGCGGCCGATTCGCTGGGTGCTGTTCCTCTTCGGGGGCCGCGTCGTGCCGTTCGACATCACGCGCACCGCGTCGGCGTCAGGACCGCTCGTGCAGGACATCCGTTCGGGAGCGGTGACCTTCGGCCACCGATTCCTCACGACCAGCGGCCGCGCCGGCCGGGCCATCAAGGTCAAGGGCTTCGACGACTACCGGCGGCGCCTGGCTGAGAACTTCGTCGTCGTCGAACGCGGCGAGCGCCACGACCGGATCGCCCGTGAGCTCGACGCGGAGGCCCGCCGTCGGGGCGGACGGGTCGAGGTTTCGGCGGCGGGGCAGGAGGCCCTGGCGGAGGTGCCGGATCTGGTCGAGCACCCGTCGGTGATCTCGGGCACGTTCCCGGAGGAGTTCCTGCAGCTCCCTTCCGAAGTGCTGTCGACGACGATGATTCACCACCAGCATTTCTTCCCGCTGGTCTCTGACCATGGCGTGCTCATGCCGGTCTTTCTCGCCGTGCTCAACATGGAGCCGGAGAAGCCCGAGACGGTGGCGCGCAATCTCGAACGCGTGCTGACGGCACGGTTGCGGGACGCACGTTTTTTCTGGGATGCCGACCGCGCGCAGAGCCTCGAGCAGCAGCGCGCACGTCTGGCCACGGTGACCTTCCATCAGTGCCTCGGCAGCTTCCGTGACAAGGCCGATCGGCTGGAGCCGTTGGCGCGCTGGATCGCCACCGAGGTGTTCGGGCATGCCGAGGCCGGTGACGCGGCCGCCCTGGCCGCCCGCCTCTCGAAGGCGGATCTGGCGACCAACATGGTGCGCGAGTTGACTGAGCTGCAAGGCGCGATGGGCGGCATCTACGCCAGGAACGAAGGGCTGCCAGAGCCGGTGTGGAAGGCGATCTACCATCACTACCTGCCGACGGCCGTTGAGCCGACTGGAGCGCCGAGCCGGGCCGATCTCGGCGACGCGGCCATTACCTGGGCCGCCGTGGCGCTGGCCGACAAGGTCGACACGCTGACCGGGATGTTCGTGGCCGGCGAGCGGCCCACCGGGTCGCGCGATCCGTTCGGCATGCGGCGCGCTGCGCAGGGCGTCATCCGGATCTTGGCCGATCTTCCGGAGCTGACGGGGGTCGGTCGCGCGATCGCGATCGATGGCCTCACCGCCAAGGCCTTGGAAGCGTATTCCGGGCAGCCGGGACTCGCCGACGCGCCGGCAGCCCTCGCAGCATTCCTCGGTGAGCGCGTCGCGAGTGTGTTCGAGCAACGCGGCGCCGACGTGCGCAATGTCCGCGCGGTCATGGCGGGGCAGACCACGCTCGTGCCGCTCACCATCCGCCGCCGCCTCGACGTGTTGCCCGAGTTCACCGACACGGCCGAATTCAAGCAGCTCGCCGTGCTGTTCAAGCGCGTGCGCAACATCGCCAGGCAGCTGCCGGAAGACGCGTTCCAGGCAGGCGAGGCCGCCGGCCTAGCGCTCACCGCGCTGTCAGAGCCGGCCGAGGTGGCGCTTCGCGACGAGATCGCACGTCGCACACCGGCCATCCAGTCGGCGGTGGAGGCGGGCGACGGCTACCGCAAGGCATTCAGCGAAGCGGCGGCCTTCGGACCGGCCGTCGCCACCTTCTTCGACGACGTGATGGTGATGGCTGAGGATCCGGCCGTGCGCGAGGCGCGGCTGCGCCTGCTCCGGCGTCTCGAAGCTCTCATCTTGCAACTCGCGGACATCTCCGAGATGGTGCCGCAATCAGATACGTAAGGAGTTCCGGCAACATGGCGAAGCGAACCACGAAGAAGAAGGCCGCACCGAAGAAGGCCGCACCGAAGAAGACGACTCCGTCCAAGAAGACGGCTGCGTCCAAGAGGACGACTGCGTCGAAGCGGACTTCGTCCAGGAAGGCGTCTGCGACCGCCAAGGCCGCACCCAGGAAGTCGGTCCGAGCGGCTGCCACGAGGGGCACGGCGAACAAGTTCGTCTACTACTTCAGCGATGGCAAGGCCGAGGGCAATCGCACGATGAAGGACACCCTGGGCGGCAAGGGCTCCGGGCTCGCCGAGATGACCAATGCCGGCCTGCCGGTGCCGCCCGGGTTCACGATCTCGACCCATGCGTGCAATCTCTACTACAGCAATCGCGGCAAGCTGACGCCGGCCATCGAGGGTGAGATCGATCGTCACATCGCTCGCCTCGAGAAGAGCGCAAATGCCTCTCTGGGGTCGTCGACGAACCCGCTGCTGGTGTCGGTCCGTTCGGGCGCGAAGTTCTCGATGCCCGGCATGATGGACACGATCCTGAACCTCGGCCTTAACGACAAGGCGGTCGAGGGCCTCAAGGTACGGACGTCGAACGGCCGCTTCGCATTCGACAGCTACCGCCGCTTCATCCAGATGTTCGGCTCGGTGGTGCTCGACATTCCGAAGAGCGTTTTCGAGCACGAGTTCGAGGCGGTGAAGACGGCGGTCGGCGCGGCGGTCGACACCGAGCTCGACGAGGCCGCGCTGCGCCAAGTAGTGACGCGCTTCCAGGCGGTGGTCAAGGCCAAGACGCACAAGGCCTTCCCGCAGGATCCGCACGACCAGCTGCGGATGGCGCGCAACGCCGTGTTCCGCTCGTGGCACAACCCGCGCGCGAAAGAGTATCGCCGCATCTACGACATTCCCGACTCCATCGGCACCGCCGTCAACGTCCAGATGATGGTCTTCGGCAACTCCGGCGACCGCTCGGCCACTGGTGTCGGCTTCACGCGAAACCCGGCCACGGGCGCCAAGGAGTTCTACGGAGAGTTCCTGGTCAACGCCCAGGGCGAAGACGTCGTCGCGGGCATCCGTACGCCGCGGCCGATCAACGAACTGGCCGAGGTCATGCCGAAGGCCTATGCGCAGCTGCGAAAGATCACGACGCGCCTCGAGAAGCACTACAAGGACATCCAGGACTTCGAGTTCACGATCGAGGATGACCGCCTCTTCATGCTGCAGACGCGCAGCGGCAAGCGGACTGGCTACGCGGCGGTCGTGATCGCCACCGACCTGATGCAGGAGAAGCTCGTCACGCCGAAGGAAGCGCTGCTGCTGGTGGATCCGGAAGCGTTGTCGCAACTGCTGGCGCCGGGCTTCGATACCAAGGAGTGGACCGCCATTCCGGTGGCCACCAAGGGTTTGCCGGCCTCGCCTGGCGCTGCCTGCGGGCAGGTCGTCTTCACCGCCGACCATGCGGTCGAGTGGGCCAACCAGGGCAAGAGCGTCATCCTTGTCAGGCGTGAAACCGTGCCCGACGACATCCACGGCATGTGGGTGTCGCAGGGTATCCTCACGGCCACCGGCGGCATGACCTCACACGCGGCGGTCGTCGGCCGCCAGATGGGCAAGCCCTCCATCGTCGGGGCCGGTGAGCTGGCGATCGACGAGCATGCCCGCAGCTTCACGCTCAAAGGTCAGACGGTCCGGGAGGGCGACTGGGTGGCCTTCGACGGCCTCACCGGTGAGGTCAAGCTCGCGAAGGTGGCGGCGGCACCGAGCGAGATCCTGCAAGTCGTCGACGGCACACTGCCGGCCGCCGAATCGGACATCTACCGGCGGTTCAATATGTTGCTCGATCAGGCTGACAAGGTGCGCCGTCTGGGCGTGCGAGCCAATGCCGATCAGCCCGACCAGGCCGAGATCGCCTACAAGTTCGGCGCCCGGGGCATCGGCCTGTGCCGCACCGAGCACATGTTCTTCGGCGAAGGTCGTATTCAGGTCGTGCAGCGCATGATCTTGGCCGACAACGAAGCCGACCGTCGGGCCGCCGTGGCTGAGCTGCTGCCGTTGCAGCGCGAAGACTTCTACGGCGTGTTCAAGGCGATGCGGGGGACGCCCGTCACCATTCGCACCATCGACCCGCCACTGCACGAGTTCCTGCCCAAGCGCGAGGAGCTGATGGTCGAGATCGCCGTCATGGACGCCACCGGCAAGACCGGCGCCCAGCTGGCGGAGAAGAAGGTGGTGCTGGCGCGGGTCGAACAGCTCCACGAGTTCAACCCGATGCTCGGCCATCGCGGCGTGCGGCTCGGCATCACTTATCCCGAGATCACCGAGATGCAGGCGCGGGCCATCCTCGAGGCGGCGGCGCGCCTCAACAAGGAAGGCCTGAAGGTCGTGCCCGAGATCATGATCCCGCTGGTTGGCCTAGTGAAGGAGCTGACGGATCAGAAGACCATCGTCGATCGCGTGGCCGCTGAGGTCATGAAGGAGCAGGGGATCCGCTTCAAATACCTGGTCGGCACCATGATCGAAGTGCCGCGCGGCGCCCTGACCGCCGACGAGGTGGCCGTCGAGGCCCAGTTCTTCTCGTTCGGCACCAACGACCTCACCCAGATGACGTTCGGCTTCTCGCGTGATGACGCCGGCAAGTTCCTGCGCATCTACCAGGAACGCAAGATCCTCGACAAGGATCCGTTTGCGACCTTTGACGGCGCCGGCACGGGACAACTGGTGGCGATGGCCGTGCAGAAGGGCCGAGCGGTGCGTCCGGATCTGAAGCTGGGGATCTGCGGCGAGCATGGCGGCGACCCCTCGTCGATTCATTTCTTCCACGGCGTCGGGCTCGACTACGTGAGCGCCTCGCCCTACCGCATCCCGGTCGCGCGCCTGGCGGCGGCCCAAGCGGCGCTGCAGGTCAAGGTCGGAGACTAGCGGGAAGGAGTCGGGGGCGGGATTCCTCGCCCCCGGCACCCCGCCCTATGATTCGCTACTTCGTCCACCGGGAGGGGACCACGCGCGCGGTCGAGGCGATTGAGCGCGCGTGGCTCGAGCCCGGCAGCGGTGTCTTCGTGTGGGCCGATCTGGCCGAGCCAGGGCCGGAGGACGGCGTCGTACTTCGTGACGTTTTCGGCCTTCACGAGCTGGCCGTCGACGACGCGCTCGGCGCGACGCATCACCCCAAGGTCGAGGCCTACGGCGACTTGCTGTATGTCGTCCTCCACGGCATCAACTTCCACGCCAGCGAACACGCCTTCGACACGCACGATACGGACTTCTTCGTGACGAGCCAGTTCCTCGTGACAGTGCACGACGGCAAGCGGCGGAGCATCGCGCACGTGGCCGACCTGTGCGGCAAGAGCGGCCACATCCTTGCCGAAGGGCCGATGGCGCTGATGCATCGGATCATGGATACGATGGTGGGCCACTATCTTCCCGAGGTCGACGAACTCGAGACGTGGCTCGACGATCTCGAGCGTCAAGTACTCGAGAGCCCGCGCCAGGGCCTGACGAGCGACATCCTCGCCGTGAAGCGCGATATCACGGGCCTGCGCCGCATCGTCGTGCCGCAGCGCGACGTCCTCGGCCGGTTGTCACGGCGGGAGTTCGACCTCATCGGGCAGGAGGTGGCCTACCGCTTCCGCGATGTCTACGATCAGCTCGTGCGGCTCGCCGACGACGCCATCATCTTCCAGGACCGGGTGACCGGCATCCTCGACGCGCACCTGGCGAGCGTGTCGATTCAGCTCGCGCAGACGTCGAAGCTCATCGCGGTCGTGGCGACGCTCTTCGGCCCGCTCACCGTCCTGACCGGCCTCTACGGCATGAACGTGCCGCTGCCGCAACTGCCGGGTGGCGAGCACGCGCAGTTCTGGTGGGTGGTCGGCCTCATGGCCGCCGCCTCGGTCACCATGTTCATCGGCTTCAGGCGGTCGGGCTGGTGGTAGCCGTATGAGCCGCATCCTGAAGCTGCCCGACGACCTGGCCAACCAGATCGCGGCGGGCGAGGTCGTCGAGCGGCCCGCCTCGGTCGTCAAGGAGCTGGTCGAGAACGCGCTCGACGCCGAGGCCCGGCGGATCACTGTCGCCATCGAGTACGGGGGCAAGAGGTTGCTGCGCGTCGACGACGACGGCACCGGCATGTCGCCAGACGACGCGCGCCTGTGCCTGGAGCGCCACGCCACCAGCAAGATCCGCTCGGCCGACGACCTCGGCGCCATCGCCACTCTCGGTTTCCGGGGCGAGGCCTTGCCGAGCATCGCCTCGGTGTCGCGCTTCACGCTGCGCACGCGCGAGCGCGCCAGCGACGGCGGCACCGAGATCCTCGTCGTGGCCGGCATCGTCGAACGGGTGACGACGGTGGGCGCCCCCGAGGGGACCAGCATCACCGTCGAGGATCTCTTCTTCAATCTGCCGGCGCGCCGGAAGTTCCTCAAGTCGGATGGCGCCGAGACGGCTCACGTCTCTCGGCTCGTGACGCAGCTCGCGCTCTGCCACCCCCGCGTCGGCTTCACGCTGACCAACACCGGTAAGCGCGTGCTGGAGTGCCCGCCAGTAGCGACCGTGGCCGACCGGATGTACCAGATCTACGGCGACCGCCCCGACCTGGTGCCGGTCGACAAGACGACGCACGGCCTGCGGCTCACGGGCATGGTGGCGGCGCTGGCTGAGACCGGTCCGACCCGCGGGCCGCAGCATGTCTTCGTGAACGGGCGAATCGTCAAGGACAAGACCATCGCGCACGCCGTCATCGACGCCTATCAGTCGGCATCGATCAAGGAACGAAGCCCGGAGATTCACCTGTTCCTCGAGGTGCCTCTCGACCGCATCGACGTCAACGTGCACCCGACCAAGGCGGAGGTGAGGTTTGCCGACCAGTCGCTGGTGCACGAGATCGTCAGGCGTGGTGTGGCCGAGGCGCTCGGTCGGGCGGGGATGCCGGCGCTCCCCGACACAGCGGCACACGCGCCTGCCGGTGATGGCGCCTCGCCGTGGGTGACCGCCGGGGACTCGACCGCCTGGCCGCCCGCCGCGGGCGGCGGGTTGACGGCGCGAGAGTGGACCGCCGTGTGGCCGCAGGCCCCCGGGGCCGCCGCTGGTTCGAGCTCGGGCGCCCCGTACGTGCCGGCCTCGGCGGGCATGGCGTCGTGGTCACCCGTCGGTGGCGAGCGCCCCCTGACACCGCTCGGCCAGTTTCGTGACACTTTCATCATCGCCGTCGACGACGAGGGCCTGGTCATCATCGATCAGCATGTCGCCCACGAGCGTGTGCTCTTCGAGCGCATCCTCGAATCGTTGACGAAGGCGCCGCTCGAGTCGCAGCGCCTGCTGGTGCCGATGGTGCTCGACCTGCCCGGCGCCGGACACGCGACCCTGCTCGCCAGGGCGTCTGACCTGGCGCGCTTCGGCTTCGAGATCGAGGACTTCGGCACGACGAGCGTGCGCGTCTCTGCGGTGCCGGCCCTGCTCACCTCCGACGCCATCGACCGCGCGCTGCGCGCGCTGGCCGACGACCTGGAGCACATCGACCGCGGTCTGGTGGCCGAGCAGGCGCTCAAGCAGATTGCGGCGACGATGGCCTGCCATACGGCGGTCCGGGCGCACGATCCGCTGACGCGCGAGAAGATGACCCACATCCTCGACGAGCTGCGCGCCACGGCGTACTCGACCGTCTGCCCGCACGGCCGGCCGGTGATGTTCCGCCTGTCGCGGCGCGATCTCGAACGGCGATTCGAGCGGATCTAGCTGGCGGGCCCCGGCCCTTGTCGCCGAGCCTTGAGCGCCTTCCAGGCGTCCAGTCGGCGCTTGATCTCCTTCTCGTAGCCGCGGTCAGTGGGCTGGTAGAACTGGCGGCCCTGCAGGCGCGCTGGCAGGCAGTCCATGGCGGCCACGGCGCCGGGCTGGTCGTGCGCATACTGGTAGCCGCGCCCGTAGTCGAGCGACTTCATCAGGGCGGTCGGTGCATTGCGCAGGTGGAGCGGCACTGGATCGGCGACGTCCCGGCTGGCGGCCTCGGCGGCGGCACCATACGCGGCATAGACGGCGTTGCTCTTCGGGGCGGTCGCCAGGTAGAGCGCCGATTGGGCGAGCGCCGTGCTCGCTTCGGGCATGCCGGTGAAGTGGAGCGCGTCGCGCGCCGCCATGGCGATGACGAGCGCCTGCGGATCGGCGATGCCGACGTCCTCCGAGGCGAAGCGGACGAGCCGCCGGGCGATATACATCGGCTCTTCACCGGCCTCGAGCATGCGCGCCAGCCAGTAGACGGCCGCGTCAGGGTCGGAGTTGCGCATCGACTTGTGCAGGGCCGACATCAGGTTGAAGTGTTCCTCGCCGCCCTTGTCGTAGCGCAGCGTCTTCTTCTGCAACGTATCCTGCACGAGCGCCAGGTCCACCTTGGGGCGGCCAACCGGCTGCGGTGCGGCGGCGACGACGAGTTGCAGCAGATTGAGCGCCCGGCGAGCATCACCGTCCGACACCCGAGCCAGGGCGCCCAACGCCTCCTCGCTGACCTCCGGTGCCATGGCGCCAAGCCCTCGCTCCGGATCGGCGAGGGCACGCGCCAGGATGCGTGCGATCGCCGGCTCGTCGAGCGGCTGCAGCACGAAGACCTTCGAGCGCGAAAGCAGCGCCGCGTTCACCTCGAACGACGGATTCTCGGTGGTGGCGCCTATCAGCACGATGTCACCGGCTTCGACGCGCGGCAGAAAGGCATCCTGCTGCGCCTTGTTGAAGCGATGGATCTCGTCCACGAAGACGATCGTGCGGCGGCCGCCGCGTCGCCGCTGCTCGGCAGCGGCCATGACGTCCTTGATGTCCTTGATGCCGGAGAGCACGGCGCTGAAGGCCACGTAGTGGGCCGCGGTGGCGTCGGCGATGAGCCGCGCCAGCGTCGTCTTGCCAGTGCCGGGTGGACCCCAGAGAATGACCGACTGGAGCGCATCTCGCGTGATCGCCTCGCGCAGCGGTCGTCCGGGCGCGAGCAACGCCGCCTGGCCTTCGATCTCGTCGAGCGTGCGCGGCCGCATGCGCTCGGCCAGGGGGGCCGGCGGTGGCGCGGTGTGACCGTCGACCTCGTCGTCGTCGAACAGCCCGCTCACCGGCGGGCGCTCCGCTGCGCCGCCGCCGCGTAGATCACGAGGGCGCCGGCCACGGCGACATTAAGGGATTCGACCGCCGCGGCCATCGGCAGGCTCACGACGTGGTCGGCCTCGGCCACCAAGGCCGCGCTCAGGCCGGGGCCTTCGCCGCCAAGGAGCAGCGCCGTCGGGCTGGCGAGGTTCACCTCGCCGGGCGGGCGTCCGCCGCGAGGCACCAGCGCCACGAGCTGTACCTGGCGCCCACGCGCCGCCGCAACGACCGCCGCCGCATCGGGATGGCGGGCCATCGCCAGGCGGAAGGCGCTGCCCATCGACGCGCGCAAGGCCTTCCAGCCCAGCGGATCGGCCGACGCCCCGGCGGCGACAAATGCCGTGGCACCGGCGGCTTCGGCGGTGCGCACGAGCGCGCCGATGTTGCCCGGGTCCTGCACGTCGACAGCGACCACGACGAGTGCCGCCGCTGCACCGGCAAGAACGTCGATCTCCGAGAACGCGGGCCGGCGGGCCAGGGCGACCACGCCGGAGGCGGTGCGCACCGGGCTCATGGCCTGCAGCACGTCGTCGGTCGCGTGCACGACCTGGGCCCCAGCTTCGATCAGGGCGTCGAGCGCGCGTGCCTCGGCGTCGCCCGGCGGGTCGCTGTCGACGGCCACGGCGTCCACCGCCAGACCGGCAGCCACTGCCTCGACGAGCAGGTGCCAGCCGTCGAGCAGCAGCGGCTCATCAGGTCCGCCCGCGCGGGCGTCGCGGCAGGCCTGCACGAGCGGGTGACGACGGCTGGTGATGGAGGGCAGGGACAGGGTCACGGTGGGCGGGCCGCACGGGGTGCGGCGCTCACGACGGAGCATAGCACCCCGTGTGCTACAGTTACCGACTGAAGCGATGAAAGCACGAATTCTCAAGCGATTTGACGACGAAATCGCCGGTCTCGAGCGCGAGCTCTACTCGGAACTCCCCAAGGAGATCCAGCGGGCGCGCGAGTTCGGCGACCTGCGCGAGAACGCGGAGTACTCGGCCGCCAAGGAGCGCCAGAGCTTTGTCCAGGCGCGAATCGCGATGCTCCAGCGCCGCCGCAATGAGGTGGCCCTCATCAACCTTGACCGCGTGCCGCACGACAAGTCTGGCTTCGGGTCGACCGTCACGCTGCGCGAGCAGGGCGGCGGCGAGGTCGTCTACCAGCTCGTGATGCAAGAGGACGCTGATGCGGAAAAGGGCCTCATCTCGACGGCCTCGCCCATCGGGCGCGGACTGCTCAACAAGGAAGAGGGTGACGAAGTAAGCGTCACCACCCCGGCCGGCACCCGCACGTTCGAGGTCATCAAGGTCGTCACGATCCACGACGAGTAGGACGGCACTGGTGGCGCGAGGCTCTCGAGCCCAGCACGAACTGTATTCGCCCGAGCGGCCGACGGCCGTAGTTCTGAGCGGCACCGGCGTCGACGGCGCCTACCACGCCGGCGTCCTCGAAGCCCTGCACGAGGCCGGCGTCAAGATCGACCTGGTTGCCGGTCGCGGCGTTGGCGCCCTGGCTGCCGTCCTCTTCGCCCTCGACGGCGCCGCGGCGCTCTGGGATGCGCGCGGATTCTGGCGTCGGCCGGTGAAGCGCGCGGCCTATGGCCTTACCTGGCCCTATCGCGCCGTCGGCTTGGCCCTGGCGGTCGCCGCCGGGCTCGTCGCCAGCCCGTTGGTGCTGCTGCTGGCCGCGGTGGCCGTGTGGCCTCTCAGCCTGGTGGCCGGTTGGACCGGTCTCGACCTCACGCCGACGCTCGCCGTCCGCTACGCCACCTGGCTCGGTTGGGTGTTCCAGCCCGATCATCTCGCCGGCTGGATCGCCCGCCTGGTGCTCCTGGTGGCCACGGTGTTGCTCGGGGCGCTCGCCGTCGGCGCGGCCGTCACGGCGGCCCGCGCCCCGCGGCGCCACCGCGGACACCTGGCCTGGCGCCTGCTCGGGGCACCGGTGGATTCGGCCCGCTTTGCGGTGGTGGCGATGAGCGCGTTGTGGGACCTCCTGCGCGGCGGCGCGACGCTGGCGCGCCCTCGCGCCACCGACCTCAGCCTCCGTCTCTCCGAGCTGCTGGTGTCCGGGGCTGGACAGCCGGGCCATCGCGACCTGCTGCTCACCGTGCACGACCTCGACGCCAGGCGCGATCTCGTGTTTGGCATGATCGGTGGGGAAGCGGGGCGCCGGCTCTTCCCGGGCGCCACCGGTCCGGCGGCCCGGCGCGCTGAGGCCTTCGATCTCACGGGACTGGCCAAGGCGGCGATCATCGACGTGGTGAGCGGCGCCTTGACGCTGGCCGACCTCTCGGATCCGCATCCGGTAGCGTTTCCGGCCGACAGCTACTGGCGGGGCGAAGTACATCGACTCGCCGACCGCCCGGCGTCGCTGTCGCGCCTGCTCGAGGAGGCGGCGGCCGCCGGCATGGAGCAGGCGATCATCGTCACGGCATCGCCCGACGCCGGAGGGCCGCACGAACTCAGGCCGGCACGTCTCGATCCGCGCGGCCGCGCCGGCGAGTGGTTGGCAGCCCAGGAGGCGGCGGCCGTGCGCGACGCCGCGCGCTACGCGCAGGCCCACTTCCACGCCGTGTTCGTCATTCGTCCGACCCACAACGCCCTGACGCCGCTCGATTTGGCCGGCGCCGACGATGCCCGCTCCGACCGGCGAGCCACGCCGGCCGATCTCGTCACGCGCGGTCACGAAGACGCGCACCGCCTGTTCATCGAACCTGCCCTCGGCGCTGCCGGCGAACGCGTGGGTGAAGAATCCAGAGGACGATCATGACCACTCGTGCCAGTCACGGTCCGGCGACGCGCCTGATTCACGCCGGTGAGCGGCCACCCGCCGCCGCGTCACTCACCGTCCCGATTTATGCGACGAGCACCTTCGTCTTCGACTCGGCGTCCGACGTCGAGGCCTACGCGGCCGGGACGAAGCCGGCATATCTCTACAGCCGTTACGACAATCCCACGGTGGTCGCCACCGAAGCCAAACTGGCCGAGGTCGACGGCGCCGAGGCGTCGCTGGTCTTCGCCTCGGGCATGGCAGCGATCTCGACGGCCGTCTTCGGGCTGCTCGAGGCCGGCGACGAAGTGGTGTGCTGCGCCGCGATTTACGGCGGCACGTTCCATCTGTTGACGAGCCTCGCCTCACGCTTCGGGGTGACGGCACGATTCGCCTCGCTCGACGAGTTCCGCACTCCGGCCGCCGTCATCGGTCCCAAGACCAAGATGGTGTGGTTCGAGTCGCCGATCAATCCGACACTGCGCGTCATCGACGTCGCCGCGGTGGCGGCGGCCAGCCGCGCCGCCGGCGTGCTGTCGGTCATGGACAACACCTTCGCGTCACCACTCAACCAGCCGGTGCTGGCCATGGGCGTGGACCTCTCGATGCAGAGCGTCACCAAGTACCTGAACGGCCACAGCGATGTCACCGGCGGCGTGCTGTCGGGCCGCGCCGGCCTCATCGGCCGGCTGGCCAAGACGCGCCGGCTGCTGGGCGGCATCCTCGACCCGCAATCGGCCTACGCACTCGGTCGCGGCCTCAAGACCCTGACGTTGCGCGTCGCCCGCCACAACGAGACCGCCCTGGCCCTCGCACAGGCGCTGGAGGGCCACCCGGCGCTTGCCGCCGTCCACTACCCGGGCCTGGCCTCCCATCCAGACCACCCCGTTGCCCGGGCCCAGATGACGGGATTCGGCGGCATGATCTGCCTTGACCTCGCTGGCGGACAGCCGGCCGCGTTTCGCGCCTTCGATCGGCTGCAGGTGGTCCAGCGGGCGGCGAGCCTGGGCGGCGTCGAGAGCTTGTGCAGCCTGCCGATCCTCACTTCACAGTTCGGCCTGAGCGACGATGCGCTGGCGCGCGCCGGCGTCACCCGCGGCATGATGCGGCTGTCGGTCGGTCTCGAAGACGTCGACGATCTCATCGCCGACCTGCAACAGGCGATCGGGTAACGGCGAAGGGGCGCCTCTAGCGCTCCTTCTTGCCGTTCAGCTCGTGCAGGAAGCCGAGCACGAGGTCGAGCATCCGCTGATTGATACGGTTGCCCTCGTGCACGCCGAACTTCGTCTGGAAAGCCTCGAGCGGCACCACGGCCTTGGCCATCGTCCGGTGTCCGCCGGCGCTGCCGATGTCGTTGAACCAGCGCCGCACGAAATCTCCCGCATTGCGTGAGTAGCCGAGGTTGCGCACCGAGATGACCATCTGGTCGTTGACCACACCCGACACCACCGTCCACTGCACGTCTTCGAGCTGCAGGTAGAAGTCCGCCACGTAGGGGATGAAGTCGTCGCGCGGCGGCTCTCCGAGGAAAGCACAGAACACGCGCTCGACCATCCGGCCCTGCTGCCAGGCCTTGATGACGAAATCGAGGCGTTCGCGCGTGATTTCGGCGCCCTCCATCTTGCGAATGAGGCTGGCATCGGCCAGCGGATAGAGGAACGAGAAAGCATCGAGGTCGGCGCGGTTGGCCTGCCGGTTGAAGAACAGGGTGTCGGACTTGATGGCGTAGAGCATCGCCGTCGCCGTGCGCTCCGAGATGTCGAGGTCGACGGCCTGCAGATGCTCGGTCAAGATGGTCGAGGTCGAGCCGTAGTCGGGCCGGATATCCTTGAAGACCGCGGTGTAGCCGCTGGTTTCAGGATGATGATCGACGACCAGGTCGACATGACGCAGCGCCTCACCGAAATAATGCGGCTGCACGTCGACCAGCGCGATCTTTTCGAACGAGCCGAACTGCTCGGCCGTCACCTGCTCGACGCCGATCTCGAGCAGCTTCAGCATCCGCAGGTTCTCGGGCCGCGCGACCGGCTGCATCGTGCCGATGATTGCGGTCTGCTTGGTACGGCGAAGCAGGGTGCGCAGGGCGAGGCCGCTGGCGATCGCATCAGGATCCGGATCGTGATGCGTCAGGATGAGCACACGGTCGGCGTCGCTGAAGTAGCGCTGATACTGCTGCACCTTCTGCCGCGTGACCGAGCGGTTGAGTTCCGCCGACAGCCGCGACTCGACCAGTTCGGCCAGTGTGATGTTGGTGAGCTCCGGAAAGTCCGCTCGAAACGCGGCGGCACGCTTGTCGTCTTCCGCGCCGAGCGTGCCCAGGAGGTAGACGAGCACGCCGCCGGCATCGCGCACCGCGTCGAGCACCTTCGGCAGGTTGCGCTGGTGCGCATCCTCGATGATGACCGACGTCGTGGGCAGCAGGCCGGCCTTGACGTAGGTGTCGACGCGCTTCGGGTCGACCGTTACGACGGTGGCCCCGGCGTCGTGGAGGCGCTTGGCGAGCACCTTGCTCTCGACCAGGAACTCGATCTCGACCCGCGGACTCAGCACGGCGTGCAGAAGGCGCCCCACGAGTTCGGTCTGGCAGACGGCCAGGCACCTCATCGAGGGCAGTCCGTTGGTGTCGGCGTCGGTGACATCTGCGTCAACCACCCATTATAGCGCCGCGCCGTCTGGCACCAGCGCAACATCGCCTGCCGCGCGGGTTTGCACGGGACTGCCTGTGGTACGATCCTCGGGTCTGCGCCGGCCGACGCCTGCTTCTGGGCGGCGGCCGTGAGGCCATCTGCATGCCCGCCACCCTCGACCGGTTTTCCCTCGTCTCGGACTTCGAACTCGCCGGCGACCAGGTGCGCGCCGTGCCCGAGCTGGTGACCGCTCTCGAACGCGGCGACACGCATCAGACGCTGCTCGGTGTCACCGGCTCCGGCAAGACCTACACCATGGCCGAGGTCATCGCGCGCGTGAACCGCCCGGCGCTGGTAATGGCGCACAACAAGACGCTCGCCGCGCAGCTCTTCCAGGAGTTCCGGCGCTTCTTCCCCGACAACGCCGTCGAGTATTTCGTCAGCTACTACGACTACTACCAGCCCGAGGCCTACGTTCCGGCCAGTGACACCTACATCGAGAAGGAAGCGACGATCAACGACGAGATCGACCGGATGCGCCTCTCGGCCACGCGCTCGCTCTTCGAGCGTCGCGACGTCATCATCGTGGCCAGCGTGAGCTGCATCTACGGCCTCGGCTCGCCGGAGGCATACTACGGCCTGGTGCTGCCGCTCGAACGTGGTCAGCGGATGAGCCGCGACCATCTGCTGCGCAAGCTGGTCGAGATTCTCTACGAGCGCAACGACCTGGAGTTCGGCCGGGGCACGTTTCGCGTGCGCGGTGACATCGTCGAGGTGCACCCGTCCTACGACGAACTGGCCCTGCGCATCGGCCTCTTCGGCGACGAGATCGACGAGCTGGCGAGCTTCGATCCCATCACGGGTAAGACCGTGCGCAAGCACGACCGCTTGTCGGTCTTTCCCAAGACCCACTTCGTGACCACCCGCGACCGGCTGAAAGAGGCCGCCGTCGCCATCAAGGCCGAGCTCGAGGAGCGCCGCGGGTTCCTCGAACGCGAAGGCCGGGTACTCGAAGCGCAGCGGCTGCACCAGCGCACGATGTTCGACCTCGAGATGATCAAGGAGATCGGCTATTGCCACGGCATCGAGAACTACTCGCGGCACCTGACCGGACGCTCCCCGGGGCAGCCGCCGCCGACGTTGCTCGACTACTTGCCGGCCGATGCGCTGCTCATCGTCGACGAAAGCCATCAAACCGTGCCGCAGGTGCGGGGCATGTTCCATGGCGACCGCGCCCGCAAGGAAGTGCTGGTCGAGTACGGCTTCCGTCTGCCGTCGGCGCTCGACAACCGGCCGCTGAGCTTCGAGGAGTGGGAGGGCCGGATGCCGCAGACGGTGTTCGTCTCGGCCACCCCAGGTGCCTACGAACTCAAGGCGTCTGGGGGCGTGGTCGTCGAGCAGGTGATCCGGCCGACCGGTCTGATGGACCCGCCGATCGAGGTCCGGCCGGTCCGCGGTCAAGTCGATGACCTGCTGGCCGAGATCCGGCAGCGGGTCGCACGACGCGAGCGCGTCCTCGTGACGACCCTGACCAAGCGGATGGCCGAAGACCTGACGCAGTACTACCACGAGCTCGGCGTCAAGGTGCGGTATCTGCACTCGGACATCGACACCCTGGAACGCGTCGAAATCCTGCGCGACCTGAGGCGCGGCACCTTCGACGTGCTGGTCGGCATCAACCTGCTGCGCGAGGGCCTCGATCTGCCGGAAGTGTCGCTCGTCGCCGTGCTCGATGCCGACAAAGAAGGCTTCCTGCGCTCGGGCGGCTCGCTCATCCAGACGGCCGGCCGGGCCGCGCGCAACGTCGAGGGCCGCGTCATCATGTACGCCGACAAGGTCACCGACTCGATGCGCATGGCAATCAACGAAACCGAGCGCCGTCGCGCGCTGCAAGCCTCCTACAACGATGCGCATGGCATCACGCCGACGACGATCGTGAAGGACATCGAGGGCCTCCTCTCGAGCGTCTACGAGCGCGACTACGTCGAGGCGCCCGCACTCGACAGCCAGGAGTCGCCCGACGATGCGGCCGCCCGGCTGGCCGGCCTCGAACAGCGGATGAAGACCGCGGCCGCCGACCTCGACTTCGAAGCCGCTGCGGCGCTGCGCGACCGGATCGCGGCGCTGAAGAGCCGGTCCCTCGGGATGGGCGGCCGGCCGCCGGGAATGCCGCGATGACGGCGTTCACGGAGTGGTTGAAGCGCGCGCTGCTCGAGGTGCAGGAGTACACCAGGCTCGCCGGTGCCACTGCCCGCGGCGCGGTATCGCGTCCGTTCTACTGGCACGACTTCGTCGAGCAGCTCGATGTCATCGGCATGGGCTCGATGACCGTCGTCGTCCTGACCGGCCTCTTCACCGGTGCCGTGCTGGCACTTCAGATGGGCTTCACCCTCGATCAGTTCGGCGCCCGCCCCTTCGTGGGACGCCTGGTGAGCGCCTCGATGATCAAGGAGCTCGGCCCGGTGCTCACGGCCCTGATGCTGGCCGGGCGCGTCAGCTCCGGCATCGCCGCCGAGATCGGTTCGATGGTGGTGACCGAGCAGGTGAACGCGTTGCGTGCCCTCGGCACCGATCCGGTGCGCAAGCTCGTGGTGCCGCGTGTGCTCGCCGGCATCCTCATGACCCCGGTGCTCACCGTCATCGCCAACACCGTCGGCCTGCTCGGCGGCTGGGTCGTCTCGGTTCAGAATCTACGGGTCGCCTCCGGTGTCTACTGGTCGGCTGTCGTCGACGGCCTGTTCATCGAGGACGTCTGGATGGGACTGCTCAAGCCGTTCTTTCTCGGGTTCATCATCGTCACGGTCGGCTGCCACGTCGGGCTCAGGACGAGCGGCGGCACCCAGGGCGTCGGACGCGCCACCACCAACGCCGTGGTGGCGGCCTCGGTAGGCGTCATTGCGATGGATTTCTTCGCCACGCAGCTGTTGCTGGAGCTGCTCTTCTGATGATGCCGGTTAGCGATGCGCTGCGCGGGCCCGCGAAGGGTCGACCCGGCGAAGTCCCGATCATCGAGTTCGACGACGTGCGCCTGGCGTTCGACGACAAGGTGGTGCTCGACGGCATCGGCTTCAAGGTCTACGCCGGATTCACCAAGATCTTCATCGGTGCGAGCGGGTCCGGGAAGTCGACGGTGCTGAAGCTGATTCTTGGCCTGCTGGCGCCGGATTCAGGGCGCATCTGGGTACACGGCCAACAGATCGAGCACATGACGGAGAATGAGCTCCTGGCGGTACGCGATCACACGGGCATGGTGTTCCAGGAAGGCGCGCTGTTCGACTCGCTCACGGTGGGCGAGAACGTGGGCTTCAAGCTCTACGAAGAGACCGACATGCCGCTCGCCGACGTCCGGGCCCGGGTCGAGGAGGTATTGGGATTCGTCGAACTCGGGCCATACATCGACCGCAAGCCGTCTGAGCTCTCAGGCGGCCAGCGGCGCCGGGTGGCGATTGCCCGCGCCATGGCCTTCAAGCCGAAGCTCCTCTTGTACGATGAACCGACGACCGGCCTCGACCCGATGACGGCACTGACCGTGGATGCCGAGATCATCAAGCTTCGCGACCTCGAAAACGTCACGACGGTGCTCGTCACGCACCAGCTGCGTGACGCCTTCTACATCGCGACGCATGTCGCGACGCGGTCTGCCCGGGGCCACGTCATCGCCAGCGCGTCACAGGCCAAGATCGAAGAAGCGGACTTCGTGATGCTGCGTAGCGGCAAGATCGTGTTCGAGGGCTCGGCCGACGAGCTGCGATCCGCGACCGATCCGTATCTGCAGGCGTTCCTGTCGTAGGAGATTGAAGAGATGCCGCGTACGCGTTCCCTGGCATGGTCGGAATTGAAGATCGGCATCATCACCGTGTTCTCGCTGGCCATGGCCGCCGGGCTGGTGCTGGCGGTGGGTGGCGCCGGCGGCTTCTTCTGGCAGCGCTATCCGCTCAAGACGCGGTTCCCGAACATCGCCACCGTGAAGAGCGGAACACCGGTGCGGGTCGCCGGCATCGAGATGGGTGTGGTGAGCCAGGTGCACCTCGACGGCGACGGCGTCGAGGTCTGGCTGGAGGTCGCCAACGAGGTGAGGCCGCTCATCACCAACAGGTCCCTGGCCGTCATCGGGTCGATTTCGCTGCTCGGCGAAGGGGCCGTCGACATCACGCCGACGCCGGGCGGCACACCGATTCCTGAGTGGGGCTACGTGCCCTCGGGCATCGACCCGGCCTCGATTGCGGCCTTGTCGGCCGTGGCCGGCCACGGCCTCGACGAGACCACGCGGCTGCTGGCAGATCTGCGGGCGGGCAAGGGTACTGTGGGGCGCCTGTTCACGGATGATGCGGCCTACCTGGAGCTGACCGCGCTCATGGCCTCGGCCACGCGGGTCACCGAGGCGGTTGATCGCGGGCGGGGAAGCCTGGGGCGCCTCGTGAAGGACCCGGCGGTCTACAACGAACTGGTGGCCTCGACCTCGGCGCTCAACGCGATCACCGCCAAGGTCGCGCGCGGGGAGGGGAGCCTGGGCGCCCTGGTGCACGATCCGGCGCTGGCGAAGTCGGCGACGCAGGCGGCCTCGAACCTCGAGTCCATCACCGGCGGGCTGGCGCGCGGCGAAGGGACGGTCGGCAAGCTGCTGACCGACGAACAGCTCTTCACCCGCCTCAGCTCGACTGCCACCCGGCTGGACGACATCTCCGCCCGGCTGGCGTCCGGTCAGGGCACGGCCGGGATGCTTCTGCAGGACCGGCAGCTTTATGAGAACATGAGTGCTGCGGTCACCGAGTTGCGAGGACTCGTTTCGGATATCCGCAAGGATCCCAAGAAATATCTCAACGTGAAGGTCAGCCTGTTCTGATCGCGTGGGGCCTAGGAGGAGTGTGATGTCGAGAGATACCAACGGTGGCGGATCGGTGATGCTGGCCTTCCTGCTCGGCGCGGTGGCCGGGGCGTCGGTGGCGTTGCTCTACGCGCCGGCGACGGGTGACGAGACGCGCGAGTACCTCGGTCGGCGCGCCCGCGAGAGTCGCGACAAGGCCCGCGACGCCGCCCGTGATGCGAGCGACCAGGGTCGCGAGTTCTATCAGCGCAACCGCGACAGCGTGACGAGCGCCATCGAGCGAGGCCGCGAGGCTTTCCAGCAGGCGCGTGAAGAAGGGCGCAACGCGTGACCGACGTCTGGCTGGCCATCATCGCCCTGGCGGTCGCCGTGATGGCGGCCATTCAGGTTGGTGCGATCGTGCTCGGCCTGCGTCTCGCCCGCCGCGTCGACCACCTCACGACCAAGATCGAGCACGACATCCAACCACTCATCCAGAACCTCACGGACGTCACCGCGGAAGCGCGGCGGGCAACGGCCCTGGCAACGGCGCAGGTCGAGCGTGCCGATCGTCTGTTTGGCGACCTGGCCGTCACCGCCGAGCGCACGGTGGCGGTGGCGTCGGAGTTCGTGCGCGGACCGGCGCGCAACGGGCTGGCGCTCGTGACGGCGGCCCGGGCGGCGTTCTCGGCTTTCCGCGAGCTGCAGAACGCCTCACGGCGGCGTCGGGCCTACAAGTCATCTGCGCCTGAGGACGAAGAATCGCTCTTCATCGGTTGACCGGCACGCGCCGCACGTGGCGCCAGGAGTCAGTGGGCATGCATGGATTGAATCAGCTTGTCAGGTGGCTCATCGTCGCGCTCGCGACCGTGGCTGTCACGGCGCAGCCTGTGTGGGCCCAGGAGCCGAAGTCGGCGGCCGGGGCGAAGGAGCTGGCGCAGTTGCTGGCTGCGAAGAAGCTGGATGCGGTGGCGGTTCGAGCGCCTGACTCGAGCGACACCTTCCTGGCCGCGCTGGTCTTCCCCTCGCAGATCATCGTGGTCTCGGCCCAGTATGCCGCGCCGCCCCTTCTCAACGAGAAGCTCGCCCGCTCCGAGTACCGCGACGTCTACATCGAGTTGAACAGCGCCTCGGTCGTCGAGTCGCGTTTCTTCGTCACCGACATCGGCGCCGATGGCGTTCGCCCGAAGCGCGCCAGGCGCGACGATCCGTTCGACACGCGCGATGCGGGGGGCGAGGCGTTCAACTTCGACGGCAATTGGCGCGAAGACAAGATGTCCGAAGCCGACTACATGAAGGTCTATGCCGAGACCGACGAGCGGTACGCGCGGATTCTCGCGGCACTGCTGGGGGAAGCGAAGAAGTAGCGCGCGTGCCGGTGCGCATCGTCGATCGCACGCCCGGCGCCGTCGTGGTCGTCAAACCGGCCGGTCTGGCCAGCGAGCTGCCTCGAGATCCGACCGCCGATTCGTTGTTGCGGCGGCTCGCACGCGGCGGCGACGTCGACCTGAAGCTCGTGCATCGTCTCGACGCGCCCGCTTGTGGCCTGGTGCTCGTCGCGCGCTCGAAGGGCGCCGCCGCTCACTACGCCCGCGAGATCGAGGCGCGCCGCTGGCTGAAGTGGTACGTCGCCCGCGTGCCGGTGCCGCTCGAGGCGGCCCGCCGCCTGGTCGGTGCGCACAAGGCCTTTCTGCGGACCCAAGGACGTCTGGCGGCCGTTGTCCGCTCTGGTGGCAGACCGTCGTTTCTTGACGTGGTGCTCGCCACCCCCGTGCCGGATGGCACCGGCGACAGCCACCTCCTGATCCAGCTCCGCACCGGACGCTTCCATCAGATCCGCGCCATGCTGGCCAGTCTCGGCGCACCGCTCACGGGCGACGCGAGCTACGGAGGCGCGGGCGACCGGCCGCTGTACCTCGAGCACGTCGTCCTGGCCAGCTACGCCGACACGAGCGGCGCCTGGACCGTCTGGGAGGGCCCAGTTCACGCCGATCGCGAGGCGTGGACGGCGGAGCTCGCCGCCGCCGTTGCGGCGCACGCTGTCAGGGCGCGAACAGCACCGCCGCCACGCGATTCGGCTCCCTGACATCGAGTGGCCACGGCGGCAGCGGCAACCAGCGCGGCGCTCGCGTGAGGGCGGCGCTCACAACGGCCCTGAGTGCGCCCGCCGCCGCGAGTTCGCGCGTGTTCGAGGCGGCGAACACGACGCCGCGGGGCGACAGGACGCCGACGGCGGCGGCGACCAGGGCGGGGTAGTCGTCGACGGCACGCCAGGCGTCGACGCCCCGGCGCCTGTTGGCAGCGCCAAAGGTCGGCGGGTCGAGGATCACGAGGTCGAAGCGCTCGTCCGGACGGCGGGCCGCCTGCGACAGAAACTCCATGGCGTGGCGACGCAGGAACCGCATCGGCGAGGCCTCGAGCCCGTTGAGCGCCAGGTTGCGTCGGCCCCACTCGAGATAACGACCAGAGACGTCCACGTTCGTGACGGCGGCACCCGCGGCGGCCAGCGGCACGGCAAAGGCGCAGGTGTAGGCAAACAGGTTGAGCGCCCGGTGAGGACGGCGGGCGGCAAGGGCCTGCCGATGCTCGCGGTGGTCGAGAAAGAGTCCGGTGGATAAGCCGTCGTACGGCCGCACCTCGAAGCGCGTGTCGTACTCCGTCACGACCAGCGTCTCGGGCAGCACCACACCCGCCCGTGGCGTGGCCACCGACGCTTCGCCCGGTAGGTCGCCGCCACGCCGGCTGCGGTCGCGTGCGAACGCCTTCACGTAGACCGCTGCGACGCCGCCGGGTGCGAGCACGTCGAGTACTACGGCGGCCATCTCAGTCACGGCCGCGTGAGAGAGCCGCAGGTCGTCGTGAACGTTCAAGACGGCGGCCGCGCCGTAGCGGTCGATGGAAACGCCCGGCGCGTTGTCGCCAGCGCCATCCAGCACGCGGTAGGCGGTGAGGTCGGGACGGTCGACGAGCGGGCCTCGCTGTCGCAGCGCCGCCTGCAGACTCCGCGCAAACTCCGCGGCGGAAAATGCGTCGAAGGACGAGTCAGCGGGCAGGACCACGGGCCCGCCATCGTAGCAAAGCCACGCCGGCGGGGTTCGGACTGGCGATCGCCGCTCGGTTGTCAGAGGGTGGTGCGCGCTCCAGGATTCGAACCTGGGACCCCCGCCGTGTGAAGGCGGTGCTCTACCGCTGAGCCAAGCGCGCGAGAAGGTGAGACGAGCAGTTTACCCGTTAGCCCGGCCTTCGGCAACCGGCCGGCCCCTGCGATCGTCAGACCGTGCCAAACAGCCGATCGCCGAAATCGCCGAGGCCCGGCACGATGAACTTGTGGGCGTTCAGCTCGCGGTCGACGGCCGGCGTGTAGATGGGCACGTCGGGGAAGCGTCGTTCGATGGCCGCGATGCCTTCTGGCGCGGCGACGATGCACACGAAGCGGATATCTCTGGCGCCGGCCGCACGCAACAGCTCGATCGACGCCACGGCGCTGCCACCAGTGGCGAGCATCGGATCGGTGACGAGCACCACGTCGTCGGCGAGATCGGGCGGCAGCTTGACGTAGTAGCGCATGGCCTGGGCGGTGGCCTCGTCGCGCTGCAGGCCGATATGGCCAACGCGTGCCGTTGGCAGCAGGTCCAGCACGCCGTCGATCATGCCGAGCCCGGCCCGCAACACCGGCACCAGGGTGACCCGAGCGCCGACGCGGCGCGCAAAGGCCGCGCCGAGCGGAGTCTCCACCGTGCCTTCAATCGTCGGCACGTCCTTGAGCACGTCGGCGGCGATGAGCAGTGACATCCGGCGCGCGACGCGGCGGAAGATGTCGGGCGGCGTCGACTGGTCGCGCAGCGTCGCCAGTGCGTCGTGCACGAATGGGTGGGTGATGAGGTGGACCACGGGTGGCGCAGTTATACCACGCGCCTCGCGCGGGCCGGGGGCAGCCAATCGCCTACAATCACGCGATGCCATCCGGCCGCCGTGTCGCCCTCCTCGCCTTCCTCGTTCTCGTCGTCGCGGCGGGTACCGTGCTCGATGCCCAGGCTCCGAAGACGGTGTCCCTCGTCGTCACCGGCGGCACGGTCGTCACAGTGGATGCGGCGCACACCGTCATTCCGGGGGGCGCGGTGGCCATCGACGGCGCCCGTATCGCGGGCGTGGGCACCGCGGCAGAGCTCGCCAAGCGCTTCGTCGGGCGTGCGACGATCGACGCCACGGGACAAGTGGTCCTGCCGGGCCTCATCAACACGCACACCCACGCGCCGATGGTGCTCTACCGGGGCCTCGCCGACGATCTCGCGCTCATGGAGTGGTTGCAGAACTACATCTTCCCGGCCGAGGCCAAGACGGTATCGCCGGCCTTCGTTCGCACGGGCACGCGCCTGGCGGTACTTGAGATGATCCAGTCGGGCACCACGACCTACGCCGACATGTACTACTTCGAAGAGGAGGTCGCGGCCGTGACCAAGGCCGCCGGCGTGCGCGGTGTGCTCGGGCAGACGGTGATCCAGTTCCCGGTGGCGGACGCCGTGACGCCTGGCGAGGCGCTGAAGCGCGCCGAGGCGTTCATCCTGAAGTACAAGGGCGACGATCTGATCGTGCCGGCCGTCGCGCCGCACGCCTTCTACACCAACGACCAGGCGACGCTGCTGGCGGCGCGCGACCTGGCGGTCAAGCACGGCGTGCCGCTGCTCATCCACCTGGCCGAGACCGAGGACGAGGTGAAGGCCGCGCGTGAGCGGGGGGGGATGAGTCCCACCGGCTACCTCGAGTCGCTCGGGTTCTGGACCGGTGCTCGCACGCTGGCGGCGCATGGCGTGTGGGTCTCACCGGATGACATCACGACCCTCGTCAGGCGCGGTGTCGGCATCGCCCACAACCCCGAGAGCAACATGAAGCTGGCCAGCGGCACGGCGCCGGTGACCGCGTATCTGGCCGCCGGCGTGGCCCTTGGTCTCGGTACCGACGGCGCGGCGAGCAACAACGACCTCGACATGTTCGAGGCCATGCGCCAGGCGTCGTTCCTCGCCAAGCACGCCTCTCGCGATCCACGCGCGGTGCCGGCCATGACCGCGCTCGAGATGGCCACCATCGGTGGCGCCAGAGCGCTCGGCATGGCGGCGGAGATCGGCTCGCTCGAGGCCGGCAAGCGCGCCGACCTCATCATCGTCAGGATGAACCAGGCCCGTCAGACGCCGCTCTACGATCCGGTGTCACACCTGGTCTACACGACGCGTGGCGACGACGTCGACACGACCATCGTGAACGGCACAGTGCTGATGCGCGGCAGAGTCGTCCGCACGCTCGACGCCCCGGCCGTGCTGGCCGAGGCACGCAAGGCTGCGGCGGCGGTGTCGGCTGCGGTCACGAAGTGAGCGTGCCGATGAACGGCAGATGACGGTAGTGCTCGTCGAAGTCGAGGCCGTAACCCACGACGAACGTGTCTTCGATCGAAAAGCCAATGTAGTCGACCGGCACGTCGACCTTGCGGCGTGAGGGCTTCGAGAGCAGACACGCCGCCTTGAGGGACTTCGGCCCCCGCGCCCGCAGCAGATCTTGGAGGTAATGCAGGGTCAGCCCGGTGTCGACGATGTCTTCCACGATGATCACATGCCGGTCCTGCAGGCCGTGGTCGACGTCCTTGAGCAGCCGCACTTCGCCGGTGGTCTTGGTCCCGGCGTAGCTCGACACGGCGATGAAGTCCATCGTGACGGTGCCTTTCATGGCTCGCAGGAGATCGGTCATGAAGAAGACCGAGCCCTTCAACACGCCGATGAAATGCAAGTTGGCGTCGGGCGCGTCGTGCCGAATGCCGGCAGCCAGGGCCTGGATGCGGGCATGGATCTCGGCCGCGGAAATGATCGGGGTCACCGTAGCGGACATGCGCGGGCGAGAGTACCATACGGAACGCCGGCCGGCCGACGGGAACTGCGATGACACGCTACGACATGCTCACGGAATCCATCGCGCGCACGCTCGAGCGAGGCTCGACGGCGACGCTCGCGCGCCGTGGCCACGTCACGCCGCTGGCGCTCGACACCCTGCGTGAGCGGCGGGTGACCCTCGTGCGAGAGGGCGACGCCGGCGACGACCAACACCTGGCGCCGGTGGCCTCACCGACGCGGTTCGCCGTCGGCAGCGACCACACCGGGCTCGCCCTGCGGAAGGCCGTGCGCGACCATCTGCGGGCGCGCGGGCTCGCGGTGCGGGAAGTGGGCCTCGATACCCCCGACCCGGTCGACTACCCTGATATCGCCGGGCAGGTGGCACGGCTGGTGGCGCGCCAGGAGGCCGATGCCGGCATCGTCATCGACGGTGCCGGGCTGGGCTCGGCGATCGCCGCCAACAAGATCGACGGCGTCCGCGCCGCCATGTGTAGCGACAAGACGCTCGCCCGCTACGCCCGCGAGCACAACGGCGCCAACGTCCTGGCCCTCGGCGCCACGCTCGTCGGCGTCGAGGCCGCGCTCGCCATCGTCGATGTCTGGATCTCGACGCCCATGACCGAGGCGCGCTACATTCGCCGCTTGGGCAAGATCCAGGGCCTGGAGCGTACTCGGTGACCGCGCCGCCCGACCCGACTGTCGGCGTCGATCTGGGTCGCCTGGTCGCCATCATCGCCGAAGAACTGGCGGCCTACCGCAGTCATCCGCCGGCGCGTTGCGGCTGTCACGGTTGGCAGGTGGACTGCTGTCCCACGCGCGTGCAGGAGGTCGTGGATGCCGGCGCTGCCAGGCTCGGCATGCACGGGGCCAGGGGGGGCGGCGGGGTGATCGCCGGCCTCATCGACCACACACTGCTCAAGGCCGATGCGACCGCTGCCGAGGTCGAGAGCCTGTGCCAGGAGGCCGCTCAGCACCACTTCGCCACGGTGTGCGTCAATCCGACCTGGGTTGCGCTCGCGGCCCGCCGACTGCGTGGTACCGGCGTCGGGATCTGCTCGGTCGTGGGTTTCCCACTCGGCGCGACAACATCGGACGTCAAGGCCTACGAAGCCCGCCGCGCCATTGTCGACGGTGCCACCGAGATCGACATGGTCATCAACGTGGGCGCCCTGAAGTCGGGCGATCTTCGACTCGTCGAGCACGACATCGAGGGTGTGGCCGAGGCCTGCCGTGCCTGCGGGGCCGCCAGCAAAGTCATCATCGAAGCGGCGCTGCTCACCGATGAGGAGAAGACCACGGCCTGCACGCTGGCCAAGGCCGCCGGCGCCGACTTCGTCAAGACCTCGACGGGCTTTGGACCCGGCGGCGCCACGGTGGCCGACGTGGCACTGATGCGGCGAGTCGTCGGAGCCGAGATGGGCGTCAAGGCGGCCGGCGGCGTTCGCGATCTCGAGCAGATGCGGGCGATGGTCGCGGCCGGGGCGACACGCGTGGGCGCCTCGGCTGGAGTCCGAATCGTGCGCGAATCGCAGGGCGACGCTGGGTCTCCCGTCTCGACGCCGACGCCGCCAGGACGCCCCGGTAGCTACTGAGCGTGTTTGCGCCGCGCGGCGACGGACCGCTATGATGCGCGGATGCCCTCGCACGATGACGTGCGGGCCCCCTCACTCACGCAAAGGATTGGTTCGTGGCCAAAGAACTGAGCAAGGACGACATGAGGCGCTTCGCACGCCTCGGCGCGATGCGCCGCCTCGAAGACATCCGGCAAGAGGAGGCAGCGATTCGCAGCGCCTTCCCGGAGCTCTTCTCGGGTGCGCGTCCGGCGCCCCGCGGCGCGAAAGCTGCCGGCGGGCCCGCGAAGACCGCGAAGGGGCGCAAGCGCTCCAACATGTCTCCAGCCATGCGCAAGGTCGTTTCCGAGCGCATGAAGAAGTACTGGGCGGGGCGCCGCAAGGCCAAGAACGGGTAACGGTGCCGCGCGTCGCCATCTGCGCCTGGTGGGCGACGCTGATCCTGGGGCTCGCCGCCGCGCCTGTCGTCGGGCAACCCCGTGAGGCGCTTGGCGGCCTCGTGGTGGACGTGCGGGTGGTCAGCACGACCCTGCCGACCGGCGTGGGCTGGACGCCGTCGGTGACGCCGGTCGGTGCGCTGGTGCCCGGCCGGGGCGTCGGTGCCGACACCGGCCTCCATCTCTTCATGGGGCCGGGACGGTTTCGCCGCCTGTCCGTCGGCGTCAGCGGCCTGGTGGCGGAGGGCAGGGCCACTGGCGTCGAGGCGCCGACCATCGCCACCCGCATGGTCGCCGCTGCCCCGCATGCGGCTATCAACTTCGGACATCGCCACGGCTGGAGCTATCTGTCTCTGGGCGCGGGCACGGCATCAGTGCGCTCGAACGTGAAAGGCACGACAACGCCCGCCACCTGGGGGCTGGCCTTCCACTACGGCGCCGGCGCGCGCTGGTTCATCCGCGAGCACGTGGCGGTGAGCCTCGACCTGCGGTTCTGGGCGCTCACGCCGCGCCCGGCCACGGCGACCCTCCAGAGTGCGGCGGCCACGACGCGGATTGCACTGGGCGCCGGGCTCTCGTTCCACTGAGTGCGGCGCCCTGCGCCCGTGCCGGACGGAGGCGGCCGGATGGTAGAATGACGGCACTGAGCGGGAGTAACTCAGTTGGTAGAGTGTCAGCTTCCCAAGCTGAATGTCGCGGGTTCGATCCCCGTCTCCCGCTCCACCTCACCCAGTGTCGTGCCGCAGGAGGCCCTGGCCGCCGGCGATCACGCCCGCCTGGGCCACCTGCCTCGGCCGTACCTTCCTGTCATTGCGGTTTCGGTTCAGCGCCGTATAGTAGGCTGACGCGCCCTTCGCGGCGATGAGGGCATCGAAGTGCGCGACCAGGACGTCGCGCCGCTTCATCACGGCCGCGGCTTCGTAGACACTCAGGCAATGCGCGGTGGACGCCTTCACGGCGGCGCCGTCGAGCGTGCGCAGCGTGGTCAGCACGCGGCGATCGACCTGCGGCAGGTCGCCTGGATGGCGCAACTCGGTCTGCAGGCGGAAGGCCCGCGTGAAGTCGATCATCCACAGCCGCCAGTCAGGCGTGATGAGGACGTTGCCGAGATTGCGGTCGGTGTCGCCGAAGAGCGCCGCAAACAGCCGCATCTTGTACATCTGCTGGGCCCAGGCCACGGGGTTCGGCGCCTGGCGCTGCTCCTTGAGCCGCGTGCGTTCGTCGATGGCGTCGTCAATCCACCACGTGATCGTGCCGCTCCTGCCGTTCCACGTGCGGTGCACCGTCACCGGCATCATCTCGTCGAGACCCAGCATGCCGGCGATCGTGTAGGCGGCCAGGTTGAAGTGGTGGGAATCGACGAAGTTCGCCTCGCCGCCGCGGTCGAGGAAGTTCGCCACCGCCCGGCGTTGGTCGACGGTCTGGAAACCAGCGTCGTGCGTAGTGACGCCGTCGGTCAATGTGAGGCGCCACGGGCTCGTGCGCCGGAGCTGAGCTGCCGGCTGCGGAGTACCTTCGCGGTGCGCAGGAACTCAACCTGCTCCACCCGGGCGGGAATGACGGCCGGTGGCGGGGCAGTGGGCCCCTGCGTTGGGGAGGGCGCCGCGCTGATGGCGAACGCGACCACGAAACCCCACATGACACGACGACGGTCCAGGTGGATCACGGGGGCCTCCAGTCGGCCGCTCAGCGGCCAGCCGCTATCCTACCGAACTGGTGCTCAGCGGGCGTCGAGCCTGGCCGTACGCAGACGCAGGCTGTTCGAGACGACGCTCACCGAACTGAACGCCATGGCGGCGCTGGCGAGGACCGGACTGAGCAGCACGCCGAATCCGGGGTAGAGCAGGCCGGCCGCGATCGGGATGCCGACGACGTTGTAGACGAACGCCCAGAACAGGTTCTGGCGCATCACCCGCATCGTCCGGCGCGAGAGCACAATCGCTCGCGCAACGCCCCGCACGTCCGGCCGCATGAGCACGATGTCGGCGGCCTCGACGGCCACATCCGTTCCTGATGCGAGCGCGATGCCGACATCCGCCTGGGCCAGCGCCGGCGCGTCGTTGATACCGTCGCCAACCATCGCCACGACGTGGCCCTCGGCCTGCAGGCGCGCGATCTCGTCTTTCTTTCCGGCCGGCAGCACGCCAGCCACGACGCGCGAGATTCCCACGCTCCTGGCAACGCGCTCGGCCGGTCCCGGCCGATCGCCGGTGAGCAGCACCGGCGTCAGTCCTAGAGCGGCCACACGCGCCACGGCGGCGGCGGCATGCACGCGCACGGGGTCGTGCAGCAGGATGACGCCCGCGTGCCTTCGGTCGACCGAGACGTGCACTTCGGTCTCGCCGCCGTCACCGGCGTCGTCGCCGGCCGGGGCCGCGCTGACGAACGACCGGCGCCCCATCCGCACCTCGCGACCGTCGACGGCGCCCGCCGCACCGAGCCCGGGCGTACTCTGGAAGGCCGTCGGACGTGGCAGTCCAAGACCGCGCCGGACCGCCTCGCGGGCGATCGCGGCCGACAGCGGATGCTCCGACTGCACGCCGATGGCCGCCGCCAGGCGCAGCACCTCGTCCTCGGTCTCGACCGGCCCGGTCACGCGCACGCTCGAGACCGTCGGCTTGCCCTCGGTCAGCGTGCCTGTCTTGTCGAAGACCACCGCCGTCACCTCGCCCGTGCGCTGCAGCGCCTCGCCGCCTTTGATGAGCACGCCAGACTCGGCGCCACGGCCCGTGGCCACCATCACCGCGGTCGGCACCGCAAGACCCATCGCGCACGGACACGCGATGATGAGCACGGCCACGCCGTTGGCAAAGGCCCGCACGGCGCCCGCCTCGCCGCCGAAGTACCACCAGCCGGCGACGGTCAGGAGCGCCAGGCCCGCGACCACCGGCACGAACACCGCGGCCACCCGGTCGGCCAGATGCTGAATCGGCGCCCGCGACGCCTGCGCGTCCTGCATGAGACGAACGATCTGCGCCAACACACTGCCCGCACCGACCGCGGTCGTCCTGACCACGATTGCGCCGCCGCCGTTCACCGTGCCCCCGACGACGCTGTCGCCGGCGGCTTTCTCGACCGGCACGGGCTCGCCGGTCAGCATCGACTCGTCCACCGCCGATCGGCCGTCGACGACCACGCCGTCCACGGCGATCCGCTCGCCCGGGCGAAGGACGACGAGATCGCCTGGCACGACCGACGAGAGCGGCCGCTCCTCGTCCCGCTCGTCGACCCGTACTCGGGCGGTGGCCGGCTGCAGCGCCACGAGGCGGCCGATGGCACGCGTCGCCCGCTGCTTGGCGCGGGCCTCCAGGGCGCGGCCCATCAGGACCAGCGCGATGATGAACAGCACCGCCTCGTAGTAGACGTCCGGCGCGACGCCGGCGCGCAGGAACACGCCGGGCGCCACCGTCGCGACGAGGGAATAGAGAAACGCTGCGCCGGTGCCGAGCGCAACCAGGGAGTTCATGTCCGCCGCGCCATGTCGGAGGTTCTTCCAGGCGCGGACGTAGAACTCCCGGCCCGCCCACGCCATGAAGATCGCGGTGACGATGGTCAGCCCCCAGGTGATGGCCACCACCGGCACCGCGTAGAGCCAGGGCAGCGCGGCCTGCAGGCGCGGGCCGAGCGCGCGCATCACCCATGCCATGAACGGATCGGCCGTGACCAGATGCGCGCCGTGGTCCGGAGTGTCGAGCGGCGCCATCAGGGGCACGCCAACCACCATCGCGGCCACCGCCGCCGCGAAGGTGACACCGGCCTTCCACCACAACGCCGAGCCGGATTCGTCGTCCAGTGCCGCTCGCGCGGCCGGCGCGCCAAGGCCGTCATCAGGCGTCGGCAGCGCTGCCTCGTAGCCGATCTCGCGTACGGCGTCGAGCAAGCCTGAAATCGTCACGAGCTCCGGGTCGTAGGTGACGGTCGCCGCGTGGAGCATGAGATTCACCGACGCGCCAGCGACGCCGTCGGTCCGCGCGAGGCGCCGCTCGACGGCCGACTGGCAGGCCGCACACGTCATTCCCCCGACGGGAAAGGTGATGCGCCGAGTCGGCACTGCAGAGGACGAAGTGGAGTCTGGCACGGGCGTGCCGGAACCTCGAGTCGCGGGCCTATCCCCGGATGATCGCCAGTACTTCGTCACGCCGCTTCTCCATGATCTCGGGCGTCGTGCCTTCGAGATTCAGGCGCAGGAGCGGCTCAGTGTTCGAAGCGCGGACGTTGAAATGCCAGTCATCGAACTCTACTGAGATACCGTCCAGGTGGTAGACGTGTCCATGGCGGTACTCCTTCGCCAGGCGCTCGATCTTCTCGGGCACGACGGCCATGCTCGACACCTTGGTGTTGATCTCGCCCGAGATGAAGTAGCGATCGCGCAACGGCGCCAGCAGATCGCGGAGCGACTGGCCCTTGCGCGACATCAACTCGAGGATGAGCAGCGCCGGGATGAAGCCGTTGTCGGCGTAGAAATTGTCCTTGAAGTAGTAGTGCCCGGTCACTTCGCCGCCGAAAAGACCGTCTTCTTCCCGCATGCGGCGCTTGATGAAGGCGTGCCCGACGCGGTTCATGAGCGCCCGGCCGTTGTATCTGGCCACGGTGTCCTTCACCGCATAGCTGGCGCGCACATCGTAGATGATGGTCGCGCCGGGCTGCTTCATGAGGGCCGCTTCCGCCAGCAGTGCCGTGATGAAGTCGCCGGCGATGAACTCTCCGCTGCCATCGATGAAGAAACAGCGATCGGCGTCACCATCCCAGGCGATGCCGATATCGGCCTTCTGGCGCACGACCTCGGCGACGATGTCCCGCCGGTTCTCCTCGATGAGCGGGTTGGCCTCGTGATTCGGGAACGTGCCGTCCACGTCGAAGCACAGCCGCGTCGTCTTGCACGGCAGGCGGTCGAACAGGTGTGGCGCGACCAGGCCGGCGATGCCGCTGCCGGCATCGAGCACGGTGTTGAACGGTTGAATCACCGTGGGATCGATGAAGCTCATCACGTGGTCGACGTAGGGCGCCATGATGGCCAGCGGTGTCACGGTGCCCGGCGTGGCCGAAGGCGCCGGCAGCGAACCGCAGAGCAGCATCTCCTTCATCTCGCGGATCCCGGACTCGCCGCTGAGCGGGAAGGCCTCGGCCTTGACCATCTTGCAGCCGTTGTACTGCTTCGGATTGTGCGAGGCGGTAATCATCGCGCCGCCAATCAGGCCGGCGCTCGCGACGGCGTAGTACATCATGTCCGTACCGCCCAGACCTCCGTCGCGAACGTTCACGCCCTGCAGCGTCACGCCGTCGATGAAGGCCTTGGTGAGCGACGGTGATGACAGGCGCATGTCGCGGGTCACGGCGACGGTTCCCGGTCCGAGGAAGGCCGCGAAGGCCCGCCCGAGCAGACGGAAGGTGTCCTCGTTGAGCTCGCCCGGATAGAGTCCGCGGACGTCGTAGGCCTTGAAGATGTCGCTGTTGATCTCAGTCATGGCGTTACGCTTTCGAGTAGTCGGACAGCGTGGTCTTGTCGCCGAGGACGGCGCTCGAGCCGACCTCGGCGTTCTTGCCGATGTAGCAGCTGCGCCCCACGAGCGCCGCGCCGACCACGGCGTCACGGCCAATGCGCGCGTTGGGCCAGACGATGGCGCCACTGACCTGCGCGTCTTCTTCGACGAGCACCGAGCGGCCGAGCACGGAGTAGGGCCCGACCCTGGCGCCGGCCTTGACGACGACACCGGTGTCGAGAAAACACGGCCCCTCGAGCACGGCGCCGGCTTCGACCTTGGCATCAGGTGCCACCACCGGCTGCCCGGAGGCGATGCCGGCCGGCCCGAGCGGACACCGACCGTCGAAGATGTCCCGGTGCACGTCACGGTACTTCTCCGGCGTACCGATGTCGATCCAGTAGCCGCGCTCGACATAGGCGACGAAGGTCTCGCCGCGCTCGACGAGCGAGGGGAAGTAGCCACGCTCGATCGAGTAGGACGTGTCCTTCGGAATGCGGTCGAACGTCTCCGGTTCCAGCACGTAGATGCCGGCGTTGATGGTGTCGCACGTGATCTGGTCGGGCGATGGCTTCTCGAGGAAGCGCCGCACGTGGCCCTCGCTGTCGGTCTCGACCAGTCCGTAGGCCGACGGGTTCTCTACCGGGGTCAGGACGATGGTTGCCTTCGCCTGGCGCGCCTGGTGCTGGGCCACGACCGCCGCCACGTCCACGGCCGTCATGACGTCGCCGTTGAAGACGATGATCGTGTCGTCGATGCCCTTGGCCGCGTACTTGATGGCGCCACCGGTGCCGAGGGGCGAGGGTTCGACGACGTAGCGCAGGCGGATGCCCAGCCCGGAACCATCGCCGAACGTCTCTTCGAGACGGCGCGGCTGGTAGTTCAGGCTCAGGATGACCTCGTCGATCTCCGGCACCTGCTTGAGCAAGCCGATCTGGTAGCTCAGGAAGGGCCGGTCGAAGATGGGAACGATGGGCTTGGGCGTGTGCAGCGTCAGAGGACGCAGTCGCGTGCCCTTGCCGCCGGCCAGCAGGATGGCTTTCATGACAACACTTGATGATACACGAGCGTTCTGGCCCGTGGGGCGTCGGTTGTCAGGGCCCTGAGGCGGCGATAGAATCGCGCCGAGACCGTCACGCCATGAACTTGCCGAACACGCTGACGGTCATTCGCATTTTCCTGGTGCCACTGCTGGTCGTGGTGCTCCTGACCAAGTTCGAGGGGCGGGCCGTCGCCGGTGTCCACGTCGAGTTCGTCGCGGCGGCCATCTTCGGCCTGGCGGCGCTCACCGACTGGCTCGACGGCTACCTGGCACGGCGGCGGCAGCAGATCACGTGGGTGGGGCAGGTGCTCGACCCCATCGCCGATAAACTGCTCATCTCGGCGACGCTGGTCTCGCTGGTGCAGCTGGAACTGGCGCCCGCCTGGATGGTGGCCGTCATCATCGGCCGCGAGTTCGCCGTCACCGGCCTGCGCAGCCTGGCGTTCTCACGTGGCCTCGTCGTGCCAGCGTCGTCGCTCGGCAAGCTCAAGATGGTCACGCAGGTGGTGGCCGTGCTGCTGCTGCTGCTGGGCTGGGAACGCTTCCCGGTGCTGCTGGAACTCGGAAAGCTGGCACTCTGGCTCGTGATGGCGACCGCGCTCGGATCGGCGCTCGACTACTTCTGGCGCGTGGGACGGGCCATGAACCAGATTGGCAGCGACGCCGGCGCCTTCCCGGCGCCGGAGGAGCGGCCCGAGCCTCATCGCCCCGGTCAGGGAGCCGTCTGACACCTACGGACGCGTCGCGACGTCCTGCAGGCCGACCCAATCACCCGACGCCAGCGCATCGCGCACGCGATCGGCGATGACCGTGGCGGTATCCTCGCCCACCGTCAGGACGATCGCGTGGCCCACGGGCACGAGTGGCCCTCCCGACTTGACGTCGCGGAAGATGCCGAGCCGCGCGCCGGCGGTGACGCCGTGCTGGGCTCCGCGGTTGATGACGACGATATCGCCGTTGGCGAACGAGCGGCGGCCGTCGTTGCCGAACAGCAGCTGGCCCATGTCTTCGAATTTCTGCGGACCCGGCGACGCGACGGCGGCCGGCATCGGCGCGGCCGTGAACGCCTCGAGGAAGTCGCCCTTCATGAATCCGTCGCAGGCGTGATCGATGCGCGCCAGGGCGGCGAAATCATCGGCGCCGACGATCGTGATCCAGCCGGCGGTATGCACCATGCCAGGTGACGAGGTCGACGGCTTCTGGCGGCTCGGGCTGATGAGCAGCCGGCGCACGAAGAACTGCTGGCCAACCTGGAGGCCGACGCTGGTGCCGCCGGGAATCGCCAGGGTATCAGGCGCCGAGTAGGCCCGGCGCAGCCTGGCGTCGCCTTCGTGGGCGGAGGCCAGCCGATGGGCCGGCCGTGGGGCGCTGTAGGTCGGCACGTCGGAGCAGCTGAGACGCTTCGGGTACATGCCGAGCGCGCCGAAGGCCCCAGGCTCGAGTGGCTCCTGCGCCGAAGCGCCCGACGACCCGACTCCGACCAGAACTGCACACAGCAACGCGACTCGACGCATGGGTCTACCTCTGGGCTTCCGTGGCCCCTTTCAATTCATCGACCCGACGGCGCGCCAACTCCAGGTACGAACTTTGTTCGAACTCTTTCAGAAGTCGTTCGAAGTACGGCAACGCCTCGGCTTTGGCCTCGGTGGTACCCCCTTTAAGCAACGATTCGGCCAGATGGTAGTAGACGGCGTCGCGGTTCGTGAACTCGGGGTCGGCCGCCAGCACCTCCCTGAAGCGGTCGATGGCACCCCGCCAGTACTTCGCCCGGAAGTAGTAGAACCCCACCCGGTAGCTGGCTTCGCTCAACCGGTCTTTGGCCTCGCGCATCAGGGCTTTGGCCTCGGGCATGAGCGGACTGTTCGGGTAGCGGTCGATGAAGACCTGCATCTCCTTCACGACTTCCCGCGTCGTCGTCTGGTCGCGCTCTGGCGCCAGCATCTGCTCGGCCAGCGACGTCGCCAGCCGGTACTGCGCGTAGTCGGCCCGCGCGCTCGTCGGGTAGAACGTGAGGAACTCGCGGAACTCGTTGGCGCCGAGCATCAGTGCCTCGGTGGAGTGCTCGCCGATGTAGGTGTCGCCCACCGCCAGCTTGGCGTCCGGCCGGTACGGGCTCTGTGGATAGTTGTCCACGATCTGGCGGAAGTACTCGCGCGCCTGCACCCATTTGCGCTCCTTGAGCGCCGCCGATCCACGCTCGAACAGGAACTGGTCGGCCTGGGCGCTGGCCGGCGGCACGGCCGCGCGTTCGGCGCTGCACCCGGCCACGAGCAGCGTGCCGCACAAGGCCATTGCGAGCAGACGATGGTGGCTGCTCATCGGGTGAGAAACCACTGATGCATGGCAGTCAACCCTTGCTCCAGGGTGACCGTGGGCGCAAAACCGAGGTCGGCTCGCGCCAGGGTGGTGTCGGCGTAGGTGTCCCGCATGTCGCCCTTCTGTGGCGGCTGTTTGTCGATGATGACGGGCCGGGTGGACACCTTGCCGATGAGGTCGAAGACCTCCAGCAGCGTCACGCGAGACCCCCCTCCGATATTGTAGACGCGCCCAGCCGTCCCGCGGACGCCGGCATCCGCCGTGGCCCGCGCGGCGTCGGCGACGAAGGTGAAGTCCCGGGTCTGTAGCCCGTCGCCGTACTGCGTGACGGGCCTGCCGGCCAGTACCGCCGAAAAGAAACGGTGGAACCCCATGTCGGGTCGCTGCCGAGGCCCGTAGACCGTGAAGTAGCGCAGCGACACGGTGGGGACGTCGAAGTTGACGTGGTAGAGGTAACAGAGCTGCTCGGCCGAGAGCTTCGACACCCCGTAAGGCGAGACCGGCTGGGGCAGCGCGTCCTCCCGCATCGGCATGGCCACGGAATCGCCGTAGACCGACGAACTGGAGGCATACACCACACGCTCGATGGGCCGCCCGACACAGGCCTCGAGCAGGATCTGCGTCGCGTCGATGTTGAGCTCGGTGTAGATCTTGAAATCCGCACCCCAGCTCTTCCGCACCCCCGCCTGCGCCGCCAAGTGGAACACGTGGGTCACCCCGTCGAGCAGGGCAGACAGGTCGGCGTCCTTGATGGCGGACTCGACCAGCCGGAATCCCGGGCGGCCGACGAGACCGGCGAGGTTCGCCTCCTTGAGCGCACGCGGATAGTAGTCGGTGAAGCAGTCGAGCGCCACGACGTCGGCTCCCTGGGCCAGCAAGTGCTCGCTCAGGTGCGAGCCCACGAAGCCCGCGCCGCCCGTGATCAGTGCCTTCATCGAATGAGCTCCTTGATACGAGCCGGCAGGCGCACCGGCCGGCCCTGCCGGTCGAGTGCCGCATGCACGGTTTGGCCGCTGGCGATGGTGGCCGACGGTCCCAGGACGTCGTAGTCGAACGCCAGGCGCACGCCCGAGACCAGGCGGGCGGTGGCGGTAATGCGCAGTTCGTCGTCGTAGCGCGCCGAGGCGCGGTAGTGACAGCGCGCGTCGATGACGGGCAGAAAAAACCCCTCGGCCTCGAGGTCGCGGTAGGTCGCACCGAAGGTGCGGAGCCAGTCGGTGCGGGCCACCTCGAACCAGACGAAGTAGTTGGCATGGTAGGCCACACCCATCTGGTCGGTTTCGGCGTAGCGCACGCGCACGGAGCTCACGCTCTGCCGCGTCGGCGGCCTGCCGGTGGTCATGCCAGCGCCTTGCCCGCGGCCGCACGCAGGGCGCGCACCGCCGCGGCCGCATCGGGCGTGCCGAAGATCGCGCTGCCAGCCACGATGACACTGGCGCCGGCTTCGACGACGGCGCGGACATTGCCGACCTCCACGCCGCCATCGACTTCGACGAAGGCCGCGCTGCCGGCAGAAGCGAGCAGCGCTCGAACCTCCCGCAGCTTCTCGAGCGAATGTGGGATGAACGACTGGCCGCCAAAGCCGGGGTTCACCGACATGACCAGCACGTAGTCGACATCGGCCGCCACGTCTGTGAGCGCCGCCACGGGAGTAGCCGGATTCAGCACGACGCCGGCCTGGGCGCCCAACTCCTTGATGGCGGCGATCGTGCGATGGAGGTGCCGCAGGACTTCGACGTGCACCGACACCATCGAGGCGCCGGCCTCCACGTAGGCCTTGAGATACGGATCGGGGTTCTCGACCATCAAATGGACATCGAGCGGCACGGTGGCCACACGCTTGACGGCGCGGATGACCGGCGGACCGATCGTGAGATTCGGCACGAAATGACCGTCCATCACGTCGACGTGAATGAGATCGGCGCCGCCGGCTTCGGCGGCCGCGATGTCTCGGCCGAGATTGGCGAAGTCAGCCGAGAGAATCGATGGGGCAATCCTCACGCTCATTGCACCACCTCGAGCGAGATCGCCGCGCCCGGCTGTACTTGATGCCCCCCGGCCGGCGTCTGGCGCACGATGAGACCGGCCGGCAGACCACTCGAGGCCTGTTCGGCCACGAAGCTCACGCGGAAGCCCTGCTGGCGCAGCACGCCCGCAGCCGCGTCGCCGCTCAGGCCGATGAGGTCGGGCATCACGTAGGTGGAGACATCGGCGCCGCGGCTCACGAGCAGCTGCACCGAGACCGCCGGCCGGCCGGCCGGCGGCTCCTGGGCGATCACCTGATCGGTCGAGAAGTCTCCGGAACGGATCTCGGCGAGCATGGGGGCGTCGAGGCCTTCCTGCGCGAGGCGAATGGTGGCGCTGCGTTCGGATTCGCCCACCAGCTGCGGCATGTAAGCCACGCGCGGGCCGGCCGACAGCCACACGCGTACGGTACGCTGGCGCCTCGATGAAGTGCCGGGGCGCGGGTCTTGCCCGAGCACATGCCCGGCGGCCACCTCGGCGCTGGGCCGTTCGGCCGTGTCGACACGCACCAGCAGATCCTCCAGTGCGAGGCGAGTCGTGGCGTCGCGCACGCTGACGCCGATGACGTCCGGCACGACGACGTCACGCGCCCGCACGGCGACGCGCACCGCGATGGCGGCAAAGACGAGATAAGTGGCGACCAGGCTGCTGGCGATGAGCAGCAGCCGCCCGGCCGTCCACACACGCGTTCTCAATGGCATGCGCGACCGATCACTGTACAACAGCCGGCGGAGGAGGTCCATCCAGCCGCCGTTCGAGCACGGCCCCGAAGTAGCCTTCGAGGCCATGACGCACGGAATGGGTGCGCAAACATCCATCCGATTCGACGAACGGCGCCAGAATCTGGCCTGACGGGCCGGCGTCGGCGCGCCCGAGACGGAAGCCGGGCACCAGGGCGAGTACCCGTCGCACGACCTCGATGTTCTCTTCTGGCTCGGTCGAGCACGTCGTGTAGACGAGCCGGCCGCCAGGGGCAACGACCGCGGCAGCCCGCGCCAGCAAGTCGACCTGACGCGCCTGGAAGCGGGCAAGGTCCTCGGGGGTGCGTCGCCACTTGATATCGGGATCGCGGCGCAGCGTGCCGAGACCGCTGCACGGAGCATCGACAGCCACCACGTCGTAAACCGGCGCGAAGGGGAGGGCGTGGTGTTCGTCGACGGCCACGACCTCGGCCGTGGCCGCGTGCCCACGGGTCAGTGTCGCCCGCAGCACCTCGAGCCGCCTGGGCCGGATGTCGCAGGCCACGACGTGGCCGGTCGGCCCAGCCGCCCAGGCGTAAGCCAGCGCCTTGCCGCCGGGCGCCGCACACACATCGAGCACCCGCGCGCCGGCAACGACGGGCGCCACCAGCGCCGCCAGCTGCGAGCCTTCATCCTGAATGGTGAAAGCGCCGGCTGCCAGCGCCGGATGAGACACGGCCAGGCCGGCGCCGACGACCAGCCCGAGTGGTGCGCCGCCACACGGCGAGGTCTCGATGCCGTCGGCGGCCAACTGGGCGGCCACCTCGTCACGGGTGACTCCGGCGAGTGGATTCACGCGCAGTGTCATCGGCGGCGGCTGGTTGTTGAAGGCGAGCAACGCTTCGACCACCTGGCGCGGATCGCGCGCCAGCCAGCGCTCGATGAGCCAGGCCGGATGCGCGCTCGACACGGCCAGCGCCGACGCTACCTCTGCCACCGGCGCTTCGGCCGGCGCGACGGGCAAGGCGGTTCGTTCGCCGCCGGCGAGTCGCCTCAATACGGCATTGACCAGACCGGCCGCGCTCGCCTTCCTCGCCCTGCGCACGAGCGCGACCGTGTCGTTCACGACCGCGGAGGCGGGAACGCGATCGAGAAACTCGAGTTGATACGCTGCCATCCGGAGCGCGACGAGCACCTCCAGGTCGAGCCTGTTGAGCGGCACGCGCGACAAGGGTGCCAGCCTCCAGTCGAGACGTGCCTGCCAGCGCAGGGTGCCGGTCACGATCTCGCGTAGCAGTGCCACGTCACGGGCATCGGTGAGGCCCTGGCGGGCGTTCTCCACCGCCTGGTCGAGGTCGACGCGGTTGCCCGCGATGTCGACGAGCGCGGCGAAGGCGGCGCGACGGGCGGGGGCAATCACGGCAGGTCGAAGGCCATGCCGGGCCCGAGCGGGCGCCCGGCCAGGAAGTCGGCCGCCGCCAGCCGCCGGCCGCCTTCGGCCTGCAGCTCGAGCAGCCGCACGACGCCGCCGTCGCCGGTGGCGACGTCCACGCCCATGGCGCCGGCCGATACGATCGTGGCTGGCGGACGATCGCTGGCGCCATCGAGCCGCTGACTGCGGTGCAGGATGACACGCGCGCCGGCGAGCGCAGCCGACGCGTGCGGCCACGGATGCAGTCCGCGGATGCGGTCGTGCACGGCCCGGGCCGGCGCGCGCCAGTCGACCGCGCTGTCGGCACGCGTGATCTTCGCCGCGTAGGTGACGCGCCCTTCGTCCTGCGGCGTCTCGTCAACCGGCCCGGCGGCCAGGCGGTCGACCGTGGCGACGAGCCGTTCGGCCCCGATGACGGCAAGCGTGGCTTCGAGTTCGACGCTCGTCACGTCGGGGCCGATCGCCACGACGGCCTGGTCCAGCATCGCCCCGGCATCGAGCGCCTTGACGACGCGCATGATGGTCACGCCGGTCGCGGCGTCGCCGGCCATGATCGCCCGGTGCACCGGCGCAGCGCCTCGCCAGGCGGGCAGGAGCGACGCGTGCACGTTCACGAGACCGCGCGGCGGCAGGGCGAGCAGCCACTCCGGCAGGATCTTGCCGTAGGCGGCCACGACGCCGAGGTCTGCGCCGAGGGCCGCGAGGGCCCCAGGCAGATCGGCGTCGCCGAGCCTGGCCGGTTGCAGCAGCGGCAGGCCGGCAGCGCGCGCCGCCTGTGCCACCGCGCCAGGCGAGATCTTCTGGCCGCGCCCACGGGGCCGGTCGGGCTGCGTGACGACGCCGGCCACCACATGGGACGAGGCGAGGAGGGCCCTGAGCGTGGGCACGGCGAAGGCAGGCGATCCGAAGAACATCACGCGCACCGTTTCACCACGTCCCGTCGCGTTCGAGCTTCTTGATCTTACGGAGGATCATCGTCCGGCTGATGCCGCGCAGCCGATCGACGAAGAGCATGCCGTCGAGGTGATCCATTTCGTGCTGCAAAGCGCGGGCGAGCAGGCCCGTTCCCTCGATCGTCTGCGGCTGGCCGCGGCGATCGAGCGCGTGCACCACGGCACGGGCTGGCCGGGCGACCGTGGCCGTGAATCCGGGAACACTGAGGCAGCCCTCCTCCTCGAGCTGCATGCCGTCGCGCTCGCCCCAGGTGGGATTGATGCAGACCTTGAGGGCCGAGGCGTCGTGTCCGCCGGACACATCGACGACGAAGAGGCGCAGCCCGACGCCGATCTGCGGCGCGGCAAGACCGATGCCGTGGGCGGCATACATCGCCGCGATCATCTCGTCCACGAGCGCGTCGACCTCGGGCGTGACGGCGTCGACCTCGCGCGCCGGCACGCGCAGCACCGGCGCTCCCAGACGCACCACCGGCCGCGCCACGTCACCGCGCTCCGGCGCGGGGCGTCGTGCGGGCTGCCATCGCCGTGGTCGTGGCCGCGAGATGGCGCTTCATGAGGGCCACCGAATCGCCGCCCAGCCGTTCGAGCAGGGCATCGGCGAGCACCAAGGCGACCATGGCCTCCGCGACGACGGCAGCGGCCGGCACGGCGCAGACGTCGCTGCGCTCGATAGCCGCCGGCGCTGGTTCGAGCGTGACGAGATCGATCGAGCGCAGCGGCTGCATGAGCGTCGCAATCGGCTTCATGTGGCCGACGACCCGCACGTCCTCGCCGTTGGTGACGCCGCCCTCGAGACCGCCAGCCCTGTTGGTCGGCCGCTCGGGTCGGCCCGCGGCATCGGGCGGAAGTATCTCGTCGTGTACCAAGGAGCCGGGGCGGGCGGCGCTGCCGGCGCCGAGTCCGATACCCACGCCCTTGATGGCCGGAATCGACATGACGGCCTGGGCGAGCCGTCCATCGAGCTTGCGGTCCCACTGCACGTAGCTGCCGAGGCCGACCGGCACCCCGGTGACGATGACCTCGAACGAACCACCGAGCGTGTCGCCATCGGCCTTAGCCCGGTCGATGCGGGCGGTCATGCGCGCCTCGAGCTCGGTGTCGACGCACCTGAGGGGCGCATCGGCGGCCAGCGCGGCGGCCTCACTGAACGTGACGACCCTGTCCGGTGGCAGGCTCAGCTCGCCAATGGCGGTCACGTGACTCGTGAGCCGGACGCCGAGAGCCTCGAGCAGCTGCTCTGCCAGCCCACCGGCCGCCACCCGGGCGGCCGTTTCGCGGGCGCTGGCGCGTTCGAGGACGTCGCGGACGTCCTCATGTTCGTACTTGAGCGCGCCGGCCAGATCGGCATGGCCGGGGCGGGGACGCACCACCGCGGCACGATTGGCGCCGGTGGCCGCCTCCGGGGGGTCCGGCTCGCTGTGCATCGTCCGCTGCCAGTTCACCCAGTCCTTGTTTTCGATAACGAGCGACACCGGGCCGCCCGTCGTACGCCCGCGGCGGACGCCCGAGAGGATGTCGGCGCGGTCGGACTCGATGGCCATGCGGCGGCCACGTCCGTAGCCGCCCTGGCGGCGGCGCAGCTGCAGGTTCAGCCGATCGACGTCCAGGGAGAGACCGGCGGGCAGGCCGTCAACGATGACGACGAGGCCACGGCCATGGGATTCGCCGGCAGTGAGAAACCGCAGCATCGCCTGCAAATTGTAAACGAACTTTCTGCGGCCTCCGCCCCCCAGACCGCACGTGAACGCCGAAAGCCCCGGATATCGCCGGCGGTCCGTCCCTTGCACCACCAATGGGCGGAGCCATGCCGTGGATGCTGTCACCATCAACGACCAGCGCGCCGTCGAGCGCATCTGCCGCCATCTGCGCGCGGCCCTCCAGGCCGACGGGGTGGCGGTGTGGCGCGACGAGCCGCACTCGGTCGTCGCCGGCAGCGGCCTGCTCCCGCAGCCTGGATGCCGCGGCGTCGAGGCGATGCCCGTCATCTACGGCGACGATCCCGTGGCGCAGCTGGCCTGGTGCGGCCACACCGATGTCGAACCGCATCGCGGGCTGGTCGTGGCGGCCGCCGACATCGTCGCGCCACTGATCGCCTCGATGGAGGCGCCGGTGCGCGCGGCGCCCGCCGAGGCCCCCTACGGCCTCGTGGGGGTCAGTCGGGCGATCGAACATCTGCGGGCGCTCATCCCGCGGGCCGCGGCGGCGCTCGTGCCGGTGCTCGTCGAGGGGGAAAGCGGCGTGGGCAAGGAACTGGTGGCGCGCGCCATTCACACCGCGGGCCCGCGCCGGCAGGCGGCGCTCGTGGCCGTGAACTGCGCCGCGCTCTCCGACGAGCTCGTGGATGCGGAGCTGTTCGGGCACGCGCGCGGGGCCTTCACCGGCGCCGCGCTCGACCGGCGAGGGCTCTTCGAGGACGCACACGGCGGCACGCTCTTCCTCGACGAGGTAGCGGAGCTCTCGCCGCGCGCGCAGGCGAAGCTCCTTCGCGTGCTGCAGGAAGGGGAGGTGCGGCGCCTGGGCGAGAGCCATCCGCGCCGAGTCGATGTGCGGATCGTGGCGGCCTCGAACCGCCCGCTGCGGGACGAGGTCGCGGCTGGGCACTTCCGTCTCGATTTACGTTTCCGGCTCGACGTGGTACGGCTGTTCGTGCCGCCGCTGCGCGAGCGGCGGGAGGACATCCCGGTGCTCGTCGAACACTTCTGGAGGCAGGCGATGCAGCGGCTACGACGCGGTGCGCGCCTGGCCCCGTCGCTCGTTGCCGCACTGGCGGCACACGACTGGCCGGGCAACGCCCGCGAGCTGCAGAACGTGGTGACGGCGGTGGCCGCCTCGGGTCCGGTCCGGGGGCTCGTCACACGCCAGGATGTCGGCGCCCTTTGGGCGGGCCCGGTACATGAGGCGCCACCGACACTCGGCGAGGCGCGGCGCGCCTTCGAGGCGCGCTTCGTGCAGCTCGCCTTCGAGCGCTGTGGCCGTCGCCCGGCGACCGTCGCCCGCGAACTCGGCCTCACGCGACAAGGCCTGGCGAAGCTCACGGCCCGCCTCGGGCTGGCGCGCGACTGCGGGCGCGATCTCTCCCGTCGCGCCGTCTAGTGACAGGACACTAGGTGCGCCGGGTGCTCCCGGCCGTTGCCGCCCGCTGGGGCGGGACGAGGTTGGCCTATTGCGGCACCGGCGTGCGCCCGAGGGTCTTGGCCAATGCGCGCAGTCGGGCATGTCCTGGCTCGAGCGCGAGGCCCTCGGTCACCATTTTCCTGGCGTGATCGCGGTCGCCGCGGCTCACGTCGGCTTCGGCGAGCTTGAGGTGGAGACTGGCCGATGGACCCAGTTCAGCCATCGCCCGCTCGTACCAATAGGCCGCGCCGTGGGGATCGCCCACCCGCATCGCCAGATCGCCGAGACGGGGCGCCACTGCGCCCGCCGGAGGCGTGCCGGCGGCAAGGGCGGCGAAGCGGGCGAGGGCGTCGAGCGCCTCGGCCGGCCGGTTCCGCCGTTCGAGCACATCGGCGAGCGCGCGATAGGCGTCGGGCCTGACGGGCACCCTGAGCACCGCCGCCTGCAAGTCGCGCTCGGCGCCGGCCAGATCACCGGCGCGCAGGCGCGCCTGGCCGAGCAGCGCGAGCGTCTCGCCCGTCACGCCACTCATCGCCGCAGCGCGCGTCAGGGCGGCGAGCGCCTTGTCGAGCGCAACGCTGTCGCCGCCTTCGGCTGCTCGCATCCACACGGCACCCAGGGCGGTGAAGACGACGGCGCTGTCAGGAAAGCGCTCCGCCGCGCGGCCGAGCGCGAGCACGGCCGCGTCGTAGCGGCTCGCGCGGGCGTAGGCCGCGGCGACCGCTACGGCACGTTCGGCGCGTTCGGGCTCGAGCGCCGCCAGCGCGCTCAGCTCGTCGACGGCGCGGCCGGTCTGTCCGCGCGCCTGGAAGACGTCGGCCCGCGCTTCGCGCACCGCGAGCAGCCCCGGTGCGAGTCGGGCCGCGGTGCCGAGCGCCTCACTGGCCTCGTCGAGCCGAACCAGGTCGCGCAGACACAAGCCGAGCATGTAGTGCGCCCGGGCGTGGTCGGGGGCGAGGGCAATAGCCCGGCGCAGGGGCTCGACGGCCGCCCCGGCGCTGCCGTCGCGATAGCGCGCGACCGCCAGTTTGTAGTGCACGTCTGGCTGGCGGTCGTCGAGCCTGACGCTCTGGGCATAGTGCTCGGCGGCCCGTGCGAAACGCCCGAGGTCGAGGTTGACGTCGCCTTGCCATTCGAAGACGCGCGGCGCGGACGGGTCCAGCTCCGACGCTCGCCGGAGGTCGCGCAGGGCCGCTTCGAGCTCCCGTCGCTGACGGTAGGCAAGTCCGCGCTTGAGATGGGCGGCCGTCGAATCGGGGTTCAGGGTGATGGCGCCGGTATAGGCCTCGATGGCGGTGCTGAGATCGGCGGCGGCGAGTGCCGTGTCGCCGGCAGCGACGAGACGCCCGTAATTGCGCTCGGTCGTGATCGAGACCACCGCCAGGACGGCGGCGACGGCGACGGCCAGCGTCACGGCCAGCGCCAGCGGCCAGCCCAGAAACCTCGACACCCGCCGATGGTAGCAAAGGGAACCTTTCGATGGCAGCGGGTTCTAAGGTTTCAGGCGCCACCTCCTTTTGCGGGTGCTACACTGTCATGGGACGATTTTTTGCTACCCCAGCTGTGAAGGACGCACGAGCCCTCGGTTGGTCGGACGTCGGCGCTGACGAAGCCGATCTGGTACGGCGCTGCGCCGACGGCGACCAGCTGGCGTGTGCGGAGCTCGTGACCGCGCACGAGCGCATGGTCTACAACCTGGCCTACCACCTGCTCGGCACCCGCGAGGAAGCGCTCGATCTGGCCCAGGAAGTCTTCCTCAGGGTCTTCCGCACCATGACGACCTTCAGGGGGCAGTCGTCGCTGCGCACCTGGATCTACCGCATCGTCATCAATCAGGCCCGCAACCGGCAACGCTGGTGGCGTCGAAGGCACCAGAGCGACCAGGTATCGCTCGATCAGCACGTCCAGACGCACGGCGAGTTGCCGCAGCGTGCCGATCTGACCGCGCCGGATCGGCTGCTGGCCCAGAAGGAGGCGGCGGCCCGGCTGTGGAGGGCCATGGATCGTCTGCCGTTCGACCAGCGCACCGCCGTCGTGCTGCGCGAGTTCGACGGCCTGAGCTACGAAGAGATCGCGTTCTCGCTCGATATCGCCGTCGGCACCGTGAAGTCACGCCTGACGCGCGCCCGTCAGGCGCTGCGCGCCGACCTGGTCGAGGGCCGGTCATGATGCTCGTACCCTGCCAGGGCGTGCGCCAGCATCTGGAGGCGTTCCACGACGGCGAATTGCCACTCGATTCGCACTTGGCGGTGCGCGCCCATCTGGACGAATGCGCCGGCTGCGCCTACGAGGCTCACGCGCTGCGTCGCCTGAGCGAGGCCTTCCACGACACGCCCGTCAGGGCTCCGCTGGCACCGCCTGAGGGCTGGGCAGGCAACGTGCTCGATCAAGTGCAGGTCGAGCGCGAGCTGTCGTGGCATACGTGGCTGGCGCACGTATTCGACGACATGCACCTGGTGTGGCCGGCCATCGGCGCCACCTCGGCGGTGATCGTCTGCCTGCTGGCCTCGGCCGGCGTGATGCAGGCAACCGCAGTGCAGCGACCGGATTCCCTGGCCGGGGTGATCGACTACCTGGCCAGCCCTGGCTCGAACGTGAACCCGGCGCGCATCGACGAGTTCACCATGGTGCCGCGTCGCCACGAGTCGTCCGATTGGCCGTCGGCCGGTGAAGACGCCGTGCTGGCGCTGTCAGCGGTGGTCACACGCGAGGGCCGCATCCAGAGCATCGACGTGCTGGCGGCGGAACAGGCCCGCGCCCTCAAGGTGAAACCGGAGGTCGTGCTGGCCATGATCGAAGCGGCATCGCGCGCGCAGTTCGAACCGGCCCGTGCCGGCGGCGCGCCGGTGGCGGTGAGCCTGGTGTGGTTGCTCGCGCACACGACGGTGGTCGGCAGCGCGGCCGACGTCGAACTGCTGATGCGCCCGCTCATGCCGTCGCCGGAGACGGGGCTGGGCCCGGAGGCACCACGCCGGCCCGTCAGCAAGCCGGTGGCCTTGACCCCTGAGCCCGCCGTAACGGCGCCCTCGGAGACCACGTCCTGCGCCGGCTGACGCGCCACACCCTCAAAGGGTCGCCCTAGCGAACGGCGCCATCGATGACGCCCACGTTGTGGAGCGTGTCGGTCGCGCGTACGACGAGCATGCGCCCGAGCGCGCTGGCGGGGAACGACAGCGTCAGCGTCTCGGTGCGGCTGTCGAGGAGACCGTCCTCAGGATACGCCGCCTGCCACGGCCCGCCGTCGAGCGAGTACTCGACCCTGGCGATTGGGGAATTGAGGTCGCGCACCTCGACGGCGACCGCGAGCCGATCCCCGACGCGCGTCGCCGGACGAACCGTGACGACCGGCGCCACGGCATCCACCTCCACGACGGCCGACTCGAGCTCGCCCGTGAGGGCCTGATCGGTCGGCTGCGACGGCGCATCCGAGGCCGAGATCTTGAGCACGTAGTGCCCGCTCGTTACCGACGCGGTATCCCACACGTAGATCGGATCGACCAGGCCGGTGGCAAGTTGCGTCCACGCGGTGTCACCCTCCCGCCGGAACGCCACGTCGAAGGCCAGGTCGTCGCCATTGCTGTCGTCGCCCTTCCACACGATCGTCTGCAGCCCCTGTTGATAGGTGCGGCGCCCCAGCACCGGCGCGCCGGTTGACGGCGACGGCTGGCCCTGATTCGAGAGCCGGCGCTCGACGGCCTCGGCACGATACCCGGCAATCTCGGTTTCGCCGGTGGAGAACGGCTTCTGGAACACCACGCCCGGCGGGTGCACGACGAGACCACTCACGACCGGCCGTTGGTTGCGTTGCAGATAGGCGGCCGAGATCGACGTCACGACGGGGCTCGCTCCTTTGCCGACAAGCGTCATCCGCCACTGCAGGTAGCGCGCGGTCGGGCTGGTGATGGCCACGCCGTCGGCCGCAGTGTAGGCCTCGCTCCACGCGCTCCAGCCCTCGTCGGGCGCCTTGGTGTTGCCAGAGCGCGTCGCCACCTCGACGCGTCCGTCTGCCGGCGTCGTGGCCCGCCACGCAATCGTGCCCCACCGCGCCACCGTGCCTGCGTCGTGCACGTCAGACGTGTAGGTGCCGCGCTCGGCGTGAGTCGTGCCGACACTGACCAGGGCGCCGGTGTTCGACGTGGCCACCATCGTGCGGGCCGTCGAAGCCAGGAACTGGACGGCTTGGCGTCCCGGTACCCGACCAAGGAGCGTGGCACGCAGGGGATCGCCCTCGAGGCGATACAGCTTCCCGCGGTGCCCGGTGGCGACGAGCAGCGCACCACCGGCCAGCGGTGCGACGTCGTAAGGCGTGTCGTCGCGCGATTCCCAGATCTGTTCCGACGACCCATCCTCGTCGATGCGGAAGAGCACCCCGGTCACTGCGCCGCTGGTTGCGGGGGTGGCCTGAACGACGGCCTGCGCGGTCGGTGTCTCAACCGCAGCCATCGATGTGATCGACACGGTGACGTTCGGCACCGGCGCCCGCGGCGGCTCCGACGTTGGCGCCGCGCTGTCGCTCCCGCCGCCGTCGGAGCCGCTGGCCGCGGCCTGGGCCACGACGAAGATGCGGCCGCGCGCATCGGGCCTGAGCGCGCGCACTTCCTGCAGGTTGGTGTCGAGCAACAGGAAGGGCCGCCCAGCGCCGTCGATCCGAAAGACCCGACCTGGCGATTCGGTGCCGACGACCAGGCGACGCTCGCGGTCGAAGGTCATGGCGACGACGTGGGTGGCGGCGGTGGTGAATAGCGGGGTGGCGGTTCCGGCCGGCGTGACCTGGTAGACGCGTCCCTTCGGATCTCCGGCCGCGACGTAGAGTTCACCAGCCGCGCCCGTCGCGAGCGCCCAGATGTACTTCTCCTCGGGATCGAAGTAGGGCGTCGCCGCGCCGGCGGCATCGACCTTGTAGACGCGACCGTCTGGCGACGTGCCGACGTAGAGCCCGCCACCCGGCGCGATCGCGAGCGCGTGCACTTCGAGTTCCGCCGTGTCGAGGAACAGGCTGCCGCCGCCGGCCGCATCCACCTTGAACACCTTGCCGTCGTTGCCGGTACCGAGATAGGTCACACCGGCACCGTCGGCCACCGCCGTCCAAACGAACGGCGTAGCGGTCTCGTAGATGCGCGCGATGGCCGGACCGAGCGTGAGACGCCCGTGCTCATCAACCGACACCTGGTCGAGGTCACCTTTGAGGAACTCCGCTCGGGTTGCCGCCCGCCACACTTCGGGACCAGCCGACGAGGACGTGGCGCCAGCCACGAGGAGCAGCGCGATCAGCGGGAGCAGTCTGGGCATCGGGATCGTGAACAGGCGGAATCCCCGGAACGGGGGTCAGTCGGGATCGACAGCGATCGTGATCTGGCGCGAGCCGCTCACCGCGAACGGCACGGCCACCGCCCATTCGCCGCGCGGCGTCGTGCGGAGGGTCGAGGTGCCACTGCCGCCCTTGTCGGCCTCGATGATGCCGGCCACCGAGGGTGGCAGACCCGGCATGGCCTCGCCGCCGACCACGGCGCCGGGCGCGCTGGACGTCAGCCGCAGATAGACATGGTGATTGTGCTTCTGGCGGTTGGCCGCCCGCACGATCTGTGACACCGGCTGCATTTCGGCCCGCCCTCGGGCGTCCTGACGGCCCAACCGCGGACCGTCGCTCACGATGAGTTGCAGGGTGCCGGTGGCGTTGGCGGGAATGTCGATGCTCTGCGAGATCAGTCGATCTTCGCCCTGGAAGGTGCGTAGCTGCACCTGCACCGGCAGCGCCCGGCCGGCTCGGACGGTCGGCTCGTCGATCCACACGCGGTCGATCTCGGCCGTGCGCGTCTCCTCGTCGGCCTCGATCGCGAGCGTGATTCCCTCGAGCGAGAAGCGCTCGGTGGCGTTGCGGTAGAGCACCGTCAGCGGCGCGGCGACGTAGGCGGCGGCATCGGCCGCGCCCTGATCACCGACGAATACGTCGGCGAAACGGATCGGTGCTTGGCCGACGATGCGCGCTTCGCCGGTCAATCCATAAGTGGCCGCGCCGGTCTGGCGCTCATAGGAAGTGAGCACGTTGGCGACGGCAAGGTAGGTCAGCAGCGGTGTGAAGAGCTCGTCGTTGACGACCTGAAAGCTGAAGGTGCGGCTGGGGGCCCGCTTCGACGTAAGCGTCACCGACACCGGCACGAGCGGGGGCGGCGCGCCGAGGTGACCGGCGATCGCGGTGGCGCGATCCTGTGAAATCGTGCCGACGACGGGACCGAGGCTGGCGAGCTTGCTCGACGTGACCAGGCTGGGCAGCACCGCGATGACGTTGGCACGAGTCATCGGAAACGCCGTCGGACCGAGGTTGTAGAGCGGGTGCCCGAACGCGTAGACCTTGGCGCCATCCACGTGCGTCACCGTGCCGGTGGCGCCGATCGAGAAGTCGCCCGACAGCAGCGCAACCCCGATCGCGTCGCCGGGTGCGAGCGGCGCGGTGGGTGAAGCCGCCGTCTGCGAGGCCTGTGTCGTCACGATCGACACGCCAGGCAGGCCGGGCGCGAGGCGCTCGATGGCGCCATCCGCAAAGCCGCCCGCAGTCATGGGCACGGTGATGGGCCTCAGGTCGAGGCTCATCCGGTGCGGCAGGCCGGCGCTGACCGCGAGGCCGAGCAAATCGCCGGTGGCGGCCGAGAACGGCGACGGTGGCGTGAGAGCCGCGCGCCAGAGCGGCACCAGGTCCGAGGCCGGCACCGGGTAGCCGAGGGGCAGGCTCACCGGCTTCAATGCGCGCGCGGCGCCGAGCGCCGTGGCGTCGGTCATCTCCAAAATCGGCGTGATGCCGGCGATCGGCTCCTTCGGGAACTGGCCGAGCTGATAGGAGATGGCGCCGAGCAATTTGCCGTCGATATAGACCGGGCTGCCGCTCATCCCAGCGATGACGCCCGTGTCGGCCAGCGGCCCGCCTTCGAGCTTGGCCAGGATGAGATCACGTTGAGGGGCGACGACGCTCTTGAGGGTGCCAATGATGCGCACCGTGAACTCTTCGATGGCCGCACCCTTGAAGACCGTGCGGCCGACGCCGACCATGCCGGGACGCACGTCGGCCACGGACATAAGGGTGTCGCGCGCGCCGACCGCGTTCCCGAGGAGGCCGAACGCGAGGAGCGCGACGGCGCCGGCGAGGAACGGGGAAGGGCGGGAGGTCACAGGGTTCGATCCGTTATACGAGGTTCTCGCAGTCGAATCAAGGAGCGTCGGCGGCGGGAATTGACAGCGACGCCCGCCGTTTGCTACCGTCCATGCACGTTGTCCGCTCTACTGACCCCTTCGACGCGCGTGTTCTCGTCCCGCCGATTTACCACGGCCGTCACGTTCGACGTGTCGCGTCCCGCCGGCTGGTATTGGCACTGGCGCGTCACTGAAGGGGACCCGGGTCTCGCGTAGCCAGCCATTCCACGCGATTCGTTTTCTGACCAGCGCCTCTTCGACCTCCGGTTGAAGGGGCGTTTCTCGTTATGACCTCCACGCGACTGTGCGCCACCGTCACGGCCTCTACGATGGCCGAGCTCCTCCGCCGCCGCGACTTGGTCGCCGGCGCCGACATGGTCGAGCTGCGTCTGGACGGCGTGACCGACGTGGATGTCGACGAAGCGTTGGCGGGCCGGCGGCTCCCCGTCATCGTCACCTGCCGGCCGGTCTGGCAGGGCGGCCGCTTCGAGGGCGACGAGGCGACCCGCCTCGCCCTGCTCGAACGGGCGTGGGAGCGCGGCGCCGAGTTCGTGGACGTCGAGGACGGAGCCGCCGACGCCTTCGTTGCTCGCGTTCACGGCCGGCGAATCGTGCGCTCGTATCACGACTTCGAGGGTCTGCCTGGAGACGCCGAAGCGCGGCTGCGTCGCCTGGCGCAGTCAGGGGCGGAGGTCGTGAAGCTGGCCGTCACCGCCCGTCGACTCGCCGACGTGGTCACGCTCAAACAATTGGCGGCGCTGGTGCCGGGCAAGGGCGTGCTGATCGCCATGGGCCCGGCCGGAGTGACGTCGCGGCTGCTGGCCGCCCGCCTCGGGTCCTTGTGGTCGTACGCCGGCGATCAGGTCGCGCCCGGTCAGTTGTCGCTCGGCCGCATGCGCGATGAGTTCCGCGTGCAGACGATAGGCCCCAACACGGCCGTCTACGGTGTCGTCGGGCGCCCGGTCGAGCACTCGCTGTCGCCGACCATGCACAACGCGGCCTTTCAGGCGGTCGGACTCGACGCCGTCTATGTGCCGCTGGCCGCGGCCAGCTTCGACGACTTCGCGGCCTTCGCCCGTGCTTTCGACGTGCGCGGCGCCTCGATCACGGCCCCCTTCAAAGAGGACGCGTGGCGCGCGGCAACGACGTCAGACGATCTGTCGGCGCGCCTGGGCGCCGTCAACACGCTGCGCGCCAGCGGGGCCGGCTGGGAGGCCAGAAACACCGATGTCGAAGGCTTCCTCGCGCCCCTGGCCGGCCGCGATCTCGCGCGGCAACGAGTCGCGATCCTTGGCGCCGGCGGCGCGGCCCGTGCGGTGGCCGAGGCGCTGCGGGGCCGGGCGGCGCGCGTCACGCTGTATGCCCGGCGCCTCGACGCCGCCGTGGCGGTCGCGGCCGCCGCCGCCGCGGCGGCAGACGCCTGGCCGCCGGCCGCCGACGCCTGGGACATGCTCGTCAACACGACCCCGGTCGGCACCGCGCCAGACGGCGCGCGGGCCCCGATCGTGCTCGCCGGTCCCCTGGCCGGACGCCTGGTCTACGATCTCGTCTACAACCCGCCAGACACGGCGCTCCTGTCCAGGGCGCGGGCGCTCGGCGCCGAGACGATCGGCGGCCTGCCGATGCTCGTCGCCCAGGCCGTCGCGCAGTTCCACTGGTGGACCGGCACGCTGCCGGACGCCGACCGCATGCACGAAGCCGCACTCGCACGCCTGGCGCCACCGCCGGCTTTTCCGACCGATACCGTATGAAACTCACGACCTTCGATGAATTCGTCGACCTCTCCAGACGCGGCAACTTCGTCCCCGTCTGCAAGGAGATCGTCGCCGACCTGCTCACGCCCGTCTCGGCCTTCTTGAAGGTGGCCGAGCACGCCGACTATGCGTTCCTCCTCGAGAGCGTCGAGGGCGGCGAGCACGTGGGCCGCTACTCGTTCCTCGGCAAGGATCCGTTCCTGGTCCTGCGATCGGCCGACAACGCGGTCACCGTCGAGCGGGCGGGGGAGACCACGACGCTCGACGTGTCGTTCGCCGACGCCCTGCGGTCGCTCATGGCCGAGTACCAGTCGCCGTTCGTGCCCGGCCTGCCGCGCTTCACCGGCGGAGCCGTCGGCTACCTGGGCTACGAGGCGGCGGCATGGTTCGAACCAACCGCGGCGCGGGCCGATGGCGCCACCGTCGCTGGCGATGACGCGGCCTTCATGCTCTTCGACACGGTCCTGGCCTTCGATCACGTGCAGCACCGCATCCTCGTCATCGCCAACGCACGCATTTCCGGCGACGACGACCTGAAGGCGCTCTATCACTTCGCGTGCGCCAAGATCGGATTCGTCGAGCGGGAGCTGGAGCGCCCGCTCTCGGTGCCGAAGACACGTGAGGACGGCCCGCTCGTGCTGTCGTCGAACCAGACCCAGGAACAATATGAGGCTGCGGTCAAGAAGGCCAAGGAGCACATTGTCGCCGGCGACATCTACCAGGTGGTGCTGTCGCAGCGCTTCACGGCCGAGCTCGCGACCGACCCGTTCACCGTCTATCGCGCCTTGCGCCACGTGAACCCGTCGCCGTACATGTTCTTCGTGCGCAGCGGCCCACGCAGCGTCGTCGGTTCCTCGCCCGAGATGCTGGTGCGGGTCGAAGGCCGGCACGTCGTGACCCATCCGATCGCCGGCACCCGGCCACGGGGCCGGACGGAGGAGGAGGATCAGCGCTACGCCGATGAGCTCAAGCGCAACGAGAAGGAACGCGCCGAGCACGTCATGCTGGTCGACCTCGGCAGGAACGACATCGGCCGGGTGAGCGCCTATGGTACCGTGCGCGTGCCGACCTACATGAACCTCGAGCGCTACTCGCACGTGATGCATCTCGTGTCGGTCGTCGAGGGGCAGCTGGCTGAGGATCACGACCGGCTCGATGCGCTGGCCAGTTGCTTTCCGGCCGGCACCGTCTCCGGCGCGCCGAAGGTGCGCGCCATGCAGATCATCAACGATCTCGAACCAGGGCCGCGCGGCGTCTACGCCGGGGCCGTCGGCTACCTCGACTTCGCCGGCAACCTCGATTTCTGCATCGCCATCAGGACCATCGTCCTCGAGGACGGCCAGGCGCACGTGCAGGCCGGAGCCGGCATCGTGGCCGACTCGAATCCGACGGCCGAGTACGACGAGACGCGCGACAAGGCTCGCGCGATGCTGACGGCCCTCGAACTGGCGCGCACAGGACTCTGACATGGTGCTCGTCGTCGACAACTACGATTCCTTCACCTTCAATCTCGTCCAGTACCTGGGCGAGCTCGGCGCCGATCTGCTGGTGCGGCGCAACGACGCGGTCTCGGTCAACGACGTCGTCGCGCTGGCCCCGGCACGGATCGTGATCTCGCCGGGCCCGGGCCACCCCGACTCGGCAGGTGTGTCGGTCGACCTCATCCGGCGACTGGCCGACCGCATCCCGATCCTCGGGGTGTGTCTCGGTCATCAGGCCATCGGCCACGCCTTCGGCGTCGCTGTCACGACGGCGCCGGCCCCGAGGCACGGCAAGACGTCGAGCGTGACGCACGACGGCCGCGGCGTCTTCCAGGGCCTGAGCAGTCCCTTCGACGCGGCCCGCTACCACTCGCTCGTCGTCTCGGCCGGCGACTGGCCCGACGCCCTCGAGCCGAGTGCCCATGCCGAAGACGACGGCGTCGTAATGGGCCTGCGGCACAAACAGTTCCCGCTGCACGGAGTCCAGTTCCACCCCGAGTCGATCCTGACCGGAGAGGGTCGCCACCTGCTCCGCAACTTCCTGGAGTGCACCTGATGTTCGCCGACTTGCTCACCAAGCTCCTCAAGCGCGACGACCTCACGACCGAGGAAGCCGCCGCGGCGATGGATGCCGTGATGCGCGGTGAAGCCCATCCGGCACAGGTGGCGGGCATGCTCGTCGGCCTGGCCATGAAGGGCGAGCGGCCGGCCGAACTCGTCGGGCTCGCGAAGTCGATGCGCGCACACGGCGTGCGCATCGACGCTGGCCCGACGGCTGTCGACACCTGCGGCACCGGCGGCGATCGGGCCGGCACTTTCAATATCTCGACGGCGGCAGCACTCGTTGTCGCGGCCGCCGGCGTGCAGGTCGTGAAGCACGGCAACCGCAGCGTCTCGAGCCGCTGCGGCAGCGCCGACGTGCTCGAGGCGCTCGGCGTCGCCGTCGAGGCGCCGCCCGCCACCGTGCAGCTCGCTCTGCAACGGGCCGGCATCGGGTTTTGTTTCGCGCCTTCATTCCATCCGGCCATGCGCTACGCCGGCGAGGCCAGGCGGGCGTTGGGCGTGCCGTCGGCCTTCAATCTCCTCGGCCCGCTCACCAATCCGGCGCGCGTCCCGTTTCAGATCGTCGGAGTGGCGCGGCCGGAACTCACCGAGCTCATGGCGCGGACCCTGCAGCAGCTCGGGGCATCGCGGGCCTGGGTCGTGCACGGCGCCGATGGCCTCGACGAGCTCTCGACGACTGGCTATTCCAAGGTGTCGGAGTGTCACGGAAAGGTCGTCCGGACCTTCTACGTCCATCCGTCGGATGTGGGACTGCCGAAGGCCGCCGCCGATGCGCTTCGCGGCGGCGACGCCGCGCACAACGCCGCCATCATCCGCGACGTACTCGCGGGCGAGACCGGCCCGGCTCGCGACGTCGTGCTGCTGAACGCCGGCGCGGCCCTGCTGGTCTGCGGCAACGTCGCCTCGTTACGCGACGGGATCGCTCGGGCGGCGGGGGCAATCGACAGCGGCGCCGCCCGCCGCACCCTCGAGGCCCTGGTGTCGGCGACGGGGCCTGCCGCATGACTGCGCCGCCGCCCGACCTGTTGGCGGCCATCGTGGCGGCAACGCGCCGCGATCTCGCGAATCGTCAGGCGGAGCTGTCGTTTGCGGCCCTCGACGCCCGCGCGGCGGCGGCGCCGCCGCCCGACGGCCCGGCGTTCATCGCCCGCCTGGGCCGGCCGGACACCGTGAACATCATTGCCGAGTGCAAGCGGCGATCGCCCTCGCGCGGCCTGCTGTCACCGCGGTATTCGCCGGCCGACCAGGCTCGTGCCTACGAACGCGGTGGGGCGGCGGCCATCTCGGTGCTGACCGAGCCCTCGTTCTTCGATGGGGCGCTGGCGCACCTGTCAGCCGTGCGCGCGGCGGTGGCGGTGCCGCTGCTGCGCAAGGATTTCGTGGTCGACGAGTACCAGCTCCTCGAGGCCGTCACCGCCGGCGCCGATGCCGTGCTGCTCATCGTCAGTGCCCTGGCGCCGGCCGATCTCGTGCGGCTCCACGCCGCCGCCTCGGCCCGTGGCCTCGCCGTGCTTGTCGAAGTACACAACGAGGCAGAGCTCGAGGTCGCGCTGGGGGCCGGCGCCACCATCGTCGGCGTCAACAACCGCAACCTGCGAACGCTCGAGGTCGATACGCTGGTGTCTGAGCGCCTCGCGGCGCGCATGCCGCGTGAGGTCATCGGCGTGAGCGAGAGCGGGCTCGGCGGGGCTGGCGAGGTGGCGCGGCTGCAGGCGCTCGGCTATCGCGCGTTCCTCGTCGGCGAACGCCTGATGACGTCGGCCGATCCGGCGCGCGAGTTGCGGGCGCTCACGGGCGCGGACGTGCCGGTATGAGCTCCGTGCGTCTGAAGATCTGCGGTCTGACGCGCGAGACCGACGTCGACGCCGTGGCGGCGCTCGACGTCGATGCCGTGGGCTTCGTGCTGTGGCCGGGCAGCCCGCGTGCCGTCACGCCTGCGGCCGCGGCGGTGCTCGGACGGCGACTGCCGCCGTGGATGGCGCGCGTCGGTGTGATGGTCGGCCCGACACCGGCCGAGGCGTCCGTGGCCGTCAGGCAAGGCGGCCTGAGCGTGCTGCAGGTCCACGAGGTGGACGACGTGACGCCGCTTGTCGCGCTCGGCGTGCCAATCGTCTGGGTAACCTCGCTCGACCGGGCGGCAGAGACGCCCACGCCGGCCGGTGCCACGCTGATGGTCGACGCCGTCGACCCGGTGCGGCACGGCGGCACCGGCCGCCCGATCGATTGGGCTCGCGCTGCCGACCTGGCGCGCCGCGAGCGTCTAGTGCTCGCCGGTGGCCTCACCGCAGAGAACGTGGCCCGGGCTATCGCGATGGTGCGCCCCTACGGCGTCGACGTGTCGTCAGGCGTCGAATCCGCTCCCGGCCTCAAGTCACCAGAACGTCTGCGGCAGTTCGTCGCGGCCGTCCGCCAACCGTCCGTCGAGCTCCCGCCATGAACGCAACCGACCTCTCACCCACGCACAGCTTCGGCCAGCGCGACCCCGACGCCCGCGGCTACTTCGGCGACTTCGGCGGACGCTTCGTCCCCGAGACGCTGGTCGCGGCAGTCGAAGCCCTGACCGAGGCCTATTTCACCGCGCGGCAGGATCCGACGTTCCGCGCCGAGCTGACCCGGCTGCTGACACACTACGTCGGTCGCCCGACGCCGCTATGGGAGGCCGCGCGCCTCGGTGCCGCCAGCGGTGGCGCGCGCGTCTTTCTGAAGCGGGAAGACCTGAACCACACCGGAGCGCACAAGATCAACAACGCGCTTGGCCAGGCGCTGCTCGCCCGGCGCATGGGTGCCACCCGCCTCATCGCCGAGACCGGCGCCGGTCAACACGGTGTCGCCTCGGCCACGGCCGCCGCACTCCTCGGCCTGGAATGCGTCGTCTACATGGGCACCGAGGACATGGCGCGCCAGTCGCTGAACGTCTTCCGGATGCGCCTGCTCGGCGCGGAGGTGCGCGGCGTCGAGGCCGGCAGCGCAACGCTCAAAGACGCCATCAACGAGGCGATGCGCGACTGGGTCGCGACGGTGGGTACCAGCTATTACCTGCTCGGCTCGGTGCTCGGGCCGCATCCGTATCCGCTGATGGTGCGGGAGTTCCAGAGCGTGATCGGCCAGGAAGCGCGAGTCCAGATCCTCGCCGAGGCCGGCCGCCTGCCTGACGCAGTCGTGGCGTCAGTGGGCGGCGGCAGCAACGCCATGGGGATCTTCGATGCGTTCGTCGACGATCGGGCCGTGCGCCTCATCGGCGTCGAGGCCGGCGGTGAGGCGATCACCCGCGGGCGTCACGCCGCGCGCTTTGCCGGTGGCGCCGAAGGCGTCTTCCAGGGAACGCGCACCTGGCTGCTGCAGGACGAAGACGGCAATGTCACCGCCACGCACTCGGTCTCGGCGGGTCTCGACTACGCCGCTGTCGGGCCGGAGCATGCGTGGCTGCAGTCGACCGGGCGGGCCGAGTATGCCTGGGCCGACGACCGCGCCGCCCTCGACGCCTTCGCCTCGCTCGCCCGGCTCGAGGGCATCGTGCCCGCGCTCGAATCGGCGCACGCCGTCGCTCACGTTGCAGCGCTCGGCCGTGAGCTGGGCCCGGGAGCGGTCATCATCGTGAATCTTTCGGGCCGTGGAGACAAGGACGTGCAGACCGTCGCCAACCTGACAGGAGCCCGCGCATGAGCCGCCTCGACGACACTTTTGCGCGGCTGCGCGCCGAGAGGCGCACCGGCCTCATCGCCTATGTCACGGCCGGCGATCCGGATTTGCCGCGTTCGGCCGACGTCATCCGGGCCATCGACCGCGGCGGCGCCGACGTCATCGAGCTGGGCGTGCCGTTCTCGGATCCTTTGGCCGACGGTCCGGTCATCCAACGCGCCACCGAGCGGGCGCTGGCAGCCGGTACGACACTCACCAGGGTGCTGGAGCTGGCCGCAGGACTGCGGGCTGACGTCGCCACCCCGCTCGTCCTCTTCACCTACGCCAACCCGATGGTGCGGATGGGCGTGGTCGCCTTCGCGCGCCGGGCACGGGAAGCGGGTATCGACGGCGTGCTGGTGCTGGATCTGCCGCCGGAAGAGGCGAGTGAGGCGCGAGGCGCGTTCGTGGCCGAAGGCCTTGATACAATTTTCCTCTTGAGCCCTACCACCTCCGTAGCACGAATCCGGCGCGCCGCCGAACTCGGCAGCGGCTTCCTCTACGGGATCTCGAGGCTCGGCGTCACGGGTGCGCGGTCGGATGTGGCCGACTCGGCCGAGGCGCTCGCGACGCGCGTGCGGGCCGAGACGTCCCGCCCTCTGGCGCTCGGCTTCGGATTCTCGCGGCCCGAGCACGTGCGCTCGGTCGGTCGTTGGGCCGACGCGGCGGTGGTCGGTTCGGCCCTGGTGCAAGTGGTCGCCGACCACGCCGGCCATGTCGGCCTCGGTGGGGAAGTCGAGCGGTACGTGCGATGGCTGCGGAGCTGAGTGTCGAGGCGTTGCGTGCCGAGATCGATCAGATCGACGAGGTGCTCGTGCGCCTGCTCGACCGCCGGGCCCGGTGCGCCTATGCCATCGGGCGCGCCAAGCAGGCCGCCGGCCGGGCGATCTACGAGCCGAACCGCGAGACGGCAGTCCTGGCACACGTGCGCCAGGTCAACGAGGCGCTCGGCGGGCCGCTCGATGGCGACGCCATCGGGCGGTTGTTCGAGCGCGTGATCGACGAGGCACGACGAATTCAGCGGATCGAGGCAGAACGTCCGGCGCCGCCGGCGGGCGCCGCGGACGGGCAAGGCCGAACGTAGGCAGAAGGAGCGGGGCAATGGTGGTCGTAATGAAGGAACGGGCCTCTGACGAGCAGGTGCAGGCGGTGATCGCGCACCTGGTCGGAATTGGCATGGACGTGCACCGATCGTCGGGAGCGGCGCGCGTCGTCCTCGGGGTGGTCGGGTCTGGCACGGTGGACCGTGGGCTCGTGGCGCTGATGGAGGGCGTGCACGAGGTACTGCGGATCAGCGAACCCTACAAGTTGGCGAGTCGCACCTTCAAGCAGGAGGACACGATCATCTCGATCGGCGACCTGCGTATCGGCGGCGACGAGGTCATCGTGATGGCCGGTCCGTGCTCGGCGGAGACCGAGGCGCAGGTGCAGGCGACGGCCGCGGCCGTCAAGCGCGCCGGCGCCAAGGTGCTGCGCGGCGGCGCGTTCAAGCCGCGCTCATCGCCCTACAGCTTTCAGGGCCACGGCGAAGAGGGTCTGAGGATGCTCCGCGCCGGCGCCGATGCCCACGATCTCAAGCTCATCACCGAGGTGATGGACATCTCGCAGATCGAGGTCTGCGCGAAGTACGCCGATATCTTTCAGGTCGGCGCCCGCAACATGCAGAACTTCACGCTACTGCGGGAGCTCGGGCGCGGCAAGACGCCCGTGATGCTGAAACGTGGCATCGCGGCCACCATCGAGGAGTGGCTGCTCTCGGCCGAATACGTGCTCTCTGGCGGCAACAGCAACGTCATGCTGTGCGAGCGCGGCATTCGCACGTTCGAAACCAGTACGCGCAACACGCTCGACGTGTCGGCCATCCCAATCGTGAAGGACCTGTCGCACCTGCCGGTCCTGGTCGACCCGAGCCACGGCACGGGACGCCGCGACAAGGTGGCGCCGATGGCGCGTGCGGCGGCAGCGGCCGGGGCCGATGGATTGCTCATCGAAGTGCACTGCGATCCCGATCATGCCTGGTCGGATGGCGCGCAATCGATGTTCCCAGCGCAGTTCGAGCGCTTGATGGCCGAGCTGCGTATCATCACGCCAGCCATCGGCCGCAGCATCTGCCTCGAGCCGACGGCGCGCCGCGGCTGGGCGCGCTGAGGTGACGGCGCTGGCGCCCATCGAACGGCTGCTGGTCGTCGGTGCCGGCCTCATGGGCACCTCGGTCGCGCTGGCCGTGAAGCGCCGCTGGCCAGGCGTGGCGCTGACGGCGATCGATTCTGTCGCGCAGGCGCACGCTCCCTTCGACCGGCACCTCGGTGCCGCCGACGCTCTACCGCCGTTCGATCTGGCCGTCCTGGCCTGTCCGATCGATGCCTACGGCCCATGGATGGCTCGCCTGGCCGCCGAGGCGCCCGGTCGGCCCGTCACCGACGTCGGTAGCGTGAAGCGCCTGCCGCACCGTGTCGCCCGCGAGTGCGGCCTGACGTCCTTTGCAGGGGGCCACCCGATGGCCGGTGGGTCCGTGCCGGGGCCCGAGCGGGCGTCGGCGTCGCTGTTCGACGGCAGGATCTGGTTCGTCACGGCGGGCGAGGCGCCGGCCGCGGTGGTGGACCTGGCGTGCGCGCTCGCCGAGGGGTGTGGCGCCCGCGTGACGGACGTGGCGCCCGCCGCGCACGATGAGATCGTCGCCGCCGTCAGTCATCTGCCGCAGGTGGTGGCCAGCGTCCTCATGGCGACGGTGGCGGATGCCGCCAGCGACCGCGCGCTCGCGGCCACCGCCGGCGGGCTGCGTGACTCGACCCGCATCGCCGAAGGACCGGCCACGATGTGGCAACCGATTTTTGCCGCCAACGCCGACCTCCTTGCGCCCCTCGTCCGTGACACCGCCGCGCGCCTGCAGTTACTGGCCGACCGGCTCGCCGATCCGGCGGCGGTGCGGGCCCTGTTCACGGCCGCCAACAGCGGTCGCCGACGCGTGCCACCGCTATAATCGGTCGCATGCAGAAAGTAGTACGCGATGCCGACGCCGCCGTCGAAGTCATCGGTGACGGCGCCACGATCATGATGGGGGGCTTTGGCGTCTGCGGCGTCCCCGAGAACCTCATCGCCGCGCTGCACCGCAGAGGCGCACGCGATCTGACCATCATCAGCAACAACGCCGGCACCGACGACCACGGCGTAGGCGTGCTGCTCAAGGCGCGCCAGATCCGCAAGATGGTCTCGACCTATGTCGGCGAGAACAAGGAGTTCGAGCGCCAGTTCCTCCAGAAGGAAATCGAGGTTGAACTGGTGCCGCAGGGCACCTTCTCCGAGCGAATCCGTGCCGGCGGTGCCGGCATCGCCGCGTTCTTCACGCCCACCGGCGTCGGCACGATGGCCGCCGAGGGCAAAGAGGTGCGCGACTTCGACGGGCGCCTCTACGTCATGGAACGCGGCCTCACGGCTGATTTCGCGTTCGTGAAGGCCTGGACGGGCGACACGGCCGGCAACCTCGTCTACCGCCGTACGACGCGCAACTTCAACCCCATGATGGCCACCGCCGGCAGGACGACCATCGCCGAGGTGGAGGAGCTCGTCGACGCGGGCGTTATCGCCGGTGATCACGTGCACACGCCAGGCATCTTCGTCCAGTGGATTCTGCGCGGCGCCGCCTACAGCAAGAAGATCGAGAAGCGCACGGTGAGGGCCTGATGGATATTCGAGAGCGTATCGTGCGGCGCGTCGCCCTTGAACTGAAGGACGGCGACTACGTCAACCTCGGCATCGGCATGCCGACGCTGGTGGCCAACTTCCTGCCGCCTGGGATCGAGATCACGCTGCACTCCGAGAACGGCATGCTCGGCGTCGGACCGTATCCGTCGGCCGATGAGGTCGACGCCGACCTCATCAACGCTGGCAAGGAGACCGTCAGCGAGGCGCCTGGTGCCAGTTACTTCAACAGCGCCGACTCGTTCGCCATGATTCGCGGCGGGCACATCGACGTCACGGTGCTGGGCGCGCTCGAGGTCGACGCTGGCGGCAGCCTGGCCAACTGGATGGTGCCGGGCAAGATGGTGAAGGGCATGGGCGGCGCGATGGATCTCGTGGCCGGGGCCAAGCGCGTCATCATCGCCATGGAGCACACGACCAAGGACGGCGCCTCGAAGATTCTGCCGCGCTGTACGCTGCCGCTCACCGGCGTGGGGGTCGTCGACCTCATCGTGACGGAACTGGCAGTCATCGAGGTCACCCCGGCCGGGCTCGCGCTGCGCGAGATGGCGACCGGCACGAACGAAGAGGCCGTGCGGGCGGCCACGGCAGCGCCGCTCGCGGTCGACGGGCCGGTCGGCCGCTTCTGAACGCGAGCGGGCGCCGTGCCTCCTGACCACGCGCCCCTCTGGTTGCCTGCGAGCCTCGTCGAGACGCTGGTGAAGGAGGCGGCTGCTGCCGCTCCGCGCGAAGCCTGCGGGCTGCTCATCGGCCGGGGTCGCCGGGTGGAGCGGGTCGAGCCGGCCAGCAACGTGGACCCCGCCGCGACGCGCTACGCCATCGCGCCCGCTGATCACTTCGCGGCCCTGCGGCGCGCCCGGCAGGATGACCTCGAGGTCATCGGGGCCTATCACTCACACCCCGCGGGCGGACCGGAGCCGTCGGCGACCGACACCGCCGAGGCCTTCGCCGATTTCTTCTACGTGATCGTCGGCCTGGCGCCGGCGCCCGCCATCGCGGTGTGGCGCCTCGAGCACGGGAACTTCGCCGCCGTCAGCCTCGTCCGTACCTGACGAGACGGGTCATCGGCGGCCCGCCGGGAGGCGAGATGCCAGCTGGGAGATCGCGGAAGATCAGCCGCGCCGTACGCATGGTGCTGGCGCTCGTGGCGCTCTCGGCGGTCATCTCCGTGCGTGCCGCCGGTCAGCCGGTCGCGGCGGTCGACGCCGAGCAGGCGCTGCGCCGGCAGGTCGAGTCCCGCTTCGAGGTGGTGCCGCTCAGAGATGGCATCGCCCTGGCGGGAGCGACGGCCGACCGGCGCCTCGAGATCGACGGCGGCGTCGTGCTCAGTCAGGGCGTCGCGCTGTCTGGCGACGAGCTTCGCCGCCGATTCGGCGCCGATGCCGATCTGATTCTTCGACTGTCGTACCTCGATAACGCGGCGCTTCGTCGCCTGTTCGCGCCGAACACGCCGGCAGGGCTGCCAGCGTCACCACCGCCAGCCGCACCAGCCACGGTCCCGGCCGCACAGGCGCAGGAAACGCCTACCGCGCCGCCCACGCCACCGGTCGTCGAGCGCCCTGCGCCGCAGGTGGCCCGGGCCGCCTACCGACGCACCGGTGCCAGAATCGGCCTCGCCAAGCGCATCGAGGTCGCGGCCGACGAGGAGGTGACCGACGGTGTGTTCTCGCTGGGCGGCTCGGTCCTCATCCTGGGACGTGTGCGCGACGGGGTGGTCGTAGTCGGCAACGACCTGGAGCTCGGTCCTACCGCCGACGTGCGCGGCGATGTCACCGTCGTCGGCGGACAACTCTCGATCGCCGAGGGGGCCCGCCATACCGGAGCGGTGCACCACGCGGTCGGCACCTCGTGGCGGCGCTGGTCGTGGCCGGCCGTCGGCTGGTCGCGGTTCGAACCCGGAGGTGCCGCCAGCTGGCTGCCGCTGGCGGGCACGACGACGCGCGTGCTGCTCCTGGCTCTGATGGTGGCGGCGCTGGCCTTTTTCGCCGGCGCGCGCGTGACACGCATCGGCGCGGCCGCCGTGGCGAGTCCGATCAAAGCCGCGCTCGTTGGCGTCACAGCACAGGTGCTGTTCGTGCCGGCCCTCATCCTCGTGGCGGTGGTGATGGCCATCACGATCGTGGGGCTGCCGTTTGTGGCGGTGGTCGTGCCCCTGGCCGTTGCGGCGATGTTCGCCACGATGCTCCTGGGCTTCACGAGCCTGGCCGGCCGCGTCGGTCAGGCATTCGGCCGATCGTGTCGCGGCGGGGGCGACGGCGTGGTGCTCGCCGCATTGGCCGGCCTCGTGCTCATCGTCTTGCCGACGTTCCTCTCGCGTCTGGTTGGCATCGGGCCCGACTCGCTGCGTTTCATCGCAGCCGGTCTGCTCGTTGTCGGTACGGCCCTTGAGTACGTGGCGTGGACGGTCGGACTCGGCGCCGCCATCCTGACAGGGCTCGGAGGATGGTCGCTCGTCCCCCCTCCGGTGCCGCCGCCACCAGCACCGACAGATCGGGTCGTCGAGCCGTCGGCGGTGCTCTAGCCCTCAATTCGCGGTCGCCGGCGCGGCTACAATGGCCGCGTGCTCGCTCGACTCGCGACCCTGCTGGCCGACGTCGCCGAACGCTACGTCCCGAGCGCCTTCGCCATCGCCGTGTTGCTGACGGGCGTCACCTGCGCCGGCGCCCTTGCGATCGGCGCCACGCCGGGCGACACGGTCGTGGCGTGGGGCCGTGGCTTCTGGACCCTCAGCTCGTTTGCGATGCAGATGGCGCTAGTAGTGCTCACGGGCTTCCTCGTCTCCACTGCGCCGCCCGTCGACCGCCTGTTCCGCGCCGTGGCTCGCCTGGCCGGGCCACCGGCGCGCGCCGTCACGCTCATGGCTGTGGTATCGATGGCGCTGGCGTGGCTGCACTGGGGCTTGAGTCTCATCGGCTCGGCGATGCTCGTGCGCCATATCGTCCGCCAGCAGCCGCGCGTGGACTTCCGACTGCTCGTCACGGCCGCCTACCTGGGGATGGGGGCGACGTGGCACGCCGGCATGAGTGGGTCGGTGCCCCTACTGATGGCGACGCCCGGCCACTTCCTCGAGGCCACGACCGGACGCGTGCCCCTGTCGGCGACGACGTTTGCGCCCTTCAACCTGGTGCTCAGCCTGCTCGTGTTCGTCGTCATGGCTGGCGTCGTGTGGTGGATGCATCCGCCGGCCGATCAGGCCGTGCGGGTGTCGAACGACGGGCTCGACGATCTCGAACGGTTCGAACCGCCGCCGGCGCCGACGGAGCGCTCGTTCGCGGCGTGGTGCGACCACACCCGCGTGCTGCCACTGGCGCTCGGCGCCATGGGGGCGGCGTGGCTCGTCTGGTACGTCCGCGCGACAGGACCTCAGCTCACGCTGGATGTGCTCAACTTCACGTTCCTGATGATCGCGATCGTCCTGCATGGTCGACTCTCGTCAGTCATGGCCGCCGGCGAACAGGGCTCTCGGCTCCTCGCTGGCGTCCTCCTGCAGTTCCCGCTCTACGCCGGGATGTACGGAATCATCGAGGGCACGGGACTTGCCCGTGTCCTCGGTGACGCCATCGCGCGCTCCGCCTCCGCCGACACGCTGCCGCTGGCGCTCTACTGGTACTCGAGCGTTCTCAACTACTTCGTCCCGTCCGGCGGATCGAAGTGGGCCGTCGAAGCGCCGTTCATCATCGACGCCGCTGGCCGGCTCGGTGTGGGTCTCGACGAGGTGATCCTGGCCTATGCGTGGGGGGACATGGCCTCGAACCTGATTCAGCCGTTCTGGGCGCTGCCACTGCTTGCCGCAGCGCGTCTCGGCTTCCGCGACATCATGGGCTACGCGGCAGTGTGCTTCGTCGTGGTCACCGTGCTCGCCTCGACGGCATTCTGGCTCTTGCCGCTGACGCGCTGACGCGCACCGGCGTGCACGCGTGCACGGAATCACCGGCGCGCAGCCTCGCGACCCGGCGACCCGATGCTAGACTATTTGACGTCTGCCCGCTGGGTATGAGGCCTTTCGATGCACAGTCCGTTCGAGTTGCCCGTGTTGCGCGCCGTGACGGCGACCGCGGACACGGTGTCCGCCGATCTCGTCGTCACCCTCTATGCGGGTGAGCCAGCCGATGCCTTCCGTCCACGCCTGCCGGCCTCGTCGCGAAGCGAATTCGACGCCGCACTCGCCCGCGGTGAGTCTCTCGACGAAGCCGGGCATGTCCTCGTCGCGGGCAGTGCCGCCGGCGGCGGGCTCGTCTTGGTGGTCGGGGCCGGTAGCGGGCCGCTCACGGCGGATCGGATGCGCCGGGCCGTGGCCACGGCTACCTGCTGGGCCCGCGAACGCCGCCGCCAGCGCCTGGCCGTCGATCTGACGCATCTCACCGCCGATGTCGAGGCCCTGACGGCCATCGCCGCCGAGGCGGTCGTCGTCGCCAACTTCAATCACGGCCACCTCAAGGCGGCGGCACCGACGCCGCCGGTGACCGAGGCGTCATTTCTCATCGCGCCACGGCAGCGGGCGCAGCTCGAACGCGGTCTGGTCATCGGAGAGGCCGTCAACGCGGCGCGCCTGCTCACCAACGAGCCGGGCAACGTCCTCACTCCTCGCGAGCTCGCGGAGCGGGCCGTCGCGCTGACCGCCGAACCCGGGGTGCAGGCGGAGGTCCTCGGTCCCGATCGGATCGAAGCGCTCGGGATGGGGCTGCTGCTCGGCGTGGCGCGGGGCTCGGCGGAGCCACCGCGCCTGATCTCACTGACCTACACGCCGCCGGGCGTGACCGGCGGTCCGGTGCTCGGCCTGGTCGGAAAGGGCATCACCTTCGACACGGGCGGCATTTCGATCAAGCCGGCCGACGGCATGGACCGAATGAAGGACGACATGGCCGGCGCGGCAGCGGTCATCTGCGCCATGCGGGCGATCGCCCGCCTCGGAATCCCTCGACGCGTGGTCGCCGTCGTGCCGACGGCCGAGAACATGCCGGGCGGGAGGGCCATCAGACCGGGCGACGTCATCCGCGGCGCCGCCGGCGTCACCGTCGAAGTGAACAACACGGATGCCGAAGGCCGCCTCGTCCTCGCGGACGGCCTGTGGTATGCCAGGCAGCAGGGCGCCACCCACCTGGTGGACGTCGCCACGCTGACCGGCGCCTGCGTCGTGGCTCTGGGCAAGGTGACGTCCGGGCTCTTCGGCACACCGCCGCCGTTTGTCGAGAGCGTCAAGCACGCCGCCGCGCGGGCCGGAGAATCCGTGTGGGAACTGCCGCTCGGCCCCGACTACAAAGACATCATGAAGAGTGAGATCGCCGATATCGTCAACAGCGGCGGTCGGGCGGCCGGCGCCATTTCAGCGGCGATGTTCTTGCGCGAGTTCGTCGGCGAGACGCCCTGGGCGCACCTGGACATCGCCGGCACCGCCTGGATCGACGATGCGAAGCCGTGGACCACCAAGGGCGCGTCGGGCGTGATGGTCCGGACGCTCGTCGAGCTGGCGGCGGGCGAGCTTCCGGCCTGAGCGCTGCTAGTGTCCTGGAACCGAAGTTCGGTGACGAATATTCCTGGTGCGGCGCCCGGATCGCAAGGCGCGACGACCGAGGATATGGCGTATATCCAAGGGAGGAGGAACGCCGCGAGGCGGGATGCCCCGCCAGGAATATGTCAGCGAACTTCGGTTCCAGGACACTAGAATCGCAGAGTGAGCCAGACCGCGCCGCCCGACGCCATCGCCGTCACCCCGGTCTACCGTACTGGCGTGCAGCAGCCGGCGGATGAGGTCAGCATGGTCGACGTCACCGTCTCGGCGTTCCACCTGACGGGCCTGATCATGGGCGGGGCGCTCGCCGCCGGCCTCATCGCCGGCGTTGCCTACGTGTGGTTCCGTAAAGGTCGGCCCGTGACCACCATCGAGGCGCGCGGCAACAACCACAACTTCCTGCGCGAATAGCGGACCGGCGGTCCGATCGCCACCGCCGTCACCTGGCCGCGACGGCGGTCTGGCGCTTGAGTGCCCGCTGGTACTGCACGACGGCCGCCTGCAACGACTCGGCAACCTTCTGGCGATAGGCCGGCGTCTTGATCAGTGCGGCTTCGCGCGTGTTGGTGATGAACCCGATCTCGGCGAGCACGGCCGGCATCTGCGTGCCGATGAGCACGACAAACGGCGCCTTCTTCACCCCGCGGCTCGGTAAACCGGGATTGCTCCCGGCCAGGTGGCTCGCCAGTGACTTCTGCACCATGCCCGCCAAGTCGCGCGACTCGTCGAGCTTGTTGTTGAGGGCGATGGCGCGCACGATGCTCGGCAGGTTGTGCATCCCGCCGGCCGAGGTGGAGTTCTCACGCGCGGCCACGGCTTCGGCCTCCGAGTTCGACGCGAAGCTCAAATAATAGACCTCGACGCCCCGCGCCTTGAGGTTGCGGCTGGCGTTGGCGTGAATGGACAGGAACAGATCGGCGCCCTCACGGTTGGCGATGGCCGGCCGCTGCTCGAGGGGGACGAAGACGTCGGTTCGCCGCGTCAGCACGACGTCGAAGCCGTTCTTCACGAGCAGCTTCTCGAGTCGGAGAGCCACGTCGAGGACCAGTCGCGCCTCGGATGACCCGGAGGTCAGTGTGCCGGGATCGTGGCCACCGTGTCCGGGGTCGATCACGATGCGCGAGATGCCGAGACCGAGCTGACGGGAGAGCGAGAACTTCCCATCGGCATTGGCGGCCGGTTCCGACGGGGCGGGCGCGGAGGGCGGAGCTGGCGTGGCGGCGAGCACGCGAGCGGGAGGGGCGGGTGTCACGGCAGGAAGCGGCACGCGCGGTTCGGGCGCCACCGACGGCGTCACGGCAGCGGGAGCGGACGTCGCGTCGGCGGCGGCTGGCTCGCCGGCCACAACCTCACGCGGCGTGACGTCGACCTCGTTCTCATTCACGAGCTGCACGCTCGGTGCCGTGTCGATCGCGACGGGCACGACCGGCGCTGACGCCGGCAGCGAGACGGCGGCGGCGGCGCGCCCGGTCGGGGGGGCAAAGACGCGCTCGGCGTCGATGACGACGCGATACGGATTGTAGAGTGTGAACACGCTGACCGGCGTGGCGCCGGCCAGGTCGAGCACCACGCGCACGGCGCCCGGACGCTGGCCGACCCGCACCTGCCGCACGGCGTCGCCGTCGACGAGGATCGTCGCATCCTGGAGCGACTCGGCGACCGTGGCCCCGAACAGATCGACGAAGGCGCGCGGTGGACCAGCGAGCAGCTCGTGTGAGAACGGCGTCTCGCGATCGAGCGACAGCGTGATCCGCACGGTCGACTCGACGACGGCCCGGTCGATCGCCAGCAGCGTCGATATCGACGGCATCCCCGCTTCGGCCGGCTCGGCGGCAACCGCGGTTTTCGGAGGAGCCGTTCGCGCCGGCGCCGGCAGGGCGGGCGGCGGCGCGGCGGCATCGGCCACTGCTGGAGCCGGCTTCTGCGACGCCGGCACGATGGCGGCCAGCGCCCGAACCGCGGTTCGCGCCTGCCGCCGGAACGGGCTCACCGGATATTCGCGCATCAGCCAGCCGTAGTATTTCTCGGCCGCGATGCGATCGGCGGCACGGCCGAATCGGCTGTAGAGGAACTGCGAGAGCGTCGCGGCCTGCAGCAAGGCATTGTCACTGTAGCCGCTCTTGGGAAAGCGCCGCACCAGGACATCGAACTCCGCCACCACCCGCCGCGCCGGACGCACGACCTCGTCGAGCGCAGGGGTGGCCGCCGTCGGCGAGACCTTCTCGGCGGCCGTCCGCACCACGGCCTGGTGCTCCAACGCCGTCTCGTAGCGTTGCCGCGCGCTCTGCGCCTCGGCCTCGAGCGACACTGCCGCCGACACCACCAACGCCAGGGCGGCCAGCAGCACGCGTGGGGCGAGGGTGGGTGTCATCAGCGGAGGTGCTCGTCGACCTCGTCGAAGTAGCCGCGATCGACGAGCACCTCGCGGGGCTTGCTGCCCGAGGCGCCCGACACGATGCCGTCGGCTTCCATCATGTCGACCAGACGCGCCGCGCGGCTGAACCCGATGCGCAGCTTGCGCTGGAGCGACGAGATCGAGACCTGGCCGCTCTGCACGACCATGCGCGCCGCCTCGTCGTAGAGTTCGTCCTTCTCGTACTCGATGCCCGCCTTCTCGGACTTCTCGTCGGCCGTGATGCTTTCATCGAGCGCGGGCCGGCCCTGCTTGCGCAGGAAGCTCGCCAGCCGGGCCGACTCCTGTTCCGAGATGTAGGGGCCATGCAGGCGCACGACCCGCGAGGTCGCCGGCGGCATGAACAGCATGTCACCCTTACCGAGCAGCTGTTCGGCGCCGTTGGCGTCGAGAATCGTCCGCGAGTCGATCTTCGATGACACGCGGAACGAGATGCGGGCCGGCAGATTGGCTTTGATGAGGCCGGTGATGACGTCCACCGACGGCCGCTGCGTCGCGAGGATCAGGTGGATGCCGACGGCGCGGGCCATCTGCGCCAGCCGGCAAATCGATTCCTCGACCTCGTTGCCGGCCACCATCATCAAGTCGGCGAGCTCGTCGACCACCACGACGATGAAGGGCAGGATCTTCGGCGTCTCGGGATTCTCGGCCGGGCTGGCCTCCTCGAGCATGTGGCGGACGTTGCGGTTGTACTGCTCGATGTTGCGCACGCCGAAGGTCGCCAGGTGCTTGTAGCGCTCCTCCATCTCGCGGACGGCCCACCGTAGCGCGTTGGCGGCCTTCTTCGGATCGACGACCACCGGCGTGAGCAGGTGCGGGATGTCCTCGTACATGCCCAGCTCGAGACGCTTCGGGTCGATCATGATGAAGCGCACGTCATCGGGCGTGGCGCGGTAGAGAATGCTCGTCAGCATCGAGTTCAGGCCGACGGACTTGCCGGTGCCGGTCGAACCGGCGATGAGCAGGTGCGGCATGGACGCCAGGTCGGCCATGAACGGCTCGCCATGGATGGTCTTGCCGAGCGCGATCGTGAGCTTGGACGCTGAGCGCGCGTAGGTCTCCGACTCGAGAAGCTCGCGCAGCGAGATGGCCTCGCGGTTGGGATTCGGAATCTGGATGCCGACGGTGGACTTGCCGGGGATGCGGTCGATGAGCACCGACTCGGCCTTCATCGCCAGGCACAGATCGTCGGCCAGACCCGTGACCTTGCTGTACTTCACGCCGGCGTCCGGCTTGAACTCGAAGGTCGTGACGACCGGACCGGGGTGGATTTGAACGACCGCGCCCTCGACGGAGAACTCGCCGCACTTCTCCTCGAGATGGCGCGCCGAATCCATGAGCTCGCGCTCATCGACCTTGCGCTCGCTCTTGACGGCGTCGAGCAGGGAGGCTGGCGGTAGCGTGAAAGCACCCAGCCGACGGGCGGCCGGCGGCATCGGTTCCGCCTCGGCCAGCGGCAGCGGTGAGGCCACGGGAATGGCCGGCTTCGGTGCCACGCGTCGGGCAACGATCGGCGGCGCCGCCGGCGCCGGCTCGACGGCGGCCCTCGTCTCTGGCACGGCGACGCGGGTACGTGGCGGTGGCGTGGCCACGTCGACCGCCTTGTGGCGCGGCGCACCCGCATCGGCCGCGGGCGCGCCGTCCTTCGCCGCGTGCTTGGCCAGCACGTCGCGCCGCTGCTTCATGCGACGCCGTTCGGCGAACCACGCCAACACGCGGCCGCGAGCGGCGAGCCCCGTCGTGCCGGCCAGTTCGACGCCCTGCGTGAAGAGGCGCCCGAACGAGAGTTGTGTCGTGAGGACGACCGCCAGACTGAGCAACGTCAGCAGCACGATGGCGCCGCCGGTGCGGCTGAGATACGCCGTCAGCGTCGACGCGAGCACCGCGCCAACGAATCCGCCCGCCTCATAGGTGCGATCGCCGGAGGTGGCCGTGCCGACCAGCAGGCTGAGCATCGCGCTGGCGCAGCCGATGAGCAGCGCCAGGCCCGTCAGCTTCGTGTACAGCGCATCGACGCCGCGGCACCAGAAGTAGTGCCAGCCAGCGGCCGCGACGAGCACCGGCAGCAGGTACGAGGCAAAGCCCATCACCTGAAAGGAGAGCTCGGCCAGGAACGCCCCGACGGGGCCGATGAAGTTCGACGGCGCTTCGTTGGCGCCGGTCGCGAAGAACCAGGCGGCGTCGTTGGCGTCGTAACTGGCCAGCGCGATCAGCCAGATGAGACTGACGGCGAAGAGCACCACGCCCACGACCTCGCTCACGCGGCGCGAGACCGGCGACGAGAAGCCCGACGACAACACCACCGAGGATGCCTGTTTCACTGCCACGACCTCTAGATCTCCATCACCACGGGAAGCACCATCGGACGGCGGCCCGTCCGGCGTTTGAGGAAGCGGCGGAACTCGCCGCGAATCCGTTCCTTGAGCAAGCCCTCGTCCGTCCGCTCACCGACCGAGCATTGGTCGATGATCGAAGCGAGGAACGTCGCGCCGTCGGTGAGCACATTCCCGGCCGCGGCCTCCGATACGAAACCTCGCGCGACAATCTCCGGCAGACCCTCGCGCACGCCCTTCTGGCGGTTCATCACCACGACCGGCACCACGATGCCATCGGCCGCCAGATGGCGGCGATCGCGAATCATCTCACCGTCCACGGCGCCCGACCGCGTGCCGTCGATGAGCACGCGTCCTGCCGGCACGCTGTCGACAACCTTGCCGCCCTCGCCATCGAAGCGGATGCGTTGGCCGTTCTCGGCCAGGATGACGGTGGTGCCCGAGGCCAGGCCGCCGGTCACGTCTTTGGCCACACGCGCGTGCCGCGCGAGCTGGCGATACTCGCCGTGCACCGGCACCAGGTAGCGGGGCCGCACCAGCGAGAGCACGAGTTTCAGTTCCTCGGCGCTGCCGTGCCCCGACACGTGCACGTGACGCGAGGCTTCGGTCACGACCTCCACGCCGCGGCGGGCCAGGTGGTTGACGACCCGACCGATCGCTTTCTCGTTGCCGGGAATGGCGCGGGCCGAGAAGACCACCGTGTCGTCGTCGGCGAGCGTGACGTGCCGATGGTCGTCGATGGCGATGCGCGAGAGGGCCGCCTGAGGCTCGCCCTGCGAGCCGGTCACCAGGCACACGACGTCGCCCGGCGGCAGGCTTCCCACGTCGCTGTCCCTGACGGCCACGCCGGCCGGCACGCGCAGGTAGCCGAGGCGCTGCGCGATCTCGGAGTTCTCGATCATGCCGCGGCCGACAAACGCCACCTGGCGGTCGAACTGCGCCGCCAGGTCGACGATGAGCTGCATGCGATAGATGCTCGAGGCGAACGACGCCACGACCAGCTTGCCCTTGGTGGTGGCGAACACCTCGTCGAAGGCGTCCTTGACGTCGGATTCCGAGCCGGTGACGCCCGGCCGGTCGACGTTGGTGCTGTCGGCAAAGAGCGCCAGCACGCCGGCGGCGCCGAGCGCGGCCAGGCGGCCCAGATCCGTCGGCTGGCCGTCGAGCGGCGTGTGGTCAATCTTGAAGTCGCCGGTGTGAACGATGACGCCCTGCGGCGTGTGCAGGGCGACGGCGACGCAGTCGGGCATGCTGTGCGTCACGCGGATGAACTCGATGCGGAAGGGCCCGACCGTGACGGAGTCGCCCGGCCGGACCTCGCGGCGGCGCGCTCCGAGGTCGATGCCGTGCTCGTCGAGCTTGCCCTCGAGCATGGCATGGGTGAAGGGAGTGCCGAAAACCGGCCCCGAGACACGAGCGACAACGTAGGGCACCGCGCCGATGTGGTCTTCGTGGCCGTGCGTAAGGATGAGGGCCGCCACCGGGCCGCGCTGATCGAGGTAGTCGAACGCCGGCACGACGCGGTCCACGCCGGGCAATTCGGCTTCAGGGAACATCGAACCGGCGTCGATGAGGATGGTCGTCTCCCCACACGAGACGGCCATCATGTTGAGGCCGAACTCGCCGAGACCCCCGAGGGGCACGACATCCACCGCCGGTTCAAACGGCGGAACACTCGACGCGGACATACGGATCCCAGCCGGAACGACCTCCGGAGACTGCGCGAAGCCGGCTGCGCCTTCGGGCGAAGGCGTTACCGTGCTTTGTCGGCCACCGATGGCTAGGCCATCGGGCACGATCACCGACACTCAGGACGCTGGGACGTCCCGAAAGAACAACGGGCGGGTTGGGCGAGACTATAACACAAACCGGCGCGCCAAAGCGTCCTGCCAGGCGTCTGCAAGTGCCGAGAATTCAACGAGCTGCAGCGTTTCGGGCCGCCGCCGAGGGTCGATGCCGGCGACCTCCATCACGGCCCTGAGATCGAGCCCGTCGGTGCCGGCCACGGCCTTGAGGGTGTTGGCGAGGGTCTTACGGCGTTGGGTGAAGGCGACCCGCACCAGCCGACTCACGACGGCGGGATTCGGCACCGGCGGCGACGGAGCCCGGAAGCGGAGTCGGACGAGCGTCGAACGGACCTTCGGCTGAGGCCGGAACGCCCCCGGCGGCAGAGCCAGCACCCGGGTCACCTCGGCCGAGAGCGCCGTCAGCAGGGTGAGCACTCCGTAGTCGCCGGTCGACGGCCGTGCGACCAACCGGTCCGCGACATCGGCCTGCAGCATCACGGTCGCGTCCGCCAGGGCGGGATAGCGGGTCGACCAGCGCGTGAGCAGGTAAAGGATCGGCGAGGAGATGTTGTAGGGCAGGTTGCCCACCACCCGAAAGCGGGCGTTGGACAAACCGGCGGCGAGCCAGGTGTCGAGCGTGGCTGAGACGTCGTTCGCGAGCACGTCGCCGATGTGAACGGTGAGCCCCGGCACCTGACGCGCGGCCAGGGCGCCGGCCATGTCCCGATCGACCTCGATGGCCAGCATCCGGCGCACCCGCGCCGCCAGGGGCACGGTGATGGCGCCGCCGCCAGGTCCGATCTCGACGACCTGATCGTCTGGGTCGGGCTGGCACGCCTCGACGACGCGCGTCTGCCAGGCCGGCTCGAGGAAGTGCTGGCCGAAGCGCTTGCGGACGCGCATCACCGCGAGGCGTCCTCCGGCGCATCGGTCTCCGGTTCGCCGCGCCAGTAGCGCTCCTCGATCGCCATGATCTCGTCTTCGCTCATGCCGAAATAGTGGCCGAGCTCGTGGATGAGCGTCTCGCCGATGACGCCGACGACGTCGCCATCCTCCTCGGCGTCTTCCTCGATCGGCCCCTGGAACAGCAGCACGCGATCGGGCAGGTCGTTGCCGTGATCCCAGCGGCGCTCCGGCAGCGGCGTGCCCTGATAGAGGCCGAGCAGCGTATCGGGCGGCTCGATCGCCATGTCGTCGAGCAATTCGGCCGACGGATGTTCTTCGATCACGATGGCCACGTTCTTCACGTGGCGCGCGAAGCGCGGCGGGATCGAGTCGATCGCTTCGGCCACCAGGTCGCGGAACGCGTCGCGGGTCATCGGCGCGGCCGTGCCGTCGGCCTCTGGGCCGCCGCGGCCTTGGGACGCCGCCCCGGCGTGGAAGCCGCGGCCGGCGCTTTCGCGCGCGTGACCGGGGGACGGGCGCGGCGTGTGCCGGTCACGGCGTGCGGGCAGAGCTGGCGCGCGTGACAGAGGTCACAGGACGGTGTCGGACCGCAGATGCGGCGGCCGTGCAAGATCAGAGTGTCGGAGACGCGCGTCCACAGCGCGGCCGGAAAGAGCGCCGTCAGCACGCCTTCCGCCTTCACGGCGTCGTCGGTGTGGATGAGACCGAGCCGCGCGGCCACTCGCAGCACGTGCCGATCGACCGGGAAGCCGGGGACCCCGAGCGCATGCCCGAGCACGACGTTGGCCGTCTTGCGGCCGACACCGGGCAGCGCCACGAGGGCGTTCATGTCGGCCGGCACCTCGCCGCCATGATCGTCGACCAAGGCCGTCGCCAGCCCGATCACCGCTTTGGCCTTCTGACGGAAGAACCCGGTGGAGTGGATGAGCGTCTCGACGTCGTCCTGCGCGGCTCCGGCGAGCGCCTGCGGGCCGGGATAGCGCGCAAACAGTGCCGGCGTCACCTCGTTCACGCGGCGGTCGGTCGACTGCGCCGACAGTACCGTGGCGATCAGTAGTTCGAAGGCGGTGCGGAATTCGAGCTCGGTGTCGGCGCCGGGGTGATGGGTGGCAAGGGCCTCGTAGATCGCGACGGCCGCGCGCGGGGCGCCGGCCATGCTAGTGCACCGGCCCCTTGGGTCCCTGGTTCTGCGTCGACTCGGTGTAGATGCGCAGATTCTCCTGCAGCGCGGCGATGAGCGGAGCAATGAACTGCACGGGCAGGACGATTCTCGCCCGCACCGGCGCGCGCACGATGTGTTCCTGCTCGGCGTCGCGGATCTCCTTTTCGGAGAGCGGCTGCACTTCGCAGAAGGTGAGCGTGAAATCGAACGGCGTGTGCGCGACCGCGCAGAAGTTGGCGTACTGGCGCTCGGGCCCGGGCGCGTCGTCCGGAACAATCGTGAAATTAACCTGCTTGTGCTCGGCCATGACCGCTAGCTTATCAGGCCGACGCGCGCCTAGTAGCGGCGCATCACACCGACGACCACGCCCTGAATCTGCACGTCGGCCGGATCGGCGTAGATCGGTTCCATGGTGACGTTGGCCGGCTGCAGGCGGATGCGACCGTTGTCGCGGTAGAACGTCTTCAGCGTGACGTCGGCATCCTTGAGCAGTGCCACGACCATCTCACCGTTGTTCGCGTTCTTGCGGTCTTCGACCACCACCCAGTCGCCGTCGCGAATCTGCTCGTCGATCATCGAGTTGCCGCGCACGCGCAGCACGTAGGTGTCGCGGCGGTTGCCGAGCAGGGCCTCGGGCACCGCGATGGTCTCGGTCGAGGCGATGGCCTCGATCGGCTGTCCGGCAGCGACGTAGCCGAGCAGCGGCACATCGATAGCGCGGCTGCCGCTCGGACCTGCCAGGAGCTCCACCGATCGACTGCGGTTCCACGAGCGCTTGATGAAGCCTTTGCTCTCGAGGTTCGTCATGTGCTTGTGGACGGTGGCGAGTGACGACAGACCGAACCGCTGACCGATCTCTTCCAGGCTGGGCGCGTAGCCGTGCTGTTGGATGAACTCGTTGAGGTAGTCCAGGATCTCTCGCTGGCGCTTGGTGAGCGGTTGCACGGCGGCCTCCATGGCGAAGAAAGAACCGAAAGATTCGAGCGGCGCCATCAGGATACCCCAAACAAAAAGCGAAAATCAACGGCGGCCGAAGCCGCTATCATGCGCGGGCGTGCGGATTCCCGTTTCGTTGCCCTCTGCCCGGCCGTTCGACGCTCTCACCGTCGGCCTCAACAGCATCGACCTGGTCGCCGAAGTCGACGGCCACCCTGAGGCCAACTCGAAGATGCCCTTGGCCTGCTTCAGCGAACGCCCGGGCGGCCAGTCGGCAACCGCCGCTGTCGCGCTGGCGCGCCTGGGCCTCCGGGCCGCCTACATCGGACGCGTCGGCGACGACGCCTATGGCGCACGCGGGCTTGCCGCCCTGCGCGACGAAGGTGTGGACGTCGCCGGGGTCATCACCGTGCCCGGTGCCACCAGTCAGTTCGCCGTGATTCTCGTCGATCGCCAATCGGGCTCCCGGACCGTGCTCTGGCATCGTCATGCCGGGCTGCGGATGTCGCCGTCCGACGTGCCAGCCGAGGCCGTCGCCGCGGCCCGCGTGCTCCACGTCGACTGCCACGAGACGGCCGCGGTGACGGCAGCCGCCGAGGCCGCCCGGCGGGCAGCCACGCCGACCGTCATCGATGTCGAGCAGGTACGGCCGGGCACCGACCGCCTCCTTCGCTCCATCGATATCATCATCGCGGCCGAGTCATTCCCGGCGGCCTTCACCGGGCAGAGTTCGCTGGGCGCGGCGCTCGCCAGGCTCGAGGCCGACACCGGCGCGGCCGTCGTGTGCGTGACACTTGGGGAGGAGGGGAGCCTCGCGCTCGTCGGCGGACGGGAGATCCGCACGCCAGCCTTCCGCGTGCCGGTCGTTGATTCCACGGGCGCCGGCGACGTCTTCCGCGCCGGTTTCATCGCCGCCTGGCTGCACGGCGGCGCGGCCACCGAGGTCGAGGACGCCCTTCGCTGGGCCAACGCCGTAGCGGCCCTCAAGTGCCGGGGCCTCGGCGCCCGAACGACCATCCCGACCCTCGCCCAACTGCGCACCTTTCTCGCCCCACCCGTGTAACCTTCGACCAGGCCGGCCTGTCCAAGAGTTCGAGACCGAGTGCCATGCGAGCCGATGCGACCGCTACTTCCTGGCCCCTGGGCGCCGCCACGATGAGCGCCACCCCGGATGCCGCCCCGATCGACGACGCCGCGCTCGTGGAGGCGGCGCTGGCCGGGGAGGCAAGCGCCTTCGACGCGCTCGTCACGCGGCATCGCCGCAGCGTGTATCAGGTCTGCTACCGCTTCGTGAACCACCACGAAGACGCCGCCGACCTCACCCAGGACACATTCGTGCGGGCGTGGAAGGCTCTCGGCACGTTTCGCGGCCAGGCCCGCTTCAGCACCTGGCTCTACCGGATCGCGGTCAACGTCAGCTTGAACCGCGTCAGCCTCAAGACGCCGAAGACCGACGTCGTGGATTTCGACCTGGTGGCCGATAGCCGTCAACCGCCGCCCGACGCGGCGCTCGACGCCGAGGCACGCCGGGTGATGGTGCGCCGGGCAGTGCAGTCGCTGCCGCCGCGCCAGCGCGCCGCTCTCATCCTGCGCACCTATCACGATCTGTCGCACCAGGAAGTGGCCGCCATCGTCGGGACGAGTGTGGGCGCGGTCAAAGCCAACGTCTTCCATGCGCTCGCCAACCTGCGCAAGCGGCTGGAGCCGCTCGTATGACGCCCTGCCTTGTCCCCGATGAGTTCGTCGATCTGCTGGATGGCACCCTCGCCGCCGAACGCCGCGCGCATGTCGCCGGTTGCGGTGCCTGCCGCGCGACGGCGACGGAGGTGCAAGGCGCCCTGGCACTGGCCGAGAGCGTCGAGGTGCCCGAACCCGCAGCCCTGTTCTGGCCGAGCGTGAACGCCCGCGTGCGGGCCGCGATCGACCAAGCCGCTCTCACAGGGTGGCGGGCGTGGTTGCGGTGGGACGTCCTCGTGCCGATGGTCGGGCTTGCGGCACTCGTCGTAGCGCTGGCCACGGCGGTCGACCGCGGCGCGCCGGACGCGACGAGAAGCGCCACCGCGACGACGCTCGACGGGCCGGGCGGGGCGGCGGCCCTGCCCGAGCTGGCCGACACCGACGACGCCTTCGCGATGATGGCCGACCTGATGGGCAGCCTGCCGGAGGGCGGCTTCGACGCGCTGGGCGTGCGAACCCTGCCCGAGATGGGCGAGGCCGCCGCGGCACTCTCGGCCGATGAACGCCGGGCCCTTGCCGCCCTGCTCACCGCGGCCGTGGATCGGACGCCGTCATGAATTGGAATCGTCGGCCGGCCTGCCTGCTCGTGATTGGGCTAATCGCGGCGCTCGGCAGCGCCCTTGCCGCCTCGGCCCAGCCCGCCGTTCAGCCTGGTGGCGGCGACTTGCGTCCGGCTGAGATCCAGCGGCTATTCGATGCCTACTTCGTCATGGAGGCGCAGCAGGCGCTCGGCCTCGCCGACACACAGTACGCACCGTTCCTCACGAAGCTGCGCGCACTTCAGGAGACCCGCCGGCGCTACCTGGCGTCGCGGGCGGCGTTGCTCGGCGATTTGGCGCGGCTGACGGCGCCGCGTTCGGTGCGGCCGGTGGACGAGGCGGCCATCAGGGCGCAGCTGGCGGCCCTCCAGGAGCTCGAATCGCAGAGCGCGGCCGACACGCGCCGGGCCTACGGCGAGCTCGACGGGCTGCTCGACGCGCGGCAGCAGGCGCGCTTCCGCGTCTTCGAGGACCAGCTCGAACGGCGCAAGCTCGAGCTGATGTTGCGGGCGCGTCAGAACGCCCGCCAGCAGCGCCTGCAGCGGCGTCAGCAGTAGGGTCGCTCGCCCGCGCTACAATGCAGAGGTGTCCCGGCTCTGCCTGCCTGGGACCGAGGGCGGACTGATGCGCACCCGAGTCGTGCTGGCTCTCTTCTCTATCACTCTGTCGACGTCGGTGGCCGCGCAGTCGGCTCTGCAGGCGCAGGCCGATGCGGCCTGGGCCAAGCTGCAGGCGGTGATGCTGACAGCTGGCCCGCCCACCAGGCCTCCAGCCGCTTCGCGGCGCACCATCTTCAGCCAGGCGGAGATGAACGCCTACCTGCGCTATCGCGCGGGCACCTGGCTGCCCGCCGGCCTCACCGAACCGAGCGTGCAGTTCATCGGCGCCAACCGTATCGCCACGCTCGTCACCGCCGACCTCGACGGCGTTCGCAAGAAGAGCGCCGGCGGCTGGTTCGATCCGACGACCTATCTCAGTGGCCGCCTGCCCGTGTACGTGACCGGGACGCTCTCGACCGCCAGCGGCCGCGGCCGCTTCGTGCTCGAGCAAGCCACGGTCGACGGCGTGCCGGTGCCGCGTCTCTTCATCGACGAGTTGCTCGCCTTCTACACCCGGTCGGCCGACAATCCGGCCGGTGTGCGACTCGACGAGCCCTTCGAGCTGCCGTCCGAGATCGAGCGCATCGACGTCGCGGCCGGCCAGGCCACCGTCGTTCAGTGAGCCTCGCCGGCATTCGGTAAGATCGCCGGATGGCCGACGACCCTCTGCAGACCCCGCTGCAGTTCTTCAAAGGGGTCGGGCCGCGCAAGGCCGCGGACCTCGAGAAGGCGGGACTGCGGACGGTCGAAGACCTGCTCGTCAGATTCCCTCGCCGCTACGAGGACCGCAGTCGCTTCCAGCCCATCGCGTCGCTGCGCGCGGGCGGCACGGCGGCGATTTTCGGTGAGATTCTCTCGTGCGGCGTGGCGGCCACGCGGCGGCCGGGGTTTGCGCTGTTCACGGCGCTCGTGCAGGACGACAGCGGTCAGGTCAAGGCCGTCTGGCCGAATCAGAAGTTCCTGAAGGATGTCCTCAAGCCGAAGCAGCGCATCGTGCTCTTCGGCCGCACGGAGTACTGGGGCAGCCGCGGCCTGCAGCTCACCGCGCCGGAGTTCGAGGTGCTGCAGGAGGACGGCGAGAACGAACCGCTCCACACTGGACGTATCGTGCCGATCTACGAGCGCACGGGTTCGGTCACGCCCAACATGCATCGCACGCTGGCGTTCCGGGCTCTCGAGACACTGACCGCGCCGCTGCCCGATATCGTGCCGGCAGCGATGGCTGGGCGCCACGGCTGGCCCGACCGGCGCACGGCCTTCCGGCAGGCACACTTCCCAGACGCCGGCACGTCGCTCGAGGCGCTCAACGCCTGCTCCACCGCCGCGCAGCGGCGGATCATCTTCGAGGACTTCTTCGTCTACCAGACCGGCCTGGCGCTGCGCCGCCGGCAGAACGCGCTCGTGCAGAAGCCGCACCTCATCGCCATCGACGACCCGCTACGCGACCGGGTGCGTCGGGTGCTGCCGTTCAGGCTCACCCAGGGCCAGCGGGACGCCGTGCGCGACATCGTCGCCGACATGCAGCGTCGGTGGCCGATGCAGCGTCTGCTGCAGGGTGATGTCGGATCGGGCAAGACAGTGGTCGCCTTCCTGGCCGCGATGGTGGCGATGGAGAACGGCTATCAGGTAGCGGTCATGGCGCCGACCGAGCTGCTCGCCGAGCAGCACCTGCAGACCTTCAGCCGCTGGTTGGAGGGCACGCGCTTCCGGGTGGCGCTCTTGACCGGCAGGAAGGCCGACGCGGCCCGCCGCCGTCTGGGCGCGGCTATCGAGGCCGGTGACGTCTCGCTCGTCATCGGTACCCACGCCCTGGTGCAGGAGGCGGTGCGCTTCCGTGCCCTGGCGCTCGCCATCGTCGACGAGCAGCATCGCTTCGGCGTCGTGCAGCGCGGGCTGCTTGCCGACAAGGGCCTGCATCCCGACGTGCTCCTCATGACCGCGACGCCGATTCCACGGACGCTCGCGCTCACGGCCTGCGGCGACATGGACGTGTCGGTGATGCGCGACCGGCCGCCGGGCCGTCTGCCGGTGCGCACCCTCGTGCGACCGGAGACGCGGCGCGACGAGGTCTACGGCCTGATGCGCGCGGCCGTGGCGGGCGGACGCCAGGTCTATGTGGTCTACCCGATCATCGAATCGTCCGAGAAGACCGACCTCAAGGCGGCGACGACCATGGCGGCGCACCTGGCCGACACGGTGTTTCCGGATCTCCGGGTGGCGCTCCTGCACGGCCGGCTCAAAGCCGACGAGAAGGAGGCCGTGATGCGACGTTTCACCGCCGGCGAGGTGCAGATCCTCGTCAGTACCACGGTCGTCGAAGTGGGCGTCGACGTCCCCAACGCCACGGTGATGGTGGTCGAACACGCCGAGCGGTTCGGGCTGGCGCAGCTGCATCAGCTGCGAGGTCGCATCGGCCGCGGCAGCGACGCGTCGACGTGCGTGCTGCTCTACGACACGCCGTGGAGCGAGGAGTCGCGCGCGCGCCTCACGGCGCTGTCGGCAACCGAAGACGGCTTCGCCCTGGCTGAGACCGACCTCGAGATCCGCGGCCCCGGCGATGTCTTCGGCACGCGCCAGTCGGGTCTGCCGGGGCTGCGCGCCGGCGACATGGTCCGCGACGCCGATCTGCTGGCGCTGGCGCACGAGGAGGCCCGGCGCCTGGTCGACGCCGACGCCGTGCCACCGGCACTGGCAGGGCACGTGCGCCGGGTCTGGCAGCAGCAGTTCGGCCTCGTGACGGTGGGGTAACGGACGGCGGCATGCGCATCATCGCCGGCACACACAAGGGACGGGTCCTGCAGTCGCCCACCTGGGACGGACTGCGGCCGACCTCCGATCGCCTGCGCGAGACGCTCTTCAACGTACTCGGTCCCGAGGTGGAGCAGGCGCGTCTGCTCGACGTGTGCGCCGGGACCGGCGCCATCGCCCTCGAGGCCCTCAGCCGCGGTGCGGCCTCGGCCACCTGCCTCGAGAGCGACGCCCGCAGCGTGGCGCTCATCGCCGCCAACGCCGCGCATTGCGGGCTGGAGAAACGCTGTATCATCGTGCATGGCATGGCGCCCGATGCCTTGACGGGCGCTCGACTCGGCGGGCCGTTCGACCTCATCGTGCTCGATCCGCCGTACGCGGCGCCGTGGCTCGAGGAAGCCGTCAGGCGGGCGGCGGTGCTGCTCGGGCCCGGTGGCCGGCTGGCTCTCGAGCACGCGTCGAAGCGGGCGGCGCCGGAAGTTGTGGGCCTCGTCCTCGAACGGACCAGGCGAGCGGGGGATTCGGCGCTCAGCACGTATCGCGCCGTGACGGTCAACGGAAGGGGAGCGCAGCACTCATGAGCACGAGCGGCACATCCGGCGCGCGGCTCGCCATCTATCCCGGTTCGTTCGATCCGATCACCAACGGCCACGTCGACATCATCGAGCGCGGCCTCCGTCTCTTCGATCGCGTCATCGTCGCGGTGCTGAAGAACGAAGCCAAGGCGCCGCTCTTCAGCGCCGCCGACCGCGTGCAGCTCGTGCGCGACGTCTTCGGTGATGTGCCGGGCCTCGAGGTCGACACCTTCGACGGCCTGCTGGTCGACTACGCCGCCGCGCGCGGCGCCTCGGTCATCGTCAAGGGCCTGCGCAGCATCAGCGACTACGAGCACGAGTCGCAGATGGCGCAGATGAACCGCCGCCTGCGCCCGGCCGTCGAGACGATGTTCCTGATGCCGGCCGAAACCTACGCCTACACGAGTTCACGGCTCATCAAAGAAGTCTGCCGCCTGGGCGGCGACATCCGGGGCCTGGTCCCGCCCGTCGTCGAGGTTCGGCTGCAGCGCACGTTCGCAGCCGCTCGCGATCCCCACTCCGCTCCGAGGCACGTATGACACTCGCCGCCCGCATGGCCCGCGTGGCCCCGTCTCCCACCCTCAAAGTCGCGGCCGAAGCCGACCGCCTGCGCCGGGCCGGCGTGGACGTCGTGGACTTCGGCGCCGGCGAACCCGACTTCCCGACACCGCAGAACGTGAACGAGGCCGCGCATCGCGCCATCGATGCCGGCTTCACCAAGTACACGCCATCGGCCGGCGCCGCCGACATGCGTGAGGCCGTCTGCCACCGCTACCTGGCCGACTACGGCGTGGCTTTCACGCCGGCCGAGGTGATCGCCACCGCCGGCGCCAAGCAGGCGCTGTTCAACGCCGCCGTGACGCTCTTCGACGACGGCGACGAGGTCGTCACCCACTCGCCGTTCTGGCCGACCATCGTCGACCAGATTCTGCTCTGCGGCGCCAGGCCGGTGCTGGCCCGCGGCCGCCGGGAACGTGGCTTCGTCGTCGAGGCCGACGAGATCCTCGACCGGGTCACGCCCAAGACCAAGGCCATCATCCTCAACTCGCCGTGCAACCCCACCGGCGCGGTGATGGCAGAAGCCACGGTGGCGGCGATCGCCGACCACTGCGCGAAGTCTGGCGTGTGGATCATCGTCGATCTCACCTACGAGAAGCTCATCTACGAGCCGGCGGCGCACAACCTGGTCAAGGTGCTGACCGACCGGCACCGTGAGCGATCGGTCATTTGCAGTTCGACCTCGAAGGCCTATGCGATGACCGGCTGGCGCTGCGGCTGGGCTATCGCGCCGGCGGCGTTCATCACCGCCTGCAACACCGTCCAGGGCCACGCCACCTCGAACGTCTCCTCGATTTCGCAGAAGGCCGCCGTCGAAGCCCTGACCGGACCGCAGGACGCGGTGAGCAAGATGCTCGACGAGTACCGCCAGCGCCGCGACCAGACCCTCGAGTGGCTCGCCGTCGACCCGCGCGTCGAGTGCCAGCGGCCCGGCGGCGCCTTCTATCTCTTCCCGTACGTCGCCGAGCTGCTCGCCCCGTGCGGGGTTCCGACCTCGGCCGCATTCGCCGACGCCCTGCTCGCCGAGGCGCGGGTGGCGCTCACGGCGGGCGAGGGGTTCGACGCGCCGGGTTTCGTCCGTATCTCCTACGCGACCTCGCGCCAGCGGCTGCGCGAGGGCGTCACGCGCCTGCAGGAATTCGTTCACGCCCGCCAGCGTGGCGCCACGACGGCACGCTGACTCCCGTGCGCGACGCGCTCCTGGCGACGCTGGCCGACATCGTCGGCGCTCCATGGGTCACCGCCGACCCGGCGGCGCTCGACGCCGCCGCACGTGATGCGCTCAAGCGCGGGCGGCGGCCCGACGTCGTCGTCACGCCGGGCACCACGGCCGAGGTCGCTGCCATCGCCCGCGCCTGCCACGACGCTCGCATGCCGATGACCATCCGCGGCGCCGGCACCGGCTACACGGGCGGCGCGGTGCCGATTCGCGGCGGCGTCGTCATCGCCATGACGCGCTTCAATCGCATCCTCGAGATCGACGACGCCAATCTGCTCGCCGTCGTCCAGCCCAACGTCATCACCGGCGATCTCCACACGGCGGTCGAAGCGCGCGGCCTCTTCTATCCACCGGATCCGGCCAGCTTGGCCGAATGCGCCATCGGCGGCAACGTCGCCGAGTGCGCCGGCGGACCGCGCGCCTTCAAGTACGGCACCACCCGTCGCTACGTGCTGGCACTCGAGGCCGTGCTGCCCACGGGCGAAATCATCCGAACGGGCGCCAAGACCGTGAAGAACGTCACCGGCTACGCCCTCACCGAGTTGCTGGTGGGCTCGGAAGGCACGCTCGCCATCATCACCGAGATCACGGTGCGGCTGGTGCCGCGTCCGGCGACCCGCCGCACATTCGCGGCGACCTTCGCGAGCGTCGACGCGGCGGCCCGCGCCGTCGGCGCCATCGTGGCCGCCGGGGTCGTGCCCGCCACTCTGGAACTCATCGATGCCGCCTCGCTCGACGCCGTGGCAAAGCACCTGGGCCGGCCGATGGCGCCGCCGGGCACGGCCGCGCTGCTGCTGGTCGAGGTCGATGGCGGCGAGGCGGCCGCGGCCCACGAGGCGACGCTGGCGCGTGAGGCCTGCCACGGCCAGGGCGCGACGTCGCTCGTGGCGGCCGACAGCGACCAGGCGCGAACCGCGGTCTGGGAAGCGCGGCGGGAGCTGTCGTACGCGCTCAGGCGGCTGGCGCCGCGTAAGATCAACCACGACGTGGTGGTGCCACGTGGCCGCGTGCCGGCGCTCTTCGCGCTGGTCGACCGCCTGCGTCAGCGCCATCGCCTCGTCGTGGCGGCGTTCGGCCACGCCGGCGACGGGAACATCCACGTCAACCTGATGGTCGATCCGGCCGACGCCGACGAGATGGCGCGGGCGGCGGCGGGGGAGCGCGAGCTGTTCGAAGGGGTCGTGGCGCTCGAAGGGGCGATCTCCGGCGAACATGGGATCGGCTACGCCAAGGCGCACTACCTTGGCCTGCAGCTGTCGGAGGCGGAGCTGGCGCTCATGGCGCGGCTCAAGCTCGCCTTCGATCCGCACGGCGTCCTCAACCCCGGCAAGATGTGGGAGACGACGGCGGCCGACCTGGAGGGCCTGTCAGGTGAGCCGCCGGGCAGGTAGCGGCCCTCACTCGCGGGTGCTGACGAGAACGACCCGCTGCACGTCGCGGACCGGGTCTGGCCAGAGGAACGAGCGCAGTCGCAGGCCCGCTTCGTTCAGATAGGCGAACTCCGCCAGGCGCGTGGCCTTCCGGGCCCCTGCGGCCTCGACGCGATCCAGGTCGGTGCGCGGCACGACGATGAGTGCCCGGCCCTCCTGGGCGAGAAACGCGGTGAGCTGCTCGTCGTTGATGAGGTCGGTCTGCTTGACGCCCGTGTAGAAGATGAGATTGCGGACGAAGGCGCGCGATACGCCAATCGGCTCGTCGGCCCGGCGGGCGGAGCGCACGGCGTCAGCCACCCGGTGCACGGCGTCTTCGGGACCGCCGGCGAGCCCCCCGATGACGAGCGCAGGCAACGCCAGGCTGCTGCCGATCGCCAGTACCCAGGGCGCCCGGCGCCAGGCCCGCGTGAGCGCCGTCGCCACGACCGCCAGGCCGGCCGCCAGGATGACGACGGCCGCCATCGCGCTGTGCAGCGGCGGCAGCTCTACGAAGAGCGGCCGGGCCCGCCACAACAGCGCGCCGGCGAGCACCAGGATCCCGCCCGAGGCGATCGATGCCAGCTGCAGGCCGCGGTCGGGACGCGACTGATAGAGCCCGCCGTCGAGCCCTCGCCGGGCCCGCGAACGCTTGGTGATGCCGTGTGCCAGCAGCAGCGCCAGCGGCGGCAGGAGCGGCAGCACGTAGCGCGGCTGCTTGCCGACCGAGAGGGTGAGCAGCGCCAGCGGCGCGGTGATCCAGATGGCCAGGCGCGTCTCGAGACTACCGGGACCGCCGCGTCCGGCGACGAAGCGTACGAACGCGCCGACGCCGAGCAGCAGGAAGGGCGACCACGGCGCGACGCCGCCAATGATGACCGGCCCGTAGTACCACCACGGCCGCGGCTCGTTGAAGCGGTCGGTGGCGAAGCGCGCGAGATTGTCGCCGACGAAGAAGCTGTCGAGGTAGGCCGTGCCGTGACGCCACCACATCGCCAGGTACCACGGCGCGGCGATGGCGACGAACACCAGCGTGGCCGCCGCGAGATCGCCGGGGCCGATGCGCGACTGGCGACGCTCGATGGTGACGATCGGGCCGACCACCACCGCCGGGAGCACGATTGCCAGCGGGCCCTTCACGAGGAAGCCGAGGGCGGCGGCCGCCGCGGCGAGCAACAGCCAGCGCCGCGGCCGCGGCACGCGGTCGCCCACCGCCACGAGGCAGCAGCCGATGGTGGCAGTGACACACAGCGCCAGCGGCAGATCCGGCAGGGCCATCCGGCCGAGGGCGACGTAGCCAAAACTCGTGGCGACGATGGCACCGGCCAGGAGCGCCGTGTCGTCGTCGTACCAGCGCCGGGCAATGCCGGCGGTGACGAACACCAGCGCGATCCCGGAGAGCGCCGCCCACAGGCGTGCCGACGCCTCACCCGGACCCGTGACGGCGAAGGTCGCCGCCGTGACCCAGTAGTAGAGGATGGGCTTCTGGAAGCGCGGCTCGTAGTTGTAGTACGGCGTGAGCCAGTCGCCCGACTCCACCATCTCGCGCGCCGCCTCCGCGTAGAACGCCTCGTCGGAGTCGGTCATGGCGGGCGCGCCCAGGCCGACGAGGAACGTGAGACCTGCCACTACGAGCAGAGGAGCGAGCGACCGTCGCACGCTCAGATTGTAGCGGCTGGCGCGGCGTTTGGCGCGTCCGGCCCACGGTATACTGCCCGGGCATGGCCACGATCAAGGTTCGCCTCAACGGCCCGCTGCTCGTCGACGGCGACGACGTCACGCTCATCGACTGGAACGGCAATCCCTATCCGATTGCCAAGCGGCCTTTCGCGCTGTGCCGCTGCGGTCACTCGACGCGGAAGCCGTTCTGCGACAGCTCGCACAGCCGCATGGGCTTCGCCGCGGCCGAAGCGGCCCTCGGACCCGACGCCGACGACAAGCCGGCCTAGTGTCGGTCGCCACGGCGCGTCAGACGCTGACCGCCTCCTGTCGCGAGAACGACAGGCCCGCGGTCCCCACGTCCACCAGCACGTGGTCGCCTTCGCTGAACGCGCCCTCGAGCACCTTGAGCGCCAGCGGATCGAGGATCCGGCGCTGAATCGTGCGCTTGAGCGGCCGGGCACCGTAGATCGGATCGTAGCCTTCCTCGACGATCGCCTCGCGGGCCGCGTCGCTGAGCGTCAGCGCGATCTTCCGCTCCGCCAGGCGCTGCATCAGCCCGGCCAGTTGGATGTCGATCACCTGGACGATGTGGCTGCGATCGAGGGCGTGGAAGTAGATCACGTCGTCGACACGGTTGAGGAACTCCGGCCGGAAGTGGGTCCGCAGCGTCTCGGTCACCTGGCGGCGTACCCCCTCGTCGAGGGCGTCGCCCCGCGCCGCGGCGTCGGCGATGAACTGACTGCCCAGGTTCGACGTCATGATGACGACGGCGTTCCTGAAGTCCACCGTGCGGCCTTTGCCGTCGGTGAGCCGGCCGTCGTCGAGCAGCTGGAGCAGGACGTTCAGCACCTCGGGATGCGCCTTCTCGATCTCGTCGAAGAGCACCACTGCGTAGGGCCGGCGCCGCACCGCCTCGGTGAGCTGGCCGGCTTCGTCGTAGCCGACGTAGCCGGGAGGGGCGCCGATCATCCGCGAGACGGAGTGCTTCTCCTGGTACTCGGACATGTCGATGCGGACCATTGCGTGTTCGTCATCGAAGAGGAACGCGGCCAGCGCCCGGGCCAGCTCGGTCTTGCCGACGCCGGTGGGCCCCAGGAAGATGAAGCTGCCGAGCGGACGCTGCGGATCCTGTAATCCCGCCCGCGCGCGCCGGATGGCGTTGGCCACGGCGTGGATCGCTTCGTCCTGTCCGACGATCCGCTGGTGCAGGCGCGTCTCCATCTGGATGAGCTTCTGCACCTCGCCCTCGAGCAGCCGGCTGACCGGAATCCCGGTCCACTTGCCGACCACCTCGGCGATGTCCTCCTCGTCGACCTGCTCCTTCAGCAGCCGCGTACCGCGCTCACCGGGCGCCTCCTGCGCACGGATCTCGGCCTCGAGCTGCGGGATCCGTCCGTACTGCAGCTCGGACGCCTTGGCGTAGTCGCCGTGGCGCTGCGCCGCCTCGACATCGTGGCGCAGCCCGTCGAGCTCCTCCTTCAGGTCGGCGCTCTTCTGGATCGCTTCCTTCTCGTGCGTCCAGTGCGCGGTCAGCGTCCGCTGTTGCTCCTTGAGATCGGCCAGTTCCTTCTCGAGTTTGGCCAGCCGGTCGATCGAGGCCTTGTCGGTCTCCTTGCGTAACGCCTGGCGCTCGATCTCGAGCTGCATCACGCGCCGCTGCACCTCGTCGAGCTCGGCGGGCATCGAGTCGATCTCCATGCGCAACCGCGACGCGGCCTCATCGATGAGGTCGATGGCCTTGTCGGGCAGGAAGCGATCGGCGATGTAGCGATCCGACAGCACGGCTGCCGAGACCAGGGCCGCATCCTTGAAGCCCACCTTGTGGTGCAGCTCGTACTTCTCGCGCAGCCCCCGCAGAATGCTGATCGTGTCCTCGACGGTGGGTTCGCCGATGGTCACCGGCTGGAAGCGACGCTCGAGCGCGGCGTCCTTCTCGATGTGCTTGCGGTATTCGTCAAGCGTGGTCGCGCCGATCGTGTGCAGCTCGCCGCGAGCCAGCATCGGCTTGAGCATGTTCGACGCGTCGAGGGACCCTTCGGCCGCGCCAGCGCCCACCACCGTGTGGAGCTCGTCGATGAAGAGAACAATTCGCCCTTCGGCCTGGACGATTTCCTGCAGTACCGACTTCAGCCGCTCCTCGAACTCGCCGCGGTACTTCGCGCCGGCGACCAGTGACCCCATGTCGAGCGCGACGATGCGCTTGTTCTTGAGGCCCTCGGGCACGTCGCCGCGTACGATGCGCTGGGCGAGCCCCTCGACGATGGCCGTCTTACCGACGCCGGGTTCACCGATGAGCACCGGGTTGTTCTTGGTCCGCCGCGCCAGTACCTGGATGACGCGACGGACTTCCTCGTCGCGGCCGATGACCGGGTCGAGCTTGCCGCGCTCGGCCAGCTCGGTGAGATCGCGGCCGTACTTCTCGAGCGCCTGATACTTGCCCTCCGGGTTCTGGTCGGTGACCTTCTGCGACCCGCGCACCGACTGGATGGCCTTCACGACCGCGCCGCGGGTCACGCCGCGGTCACGCAGCAGTTCGGCCGCCGGCGCCCGGCCGCTCTCGCTCGCGATGGCGAGGAAGAGGTGCTCGGTGCTGACATACTGGTCCTGCATCGCCGTCGCTTCCGCCTGCGCCTGCTCCAGGACGGCACGAAGCCGGGGCGAGACACCGGGCTCGGCGCCACCGTGGGCTTTCGGCAACCGGCCGAGCTGCTCCTTGAGAGTCAGCGCAATCGGCGCGGCCGGCTGGCCGAGCTTCTGGAACAGGGCCGGCACGACGCCACCCGCCTGTTCGCCGAGCGTCACGAGCAAGTGCTCGGGCTCGACCTGCGCGTGCGACAGCGACGCCGCCAGCTTCGGGGCGGCGATGATGGCCTCCTGGGCCTTTTCCGTGAATGTGTTGAGATTCATCAGCAATCGTCCTTCCTGCCCGCCCGGTTCACCCGGGCCTTAGCGTCCTCTGCTAATTCGATTCCAACTGGCGCAGCGCCTCGTAGTGGGACTTCTGTTCGCTCGTGAGGGTGGCTGGCACGCGAACTTCCACCCGCGCGAACAAATCCCCGCGGTCGTCGGCGGTTCCGGGTGATGGCAGGCCGTGTCCGCGCAGGCGCAGGCGCTGCCCGCCCTGGGTACCGGCCGGCACCTTGACGCTGAGCCGGCTGCCGCTGAGCGTGGTCACCTCGGCGGTGCCGCCGAGTACTGCCGTCGTGATCGGCACGGCGAGGGCGGTCGTGAGATCGCGTCCCGATCGTTCGAAGCGCGGATGGGGCAGCAGGCGCACGCGCAGGATCACGTCGCCCGCCCTGAGCCGCGTGCCATCGGTGATCCCGGCCGGGATGCGAACCTCGAGGTTCCGCGAGGCGCCGTCGGCGGTTTGCACCGTCATCTTCTCGACCCGCCCGCCGAGCGCTGCCGACAGATCGAGCGCCACGTCATACTCGGTCTCCGGCGCCCGCCGCGGCCGGCTGCGGCCGCCAGCCCTCGGCCGGGCACCCGCGGTCTGGCCGCCGAAGAAGGTGTTGAAGAAGTCGGAGAACGGACTGCCGCCGGCACCGAAGACGGCGTCCATCTCCTCTTGCGTCATCGTGCGGTACCCGCTCTGGCCGCCTCCCGGCGGTCGCCCCGGACCGCCCGCACCGGGGCCCGCCTGCTCGTACTGGCGCCAGTTGGCGCCGAGTTCGTCGTACTTGCGGCGGGTCTCGGCGTTGCTCAGCACCTCGTAGGCCTCGTTGACCTCTTTGAAGGTCGTCTCGGCCGAGCGGTCGCCGGGGTTCACGTCGGGATGGTGCTTGCGGGCCAGCCGGCGAAAGGCCTGCTTGATCTCCTTCTCGGAGGCAGTCTTGGCCACGCCGAGCGTCTTGTAGTAATCGCGGAAGTCCATCGTCACAGCCCCACGACCTGTTTGAGCCGGCCGACTTCGCGCGCCAGCCGGCGCTTGGCCTCGGAGCGTCCGAGCGCCGACTCAGACAGCAGCGGCTCCATCCGCTGGAGGCCCTCGGCGACGGCGAGCAGTCGTTGCACGCCCGCCAGGTTCACGCCGGCGTCCTCGACCAGTACCTTGATGAGCCGCAGGCGCTCGATCTCGGCTTCAGAGTAGAGCCGCATGCTGCCGATGGTACGCGCCGGCTGCACCAGCCCGAGGCGCTCGTACTTGCGCAGCGTCTGCGGATGCATGCTCAGCATCCGGGCCGCTACGCTGATGAAGATGAGGTCCGATGTTGACACACCGCGAGTGTAGAACTTGATACGCCTCGTGTCAATAAGCGGGCCATAAGGCGAGGGTGACGCCCGCGACGGACCCGCCGGCGGTGCCGTGCCGGCCGGCACGGCCCGTGGCCCGCGCTCTTCTGCACTACACTCGTAAAGTGTCTCCGCTCCGGCCTCGCCCGCCTGTCTTATGGCCGGCAGCCGTCTGTGCCGTCGCCTTCACGGCCATGCTCGTGGCGACGGTCGTGGCGATCGACACGCTGCCGGCGCTCGGCGCCGCTGCCGCCGACCGGCCCGCCGCGGAAGAGACTCTCGACGACGACCACTATCTCGCCGCCGATATCGGAGGCACGGTCGATCACCACGTGCTCTTCTTCGGCCTGGACGACGAGGCCGCCGAACATCTGCAGGCCGCCGATGTGCTGTTCCTCGGCAATTCCCGGCTGATGTTCGCGCTGCGCCCGGCCGTCGTCGGGCCGGAGTTCGCCGCCCGCGGGCTGTCGTACTACGCGCTGGGGTTTGGCTTTCGCGAAGCCGACCGCTTCCCACTGGCGATCATCCGCAAGTTCGACCTGCGGCCGCGGTTCGTGGTCGTGAACGCCGACGGCTTCTTCGGCGGCGGGCTCAGCGCCTGGGCAGAAGCCGTCAACCGCGACACGCCGTTTGCCGCGCGCAAGCTGCGCCTGGAGGCGGAAGCGGCACACCGTGTCCGCCAGGCCATGCATCGCGTGGCGCCGAACTGGCTCTCGACCTTCGGCCGACCGGGGCTCGGGCAGGCGCGCGAACTCGACATCTATCGCTCCCGCGTCAATGGCACCTGGCAGATGTCTCCGTGGCCGTTCACCACCACGGTGTTCACGCCGCCGTCGCCCGACGGGTCGGCCCTGGGCCGGGGCGAGCGGGCAGCGGCGCTGGCGTTCAAGGCTGAAATGGACGCTCGTGGGATCACGCTCATCCTCACCCGCGTGCCCACCCCGCAGCCACACGGCGGGGCCGGCCCGGCCCGCTTCGCCGCGCTGCTGCAGGTACCACTGGTCGTGGCCGAACCACGGGCCATGACCAGTGCCGACGGCAGCCACCTCGATTCGGCGAGCGCCTACGACTGGTCGCGCGCCTTCATGGCGGCGCTGGCGCCCCATCTTGGGGCGGCGGCCGGCGTTCCCGCGCGATGAACTTCGTCTCCTGGGCGTTCGTCGCGCTCTTCCTGGTGGTCTTCGCGGCCCGCCTTACGTTCGGGCGGCGCAAGGTCGAATCGCCATACCTCGGCGCGCTGCTGGTCGCCAGCCTGGTCTTCTATAGCTGGCACATCCCGGCGTATCTCGCGGTGCTGCTCGGCAGCGCCACGGTCGACTACACCGTGGCCATCGCCATCCACCGGCTCGGGCCGGGTCAGCAGACACTGCGGCGGGCCTGCCTGGTCGCCTCGCTCGCGGTGAACCTCGGACTGCTGGCCTTCTTCAAGTACGGCGGCTTCGCGGTGCGTGCGGCCGAGGAACTGGCCGGGCTCGGCGGGGCGTCGCTGCGCCTGCCGGAGTTCTCGCTGGTGCTGCCGATGGGGATCAGTTTCTACACCTTCCAGACGCTGTCGTACACCATCGACGTCTACCGGGGCGCGCTCGTGCCCCTGCGCAGCTTCCCGCGGTTCCTGCTCTTCATCAGCTTCTTCCCACAGCTGGTGGCCGGCCCGATCGTGCGCGCCAGCGAGTTCCTGCCGCAGTTGCCGCGCCGGCGTCGCCTGCACGCCCGCGCGTTCTACCAGGGCGTGTGGCTGGTCGTGGTCGGATTCTTCCTGAAGATGGTGTGCGCCGACAACCTGGCGGCCTACGTCGACGAGTTCTGGGAGCGCGGCGGCCGCGACGGCGCCGATGCTTCGTTCGCGCTCTGGCTGTCGGTGATGTTCTCGGGACAGATCTTCGCAGACTTCGCCGGCTACTCGACGATTGCGCAAGGGCTCGGCTACCTGCTCGGGTTCCGGTTTCCGGACAATTTCAACGCGCCGTACCTGGCCGGATCGTTCAAGAACTTCTGGGAGCGCTGGCACATCACGCTGTCGAGGTGGCTGCGCGACTACCTCTACCTGCCGCTCGGCGGCAACCGCGGCTCGCGCCTCCGAACGCAGGTGAACCTGCTGCTGGTGATGCTGCTCGGTGGCTTGTGGCACGGCGCGGCCTATACCTTCATCGTGTGGGGGGCCATTCACGGGCTGTGCCTGGTGGGGGAGCGGGTGCTCGGCTTGCAGCGGCCGATCCCGCGTCCGTTCGCCGTGCGCGCGGTGTGGTATGTCGTCGTTCAGGGCGCGGTGCTCGTCGCGTGGATCTACTTCAGGAGTGCGACGGTGGGCGGCGCCACCGCCTTTGTCGGCAACCTCGTCGCCGGGGCATGGCGGGCGCCCGATGCCTGGATGGTGCAGGCACTCGTGTTCCTGTTGCCGCTCGTCCTGTTGCACGGCTACACCTGGCTCGTCGAGCGGGGGCGGATGGCCGAACTCGGACCGACGGCACGGGCGCTGCTCACGGCAGTCATGATCTACGGCATCATCACGCTCCACGGTGGCACGAGCGAGTTCATCTACTTTCAGTTCTGAGCTGCGCCCCCACGCCTGCCGCCGCCAGACCGGCCATCGCCGGCGACGCCCGAGCCGTGCCGCGCGTGACAAGTCGCGCAGGTGAGCGGCATACTTAGGGATCGCACGTGCCAGACATCACTAGTTCTGATCTCGTCACCATCCTATTACTGGTCCTCCTCGAAGGGGTACTGAGCGCCGACAACGCCATGGTCCTGGCGATTCGCGTCCTGAGTCTCCCCAAAGGACTGCAGATCAAGGCGCTGCGCTACGGCATGGCCAGCGCGTTCACGTTCCGTGCGGCAGCCACCGCAGCGGCGGCCTATCTCATCGCCCTCGGTTGGGTGAAGCTGGTCGGCGGCCTCTATCTGCTCTATCTGCCTCTCCAGCACTTCCTGCACCGTAGCGGCGGCGAGGGTGAAACGCGCCACACGATCAAGCCCGCCGAGCGGTGGCTGGGTCTGTCGCCGTTCTGGGCGACGGTCGTCAAGGTCGAACTCACCGACATCGTCTTCGCGATCGACTCGATCCTGGTCGCCGTCGCCGTCTCCGACAAGCTGTGGGTCGTCATCACCGGCGGCATCCTGGGCATCGTGATGATGCGCATGGTGATCGGCAAACTGCTCGGGCTGATCCGCCGCTACCCGGTGCTCGTCGACGGCGCGTTCATCATCATCGCCTGGGTCGGCATCAAGCTCCTGCTCGAGTACGGGCACGGACTGGGCTACATCCACTTCGAGATCCCGAAATGGCTGTCGCTCGGCCTGATCGTCGTGATCTTCGGAGGCTCCTACCTCTACGCGCGCAAGCTCGGCCCGGTCGAGGACGACGGCGATCCGCTGCCGCCCCTGTGAGCCGGCGGGCGGTTCACGCGCCGCTGGCGAACCGCTCGGCCGAGCGCGCCTTGGCGCGCGCGGCTTCGATGTCCCGATTCTTCGGCTCGGCGGTCGTGACCAGCGAGTCGACCAGGCGGCGCGCCACGACGGCCACCTCGTCCACGGCCCGATCGAAGGCGCCCTGATTGGCCTTCGAGGGCGCCGTGAAGCCGCTCAGCTTGCGAACGAACTGCACCGACGCGGCGCGAATCTCGGCCTCGGTCGCCGGCGGATCGAAGTTGAAAAGGGTGCGGATGTTGCGGCACATGGACCCAGTTTACCCGCGCTGCCGGCCGCGCGGGAGGGCGGCGACGGGGCGGGCCCGTTCGCGCGTGTGCCAGCTCCGAGTGCGCGACAATGCCACCAATGCCGGTCGGCGTGAACTACCCGTGGCGACGCTACGGCGGCGACTTCGGTCCCACCATCTGGCGCACCCATCACGGCATCCTCGCCGACCGTGACGCGGTAGCGAACGACTTCGCCGTGATGGCGGCGCTGGGCGTCGAGGTCGTGCGGTGGTTCGTCTTCACCGACGCCCGCGGCGGCCTGGCCGTCGACCGCCAGGGCTGGCCGGCGGGCTTCCTCGACGGCACGCTCGATGACCTCGACGCGCTCTTCGCGCTGGCACTCGACGCCGGGCTGACCGTGGTGCCCGTGCTCTTCGATCACACCCTGGTGTTCGCGCCGAGCGACGCGGGCGGAGCGCGCGTGGGCGGGCACCACGCCTGGCTGGCCGATCCCGACGGCCAGGCCCGCCTCGTCGACACCGTCGTCACACCGCTCGCCGCGCGCTACGGCCCCCGCGGCTCGCACGGGCGCCTCGGCCAAGCCGTCTACGCGTGGGACCTGCTGAACGAGCCCGACTGGATCATCGCCGAGCATCATCCGAACCCGCGTGTGCCGGTGCCGATCCCGTTCGACGTCGTGGCGGCGTGGGCATCGGCGGCCTCGGCCACCATGCGCGCCCACGACGCCGGCCGGACGACCATCGGCAGCGCCCGGCTGCGCTTTGCCGGCTGGTGGGACGACCCCATGTTCGGATTCGCCTTCCTTCAGGCACACACCTATTACGACCCGGCGCACGACCTCGACGTGCTCGAGACGCCCTACGCCGCGCTCGGTCTCACGCGCCCGCTCGTGGTGGGGGAGTGCTCGGCCCGAGGCGAGGCCGCCGACGACGCGCGTGGGCGGCCCGCACTGTCGGTTACGGCGCTGGCGCGCGCCGCAGCAGCGCTCGGCTACGCCGGCGCTTGGCCGTGGACCTGGCGCGGCGTGGACAGGCATGGCGCGCTGGCGCCGAGCGATGCCAGGCGTCTCACGGCCGACGCTGCCGGGCGCACCGCCGGCGGCTGGGCAGGCGAGCCGTAGCTAGCAGCGCTCGGTCAGCGCACCGGCACGGCGGCAACGATCGGCACGGGCCAGGCGTCACCTGGGTACAGCACGCGCTCGAGGAACAAGCCCGCCGCCGGGGCAGTCAGCCGGGCCACGGCGTCGCCTCCGTCCCCCCCCAGCAGGTGCGCCACGTCGCCGGGCTCGAGATCGCCGGTACCGACGGCGGCCAGCACGCCGACCATGCGCCGCACCATCTTCCACAGGAAGTGCGAGCCAGCCACGCGGACGAGCACCAGGGCGCCGTCGTCGACCAACGTCACCTCGTCGAGCAACACCTTGGTGGACTTCTCATCGGGAGCGTCGTCGGAGAACGCGCGGAAGTCGTGGAGCCCGGCGAAGGCGTCGGCCGCCGCACGCATGCGGGTCAGGTCGAGCGTCTCTTTGACCCACCAGACGTACGGCTTGGCGAAGGCGCTCCGGCGGCGGGAGATCTGGTAGAGGTAGCTGCGGTGCACGGCGCTATGACGCGCGTGGAAGCTCCGCCCGACGGGCGCCACGTCGATGACGTGGATATCGGCCGGCAGGCCGTCGTTGATGCGGCGGCGCAGGGCTTCGGGGGCCGGCGCGCGGGTGACGTCGATATGCGCGACCTGCGCCAGCGCATGGACGCCGGCGTCGGTGCGTCCCGAGCCCTGCGAGTCGACGAGCACGTCACCCAGTGCCTCGACGATGGCTCGGTTGAGTTCGCCCTGGACGGTCTTGGCGTTCTTCTGGGACTGCCAGCCGCTATAGCGCGTGCCGGCGTACTCGAGGGTCAGTTTGAATCGTGGCACGCGGCGCCTAGAATAGCAGGCGCTGCGCGCCTGGTCGCGTGGCCGTCATCACGAGGAGCCTCATGCCGCAGTCACATCGTCCGGTCCATGCCGCGAATCTGCCCAAGCCCGTCGGGCCGTACTCCCCCGGTATGGGCTTCGAACGTCTGGTGTTCGTGTCGGGCCAGGGCGCGACAGATCCCGCGACCGGCGAGCTGGTCGGCCACGCCGCCGCGCTCCAGACCGAGCAGTGCCTCAAGAACGTACAGGCCATCCTGCAAGCGGCCGGCAGCGATCTGCAGCACGTCTTGCGCTGCGGCGTGTTCCTGGTGGACATGGACGACTTCCAGGAGATGAACGCCGTCTACCAGCGGATGTTCGGCGAGCATCGTCCCGCGCGGACCACCATTCAGGCCGCGAAGCTCCCCGGCAAGGGGCTGCGCGTCGAGATCGACTGCATCGCCTACGTGCCCTGAGGACAGGGAACAGGGAACGGGGAGCAGGGAACGGGCGCCGCCGGGGCGGCGCCTCTCGCCTAACGGCGGGTCTGGGCCGATGGGGTCTGCTGGCTCACGACCGACATGGCGGTCGTGATCATCGCGGCGACGTCGGCGACGTTCGAGGGCAGGATGATCGTGTCGGCGTTGTTGATCACCTTGCCGAACTCCGCGATGTACTGCTCGGCGACTCTGAGCTGGATGGCCTCCTGGCCGCCGGCCGCCTGCGTGGCTTCGGCCACCCGCTTGATGCCCTCGGCCGTGGCCGTGGCCACGGCGAGAATTGCCGACGCCTGCCCCTCGGCCTCGTTGATCTGCTGCTGCTTGCGCGCTTCCGAGGCCTTGATGGTCTGCTGCTTGTCGCCTTCGGCGCTGTTGATGGCGGCATCGCGCTGGCCTTCGGAGGTGAGGATCACGGCGCGCTTCTCGCGTTCGGCACGCATCTGTTTTTCCATCGCCGCCAGCACATCCGCCGGCGGGGTGATGTTCTTGATCTCATAACGCAGCACCTTCACGCCCCACGGGTCGCTGGCCTTGTCGAGCTCGGCGACGACGGCGATGTTGATGTTGGTGCGTTCCTCGAACGTGCGATCGAGGTCGATCTTGCCGACCTCGGAGCGGAGCGTCGTCTGGGCCAGCTGCGAGATGGCGAACAGGTAGTCCTGGATGCCATAGCTGGCGCGCTCGGGATTCAGGATCTTGAGGTAGAGCACGCCGTCGACGCCAACCTGCACGTTGTCGCGGGTGATGCAGACCTGGGCGGGAATGTCGAGCGCCGCTTCCTTGAGCGAGTGCTTGTAGCGGATGACGTCGACGAACGGCAGCAGGATGTGAAAGCCGGCATCGAGCGTGCCCGAGTAACGGCCCAGCCGCTCGACGACGAAGGCGCTCTGCTGGGGCACCACGATCGCGGTCTTGGCGATGACGATGAGCGCCATGACCGCGAGCAGAACGATGACGATGAATCCGCCTTCCATGAGTCGTATCCTTCGCTATTCGGCGACCACGCCGAGCTGCAATCCCAACACCCGCGTCACCCGGCAGCGTTGATTCGCGCCGAGCGGAGTGTCGCCAACGTTTCTGGCTTCCCAGTTCGATCCGCGCAGCGCCACGCGGCCCACCGCGCCGGGCGGCATCGACTCGACCGGGAATGCGATCTCGCCGACGAGTGAGTCAACCGGCGGGCGCGACACCGGCTCGACACGCGCCTGAATCTTGCCGCGGAACAGCAGCAGGCTCAACACCGAGATGACGGTGAAGATGAGCCACTGCGCGGCCATGCCGGTGAGGGCGCCGGTCGAGGCTACGACGCCCGTCAGGATGGCGCCGACGCCGAAGAACATGATGAAGAAGCCGCTCGGCGTGACGAGTTCGAGCACCAGCAGCACGAAGCCGCCGGCCAGCCAGATCCACCAATCCATGGACGGCAATGATACAGGGACCAGGCGCCGGCCGGCGCCTGGTCTAACCGTTAACAGCCCGTGGTGGAAGTCCCACCGGCATTCGACCGATGAGGCATCACCGCTCGCGTCGTTGCTCCGCCTTCAAATCAGGCCGGTATTCTCAGTTGTCGCGCCTCGCGAGCGGCGCGCCTCATCGGTCTCGGTGCTCGCCGGGACGTCCACCACGGGCTGCTAAGGGACGTCGACGACGACGTCGTTCGATGGCAGGCTCACGCCGTTGCCGTTCGCGGCACGGATACGCACGAAATAGCGACCGGGCGGGACTGCCTGGGCGCCGAACGTGGACGCGGGCCCGGTGTCGGAAGTGAGGATGTTGGCAAGGCCGGGACCACTACCGGCTTCCAGCCGATAGCCGGTCGCCGCCGTGGACTCGGTGGGCAACGTCCACGACAGCGTGACGCTGGCGCCGGTCACGATCGCCGGCGCGAGAACCGGCGCCTGCGGTTCAGCGCCCCAGGCGGCAACGATGAAGCCACCGCCCGGCGCCGCCACGTAGTTCAGCGTGGCGCCGGTCGCCGCATTGACCCGCGACACGAAGCCGATACCGGAGACGACCGTCTCGCCTCCGTCGGCGGAGAACGACAAGGCCGGCGTGGGTGGGCCGCTCGCCTGCACCATCACGCCGAGGGTGAGCGACGGGGCGTCGACCACGTGGGTCGTACAGTCCAGGACCGGTGGACTGCCGCTTGCATCGGCGCAGCGCACGAGATGCGGTTGGTCGCGCCGGCGGGGATTGGGCACGAGCATGGGCAGACCGCCGCCCGGCCACGCAAACGCCCCGGCGAGCAGGAGCGACCCGCTCACCGCGTCCCTCCGCTCGATGGCATACGCGCCCGCGCCGGCACGAAGCACGACGACCTCGGTGGCGGTCGTGTCGAGCACGATGGAGGAGGCTGGCGCGCTCCCCAGGGGGACTCGCCGGAGGACCGCGCCGGACACGCTGTCGATGACCACAACCGACGAGGTCGACGACGGGGATGACGAGACCGTGCACAGGATGAACAGCTGCCGCCCGTCCGGCGACACGTCCAGGCCGGCGTAGCGCTGGTCGTCGTCGCACGGCTGGAAGCCGCGCAGGCCGGCCGCGTCGACGCGGGCGGGAAAGTCGATACCGAACGGCGGCAGGCGGTAGAGGCCGAACACCACGGCCTCGCGGGGATGCGGCACCACGATGTTGGCCGCTCCGCCGTAGACGGGCGCGAACTCCGCGGGCAACGCCACCTCGACGCCTGCGTCCATGAAGCGGGCGCGCCATCGTGGCTCGCCAGAGACGTGACGCAGCAGGATCGCGCCGTCCGACAGGAAGACCGCCTTGTCGGTCGCGTCGTTCGACAGGCGCGTCACGGCGCCGGTCGCCATGTCGATGAGGTCGGTGGCCGGCGCCAGACCGGGCCCGGCCACGCTGATGACGGCCCGCTGCGCACTGGCGGGCGCGGCAAGACAGGCAACGACGAGGAGCGCCAGGGGCCAGGGCAGCAGGCGCGCGAATCGGACCACCATGCCGGAAATTCTAGCCGAATGCTAAGATCGACGGCTCACATGCCCAGAATCCTTGTCACCAACGACGACGGCGTGCACGCGCCCGGCATCAAGGCCCTGGCCGAGGCCATGCGCCCCCTCGGCGACGTGGTGGTCGTGGCGCCCCACCAGGAGTCGAGCGCCATCGGTCACGCCCTCACGCTGCGCCGGCCCTTGCGCCTCGAGACGTTCGGCCCGGACGTCTACGCCGTGGACGGCACGCCCACCGACTGCGTGAACATCGCCGTGGCCGTGCTCTTCAAAGGCGTGCTGCCAGACCTGGTCGTGTCGGGCATCAACACCGGCTACAACCTTGGTGACGACATCACCTACTCCGGCACCGTCTCCGGCGCGCTCGAAGCGGCGCTCCTCGGTGCACCGGCCATCGCGGTGTCGCTCATGCGCACCCGCGATTGGCCGTTCGACTTCGGCCCCTCGGCCGCCGTTGCCGGCGACGTCGCCGCGCAGGTGCTCAAGGAACGGCTCCCGGATCGGGTGTTCCTCAACGTGAACGTCCCTCGGGGCCTGCCGAAGGGCATACGGCTCACGGTGCAGGGCAAGCGCAACCACGTGACCACGATCGCCGAACGCACCGACCCCCGCGGCCAGACCTACTACTGGATCGAAGAGGGGGAGGACACCTGGCACGCCCACGGTCGCAGTGACCACGTGGCGTGCCGCGAAGGCTACGTGTCGATCACGGCCCTCCAGCCCGACATGACCGCCCACGTCGGCGCACCCGCCTGGCTGGACCGGCTGGAGACTGGAGACTAGCGGCCGTGGCGAGGCTGGCGAATTCTGAGGTATGATCGGCCTCGTCGGGGCGTGGCTCAGCCTGGTAGAGCACTCGGTTCGGGTCCGAGGGGTCGGAGGTTCGAATCCTCTCGCCCCGACCACAGTTCAAGGCCCGGTGATGGCGACATCACCGGGCCTTTTCGTATGGCGTGACTCAGCCTGTCCTTCACCAAGGGCTAACCGCGCACACGTGTCCGCAGCCATGAGCGATGATTCCGTCCTTCCTGCATACTGATCCGCCCCGGTGGCTCGGACCGCCGGCCGTGCCGGCAGCTGGCGCAGCCGCCCGAGATCATGGCGAGGTGCGTGACCGGCAGTTCCTTTCGCGGAGGCCTTGTGCCCGAACTCGATGAACTAAGCCTGCAGGTTCTTCGCCTGCTGAGTGCGCGGCTTCCCGGCAGCGGATTCGAAATGCTCACAGTCGAGGGGGAACCGGACGAGGCCGTCTCGGCGATAGTCGAGCGATTGCGGTTCGATCACCTTGTCGATGCCGCATTCATTGAGCACGGCTTCGGGACCACGCCTGATCACTGGGCGCCGTCGAGCTTGACCGAAAAGGGCCGCAGAGTCCTTGCAAGCTTGGACAGCGTGGTGTGCCCTACGTGCTTCCAGCCGATGCGGCTCACTGAGGCCATGAGCCAGGATGACGGCGCGAATGCCGGCGGCCGGCTGTTCGAGTGCTCCGCGCACGGAGAGTGGTATCAGGGACCGAACGCAGGATTTCTGAGGCGCAGGAGCGGCTAGGCCGCGTGGAAGTGGAACCCGCGGCGGCGTCGAGAGCCCCCTCGCACGTCGGAGTCCCAACTTCATGAGCGACGAGAGCGGCGTGCCACGAGCGACGGGAATGGCAACATCACATGGCCCTTTTCATCGGTCGTCCCACTCGGCTTCGTCCGGCCCCGCGATGTCATCCGACGGGTCTCGGGGCGTCGTCCGCTCGAGATAGTCCCGAATCGCGTCGCCCTGTTCCTCGTAGACGCCGTCGCTCGCCTGCGGCCCAGGATAGTCACGCCCGTCGTCCACCCAGCCCTCCGGCGCGTCGGTGACCCGCCAGCGTCCGTCGATGAGTCTGTGGACCACGGCTTTCGGCAACGTCTCATCCTTCAGCGAGGCGGCTGGGGGACGGGGTGTTGACGCAGCGGCCGTGATCGTACGGCGTCAGTTCCCGGCCGCAGCGGCGACACCCCGTCCCCCAGACGCCGACGTTGACGCCTGTACGCGGTCTACGGCTGGCGCCCCTTCAGCAGCTCCTCGAGCGTGTAGCTGCGGCCGTTGGCGATGACGCGCTTCACATTCAGTGCCGCGCCGATGTCCTCGAGCGGGTTGCCCTCGACCAGCACGATGTCGGCGAGCTTGCCGACCGCGATCGCGCCGGCGTCGAGGTTCAGCGCCTCGGCCGGGGTCACCGTGGCCGCCCGCAGCGCCTGGTAGGGCGTCATCCCGGCCTTCACGTAGGCGTTCAGCTCGCCATGCAGATTGAAGGCGTTCGGTGTGTCGGTGCCGGCCACGACCTTGCCGCCGGCCTTGAAGATGTCCATCAGCATCTGATCGTTGCCGGGGCTGTCGGCGCCGCCGCCCGGCGCGCCGCCCTGGCCGGGATTGCGCACCTGCTGCTGCATCCACTGCGGATAGAGATTGAAGCGCGGATCCTGCCGGAAGGCGGGCGTGGCGTCGAGCAGCCGGCGCACGCCGCCGCCCGACATCATCGGACACCAGTAGCGCTGGCTCTCGCCGAAGAGCCGCACGACGTCTTCGTAGGCGCGCTGATTGGGCGATTGCTTCGGCGAGTAGCCGCGCCGGCTCGTGGCAGCCGTGTGTTCGGTGTTGTCGACGCCGACCAGCGCGGCGGGGAAGATCTCGTGGGTTGCGACCGGGATGCCGCTGGCGTGGGCGAACTCGACCATGCGCTTCTGCGCCAGGTCGGGCAGGCGCACGTAGCTCTTGAGCAGATCGTGCTGCAACACCTTGGCACGCTCCATCTCCATTTCGAGGTGGGCCATGCTCGAAATGGCGACGCCCATCTTGTAGTAGACGCGCTGCCATTCCATCAGATACCCGGTGCCGTAGACACGCGGGCCGATGCGCACGCCGGCCTCGTTCGCTTCGCGGTCTTCCACCGCTTCGTAAGGCGTGTTGCCCGGGCTGCGCACGGTGGTCACGCCGAAGGCGAGCCAGGCGCGTCCCTGTGCCTCGCCGAAGTCCTTCTGCAGATGCGAGTGGAACTCGATGAGGCCGGGCATCGCCGTGAGCGTCGAGGCATCGACGAACGTGCCGGCCGGACGCCCTGCCCGCGCCGGGGTGATGCTGCGGATGCGGTTGCCGTCGACGACGATGTCCACGTTCTCGCGCGCCGTCTCGGCCACCCCGTCGACGAGCTTGCCCACGCGCACCGTCATCCGCCCGGTCGGCACGGCCGGTGTCCAGCGCAGGTTCAGCGGCACCTCGGTGACCTCGCCCGTCTCGATGTTCACGATCCGCAGCTCGTCCATCGACTGATAGAGCAGCCGCTTCGAGTCGCCCGCCCAGCTCGGGGAGTGCGCCATTTCGGTCGTCACCCGCCGCGGCGGCCCGAGCGGCTGACCGGCCGTCGACACCGGCCACACCCGGAGCTGGCCCTCGTAGATGCCCGCCATCCTGGTGCCGTCGGGCGACCACACCACGCCGCCGCCGCCGCGCGAGTCGATCGAGAGGTTCGGCTCCGGCACGAACCAGCGGTCGTCGCCGCCCGTCGACGACATCGTGAGCACCTGATTGGTGCCTTCGCGGTAGCGCGTCGAGTAGCTCGACACCATCGCCAGCGCGACCCGCGCGCCATCGGGCGACCAGGTGGGCGTGCCAGGCGAGAACAGCGCGTCATGAATGCGCGTGACCTGGCCGCTCCCGACGTCCACAACCGAGACCGGCGCCCGCCGCCACATGCCGTCGACGTCGAAGAACGCGATCTTCGTGCCGTCGTTCGACCAGGTGGCGCCCTGCGGCTGCGTGGTCAAGGTGGTGAGCTGACGATCCTGGCCGGTCGCGAGATCGCGTATCCAGAGCTGCAGCAGGTTGCCGCCCTTGTCGGACGAGTAGACGATCTTGGTGCCGTCTGGCGACCACGCCGGATCGGTATCGAGGAAGCGATCCTTGGTGATGTTCTCGGCGGCGCCGCCCACCGGCATCACCCAGATGTCGCCGACGGCGGCAAACGCCACCTTCGCGCCATCCGGTGACAGCACCGGCCGCACGAGACCGAGCGTCTTGCGCGGCGCCCGCGAGTCGAAGTCGCGCCTGACACGGGTGTAGCTGCCGGCAGCGCGCGTGGCCTGCAGCGTCGCCGTGAACGGCACGTCGGTGAACGATGCGGCACCGAGCGCGCGTTTTCGGATCTTGCCATCCGCCGTATAAAAGAACTCCGTTGCGCTGGCCCAGCTCGGACGGAACGGAAACACGTTCTCGCTGCCGGTGATGCTGGCGCCGCCCACCTCGAGCCGGCTGGACCGGCCCTCGATGACGTGCGCCACGATCTGGCCACCCGGACTCCACGAGGCGGCATCGGCCGTGCCGGTCGACGACGCGACCTGGCGTTCCTGGCCGCCGGTGGACGGCACCGCCCACACGTGGCGGCCGCCGTCGCGGGTCGAAACGAACGCGATGTCGGCATCGTTGCCCGACCAGCTCGGCATCGAATCCTCCGCCGGATGCGTCGTGAGCTGCACGAGCGCGCCGGAGGCGACCTCGAGCGTCCAGATGTTGTAGCTGCTGCCGAGCGGATCGCCGCGGTCGGAGGAGAACGCGATGCGCGTCCCGTCGTGCGACCACACTGGCTCGCGGTCGTCGAAGGCGCCGGCCGTGAGCATGCGCTGATTGGTGCCGTCGGGGGCCACCGCCCACAGATCGTAGCCGCCATCGCGATACGCGAAGAAGGCGATGGTCTGGCCGTCTGGCGACCAGGCCGGCTGGCGGGCGTCGTTGAACACGTCGGTGATGCGCGTGGCGGCGCCGCCGGTGGCCGGCAGTACCCAGATGCTGCCCTGCAGGTCAACGGCGAGGCGCCGCTGGTCGGGCGACACCGCCACCGACATCGACGTGCCCTCGCTGACGATCACGTCCCTGGTCGCGGCCGGTGCTGGCGCGCCGGCTCGCTGCGGCTGGCCTTCTCCTGGTGTGCGGCGCTCGGAGGCGACGAGCACGATCGTGCTGGCGAGGCTGGCGGCGATGAGGACGGTGGGGGAAATGCGCATGGTGGTCGGTAGCCTAGGAGCATCGCAACAGCGAGTCAAGCAATCGACCCGCACGATTACAATTGATTGCTCCGTGCCTTCGTCCGCACCGCTGTCATCATCCGCACGCGTTTCTCTCGTCGGCCTCGTCGCGGCCGTCGTCGGGGTCGCGTTGCTGACGGTGACGATCCGGCAGGTAGGCTGGTCTGAAATCAAAGAGGGCGTCGGCGCCGTGGGCGGCTGGTTCGCCGTGGTCGTGCTGCTCGGCGGCGGCCGCTTCTTCGCCCGAGCGAAATCCTGGATTCTCTGCGCCGACCAGATCGGCGCCCCCGGGCTCACGCCGGGGACGGCGTTTGGCGCCATCCTGGCCGGGGATGCCGTAGGCAACCTCACGCCGCTCGGCCTGCTGGCCTCCGAGCCCACCAAGGTGCTGCTCGTGCGGCAGTCGCTGGCGACGAGCCCGGCCTTCACATCGGTGGCCCTCGACAACGGCTTCTACACCGCATCGGTGCTCGCGATGGTTGCGGCCGGCGCCTGGGCGCTCGTCCGTCATGTCGCGCTCGACCCGGCGATCCGGCTGGCCGCCGAAGGGGTACTCGGCGGGGTGGTCGTGGCCCTGGCGGCCGGCGCCTGGGTGGCACTGCGCCGGCCCGCCTTCCTCTCGCGTCTGGCCCAGCTCGGCACGCGGATCGTCGGCCGCGACGCGCGAACCCCGGACGTCTTGCGCGACATCGAAACGCGGTTCTACGGGGTCTTGTCGTGGCCGTCGTCGGCGCTGTGGGCGGCCGCCGGCTGGCAAACCGCCTTCCACCTCGGCGCGGTGCTGGAGGTGTGGATCATCCTGCGGGCGCTCCAGGGCGGCACGGCATCGCTGGCCGACGCCTTCGTGCTCGAGTCGACCGGACGGCTGGTCACCGTGCTCTTCAAGGTCATCCCGTTCCGCGTCGGCGTGGACGAGATCGGCGCGGCTGTGGTGGCCGCGGCGCTGGGCCTGCCGGCCAGCCACGGCGTGGCCCTGGCGCTCGTCCGCAAGCTGCGCATCCTGGTCTGGAACGCGCTCGGGCTGATCGTGCTGGCCCGCGCGCGGCGCTGAGACGTACAATTCCCGGCAGGTGCGGCCCGCTCGTAGGTCGCATTACTGGAGTTGCCATCATGACTGCCCGCCGAACGATCCCCGCCGCGTGTCTCCTGGCCCTCGCCGCCCTGCTCAACGCCGGGCCGTTCTCGTCGACGCGAGTCGCGGCCCAGGGCGCCGCCGTCGATCCCGTGCTCTACAACGGGATGCAGTGGCGCAGCGTCGGCCCGGCGCGCGGTGGCCGCTCGATCGCCGTCGGAGGCAGCGAGGCACGGCCGAACGAGTACTGGTTCGGCGCCGTCGGCGGCGGCGCGTGGAAGACCACCGACGGCGGCACCACCTGGGCGCCGATGACGGACGGCAAGATCACGATGTCGTCGGTCGGCGCCCTGGGTGTCTGCCAGAGCAATCCCGATATCGTCTATATCGGCGGCGGGGAAGTCGCCTTCCGCGGCAACATCATTCAGGGTGACGGCGTCTACCGGACCGCCGACGGTGGCAAGACCTGGTCGCACCTCGGCCTCAAGGACTCGCAGGCGATCGCGCGGCTGCGGGTGCACCCGACCAACTGCGACACGGTCTACGCCGCCGTGCTGGGGCAGACCTACAACGACCACCCGGAACGCGGTGTGTTCAAGTCGACCGACGGCGGCGCGACCTGGAAGAAGACGCTGTTTCGCGACGAGAAGAGCGGCGCCGTCGATCTCACGATCGATGCCAAGAACCCGAACGTGTTGCTCGCCTCGACCTGGGAAGCCTCCCGCACGCCGTGGTCGATGTCGAGCGGCGGCCCGGGCAGCGGCCTCTTCAAGTCGACCGACGCCGGCGACACGTGGACCGAGATCACGAAGAACCCGGGCCTGCCGGCCGGCCTGTGGGGCAAGGTGGGCGTGACCATCTCGCCGGTGGACGGCAACCGCGCCTGGGCGCTCATCGAGAACGACGTCGAGGGCGGCCTCTACATGACCGACGATGCCGGCGCGACCTGGACCAAAGTGTCCGACGACCGCAACATCCGTCAACGGGCCTTCTACTACACGCGTCTCGTGGCCGACACCCAGGAGAAGGACACGGTCTATCTCCTCAACGTGCAGTTCTACCGCTCGACCGACGCCGGCAAGACCCTGACGCGGATCCGCGTGCCGCACGGCGACAATCACGATCTCTGGATCTCGATGACCGACAACACGCGGATGATCCAGAGCAACGATGGCAGTGCCAACGTCACCGTGAACCGCGGGCAGACCTGGACGGGACAGGACGTCCCGACCGGGCAGTTCTACAACGTCTTCACGACCAAGCACGTGCCGTATCACATCTGTGGCGCGCAGCAGGACAACTCGACGGCGTGCGTGGGCAGCCAATCGCAGGGCGGCGCCGGCGAGGGGAGTCTGCCGCCGATCTTCTACGCGGTGGGCGGCGGCGAGAGCGGCTACATCGCCCCCGACCCGAGCGATCTCAACGTCTTCTACGCCGGCAGTTACGGTGGCTACCTGACCCGCCTCGACCGCGAGACCGGACAACAGCGGGCGGTCAACATCTACCCGAACAACCCGATGGGCTACTCGGCCATCGACATCAAGGAACGCTTCCAGTGGACCTTCCCGATCGTCTTTGCGCCGACCGACCCCACGGTGCTCTACGCTTCGTCGCAGCACCTGTGGCGGACGACCACCGGCGGCCAGAACTGGGAGAAGATCAGTCCGAACCTGACGCGCTCGGATCCCAAGACGATGCAGGCCTCGGGCGGGCCGATTACCAAAGACCAGACCGGTGTCGAAACCTACGCCGTCATCTTCACCGTGGCCCCGTCCCACCAGGACGGCGCCACCATCTGGACGGGATCGGACGATGGCTGGGCGCACGTGACACGCGACGGCGCGAAGACGTGGCAGAAGGTGACGCCGCCAGACCTGCCGGAGTTTGCGCGCATCAGCCTCATCGAGGCCTCGCCCCACCAGAACGGCGTGGCGTACCTGGCTGCCAACCGCTACCAACTGGGCGACCGCCGGCCGTATCTCTACAAGACGGCGGACTTCGGCCAGACCTGGACGACGATCACGGCCGGCATCCCCGAGAACGACTTCCTGCGGGTCGTGCGTGAGGATCCCACGCGCCGCGGCCTGCTCTATGCCGGCACCGAGCACGGGGTCTACGTCTCGTTCAACGACGGCGCGGCCTGGCAGCCGTTGCAGTTGAACCTGCCCGATACGCCCGTGCACGGCATCGTCGTGGAAGAGCGCGATCTCGTCATCGGCACGCACGGCCGCGGCTTCTACGTGCTCGACAACATCGGCGTGCTGCGCCAGGCCACGCCCGGCATCACGAGTGCCGTCCTGCACGTCTTCGACACCTTCACCCCGCTGCGTGGTCGCGATCGTAACGTGACGATTGACTACTATCTGGGCAAGGCGGCGGAGGACGTGAAGATTGAGTTTCTCGACGGCTCCGGCGCGGTCCAGCGGACCTTCACCGGGACGCCGAAGGACGATCCGAACGCCGGCCTGCCGCCGGGCATGGATCCCGAAACGGCCGCCTTCTTCGGGTTGCGGCCGGTCCGGGTGGGGATCGCCCAGGGCATGAACCGCTTCACCTGGGACATGCGCTACGAGGGGTCGGTCGTCTTCCCCGGCATGATCATGTGGGCGGCGCAGCCGCAGCGCGGCCCCGCGGCCTCCCCGGGCCAGTACTCTGCGCGGATCACCGCCAATGGGGAGACCAAGACGATGGCGTTCGAGATCGGCCTCGACCCTCGCCTCGAGTCCGACGGCATCACGGTCGCTGACCTGCGCGAGCAGTTCGCGCTCTCGACCAAGATCCGCGACAAGGTGACGGAGGCGAACCAGGCCGTCATCACCATCCGCTCGCTGCGCGACCAGGTGAACGAGCGCCTGCAGAAGATCCCGCCGCGCCGGAAGGCCGAGATTCAGAAGCTCGCCGACAACGTCCTGACCGCGCTGGCGACGGTCGAAGCCGAGGTCTACCAGGTGAAGAACAAGAGCAGCCAGGATCCGCTCAACTACCCGATCATGCTCAACAACAAGATCGCGGCCCTGGCCGGCGTGGTCGAGAGCGCGGACCACAAGCCCACCGCCCAGAGCTACGAGGTGTTCACCGAGCTCGGTGAGGCACTCGACGCCCAGCTCGGTGCGATGAAGAAGACGCTCGACAGCGAGCTGCCCCGGCTGAACAACGCCCTCCGCCGCGAGAAACTGGCGCCCGTGGATCCGGCCGCCAAGGCGGGGCCCCCGGCGCCGCCGCCCGGCGCGCGTCCGGAGGCCTGAAGCGGGGCAGCGCGGCGGGCCCGGACGTAGGGCACCGGCCGGGTCAAGTTGTGGCGCGCGATTGCCGATTGACCTGCTGGAGAGTCAGATGTCCGAGTCGCCCGAGTCCCCGGCGGGCCAACCCGCCCTCGTCGTCGGCGAGTCATCCGAGGTGGTCGCCGTTTGCCGCTTTCTCGCACGCGAGGGCGTGGCTTGCACGCGCGTCGCCACGGCGGCGGCGGCCGACGGCGTGCTCGAAGCCAGCGGCGCCAGCGTCGTCGTCATCGACATCGATGAGGCGCACGCCGGCGCCGTGGAACTGTGCCGCCGCATCAAGCGCGACAGCGCGACCCGGCTCATCACCATCGTGCTGCTGTCGGACGATCGGCGGAAGGAGCACCGTCTGGCCGGCATTGAAGCCGGCGCCGAGGCGGTGCTCGTCAAGCCCTTCGACACCGACGAACTGCTGGCGCGGGTGCGGGTGGCCAGCCGCGTGAGCCAGTACACGAACGATCTCGACTCGGCCGCCGCGATCATCATGACCGTGACGGCGATGATCGAGGCCCGCGAGTCGGCGCCGGGACACTGCTTTCGCATGGCCAACTACGCGACCGCGCTCGGGCGGGCCATCCACCTCGGCGACGCCGATCTCAAGGCGCTGTATCGTGGCGCCTTCCTGCACGACATCGGCATGCTGTCGATCCCCGACGGCATCCTCCGCAAGGACGGCCGCCTCGAACCCGAGGAGTACGAGGTGGTCAAGTCGCACCCGGTCATCGGCGACGCGCTGTGCGCCAACCTGCGCACGCTGCACCCGGTACGTCCGATCGTCCGGCACCACCACGAGCGGCTCGATGGTTCCGGCTATCCCGATCGTCTGAAGGGCGACCAGGTGCCGCTGCTGGCGCAGATCGTCAGCATCGTCGATCTCTTCGAGGCCATGACGATGGGCCGCGAGTACGTCGCGCCACGAAGCGCCACCGAGGCGCTGACGGTGCTGGGCCACGAGACGCAACTCGGCTGGCGACAGCCGGAACTGGTCGAAGCGTTCGCCGCGCTCGTGCAGAGCGGCGCGCTCGAGCGGTTCCAAGGCGCGGCTCCGGAGGCTCCGGTCGGCCTGGGCGACCTGGCTCCCGACCTGTCGCGGATTGCGGCAACGGCGGGAACCGGTGCCTGGGGCCACCCTCAGTAGCGGCGGCGCCTCCGGCGCGTCGTCGGTGCCGCTGCTACACTCGCCGCATGCGTCACACGCGCCGTTACCTCGTGAGCGGCCGGGTCCAGGGCGTCGGCTTTCGGTGGTACGTCGCCGACTGTGCCCGGCGTGACGGCTTGGTCGGCCACGTGCGAAACCTGCCCGACGGGTGCGTGGAGGCCGTGGCCGCCGGCGACCTCGAGAGCCTCACACGACTGGAGGCGGCGCTCTGGCGGGGCCCGTCGCGCGCCAGAGTCGAAGACGTCGTCATCGACGAACTCGAGCCCCTCGGCCTCGCCGACGGCTTCTCGATCCGGTAGGATCCACACCTGACCGGCGGCTGGGGGACTCGCGGCGGGCGACGTCTCGCTGTGACGCTGGCACAAAGACGCCGCATGGAACATCTCAAGTCCAGGATTCGCCACGTGCCCGATTTCCCGAAGCCGGGCATCCTCTTCTACGACATCACTACGCTCCTGGCCGATGGCGCGGGCTTCCGCGACACCATCGATGCCCTGGCCGCGCCTTACACCGGCGCCGGTATCGACCGGGTGGTCGGCATCGAGAGCCGAGGCTTCATCCTGGCGGCGGCGCTGGCCGACCGGCTGGGTGCCGGCTTCGTGCCGATCCGCAAGCCCGGCAAGTTGCCCTCGGCGACCCTGGGCGAGTCGTACGCGCTCGAGTACGGCACCGACTCGCTCGAAATCCACGACGACGCGCTCGGCCCGGCGCATCGCGTGCTGCTCGTCGACGACGTGCTGGCCACCGGCGGCACCGCCCGCGCGGCCGTTAATCTGGTGCAGCGGCTCGGCAGCACGCTGCACGGGGCGGCATTCCTCATCGAGCTCGACTTCCTCAAGGGACGCGACAAGCTCACCGGCACCACGGTATCCTCGGTGTTGCACTACTAGGCGCCCGTAGCTCAGGGGATAGAGCGTCCGCCTCCTAAGCGGAAGGTCGTTGGTTCAATTCCAACCGGGCGCGCCATCCATCGCTCCACCATGAATCTCGACGAGCTGCAGCGCCACTGGGACGCCTTCGGGGCCGAGGATCCGATGTGGGCGATTCTCACCGATCCGGCCAAGAAGGGCCGGCGCTGGACGGCGGCGGAGTTCTTCGCCACCGGCGTCACCGAGATCGCGGCCCTGATGGACGAGGCACGCTCGCTGGGCCTGCCCGCCGAGCGACGCCGCGCGCTCGATTTCGGCTGTGGCCTCGGCCGCCTCACGCAGGCCCTGGCCGACCACTGCGACGAGGCCATCGGCCTCGACGTCGCGCCCTCGATGATCGCGCAGGCACGGACGTTCAACCGCCACGGCGCGCGCGTGCGCTACGACGTGCAAGGGGAGGTGCCATTCACCGCCGTGGCCAGCGCCTCGATTGACGTCGTCTACACCGGACGCGTCCTGCAGCACATCGCGCCGATCTACGCCCGTGAGTACATCCGCGAACTCGCGCGGGTGCTCGCGCCCGGCGGATTCCTGTCCTTCGACGTGCCGAGCCGCTGGCTCGACCAGCCGGCCCTGCCGGCCGGCGCGCTGCCCGTGTCGGCCTACCGCGCTGAACTGCGTGCCATGCCGGCGCCCGCCTCCCGTCACGACCACGTCGCCCTGTCGGTGAGGGTCACCAACGCCAGCGCGATCGCCTGGCCGGCAAACACACCGCTCAACGTGGGCAACCACTGGCTGGCCAGAGACGGCGCGGTGCTCGTGGCCGATGACCGCCGCGTGGCCATCGCGCTGCCGCTGGCCCCGGGCGCGTCGACCACGCTCACCTTCGAGGCGCCGCGTCCGGCGGTGCCCGGGGCGGATGTGCTCGAACTCGATGTCGTCCACGAAGGGGTGGCGTGGTTTGCCTGGCATGGATCGCCGTCCCTGCGGCTCGACGTCGGCCTGCCGGCGCCGGGCACCTCGGCGTCGAACCACACCGCGTCGTCGGCCAACCCGGTGAGCCCGCCGGCCTCGCCTTCCGCCTTCGAGCCGGTGATGGAGATGCACGCGCTGGTGCGGGAAGACGTCGAGGCGCTGCTGGCCGGGTCGGGCGTGCGCCTGCTGCGCGTCAGGCCCGAAACGCACTGCGGTCCGCGATGGGAGGCCTTCCGCTACGACGTGACGGCCGACCAGCGCCGCTGATACACTGAGGGGTCGCCATCGACCCTAACAGCAAAGACCCATGAAGCAATCCGAGAGAGAGCACCTCAAACAGAACCCGGTCGCCGACGCGCTGACGGCCGTGTCGGGCGCGTTCGACCAGCACCGGGCCCCGTTCCTGGCGATTGGTGGCACCATCCTGGCCGTGCTGGTGGGCATCGGCGGCTATCTCACCTGGCAGCGCAACAAGGACGCCACGGTGAGCGGCCTGCTGGCCGACGCGATGATCGTCTACGAGGCGCCGGTTCAGGCGCCTGCGCCGCCCGGCATGGAAGGCGGCATCGGCGTGCCCGCGCAGGCCCCCGGGACGTATCCCACCGAAAGGGCCAAGCTCGAAGCCGCGCTGCCGAAGTTTCTGGCCGCCGCCGAGTCGGCGCCCGCGAGCACGCCCGGCCGTCTGGCGCGCCTGAATGCCGCCGCCGCGCTGGTCGCCCTCGGCCGCTTCGACGAAGCGACGACGCACTACGAGCAACTGGCGAGCGGCACCGACATCGTCGCCAAGGGTGCTGCCCTCGGCAAGGCACAGGCCCAGATGCGGGCGGGGCAGTTCGACCAGGCGATCGAGGGGCTGAAGGTGCTGAGTACGCAGGACGCCGCGGCCATGCCGGTCGACGGCGTGCTGATGGAGTTGGCCCGCGCCTATCGCGGTTCGGGCAAGCTCGACGACGCGCGCAAGACGCTCACCGAGATCGTCGAGAAGCACGCCGAGTCGCCCTTTGCCGCCGAGGCGCGCGCCGAACTCGACAAGTTCTCGAGCTAGACCCTCTGCTGTCACGGCGCACCGCGGCGCTGGTCAGGTCAGTCCTCGCTCTCGCGCTTGAGTTCCGCCAGCAGGCGCAGGGCTTCGAGCGGCGTCGTCTCGTTGACATCGATCGCCTTGAGACGCTGGCGCAGCACGCCGTCGGCCGCCGCCTGGAAGAGCCCGAGCTGTTGCTGCGCCGCTGCTGGTGAGCCGCTGATCGCCGGACGTCCACCCCGCGTCAGCTCGTCGCGCTCGAGGGCCGTCAGGATCTCGCGGGCCCGCCCCAGCACCGAGCCGGGAAGGCCGGCCAGCCGTGCCACGTGGATGCCGTAGCTGCGGTCGGAGCGGCCGGGCTTGATCTTGTGCAGGAAGACGATGTCGTCCTTCCACTCCTGCACGGCGACGTGGGCATTGACGACCCCGGGGACACCGTCCGCCAGGTCCGTGAGCTCGTGATAGTGGGTGGCAAAGAGCGTCTTGGGCCGGGCGCGGTGGTTCGTGGCCAGGTGCTCGGCCACGGCCCAGGCGATGCTCAGTCCGTCGAAGGTGGCGGTACCGCGGCCAACTTCGTCGAGCACCACCAGGCTCTTCGAGGTCGCCCCGTTCAAGATGAGCGCCGTCTCCTGCATCTCGACCATGAAGGTCGACTGCCCGCGCGCGATGTTGTCGGACGCGCCGACGCGTGCGTAGATGCGGTCGACCAGACCGAGTTTGGCGTCTCTGGCCGGCACGAACGAGCCGCTCTGCGCCAGCAGCGACAGCAGGGCCACCTGCCGCAGGTAAGTGGACTTGCCGCCCATGTTCGGCCCGGTCAGCACGACCAGCTGATGCGACGAGCCGTTGAGCATGACGTCGTTCGGCACGAAGGTGCCGCCGGCCAGCCGCTCCACCACGGGATGCCGTGCGTCGGCCGCGCTCAGCTCGTCGCCGTCGTGCACGTGCGGCTTGGTGAAGTTGCCGAGTGCGGCGGTCTCGGCCAGGCCGGCGAGCACGTCGAGCGTCCCGACCGCCCGCGCTGTCTCGAGCACGCGGGCCGAGGCTCCCGATACGTCCTTGCGCAGGGCCTCGAACAGCTCCAGCTCGCGCTCGACACTGCGCTCGTCGGCGCCGAGCACCTGCTCCTCGTGCGACTTGAGTGCCGGGGTGACGAAGCGCTCGCCCCCGGCAATCGTCTGCTTGCGGATGTAGTCGTCGGGCACCGCGTGCAGGTTGGCCTTCGAGATCTCGATGTAGTAGCCGAAGACGCGGTTGAAGCGCACCTTGAGCGACTGGATGCCCGTGCGACGGCGCTCGGCGGCTTCGAGCTCGGCGATGATCTGCTTGCCGGAACGGCTGATCCGGCGAAGTTCGTCGAGTTCGGGATCGACGCCGTCGCGAATCGCGTCGCCGTCACGGGCCAGTGCCGGCGGCTCGTCGGCGAGCGTGGCGTCGATGGCGCCGCGCAGCTCGGGCAGATCATCGAGCGCGCCGACGAGCGCCGTGATGAGCGGCGCCTGACACTCGCCGAGGAGCAGGCGGGTGCGCGGCAGGGCAGCGAGCGAGCGGGCCAGCGCCACGAGATCGCGCGGACTGGCGGTCGAGAGGGCCACCTTCGAGACCAGCCGCTCGAGATCGAGCACCGCCTTCAGGGTGTCGCGCGCCTTGCCGCGATCGGCGGCGCGGAAGGCCAGCTCCTCGACCGCGTCGAGCCGCTCACGAATGCGGTCGAGCGACACCAGCGGGGCGATGAGCCAGGCGCGCAGCAGACGACCGCCCATCGGCGTCACCGTCCGATCGACCTCGTCGAGGAGCGATCCGCTGCGCCCGCCCGTGGACGCCTCGACCACCTCGAGATGCTGCAGGGTCGTCGGATCGACGAGCAGGCGGTCGGCCGTCTCACGCAGCCGGATGGTGCGCACGTGGGCGAGATCGGTCTTCTGCGTCTCGCGCAGGTAGTGGACGAGCGCGCCGGCGGCGGCGACGGCCGCCGGCCGGCCGTCGAGCCCGAAGCCCTGCAGGCCCGACACGCGCAACTGCTCGCACAGCGTGGCGCTGGCGCGTGCAGGGTCGAACGCCCAGCCATCCATCGGGGTGACGGCGATCTTGGCCGCCGCCACGGCAGGCAGCAGGCCCTGGGCGTCGACGCCGGCCGCCACGACGATCTCGCGCGGCCGTAGTACTGCAATCTCGTCATCGAGCGCCTGGCGCGCGAGGGCGCCGCTGAACTCGGTGGTCTGGAACTCGCCGGTGGAAAGGTCGAGCAGGGCCACGCCCAGCCGCATCCCCGGGCCCGCCGGCTGCTCGAGGCCGGTGGCCGCCAGCAGGAACGCCGGCTCGCGCGCGTCGAGGTAGGAGGCATCGGCCAGTGTGCCCGGCGTCACGACCCTCACCACGTCCCGCTTGACGACGCCCTTGGCCTTCTTCGGATCCTCGATCTGCTCGCACACCGCCACGCGATGGCCGAGCTTGACGAGGCGCGTGATGTAGCCGTCGGCGGCGTGGAAGGGCACGCCGCACATCGGCACGGTCGCTCCCGACGGATCCTTCGACCGCGACGTCAGCGTGAGGTCGAGCGCGCGCGCCGCCACGAGCGCGTCCTCGTAGAAGAGCTCGTAGAAGTCGCCCATGCGAAACAGCATGAGCGCGAGCGGGTACTGCCGCTTCGCCTCGAGGTACTGGCGCATGGCCGGCGTCGTGGTGGTGCCGAGCGTGGGCAGGGGCGGCGCGGACCTAGGAGCGGGAGACAGGGATACCTCGGCACGGACGGCTCAGCCGAGGCTGGCCGTCTCGCGGTCGAGTATAGTCGGGTTACCGCGGGCGCGGCCGACGCATGTGGGTGCTGGCACTCGACACGACAACACGCGACGGCAGTGTCGCGCTGGTTTGCGACGACACCGTCGTCGCGGCCCGGCCCGGTGACGCCGGCGCCTCGCACGCCGAGCGCGTGCCGGCGGATTTTCGCGCCCTGCTCGCCGAGGCCGGCCTCGCGTTGAGCGCCATCGATGTCTTTGCCGTGGCCACGGGCCCGGGCGGCTTCACGGGCCTCCGCATCGGCCTGGCGGCCGTCCAGGGCTTGGCTACCGCGCTCGACCGGCCCGCCGCCGGCGTGCCGTCGCTCGACGCGCTGGCCTGGGACGTGCTCGACCGCGCTCCGTCAGCCAACGCCGCCGGGGCCTGGATGGATGCGGCACGGGGCGAGGTCTTCAGCGCCGCGTTCATGCGCCCGGCGGCCGGGGCGTCGCCCGCCTGGCCGATGACGCCGCTGGCCCCGCCGACGGCGGCCACGCCGGCCGCGACGCTCGCTGCCTGGCACGGGCTGGTTCCCGCCGGAACGGAGGTGGCGGCCGCCTGCCAGCCGGCTGCGGCCGCCTTGGCGGCGGTAGCCGGCTATCGCAGCGTGCCGCCGGCCCGCCACCTGGCCGGCGTCGTCGGACGCCTCGCCTGGCGTCTCCACCTGATGGGGCGCACCGGCCGACCGGCCCGGCTCGCGCCGGAGTACGTGCGCCGTCCGGACGTCGAAATCGAGCGCGACCGCCGGCGCCTCGCCGGGCCCGCCGGATGACATCGTTTGGCCGCGTGAACTCGGTCGACCAGCTCGACGCGATCCTAGCGCTCGACAGCATCTGCTTCCATCGGCCCTGGACGCGCGCCGACTACGAACGCGAGCTGCAGGATCCAGGCCGGTGCTTCCTCTTCCTCGTCCGTGTCGAGGGCGAGGTCGTCGGTTACTGCTCCTTCTGGCGTATCTTCGACGAAATCCACCTCAATAACTTCGCCATTCATCCGTCCAGGCGGCGGCAGGGCCTCGGAGGTGCGCTCCTCGCCCATGTGCTCGGCGAAGCGACCGCGCTCGGCGCCCCGAATGCCACGCTCGAAGTGCGGGCCTCGAACGCCGCGGCCATCGCCATGTACGAGCGTGGCGGGTTCGCGCGGGCCGGTCGACGGCGGGCCTATTACACCCACCCAGTCGAAGATGCGATCATCCTCTGGCGGGGGCGTCCCGGGCCGCCTTGAACCGCTCGTGGCACGGTGCTAGAGTCGTTTCGATGGCTCCGGTCGCGTAGTGCGCCGGGAACGGGAAAGGGCGGATGTCATGACCGACACCGAGGAAACACGCCGCCAGTTGCTCGACAGCAACTATGCATTTCGCCAGCTCTCCACCGAACACCACTCGCTCGACGATCGACTCAAGCTGCTGGCCGGCAAGCCCCACCTCACCGACGACGAACAGCTCGAAGAAGTACGTTTGAAGAAGGAGAAGCTCCGTCTCAAGGACCAGATGGAGGCGTTCATGCGGCGCCACCAGTCGCCGCTCGGCACGGCCCCGGCCTAGGTCCCACTTCGACCTCGACGGCGCCGGCGACGACCACGCCGGCGTCGTCCTCCTGACGCCCGTTCTCCGGGCAACGCTACAATTCCCCTCATGATCGGATTCGATCGCGCCGGCTGGCCCTTCCTTCTCGGCGCCGTGGCGCTCGCGCTGGCGGGCGCCGCCTATGGCGGCCGCTGGTGGGCGCTGCCCGGCGTGGCCCTGGCCCTCACGTTCCTGTTTTTCTTCCGCGATCCCGAGCGGCCGCTGCCCGTCGACCAGGCGCTCATCGTCTCGCCGGCCGATGGCCTCGTGATGGCCGCAGGCCCGGCAGGCGCGGGCGCGCCACCCGGCCACTGGCAGCAGATCACGATCTTCCTGTCGCCGCTCGACGTCCACGTGAACCGGTCGCCGGTCTCAGGCCGGGTCACGAAGGTCACGCACAAGGCCGGGCAGTTCTTGCCCGCCTACAAGCCAGAGAGCGGCGCGGTGAACGAGCAGTCAGAAGTGTGGGTCGACCACGACGGCAGAACCGCCGTCTATCGTCAGGTCGTCGGCCTCATGGCCCGCCGCGTCGTCGCCCGCGTGCAGGAAGGCGACACGCTGGTGGTAGGCCAGCGCGTCGGGGTGATGAAGTTCGGCTCGCGGATGGACGTCTTCCTGCCGCCAGACATCCCGCTCCAGGTCAAGAAGGGCGATCGCGTGGTCGCCGCCACGACCGTGTTCGGACGGTGGACCCCCGCATGAGCCTGCCTGACCCGCCTGTCGCGACACCGCCCGAACGCCGCGGCCTGCGCCGTGGCGTCTTCCTGCTGCCGAGCCTGTTCACGGTCGCCAATCTCTTCTGCGGCTGGGCGTGCGTGGTCTACGCGATGCGAGGCGAGTTCCACACCGCCGCCCCGTTCATCGGCATCGCGGTCGTGCTCGACATGCTCGATGGCCGTATCGCCCGCATGACGGGGTCGACCAGCGCCTTCGGCGTCGAGTTCGACTCGATGGCCGACCTCATCTCGTTCGGCATGGCGCCGGCGGCGCTCACGTTCCAGTGGGGGCTGTGGCCGCTCGGCCGTCTCGGCTGGGCCGTGGGCTTCCTGTATCTGGCCGCGGCGGCCGTGCGCCTGGCGCGCTTCAACATCCAGCACGTGACCGACAAGCGATATTTCGTCGGTATGCCCAGTCCGTCGGCGGCGGGGGTGCCAGCCGCGACGATCTACTTCCTGAGCGAAGGCCTCACCGAACGCGGTCCCGCGTTGTTCGCGCTCGTGATGCTGATGGTGCCGGCGCTGCTCATGGTGAGCACGTTCCGGTTCCGCAGCCTCAAGACGATGAATCTGTCGTCACCCGTCAACTCCAAGGTGCTCATCGTCGTGGCGGCGGCCATCGCCCTCTTCACCACCTCGCCCGACGTCGTGCTGCTGGTGCTGGCCTACGGCTATCTACTGTCTCCGGTCGTTGAATGGGCCCTCACGCGATCGAGCCGCCGCGCCACTCCCGCCGCGTCGCCGGCCTTGCCCGAGGCC
>JAGNJW010000041.1 GCA_018000455.1 Acidobacteriota bacterium
GTACCAGGTTGCGCTGCACGTGGACGCTGCCGCACCGTTGGGTCACAGCGCCTGGGGAGGCACCACTGATGCCTATGCCCCCTTCGAGGGCACGCTCGATTTAGACCATGGCCCGACGTACGTTTCCGCGGAAACGTCGCGCCGCCTGGCGTGCGATGCCTCGGTCGTCCGTATCGACCACGACGCCGGCGGCGGGGTGCTCGACGTGGGCCGCAGGACGCGCACCATCCCGCCTTCAACTCGTCGTGCCCTTGCCGCGCGCGACACCGGATGCTGCTTCCCGGGCTGCACCTCCCGCCGCTGCGACGCCCACTACATCGAACACTGGGCGGATGGGGGAGTGACCAGCCTCGGCAACCTTCTCTTGCTGTGCAGGCGGCACCACCGTGCCGTTCACGAAGGGGGATTCGGAGTGTTTCGGCAGGCGAGCGGCCAGTGGCTGTTCCATCGACCCGACGGCCAGGTCATTCCTGCGGTGCCTGACGGCGAAGCGCTTGTCGGACAGTGGCCCGACGACGTCACGCCAGACGTAGCGTCGATTCCCGTGTGGGACGGCGCACCATTCGACGTGGCATGGGCGATCGACGTGCTTTACCGTCGTGGCGGTCGTCTGAGAGATGAACCAGAAGAGGATGATGGCTGTGGGAGCGGTGGAAACCGTTCTCTGGTTTCCAAGGAGCTCCTGGGCGCGTCGCCCGTCTGATGACGCCGCGGCAAGGCGCCCACAGCTCCGGCAGCTTCCACCGTCCGCGCACGCCGCTGTCGCCGCACACGCCCGCCGTCACGCGGGTGGCGCCGGACGGGGCCGCCCCGCTTGGCGCGGAGCCCTCCCTCGTGACGCCTGCCCTTGGGCGAGCACCAAGTGGGGCTGTCCGGCGACAGGACCCGCCGCCGGCGGTCCGCGCTTACTGCACGACGATGTCGCGCGTCGTGGTCGGCGAGCCGGCCTTTTCGAACCAGTCGATGCCTTCGCTCACCAGATCGAACTTCAAGGCGTAGCGTCCCGGTTCGGCGGGTAGCGGCACCTCGATCGTGACGTCCGCCGCGCCGCCCGCCGGCACGTCGTCGGGCAGCCAGGCCCGCGCGTGGTCGCGGTTGAGGAGGGCGCCGTCGGCCCCGACCAGTTGCGCGCCAAGGCGCACCAGCCGCCGGCCGTAGCTGGCGTGCCTGCGAAAGGGGCGCGTCGACAGGTTCTTCACGTGGGTCTGGATGCTGAGCGTCTCACCGGCGCGGCCAACGAGCGGCCCGCCGGCATGGTCGGCCAGCGCCGCGCTGGCGGATCGCACGACGATCTCCGCCCGCGGCGTGGCGCCGGGGATGGCGTTGCCGAGGCCCGACTGGTCCCACACCTCGTGGCGGATGCGTTCGAAGTCCTGGCTGCCGGGAGCGAAACGGCGCGAGAACGAGTCCTCCGGGTGATCCGTGATCTCCCAGGTGAGGCGGTCGACGCCGAACTCCGCCGCCATCCGCCGCGCCAGCTCCATCTCCTCGTCGTGATCGTTCCACTTGAAGAGGATGTAGCGCCAGTTGATCTGCGGCACGTCGCGGCCGTGCCGCGCCTTCTCATCGGCCATCGCCCGCATGTTCGCCGTCGCGACGTCGAACTTGCCACGCTGGCGGTACTTCTCGTAGATGGCCTGCGAGGCGCCGTCGATCGAGAAGGTCACTTCGTCGATACCGGAGTGCACGAGCCGTCGCGACTTCTCTTCGTTGAGCGCGCCGCCGTTGGTGCTCGTGTAGAGGTAGATGTGCGGGAACTTGGCCTTGATGTACTCGCACATCTCGACGGCCCGCTTGTGCAGGAAGGCCTCGCCGTAGTTGAAGAAGTCGACCCGCACGAGCGACGGGCCGGCCTCGTCGATGACGCGCGTGAAGACGTCGAAGTCGAGCATGCCCGCCTGGCGGGTGCGGGTGATGCCGGTCTCGGGCGCGCAGCAGGCCTGGAGGCACGAGATGTTGCAGGCGGCCGTGCACTCGACGTAGAGGCGGTTGGGCAGCGGCCCGACGTTCAGGTCGCGCACCGGCGCTGGTTGGCCCTCGGCGAGCGGCTCCTTGAGCGGGCAGTCGCCGCAGAACCACGAGCCGCCGGCGTTGAGGTCGGCGCGCAGCTCGGTCGCGATCGAATCGTGCCAGACCGCCGCCAGCGTGCCCTGCCGGACATCGCCCATCACGCGCTTGGCATAGGGGTCGGAGCAGCCACACGAGATCCGGCCGTCGCACAACAGGATGGCCGTGGACCACGGCCACGAGCAGGTGAAGCGTTCGGCGAGGTGGTTGAGCGACATCAGGCGTCGGCCGTCTCAGGGCTCGGTCGTGTCGAGCTTCTTCATGACGCCGTCGAGCCGGTCGTTCTCGTAGCGCGTGAAGCTCATGAACATCGCTTCGCTCAAATACTGGCGGCACTCCGCCTCGCTGAGCTGGCCGAGCAGGTGCTGGATCTCGCGCACCGTGTGCTCGTACGAGTAGTCGTCCGGGTTCAGCCACACCGTCTTGAACAGCGCTTCGAGAACGGCGAGCAGATCGCCGTCGAGCTCGATGGCCGCGCCGGTGGTCGTCGTGATCGTGCGCATGGTCGTCTAGCCCCCGAAGCTGGCGAGCGCACTGGCCTCGTCGGCGTGGAGCGCCAGGAAGTTGTGTGCGCCGGTCATGGTCAGCATCGTCTCGACGCGCTTCTGCACCGTCGCCAGTTTCAGGGCGCCGCCCCTGGCCGTGGCCTGCCGGTAGAGATCCATCAGGCACCCGATCGTGGCACTGTCGACGTAGGTCACCTTCGAAAAATCGAGCAGGACCTTGCGATCGCCGCCGTCGAGCAGGCCCGTGACGGCGCCCGCGAAATCGGCGAGCAGCGGGTACATGAGGCGCGTCTCTTCGAGACGCACGATGGCCACGTCGTTCGAACGGTCGATAGTGAAGTTCATCCTGCCACTCCGCTTCGGCGGGGATCCGGGCCGCCGCCCGTCGTGCGCGCGGCGACGGCCTTGTCGTCGCTCTCTCGGATACGGCTGATCTGCCGCGCCAGTTCGTTACGCCCCCGGTTGATGCGCGACTTCACGGTGCCTTCGGGCAAACCGAGCCGATCGGCGATCTCCTGATACGACAGTTCCTGCAGATCGCGTAGCAGCACGGCTTCGCGCAGGCTGGGCGCCAGTTCCGCCAGCCCGCGTCTCAGGAGCGACGCCCGGTCGCGCTGTTCGAGCGTCTGGTAGGGGCTGGTGGTGTTCGACACCGGCGCCAGATCGCCAGGATCGACATCGCGGTCGATGGCTTCGCGCTCCTTGCGGACGCTGCGGTAGTGATCGATGCACAGGTTGCGGCTCACGCTGACGAGCCAGGTCTGGAAGTTGGCCCGCCGATCGAACGTGTCGAGCGATTTGAAGATCTTGACGAAGACATCCTGCGTCAGGTCCTCGGCCAGATCGTGGCGGCCGGTGAACTTGTAGGCGATGTTGAACACGCGCCGTCGGTTGGCGCGGACAATCTGTTCCCAGGCGGCCTGGTCGCCCGCCAGACAGCGCTGGATCAGCGTATCGATGGCGTCGGGCTCGGCCGACGGGGCGTCAAGGGACATCGGCAGGAATGGGCAGGGTCGGACGCAAGAATACCATCAGTGGCTGGCGCCCGGCGCTCGATTCGGTTCGCCGTTCACGGTATCATCATCCCCTTCCAGCCGTGCCCGAATTGCGCTCCCATACGTCCGCCAAGGGGCTGACCCTCGAGGCCGTGCCCGTTGCCGACGTGGCCCGGGCGCTCGGCACGCCGTGCTACATCTACAGCGCCACGGCGATCCGCGACGCCTATCGCGCGCTCGACGATGCCTTCGGCCCTCGGCCTCACGCCATCCACTACGCGCTCAAGGCCAACTCCACGCTCGCGATCGTGCGTCTCATGCGCGCGCTCGGCAGCCACGTCGATGCCAACTCCATGGGCGAAGTGGAGGTGGCACTGCGCTGCGGCTTCACGCCGCGCCAGATCGTCTTCACCGGGGTCGGCAAATCGGCCGACGAACTCGCCCGGGCCGTGACACTCGATTTCCACGCCATCAACGTCGAGTCACCCGGCGAGCTCGACCGCCTCGACCAGATCGCCTCGGCCCACCAAGCGAAGGCCCGCGTGGCGCTGCGCGTCAATCCCGACATCGACGCCGAGAGTCATCCGCACATCTCGACCGGGCTGCGCGACAACAAGTTCGGCGTGCCGATCGCGCTCGCCCGCGAGCTGTTCGTCGACATGACGCGGCGTTCGGGTCTGACGCCGGTGGGCGTGCACATCCACATCGGCTCGCAGATCACGACCCTGGCGCCGCTCGCGAAGGCGGCCGAGGCCGTCACGGCACTGGCGCGCGAGCTGCTCGCGGCCGGCGTGCCGCTCGAGCAGATCGACTTCGGCGGTGGGCTCGGCATCTCCTACGACGAGACGCCCGTGCCCGACCGTGGCGCCTACGTCGGGGCGCTCGTCGAGGCGGCCGGCGACATCCCCCTCACGCTGGCGATCGAACCCGGACGGTCGATTGTCGGCCCGGCTGGCGTGCTCGTCGCGACGGTCGTCGACATCAAGCACGTGCCTGGTGGCCGCCGCTTCGTCGTGCTCGACGCCGGGATGACGGAGCTCATGCGTCCCGCGCTCTACGGCGCCTACCATCGCATCGAGCCGGTCGAGCGGCGGCCCGGAGCCGCCGAGCCCTGCGATGTCGTCGGTCCGATCTGTGAATCCACCGACCGCTTCGCTCGCGACCGCGCCCTGCCGCCGCTCGAGGTGGGCGATCTGGTCGCCATTGGCGATGTCGGCGCCTACGGCGCGGTGCTCGGCTCGACTTACCTGCGGCGTCCGCTGCCACCCGAGGCGCTCGTGGACGGCGCCGGGTGGACCTCCATCCGCCGCCGCCAGACCCTCGACGAGCTGCTGCAGCTCGAGGCGTAGCGAGACGGCCGATGACGCGCGGACGGCTCATCGCCTTCGAGGGGCTCGATCAGAGCGGCAAGCAGACGCAGGCCGAGTGGCTCGTGGCCGCGCTCACCGCCGCCGGTCACACCGCGCGCACGGTCTCGTTTCCCGACTACGCCACCGCGATCGGTGCCGAGATCGGTCAGGCCTTGCAGGGACGGCGCAGCTACGGCCCGGACGTCTTGCAACTGCTCTACATCGCGAACCGCTACGAGCACGCCCCCGCCATTCGCGCCTGGCTGTCGGAAGGCGCCATCGTCGTCGCCGATCGCTATGCCGCTTCCAGCCTCGCCTACGGCGACGCCCAGGGACTCGATCTGGCATGGCTCACCGACGCGCAGCGCCTGCTGCCGCCGGCCGACCTGACGTTCCTGCTCGACATCGCCCCCGAGACGTCGCTCGAGCGCAAGCGGGCGGCCCGCGACAAGTTCGAGCGCGATCTGCCGCTCCTGTCGCGCGTGCGTGCCAGCTACGTTCGGCAGGCCGAGGCGCCCGGCTGGCACGTGATGGACGGCACGCGCGACGCCGAGGCCGTGCGTGCCGATGTCACCGGCGCCGTACGAGCTCGGCTCGGGCTGCTGTAAGGGCGACGATGCGGGCCGGCGAGGCCGGCAGCAGCGCCTCTGCCGCGGCCGAGAGCGTCGCGCCGGTCGTGAGCACGTCGTCGACGAGCGCCACGACCCGGCCCGTGACCCCCGCCGCCCCTCGCCCGAGCGCGAAGGCGCCGCGCACGTTGGCGCGCCGGGCGGCGCCGGAGGCGGTTGCCTGCGGACTCGTGTGGACCCGGCGCGTCAGCGCCTCGCAGACCGGCGGCCCGAGGGCGGCGGCAACGAGCGCCGCCTGGTTGAATCCGCGCTCGCGTTCGCGCCGCGGATGGAGCGGCACCGGGACGACGACCGCAATCGGTTCCGGCCACGTGGCGGCCAGGGCCCGCATCATGCGGCCGAGGCCCGTGGCGACCGACGGACGCCGTTGGTACTTACAGGCGTGGATGATGTCGGCGAGAGCACCTTCGAAGGGGCCGACGGCGCGGGCTGAAGCAATCGGCCCAAGGTCCACCGAGCATTCGACGCAGTGGTCGGCCGGCACTGCCACGGTGCCAAGGCTCGCCAGCGGATCGCCGCAGCGCGCGCAGAGCGGTGGGGAGAAGCGCGCCACACGAGCCCAGCAGCCGGCGCAGACGGCGCCATCGAGCGGGCGCTCGAGCAGCGTCTCGCACACGGCGCAGCACGGGGCGACGAGCGCCGCGATGGCCCCGTCCACCAGCGCCCGGAGCATCGGCGCGCGGATCATCGGCTTTCGCGCCCGCGGGCGCCACAGGCCGGACTAGACGGCGGTTGCCGGCGCGGGCAGGGTGAGCGATTCGGCGTTGCCCCACAGCCGCTCGAGTCCGTAGAAGGCGCGCGAGGTGGGGGAGAAGACGTGCACGACGAAGTCGAAGTAGTCGAGCAGCACCCATTCGCCGCGCTCGTAGCCCTCGACATGCGTCGGCCGCAGCTTCTTCGCCTTGAGCGCGGCCTCGACGCCATCGGCGATGGCCTGAACCTGGCGTCGATTATGGCCGGTGCAGACGATGAAGTAGTCGGTGAAGGCGTCAGAGGTGCGCAGGTCGAGCGCCACCACGTCGTCGGCTTTCTTGTCGCGCACCGCCTGGATGACCGCCAGGATGGCGGCCGGCAGGCGGGGTCTTTTCGCTCGTCCACTACTCGTTTTCGCCATGCAAGGCACCTACCAGCGCGGGCCCGATGCGTAGAGCCCGTGACGTCGAATGTACTGCTCGACAGGCTCGGATACCAAGCCCGTGAGTTGCTCGCCGCGCACGGCTCGCCCGCGGATGGCGGTGGACGACACGTCGGGCGTCGCCGCAGGCAGCAGCACGATGCCCGGCGTCGTGCGCGCGGCAACCGCGGCCGCCGTCGTCATGCGCGCCGCCAGCGTCGGCAGACGCGCCTGCACCTCGGCGAGGGTCGTGCCGGGACGGGCGACGACCACGAAGTGCGCCAGATCCAACACCGCCGGGTAGCGCGACCAGGTGGCAATCTCTGCAAACGCGTCAGCGCCGACCAGGAAGAAGATCTGCGTTGCCGCCCAGCCGTCCGCGCCGAGCCCGGTCAACGTGTCGAAGGTGAACGACGGGCCGGTGCGCTGCAGTTCGACGTCCGACACCGTCCACCCTGGTTCGGCGAGCGCGGCCAGGGCCGCCATGGCGAACCGATGGTGCTCCGATGCGCGCGGACCCTCGGCCCGATGCGGCGGTACGCGCGACGGCACGAGCCGCACCTCGTCGAGGGCCAGAGCAGCGGCCGCGGCGCGGCCGAGGGCGACGTGCCCGAGGTGCACCGGGTCGTAGGTGCCGCCGAGGAGGCCGAGCCTCGCCATCAGAGCGTCGGGCCCTCGTCGCCACCGTCGCCGGCAGGGTCCTCGCCTTCGGCCAGGAGCGCCGCGGCCTCAGCGGCGCGGGCCTCGGCGACGTGCGGCCAGGCAGCTTCGAGCAGCGCTGGCACGCCGGTGCCGGCGGCCGCCGAGATCGGCAGGAACGGCAGACCCAGTGCCCCGGCGCGCCTGCGGAGCGCCTCGAGACGTTCCGGTTCATCGAGCGCGTCGATCTTGTTGGCGGCGACGAGCTGGGGCTTGTCGAGCATTGCCGGGTCGAAGAGCTCGAGTTCGCGGCGCACGATGTCGAGGTCCTGCACCGGATCGCGGCCCGTGCTGCTCGAAACATCGACCACGTGGACGAGCACCGCCGTCCGCTCCACGTGGCGCAAGAACTGGTGGCCGAGGCCGTGTCCCGTGTGGGCGCCTTCGATGAGGCCCGGCACGTCGGCAATGACGAACGTACGTTCGCCGCTCAGGCTGACCACGCCGAGGTTCGGCGTCAGCGTCGTGAACGGATAGTCGGCGATCTTGGGGCGCGCGGCGCTGGCCCGCGCGATGAGCGTGGACTTGCCGCCGTTCGGGAAACCGACGAGACCCACATCGGCCAGCAGCTTCAGCGTGAGCCGCAGCGTCTTCTCTTCGCCGGGCTCGCCCGGCTGCACCTTCCGCGGAGCGCGGTTGGTGGCACTCACGAACATGGCGTTGCCGAGGCCGCCGCGACCGCCCTTGGCCACGAGTATCCGCTGGCCCGGCACCCGCAGGTCGGCCATCGGCAGCCACTCTCCGGGCAGTTCGGGATCCTGCACCGACACCGTCGTGCCCGGTGGCACCTGGATCTCGAGGTTCTTGCCGCCGCGGCCGGTTCTGAGCGCGCCTTCGCCGCCCCGGCCGCGCTCGGCGCGATGCTCGGGGGTGTAGCGGAAGTGGAGGAGGGTGTTGCGGTGGGGATCGGCGACCAGGTACACCGACCCACCGTGGCCGCCGTTGCCGCCGTCGGGACCGCCCCGCGGCACGAACTTCTCGCGCCGGAAGCTCAGGCACCCGGCGCCGCCCGCGCCCGATTCCACGACGATTTCGACGTCGTCAACGAAGGTCATTGGTGGCCACACACACGACGGGGACCGTGACAACGAGGCGTGACCCCGTCACCGCGATCCCCGTTCGGCGCCGACGGACTATTCGAGCGGCCGGATGCTGATGAAGCGTCCGCGCGAGCCGTGATTCTCGAACTTCACGGTGCCCGGGATCTTCGCAAAGAGCGTGTCGTCCTTGCCGATGCCCACGTTCAGCCCCGGGTGGTACTTGGTGCCGCGCTGGCGCACGAGGATCGACCCGCCCGTGACGACGTTGCCCTCGAACCGCTTCACGCCGAGCCGCTGCGAGTTGCTGTCGCGCCCGTTGCGCGAGCTTCCCTGACCTTTTTTAGTTGCCATTGCCGAACTCCGTGCCGCGCAGGGCGGCAGGCCCCCTCAAGACTTACGCGACGATGTCGGTGATGCGCACGCGCGTCAACGCGCTGCGGTGGCCGGCGGTGCGGCGGTACTGCTTGCGGCGCTTCTTCTTGAAGACGCGCACCTTCGGACCGAGATGCGGTGTGACGACCACGCCGAGCACCTTGGCGCCCGCGACGGTCGGCGCACCGGTCGTGATGTCGCCGCTGGCGGTGCCGACGAGCAGCACCCGATCGAACGACACCTCGGCGCCTTTTTCTCCGGTGCCGTCGAGCTCGATCTCGACACCCGGCTCAACCCGGTACTGATGCCCTTGGGCCTGAATCACTGCAAACACGGGAAGTCTCCGTGACGAAAAAACGGCCGTCGGCTCACCCCTCGGAAGGGTCCGTCCACTGTGAACGGGAATTCGGCCGGGCCAGAACCTCCGAGATTATCAGATTCGGCGGCTAGCGGCTAGCCCCTTGCTCCTACTTGAGCAGGGTTCTACTTCCCCGCACCTTCTGGGGGCTGAGCGTGTTGATGAAGCTCGGCAGCAGGCGGTCCATCAGCTCGAAGAACGACGACAGCGGGGGCGTCGTCTGGTTCGAGTTATACAGAATTTCCTCGCGGAAGGTCTCGGTGTGGAGCGTTTCGCCGGTGCGGCCGTCGATGAAGACGAAGCTCGGGCGCAGGATGAACCCCTTCCGCTCCATGTAGGTGCGTTCAGGCTGCACGACGCGGCGGCCGAGCGGATCGAACGTCTCGCGCTCGCGCTGTACGAAGCCGGCGCGCTCCTGCGGCCGAAAGAGCACGGTACCGGTGATGATGAGCGGCTGCTGCATCTCCTCGCCGATCTTCTTCCAGTATTCCTTGTCGGCGAAGATCGGCTCGTAGGCCGTGAAGGCCATTTCGTCCGACACGTCGCCGGCAGAGGTCGCCGGCGACGAGCCCGGCGCGCCGTTGCCGGCCGGTGCGGGCTTGGCTGGCACGAGCGAGGCCAGCGGCAGGGCGTCGGCGTCGATGACGCGCAGCGTGCCCTTGTTGCGCAGCTGGCTGCGCAGCAGCCGCACGGTTTCGAGATTGCCGTCGACGTCGTCGGTGCCGGCCGAGACGAAGCCGGCCACGAAGACGCGCGAGAACGGCCGGACGTCCAACTTGGGCTGGATCGGCGTCTCGATGGGGATGTCGAGATACGTGGTCGAGCACCCGCTGAGGATGGCGATCAGCGCGACGCTAACGACCGGCCGTGCGCCCGGTGCGATCATTGATTTCCTTGAACAGATCGTGGTTCTGCTTGATGAGCGCATTGGTCGGGTCGAGCCTGAGCGCCTTCTCGTAGGCCTCACGCGCCTTGGTCAGTTCGCCTTCGTGCTCGTAGGCGATCGCGAGGTTGTTGAAGGCCTGGGCGTAGGTCGGGTCGATCTCGGTGGCACGTTGCCAGCGGAAGATCGCCTCGCGCCACAATCCCTTCTGGGCCACGGCGATGCCGAACTCCACCTCTTTGCGGGCGTCTCCCCGCTGATCGGCGTAGGCGGGCGCTGCACCAAGCGCCGAAAGCAGAGTGACGACGACCAGACGTCGAATCATGGGCCGTAAGGCCACTATAGTCGCGCGGTGGGCCCCCGGCAAGTAAAGACGCCGCCGTTGTGCAGGGCGTTCCGCGGGGCGCATAATCGAGCGAACCGAGGTCAACGGCCGCCACCTCCATGGTGTGCGAGCGCTCCGCAACGAGGCTCGCCAGGAGGCTGGTATGACCCTGCACGAAGCCGTCGCCCTCGCCCTCTACGGCGCCACCCGGCGCCGCATCCTCGGTGCCATCGTTCGCACGCTGTGCGGACGTCCCATTCCCGACCTCGACGATCTGCCGCCGCGTCTGCCCGAGGAGTCCCTGCTCGCGTGGGCGTCGCGCTGTGATGGCGCTGCCGATCCGGGGAGCGACGCGGTCACATTGGCGCGCCGCGCCGACCGCATGCTGGACGAGGCGCGCAGCCGCGGCCAGTCGGCCGTGGTGCTCGGACAGCCAGACTATCCGCCGCTGCTCGCCGAGATTCCCGATCCGCCGCCGGTGCTGTGGCTGCGTGGTTCCTCCGAGATGCTGCGCTGGCCGCGGATGGTCGCGCTGGTCGGCGCACGAGCCGCGACACCGGGCGGCCTCGTGCTGGCGGCGCACCTGGCAGCCGGCCTCGCCGAGGCTGGGGTGGTGGTCGTGAGTGGCTTGGCGCGTGGCATCGACAGCGCGGCCCATCGGGCGGCCCTCGACCGCGGTGGCGCCAGCATCGGGGTGCTCGGGTCGAGCCTCGACCGCCTGTATCCCGCCGAGCACCGCGACCTGGCCGAGGCACTCACCGGGCAGGGCGCGCTCGTCAGCGAGCACGTGCCGGGCACGCCGCCCCTGCCGTTCCATTTCCCGCTCCGCAACCGCATCATCAGCGGCCTCTCGGCGGCAGTGGTCGTCGTCGAGGCCTCCGAGAAGAGCGGATCGCTCATCACGGCGATGGCGGCGGCCGAGCAGGGCCGCGAGGTGATGGCGGTGCCGGGGCCGGTCGGGCCCGGCCGCCACCGCGGCGGACACGCACTCTTGCGCGATGGCGCCAAGCTGGTCGAGGGGCCCGACGACGTGCTGGCCGAACTCGGGTGGCTGGCGCCCGACGCGGTCCGGAGTCGCGTCGGGCCCGCGCTCGACCCTGCCGTGGCCCGCGAATTGGGCCTGGAGGCCACCACGGACGATTTCTCGGCCGACGAAGTCGCGGCCGCAACCGGGTGGTCGATGGCTCGCGTCAACACCCGTCTGGCCAGCCTGGAAATCGAGGGCCGCATCCAACGAATTGGAGGCGGCCGGTTCATGGGAAGCCGGAATCGCGTGCTAACGTAGGCCCTCCCTGAGGACAGCCTCACCACATGCCGAAACCGCTGGTCATCGTCGAGTCGCCCGCCAAAGCCCGGACCCTGTCCCGTTTTCTGGGCAAGGACTACCGGATCGAAGCCAGTTACGGGCACATCCGCGACCTGCCGGATTCGGCGAGCGAGGTGCCCAAAGAAATCAAGGGCAAGTCGTGGGGCCGGATGGGGGTCGACACCGACGGTGACTTCACGCCGCACTATGTGGTGTCGGCCGACAAGAAGAAGTACGTCCAGACGCTGAAAGAGGCGGTCAAGGACGCCTCCGAAATCATCCTGGCGACCGACCCCGACCGTGAAGGCGAATCGATCAGCTGGCACCTCGAGCAACTGCTCAAGCCCAAGGTACCGGTGCGCCGGATCCACTTCCACGAGATCACCGAGGAAGCGATCAGAGAGGCGCTCGACCACGCCCCCGAGGACGTCAACCAGAACCTGGTGCGGGCTCAGGAGAGCCGCCGCATCCTCGACCGGCTCTACGGCTACACTCTGTCGCCCGTCCTATGGAAGAAGGTGCAGACGGGACTGAGCGCCGGCCGCGTGCAGAGCGTGGCCGTCCGGCTCATCGTCGAGCGCGAAGAAGAGCGGCTGGTGTTCGTCAAGGCGGGCTTCTGGGATCTCGAAGCCACGCTGCGCGGCGGCGCCAGCGAATTCGGCGCCACGCTCAGCAAGGTGGACGACAAGCGGGTCGCCACCGGCAAGGACTTCAACGACAAGGGCGTGCTCACCTCGACCTCCGTCACGCGCCTCGACGAGGCCGCGGCGACGGCGCTGGCCGAGGGGTTGAAGCGGCAGATGCCGTGGACGGTCACGAGCGTGGAGGAGAAGCCGGCCTCCCAGCGGCCTTCGGCGCCGTTTACGACCTCGACGCTGCAGCAGGAGGCCAACCGAAAGCTCGGCTTCTCCTCCGACCGCACGATGAGCGTCGCCCAGCGGCTGTTCCAGGGCGTGGACCTCGGCGGCGGCGACCTCGAAGGTCTCATCTCGTATCACCGCACCGACTCGACGACGCTCAGCGACAAGGCACTGGCGGAGGCCGGGCACGCCGTGCAGGACATGTACGGCAAGGACTACTATCGTGGTCCCCGCCAGTACCAGACCAAAGTACGCAACGCCCAGGAAGCACACGAAGCGATCCGGCCCACCGATTTCCGCCGCACGCCGCAGGCGCTCGAGCGCGTGCTCGAGAGCGACGAGCTGAAGCTCTACGAGCTGGTGTGGAAGCGCGCCGTCGCCTCCCAGATGGCCGACGCCCAGTTGCTGCGCACCTCGATCGAAATCACCGGCACGACGCCCGAGGGCCGCACCTGTGCCTTCTCGGCCAGCGGCAAGGCGATCGAGTTCGCCGGATTTCTGCGCGCCTACGTCGAGGGCAGCGACGATCCGTCGGCCGAACTCGGCGAGCAGGAGACGCTGCTGCCGAAGCTCAAGGTCGGCGACAAGGTCCATGCGCCCGACCAGCTCGACGAGGATCTGATCCTGCTGCGGGTGGGCGCCAAGGGCCACGAGACGGCGCCGCCGGCGCGCTTCACCGAAGCCTCCCTGGTCAAACGCCTGGAAGAAGAGGGCATCGGCCGCCCGTCGACCTACGCGCCGACGGTGGCCACGATTCAGCGGCGCGGCTATGTGAGCAAGCAAGGCAAGGCGCTCGTGCCGAGCTTCACGGCGTTTGCCGTGACGCGGCTGCTGCGCGAGCACTTCGCCGACTACGTCGACATCGGCTTCACCGCCGAGATGGAAGAGATGCTCGACGAGATCTCGAACGGGCAAAAGGACTGGCTCGACTTCATTCGCGCGTTCTACCGCGGCGACGGCAAGCACACCGGCCTCGAGACCATCGTCCAGGGCAAGGACAAGTCGATCGACTACCCGATGATGGAGCTCGGCGCCGATCCCGAGAGCGGCAAGCCGGTGCGCGTGCGGATCGGCCGCTACGGTCCGTTCCTGCAGCTGGGCGAGGCCGGCGACGATGCGCCGCGGGCGTCGATTCCTGAAGACGTCACCCCGGCCGATCTCACGCTCGACGAAGCGCTCAAGCTGCTCAGGGCCAAGGCCGAAGGGCCGAAGTCGCTGGGCGCCGATCCCACGACGGGGCAGGCCGTCTACGTCATGCACGGCCGCTTCGGCCCCTACGTGCAGCTCGGCGAGAACCCCGAGAAGGGCAGCAAGGAGAAGCCGAAGCGTGCCTCGCTCGAGCGCGACATGTCGGAAGACGGCGTGTCGCTCGACCAGGCGTTGCGCCTGCTGTCGCTGCCGCGTGAGCTCGGCGCGGCCGACGACGGCGAAGCCATTCGCGCCAACCGCGGCCGCTTCGGCCCCTACGTGCAACACGGTTCGGAGTTCCGCTCGCTCGAAGCGACCGACGACGTCTATGTGATCACGCTCGAACGGGCGAAGGAACTACTGGCGAAACCCAAGGGTCAGCGGCGCCAACGCGCGGCGGCCGCCGAGCTGCGGGCCATGGGGCCGCATCCGAAGGGCGGCGCGGCGGTGCGCATCCTCGATGGGCGCTACGGGCCCTACGTGACCGATGGCGAGACCAACGCGTCGCTGCCGAAGGGCACAGCGCCCGAGGCGCTCACGATGGAACAGGCCGTGGAACTGCTGAGCGCGCGCGCTGGCGCGCCGTCATCGAAGCGGCGCGGCGCGGCCCGCGGACGTGGCGCGGCGAAGTCGGCGGCGCCGAAGAAGGAGAAGGCGGCCGCACCGAAGCGGGGAAAGAAGGCGTAGACGATGGATGCACAGCGGCGAACGTGGCTTCGAGGGGCTGCCGGCCTGGTGCTGGCCTGGTTGACTCCGATTCGGGCGGCCGGGCAGGAAGCACGTGAGGCGCCGCCCGTGCCGGGCGATCTGCTCGTGCGCGACGGAGACACTTCGCTCATCCCGCTGACGCCCGACGACGTCCCGTTCGACGGGCGCGGGGTGATGGTGTGGGCCCTGGCCCCCGTGGGAGACATCCTCAAGGACGGCTCACCGCTCAACCGCATCCTCCTGGCGCGACTCAACCCGAGTTCGCTCTCGGCGGCGACCAGCGCCCGCGCTGTCGACGACATCGTGGCGTATTCGGCGATCTGCACGCACTCCGGCTGCGAGGTCGACGAGTCGCTCGGTGAGAGCCAGACGCTGTTCTGCGGTTGCCATGGCTCGATCTTCGATCCGCGCGATTCCGGCCTCGTGATCGGGGGCCCGGCCCCGCGCAATCTGCCGGCGCTGCCGCTACGGCTCGTCACCGGCCGTCTCGTCGTCGGGGGCGCCTTCACCGCGCTGCCCGGCTTCGGGCCCATGCTGTAGCGCCCACGGCGCGACGCGGGCGACTCTGCCGCCGAACCCGGTAGACTGGTCGCGTGATCCACATCATCGGCGGCGGTCTTGCGGGATGCGAGGCTGCCTGGCAGGCGGCGCGGGCCGGGCAGGACGTGACGCTGCACGAGATGCGTCCCGAGCGCCCGACGCTCGTGCACAAGACCGGCCATCTGGCCGAGCTCGTGTGCAGCAACTCCTTCCGTGGCGACAAACTCGACAACGCGGTCGGCCTGATCAAGGAAGAGATGCGGCGCCTCGATTCGGTCGTCATGGCGGCCGCCGAGGTCGCGCGGGTGCCGGCCGGCGCCGCGTTGGCGGTGGACCGCGCGGTGTTTTCGCGCGAGGTCGCGGCGCGGCTCGCGAGCGAGCCGCGGATCACGGTTCGGCGCCAGGAGGTGACGTCGGTGCCGCCGCCGTCGGCGCCGGGCGATGCGGTCATCATCGCGACCGGGCCGCTCACCTCCGACGCGCTCTCGCAGTCGATTCAGGCGTTCGTCGGCGAGCAACACCTCGCCTTCTATGACGCCATCAGCCCGATCGTGCTCGCCGAGTCGATCGACATGGACCGGGTGTTCCGGCAGTCGCGCTGGGACCGCAGCCTCCGGCGGGAGCCGGGACAGGCAGCCGCCGTACCCGTGGCGGCGCAGATGCCCGCCGCTGAACCGGCCGCGGCAACCGTGGCCTGCGGCGTCGACGACGGCCACGGCGACTATCTCAATTGTCCGTTCACGAAGGCCGACTACGACGCGTTCTACGAGGCGCTGGTTGGTGCCGAATCGGCGACCATCCACGACTTCGACCGGGCGCAGTTCTTCGAGGGCTGCCTGCCGATCGAAGTGATGGCCCACCGGGGGCGTGACACGCTCCGCTTCGGACCGATGAAACCGGTCGGGCTCGAGGATCCGCGCACCGGACGGCGGCCCTACGCGGCGGTGCAGCTACGCCAGGACACGCTGGCCGGCGACCACTTCAGCCTGGTCGGCTTCCAGACGCAGCTCAAATGGAGCGAACAGGCGCGGGTGCTGAAGATGATCCCCGGCCTCGAGCGGGCCGAGTTCGTGCGCTTCGGCATGGTGCATCGCAACACCTTCATCAACGGGCCGAAGGTGCTGCTGCCGACGTGGCAGACGCGGACCCGCGCCGATCTGTTCTTCGCAGGTCAGATCTCGGGCGTCGAGGGCTATGTCGAGTCGGCCGCCTCGGGCCTCATCGCCGGCAGGAACGCGGCGCGTGTCGCCGGGGGCCACCTGCCGCTCGTGCCACCGCGCGAGACGGCCATCGGCGCGCTCGCCTACTACGCGTCGCATGCCGACGCCAAGCACTACCAGCCGTCGAATATCACCTTCGGCATCATGCCGCCGCTCGCCACCCCGCCGCGCGACAAGGCGCTGCGCAAGCAGGCCCTCGCCGATCGTGCCCTCGCCGCACTCGACCGATGGATGCGGTAGCCGCGCACAGCGCCCTGAAGGGGTTCGTCGAGCACCTGGCGCTCAACCGGCATCTGTCGCCGCACTCGGTGCGCGCCTACACGAGCGATGTCGAGCAGTATCTCGTTCGTACGGCCACCGACCGTGGCGTGAAGCGCGCCGCGCTGCGCGTCGAGGATCTCGACGGCGCGTCGGTGCGTGCCTTCGTCATCGAGTTGAACCGCGCTCAGCAGGCGCGGGCGTCGGTGGCGCGCAAGCTCTCGGGCGTGCGGGCGTTCCTGCGCTACCTGGTGCGGGAGGGGCTCATCGCGCACGATCCATCCGGGGCGGCCGTGGCGCCGAAGCTCGATCGCAAAGTGCCGCGCCACCTGAGCGAAGCCGACATGACCACCCTGCTCGAGACGCCCGATGCGGCCACGGCGCTCGGCCGGCGCGATCGGGCGATCCTCGAACTCTTCTATGCATCCGGCCTGCGCCTGAGCGAGCTGGTCGGCCTCGATCTGGAGGACCTGCATCTGCCGGCGCGGATGGTTCGCGTGATGGGCAAGGGCGGCAAGGAGCGGCTGCTGCCGTTCAACCGCTCGACCGAGCAGGCGCTCAAGCAGTGGCTGCCCGACCGCGAGCTGGTCCGCCGCGCGCATCCGCCGACGGCTCCCTCCGCCGTGTCGCGCGGGCGCCTCGGCGAAGCGCGTGCTACCGGCCGTGGGCGCGTCGACCGGGGCGGCCGCGAGCCGGTGTTCGTCAACGCGCGTGGCGGACGCCTCACCGGGCGCAGCGTGCACCGCCTGGTGACGAGCTACGTGCGGCGCTGCAGCGAGCGCACCGGCATCAGTCCGCACGCCCTCAGACATTCCTTCGCGACGCACCTGCTGCAGCGCGGCGCCGATCTGCGGGCGATTCAGGAACTGCTCGGCCACGCCCGGTTGACCACCACCGAGCGCTACACGCACGTGAACGCCACGCAGCTCATCGAGGTCTACCGGCGGGCGCACCCGCGGGCGCGGACCACCGACTAGCGGGCGGATTGTTACGGCGGCGGCCGGCGGTTGCGGTACTCCGAGCTCTTGCGCAGCTCGCGCTCGACGTCGCGCTGCGTCCAGCGGTCGCGCATCACGCGGTCGACCCAGCCGCGGGCGCCCGGGTCGGGGTCGCGCCCGAGCACGGCCTGGTAGGCGCGGCGCACGATGTCCTCGGCTTCGCTGCGCGAGACGCGGGCGAAGTCGAGCCGCACGCGCAATGACGAGATGGTGTCGTTCCAGCCTTCCTGCTGCAGGTTAGAGACATCGTCACTGAAACGCGTCGAGCGGCCGCGGAAGTTCGGGTTGCGATAGACGGTCACGTCCGCGTCGCCGAAGAGGCGAATCGACGAGATGCGATCGTTCAACCCCTCGGGCATCACGTCGTAGGCGTCGTTGGCCTGCACGCAGAAGTAGTCGCCGCGGTAGTTGGCGTTCTGGTAGAAGCAGGCCCCGGCGCGCGGGGTACGCGGGCGTCCCCAGCGCTGGGCGTCGGCGGGGGCCGCCGCCAGGACCAGGGCCAGGACGGCCAGCACGGCACGGACGCTGCCGCGCAGGGTGAAGGTTACGTGCCCTGTCATCTGTCGCTCCCCTCCCTATCCTCGCACGACCGCCGCCGGCTCGCCACTGTGACGCCAGCCGCGCCGAGAGGCGCCCTCAGGCGACGTCGGCCGCCGCCATCGTGCGCCGCCGCGGCAGTTCGATGCCGAGCGTCTTGATCTTGTAATTCATCACGCGCGGGCTGATCGACAGCAGCTCCGCGGCGTCCTTCTGGACCCAGTTCGCCATCCGCAGCGCCTCGGTGAGCGCTTGTCGCTCGATCTGTTCGAGCGCGACGCCGCTCGGCGGAATCCGCACCACCGACTGACCCTCTTTGCCACCGGGCGACTGCGCGGCGTCGCCGAGACGCAGGTCGTCCGGCGTGATCTGGACGGCGTCGGCCAGCAGCGCCGCCCGCTCGATGGCGTTCTCGAGCTCACGGATGTTGCCGGGCCAGTTGTAGCGCGTCAGCATCTTCGCGGCTTCCGGGGTCACGCCTTCGAGCTTCTTCTTGAGCTCCTGCGAGAACTTGCGGATGAAGTGCATGGCCAGCGGCAGGATGTCTTCCTTGCGGTCGCGCAGCGGCGGTGTCTCCACGGTCACGACGTTGAGGCGGTAGTAGAGGTCTTCACGGAACTGTCCGCCGGCCACCATCGCCGGCAGGTCGCGGTTGGTGGCCGCGATCAGCCGCACGTCGACCTTGAGCGTACGGGTGCCGCCCAGCCGTTCGAACTCATGTTCCTGCAGCACGCGCAGGATCTTGGCCTGCGTGCTCGGGCTCATGTCGCCAATCTCGTCGAGGAAGAGCGAGCCGCCGTCGGCCTGCTCGAAGCGGCCGATGCGCTGGCGGTCGGCGCCCGTGAAGGCGCCCTTCTCGTGGCCGAAGAGTTCCGACTCGAGCAGGTTCTCCTGGAGCGCCGCGCAATTGACTTTGACGAAGTTCCGGCCGGCGCGGAGTGAGTTGTGGTGAATGGCGCCGGCGATGAGCTCCTTGCCGGTGCCGGTTTCGCCGCGGATGAGCACGGTCGAGTTGCTCTTGGCCACTTTTCGGACCACGCCGAGCACGCGCTGCAGCGTGTCGCTGTCGCCGATGATCTTGTCGAACTCGTAGTTTTCCTGCTGCTCGTGGCGAAGGTACTCGAGTTCGTGGCGCAGGCGCTTGAGCTCCAGCGCCTTTTCGACCTTGACCTCCATCTCCTCGATCTCGAACGGCTTCTGGACGTAATCGAAGGCGCCGTTCTTCATGGCTTCGACGGCGGTCGAGACCGACCCGAATGCCGTCATCAGGATGACCGAGGAGGTCGGATGGGTCGTGCGCGTGGTGCGCAGCACGTCGAGCCCGTCCGACCCGCCCATGCGCAGGTCGCTCACGACCACGTCGAAGTAACCGTTGTGCAGGCGCTCGATGGCGGCATTGCCATTGGGCGCTTCCTCGACCTCGTGGCCGGCCGTGCGCAGCGCCAGGGCCAGGCCCCGCCGCAGGGCATCGTGATCGTCGGCAACCAGAATTCGGCTCATTGCTCGGCTCCTACCACACTCGGGCATCGCCGCTCACGGGGAGCGTGACGCGGAACTTCGTGCCGGCGCCGGGCCGGCTGGTCATGTCGATGCGTCCGTCGTGGGCATCGACGATCTTGCGAACGATGGCCAGCCCGAGGCCGGAGCCCTGAGCCTTGGTCGTGAAGAACGCGCTGAAGATCTTGTCGGCCAGTTCGGGCGGCACGCCCGGACCGCTGTCGGCGACTTCGATGACCACCGTGGGAATTGGGTGCAGTCCGTCGAGCGGCAAAGCACCGTCCTCCTCGCGGGTGACCTCACGCGCGGCGATCGTCACCTCACCCTCGCCGTTCAGGGCCTCGAAGGCGTTGATGAGCAGGTTGGCGAACACTTGCATGAGCTGCGTCTTGTCGGCATCGATGAGGTTCAGCCCTTCGGCCAGGTCGAGCGTGACGTTCACCTGGCCGCGCTTGGCCTTGCCGTCGGCCATCGTCACGGCCGCGTTGATGGCGGCGGCGACTGACGTCCGCTCCATCTGCAGCCGCACTGGCCGCACGAAGTCCAGGATCTCCTGGACGATGGCATTGGCCATCTTGGCTTCGTTGATGATGTCGCCGACGAGCGCGGTGGCCTGGGTGTTGTCACGCAGCTGTCGACGCAGCAGGCCGGCCATCACCTCGATGCCGGCGAGCGGGTTCTTGATCTCGTGGGCCACCGCGGCGGCCATCTCGCCGAGCACCGCCAAACGGTCGCGCAGGCGCTCACGTTCCACCAGCTGCTCGACGCGGGTGAGGTCCTTGAAGAACATCGCCGCACCGATCGTCAGCCCGTCGCTGTTGCGGATGAGCGACAGCGTGTAGCCCAGCACCTTGTCGGACGGCGACAGGCGCAGTTCTGCGCGATTCGGCAGGAAGGCCAGTTCGTAGGCGCCGGCCAGCACGCGGACGATGGCCGGATGGGCGTGGAAGACCTCGGCGAACGGCCGCCCCATGTAGTCTTCACCGGCCGGAAGACCAAAAATCCGACACGCCTCGTCGTTGATGAGCACCAGGGCGCCGCCGCGGTCGATGGCCAGCACCCCGTTTCGCATGTGGGCGACGAGGTGCTTGAAGAAGGCGTCGTCGACGAAATGTGCCGCCGCAATGGGCGCACGGTGGGTGGTGCCCGCTCGCGGCGGGAGCACGGCGGCCTTGTTGGGCCGGCGTCCGGTGGCAACTTTGGGGGCAGGCATGAATCGGCTTGCCCACTACATACGCAACTGTCGTGCCTGTCACCGGAATGACGACTCCGACCACGTTCGGCACGTCGATTTGTGTAATTCAGCGTCGCGTTCGTATTGCTGCGCACCGAAACGGACCACACCGATTACGAAATTGTCTGTGATAGCGACCGGAGGGTGACGGAATTCGAACGCCTGGAGCCGGTGGGCCGGCCGCGGAGTGGGCATTTCTCCACGGCTCCACTGCCCGGCCATCGCCCCCGGAACCAGGTACACCTTCGACAACGCCGCGCACTCGTCGACGCGTATCTCCGACACCAGCGGCACGAGTCCCCGGCTGAGGGCTCCCGACCGGCTGCCCACCGTCGCTGGCGCGTTCGTGCGTGTCGACATCTCGGCGACCCACGACGACCATCCAGCGTGGCAGACGCCCGTCGAGACCTACTTCGTGCGGCAGCCCACAGGATGGAAGCTGGTCGGCCTGATGCGGCAGCCACGCGGCTGAGCCCCGCCTGCGTCGTTACGGGGCGCCCGCTGTCCGCAGCGCTTCGGCTTCGGCCTGGAGCATCTCCCACTGGCAGAGCAGATCGCCGACCTCCCACATGAGCGCCTGGTGGCGGTCGAGTGCGGGCTTGGCCGCGGCGGCATCGGCATAGAAGCCCGGGGCCGCGATCGCCGCCTCGACCGACTTCACCTCGGTCTCCCGGTCGGCGATCCGTCCCTCGAGTTCGGCGATCCGCGCTTCGAGCGCCTGGAACGAGCGCTCGCGCCTCTTCTTGTCGGCGGCCTCGCGCTTGCGCTCCTCGTGTCCGGCCGCGCCGGTCGGAGCCGATCTAGCCGTGGCGCTCGTTGCCGCCGCCGCCGGCAGCTGGGTGCGCGCGGCGGCTGGCTTGGGTGGTGCCTGGCGCACCGCGCTGGCGGCAGGCGTGGCGCCGCCGTTGGCCTGACTCCAGAGGAACTCGGCGTAGGTGCCGGGGTAGAGCCGCGCCTTGCCGCCGCCGACCTCGATCACCTTGGTCGCCAGGCGTTCCACGAAGTAGCGATCGTGCGAGACGAAGAGCAGGGTGCCGCCGTAGTCCATGAGCGCGTCGAGCAGCACGTCCTTCGAGTCGAGGTCGAGGTGGTTGGTCGGCTCGTCGAGCACGAGCGTGTTCGACGGCCGCAGCAGCATCCGCGCCACCGCCAGACGCGTCCGCTCGCCGCCCGAGAGCACACCCGCCTTCTTGTAGACGTCGTCGCCCGAGAAGAGAAAGCCGCCGAGGACGTTGCGGATGGCCGGCACCATGTGGATGGGCGAACCCTCGGCCAGCGTCTCGTAGACGGTGGCCGCAGGGTCGAGCTTCGTCGCCTCGTCCTGCGCGAAGTACTGCATCACGATCTGATGCCCCTCCGTGCGCGTGCCGCCATCAGGCGCCTCGACGCCGGCGAACATCCGCATGAGGGTCGACTTGCCGGCGCCGTTGGGACCGACGAGCGCCACCCGATCGCCCCGCTCGATGTGCAGCGTGATGTCGTCGAGCACCCGCTTGTCGCCGTAGGCCTTGCACGCGTGCGTCAGGTCGAGCACGATGCGGCCGCTCTTGGCGGCGGCCGGAAACTGGAAGTGGATGCGCTTTCGTTCGGGCGGCACCTCGATCCGCTCGACCTTCTCGAGCATCTTGATGCGGCTCTGGACCTGGGCCGCCTTCGTCGCCTGATAGCGGAAGCGGTCGATGAACTCCTGCACGCGGCCGACTTCCTCGTCCTGCCGCTTCTTGGCCTCGCGCAGGCGCTCCAGGCGCTCGTCGCGCTGGACGAGGTAGTGCGAGTAGTTGCAGTGATAGTCGGTGATCGTGCGCAGCGACAGGTCGGCGATGCGGCCCACCACCGCGTCGAGGAAATAGCGATCGTGCGAGACCAGGATCACGGCCGCGGGGTAGCGCGCCAGGTACTCCTCGAGCCAGTTGCGCGCTTCCAGATCGAGATGGTTGGTCGGTTCGTCGAGCAACAGCAGTCCAGGCGCCTGCAACAGCAGCTTGGCGAGCGCGAGGCGCATCTGCCAGCCGCCCGACAGGTGCTCCGCCTGTGTCTCGAAGTCCGCTGCACTGAACCCGAGGCCGCGCAGGATCGCCGCCACCTTGAGGTCGAGGGCATAGCCATCGGCCATGCGGAAGCGCTCTTGCAGCCCGCTGTAACGCTCCAGCATCGCGTCGTGTTCGCTGGCCGCGATGGTGGCATCGGCCAGCCGGTGCTCGAGGTCGTGCATCTCGGACTTCATGTCGAGCAGCGGCCGCAGCGCGTCGCTGGCCTCCGCGAATACCGTTCGACCCTGGTGCGACAGGCCATCCTGCGGCAGATAGCCGACCGTCAGCGCGGTGGGCCGGATGACGCTGCCGCCGTCGGCCTCGTCGAGGCCGGCGAGGATCTTGAGCAGTGTGGTCTTGCCGGCGCCGTTGGGCCCGCACAGTCCGACGCGGTCGCTGTCGCCGACATGCCAGGTGACGGCGTCGAGCAGCACGCGCTCGCCGAAACGCTTCGACAGGGACGACAGTTGAATCATGCCAGCACGCGGCCCGCCGCGGCGACGATCTCGGTGGCGCGGACCGGCTTCACGAGGTAGCCGCCGACGCCGAAATTCAGCGCCTCGATCGCGGCGCCCTCCGAGGAGTAGGCCGTGACCACCAGCGCGCGCAGCGCCGGGTTGCGGCGCCGGCCTTCGCGAATCACCGCGAACGCATCGAGGGCCGGGACGCGAAGTTCGGAGACGACCAGGTCGTAGTCCGTGGCGCCGAGCCGGTCGGCGGCGACGACGCCGTCGGGTGCGGTGTCGACGGTATGGCCCGCCGCTCGCAGGGCGGCGGCGATCATCTCCCGAGTGGCGCCGTCTGGATCGACGACCAGCACCCGTCGAGCCGCGTGTGGCCGCGTGGCCGGCGCGGGCCCGCCACCAGGCCCGACCTGATGCTGACGGTCCAGCCACTGATCGATGTCCCTGCGCCGGAAGCGCCACTGCCGGCCGACCCGCACCGCCGGCAACTTGCCGGCGTCGATCAGGCGATAGACCGTCCGCAGGTTCACCTGCAGGTACCCCAGGACCTCTTCAGTCGTCAGGAAGGCTTCGGGTTCAGACGTCGGCGTAGCCACCAGCCCTCGATTGTAGCCCGGAGGGCAGGGAAGTCGTGTTGACGGAGGACTTTGCAGCCGGCGCGCCGCAGCCGCCAAGGTGGATACAATCGGACGGCGGATGCGACGCCCGCGTCCAGACGGCCAAACCCGCGCCGTTTCCGTCCAAGAAGTGTTGGGGCTCGACATCGTGGAGGCGCCGGCGGCCGCCGGACGGCCTCGAACAGAAGGGGCGACGCTGACCGTGCAGGCACTGGCGACCACAGACGAGGAACTCGTCGCGCGGTCGATGGACGGCGACGTCGATAGTTTCAACCAGCTCATCAAGCGCTGGGAACGGCCGATCTATGCCCTCGCGTACCGCACGCTCGGCCGCGAGGAGGACGCGCGCGACGTCTGCCAGGAGACGTTCCTGCGAGCCTTCCGCGCCATCAAGGGCTTCAAGGGCCAGGCGAAGTTCTCGTCGTGGCTCTACCGGATCGCGCTCAACCTCTGTCGCGACTGGATGCGCCGGCAGCGCCGAACGCCGGTCGTCCAGTTGCCGGAGGACGTCGACATCGAGGAACTGGCCGCCGCCCGCGGCCCCGTCGAGTCGATTGAAACGCTGGTCGCCCGCAAGGAACTCGGACGCGCCGTGGCCGTCGCCATGGCAGCGCTGCCCGACGAGCAGCGCACCACGATCATTCTGAAGGAGTACCACGGCCTCACCTTCCAGGAGATCGCGGACATGCAGGGGTGCCCGCTCAGCACGGTGAAGACCCGCCTCTATCAGGGGCTGAGCGTCGTGCGGCGGCAGTTGGAGCAGGGCGGCATGTCGGTGGCCGACATCCGTGGGGACGCATCATGAGCACGCACTTCCATTGCGACGACACCGAGACACTCGTCGCGTATCTCTACGACGACATCGAACCCGGCGCGCGGGAGTCGGTCGAGCGGCACCTTCCAGGCTGTGCCCGGTGCCGAGACGAGCTCGCCGCTCTCGGCGGCGTGCGGCGGACGCTGTCGGAATGGACGCCCCCGGCGCCGGCACTGCGCTTTACCGTGGTGCCCGAGTCGGCCGTTTCGAACGTGGTACGGCCGAACGTGCCGGCGTGGCAGACCGTGCCGCGCTGGGCGCAGGCCATTGCCGCCATGCTGGCGCTGGCCGTGGCGGCCTCGGTCGCCAACGTCCAGGTGCGCCGCGACGACGGTGGCTGGACGGTGTCGACCGGCTGGATGACGCCCGCGGTGGCCGCGACGGCGGTGGGTCCGGCGGCCCCGGAAGCCTGGCGGCCGGCGCTGGTCTCGCTCGAAGAATCACTCCGTCGCGAGTTCCTGGCACCGTCTGCCGCGGCTCCCGGGACGGCGACCACGACTGCGGCCGGCACGGCATCGTCTGACTTGGTGACGTTGTCGCGGTTGCAGGCGCTCATCCAGGCCAGCGAGAAGCGGCAGCAGCAGGAACTCGCGATGCGGCTGGCGCAATTCGGCCGCGACGTCGACGTGCAGCGCCGGGCCGACCTGATCCGTATCGATCAGGGCATCGGCCAGCTCGAAGGGCGCACCGGCGCCGAAGTGGAGCGCCAGCGCGAGCTGTTGAACTACATCATGCGGGCGGGGCTCAAGCCGCCGCAGTGACCGTGAACGTTCGAAAGAAGCCGAGGCAGATAGTCATGACCCGTACGCGCTCGTACATCGGCGCTGCCGCCCTGGTGGCGGCGGCGGCCTCAGCCGCCGCGCAGACCGCGCCGGCGCCGACCACTCAGGAGCAGTTGCGGCACCAGATCTACCTGATGGAAGGCATGCTCTCGCGCGCCGTCACGTCGGGCGCCGCCCGGCTCAATTCGCAGTTCCGGGCCGTGATGCCGGACATGGTCGTCGTGGCAGGCGAGTCGAACGCGCGAGGTTTTCATCTCGACGGCTACGGCGTGTTCTTCGATGTCGAGGTGCCGGTGCTGCGTCAGAGCATGATGTGGAGCCTGCGCACGATGCTCGACCAGGACCAGCAAGGCGCCAGCGAAGCGCTCGCCGCGCTCAGGTCGATCGTGGCGTCGACGTCTGGCCCCGACCGGGCAGCGGCCGACGCCGCCCTGCAGCGGCTCGAGCTGCAACTGCGTCCCTTCAACCTCTCACGCCGTGCCAGCGGGGCCGGCGTCAGCGACGCGCAGGGCCGGCCGGCAGCCGGCCGTAGCGCCGCCAGCGCGCAGAGTCTGCCGGCCGCCGCGGCCCCGCCGCGAGTGAACGCGCAGCTCCTCGAGGACCCCAACAAGGCCTATACGGAGGCCGTCGTGCAGTCGCTCATCGAGGCCATGGTCGACAATGCCTTGCCGATGGTCTCGTTGCTCGGGCCCGAGGCGTACCTGACCGTGGCGGCCCGCGACAACGAACGCCGCGATCTGCTGGCGCCGCCCAATCCCTACGAGCAGGTGTCCACCTTCACGCTTCGGATCAGAGCGGCCGACCTGGCGGCCTACCGCGGCGGCAAAATCGACCGCGAGGAAGCGATAAAGCGGGTGCGGGTCCAGGAGTTCTGAGGCGTCGGAGCCTTTCGGCGCGCCCGGTGTCTGATGCTGTGTGCGCCGCCGTGCACGCCCGCCCGGCCCGCGCTATCCTGTCGCCATGCGTCACATCGTCGCCCTGCTCGCGCTGACCTTGGCCGCCGCCGGCTGCACCAAGGTGAATCCCATCGAGGTGCTCGAGCCAGTCGAGGTCACAACCGGGTGGTACGACACCGGCATCCTGGCCGACGGCAAGAACAAGTTGGTACCGTCGGTGCAGCTCAAGCTGCGCAACAAGTCGGACCAGCCGGTCGACGGCGTCCAGATCAACGCCATCTTCCGGCGCGTCGGCGAGCAGGAGATGTGGGGCGAGCACTACGGATGGGCGGTGCGGAATCATCCCCTGGCGCCCGGAGGCTCGACCGACGCCATCGTGCTGCGCTCGGCGCTCGGCTATACCGGCGAGCAGCCACGCATGCAGATCATGCAGCACAAGGATTTCATCGACGCCAAGGTCGAGCTCTACCTGAAAAAGGGGTCCCAGGTGTGGGCGAAGCTGGGTGAGTTCCCGATCGAACGTCAGCTCCTGACGCAGTAGCCGCCCTATAATCTCGGGCATGTCGCAGGCACCCGCGGGCGCGCCCACCCTCGAACGCCGGCTCGGCGCCTGGGACGCCGCGGCCATCGTCGTCTCCAATGTCATCGGGGGCGGCATCCTCTTCACATCGCCTCAGGTGGCGGCCGCCGTGCCGCATCCGATGCTGTTCCTGCTGGCATGGCTGGCGGCCGGCGCGCTGGCGTTTGCCGGGGCCCTGGCCTACGCCGAACTGGCGGCCGTGCGTCCCAAGGCCGGCGGCGAGTACGTCTATCTGCACGCAGCGTTCGGGCGGATCGCCGCCTTTCTCACCGGTTGGACGTCGTTCGTCGCGGGCTTCTCAGGGGCGATCGCCGCCAACTCGCTGTTCCTCGCCCTGTACCTCTCCCGCTTCATCCCGATTGCGGGCAGCGATCAGGCGTTCCTGTCGCTGCCGCTCGGTCCTGTCACGCTGTCGCTCTCTCCACAGACGACCACCGCGATCGTGACCGTCTGGGTGCTGTCGTGGATTCACCTCCGCGGCGTCGGGCCCGGGCGGCTGGTCGGCAACGTGCTGGCGAGCCTGAAGGTCTCGGCGCTGCTGCTCTTCATCGTGTTCGGATTCGCCTTTGGCACCGGGTCGCTGGGCCATTTCACGATGCCGGCCGCGACACCCACGGCCGGATCGTGGCTGTTTGCCCTCGTGCCCGTGCTCTTTGCCTACGCCGGCTGGAACGCGGCCTCGTATGTGGCCGAGGAGATCCGCGATCCCGGCAGGAACGTCCCCAAGGCGCTCGCCATCGGCACCATCGCCGTCGTCGCCATCTACCTGCTCCTGAACGCGTTGTATCTGTTCGTGTTTCCGGTCGAGGAACTGGCCGCCGTGCGCGGCAGCGTGCTCGATGTCATCGCCGACCGCCTCCTCGGTCGGCGAGCCGGCGATGTCATGGGGATGGTGTCGATCATCAGCCTGCTGGCCAGCAACAGCGCGATGATCTTCGTCGGGCCGCGCGTCTACTACGCGATGGCCCGCGACGGGATGTTCTTCCCCGAGGCCGCGCGCGTGCACCCCACCTACCGCACGCCCGCTACGGCCATCATCGCGCAGGCGATCTGGACGACGTTGCTCATCGTGACCGGCAGTGGCAGCGCGCTGACCACCTACACCGGTTTCTCGATCCTGCTCTTCAATGGCGTGGCGGTTGCCGCGCTGTTCGTGCTGCGCTGGCGCGAGCCGAACGCGCCCCGGCCGTACTCCACGTGGGGCTACCCGGTCGTCCCGGCGCTCTTTGTCGGCGTGTGTGCCGTCATCGTCGCCAACGCCCTGTGGACCGACCTGGGCGCGCCGCTGATGCGCGGCACCTCGATGGGCCCGTCGGCGGCCGGACTGCTCATCATCGGGCTCGGCCTGCCTCTGTATGCGTGGTTCACGCGGCGGAGCGTGGCCGCCTGAGTCAGGCCGCCGCGTCTGGTTGCCGCACGGCTGCAGTCGTAAAGCACAACGGCCGGCAGCGACTGCCGGCCGTTGCCGTGTCAACGAGCGCCGCGGCCGGTCAGGGCTCGGGCTGCATCTGGCCGCGATAGGTGATGGTGCGGCCGGGCTGCACGCGGACGTCGAAGACCAGGGTCTCGAAGCCGGGCTTGCGGATCTCGATACGGTAGCCGCCGTCGTCGAGCCTCAGTTGCTGCCAGATGCCGTCGAAGTCGTCGACGATGCCGGCGTAGTAGCCATCGACATACACCTCAGCATCACGCTCGGTCACCTTGAGGCGCACGCCGCCGATGCTCCAGCCGTAAGGGCCGCCGTAGTTGCCGTAGGAGGGGCCACCGTAGTAGCCGCCCCCACCGTAGTAGCCACCCCAGTTGTTGCCGTAGTAACCGCCCCACCCGCCGAAAGCGCCGTAGGCGGGCCACCCGCCGCCGTACCAGCTCCATGGGTCGTAGTAGTAGTAGCCCAAGCCAGAGGGACCGGAGTAGTAACGACGTCCGTACGAATTACCCCAGTTGGCCTGCGGGGGGCGGGGGGCACGACCGCGCGGAACGGCCTGCGTGCCCTGCCCGCCGCGATTGTCGATATCGGGGTTGCGCACCCCGCCGCCGCGCCTCACCGCGCCGCCATCACCGCGGCTGCTGCCGCCATTCACGCGGCCGCTGCCACGGCTGCTGCCGCCTGGCCGCCGCCGTCCGCCCTGTTCTTCGAGGGCCGGGGAGGCGGCCGGTGCCGGCGACTCGGCTCGCACGCGAGGCCGGGCTTCCGGTGGGCTTGCCCGCTCCGACGTTCGCGGGGCGCGCACGGCGCTGTCACGGCCGCCAGCGGCGCGTCCGACGACCTGAGGCGCTGGCGGCGGGGGCTGAGGTTCAGGCGGACTCGCTGGATCTTGTGCGAAGGCGGGCGTAGCGGCCAACGCGAGCAGCATGGCCGGGAGGAGCAAGCGTCGGGCACTCATCGCGACACCTCGGGAGAGTAGGGTAGACGGCACACCAACACCGACTGCAACATCACTGCCAGCGTCCTGGCGGTCCGAATGGCGGTTTCTGGGCTTCGCCGCGTCCAGATTCCTTGACAGTCCTTTTCGCCAGCGGGGACACTGGACCGCGCGCTACCGCGTTGGCGGCGCCCACTGTTCCTCCACATGCCGCCGTTCCCGTTGCCGCGCACCGCCTCCGACGACTCGCGGCCGGCCGGCTCCCGCCGACGGCCGTGGCGGGTCGCGGCCGTCCTCTGTGTGCTCGTGGCCGCGGGCTGCGGAAAGCGGGGTGCCCCACTGGCGCCCCTGCCGCGCGTGCCGGCGGCGATCTCTGACTGGACCGCCCTCAGGAGCGATGACAGCGTGGCCTTGACGCTGGTTGTCCCGTCCGCGAATGTCTCGGGCGACACGCCCGGTGACATCGCCGCGGTCGAGGTCTACGCCGTCACCGCCGACCGGGCGCCCGAGCTCGTGGCCGGACGGGTGCCGCCGACGATGACGCTCGTGGCCAGCGCGCGCGTCCGGCGCCCGCTGCCGCCCCTGCCGGCCAACGCCGCCGCCGAGGTGCCTGCCGTGCCGCGGGAACCAGGTCTGGATCAGGGGGAGCGGACGACCTTCCGTGAGCGTCTGACGCTGGATCTGCTGGTTGCTGCCAACGCCGGCCCGGCGGATGGCGAACCGAGCGGACCTGCCCCGAGCGATGCGCGCTCGTTGTCGCTGCCCGCCGTCTTCGTGCCGGCTACCCAGCACGTGAAACGGCACTACGTGGCGGTGGCCGTGAGCCGGCGCGGGGGACGCGGCGCCTGGAGTGCCGTGCGCAGC
>JAGNJW010000020.1 GCA_018000455.1 Acidobacteriota bacterium
ACCTTCAGCTTGGGCGTGCCGCTCAGGCCCGCTTTCCTGGCGGCCGCAAGCGCGGCGTCGGGCGCCTTCTGTACCATCGTGAACCGCACCTGATCGAGGTTCGTGTGGTAGGTCCACAGCTCGGCGACCGTGACGTTGTGGTCGCGACAGAGCCGTCGCACCGTGTCGAGCGAGTTCGGCGGCACGTACAGATGGAACGGCACCCGCAGCTTGCTGAAGGGGCTCCACTGCGCCAGTGCCTCGAGCGAGTTGACCGACTCGCCCGTTTCCACTTCGACCACGCCCTGGAGCTTCCGGGCCTTGTCGTTGGTCACGAGGATCAGGTCGGGCACGAACTCGGCGGCGCCGATGACAATCGACGTCGGCGGCTCGTGGCCGATGTTCACGACCGCGTCGTGCTTGCGCTGGTAGCGCGCCTGGAGTAATCGAATGATGCGATCGTGCTCGAGCTGTTCGCGCACGGGCCGGACGAGGATGGGCACGATGTCTCCGCGGCAGTCGCTACCGAGTAGCGGTTGTGAAAACAAACCCCATAATATAGCACGGTGAGTCGTCAATGGCCCCATATCGTGGGCACGCCGAGCCGGTACATCCCGGTACAATCGACGCAATGAAACCCGCCCACCTGATTGGTGTGCCGCTCGACCTCGGCGGCAACCGCCGCGGGGTCGACATGGGTCCGTCTGCCATCCGCATCGCCAACCTCGCCGAGCGCCTCGCCTTGCTGGGCGTTTCGGTGACCGACAAGGGCGACATCGCCACTCCGCTGCCCGAAACCAAGGGGCCCGGCGATCCCCACAAACGCTACGTGAAGGAGATCGCCAAGGTCTGCCACCGCCTCTATCTGACGGCGCTGGCGTCGCTGCACGATGGCGCGCTGCCGATCGTGCTCGGCGGCGACCACTCGCTTGGCGCCGGGTCGGTGGCCGCGACCGCCGCCTGGCTCCGGGGCCAGGGGCAGGCCGTGGGCCTCATCTGGGTCGATGCGCACGCCGACATCAACTCGCCGGCAACCTCGCCTTCGGGCAACGTGCACGGGATGCCGCTGGCGGCCCTGCTCGGCGGCGAGCCGGCGGAACTGGCGCGTATCGCGGGCCCTGAAGCAGCCATCCGTCCCGAACACACCGTGCTCGTCGGTCTCAGAAACCTCGACGACCGCGAAAAGGAGATCGTGAAGGCCTCGGGCGTGCACGCGTTCACGATGAAGGACATCGATCGGCTCGGCATCGCCGAAGTGATGGATCGCGCGCTGGCGGCCGCGTCGACCGGCACCGGCGGCATCCACGTCTCGTTCGACCTCGACGTTTGCGATCCGACGATCGCGCCCGGCGTCGGCACACCGGTCAAGGGGGGCCTCGATTACCGTGAAGCGCACTTCGTGATGGAGGCTGTGGCTGAATCGGGCCGGCTCGCCGCGCTCGATCTCGTGGAAGTCAACCCCGCGCTCGACGTCCGCAATGCCACGGCTGAGCTGGCAACGGAGCTGGTGCTCTCGGCCTTCGGTCAGCGGATTCTGTGAGGTCTCGGTCGAAACCAGGCGGCAGGTGTCATCGTCCAAAGGCTGTTTGGCCCGGCGCGTCAGCGCCGGTCCGCGTCGATTTACCCCAAGGAGTAGTCCAGTGATTCAACGTCGTGCATTCGTGGCCTCGGCACTCGTGGCCGCCCTCGCCGTGCCGGCTGGCCTCGTGGCCGCCCAGGAAAAGCGGGCCAGCCCGCACGAAACCGTGAAGGCCACCATCGATGGCGCGACCGTGAGCGTCACCTACGGCCGTCCCTACATGAAGGGTCGAAAGGTCTTCGGCGGGCTCGTGCCGTACGGCCAGGTCTGGCGCACCGGCGCCGACGAGGCGACGATTCTCGAGACCGACAAGGCGCTCATGATCGGGCCCATCCACGTCAATCCCGGCAAGGTCTCGCTCTACACGCTGATTGACGCCAGCACCTGGCGACTCGTCCTCAACAAGCAGACCGGTCAGTGGGGCACCGAATACGCACAGGCGCAGGACCTGGCGCGCGTGGCCATGAAGACCGAGACGCTCTCTGCGCCGGTCGAGCAGTTCACCATCGCGATCGAGAAGAACCCGGCCGGCAAGGGCGGCGTGCTCGTCATTCAGTGGGAGACCACCAAGGCGAGCGTCGCGTTCACCACGATGTAGCTTCCCCAGCGACGGCAGGGCCTCCAACTGAGGCCTTGCCGGTCGCGGCATTGCGGCACAAGATAGCCCCCGCCGCATGCTGTCTCCCATCCCTGTGCTCCTCACGGGCCTCGTGCTCGTCGTCCTCTGGTTCGTCGCCACCTGGTGGCGAAGCTCGCGTCGTGGCCATCCGCATGGCGTGCCGACGCCGATGCAGTTCGGCCTCGGCGCCGTCGGCCTCTTCTTCGACACGCTCGGGATCGGCAACTACGCTCCGACCACCGCCGCCTTTCGCTTCCTGAAGATGGTGAAGGACGAGTGGATTCCCGGCACCCTCAATGTCGGCTCGTCGGTGCCGGTGGCGCTCGAGGCGTTCGCCTTCATCGCGGCCATCGCCGTCGACCCGATCACCTTGGGGCTGATGGTGCCCGTCGGGGCGCTCGGTGGCTACATCGGCGCGGCCGTCGTGTCGCGTCTGCCCCGCCGCCAGGTGCAGTTGGGCATGGCGGTGGCGCTGGTAGCCGGCGCGATCTTCATGACGATGACCAACATGCAGTGGATTCCCGGCGGCGGTGAGGCCATCGGCTTCACGGGCGGCACGCTCGTCGCGGCCACGCTGCTGAACTTCACCTTCTGCGCTTTCAATGCGCTCGGGATCGGCAGCTACGCGCCGAGTCTCATCGTCTTCAGCCTGCTCGGTATGAGCCCGCGCTCGGCCTTCCCCATCATGATGGGCTCGGCGGCCTATGGATTGCCGCTGGCGGGCATCAAGTTCGCCAAGACCAACAAGTACGACGGCAAGGCCGCGCTCGGCCTCGCGCTCGGCGGCATTCCTGGCGTGCTACTGGCCGCCTACGTCGTGAAGTCGTTGCCGCTTGAAGCGATCCGCTGGCTGGTGGTGGTGGTGGTGCTCTACGCGGGTGTGTCGCTGCTCAAGACGGCGCTCGAAAAGCGCCAGTAGTCGAGGCGCGAGGGGTTAGCTGGCCCACGCGCGAGGACTCAGCGCCGGATGCGCCGACATAACGCTGGCGCGCAACGGGGCCGCCCGGCGGCTCCGCTTCGCTAGGTCGGACACTCGCACCTTCCGGCGGCTGGTCCTGCCGTCCAAAGCACTTCTGGGGGCCCCAATCCCCTACCCTGCGTGTCACCCGCACTCCCGGTGCGAGTGTCGGATCTCAGAGCGACGACAACTCAGAGTCGCTCGCCGGTCGGCCCCGTCGCCCGCCAGCGTGCGTGGTGGCGCGACTGCGCGGCGTCGCGTCTTGCTTAGGGACACGAAGATCCGAGGCCAGGCGAACACCCGCTCCAAAGCGCGCGCGGGGTGTACGCGCCCTTCACGAACACTACACCGCGTTCCTTCTGGAAGACTGGCGAACCGCTACCCGGCAGTTGTCGTGTCGCGCAGTCTCAGCCACCTCGAGAAGGTTTGGTGGACCAGAACCGCGCCAGTTGGAACCGACGATCGCGTGGCTCCAGCGACTTGCGGGGCTCAAGGCGGCCGGCCGAATGGGCTGAAGGCCGTGAACCGGCTCGACCTTGGCGATCCTGACGTTTTCGGGCTCGCTACCCGGGCCTGGGGTTGCGAAGCAGCTCCCACAGTCCCCGGGGAGACAGGATTGGCAGCGGCGCGCGTTTGCCAAGCTTCAGGACGGCCGCATCGCCGGTCACGAGCACGTCGGCGCCGCCGGCGACTGCTGACGCCACCACCCACTCATCGTCCGGATCGCTGATGCCCAGGCCCAGGTGCTTCGCCGGCGCCTTCACGACGATGCCGTCCCGCAGCTGTCCCTCGATCTCGTCGATGGTCTTCTTCGGCAGCTTGAGCTTCGTGCGGAGCTTGGCTCGCAGCTCGGTGAGGACCACTTCGCCAACCACCAGCTCGTGCTCGAGCAGCACGTGCGCGAACAAGTCGGCGCACAGGCCCCGCGTGGCGAACGCGGCGATGAGGACGTTGGTATCGAAGAAGACTTTCACGACACGTCGCGAAAGACGTCGTCGTCGGTCAAGTAGCCCTGCGATTCGGCCAGCGGCAGCACGCGGCGGCGCACACGTTCGAAGCGCAACAGCGCGAGTTGACGTCGTAGTGCGTCTCGGGCGAGGTCGCTGCGTGTTCGACCGGTGCGCGCACACGCCTGATCGAGCTCACGTTCGAGTGCGTCGTCCAAGCGGATCGTGATGGTCGACGTCTTCATGTAAGACATCGTAACACGAGTGTTCATGCCGATCTGAGCGACGCACACGCAGTCGATGGCGGCAAACTATTGAAGGTGAAGGTGTTTGCGAGAGTTGGTGGGCCGCCCGGGGATCGAACCCGGGACCACCTGATTAAAAGTCAGATGCTCTACCACTGAGCTAGCGGCCCGCGTTCTTGATTCTACTACCCGGTCCGCATCCGCCCCACCCGCCCGGCACCGTGCCATCAGTGGTGCGGCCGCGCGGGTGCGCTACCCGCCGTCAGTCGGCAGGCCCGGGCGGGCTGGGCAGGGCGGTCTCGCCCTTCATGTCGAGCAGGCGCCTGGTCGCCTCGTGCGCCGGCGTGGTGAGGACGGTGGCCGGAAGCCCCTCCTCCACCACCCGTCCGCCGGCCAGCACCACCACGCGCGTGGCGAAGTCGCGCACGAAGTCGTCGTCGTGGCTGGTCACGAGCAGGCTTCGGCCGCGGGCCGTCAGCTCGCGTAGCGTCTGCCCCAGCTCGGCGCGCCGGGCCGGATCGAGCGAGGCCGTAGGTTCATCCATGAGCAGCAGCCGCGGATCGGCCGCCAGCGCCCGCGCGATCGCCACGCGTTGCGCTTCCCCGCCTGAGAGCTCGCGTGGCAGAGCGTGCTCCCGGTGCGCCACGCCCAGGTCGGCCAGCAGCGCCTGGGCGCGCGTGGCCGCCGCCGCAGCTGAGGTGCCGTAGACATGCACCGGCGCCAGGCAGATGTTCTGCACGGCAGTGAGGTGCTCCCATAGGCAGTGGAACTGGAACACCATGCCCACCTTGCGGTGCAAGTCGCGGTGACGACGCGCCGAGCCATCGAGCACGAGGCCATCGACGTTGATGCGTCCCGCGGCGAACCCCTCGAGGCCGGCGATGGCGCGCAACACCGTGGTCTTGCCAGACCCTGAGAGCCCCATCAGCGCCACCAGTTCACCGGTGCCCACCGTGAGATCGACGCTGCTCAGGATCTGACGCGCGCCGCGTGCCAGCTCCAGGCCCTGGACGGCCAGCACCGTTCCCGTCACGGCGTCGGCGCCGCCCAGCGCCGTTCTAGCCTGGCCGCGAGCCGCGCCAGTGGCCACGACATCGCGAGGTACATCACCGCGCAGAGCGCACCGGGCACCGCCCACGTGCCGAGGTTCGCGGCGAAGATCTGCGTCTGCTTGGTGAGCTCGACGACCGTGAGCACCGAAACGAGCGACGAGTCTTTCAGCAGGGCCACGAAGTCGTTGGTCATCGGCGCCAGCGCGTAGCGGAAGGCCAGGGGACCGCGGATCAGCCTGAGCGTCTGGCCGGCGGTGAAGCCGAGCGTGCGGGCCGCTTCGAGCTGGCCGCGCGACACGGCTTTGAGCGCGGCCCGGTAGATCTCGCTCTCGTAGGCGGCGTAGTTCAGGCCAAGACCGAGCAGGGCGGCCAGGAAGGGCGGCAGACGCACGACCGAGGCCAGGCCGTAGTAGAGCACGAAGAGCTGCAGCAACACCGGCGTGCCGCGCGTGACTTCCACGAACACCGACAGCACCGTGCGCACCCAACCGGGTCCGTAGACGCGGCCGACCGCGATGGCCACGCCGAGCGTCACGGCCAGCAGCATTGCCAGGCACGAGAGCACCAGCGTCAAGAGCGCCGCGCGGAAAAGCGCGGGCAGATACAGCATCGTCAGCGTCCACGTGCCGGGCCGCGACGCCGTGCCGCCGCCGGGCGCCTCGAGCAGGGAGTCGGCCCCGGCCAGCACCCGCGCGTACATCGGCGGCTGGTCGTCGTTCCAGACTTGCCAGCGGCGGAAGATGGCTTCGAGACGTCCGTCGCTCATGGCCGCGCGCAGCGCGACGTTGATCTGGTCGCGCAGCGGCGCCTGGTCGGGCGCCAGGAGCACCACGTAGTGGCCGATAGCGACGGCCTCTGGATGGGTGAACATGCCGGTGTGGCGACGCATGGAGCGCTCGGCCAGCACGTTGTCGAGCAGCACCGCGTCGACTCGCCCGAGCAGGAGATCTTCGTACGGGTGGACGTCGTCGTCGTAGGAGACGGGCTGGAGGCCGTGTTCGCGTTGGGCCTTCGTCAGGATCTCCCAGGCCAGCGTGGCGCCGAGCGTCGCCACGCGGCGGCCACCGAGATCGGCCAGCGTGCGGTAGCGGCCGGCGTTGGCCTCGCGCACGGTCAGCACTTCGCTGAACTCGTAGTACGGCACGCTGACGGCGAGTTCCGCGCGCTTGGCCGCCGAGTCCTCGAGACCGTTGACGGCAATGTCGAAGTCGCCGCGCTTCACCGACTGGTCGAGCGCGGTGAAGGCGGCCTGCACGAAGACGGGCCGGCGGCCCAGGGCTTCGGCGATGAGTGCCGCCACCTCGACATCGAACCCGCGGTAGGTCGACGGATCCTGAGGGTCGGCTTCGACATACGGGGCGCCGCCCTCGGCGTCGGCACCCCAGCGCAGCTCCGGCTCCTGCGCGGCGGCCCTAGCGGCCAGAGCACACGAGAGTACGGCGGCCACCGCCGCAGTCACGTGAAACACGCGAGCGAGTATACGCGGCTCGGGCCGCCGCGGTACTCAGCGTCCCGACACGACGCTCGTGATGCGGCGGTACTTCACCGGGCGCCCGTCCTTGGTGGCCGGCCGATAGCGCCACGCCTTGACCGACTCGAGCAGCGCGGCGTCGTACACGCGGTTCACCGACTGGTGGATGCGCGCATCGACTACCTGGCCCAGCTCATCGACCACGATGTCGATGGCGCCGAGCGGCGTGCCGGTGGCGGGCTCGCCCATCGAGCCCCACCAGCCTGACACGGCGTTCGCCACCGCCACGGGTGGCCGCACGTCCCTGTCGCGCCAGTCGTAGGTGAAGATGCCGAGCGGCGTGAAGGGCGGTGGCGCCATTGCAGTGGTAGTCGCGGCCGGCGCGCCGGTGTCACTGGCCTCAACGACGGCTGCGCTGTCGAAGGCGGGCGCCGACATCGCCGCGGCCATCGGCGACGCCACGGGTGCGAACGCGGTCCTCGGCTGCAACACCGCCAAGGCGGCCTGCACCGTCTCGTAGTCGCGACGGGCCGAGCGGCGATCGATGGCCGCTGCGCTCAACTGGAGGAACCCGTCGGTCAGCGTGCCCAGGTCGGAGAAGGCCGGGTCGGCAGCCGCCACCTGCGGATCGGCCAGCAGCTCGGCCAGGTGCGAGAAGCCGTCGCGTGCCTGGGCGTAGTCGCCGCTGTCGTAGGCGCGCCTGGCGTCGGTGTACACGCGACGCACCACCGCCGGCAGCACGCGGCGGCGGGTCTCGTCGAACATGGCGCGCACCCGCGGGGAGGCGTCACTGGCGGTGAGCACGAAGTCGGGCTTGGTCTCGAGCAGGCTCGCTGCGGCCTCGTCGGCCGCGGCCTCGCGGCCGAGGGCGAGCAGGCACAGCATGCGGTGCCGGTCGAGGGCGACGCGGTCGTCGAGAGCCAGGTCGATCTTGCGTGCGTCCTCGAAGGCGGTGAGCGCGTCGTCGTAGGACGCCGCGGCGTAAAGCGCGATTCCGGTCTGGAGCGGCGAAGCCGGCGCCGACGCGACTTGCGCCCCTGCCAGAGGCGGAGTGGCCAGGGCCCACGCCAGGCCGGCGGCAACGGCGGTGAGGTGCAGCATCGACATCGTCGTTACCTCCGGAGGTCCGCCGAGACACGGTTGGTACCATCGGCGCGCACCGTCACGGTTTCCTTGTGCTCGCCGAACTCGGGATGGCGAAGCACGACGTCGTGCACGCCGATTGGGAGCATCACGTTGGCCAGCGGCGTGTCGCCGTGGACGCGACCATCGACGATCACCTCGGCCCAGGGCTGCGCGTTGATGGCGACCGGGACGCGCGGGGTATCGATGGTGAGTAAGGCGATTTTGCCCGCCGCGACGGTGGTCTTGACGGGGGCACGGTATCCGAGCGCCGTGTTGACCAGCTCGAGGACGTGCGGGCCGGCGGGCAGCATGATGCGTTCGCTGCGGCTCGAGCCCACGATCTCGCCAGCCCTGAAGACCTGCACCTCGAACGGCGCGTCAACGCGCACCCACCCGGCGGCCGGAACGGCGGGCACGGCCGCTCGCGCCACCGGCGGCCCCAACACGAGCGCCACGGTTTCGCCGGCCGGCAGCGTGACAGTGCGCTCCACCGCGGCGCCAGTGCGGAACTCCACGCGTACGACGTGTTCGCCGGCGGAGAGACCGGCCTGGGTGAAGGGCGCGGGGCCGGCGAGGACGCCGTCGACGAACACCTGCGCGGGCGAGGTGCCGGCGTCGACCTTGAGGGCGGCCACGCGCGCGGCCGGCGCGGCGGCCCGCGCCAGGACGACGTGGCGCGTCCAGCGCTGACCGGCCACGACATCCGCAGCGAATTGCTCGGGTTCCCCGGCCGGGCCGAGCACTTCCAGCAGGTGGCGGCCGGCGGCAAGCGGCAGCACGAGCGGTGTCGTGCCCTGCGCATGGCCGTCGACGCGCACCTGGGCGCCGGTGGGATGCGACGACACGACCATTTCGCCGAGGTCCGGCCGGGCCGACGCCTCGCCCGTGAGCGAAAAGCCGATGTAGAAGGCCTGCGCCACGATGACCGCGGCAAATAGGGCCAGGACGCCGGCCATCTGGCGCGGAAACGGCAGGTGAATCCAGCGCTCGACGCCGGGCGCCGGCATAGGCATGGCCGCGCTGGCAGGCCAGAGGGGCTCTGCCTGGGCTGACAGCCCCGGCAGGGCGGCCGGGATCGGCTCGTCGTCGTCCACCGGTTCGTCAATCGGCTCGAAATGCTCGATAGCAGCCGACAGGCCGGCGGCATCACTGCTTCCGAACCCCCAGGGGTCCGAATGGTCGAGAGCGTCGGCTGTGGTCGTTGTGGGCGTCATCGCTCGTCTCCCGGTGCCGGAACCGCGTGCGGCAATCCCGGACTATGAAGACAAGCGGCGATCCGCTCCGACATCCCTCATCCGGCGGCCGGCGGCGCAGGTAGCGGCGCTGGCTGGGGATTCGTGCCCGGTCGCGCATCGAGAAAGCGGCGCGCCGCGCCTGAAGACCGTCGAGGGACGGCCCACGACCGACCTTGCCTTGCGAGGGAGTTGGCGTCCCCGATTTGTGCGAGTTGGAGCCAGCTCTACATGTGGCTCCGTACTGTGGACGGTCTGCGAAGCGCGGCATGAGCCCGGGGACTTGGGGCAGGGAGTGCGCGCAGGCTGGCCGCCGACCGCAGCAGTCGGTGGCCGGGCGCGCGCGCCGGCAGAGTGTCTACGCGGCGTGTCCCGGAATGCGTTCGAGCTCTGCTCCGAGCGTTTGCTCCGCGTGCCACACGTCAAAGGCCTGCTGCATCCCGAGCCACAACGCAGGTCCGTTGCCAGCCCACTTTCCGAGCCGCACGGCCATCTCCGGCGTGACTGGCGCCCTACCCGCCAGGATTCGGTGCAGGAGCTGTCGTGACACGCCGAGCTCGCGGGCTGCCTGCGAGACGTTCATCCGCAACGCCGGCAGCACGTCCTCACGGAGGATCTCACCGGGATGGGTCGGTTGCCGCTTCAAGGGCTGTCGGACCGGGTGCGCCTTCGTCATCTTCGTCGTCGCCATCGTCGTCGCCTTCCGTTCAGTGATACTGCTCGAGATCCAGCTCGTGGGCGTCCTTGCCGTCCCAGCGGAACGTGATGCACCAAGGGCCACTGACGGCCATCGCGTGCCGGCCCTCCCGATTGCCCTTCAATGGGTGCACGCTCCAGCCTGGCATGTTCAGGTCTGAGAGCGCCGTCGCAGCATGGAGTGCATCCATCGCCCTGCTGCAGCGTTTGTGCAGGTCCGGCGGCACCCTCCGACTCGTGCCGGTTTCGAAGAGCTCCCGCAGCCCGGCGTGTCGACAGCTGACGATCACCGCGTCGAGTGTAAAGCGCGATGAGACACAGTGTCAATTGATGATTTACAGTCACGCCAAGCACCGCGCCTGAGGACCGTCATGGGACGGCCGCCGACCAAGGCCCAGGCAGTGCGCGCAGTCCAGAGGGCGGGATTCGTGCCCCTTCGCGACGAGCCTGCTCGTCGCGAGGTGCCTGAGGACCGTCGTGGGACGGCGTCGACCGAGCGAAGCGAGGGAGATGGCGTCCCCGACGGGATTCGAACCCGTGTTTTAGCCTTGAAAGGGCCACGTCCTGACCTCTGGACGACGGGGACGCGAGTGGTGAGAACCTAGAATCGTAACATGGCCCGGGCCTGGGCCGGGGAATGCCCCAGGCCGGCAGCCTCCCGTTCAGGAGACCAGCCTTCTCATCTCATCTGCTAGACCTCGCCCATCACCTTCACGACAACGCGCTTCTTCCGCTGGCCGTCGAACTCGGCGTAGAACACCTGCTCCCAGGGACCGAGATCGAGATCGCCGCTCGTGACCGGCACGATTACCTGATGGCCCATCAGCGTGCGCTTCAGGTGCGCGTCGGCATTGTCTTCGCCGGTCTGGTGATGCCGGTACGGCAGCCCTGCGGGCGCCAGCTTCTCGAGCCAGACCTGGAAATCGTGGATGAGCCCGTCTTCCCAGTCGTTCACGTACACGGCCGCTGTGATGTGCATCGCCGACACGAGCACCATGCCGTCACGGATGCCGCTCTTCTCGACAATCGCGCGCACCTGATCGGTGATCCGCACGAACTCCTGCCGGCGGGTCGTCGTGAACCAGAGGTAGTCGGTGAAGGTGGCCATGGGGCGTCCTAGGTATTATCCTGCCTGTATGCCGGCCGTCACGAGCGAGATGCGCACGCGCCGCGTCATGGCCCTCGTGGCCGCCACGCTCGCGCTCGGTATTCCGCTCGATGCCACCGGTCTGCCGTGGGCACAGCCAGTCGTCTCGGCCTGGGCCTGGGCGGCGCTCCTGTGGATTGGCGCTGGCTCGTCGCCTCGGCACCGCGTGGAACTGGCGGCCTGCGTCGTGCTCGCCACCGCCGGCGAGCTGTTCCTGAAAGACGCCTGGGGACTCTACGATTACCGGCTGGGCAACCTCCCGCTCTTCATTCCCGCCGGCCACGCCCTGGTCTTCGCGGCCGCGGCCCGGATGAGCCGCGCCGCGCCGGCCTGGCTGCCGCGCGCGGTGGTCGTCGTTTTCGCTGCGGTAGTGGGCTACGGCGCCTGGCGTGGTTACGACACGTTCGGCCTGGTGTGGTTCGCGGCCTTCCTCGCCTGCATCCGCTTCAGTGCCAACCCGCGCCTGTGCGCCACGCTCTTTCTGGTGGCCTTCGCGATCGAGGTCTACGGCACGGCGCTCGGCGGCTGGCGCTACCACACGGTGGAACCGTGGTTCGGCTTGACGACCACCAACCCGCCGGTCTGGATCGGCGCCATCTACTGCACGCTCGAAACGCTGGTGCGCCTGGCCTCGGCCTGGGCGGCCGACTGCGGTTTCGTCTTGCGACGCGGCGAGCGCCCGCGCTACTGTGAAGGGCGGATTTTGGCCCCCGATGCGGGCCACTGAAAGGGATGACCATGAGCGAGCAGCACACGAGGCGTGAAGTCCTTCGCGGCGGTTTGGCGGCGGCCAGTCTGGGCGTTCTCGGCGTGCCCGAGTGGGTGCTGCCGGCGCTCGCTCAGGGCGCCTCGGTCGTGCCGTTCCTCGACTTCCCGGAGAAGTTCGTCGCCAACGCGGCGCCCGATCGGCGGCTCTTCGACACGCGCACTCTCACGTCGTTCACGACCCCGAAGGACGAGTTCTTCACCACGCAGCACTACGGTCATCCGGTCGTCGACCCCTCCAGCTACAAGCTGCAGGTCGCCGGCATGGTGAATACGCCCAAGGGCTTCAGCCTCGACGACCTGAAGACGATGCCGAAGGCCGACGTCATGGTCGGCTTCGAGTGCTCGGGCAACCGCGCACCCGTGCAGGGCCTGTGCAGCAACGGCAAGTGGACGGGCGTGCCACTGGCGACCCTGCTCAAGCAAGTGGGCGTCAAGGCCGACGCCACCGACTTCGTCTTCTTCGGCGCCGATCACGGCGTTGAGGAAGTGGAGTGGCGCACGCAGAAGTACAGCCTCGACCAGCAGTTCGGCCGCAGTTTGTCGCGCGCCAAGGCGCTCTCGGCCGAGCCCCTCGTGGCCTATGCCTACAACGACGAGCCGCTCACCCGCCACCAGGGCTTCCCGGTGCGCCTCATCGTGCCCGGCTGGTACGCCGTGGCCAGCGTGAAGTGGATGTCGGAGATTCACGTGCAGGACGACGAGTACCTGGGCAAGTACCAGGCCCGCTGGTACCGCACGGTGCGCGGCGAGATGGTCAACGGCGAGATGAAGTGGAGGGAAACCGCCGTCACCAGAATGAAGCTCAAGAGCTTCGTGGCCCGCATCACGAAGGAAGGCGACGCGCACAAGGTGGTCGGCGTGGTGCTCGACGACGGCTCACCGCTCAAGACCGTCGAGGTCAAGGTCGACGACGGCGCCTGGCAGCCGGCCATGATGGACAAGCAGAACACGAAGTACTCGTGGAAGCTCTTCCACTACGACTGGAAGGGCGCCACGCCCGGCGAGCACACGATCGTCTCGCGCGTCACCGACGCGAGCGGCCTCGTGCAGCCTACCGAAGAGCAGCTCGAGAACAAGAGGTCGTTCCTGGAGCACAACGCGCAGCACGTGCGGCGCGTGATGATCGCCTAGGGGACGGAATTGGATGCCCGGGCCTCTGGGCCCGGAATGCACGTCACACGGGCCGCGGCAGAGGCACTGCTACCGCGGCCCGCAGCCTGTACGGCGACCGACGACTGCCGCGGCCGGCTCGCGTGTCAGTGCGCGCCGAGCGTCGGCGCGAAGAAGTCGGGCAGGTCGGTCTTGGTCGCACGCAGGATCTCGAGCATCGCCCGGCGATCGGCGTCGGTAAGGTGCGCGTACTTCGCCTCGGGGCGCGCCACCGACAGCACCTGCCACAACCGCCGGTAGGTCGCCTGGCGCACGGCCGGCGGCATCCCATCGAAGGCCAGCGAGTAGATGGTGTAGCTGAGCGGGTAGCGCATCATGCGGCCGTCGAGCTTGAGCTCGCGCAGCGAGCGGCCGGCGCCGTCTCGCGGTCCTTGGGCGGAGAACCACTCGGTGAAGCCGGAATTGCCCTGCACCACGCCGAGCGGCACCTCGTCCACGAAGACCAGATAGTCGACCAGCTCGTCGACGGCCTCCTGCACGCGCGGCGTCACAACCGGCGGCTGGCTTGCAGCCACCGGCGCGTCGGCACCAGCGCCCGCGCTCAGTCGATATTCCCAGGCGGTGCGGGTCATCAGGTTCATGGCGTGCAGCTGGTGCTCGAGCACGACCAACGCCGCGATGTCGCTGGTAGGGACGAGGAAGTCGTCGATGTCACCTACCAGGTCCTTCCCCGCCAGCGTCGTCAGCACCGGCGGCGGCGGCGTGGCTTCGGGCGAGGCCGCGTGCGGTCCGATGAGCGCCTGATTGCCCATGTGCCGCGGCGGCACTTTCGCGCCCGTGACGTACCACGCGCCGTAGCGCCGCGGCAGCGGCTCCCGGTGATCGCTCACGCCGCCATTGGCGTAGTCGCGGTCGGACTTGCGCGGAAACGTCGTCATGACGAACGCGCCCGGCACGGCCCGCGTGTCCCACGACACGTGGCACGACAGGCACGTCTCCATCCGCGACAGCTTCGGTGTGGCGCTCTCGGTCTGCGAGAGCTGGTAGAAGACGGTGCCGAGGCGCGGATCCTGGGCCGCCAGTTCGAGCAGCGGCGCGCCGCGGATCCACGCCACCGAGACGTTGTCGTTGAAGTAGATGGCGCGCGGATTCGCCGCCGAGATGTACGACGTCTGCAGGCTGGTGCCCGAGTAGACGAGCGTCTGCGAGCTCTTGTCGATCCCGAGTGCCAGCAGCACCGCCCTGAGGTAGCCGCGGCCGCCGGGTTCGAAGGCGACCGTGAGCTCGCCTCGTTCGAGCCGTCCATTGAGCTGGGCGACGACGTCGGAGGGCGGCGTGGTGCCGTACTTGATGGCGGGGTGATGTCGTGATTCGGGGAAGGCGTCGGAGCGCTGGAAGGCGACGCCCGTGGCGCCGAGCCAGAGGGCGGCGGCCACGGCACAGAGGGGAACGAAACGTGAGGTAGACATGCCAAAGGGCGGGAGCTCGAGCACCCGGCCGGTCCTGGCCCGGCCCGAATCCTTAGAGCGGGTTGTCGGGGAACATCATCGTGCGCCACATGTGCGCGGTCGGACTGTTGTCGTTCCCCAGCCCTTCCTTCGGCTGCTTGAACTGCCGCCCGATGATGTCGAAGAACGGTTCGATCGATACCTTGGCGTTCGGGTCGAACGCGTAGAGATCGTTCACCGTGATCATGCGCGCCTCGAAGTACCACTTGTGGTTGCGCGCGAACTCGTAGGCCGCCTTGATGTGGGACTGCGGCTCGTAGTCCTTGCCATAGATGCGGTTGTAGAGCTCGGGATACTCGTAGCCGTGGGCCTCGTCGGCATAGAAGCGCAAGGCCTGGTGATAGCGGATGGCCCAGCTCACCTTCTCGGTCACGTAGGGCTCGAGCATCTGCGCCCCCCACCAGGCATGATCCACCTTCACGAGGTTCTGCACCACGTCGTGCAGCAGGCACGCCATGACGATCTCTTCGCTCATGCCGGTCTTGAGCGCCCGCGTGGCGCTCTGCAGCACGTGGTTGGCCGGCGCGAAACGCTTTTCGAAGAACTCGAGCAGCGTGGGATTGTTGGACATCGGCGCGAGCACCGGCATCGAGCGGTTGCCGGCCGGTCCACGCGGGGTGAACAGGCTGCCGGCGCCGCGGCGCACCGTAGCGTCGGCCGCCGACGGCAGCAGCTGCTCGGCCTCGGGCAGAAGACCGCCAGACGCCAGGTCGAGGTGCTCGACCATGTAGTGCTCGAGCGCCTCGGCCTTGGTCTCCGAATCCATGGCCTCGACGACGGCCAACCCTCCGAGGCTTGCAATGAACGCGCGGCGGTCAATCTCCATCTTGCCCATGCCCATGCCGCCATCCTCCCCGGAAAATGCAACCGGGCTTCTCCCCCCCGCTCGCGCGTTGAAAAGAAGCCCGGTGTCGATAGTCGGGACTATCGGCCTTCGCGGCCGATAGTCAATTGGTGTCTAGGCGGCAGCCGCCTTCGCGGGCGTGGCGAGCACCTTGTCGAAGACCTGCACGGCCTTCTGCATCTCGGCCATCGTGCCCACCGAGATCCGGACGTGCGACTTCTCGTAGGGCGGGAAGTCGCGTGCCACGAGCACGCCGCCTTCCTTGAGGCAGTCCTCGCGGAAGCCTCGCGACGGCCGCTTGATGTCGACGAACATGAAGTTGGTCTGCGAGTCGGTCGGCGTGTAGCCGTGATCGGAGAACCACTTCATCGTGAACGCGCGAGCCTCGGCGTTGCGCTTCTGCTCGGCCTTGACCCAGCTGTCGGGCACCGCCAGCGCCGCCTTGGCACCAGCCAGCGCCATGATGCTGATCGGGTCGATGCCGTCCCAGGCCGCCATCTTCGCGATGGTGTCCTTGTGGCCGATGGCGTAGCCGATGCGCAGCCCCGCCATCCCGTAGCACTTCGAGAAGGTGCGCGCCACGACGATGCGCGGGTTCTCGACGGCGAGCGGGATCATCGTCTCGTAGCCGGGCATCGTGCCGTACTCGAAGTAGGCCTCGTCGACCAGCACCGTGGTGGCCGGCGAATTCTTCATCAGGGTGGCGAGATACGCCTTCGTATCCGATCCGTTGATGGCCGTGGCCACCGGGTTGTTGGGATTGCAGTAGAACACCAGCCCGGCGCCCTTCGACGCCTGCTGCAGCGCGTCGAGGTCCATCTTCAGTTCGGCGTTGAGCTTGACGCCGGTGATCGGGTGCCCCATCAGCCGGGCGTAGTCGGCGCACTCTTCGTAGGCCGGAATCGCGGCCACGAGCCCCGCCGTCTTCGAGGTGAAGACGTGGGTGGACGTGCGCAGGAGCTGCGTCGAACCGGAGCCGAGCAGCACGTTCTCGGGCTTCACGTTGTGCTTCCGGGCGACCAGGCCCCTGACCTCGTCGGCGGCAGCGAACGCATAGCGGCCGGCCTCGGTCAGGCAGCCCTTGACGGCGGCCAGCACGTCCTGGTGACAGCCGAGCGGGTTCTCGTTGCTCGACACGATGATCGACGGTGTCCGCCCCTGAGCGAACAGCGTCTCGCCGCCAAACAGCGAGCCCTCGCGGCCGCGGCCTGTGATCCAAAGTCCGGCGGCGCCAGCGCCCACCGTGTGCACGAACGAACGTCGCGAGAGCGACATGGTTGAAACCTCCTTGGTTCTCGACACGGTTATCGCCCCTGCTGACTGGAGGTGCTGGTGGCGCCTCCGAGGACGGTCTTGAACACGGCGACCGCGCGCTGCATTTCATCCATGGTGCCGATCGAGACGCGGCAGTACTTGGTCTCGAACGGCGGGAAGTCGCGACCCACCAGGACCCCGGCCTTTCGACAGGCGTCGCGGAATCCGGCGGCCGGCCGCTTGATCTCCATGAACAGGAAGTTGGTCTGTGAATCGGTGCCGGTCACGCCAAGGTCGGCGAACGCCTTGGTCGTGAACGCGCGCACTTCGGTGTTTCTGGCGCGCTCGCTGTCGATGTGCGCCTGGTTGGCGAACGCATTGACCGCACCCGCGAGCGTCAGCGTGCCGAGGCCGTAGGGCATCTTGAACGCCGAGACGGCCTTGATCGCCTGGGCATGACCGATGGCGTAGCCGGCGCGCAGTCCGGCCATGCCGTAGGCCTTCGAGAACGTCCGGGTCACGAATACGTTCGGCGTGGCCAGCGCCAAGTCGATGGCCGAGACGTACGACGGGTCGGTCACGTAGTCGTGATACGCCTCGTCGATGAGGATGACGGTGTCGGGCGACGCGGCGCGGATGGCCTTGACCATGTCGGCCACGGCCGTCTTGCCGTGCGCGGTTGCCGTCGGGTTGTTGGGATTGCAGAAGAAGACGAGGCCGGCGCCCTTCGACGCTTCGACCATCTTCGCCAGGTCGATCTTCAGCCCGGCGTCGAAGCCCACTTCGCGCACCGGCGTGCCGATCTTCTTCGCCGTGACGCGCGGGTTCTCGAACGAGGGCCACGCGGTGACGAGCGGCTTGGTCGGCGACGTGAAGGCGCGGACGGCGTGCGTCAAGAGCTCGCCCGAGCCGGGCCCGAGCACAATCTGGTCGTTCTTGGCCCCGAACTTCTGCGCCAACGCGCTGATGAGCGTGCCTTCTTTTTTCGTGGCGTTGAAGGGGTAACGGGCCGCCTCGTTGAAGGTGGCCGTGATGGCGTCGACGACGTGCCGGCCCGGGCCAAGAGGGTTCTCGTTACTGGAGATGCGAATCAGGTTCGCACCCGGCGCGGCCATCTGGGCCTCGACGTGGCCGGCCGTCATGGCCTCGTGACCCCGCGCCGAGAGCCACTCGTGGTGCGTGGGCTCGAACATCTCGGCGAAAAGTCGCCGTCGTGTCAGCGGCATAGTCTTGTCCTCCTGCGCCTCACGGCGTCGATGTCAGTTACTGGTCAGACTCAATAGCTCGAAATTATACAGAATTCTGGTGCGATTTCCGAAGCACTTTCTCGCGCCCGTGCCGCCAGGGCCGTTACCGGCGCTCGGCGGCCACAATCGCCAGCCAGCGCCCATCCGGCGACACCGCCAATCGCGAGAGCGTGCCGATGCCAGGGTCCGCCAGAAGCGTCCAGCCCGACTGGCCGGGCCTCCACCAGTGGACTTCGCCGTCCTTGGTCATGAACAGGGTGCCGTCGGGCGCCCAGGCCGCGTCTCGGTCAGCGCTGCCGGCCAGCGCCGGCACCAGGTCGCGAACCTCACCGCTCGACGGCACCCATTCCTTGACGTGCCAGGCACCGGCCTCTCGCTGCACGAACGACATCGTCCCGCTCGGGCGGCGGAGCAGCGAACGGCCGATGTCGCTGGCGACGACCTTCGCCCGTCGGGTGGTGACGTCGACAATCTGCAGCGTCGCTGGCTGGCCGAGCACGTAGACCGCGAGGCGGTCGGCGTCGATCCACACGTGATAGCCGGCCGGCTTGACCGCGGGAGCGATGACGGAAGGCGCCGCGGCGCCTTCGTCGAACCGCCAGATGCGCTGGCTACCGTCGGCTTCGACTCGAATCACCGAGACGCCGGCCTCATCGGGCATCAGGGTCGGGGAGTATTCGGACTCCGGTGTGCTGGTGAACTGGCGGATCTGTCGAGTCTGTAACTCGAGGAAATAGATGTCGGTCTGCTTGCCATCGCGGTTGGACGTGAAGAGCATCGCCCGGCCATCGGGCCCGAAGAACGGCTGGTTGTCGTAGCCGTTCGGATTCTCCGAGACCACCCGAGCCGGTCCCATCGTGGGCGCCGAGGCCAGCAGGCGGATGGGAGCGAGAAAAATGTCGGTAGCCGGCGGCGCCGTCTGAGTCTGCCCCGAGGGCGCGCTGGCAAGCGCCGCGGCGAGCGCGGCGACGGCGGCGGCAGGCGCCCGCTGTGTCATGCGGCCACTATACTTACGGGCCGTGCCCGGCGCCGGCCCGTTGCCGTATCTCGCCCTCTTCGCGGTCGGAGTGGTGGCGGGAGCCCTCAACATCGTGGCCGGGGGCGGTTCCTTCCTGACGCTGCCAGCGCTGCTCTTCTTCGGACTCCCGTGCGTCTGGCGGTGACCCAGGGGCACCGGTGGCTCCAGCGCGTCGTGGCCGCGACGGTCATCGTCTTCGCAGTGCTCTTGTGGTTCGACCAGTAAAGCCCATATCTCACTTGATTTGCAGCAATTTACACCGACCGCCCGCGGCGCCGGCGAGTGGCCTTTGGTATGCTGGTTTGGCTCCCCATGGCCCACCCATCCGCCCAGGCGCCCCACGCCCAGGAACCGCACCTGCTTCCCACCGTCCGCCGCGTCCGTGGTCGCCGCATGCCGCCGCCACCGCCGCCCGTGCCGCCGGCCACGCCTTCCGACTGGTCGACGCTCGATCCGGACGACCTCGGCAGCTCGACGCTCTATATCAATCGGGAGCTGAGCTGGCTGGAGTTCAACCGCCGGGTGCTCGCTCAGGCCTCTGATGGGTCGCATCCCCTGCTCGAACGCGTCAAGTTCCTGGCCATCTCGGCCACCAACCTCGACGAGTTCTACATGGTGCGCGTCGCGACGCTGCGCAAGAAACTCCGCGCCGGCATCGACGACACGTCGATCGACGGACTGAGCGCCGAGGAAGAGCTCGATGCCATCCGCATCCACGCCGGCGAGCAGATGGCCGAGCAGACGCGCTGCTGGCAGGAGCAGCTGCGCCCGCAGCTCGCCGCCGAGGGCATCCACTTCCTCGACCCTGGCGACTACAGCCCGGCCGCCGAGGCCTGGCTCACCGACTACTTCGAAACGCAGGTCTTCCCGGTATTGACGCCGCTGGCGTTCGACCCGGGACACCCCTTCCCGTTCATCTCGAACCTCAGCATGAACCTGGCCGTGCAGGTCCGCCACGGCGGCCGCACCAAGTTCGCGCGCGTCAAGGTGCCGGGCATGCTGCCGCGCCTCGTGACCTTGCCGGCGGAACTCTCGCCGCACGCCGGCACGACCTTCGTGTTCCTCGAAGACGTCATCCGGCGCAACATCCGCGCGCTCTTCCCTGGCACCTCCGTCGAAGGCGCGCACCTCTTCCGTGTCATCCGCGACACCGATATCGTGATCCAGGAGGACGAGGCCGATGATCTGCTCGAGAGCGTCGACCGCGGCCTGAAGCAGCTGCGCTACGGGGCGCCGTCGCTGCTCCAGGTGGAAGCCGACATGCCGCGGCGCGTGCTCGACATCCTGATCGAGAACTTCGAGGTCGACCACGACGTGGTCGTGCGCACGAGCGCCCGCATGGGCCTCGGCGACTGGAGCCAGATCGCCTCGCTGCACCGGCCAGCGCTCAAGGACGCGATCTTCCATCCGCGCACGCTGTGGGGGCCCGACGATGCCGATCAGGTGTTCGAACAGGTCGCCGATCAGGACGTCCTCGTCCACCACCCGTTCGACTCTTTCACGTCGGTCGAGACGTTCCTGCGCGCGGCCATCGGCGACCCCCACGTGGTCGCCATCAAGATCACGCTCTACCGCATTGGCGCCGACTCGCCCCTCGTCGACCTGCTCATCCAGGCCGCCGAGCAGGGCAAGCAGGTGGCGGTGCTCGTCGAGCTCAAGGCTCGCTTCGACGAACGCAACAACATCGCGTGGGCGACGCGGCTGGAATCGGCAGGTATTCACGTGGTCTACGGCCTCGTGAACCTCAAAGTCCACTGCAAGCTGTGCCTGGTCGTGCGCAAGGAAGCCGGCGGCATCCGCCGCTATGCCCACCTGGCCACCGGCAACTACAACCGCGTGACCTCACGCGTCTACACCGACGTCGGACTCTTCACCGCCGACGAAGCCATCGTCGACGACGTGACCGAGGTGTTCAACACGCTCACCGGCTATTCGAACAAGCGCAGCTATCGCGCTCTGCTGGTGGCGCCGGTTGGCCTGCGCCAGGGCCTGCGCGCGCTCATCGAGCGCGAGATCGAGCACGCCGCCTCCGGCCGGCCCGCCGGCATCATCATCAAGAACAACGCCGTGGCCGACCTGGCCACCATCAAGCTGCTCTATCGCGCGTCGCAGGCGGGCGTGCCGATCGAACTCATCGTGCGTGGCGTCTGCTGTCTTCGTCCGGGCATTCCGCGCGTGAGCGACACGATCCGCGTGCGCTCGGTGGTCGGCCGCCTGCTCGAGCACTCCCGTCTCTACTGGTTCGAGAACAGCGGCGATCCGGAACTCTACACCGGCAGCGCCGACCTCATGGAGCGCAACCTCGATCGCCGCGTCGAGGTGCTGTTCCCGGTGAACGACCCAGCGCTCAGGACGCATCTGCGAGAGGTCGTGCTGGACCGGTTGCTGAAGGACACCGAGCGCACCTGGCTGCTGACGCCGGGCGGACGCTACGAGCGCGCGACGACGGCCGGCGAACCGGTGGACGCGCAGCGCGGGCTCATGGAGTGGTACGCCGCCAGCGCCCGCGACGAGCAGGGCGCGTGAGCTGCCGCTAGGCCCAGCGGAACAGCCTGAACGCGGCGGCGAACGACGCCCCGCCCCACACCGTCAGCAGCGCGAGCTCCCGCCACAAGCGGGCCAGCGGTTCGCCGTCGTTGATCACGCCGCGCAGGGCGTCGTTGAGCGCGGTGAGCGGCAGCACCTGCACGAAGGGCTGCATGGCATCGGGGAAGTTCGACGAGGCGAAGAACACGCCCGAGAACACCCACATCGGCAGCATGACCAGGTTGAGCAGACCCGACACGCCTTCGACCGTCCGGGCGCGACTGGCGACCAGCAGCGCAATACCGCCGAAGGCCAGCGCACCAACGAGCGACACGACGCCCAGCGCCGCGAGGCTGCCGTGGACGGCGACGTCGAACGCCAGCCAGGCAAAGCCCACCAGCACGACGCCCTCGGCGACCAGGAACGCCACGCGGCTGCCCACGAAGGAGAGGAGATACGCCGAGCGCGGCATCGGCGTTGCCGCGAAGCGCTTGAGGAGTTTGCGCGTGCGCGCGGTCACGATGGCAAAGCTCGTGCTCCACATCCCCGTGCCCATGATGTTCATGCCCAGCAGGCCCGGCACGAGCCAGTCGATGTAGCGCGAGCCCACGGCGCGTACGGCGTCTTCGCGCGGGGTGAACGCGTCGCGACGGCCGGCCGCCTGCTGGAGCACGCGATCGACGGCCAGGCGCGCCACCTGGCTCTCGGCCCGCGCCGGATCGAAGCGGTAGGCCGGCGGCGTGCCCGGCACGATGACCACCTGCACCACGCCGTCGCGCAGGGCGCGCTCGACGCCGGCGGCCGGCACGTCGCGGACGACGAAGCCACCGGCGGTCTCGAGTGCCGCCGCGACCGCCGCCGCCCCGGCAACGCGCTCGACACCGACGACGACCGGCTCGTCGGTGCGCGTGCGGAACGCGATCCCGAGCGCGATGGTCATGATCACGGGAAAGCCGAACACCCAGAACAGGGCTTCCGGCTCGCGGAGGAACTCGCGAACCCGCGCCAGCGTCAGCTCACGGAGCGCCCTCACGTAGGTGCGCGCCGCCTGTTCGTCACCCATCGCGCAAGTGCCTTCCGGTGAGCGCGACGAACACGTCTTCGAGCGTGGCGCTGTGCGTCCGCAGCTCGTGCACCGTCGCGCCGGTCTCGGCCAGTGCGCCAAGCACGGCCGGGATCGTCTCGTGGATGGCCGAGCTGCCCAGCGAGACGAGGCCGTCCTGTACGCGCGTCTCGACCACACCGGCCAAGGCGGCGAAGCGCTCGTCGGAAAGTGGCGTGCCGCCCTCGAAGGCCACCTCGACGACGTGGGCGGTGCCGAGCGACTGCACGAGCGACAGCGGCGTGCCGAGCGCGATGAGCCGGCCGCGGTCGACGATGCCGACGCGGTCGCACAAGGTGGCCGCTTCGTCCATGTAGTGGGTGGTCAGCATGATGGTGCCGCCGCCGACCTTGAAACGCTGCAGCACGTCCCAGAGCTGCAGCCTGGATTGCGGGTCGAGGCCGGTGGTCGGCTCATCGAGGAACAGGACGTCGGGGTCGCCCACGAGCGCGCAGGCGACCGAGAGACGCTGGCGCTGTCCGCCCGACAACTTCCCCACCCAAGCGCCGGCCTTCGACTCGAGCCCGACCAGCGCCAGCAGTTCGGGCACCGGCCGCCCTGACGAATGGAACGAACGAAAGAGGCGCAGCGTTTCCTCGACCGACAGCTTGTCGGCGAGCTGCGTCTCCTGGAGCTGGATGCCGAGCCGGGGCCGCAAGGCGGCCCCAGCCTCGGCCCAGCCCCGCCCCAGTACCTCGACGGCGCCCGCGTCGGGCGTGACGAGGCCCTCCAACATCTCGATGGTGGTGGTCTTGCCGGCGCCGTTCGGTCCCAGCAGTCCGAAGCACTCGCCGCGGTAGACCTGCAGGTCGAGCCCGTCCACGGCCACGACGTCGCCGTAGCGCTTCACGACCGCGCGACAGGCGAGCGCGACTTCGGGCGGCATCGGCGGAATTGTACGCGCTTGCGTTGCGCGAGTGCGAGACGCTGCCGTACACTGAGATTCCCGTGTCAGCGACCATCGTCGTCATCGGTCCCGAGCGTACGCTCCCGACGCTGCGCGCCAGATTCGAATCCGGCGGCCGCGTGCACAGCTTCACCGAAACGGAAGCGATCGAAGCGCTCGAGCACATCTTCCGGCACCGGCCCAGAATCGTGGCGGTCGAGCGCGAGTTCTCCGGCACCTCGCGCGGCGTGGCACTGATCGGCCGCGTCAAGGACGATCCGACGCTGGCGGAATGCGAAGTGCGGGTCGTGGCCCACGATGCCAGCCCGCGCGCCTCTGGCGTCAAGCGTCCGGCGGCCCCGGATCAGGCGCCGCCGGTCACCACGCTGCAGCAGGGCGTCCGACGGGCGGCCCGCGTGCGCATCGCCGACGGCACCGAAGTGCTCGTGGACGGCGATCCGGCCGTGCTGGTCGACTTGTCGATCCTCGGCGCCCAGGTGGTAGCGCCCTTCGCGCTCAAGCCCAATCAGCGTGTGCGCGTCTCGTTCGCCGACGCCAACGGCGTCGTGCGCTGCGTCGGCGCGGTGGCGTGGGCGTCGTTCGAGATGCCGAAGAACCTGCCGACGCGCTACCGCGCCGGCATCGAGTTCAACGGCACCAACGCCGAGGCGCTGAGCCTGTTCTGCGAAAAGCACCGCCGGCCATAGCCGCGCGGCGCGCCGGGCGTCAGCGGGCCAGCCAGGCGGCCAGCGGGCGATCGGCGCGGACGATCGTCTCGTCGCGTTCCGACCCCGTCGAGACGAGCCCCACCGGCACGCCACTCACCGCTTCGAGCCGGGCGATGTAGCGTTGCGCCGGGGCCGGCAACTGTTCGTAGAGCGTGGCCCCCTTGGTAGGCGACGTCCAGCCGGGCCACGTCTCGTAGACCGGCTCGATGGCGGCAGCCGCCGGCAGCGAGGTCGGGAACTCGTCGACCTGGCGGCCGTCGATACGGTAGGCCACCGCCACCTTGATCTCGTCGAGCCCGTCGAGCACGTCGAGCTTGGTGAGCGCGATGGCACCGATGCCGTTGACCCGCGCCGCGTAGCGCACGGCCACCGCGTCGTACCAGCCGCAGCGCCGCGGGCGGCCCGTCGAGGCGCCGTACTCGTGGCCGGTCTCGCGCAGCCGCTCGCCCAGGGCGTCGTGCAGCTCGGTCACGAACGGGCCCTCGCCGACGCGGGTCGCATACGCCTTGGCCACGCCGAGCACGCCGCCGATGGCCTGCGGCGGCACGCCGAGGCCAGTGCAGACGCCGCCCACCGAGGCGTTCGACGAGGTCACAAACGGATAGGTGCCGTGGTCGATGTCGAGCATCGTGCCCTGGGCGCCTTCAAACAGCACGCGCCGCCCCTCGCCCATCGCCTGGTGCAGGAACAGCGAGCCGTCCACCGCCCACCGCAGGAGCCGCTGCCCCTGCGCCACGAGCGTCGCGTGCACCTGCTCCCACTCGAGATGGGTATCGAGGATGATCTGATTGCGCGCGTGAACGTTTTCGCGCACCAGATCGACGAGGCCGGGCGCATCGTGCAGGTCCGACAGGCGAACGCCGCGCCGGCCGATCTTGTCTTCGTAGGCCGGACCGATGCCGCGTGAGGTCGTGCCGATCTTGCGCTCACCGCGCTTGGCCTCACTGAGCACGTCGAGTTCGCGGTGGTACGGCAGGATGAGGTGCGCCCGATCGCTGATGAACAGCCGGCCTTCGACGTCGATGCCGAGGCCCGCCAGCATGTCGATCTCGGCAAACAGGGCTGCCGGATCGACGACCACGCCGTTGCCGATGAGGCACGACACGCCGGCATGGAGAATGCCCGAGGGAATCAGGTGCAGGACGTACTTCTGGCCACGCACGTAGACGGTGTGTCCCGCGTTGTGGCCGCCCTGGTAGCGTCCGACGACCGAGAAATGCGGCGTCAGCAGGTCGACGATCTTGCCTTTGCCTTCGTCACCCCACTGGGCGCCCAACACGACGATGTTCATGCACGCTTGGATGTCGCAGACGAACTCGCACGAGCACGCGCGCTGTCGAGCCGTCGGACGCTTCAGGATAGTGCAGGCCTCGTCGTTCGCGCCAGTCGCGCGCGCCGGTGGCACGATTGTGACCTCAGCCACATGTCTACGACCGTGAGCGCGATGGCGCCACGGTTGTCAACTTTTTTGTTCCGGAGATTGACGTTGACAAGCGCGGGCCGCGTGCTTAGTTTCTAGACCTCCGCGTGTCCCTCCCGCGCGCCGCGTCGCATATGTCAATTGTCGTCACACTCGCCCCCATGAGTCACGACCGCGCCGTCACCTCGTGGCTGCGCGAGCGGCAGGGTCTCGGTTCATGATGGCGCCCCACACGGGCTTGGAGCGCCGCGTCATCGCGTCGCTCGATGCCACCCCGTCGCGTGTGCCGGTCGTGCTCGGTGGGTGCGGCAGCGGCCGGACCACGCTGCTCCATGCGTTGGCCGACCGCCTCGGCCGCACGAGCTGTCAGTACATCGACGTCGAACGCTCGGCCAGCACACCAGAGCGCTTCCACGACGCCGTGCTCAGTTCCTCGCCGTTCATCGACCCAGCGGCTACGGGCGATTCCTCGCAGCCGACGAGCGCGCGTGATGCCTTCGATCGCACGCTGGCCTTCCTGCAGCGCGCGCGTACGCCCGACGGCCAGGCGGCCACGTTCCTGCTCGACGAAGTGCTGGAACTCCGCACGTTCGAGAATTTCCCCGGCCTGCGCCAGGTGCTGCGCGAGCTGGTGCAGGCCATTGCCGATAGCCCGAACCGCTTCGTCTGCTCGAGCCGCTACGTGGCCCGTAGCCATCGCGTCCTGCGTGATGCCGCCGCACGCTTCGAGGTCGTACATCTGCCGCCGCTCTCGGCCGGCGAGGTCGCTGGCATGCTGCCGCCGTCGGATGCGGCGGGCGCGGCCGAGCGGGACGAACTGGCCGCGACAGTACATGCGCTGGGCGATGGACGCGCCGCGTATGTGCACGCCCTCGGCGAGATGTGCGCGGCGATGAATCCGCGCGGCGGCGATCCGATCAGCGCCTTGACGGCGCTCTTGACCACCGACGGTGCGCTCACGACATGGTGCGGCTACCGTTACGAGCTGCGCCTGCATCGCGCGCGCGGCTACGGGGCGCTCAAGGCCATTCTCGAGATCCTGGCCGAGGACGAGCCGCTCACGCTGACCGAGATTGCTCAGCGCCTGCGCCGCACGCCCGGATCGACGAAGGACTACCTGTCGTGGCTCGAAGACGTGGATCTGGTGTCAGCCCGCCAGAAACGCTACAGCTTCACCGACCCGGTGCTGCGTCTGTGGGTGCGCCTGCACGCCCGGCCGATGCCGCCCGGCGTCGACGAGGTCGCCCACGAAGTACAACAGTACGCCGTGAGCCGCCTGCCGCAGAGCGAGCGCGGTCTGGCCGCGGCTGGCGCCAACGAACGCAAGCCGTGGGGCATCATCGAGATCGACTAGGGACCGGGGCTGCGCAGCGCTGCCAGCGCCAGTCGGGCGGCTTCCTGCTCCGCTTCTTTCTTGGTGCGGCCGGTGCCGGAGGCAACGACGAGATCGTCCACCACCGCATCCACGTGGAACCGCTTCTCGTGGTCGGGGCCGGTTTCAAGCGCGATGCGGTAGCCCGGCAGGGGACGCGCGGCGGCCTGCAGCCACTCCTGTAGCGCCGACTTGTGGTCGCCGCCGAGCGTCGCCGTGTGCCGCACGTTGGCGATCAGCGGTCGCCAGGCGAGTTCGATGAAGGCCCGGGCCGCCTCGATGCCACCATCGAGGTAGATGGCCGCGATCACGGCCTCGAGGACGTCAGCCAGCAGCGCCGGCTTGGCGCGGCCGCCGGTCTTGGCTTCGCCGCGCCCGAGCAGCAGGTCGTCGCCGAGTCCGAGTCGCCGGCTGATCCCGGCCAGCGTGGCCGTCGAGACCAGCGCCGCCTTGGCCTTCGACTTCGGCCCCTCCGAGTAGTCCGGGAACTCGCGATAGAGCAGGTCGGCTACCAGGAAGCCGAGCACGGCGTCGCCGAGGAACTCGAGCGACTCGTTGTCGTCGACGCCGCCACTCGGGTCTTCCGCGGTGCGCGACCTGTGGGTGAGCGCCTGCTCGAGCAGGCCGCGGTCACGGAACGCGTAGTGCAGCCGGGTCTCGACGTTCCGCAGCTCGGTCACGAGCGGCACGACGAGGCCCGACCCGCCGGCGTCCCCGTGACTGAGCAGCACGCGCCGTGCCTCGGCGGCTTCTTCGGCAGGCACGCCGATGCCGATGTCGCCAAGCGGCGTGACCGCGAACGCGAAGACCGTGGGCGGTGGTCCTGACAGGCGCACGGCGCGCAGGCCCTGGCTGACGAGCAGCCCCTCGACGACCGAGGCCTCGATCTCCGACTGCGTGCGAAAGACGATCTCGACCTCCGCCATCACGCCTCCACCGCGGCGGCTACGGCCACGGGCGCCGCGGCGTGTCCGGCTGGCTCCACGCGCAGCAGCAGCATCGTCATGTCGTCGTGCTGGTCGGCGCCGGCGCCGAAGGCGCGCACCTCGGCGACGAGGCGGTCGGCGAGCTGATCGAGCGGCAGGTCGCGATGCTCACCCGCGAGCTCGCCGAGCCGGGTCTCGCCGAAGCAGTCGTGCGCAAGGTTCATCATCTCGCTCATGCCATCGGTGAAGAGCATGAAGAGGTCGCCGGGCGCCAGCGGCACCGTCACTTCCTCGAGGAGCGACTCGAAGAGCGAACTGTCGCCAATCGACAGCCCGACGACGAGTCCGTCGGGCGCCAGCACTTTGATCGGCGGGCGCACGCCGCCGCGCACGCCCGGCGCCACGATCATCGGGCAGTGGCCGGCGCGCGCGTAGGTCATGACCTGTCGCCGAAGATCGACGACCAGGTAACTCATCGTGATGAAGCTCTTGCCGTCGAGATGATCGACGAGCACACGGTTGACGGCAACCAGCAGGTCGCGCGGCGAACGGTGCTGGCGCGCTAGCGACAGAACGGTGCCCTTGAGCTGCGCCATGTAGAGCCCGGCGCCCACGCCCTTGCCCGACACATCGGCAATCAGGAAGCCGAAGACGTCCTCGTCCACGGGGAAGACGTCGTAGTAGTCGCCGCCCACCTCGCGCGCCGGTTCACAGTAGGCCGAGACGGCCAGCCCCGGTACCGTGAGCGGCCCCTGGGGCAGCAGCTTCATCTGGATCTCGCGGGCGGTCGCGAACTCCTGCTCGAGGCGTTCCTTCCGGGCCACGTCCGACAGCAGGCGCGTGATCTCGCCGGTCATCACGTTGAACGAGTCGGCGAGCTCGCCGAGCTGGTCGCGGGCGCGGACCGGGATGACGTGGGTGAAGTCGCGATTGCGCAGGTGTTCGGTGCCGGTGAAGAGATCGTGCACGGCGCCGGTGATCTGACGCGCCAGCGCCAGCCCCAGCACGAGGGCGACGCCCTGGATGAGGAGGAACAGCACGCCAACGACCACCAGCGCGCCGAGGAGCACGCCGCTGAACGCGCTGCCGAGCCCCGAGCCGAAGGCGATGCGGCGATAGATGTCGACCAGGTGCAGCGACAGCATCACGTTGAGGTCGCCGCGCGCGCCTGACGCCCAGTCGACGTGCTGCACGAGCACGACCCAGCGGCGCAGCGCCTGACTGACGAGACCGACGCCGTAGTCGGGCGCGGGCCGGGCGTCGAGCGCGGTGCCGCGGGCAGCAACGGCCGGTGATTCGTCGGTTCGCAGGTCGCCGATCGCGCCGAGCTGAATGCCGGTTTCTTCCTGAAGCCGCTGCTCCACGACGGCCGAGATCGGCAGATCGAGCACGACGGCCCAGGTCGGCGTCCGCGTGGCTGGCAAGGCCACCGCCCGCGCGACCAGCCGCAGGTCAGTAGCGCCGGTGGACCGCTGGGCGGCATCGGCCGCGTCGTAGGCCGTGAGCTGCGCCACGCCGTCGCAGGTCGTGATCCACGCCGGCAGCGACGTCGGCGCCGGCAGGTGCGCCCAGGCGCCGGCGCTGACGGGCAACGGCAGGGGCGGCGTGCGGCCGGCGCCGGCGGCGACCAGGCCCTCGGCACAGGTGACGCCGTCGACGGGCACGACGGCGATGGACAGGAACGGATAGCGCGTCGAGGCGCTCTCCTGCAGGCGCTCGAGGGTGTCGCGAACGGCCGCCGCCGAGGCGGCGCGGTCGACGTCGACCAACACCGTCTGGGCGAGGAAGCGCGCTTGCGTCGCCTGCGCCTCGAGGCGCGTCTGCACCATGTAGCCAGCGACGTTGCGGATGAGGAGCAGTCCGGCGAGCACGAAGAACGTGACGATGAGCAGCGACGGCACGAGCCCGACGAACACGTACGAGAGGATGAGCTTGCGGCGCACGCGCCAGAGCAGCCGGCGGCGCATCCAGCCGAGCCCGCGCGCCAGCACGTAGGCGACGACCAGGATGATGGCCAGGGTGCCGGCCGTGTCGACCAACTCGACCCACCCTGGGCGCGGTTCGCCGAAGGCGGCGGACGCGGCGGCGTCGACGATCTTGAGGACCAGGCCGCCCATCAGGATGCGGCCAGGGAGCGATCGGCGCAGCCACTCACGAACTCGCGCGGGCGGCGAGAGGGTAGACCCCGGCAGAAGCGGTCGAGGGGTACGATCGGGCATCGGCGGGCAGCGCGGCCGCTCGAATGCGCCGTGCAGCCGATTGCCACCCGGAATGATAACAGAGTAACGTCGCCTGATTGTGAAACTTCCCGACTCCGCTCGCTTCGCCACCGTCTGCGTCCACGCCGGGCAGGAGCCCGACCCGTCGACGGGCGCCATCATCACGCCGATCTACCAGACGTCCACCTACGTGCAGGAAGGGCTCGGACAGCACAAGGGCTTCGAATACGGCCGCACGCACAACCCCACGCGGATGACCCTCGAAGCCAACGTAGCCGCCATCGAAGGCGGCACGGCGGCCTTCGCCTTCGCCTCGGGGATGGCGGCCATCGACGCGGTGCTGACGCGCCTCCAGTCGGGCGACCACGTCGTGGTCAGCGACAACACCTACGGCGGCACGTTCAGATTGTTCGAGAAGGTGCGGCGCAAGTTCGGGCTCGACTTCTCGTACGTGGACACGGCCGACCTCGACACCATCGCTCCGGCCCTCACGCCGAAGACGAAGTACCTGTTCATCGAATCACCGACCAACCCGATGCTGTCGGTGACCGACATCGCCGCCGCCAGCGACATCGCTCACCGCCACGGCGTGCGCGTCGTCGTCGACAACACCTTCGCCAGCCCCTACGTGCAGCGGCCGCTCGCGCTCGGCGCCGACATCGTGCTCCACAGCACGACCAAGTTCCTGAACGGCCACAGCGACTCGGTGGGTGGCATCGTCATCCTGAAGCACGACGACGACGTCGAGTGGATGCGCTTCGTCCAGAACGCCGCCGGGGCGATTCTCGGCCCGATGGATGCGTGGCTGGTGCTGCGCGGCACCAAGACCCTGCCGATCCGCATGGAGCGCACCAACGCCAACACCATGCGGCTGGCCGACTACCTCGCCGCGCACCCGCGCGTCACGCGCACCATCTATCCGGGGCTGACGTCACACCCGCACCACCAGCTCGCCAGCCGGCAGATGACGGGCTTCGGCGGCCTCATCTCGTTCGATGTCGGCACCCTCGACCGCGCCCGTGAGGTGCTCGGACGGGTGCGGTTGATGGCGCTCGCCGAGAGCCTCGGCGGCGTCGAGACGCTCATCTCGCACCCGGCGATCATGACCCACGCCTCGGTGCCGGAAGAACGGCGGGCCAGGCTCGGGATTACGGGCGGACTGCTGCGCGTCTCGGTCGGCATCGAGGACATCGACGACCTAATCGACGATCTGACGCAGGCACTCGGCTAGCCGGCGTCGGAGACGACGGCGACGCTCTCCGTGATCCAAGCCAGATAGTCCTGGCCACCGCCAACGTCAACAACCAGCCATTCGGGCAACGCGTAGGGGTGCGCCGCCCTCACCTGCGCTTCGAGTTCGGCCAGGCGTGCCCGCGTGGTCTTGAAGACGACCTGCTGCTCGCCGGCGTTTTCGACGGCGCCTTCCCAGCGGTAGGTCGAGCTGCCCACCGCCGCCACGTGAACGCAGGCGGCCAGCCGGGCCTCCACGATCGCGCGCGCCAGGGGCGCCACGGGCCGGTCGGCGGGCCACGTCGTCAGGACCAGACAGGGGCACGAATCGTTTTTCACTTGTACTCTCAAAAAAATTCTTGTACTTTCGTGGCCGGCGCGGTACAAAGCCCTTGTACTTCGCGGCGCGAGCCGCTATTCTGACATCGCCCATGACCGACGATCGAGTCCAGGACGACGCCCCGAAGCCGGAGACCACTCCGCGCGGCCGGCGTCTGCTTCGGGCCGGACTCGTCATCGTGACGATCGTGGTGCTGGTTGACGCCGTCATGGGCGAGAAGGGCCTGCTGGCCCTGATGCGCGCGCGCGACACGGAAGCGGCCGTCGCTCACGATCTGCAGACGGCGCGCCAGGAAAACCTGCGGATGGTGGAGCAAGCCCGCCGTTACCGCGAAGACGCCGCCACGATCGAAGAACTCGCCCGCCGCGACCTCGGATTCATCAAGCCAGGCGAGAAGCTCTTCATCATCCGCGACCTCCCGCCCACGCGGCCCCGCTAGCCGGCCGGAGCGCGGCCGCGTGCTACGCTAGCCCTTTCGACGCGCCGGCACGGCCCTCTCGTGCTCGAGCGCGCACCATTCAAGGGAGCAGCGATGGCACGCACGGCAACGGCGGAGTGGAAGGGCGATTTGATGGGGGGCAGCGGACACGTGGCCCTCGGCAGCGGCGCATTCGAAGGCGCGTACTCGTTTGCCACCCGTTTCGGCGAGGAAACCGGCGCGAACCCGGAAGAGCTGCTCGGTGCGGCCAATGCCGCCTGCTTCTCGATGGCGCTGGCCAACTCGCTGGCCAAGGCCGGCTTCACGGCGACCTCGGTGGCCACGACGGCCAGCGTGCACCTGGGCAAGGACGAGGCCGGGTTCAAGATCACCCGGATCGATCTCGACTGCACGGCCACAGTGCCCGGAGTGGACGCCAGCACCTTTGCCACCCACGCCGAGCAGGCCAAGTCCGGCTGCATCATCTCGCGGGCCCTGGCCGCCACCGACATCACGCTCAAGGCCACCCTGGCCTGAGTCACGGCGCATGCGCGTCCACCTTGTGCACTGGGACGCGGACGAAGCGCGCGAGCGTATCGCGGCCCTGACGGCGCTGGGCCATGACACCGTCTACCTGCCTGGTGTCACCGGCACGCCGCTCATGCGGGCGCTGCGTGCCGGGACGCCCGATTGCTTTCTCGTCGACCTGTCGCGCCGCCCCTCGCACGGGCGCGAGGCGGGACTCGGGGCGGGTTTGGTCGACTTCAAGGTGTGCAGCGTAGACGCCACCTGGTCGGGGCTCGCCTTCAAGCGCCGCCGGCGCTGACCGGTTCCGTTAGCGAAGTCCGGCCGCAGCGCTCCCGGCTTTGGCCTCGACGACCGCCTTCACGAGCGGTTCGAACTCGGCGAGCTTCATCTGTCCGGGGTGGTACAGCCGCACGATGCCGTCGCGATCGATGAGCACCACGGTGGGCGTCGTGCTGGCGCCGTAAGCCTTGAAGTTCTCCTCGCTGACGGGCACCGCCTCCTGAGCCATCCAGGGATAGACCTCGTCACGAATCTTGGCGATGTAGGCCATCTCCTCGGCCGCGGGCGCGGTCTTTCGCGCTGCCACGTAGCCGTAGCGCTGCGTCGGCGACACGATCGTCAGTCCGCGCTGGCCGTAGCGCTGGCGCATCTCATCGAGCACCGGACCCATGGCCTTGCAATCAGGACACCAGTGCGCCCAGAAGAAGACCACGACCGGTTTGCCCTTGAGCGACGCAAGCGCCACCGGACGCGTCGACCCGAGCGCCTCACCCACCTCGAGAGCCGGCGCGGCCTTGCCCTCGAGCGACAGCAGATTGAGGTTCTTCTGGATGCGGGTGCGAATCGAGGTGGCCTTGTAGGTGGCCAGTTCATCGGTGAGAAAGTAGACGGCATCGGCCCGGGCGCCGCGCTCGGCGGCCACGTGTGCCCGCACTTCAATGGCCGCACCAATGGCGATCGGCAACCGCGGCTCGTCGTCCATCTTGCGCGTCTTGAGCGCGGCCAGGCACAGATCGTAGGTCTGCTCGGCGTACTGATTGGCCTTGTCGAGCTGCTTGGCGGCGAGGGCGCCGCGGCCCAGCCACGACATGGCCTCGAGGGCTTCCGGCGTAGTGCCCTTGTCCTTGCGGTAGTCGGCAAGAATCCGCTCGCCGGAGGCGAAATCGCCCTTGGCAATGGCCGCCCTGACGCCAGCGATGACATTCTGCGCGGCGGCGGCGGGAGCCGCGGTCTGCGCCGTCGCCGGCAAGGTCCCGAGCATCAGCGCGTTCACCAGAACAAGAGCCGCAAGTCGCATCACGTGGTCGCCTCCTTCCGGGCATGTTACCCCGGTTCCGACTGCCGCGACGGGCCCGGGGGATCACGCGACCGGGCCAAGGAGTCCGCGGGCGCGCCGCCAACCCAGCCGTGAAAGCGCCCGCCGCACGCCCGTTCGCACCTGGCACCCGACTTGCGAACGCGCCGGTGGAGGAGCCATGCGCTACGGCGTGCTCGCGGTGGACTATGACGGCACCCTCTCGGAGGACGGGCACCTGTCGGACGATATCCGTCTGGCGCTCGACGCCACTAGAGAGGCCGACGTCACGATCGTGCTCGTGACGGGCCGGCGCCTGTCCGAGTTGCGCCGGGTGGCCGGCGATCTGACGTTCGCCGACGCCATCGTCGGCGAGAACGGCGCCGTCATCACATTTCCGGCCAGCGGCCGGTCGATGCGGCTCCACGGCCCGCCACCGCCGGCCTTCCAGGACGAACTTCGTGCCCGCGGCGTGGACTCGACGACCGGCGAGTGCGTCGTCGAGACAACGGCCGAGGCGGCCAGCACCGTGCTCGACGTGGTTCGCGAACAGGAACTGCCGCTCGTGCTCGCCTTCAACCGCGCGCGGCTGATGATCCTCCCTCAGGCCGTCAGCAAGGCGACGGGGCTGCGCGAAGCCCTGTCGACGCTACGTCTGTCGACACACAACACCCTGGCCATCGGCGATGCCGAGAACGACCACGCGCTGCTCGAAGCGTCCGAAGTCGGCGCCGCCGTCCGCTGGGGCTCTGCCGCGCTGGCGCGCGTCGCCGATCTCGTCGTCGAGGGCCGCGGACCTGCCGACACCGCCAAGTTCCTGCGCGCGCGGGCCGCCGATCGCAACCTGCCGGCGACCAACGGCCGGCGCAGTGTGCTCCTGGGCCACGACCAGCAACGCCCGCTCAGTCTCGCCGTCCGCGACCGTAACGTCCTGGTGAGCGGCGACCCGCGATCGGGGAAGTCGTGGGTAGCCGGGCTGTTGAGTGAGCAGCTCATGCTGGCCCGCTACGCGGTGGCGATTGTCGACCCCGAGGGTGACTACCGCGCGCTCGAAGCGCTGCCGGGCGTGCGCATCGTCGGTGAGGATCGCCCGCCGGGTCCGGGTGAACTGGAGCGAGCCTTCCGCTTCCCCGATGGCGGACTCATCATCGACCTCTCGCATGTGCCCTACACGCAGAAGCTCGACAGCATGCGCGCCATCCTGCCGGCGCTGGCACGTCTGCGGCGGGTGCGCGGCCTCCCGCATCGCATCGTGGTCGACGAAGCGCACTACTTCCTGCGTGACGTCGACGCCGAAGTGACCGAGGACCTCACGCACGGTGGCTACACCCTGGTCACCTACCGCCCCACCGATCTCGACGATGGCGTGATGCGTCAGATCGGCGTCATCATCGCCACCCGCCACACCGACCCCCGCGAGGCCGCCGCGCTGGCGCGCTGGGCCTCGGTCGACGCGGCGCGGCTGGCCTCGGTGCTGGCCACGCTCAGTGTTTCCGAGGCCGTGCTCCTGCCGACCGCCGAGGAACCCGGGGCCGACCTGGTGCGCTTCAAAGTCGCGCCGCGCCTGACCGCGCACGTGCGTCATCGGCACAAGTACGCCGACCTGCCGGTGCCACGGCCGCTGCAGTTCGTCTTCAGCCGCGCTCCGGGCCAGCCGGCCGCCGCGTCGCTGGCCGGCCTGGCCGCCATCCTCGAGCAACTGGTGCCGGCCGCCCTCGAACACCACCTGCGCCATCACGACTTCTCACGCTGGCTGTCGGAAGTGTTCCGCGATGAGGCGCTCGCGCACGCCGTGCGCGAGGTCGAGCGCGGATGGATCTCGAGGCGTCATCCCGACGCCGCTGGCGCCATCGTCGGCGCCATCCGCGAGCGATATGATCTGAAAGACTCGCCGCCGCGATGACCGCCCTCGACCATGCCCCCGGACTCGCCATTGCTGCGCTCGCCGGCGCCGTCATCGGACTCGAGCGGCAGTGGTCCGGACATGCCGACGGTCCGACGGCGCACTTCGCCGGCTTCCGCACCTTCACATTGCTGGGCCTGGTCGGTGGCATCGCCGGCGGCCTGATCGACGGCGCGCCCGGCCTGGCCGTGGTCCTGGTCGGCGGCGCGGCGGCGTTGGTGGTCGCGGCCTACGTCGCCGCCAGCCGCACCGACATCGACGGTACGACCGAAGTGGCGGCCATGGTGGTGCTGGCGGCCGGCACGCTGGCAGGCGCGGGGCAGCTGCGGCTCGCCAGCGGACTGGCCGCCTTCACGGGTCTACTGCTGGTCGAGAAGTCGGGCCTGCATGCATTGGTCGCCCGCCTGGCCGGCGGCGACCTGCGTGCCGGCATCCGCTTCGCCGCCATGGCGCTCATCGTGCTACCGCTCGTGCCGGTGGGTCCGTACGGTCCCGCCCCCGGGTTCCGGCCACGGGAATTGTGGGCGCTGGTGCTCTTCTTCAGCGGCCTGAATTTCGCCGGACACATCGCCCGCAAGGCCGTCGGCGCGCGGCACGGCCTGTGGGTCGCCGGCGCCCTGGGCGGGCTCATCTCGTCGACCAACGTCACCCTCACCTTCGCGCGCACCAGCCGCGACGGCGACGCGCCGGGCCGCGCCCTCGGCGTCGGCGCGCTCTCAGCCAACCTCGTGCTCTTCCCGCGGGTGCTGGCGGCCACGGCAGTACTCAACTGGCCGCTGGCCCTCGCCCTGGTCCCGTGGATGCTCCCGCCGCTCATCATGCTGGGGGTGGTGACGGCGTGGGGGGTGTGGCGGACGCCGGACGGACATCGGGCCCCGAGCACCTCGGAGAACCCGCTGCGGGTGGGCGCCGCGCTGCAGATGGCGGTGCTCTTCCAGATCGTCATCTACATCGTCGACGCGGCCCAGGCGTGGTTCGGCCAGGCCGGCCTGCTGACCTCTGCCGCCGCACTCGGCCTCACCGACGTCGACGCACTCACGGTCACGATGGCACGCGGCGTCAGCGCCCGGGCCGGGATCGAAGACGCGGCACGCGCCATCGCCGTCGGCGTCCTGGCCAACACGGTCCTCAAGGGCGGCATTGCCGTCGTCGTGGGGCGCGGAGCGTTCCGCGCCATCACGGCCGCGACGCTGGCGGGGGTCGGCGCGCTGCTGGCCGCGCTGCTGCTCGTTGGCTGATCGAAGGCTGACCGAGGGCGGATCCTCCGTGCACGCGGCGGGATATGTCGCGCTACCATCAGGTGTGCCGCGACACCAGCGCCTCAGCCGCGACCATTCCCTGCGGCAAGACGTTTGTCCCTGCGGCACGACGTTTGCGACAACCAGCCCTCGGGAGTGATCGCCATGACGACGTTTCTTCGCCGCCTGCTCGCTGCACTGGCCCTCGACCCGCGAGTGTTCGAAGAGGTCGAGGCCGATCGGCGTGCCACTGGTCAGGCGCTCGCCGTGGTGCTCGCCGCCGCCGTGGGCGCCGGCATCGGCAATGCCGGACTTGGCGATGGCGCCACGACGGTGATGATCGTCGCCGCGCTCGGGTCGGTGGTGGCGTGGTTCGCCTGGGCCTCGCTCCTCTATCTCATTGGCTCGAAGATCCTGCCGGAACCGACGACCTCCGTCGATCTCGGCCAGGTGCTGCGTACGCTCGGATTCGCCGCCGCACCCGGCATCTTCCGAGCCTTCGAGATCTTTGGCGGGACGCGATGGTTCGTGCTGCCACTGACGTCGGTGTGGATGGTGTGGGCGATGGTCATCGCCATCCGCCAGGCCTTCGATTACACCAACACGACGCGCGCGGTAGCACTCAGCCTGCTCGGCTGGGCGATCACGGTCGGCGTGGCGCTGGTGGTGGGCCTGCTGATGGCGCGGCCGGTGTCCTGATCGCCTTGGCGGCAGGAGTATCGCCGCCGGCCGCTACGCCGCCGACGGCTTGACGTAGTGCCCCGACGCCGTCTGACAGAGATATCCGGCCTTGACGAGGCGTTCGAGCACGGCGCCGCACATGCGCGGCTCGAGCGCCCACAGCCGCTGGGCCTGGTCGACCGTGAGCGTCAGGCCTGGCATCTCCTCGAACTCCTGGCGCACCGTGATGACCAACGACTCGATGTCGTGCTTCCGGGGAATCGCGTGAGCCATGATTGCCTCCTCACAAGGGTTCCAACGAACTCCAGCGAAACGCGTGCCACGCCGGCGTGTGCGCCTGGGCAGTCTTCTGCATGAGCGGCGCCTCCCAGGCCACGTCGCGATCGCGGAAATTTCCGCGCACCGGTCTCAGCCGCGTCCGGACGGCGCGACTGGCAGATCAATCGTAACCTCCGTACCGGCCCCCGCGATGCTGGAAATCGACAGCTGGCCACCATGTTCGTCGACGACACGTCTGGCAATCGGCAGGCCCAGACCGGTGCCGCGCGTTTTGGTCGTGAAGAACGGTTCGAGGCAGCGCGCCCGCACGTCGTCGGGCATCCCGGGACCTTCGTCGATGAAGCTCAGCCGGTAGCGATCGCCAACGCGCTGGCCAACGACGCGGACGACCCCCTGATGGCGCATCGCCTGTGCGGCATTCGTCATCAGGTTCAGTACGGCCCGCCCCATCTGCGCCGTGTCGATCCAGAGTTCCACATCCTCGCCGCTGACGTCGAACCGCAGGGGAGTGGCGGCCGGATCGCTGGCCACGAGGTTGATGGTTTCGCGCACGAGCGGCAGCACCGGAGCCCGGCGAAAGGTCGGCGGCGCCGGGCGAGCATAGACCAGCAGGTCGGCGACCAGGTGATCCAATGAGTCTACGCGGGTCAGCAAGTCGCCGAGCACTTTGCGATCCGACGAGTCGGAGGGAAAGCGTGTCTGGATGACCTCGACCACGCCGCGAATGGCCGCCAGTGGGTTGCGCACCTCGTGGGCGACCACCGCCGCCAGTTCACCGATCCGGGCCAGCGTCTGGCGCTCCCGTAGTAGATGCTCGAGGCGCTTGGTCTCCGACAGATCGCGCAGGATGCCGGTGAACTTGCGTTGGCCGTTCACCGACGTCTCGCCGACCGCCAGGTAGAGCGGAAACTCGCTGCCGTCCTTGCGGCGGCCCCGGACCTCGCGGCCGATGCCAATGATGCGCCGCTCGCCGGTCTCGACATACCGGCGCAGGTAGCCGTCGTGACTGCGCGAGTCGTGCGGCGGCATCAGCATCGAGACGTTATTGCCGACGAGCTCGCTGGCGTGATAGCCGAACAGCTTCTGCGCCGCGGAATTCGACCACGACATACGTCCGCCGGTATCGATGACCACGATGCCGTCGACGATGGTCTCGACGACCGCCTTGTGGAGCGCCTGCGTCTCTTCGAGTGCACCTTCGGCCACGGCCAAGCGTCCGGCCTGCGCCGAGGCGTGCGCCGCGAGCTGGTCGCGCGCGCGAGCCATGTCGGCGTGTGCGTGGGTGTAGGCCGTGACGTCCTTGCCCTCGGCCAGCAGGTAGGCGAGGTTTCCGCCGCCGTCGACGACCGGACGCACGCTGAAGTCCACGGTCACGCCGGCGCCAGTGGCGGCCACGTGCGTCGCCTCGAAGCGGTCGGCGTGGCCGGCGCCAGCAGCCGCGATCGCCGCCCGCAGCCGGTCGCGCTGGGCCGCGTCGTGGGCCCACCACGGCGTGTCCCAGAAGGGTCGCTCGACGACCTCGCCGCGCGTCGTGCCGACCAGGTCGAGCGCCGCGCGATTCACTTCGAGCACGCGGCCATCGACCCCCAACAGGCCGATGAACTGGAATGCGCAGTCGACCATCAGTTCGAAGCGCTCCTCCTTGAGACGCAGCTGGTCGACCGCGGCGGCGGCCGCCGCTCGCGCCTCGCATTCGGCAGCGACGAGGTGATGGCGCTCGAGCAGCAGCGCAAAACGCGGCGACACCAGTTCGACCAGCGCCCGGTCGGCCGGCGCGAAGGGCGCCTCAGCCCCGCGCGCCACCTCGATGGCGCCCACGGCATGGCGCGCGGCACCGAGTGGCAGTCGCAGCACGCTCTCCCTGCCCGACGCCGGCGGGCCGAAGGTGGCGCCGAGCGTTCCCTCGGTGTCTGGCACGACGGCGCCGCGTGTGGCGCCGACGAGCGCGCACAGCCTGACGAGCAACGCCTGGCACAGCTCGCGGTCATCCGCGGCCGCGACGGTGCCGGCCGCCAGTTCGACGGCCGCCGCCAGCCGCCGCGAATCGAAGTGGTCGAGGGTCGAAGACATCGCCGCGTCGCCGAGTGTACCTCTGCGGCGCCGGGGCGCGGGCGGCGGCGCCTCGCTATACTTGGGGGATGTCTTCCGCCACCGTGCTCGTCGTCGACGATGAACAATTGATTCGCTGGACGCTCCGCGAGCAGCTGACGGCGCACGGCTTCGACGTCATCGAGGCGGGCTCGGGCGCCGACGCGCTGGCAGCCTTCGGTGACACCATCGATCTGGTCCTGCTCGATTTCAAGCTGCCCGACACCGACGGTCTGCAAGTGCTGCGGCAGCTGAAGGAGCTGCAGCCAACCGTGCCGGTCATCCTGCTGACGGCCTTCGCCTCGATCCAGACGGCCGTCGAGGCCATCAAGCAGGGAGCCTACGACTACGCCAAGAAGCCGTTCGAGTTCGAGCAGCTCCTGCTCACCATCGGCAAAGCGCTCGAGACCAGCCAGCTGCGCCGCGAGGTGAAGGCGCTGCGGGCGCGCGAGAGCGAGCCGCACGCGTTCGACCGCGTCATCGGCGACTCGCCGGCCATCGCCGCCGTCAAGGGGGTCATGGCCAAGGTCGCCGCCAGCCCCGCATCGACGGTGTTGCTGCAGGGCGAAACGGGCACCGGCAAGGATCTGGCGGCCAAGGCCATTCACTACAACAGCGACCGCGCGGCCCGTCCGTTCGTCAACATCACCTGCTCGGCCCTGCCCGAGCATCTGCTCGAGAGCGAGCTGTTCGGCCACGAGCGCGGCGCCTTCACCGACGCCCGTCAGCAGAAGCGCGGCCTGTTCGAGACCGCCGCGGGTGGCACCATCTTCCTCGACGAAATCGGCGAGATGAGTTCGGCGCTGCAGGCCAAGCTGCTCCGCTTCCTCGAAGAGAAGACCTTCAAGCGGGTGGGCGGGCTGAGCGATCTCAAGGTCGACGTGCGCCTCATCGCCGCGACGCACCGTAACCTCACCCAATCGGTGCGCGACGGCAAGTTCCGCGAGGATCTCTACTACCGCCTGGGCGTCATGCCGATCACTCTGCCGCCGCTGCGCGAGCGCACTGGCGACGTCCCCCTGCTGGTCGACCACTTCGTGCGGCTCTTCAACCGCGAGTTCAAGAAAAACGTGACGAGCGTGACGCCGGCCGCCCTCAAGGCGCTCGACGGCTACAGCTGGCCGGGCAACGTGCGCGAACTGCGCAACGCCATCGAACGGGCCATGCTGCTCACCGAGAGCGATGTGCTCGGTCCGGATCACTTCTCGATGCTGACCGCACCGACGCCCATCACATCGGGCTTCGCGCTGCCAGGTGAAGGGGTGAACCTGGAGTTGCTCGAGCGGGACCTCGTGGTGCAGGCCCTGCAGCGCGCGCAGGGCAATCAGACACAAGCGGCCCAGCTGCTCGGTATGAACCGCGATCAGATCCGTTACCGGCTCGAGAAGTTCGGCCTCGACAAGCTCGGTCGTCCGATGGACGAGAAGCCCGCCTAGCGCACTGGCGGGGCGGCCTATCGGGGAGGAATCTTCCCCGCCGGCACGCGGACAACTGCGCGCCGACAGGGCGGGGCACGGGGTTCGGCCCGGAATGGTGCATCTCGCGGGGCGGCACGAGGGTTGCTCCTCTGTTAGGGAAGAAGTCCTGGGCTGCCACGGCCGCTGGACCTCGGCCGCGTCCCTGCCCAATGCTGGCGGCGAAGGAGACTGACGCATGTTGACCCTTTCTCGCGTCCTGTGTCCGACCGATTTTTCCGAGGTCTCGGTGAAAGCCGAGGCCTACGCGACGGCGCTCGCCAACCACTACGACGCCTCGCTTCACCTGCTGCACGTCGACCCGCCGATGCCGGTCATGGCGCCCTACGGCGAAATCCCCGTCGACATCAGGATGTTCGAGGAACAGCGCGAGCGAGCGCTGGTCGACCTTGCCGCTGCCGGTGACCGCGCGCGTGCCAGCGGCGTCGACACCGAGACGTCGGTGCGCGGCGGACAGGCCGCCCGGGAGATCCTCGCGGCCGTCGAGGACCAGGCGGCCGACCTGCTCGTCATCGGCACGCACGGACGTGGCGGCGTCGAGCACCTGCTGCTCGGCTCGGTCGCCGAGAAGCTCGTGCGCCGGGCACCGTGTCCGGTGATGGTCGTGCCACCCGCCGCGAATCCGGAGACTGGCGTGCTCTTCTCGCGCATCCTGTGCCCGATCGACGGCTCGGCCGCGTCGGCCGACGCCGTGGCCTTCGCGCTGTCGCTGGCGCGCGAAACCGACGGTGAACTGACCCTGCTCTACGTCGTGGAACCGGTGCCCGCGTCTGGCGAGTTCGGGGCGCTCAACACCGAGGAGTATCGCCGGCTCGGCGAGACGCACGCCCAGTCGGTCCTCACCGCCGCCGTGCTGCCCGAGACCCGGGAGTGGTGCCGCGTGCACGAACATGTCGCGTTCGGCAAACCCAGCGAGCGCATCCTCGACACCGCGCGCACCGGCCAGGCCGACGTCATCGTCATGGGCGTGCGCGGCCGCGGCGCGATCGATCTGATGGCCTTCGGCTCGACGACCAACGACGTCATCCGACGCGCGGCGTGCCCGGTGTTGGCGGTGCACCCGAAGGCCGCCGATCGCCGCCGCCTCGGCACCGCGCCCGCGGCGAAGCCGGTCTAGCCGAACAGGGGGACACGGGGTCATGAGCACGATTGCCCTGCGCCACATCCTGGTGCCCACCGACTTCAGCGACTGCTCGACGGCGGCCCTGCGCTACGGGCTGGCCCTCGCCGAGCGCTTCGACGCGCACCTGCACGTGCTGCACACGGTGCAGAACCCGTTCGATCAGCCTTGGGCGGCGGAAGTCTACGCGGTCTCGGAGGCCGATTTCGAGAAGACGGCGCGGGCGGCGGCCGACACCGAGCTCGCCCGGCTGCTCGAACAGTCGGGGCGAAGGGCCGACCAGGTCACCTCGGCCACGACCGTCGGCACGCCGTTTCTCGCGATCGTCACCTACGCGAAAGAGGCGCCCATCGATCTCATCGTCATGGGGACGCACGGCCGCGGGGCGTTGGCGCACCTGCTCATCGGCAGCGTCGCCGAGAACGTCGTACGCAAGGCACCCTGCCCGGTGCTGACCGTGCACCATCCCGAACACGAGTTCGTCGCGCCGTGAGCGCCGGGGAGCCCTGATGACCGCACCGCTGACCGTCGGAGACGTGATGACACGCGGCCCGTGGGTCGTCGACGACGACGCCCCCCTGCGCCAGGCGCGCAGCCTGATGGTCGATCACGAGATCCACCACCTCCCCGTCGTGCGCCGCGGGGCGCTGGTTGGCGTGCTGAGCGATCGCGACGTCAAACGGGCGCTCGACCCCGACCTTGGTCTGCCGCCGAAAGAGGAGCTGTTCGTGCGCGACGTGTGCGTGTTCGACGCCTACACCGTGCCGCCCGCCGAACCGCTCGAACGAGTACTGCGCGTGATGGCGTCACGGCACATCGGCTCGGCGCTCGTGACCGACGACGGCCGCCTGCTCGGCATCCTCACCGCGAGCGATGCCTGCCGCATCTTCGCGGACTTCCTGCGCGCGGCCAGCCAGCCGACGACCCTCGCCCACTCCTGAAGGCCGTTGGCGGCCTCCGCGCGGCAGCTATCGTGCGTCGGGGTTGGCAATCCGTTCGAACAGCGCCGAGAGCCTGGCACGGGCCGTCGTGAGGCGCTCCGAGAGCTGGTCGAAGACGAAGGCGTGACCGGCCTGCGTCGCCTCGATGATCGGCACCTCGGCCTGCTGTGCGGCCTGCTCGAGCGAAGCGCGCCGCGCCTTGTCCTTGACGCGGGCGATGGCGCTGCGCGCGTCCTTGAGCAGCGCGCGCGTCTCGCGAAGGCCTTCATCCGCCATGCGAGCCTGGGCCGGGAACTCGGGATGCGGCGCGATCTTGCCGGCGCCGTGGCAGGACGCGCACTGTCCCTCCAGCGCCTTGGGAGAGAGCCGCATGCCGGCCGCTTCGCCGTGACAGGTGGTGCAGGTCGGGCCGTTCTTGTTGCCCGTCAGCAACAGCTCGTAGTGCTTGCTGCGCTGGAACGCCACGAGCGGGCCGGTGTGGCACGTGCCGCAGGTCTTCGGCAGATTCGTCGGGTGTACGGGGCTCGCCGGGTTCGTGCGCGCCAGGATGTCCTTGTGGGCGATGAACGGCTCGAACGATCGCGGATCGCCGCCGTGGCAGGTCTCGCAGCCGACGTTGGCGCGGCCGTGTCCGGAGAGGTCCCACTCCGACAGGTGACTTGCCGACACCGAACCCGGATTGGCGAAATGACAGTCGGCGCACCGGCTCTGCGTCTGTGCGTGCCCATCCGTTGCCACCATCAGCCCCGCAACCACGAGCGTGGCAACCCACCCAACCTGACGAACCATATCGCGCCTCCGCCGGGAATTATACATGCTTGTGCCAAGCTCGCCGCACCACGAACGGCCGGCTACCCGCGGACGCCTCGTGGGTGGCGCGCGCCCGCATGCGGGGCTGTTTTTCGCGCAGATCACGAATTTCTGCGCGCCGGGCCAGCGTCGCTGGGCTCCCTGCGACGACGTGTCGCAAGGGCGACGCGCTGACGTCGGTGCCCGCGACGGTTCTGGTACACTGGCGCGTCTGCGTAAACCGGCTGGCGCATCGCCGGGAAAGGCCCCATGACTCGATTCCACCGCCGTCGCTTCCTGAAGACGTTGGCCGTCGCCAGCGCGTCACTCATCGCCCGGCCCAGGCAAGCACTGGCGGCCCCGGCACGCGCGCTCGGCTTCAGGCATCTCCATACCGGTGAAACGCTGTCGGTCGAGTACGCGGAGGGCGGTCGCTATCTGCCCGACGCACTGGCGGCGGTCGATCGCCTGCTCCGCGACTTCAGAACCGGCGAAATCCATCCCATCGATCCGGGTCTGCTCGATCTGCTGCACGGGCTCGCCCGCCGCCTCGACACCCGGCAATCGTTCGAGATCATTTCGGGCTATCGCTCGCCGACGACCAATGCCGCCCTGCGCCGCAGGAGCGAGGGCGTCGCCGCCCACAGCCTGCACATGGTGGGGCAGGCGGTCGACGTCCGCGTGCACGGTGTGCCGCTCACGAGACTGCGATCGGCGGCGCTCGATCTCAAGAGTGGCGGCGTCGGCTACTACCCGGTGTCGAACTTCGTGCACGTCGACACCGGCCGCGTGCGGCAGTGGTGAGCCGGAACCGCTAGCCTCCCCCGTTCAACCTGCGGGCGAGCGCGACGTCGTGGCCGTAGATGTCCTCGGCGAAGCGCAGCGTCGTCGCGTCCGCGTCGACCGCGGCGGTCATGTAGAACAGCACCACGTCGACCGGCTCGGCGAGATCGACGCGCACCGGCGCGGCTCCCGCCATGGCCTCGGCAATCCGGTCCGGCGTCCAGGCGGAGCGGCCGGCCAGCGCCCACGCGGCCAGTCCCGGCGGATCCGCCACGCGGATACAGCCGTGACTGAAGTCGCGACGGTCGCGCGCGAAGAGTTGCGCCGCCGGCGTGCCGTGCAGGTAGATGCTGTCCTGGTTCGGGAAGACGAACTTCACAAGCCCCAAGGCGTTGTGGGGCCCGGGCCGCTGCCTCAGCCTCAGCGTCCCGGCCGCCAGGCCGGCAATCGCCGTGTCGTCGGTGGGAACGACGCGCGCATCGTCCGACGCGCCACCGACGATCTCCATCTGCTGGGCGGCCAGATACCGGGGATTGCGGGCCAGTGCCGGCAGGATCTCGCCGCGCACGATCGACGTCGGCACGTTCCAGTAGGGCCGGAAGATCACGTGGTCCATCGACGCCACGAAGACCGGCGTCTCGGAGCGCATGGCGCGGCCGACGATGACCTCCATCGATCGGCTCGGCGGCCCGTCCAGGCGGCCGGCGTCGAACGCCCAGAGGCGGAACATCGGGATGTTCACCGCCAGCACGGGACGCGCCCCGAGGTCGGGCAACCAGCGCAGCCGCTCGAGTGCGAGCGCAATCTGGTCGGCACGCGCGGCGGCGGGCACCTGCAGTGCCTTGACCGTGCGGGCGCCGAGGGCGCCGTCGGCCGCGAGCCCGTGCCGTAGCTGGAACCGGCGCACGGCGGCCACGAGCGGCTCGCGATACGAGGTCGTGTCGGCCGGCGGCATCGCCGTGGCGTCGAGGTCTCCGAACGCGACGAGCCGGCTGGCCAGCGCCGCGACGCCGGCATAGACGTCGCCGTCGCGCACGGTCGCAGCCGGCGCCGGCAAGGCCGGCAGCGGCTGCGCGGCAAGCAGGCGGTAGCGGACAAGCGCGTCAACAAGGGCACCGTAGACCTTGAACGGCGGCGCCAGCGCGTCGAGCATCGCCGCCACCTGCCCACCAGCAAGGGCCTGCCCGAGGAGGACGGCAAAGTCGTGCGGCTCATCCCAGGCGGCAAGGCGTAGCCCGAGCGACCGCGGATCCACGCGCCCGAGATGCAGGTGCCGCATGTAGCGCAGCGTGGCCAGCGTGAGAGCGACGTCCCCTTCCAGCCGGGCCTCACCGGTGCGGCCGGCTGCCAGCGCGGCCTCGACCTGCGGTGTCAGGTAGGCGGAGGGAGCGAGTGCATGGCGGCTGGCCTCACCCAACCGGGTGCGCACGGCCCCGGCGGCCGCACTTGGCGTACCGTCCGGCAGCGTCCACGCCAGCGCCGGTGTACGAGCGCTGTAGAAGCGTGCGACATCCGCAGCTTCGGCGGGCGAACCGCCGAGCGCACGCGCCATCTCGGCCATCCGTGCGCCGTCGGTCGCTGGCGACGTCTGCCGGGCGGCGACGCCATCGAGCAAGCCAGTACCGGCTGCGGCGGCGAACGCCACGACGAGCAGGCAACGGACGGGACGGCCGCGAAGGGTCACAGTCGCTGCCACCGCAGCACTCATGCCAAGTGAATGGAAGCCCTTCACTGCGCCCTTCGGCGGCGACGCCGCAGCAGGAACGCGAAGGAGTTCGTCATGACGGGGAATCGTCGCGCGCCGCCTGCCGGTCCGCCAACCGCCCCCGTGCCAGCCAGACTCCGAGTCCCGCCACGACCCACACGGCGGCAACCTGCTGCGCGAGGAGCGACGCTTCGACGAGCACCCAGAGAATCACGGTGCCGCCGCACAGGGGCACGATCGTGTGGAGCGGCGAGGCCGGCGCGAGGCGCCGCCTCACGAAATAGCCGACCACCGACACCTGCAGCAACAGGAACGCCGACAGCGCGCCCACGTCCACGATCGACACGAGCACCCCAAGTCCGTCAGGCCGGCGCGCGGCCCAGACGCTCACGACGAGCGTGACGGCGGCCGTGACGATGAGCGCGGTTCGCGGCACGCCGCGCACCTCGTCGACGGTGGCCAGCTGTCCCGGCAAGCGGCCATCGCGCGCCATCCCATAGAGGAGCCGCGCCGCGGCAGCCTGCCCGGTCATCGCCGCGAACATCGGGCCAATGGCCTTGGTCACCGCCAGCCCCGTCGCGAGCCAGCCGCCGATGGCCGTGCGAGTCACGTCGTAGAACGCCGTGCCCTGGCCGGCCGGCGCGGCGGCCAGGACCGCGGGTATCTGGTCGCTCAGCACCGCCACCATCCACGTCTGCGCGACGAAGGCCACACCGGCCACCGCCAGGCACAGCCCGATGGCCTGGCCGACATGGCGCGCGTCCCCTTCGCTCTCCTCCGCAAACGAGGCAATGGCGTCGAAGCCCAGGTACGAGAGCACGGCCACCGACACGGCGTTCATCACGAGCGACGGATCCGGTGCCGCCAGACTGGTAAAGGGGGAGAGCCACGAGCGTGCGCCGCCGCCGGCCGCCAGCACGATCCCACCGGCCACCATGAACACGGCCAGCACGACGAGTTCTCCCACGAGCACGACCAGGCCGGCCCGCGCCGCCACGCGCACGCCGGCGAGGTTCAGGAGCGTGGTCGCCACGAAGGCGACCACCGTGAAGACCCAGGCCGGCACGGCCGGCACCAGGGCGTGGAGGGCGATGCCCGAGAACAGATACGCCACCGACGGGATGAGCACGTAGTCGAGCATCGCCAGCCAGCCGGCGAAGAAGCCGGCGGTCGGCCCGATGCCACGGCTGGCGTAGGCGAAGACCGACCCGGCGTGCGGCACGACGCGCGACATCTCGGCGTACGACCAGGCCGTGAATCCCATGGCGAGGGTGGCGACCACGTAGACGAGCGCCACCGCCCCGTTCGTGCGCGCATCGAGGACTCCGTAGACGCCCACCGGCGCGAGTGGGCCGATGAAGAGCAACCCGTAGACGACGAGATCCCAGCGCGTGAGGCGGCGGCGAAGCGCTGGCGGCGTGCTCATGCCAGCGGTCCCCGCCACGGCGCCAGGCCAGCGCCGCCGCGTTCGATCGCCGCGGCCACATCGAGCACTCCGGCGTCCATGAAGGGCGAGCCCACGACCTGCACCCCGATGGGCAGACCCTGTGACGAGCGGCCGGCGGGCACGACCGCCGCCGGCGTGCCCAGGATGTTGCACCACTGCGTGTAAATCATCGCGTCGAGATAACCGACCTCATGCCCCTCGACGCTCCACCGCCGCTCGCCGTGCCTGAAGGCGGGAATCGCGGCCACCGGGCAGACGAGCATCCGTCCCTGCAGTTCATGGACGAAGGCGGCCCGCAGCCGATCGCGCGCCGCCCACGCTTCGGCAAACCGCAGGGCCGTGAGCGGCACGCGGGGCCCGCGCTCGCGGTGCAGAGCGGCGATGATCGGCAGCGTGCGAGCCGTGGGCCCGAGGGCGGCCGTGAGCAACATCTCGCCGGCGTCGCCGAAGAACACGTCCCACAGCTCGGTCGCTTCCTCGAGCACCGCCGGGCGCTGGTGACGCACGCGGTAACCCTGGGCGGCGAGCGCGGCAACCGCGGCGGCCACCGCCGCGCGCGTCTCTGGAGTCGTCGGCGCACGGTCGTCGGAGTCGAACCACCAGACCTCGCGCGATGGCGCATAGGGCGCCGGCAGCATCGCGGCCGGCAGCGCCAACGGATCGCCGGCGTCCCAGCCGGCGACGACGTCGAGCAGGCGGCGCAGGTCAGCCACCGATCGCGCCATCGGCCCGACGACGCCAATGAGCGAGAACGGACCGAGGCAGGCCGGCTGGTGTCCCGTCGACGGCACCCGTCCCGGCGTCGGCTTCAGGCCGCAGATCCCGGTGAAGTGGGCCGGCACGCGAATCGAGCCACCGCCGTCGCTGCCCAGGCCGGCAAACGAGCACCCGGCGGCAATGGCCGCCGACTCGCCGCCGCTCGATCCGCCCGGCGTGCGTGTCAGATCCCAGGGGTTGCGGGTCGTGCCGTGAAGAGGGTTCACGGTCTCGTAGCCCATCAGCATCTCGGCGACGTTGGTCGTACCAAGCACGATGGCCCCAGCGGCCCGGAGCCGCCCGGCGGCCACCGCGTCCACCCTCGCGCGCACGCCGAGACGCGACGGGCTGCCAGTCTCGCAGCGCAGACCGGCCACCTCGATGGCGCTCTTGACCGTCACGGGCACGCCGCCGAGCAGACGCGCCGGCACGCCGCGCGCCGAGATGCGTCGGGCGTCGTCGTCGAAGGCCTGGGCCTCGCGCATCGCCTCCTCCGCACGCACGTCGACAAACGCGTTGAGGTCGGCGTCCACCTCGGCGATGCGATCGAGGCAGGCACCCACCGCCTCGCGGGCCGAGACCGCGCCGGCGGCGATCGCCGCCACAAGCGTGCTCGCATCCTGCAACAGAACGTCGGTCACGACGCCGACCGCAGCCAGCTCAGCGCGACCCCGGCGAGCGGCAGGAGCAGGAAGGTCCAGGCGATGACGCGGACGAAGCCTGGCGGCGAGCGGCGTCGGATGGGCGTGAAACCGAGGTTCCCGGTGAAGTCAGCGGCCGTCTCGGCGTCCCACACGAGCCACACGAGCAGCGCGAGCGGCACGGCGATGAAGGCCGCAGCCACGAGGCCGGCCGCCGCTCCGACCACGACCACATAGATCGTGGCGAGTGCGGCCGAGAGGGTCCGCTGCGCATCCATCGGCGCATTCTCCCACCGCCGACGAGGCGATGCGAGTCCGGCGTGGCGCCAGGCGCCGGAGCGTGCCATGATGAGCGGCGATTTTGCGGGCGTGGACGCCGGGCGGATGCCCCGGTGGAGAGGCCCGGACTGGAGAGGCCATGAGTGCGATCGGACGTCGTGAGTTCCTGGCGGGCGCAGGCGCCCTGGCGGTGTCAAGCGGCCGCGTGTTCGCCGGCCAGCCGGCCGGCCGGCCCGGCGCGATCTTCCCGGCGACGGTACGCGAGGAATTCCCGCTCGTCTCGACCGAGACCTACATGAACGCGGCGGCACTGCATCCGGTCGGCCGCTTCGCGGCGCGGGCGATCGAACAGGGCCTGCAGTACCGCCTGCACGGGCCCGGACCTGGCCGCGTGGACTTCGGCAACGATCGCCAGGCCGACCTCAAGAAGCGCTTCGGCGCGCTCATCAATGCCGCCCCGAGTGAAATCGCATTCACCTCCAGCACCTCCGACGGCGAGAACATCGTCGTGGTGGGGCTTGACCTGGCGAAGAAGAAGGGCAACATCGTCATCGACGAGCTGCACTTCACGACCTCGCTCTACATGTACAAGGAGCTCGAGAAGCAGGGCGTCGAGCTGCGCATCGTCAAGCACCGCGACTGGAAGATCGACCCGGCCGACATGGACAAGGCCATCGACAAGAACACGCGCCTCGTGTCGCTGGCGCTGGTATCGAACGTCAACGGCTTCCTGCACGACTGCAAGGCCGTGAGCGCCATCGCGCACGCCCGCGGCGCGCTGGTCTTCGCCGACATCATCCAGGCGGTCGGGTGCGTGCCGGTGGACGTCAAGGCGCTCGGCATCGACTTCGCTTCGACCGGCACCTACAAGTGGATCATGGGCGAACGCGGCTTCGGCTTCCTCTACGTCAAGGAGGACCTGCAGGGCACGGTGCTGCCGACGACGCGCTACGGCCACCGCCAGGTCTCGAACTTCAATCGCGCCCAGCTCACCTGGGAACCGATGCCCGGCGCGGCGCGCTACGAAACCGGGGGCATCGCGGTGCTGCTGGCCGCGGCGGTGTCGGAAGGCATCGACTACGTGCAGGGCCTGGGGATCGAGAAGATCCGCGCCCACGCCACGCAGCTCACCGACCGCCTGCAGCGCGAGCTGCCGCCGCTCGGCTACACGCCGCTCACGCCGGCCGGCAATGCCACACCCATTCTCGCGTTTGCGGTCAAGGACGCGGCGGCGACGAGCAAGGCCCTGCAGGCCGCCAAGGTGACGGCCACGGTGGTAGCCAACGAGAGCCGTCTGCGTCTGTCGGTCTCGGTCTTCAACACCCACGACGACATCGACAAGGTCGTCGAGGTGCTGGGCGGCCGGGCGCGGTCGAGCAGCGCGCGCGGCTGACGGGCTCCTCGGAAACGAGGAGCGGTGCTGACGGCGCGACGGCGAAGGGCTGACTCGGCGGCCGCGTCCGGCCCTGCGCAGGCCGTCAAACGCCAGCGGGGGCGAACGTCGGCGGCCCGCGGGGCCCCGGGCGGTGCTGCGCGACCCGAAGCGTGTGTCGCTGCTGCGCCATAACACCCCACGGCGACTTCGGCGCCGCCTCGGCGTTTGACGACTGACGCGGGCGCGGCCTGCTCCGGACGGCCGCGGCCGCCGAGCCAGCCCTCCGCCGTCGGAGCCCCGGACTGCCGGCGGCTCAAGTGCGGAACGAACTGTAATCCTGACGAGCGTCGCGGCGCTTCGTATCGTGCCCGCATCCTGGCTGCCCGGTGCTGGCATCTTGCGACACATTCGGTTGCAAGCTGGACGCGCGTTCGCGTGCTCCCGGATTGGGCTAACGAACTCCACAGCATTCTGGCCGGGGTTCGAAGTCCCAAGAGTAGTTTGGCCTATTCGCGAAGCTCCGAAACTGATCGGCGGGGTGCCAATGGCTAGAAGTGACGAGGTTCAGTCCGTCCGCGCAGAACTGGCGAGTCTGCCTGAGCGCGCTGAGGAGCACTTCGCCAAGGCGCTCACGATGGCCCGTCGGCATCCAGAGGCCGAGCACTACCGAACTTCGTGGCCACGAATTGGGTTCAGTACGGGCCGGCGGAGACCTTTGCCGAGGGTGATGCGACTGGGCGACAGATTCCTCGGATGCCGTCGAAACTCGCGGGCCTGTTGAGGCGCTCACCACTGTTGACGGAGGCAGATCTCAGAGACCTCACGCGTCGTACCAAAGCCATGATGGCTGCGCTCCGCTTTCGACATCATCGAGAGTGGGACACTCAGATTCTTCATGACGAAGACGTCGTCCTTGGAACCACACCGGCCGGCCAAGACGAACGGTCGTGAAGATCCTGGAATCCGCAAACGTCTTGCCTCAGATTGCCGCAGGCGTCGTGCATTTGTTCGTGGGCGACGCAGGCTTCACCCAGAGCCTCTCGACGTGTCAGTGGTCGTGGGGGCTGGCGCTCGTCTTCATCCTCTGTGCGACGGCTCAATGGGCCTCGATTGGCCAGTTTATCGATGCGTTTCGGAGCTACCGTGCTGCCTAAAACGTCCGCGTGAAGCCGGCGGCGGTCAGCACTTGTGGCATCATCCGAGCACCGCGGCGCCGCGGCTTACGCGGAGCTCGTTGGGCAGCGGGACGCGAGCGCACGGCATGCTACGCTCCGCCGTCTCGTGCGCCCTTCGATTTCGAGTCGACCTCGCAGTGCCAACGGCGAAGGGCTGACTCGGCGGCCGCGGCCGTCCGGAGCAGGCCGCGCCCGCGTCAGTCGTCAAACGCCGAGGCGGCGCCGAAGTCGCCGTGGGGTGTTATGGCGCAGCAGCGACACACGCTTCAGGTCGCGCAGCACCGCCCGGGGCCCCGCGGGGCCGCCGACGTTCGCCCCCGCTGGCGTTTGACGGCCTGCGTAGGACCGGCCGCGGCCGCCGAGCCAGCCTTCGCCGTCGCGCGATGCACGGGCTATGCGATGATCGGCCGCTTAGCGGCGGCGAACGGGCAGCGCGACAATACGTTTCGGCGGCACCGGACGCCGCTGCTAAGATGCGCCCATGTTCTGGTACACCCGCCGCCTCGACTCCGGTCTCGTCGTGATGCATGCGAGGCCCGAGCATGCCGAGCAGCTCGAGGCGCTGCAGCCGGTGTGCTTCCCCACCCTCGCCGACGAGGAACGCTTCAAGGCGCGGCACTACCGCAAGCACCTCGAGATCTTCGACGAGGGCCAGTTCGTGGCGCTCGACGGCGACCGCGTCGTGGGCGCCACCGCCACCATCCGGATGCGTTTCGACTTCGACCACATCGGCCACACCTTCGCCGACATCATCCAGGGCGGCTGGCTCACCTCGCACGAGCCCGACGGCGACTGGCTCTACGGCGCCGACATCGGCGTGGATCCGACGTACCGCGGCCAGGGCCTGGCCACGGCGCTCTACGCCGCGCGTCAGGAACTGGTGTGGCGACGCGGGCTGAAGGGCCAGGTCACCGGCGGCATGCTGCGCGGCTACGGCGCGGTGAAGCATGAGATGTCGGCTGAGGACTACTACGCCGGCGTCGTGGCGGGCCGCCTCAAGGACGCCACCCTCTCGATGCAGCTCGGGCTCGGCTTCGAACCGCGGGCGCTGCTCAAGGACTACCTGCAGGATCCGGTCTCGGACAACTACAGCGCGCTCATCGTGCTCGACGCGGCCAAGGACGTCACGGGTGCCTCGCGCGAACTGGCCGGGCGATACGTGCGCCTGACCACGGCCGTGCCGGGGCCGCGAGCGAAAGCGGTGCTCGAACGGCGCGCCGCCGCGTTGCCCTCCGGGCTCGGCAAGGCGACCGACGTCGTCGTCGAGCGCGCGCACGGCTCGCTCATCGTCGACGTCGACGGCAATACCTTCATCGACATGGCCAGCGGCATCGGCGTGACCGGCGTCGGCCACGCTCCGGCGGAGGTCGTCGACGCAGTAGCTGCGCAGACGGCGAAATACCTTCACACGTGTTCCCTGGTGACGACCTACGAACCGATGGTGCGCCTGGCGGAGGTGCTCAACGAACTGACACCGGGCACGTTCGCGAAGAAGACCATCTTCGCCAACAGCGGCGCCGAGGCGGTCGAGAACGCGGTGAAGCTCGCGCGCAAGGCCACGGGCCGTCCCGCTGTCATCTGTTTCGAGGGCGGCTATCACGGCCGCACGCTCCTCACGCTCACGCTGACGAGCAAATACGGGCTCTTCAAGAGCGGTTTCGGTCCGTTCGCGTCCGACATCGTGCGCCTGCCGATTCCCCACGTCTATCGCACGCCGGCCGGGATGACCGAAGAGCAGTACGTGGATTTCGGTATCCGCCAGCTCGAGCAGGCGCTCGTCGCCCAGGTCGAGCCGTCGGCCGTCGCCGCCGTCATCATCGAGCCGGTGCAAGGCGAGGCCGGCTTCATCCCGGTGCCGCCGCGGTTTTTGGGACGCCTCCGTGAGCTGTGCACCGAGCACGGCATCGTGATGATCGCCGATGAAGTGCAGTGCGGCATGGGCCGTACCGGCCGCGTCTTCGCCAGCGAACACTACGGACTGGTGCCGGATCTGGTCGTTTCGGCCAAGTCGCTTGGCGGCGGCATGCCGATCGGCGCCGTCACCGGGCGCGCCGACATCATGGATGCCGCCCATCCGGGCGGCGTCGGCGGCACCTACGGCGGTAATCCGGTGGCCTGCGTCGCGGCGCTGGCGGCCGTCGAGTTGATTCGCCAGCCGGCGTTCCTGGCCCACGCGCGGCATCTCGGCGACGTCATGCGCGAGGTGATGACAGGCTGGCAACGCGCTCACCCGATCGTGGGTGATGTGCGCGGCCTGGGTCCGATGATGCTGGTCGAGTTCGTGAAAGACCGGCACGGCAAGGCGCCGGCGACGCCCGACGACACGCTCGCCATCGTCAAGGGCACGGTGGCGCGCGGCGTGGTGCTGATGCGGGCCGGCCTCTACAGCAACGGCGTCAGGCTGCTGCCGCCGCTCACCATGCCCGAAGACATGTTGCGCGAGGCGCTCGAGGCGCTCGGCGCCTCGGTCGCCGTGGTCTCGGAACGCCTGATGACGACCTCCGCCTAGCTTCCGCTGCAGCCCATGGCGGATCTCGTCCTCACCAATGCGGTCGTCGTGGCCGGGCGGCATCAGCCTCCGGCGACGACCGTCGTCGTCCGCGACGGGGTCATCGCCACGGTTGGGGACGACCGCGCAGCCGCGGCGGCCCACCCCGGCGCGCGCACCTTCGACCTTGGCGGGCGCACCGTCGTGGCGGGCTTCAACGACGCGCACGCGCACGTCTGGAAGATCGGCCACCTGCTCACGACCATGCTCGATCTGCGCGGCGTCGAGAGCCTCGACGCGCTCGTCGCCAAGGTCGCCGCGTTCAGTGAGCGACTGCCCGAGGGCGCGTGGCTGCTGGGCCGTGGCTTCAACGAGGCGACGATGAGCGAGCGCCGCATGCCGTCGCGCCACGATCTCGACCGGGCCGCGCCGGATCGGCCCGTCGTGCTCACGCGCACCTGCGGCCATATCTACGCCGCCAACTCGGCGGCGCTGACACTAGCGGGCATCACGGCGGCGACCGCACCGCCGGTCGGCGGCGACATCGACCGGAGTGCAGACGGGACGCCGACCGGTGTGCTGCGTGAAACGGCGATGGGGCTCATCACCAGGGCCATGCCACCACCGAGCGACGACGACTACGAACGCATGATCGCCGCGGCCCTTCGCCATCAGCTGTCACGTGGCATCACCATGTCGTCGTGCTGCGGGGTCACGCCGCAGCTGCTCGCGGTCTATCGCGCCATGGACGACGGCGGCCGCCTGCCGGCCCGCATGAACGTGATGCCATTTCGTCGCGTCGACGGCGTGGCGGCGCCGCTGCCGCTGCCGGCGCTGCACCGCTCGTCCATGCTGCACGTCGACACGGTGAAATTCCTGGCCGACGGCGGCCTGAGCGGCGCCACCGCCGCGCTCAGCGTGAACTACCGGCACGCCCCGCACAAGGGGCTGCTGCGCTTCGACCACGACGAGCTGGCGGCGCTGTGCCGCGAGAGTCACGACGCCGGCTGGCGCATCGCCACCCACGCCATCGGCGACGTGGCCATCGAGCAGATGCTCGACATTTACGAGGCCCTCGGCCCGCGGCGCCATGGCGGCGGCCACCGTCTCGAGCACCTCGGTCTGCCGAGCGCCCCGCAGCTGGCGCGGGCGGCGCGTCTGGGCGTCGTCGCTGCGCCGCAGTCGATCTTCCTCTACGAACTGGGGCGCAACTTCCGCGACTACCTGCCCGACGCGTTGCTGCCGCGGTGCTATCCGCTACGCGCGATGCTCGACGCCGGCATCACCGTGGCGCTGTCATCGGATGCGCCGGTGGTCGAGAACGACAATCCGCTGGCCGGCATGACGGCAGCCATCACGCGGTGCGACCGCGCCGGCGTGCCGCTCGGGCCCGAGCAGGCCATCACCGCCGCCGAAGCCCTCGACGCCTACACCCGTGGCGGCGCCGTCTCGGTCGACCTCGAGCACGAGCTCGGGACCATCGCTCGAGGCTACCGGGCCGACCTCGCAGTGCTCTCCGGTAATCCCCTCACCACGCCGCCCGAGGCCCTGTCGGGGCTCACCGTGGACATGACGATGCTGGGCGGCACAGTCGCCTACGAACGCTGATGACATCCAACAAGCAACTGATCGACGGCCAGTGGTGTGACGCCGCGAACGGCGGCACCTGGGACGTGCTGAATCCGGCCACCGAAGAGGTCGTCGCTACCGTCCCATACGGCGCGGCCGAGGACTGCGAGCGGGCCATCGACGCGGCGGCGCGCGCCTTCATCGACTGGAGCCGCACGACGCCCTACGAACGCGGCGCCGTGCTCGATCGCACGGCCGCGCTCATCCGCGCCGAGGCCGACACGCTGGCCAGAACGACCGTGCTCGAAAGCGGCAAGCCGCTGGTGCAGGCGCGGGGCGAGTGGCTGGCCGCGGCTGACCTCTTCGAGTGGTTCGCCGAAGAGGGCAAACGCGCCTACGGGCGTATCATCCCGGCGCGGACGCCGTCCAAGCGCCTGCTGGTGCTCAAGCAGCCGCTCGGCGTGGTCGGCCTCATCACGGCGTGGAACTTCCCGGCCTGGAACATCGCGCGGGCCGGCGGCGCGGCGCTCGCCGCCGGCTGCACCATCGTCGTGCGGCCTTCGGAGTACACGCCGCTCTCCGGCATGCAGGTCGCGCGGCTCCTCACCGAGGCGGGCGCGCCGGCCGGGGTGGTCAATCTCGTCAACGGCGACCCCGGCCCGATGGGCCAGGCCATGCTGGCGCATCCGTCGGTGGCCAAGATCCACTTCACGGGCAGCACGCGCGTCGGCCGATTGCTGATGGACGGCGCGTCGAAGACCGTCACGCGTCTGTCGCTCGAACTGGGCGGCAACGCGCCGGTGCTCGTCTTCCCGGACGTCGACCTCGACCAACTGGTGGCCGGGGCCACGGCGGCCAAGTTCCGCAACGGCGGGCAGGTGTGCGTGGCGCCGCAGCGCTTCCTGGTCTCGAAGGGTGCCGCGGCAGGGTTCACCGATCGTCTGGCCGCAGCCGCCGGTGCGCTGAAGGTCGGTGACGGCCTCGATCCGGCCACCCAGGTCGGACCGCTCATCAACGCGCGGCAACGCGATCGGGTCGAGGCGCTGGTGGCTGCCGCGCGCACCCACGGCGGCCACGTCGCCGTGGGTGGCCAGCGTCCGGCCGACCACGACCGAGGCTACTTCTATCAGCCCACGGTCGTCGCCAACGTCCTTCCCGACGCCCCGCTCTCGCGCGAGGAGATCTTCGGCCCGGTGTTGCCGGTCAGCACCTTCGACGGCGTCGACGAGGCGATCGCGCTCGCCAACCGCACGCGCTACGGCCTGGCCGCCTACGTCTGGACGAACCATCTGCCGACGGCGCTACGGGTGGCCGAGCGCCTCGAGTTCGGGCTCGTCGGCATCAACGAGTGGACGCCGCAGGCCACCGAAGCGCCGTTCACCGGCTGGAAGGAGAGCGGGCTCGGCCGCGAGTCGGGTGCCGAGGGCCTCGAGGAGTATCTCGAGACCAAGCTCGTGGCCATCGGCGGAGTGCCGCGATGAGTCAGGCCGAGGCGGCCGGCGACGGCGCACACGTCGTACCGGCACTGGGGCGGTGGGACCTCGTCCTGCTCAAGATCGTCGCCATCGTCAATCTCAACAACGTGCCGGCCACCGCCGTCTTCGGCTGGTTCTCGCTGGTACTGTGGCTGCTGGCCTTCCTGTTCTTCATGGTGCCATCGGCGATTGCCGTCATCGTGCTCAGCCGGCGCTATCCTGGCGAGGGCGGCCTGTATGTGTGGATCCGCCAGAGTTTCGGCGACGCGCACGGGTTCCTCGCCGGCTGGTGCTACTGGGCCACCAATCTGTTCTACGTGCCGGTGCTGCTCGTCTACATGGCCGGCATCTTCGCCTTTGCCGGCGGCGAGAGTCGGGCCGAGGCCCTGGCCGGCTCGCGCTCCTTCGTCGCCATCCTGGCGTTCGGCTGGCTCATCTTCATGACCGTGGCCAACATCCGTGGCGCGGCGGTCGGCAAGTGGATCCACAACGTCGGCGGGATGAGCAATCTCGTGAGCGTCGTCCTGGTGCTCGTGGCGGCCGGCGCCGCTCTTGCCGCCGGTGTGCAGGCCGAAGTGCCGGCCATCTCCGGCGTGACCTGGGAGACGGCCACGAGTTTCGCGGTGATGTGCAACGCGCTGGTCGGCGTGGAACTTGCTTCGACGATGGGCGACGAGATCCGCGATCCCCGGCGCGACCTGGCGCCGGCCATCGCCATCGCCGGCGTCGTCTCCATCCTGTCGTACGTGCTGACGACCGCCGCCGTGCTGCTGCTCGTGCCGGTGAACGAGGTGGGCGTGCTGCAGGGCATCATGCAAGCGATCGGCGTCGGCGCCGACGCCGCCGCTGCCGCCTGGATCGTGACGCCGCTGGCCCTGCTCATGGGTCTGGCCATCGGCGGGGCGGCCTCGGCTTGGTTCGCCGGCTCGGCCCGCGTGCCCTTCGTCGCCGGCCTGACCAGTGCTCTTCCCGAGCCACTCGGTCGCGTGCATCCGGTCTACAAGTCGCCGCACGTGGCCCTCATCGTGACGGCGGGCTGCTGCGCCCTCTTCACCGGCATCTCGTTCGTGGGCTCGTCGGTGAACGAAGCCTACCAGGTGCTGCTGAAGTCGGCCGTCATCATGCAGATGGTCCCCTTCTCGTATCTCTTCCTGACCCTCGCCAAGACGGAGGGCGTGGCCGGGTGGGCACGCGCGGCCGGTGTCGTCGGCCTCGCGACCACGCTCTTCGGCCTCGTCGTGGCCTTTCTCCCGACGTCGGATGTTGCCAACGTGTGGAGCTTCGAACTCAAACTCATGGCCGGTGTCGCCGGCCCCATCGGCCTCGGCTGGTTCCTGCACAGCCGCTCGACCCGTCACGGAGCTGCCTCATGACCTCCTCGCTCCCGTCCGTGTTCCGCCTCGCGATGCTCGCCACTGTCGTGGCCCTCGGCAGCAGCGCCGTGCCCGCCGCCCGTCAGGCGCCCCAAGCGCCCCAGGCGCCCCAGGCGCCGATGCGGGGCTACACTCCCCTCGGGGCCGCCGCCGAGCGCCAGCTCGAAGCGCGCTTCCGCGCCCTGCCGGCGGCCGACTCGATCCGCACCTGGCACCGGGAGTTCACCAAGGCGCCGCACGTGGCGACCTCCCCGCGCACGAAGGCGATCGCCGAGTACATCGCCGCGTCGTGGAAGGCGCAGGGCCTCGACGAGGTCGTCATTCGCCGCTACGACGTGCTGTCGTCGAATCCCCGCACGGTCTCGGTCGAGATGGTGGCGCCGATCGCCTACACGCCGTCACTGCGGGAGGATCCGATCGCTGAGGATCCGGATTCGTCGCAACCGTCCATCAGCGGCGCCTGGACATCGTTCTCTGCGTCCGGCGACGTGACGGCACCGGTCGTCTACGCCAACAGCGGCAATCCCGCCGACTACGACGAACTGCGGAAGCACGGCATCGATCCGACGGGCAAGGTCGTCATCGTCCGCTACTCGAATCCCTACAGCTACCGCGGCTTCAAGGCGCTCACTGCCGAGCGCGAAGGCGCTGCGGCCATGATCGTCTACTCCGATCCCAACGAAGACGGCTACGGCCGGGGTGAGGTCTATCCGAGGGGCCCGTGGGGACCGGCGAGCCACCTGCAGCGCGGCGGCATCGCCTACGACTACATCGTGCCGGGCGATCCGCTCACGCCGGGCTGGGCTTCGGTCGTGGGCGCCAAACGTATTCCCGCGGCCGAGGCCGTCTCAATCCCGAAGATCATGGCGCTGCCGATGTCGCATCGCGACATCCAGCCGATTCTCGAGCAGCTTGGCGGCCCCCTGGCCCCCGACGCGTGGAAAGGCAAGCTTCCGATCGAGTACCGGCTGGGCGGCGAGGCGGCCCGGCTGCACGTGCGCATCGACATGCAGACCGACGTGCAGCCGAACTACGTGGTCGAAGGCCGCATCCGCGGCAGCGAGCGACCCGACGAGTGGGTCGTGCTCGGCAACCACCACGACGCCTGGGTCTTCGGCGGGGTCGATCCCTCGAGCGGCACGGCCGCCATGATGGAACTCACGAAAGCGCTCGGCGCACTGGCCAAGGACGGGATCCGGCCGAAGCGCACGATCGTCTTCGGCGCCTGGGACGGCGAAGAGGTCACCCTGACCGGCTCCACCGAGTGGGGCGAGCAGTTCAAGGACGAGCTCACGCGCAAGGCCGTCGCCTACTTGAACGTCGACTCCGCCGCCTCGGGCCCGAATCTCGAGCTCTCCGCCGTCGGCACCCTGGCGCCGATGATCGTCGACATCACGCGCGACCTCACGACGCCGACGGGCGCCTCGCTCTACGAGGCCTGGCGCGCGGCCGGCAGCGGCGGCGGCAGCATCACGTCTGGCGCCCGTACGGACGGCGAGCTGGTCGTGACGCGCATCGGCAGCGGCTCCGATCACACGGTCTTCATCAACCACCTCGGCGTGCCAGTCGTGGACATGAGCTTCAACGGGCCGTACGGCGTCTACCACTCGGCCTACGACAGCCACCACTGGGTGTCGACGATCGGCGACCCGGGGTTCAACTACGCGCACCTGATGACCCAGCTCTGGGGCACGATGGCGCTGCGCCTGGCCAACGCGGAGCTACTGCCCTTCGACGTGCCGAGCTATGCCGGCGCCGTCGACACCTTCATCGGCCACCTCGCCGACATCCCGCAGGCCGCCACGACCCTCGACACGGCGCCGCTCGTCGCTTCCGTGCGGCGGCTCGCCGCCGCCGGGACGACGCTGACCTCGCGGATGGATCGGGCGCTGGCCGCCGGGCCGGTGCCGCGAGCGACCGCCGACGCCGTCAACCGTGAGCTCATCGCCTTCGAGCGGACATGGCTGCACGAGCCGGGCATTCCCGGCCGCGCCTGGTTCAAGCACTTGCTCTATGCGCCGCGCTACACCTACGCGGCGATGAGCCTGCCGGGCGTCACCGAAGCGGCCGAGGCCGGTGACTGGGCGCGGGCCCAAGCGCAGCTGGCACTGCTGGTTGCGAAGGCGGACGCCAATGCCGCGCGCGTCGACCGTGCCGTGCGCCTGCTCGACAGCGCACGCTGACCGTGGCACACGCCTACCGCCGCGACGGCGTCACCGGCTTGTGCTCGAAGCGGAAGCCGAGGCTGACGGTGGCCAGTACGACCGTGTCGCGCCGCCCGTCGCTCAGGACGAATAGCGCGCGCACATCGGGCCGAACCGTCGCCGTGCGCGACAGCGCCACATCGACGCCGGTGCCGACGACCAACGTCGGATCGGTGAACGTGCGGTTCTGGCTGATCGCGCCGGGACCCTGATCCGGACCGAGACGGCGCCGATAGAACTCCGGGATCGACGCGGCGTCAGCGCCGTCGAACGTGCGGCGATGGAAGCCGATGCCGGCCGCCACGTAGGGCACAGCGGTGTCGCGCGTGCCGCCGAGGCCGACGAGAGCGGTCAACTCGGCGGCATAGGCTCCGGGGTGCGGCCCCCGGTCCATCCAGCGCCCCGCCGTCTGCAAGGCGAAGTGCGCCGTCAACTCGAACAGCGCCTCACCCCCGAAGACGCCATGCGTCGCCTCGTTCGCGCGCGACACGCCGGCCGTGACGGCGAGTGCCGTGGCCTTTCCGTCCTGCGAGTCGTCCTGGGCCGCCACCGGGGCCGCCGATACCACGATCACCGCTGCCACCATCGCGCCGAGCAGTTGTCGTCTCATGCTCATCCTCGGAATCCCGGGGTCAGGCCGAACTGGGCCACCCATCGGCGGCCAAGCCGTTGGCCCGGCCGCGCTGCACTCGGAACCCACCGACACCTCACGTCAGTGGACGTTCCAAAGCCATGCCAACGACCGACGTGGGCCCGCGCTCAAGGTTCACCGCGATTGCGGCCGGCCGCGGAGCCCGCGATGCGGAAAGATCCCCGACCGCCGGCAGCGGGAGGGGCCAGGCCCGGCTTGGTCGTGCAGAGGTCCCGGCGGGCTGCTAAGCTCTCGTTCATGGCGAATCCGAAACTCGTCGGCAAGAACTACACGACTCCCGATCTCGTCGCCAAGGTGACGGGCCGGGCCCGTTACGCCGAAGACTTCCGCGTCGACGGTATGCTCTTTTGCAAATTGCTGCTCAGCCCGATGCCGCACTGCCGCGTGCGGGCCATCGACACGACGGCGGCACTGGCGATGCCGGGCGTGAAAGCCGTGCTCACCCCCGACGATCTCCCCGCCGTGACGGCACCCGAGGGCGGCCTGCCCCCCGAGCGGGCGCTCACGATGGAGCCGGTCTACCAGGGCGAGCCGATCCTCGCCATCGCCGCGGTGGATGAGGCCACCGCCTCGGCGGCGCTCGAGCTGGTCACGCTCGACCTCGAGCCGCTCCCGTTCACCGTCGATCCCCTCGTCAGCCTGCGGCCGGGCGGCCGGAATGCCCGCCTCGAAGGCAACGCCTTCGTGGACGGCAAGCTGACGACGGTGAAGTGGCCGGCCGAGGTCTTCGCGGCCGCACCCGAAGGCACGCTGCCCGATGGCCCGCACGGCACGGCCTGGTCGTACGGCGATGTCGACGCCGGCTTCAAGGACGCCGCGCTGGTACTCGACGAGACGTTCCACACACCGGCCACGCATCACGAGCCGCTCGAGTCGCGCTCGACGATGGCCTACTGGCAGAATGGCACGCTCTATCTGCACGGCTCCACGCAGAGCGTCGCACAGACGGTCGGCCCGGTCGCGCGCTGGGTCGGCGTGGACGAGAGCAAGGTCGTCATCGTGAGCGAGTACACCGGCGGCGGCTTCGGCAGCAAGATTCCCGGCGCCCACTCGATGGCCATTCCGGCGCTGCTGGCGAAGAAGACCAACGCGCCCGTGATGATGCGCATCACACGGGAGGAAGAGCACTACATCGGCCGCACGCGTCCCAATCTCATCGGCCGCGTGAAGGCTGGCTTCGGCAAGGACGGCCGGCTGCTGGCGGTCGACATGTACGTCCTCCAAGACGCCGGTCCCTACGAGGATCAGTACGACGTCATCTCGGCGCCCGGCATCTGCTCGCTCGCCTATCAGCCGATCGCCATGCGCTTCCGCGGCCTGTCGGTGCTCACGAACACCCCGCCCAGAACCTCCCAGCGCTCACCGGGCGGCATGCAGCAGAACGCGATCATGGAGCCGATTCTCGCCAAGGCGGCGCGCCAGCTCGGGGTTGACAGCGTGGCGCTGCACCGGATCAATGCGCCGGCCGGCAAGGCGCTGCTCGGACCGGCCCGTGCCGACGGTACTCGCGGCTACGTCACCAGTGCTTTCGTCACCGAAGCGATCGATCGCGGCGCCGAGCTCTTCAACTGGAACGAGCGCAAGACGCGAAGCCGCCAGCGCCGCGGCTCCAAGGCGCGGGGCATCGGCATCTCGGTGAGCCCCTTCATCGGCGGCTACTCGGTGAACTACGACGGATTGCTGCTCCTCAAACCAGACGGCAAGCTCTACGTGCAGTCGGGCGCCGGTAACCTGGGCACGCACTCGGTCGTCGACACGGCGCGCGTCGCCGCCGACATCCTCGGCATGGCGTGGGAGGACGTGGTGGTGACGTGGGGCGACACCAGCAAGCACGTACCGTGGACGTGCACCTCCGACGGCAGCCAGACGATCCACGCCATGTCGCGCGCCAATCATGCGGCCGCCTCCGATGCCGTGCGCAAGCTCCAGGAGCTGGCGGCGCTCGAACTCGGCGGCGCGGCCGAGGCCTACCGGGTGGCTGATGGCCGGGTGGCGCGTCCCGGCAGCCGCGGTCTGACCTTTGCGGCGGCGGCCGCGCGAGCGGTGGCCCGCGGCGGACGTTTCGATGGCCACGAGCTGCCGGCCGACATCCATGCGATGACCCGCACGTCGGCCACGGCGCTGGCCGGCCAGGGCCTGATGGGCGTGGCCAAAGACACCTATCCGCACGACGGCGACACGCATTCCTACGTCGTCGGCTTCGCGGAAGTGGAAGTGGACGTCGAGACCGGCGGCGTGCGGTTGGTGGAATACACCGCGGTCGCCGACGTCGGCACGGTCATCAATCCCCGCAGCCTCGGCGGACAGATCCTCGGCGGCAGTTGCCTCGGCATCGGCCACGCGCTGTGCCAGAAGTCGGTCTACGACCAGCAGTACGGCGTGGCGCTGGCCCGGCGCTTCCACCACACCAAGCCGCTGACCATCATGGACATCCCGGCCACCGGCATGCACCAGGCGGCCCTCGACCTCGCCGACCCCGATACGCCGGTCGGCGCCCGCGGCGTCGGCGAGCCGCCCGTCGGGGCCGGGTTCGGCGCCGTGCTGGCCGCCATTGCCGACGCCGTCGGCGACGACGTGTTCCGGCGCGCGCCGGTCACCGCCGACCTCGTGCTCTCGGCGCTCGAGGCCGGGCGGCGTACACACGACGTCACCACCTCACACATCTAGAAGCGGTGGCTTGAATCGACGGGCGGAGCCGGGCACGATCCGGCCCACGCCCGGAGCGGCGCTCTTGTCAGTCGGCGGTCTGGCGGCCCGTGCGGGCCGCGCGGCGGCCCAGACTCTTGGTCTTCGCCGCCCGGGCGCGGGCCGTGGCGCGTCGCCGCTGCGCCAGCTTCTGCAGGCGTCGCCGGGCTGCGGTGAAGGCTTCGTGTATCACGACGTTGACGTCCGTGAACGCGCCGTCCACCTCGTCCGACTTGTGGTGAGCGGTGATGTCGTCGGCTCTCACCCCGCGGCCGGCCGGGCCGCGCTCGACCACGATGTCTTCGCGCCGCGGCATGGAGATGTCGATACGGACGCGGAATCGCTTGCCCGTGGCTTGGTGCCGATGCGGCAGTTCGACCAGCACCCGGCAATTCGAGATCGTGGGGTACACGTCCACCAGTTCCTCGGCGGCCGCGCGAATCTTGGCTTCAGCGGCAGCACTGCGCCGCACGTGCAGGAAAACGACGTCGACAGACAGCATGGATATCCCAACTCCGGGTGGGCCGGTGCGGAACACACCGAACGCCCTTGCACCGTGCCTCCATATTGACCCAAATTCGTGCCATCGAAGCCAGCGTCGCGACGGCTGGAGGGAGGCGCCACGGTCGTGACGGCCACAGTTCGACGGGGAGAATTTCGGTCGCCATCGAAAGAACCAGCGCGTTCGTGGCAGTTCGGCGCGTCCCCGATCGCGATCGCCATGCAATTGGCGAACGCGAGGCCATGCCGGCGGCGGTACGCTGTTTGCGAGTCGATCCGTTGCCTGTGGATTGCCTGTACTTTACGGCCGGAGGACACCCATGACCTCGTCACCTCGTCCCGTTGTCACCCGCGTGCTGGTGCCGACGGATTTCTCTGACTTCTCGTCGGCCGCGCTCAACTACGCCGCGTCGCTCGCCTCGTCCTACGGCGCCGCGCTGCGCCTGCTGCACGTCATCACGCCGTTTCCGATCGTCGTCCCCCTGGGCGACGTGCCGGGCAACACGCAGCTCTACGACTCACAGCGCGCGCAATGCTACAAGGCCCTCACCTCCGAGGCGGCCACCATCCGTCACCCGGGGGTCGAGGTCGACGTCGAACTGCGCGACGGCAACCCCGTGCGCGAGACCCTGACGGCTGCCACCGAGTGGGGCGCCGACCTCATCGTCGTCGGCACACACGGCCGGGGAGGCATGGAACGGCTGGTGCTCGGCTCAGTAGCCGAGAAACTCCTCCGCAAGGCGCCGTGCGCGGTCCTGGCCGTGCCGCATGGGGCCATCGAAGGGGCCGGCACGGCCGAGCGCATCGCACACGTGCTGTGCGCCCACGACGGCTCGGCGGCCTCGGCCGCGGGCGTGGCCTACGCCGTCTCGCTTTCCGAGCGCACGGGCGCCAGAATCACGCTGGTCACGGCGGTCGAGGCGCTGCCCTACGGCGGCGATTTCACGGGGCCCGACTTCGCGGCGTTTCGCGAGGCCCGGTCCGCGCACGCGCGCGAAGCCCTCGATGCTGCCCTGCCGGCCGACGTGCGTGCCAGCCACGACGTGCGCGACCGTCTCGTCTACGGCCACCCGGCGCAACAGATTCTCGAGGTCGCCGCGCAAGAGCGGCCCGATCTCATCGTCATGGGCGTGCAAGGCCGCGGCGCGATCGATCTGCTGATGTTCGGCTCGACCGCCAACTACGTGGTGCGTCACGCAAACTGCCCGGTGCTCACCGTGCGGCCGGCGGCGGCAGCCGCGGGAGCATGACGATGGCCGCATTCAGCCTGAAGCGGATCCTCGTGCCGACGGACTTCAGTGAGACGTCGGCGGCGGCCCTCAAGTACGCCCTGCCCCTGGCCGCGGAGTTCGGCGCCGAACTGCACGTGCTGCACGTGCTCGACATGACCGCCGGGCAGTTTTTCGCCGCCGAGATGGCGATGGTGCCGAGCCCGGCCATCGAAGCCGAGGCCAGGCAGCGGGCGGAAGCGGAACTGGCCACGCTGCTGACCCGCGACGAGATCGCGAACTACCGCGCGCGCCTCGTCACCGAGCAGGGCGCGCCGTTTGCGGCCATCATCCGCTACGCGCGCGAGCACGAGGTCGACCTCATCGTGATGGGGACGCACGGCCGCGGCGCCGTCGCGCACCTCATCATCGGCAGCGTCGCCGAGAACGTGGTGCGCAAGGCGCCATGCCCCGTCCTGACGATTCCGCCGAAGAGCCACGACTTCGTGACCATGTGACCGGACGCCGGGCGAGCCGCGCGCTCGACCGGTGTATCATCCGCCTCACTTCACCCGCGAAGGAGGACTGGTTGCGTCGAACCGTCGTTACCCTGCGCGTGGCAGGCATCGTGGCGACCGGCACGAGCGTCCTGCTGCTCTCGCTGCCCGTGCCGGCCGCGGGCGGACAAGACGCGCGCGCCGTCGTCTGTCCGGCCCTCGATCGCACGCCGCGTGAGATCGCCGCCGTGGTCGAGCCGCTCGGAGACGCTGGGCGGAACGCGCTCGTGGCGATGGCCAGCGGGGCGGCCGCCGACACGGCCTGCGGCCTGGCCGGCCTCGCCGCCGTGCGCGATCCGCGCGTCGTGCCGCTCCTCGTCGCGGCGATCCAGGCGGCGCCGGCCGACGCCGAAGTGTGGCGCCTGGTGCGGTGGGCGGCGTTTCTGGCCGGCGGCCCAGACCCGGCGCTCGGCGCGGGGCTGGCGGCGCTCATCGCGACCTTCGAACTGCCGGCCGCACGGGCGGCCGCCGGCGACGACGTGCTGCGCCTGCTCGGTGAACTCGACGTCCCGGCCGCGCGCGCTCGGCTGGTGGCCGAATTCGACCGGCCGCTCGCCGATGGTGCCATCGACGCGGCGATTCATGCCCTGGCTCGCCAGCGCGAGCCCAGGCCGCGCGCAAGAGTGGCGGCGCTCGGCGCCGAGTTGGCCGCCGGCCTGGCCGGCAACGCGACCTACGAGCAGGCACGGCGGCTCGGCGCGGTGGCCTTCTATCAACTCGTGCTCGGGCTCGACACGCGGGCCGACGGACTCAGCATGCTCGCCCGCCTGGCCCCCGAGGATCGGGCCGACACAGCGGCCTGGGCCATGCAGACGCTATGCGAACAAGGGGTGCGTCGGCCCGACTCGCGCGAGAGCGCAACGGCCGTGCGCGCCTCGCTCGGGGACGCGCTGTCATCGGCCGGCGTGCGCTGGGATCACCTCGCCCGCGGCGCCTTCCTCTGCCCGCCGGAGCCGTAAGCGACCGAGGCTGCGCGCTCGGCCTCAGTAGGCCACCGCGTAGCAATCGCGTCGCGGATCGGCGGCCGCCAGCCGGGTGGCGGTCTTCGGATCGATCATCACCGTGGTGGCGCAGCCCGACATCCCGAAGGCGCGGATTCTGCTCACGTCGTGGCCACGGGCCTTGAGCTCGGCGAACACGGGCTCGGGAATCGTCGCCTCGAGATTGAGCTTGTTGAAGCCGGCGTCGTGCGGCCAGAAGGACCCGTGGAAGTGCAGGGTCTGGAAGCGCGGCCACTCGAGCGCGCTGTGCAGGTTGGGATACCAGCCGTCCCAGAACTCCACGATGTTGAGGAACGCCTGCAGGATCGTCTGGTCCTGGTTGTCGCCGCCCGGGGTGCCGAGCGCCAGCAGCGGCTGGCCGTCCTTGAAGACGAGGCTCGGGGTGAGGGTGTAGCGGGGGCGCGCGCGCGGACGAATCTGATTGGCGCGCGTCGGATCCAGCCAGAACTGCTCGCCGCGCACGCTCATGCCGATGCCGGTTTCGCCCAGGATGACCCCGCCCGGTACCCAGCCGCCGCTCGGCGTCGCGTCGAAGACGTTGCCGGCCTTGTCGATGATGGCCATGTGCGTCGTGTCCTTCGACACGCCCGCCGAATCCAGCCCGCGCGACTGCGCCTCTTGTGCCGCCGCCGCGGCGGCGTCCTGGGGCGCGGAGGTGGTGCCGTCGGCCACGTTGTACTTGGCGAACGGCCAGGTCTTCACCTTCGAGTCGTAGGGCAACGGATCGCCGGCGATGAACGCCCTCGACGCCTGACGCGGGCTGATGAGCGCCGCGCGCTCCTTCGCGTAGGCCTTCGACAGCAGGCCCTCGCCCGGCACCTGCACGAAGGCGGTATCGGCGTAGTAGGTGTCGCGGTCGGCATAGGCCAGCTTCATCGCTTCGGTCACGGTATGCACGTAGTCGGCACTGTCGTGCGTCATGGCCGCCAGATCGAAGGTCTCGAGGATGTTGAGCGTCTGCAGCAGCACCGGCCCCTGGCTCGAGAAGCCGTGCTTGTAGACGGTGTAGCCACGATAGGTCGTCGACGCCGGTTCCTCGAGGCGGGCGGTGTACTCGGCGAAGTCGCTCAGATCGAACGGTGCTTGGTGTTTCTGGAGGAACGCCACCATCTCTCTCGCGATGTCGCCCTTGTAGAAACGATCGCGCGCCGCGACGACGCCCGCTGCCCGGCCCTTGCCTTTCGCGGCGCGCTCGGCCTCGGCCATTCGCGTCAGCGTCCTGGCGAGGGTGGGCAGCTTGATGGTGTCGCCGGCGGCGTAGAACGAGCCATCGGCCTTCAGCCAGTAGCGTTCGTTGTCGGGCCATTGGCGGAAGAAGTCGCGCTGGCGACGCACGCCGTCGGCCGTGCTCTGGCGTAGCGGGAAGCCGTCACGGGCGTACTCGATGGCGCGCGTCGCCACCGTCTCGAAGCTCATCGTGCCCCACTTCTCGAGCACGGTCAGCGCCGCGTGCAGCGCCCCGGGCACCACGGCCGGATCGAGGCCGGCCCCCTGGAGCGTCTTGCCGCGCGACACATACCAGTCGACGTCCACGGCCTTCGGCGCCCAGCCCTGGCCGACCACCGAGGTCACCTTCTTCTCGGCGACGGGATAGACCAGCACCAGGCCTTCCCCGCCGAGACTGTAGAGATCCTGCTCGACGACGCCGCCCACGAGGAGTGACGTCGCGCCGGCGTCGAAGGCGTTGCCGCCCTGGTACAGGATCTCGAGCGCCGCGGCGGTCACGAGCGGGTGGCCGGTCGAGACGCCGGCGTTCGGGCCGGCGACCAGCGGCCTGAGCGCCGAGGGCGGCGCCGCACCGCGCGTCGGCGGCTCGGGATCCGGAACGCGCTGCTGCCCAGCCGCAGCGACACCAAGCGCGCCGGCGGCGAGAGCCACGATCACGAGCGAGCGAGCTGACGTCATACGCGGCCTCCCGGAATGCGGTGGCGAGCAGTGTAGATCGCGTCAGGTGGGCGGGGTGCCCTCAGCCGGCGGCCTTCGCCAATGCTTGCCGCTCGCGGTGCCAGAGGATGTAGTCCACGCCGGCCGCCTCTGCGCCGGCCGTCCGCAGCGCGGCGTTCGCCTTGCCGCGGTGATACTGCCCGTGCGTCATGAGGTGCAGAAGGATCTCGCCGAGCGGCGTGATGAAGGCCCGCCCGGTGGAGTTGGTGTACTCGACCTGCCGGTGGAGCGCCTCGGCGTCGAGGTCGGCAAGGCGCAGGCGCCAGGCCACATCGACCGACGCGCCGGCCAGCTCGAGTTCGGCCAGCGTGAGCTCGGGCCAGACCGGCAGCGTCGGCACGCGCCGCTCGATGCGCGCGAGCCACACCTCCTGCGAGCCCCGCACGTGGGCCAGTTCGCGCAACGCCTCCGGCACCGGCGTGGCGGCCCCTCTCGCGGCCCGCAGCAGTCGTTGGTCCGCCCATTCTCCGTGCGTGTAGAGGGATCGCAGGTGTTCGACAAAGATGCTCATCGGCGCCTCGCGGGTGAATGACGTCGCGGCCCGAGCCGCGGCGCGGGCCATCATCCCACCAGGTGTCGACGGCCGCAAGCCGGGCCGATACCCATCCCGTCGCGCGGCGCGGCGCGGCGAGTGGACTCGTCTCTCGCACGCTCAGTCGGTGCCCGGCGCGGCCGGGCGTCGGAGCAACGCGCGCCCCGCCCCCGGAGCGAATCCTGGTCACTCGGGCTGCCGCGGGTCGGCCAGCCAATCCCGCTTGCCACCTACACATAGATCGGGGATCCTTACACATGGAGGCCCGATGCGGACGAACATCGACATCGACGACGACCTGATGCGCAAGGCGATGCTCGCGAGCGGTGCGACGACCAAACGCGCCGCTGTCGAACAGGGCCTGCGCATGCTGATTCAAGTCCGCGGCCAGCGCGTGATCAGATCACTACGGGGAAAAATGAAGTGGACCGGGGACCTGAACGCCAGCCGGCTCCGCCGAACTGGGAGGGACCGGTAACCACGTGGTGATCGTCGACACCACTGTCTGGGTCGACTACCTCAACGGCATCAGCACACCGGAAGTCGAGTGGTTCGATCGAGAGTTGGAACGCCAGCGCCTGGGGTTGCTCGACCTGACGGTGTGCGAGGTGCTCCAGGGCGTCTCGACCGATGCCGCCGCTGCTCGAGTTCTTCGGACACTGCGCCGTTTCGAGATCTTCGACACCGGCGGCGTCGAGCTCGCGGAGGCGGCAGCGCGACACGATCGCAGCCTACGCGCTCGTGGGCGGACGGTCCGGAAGACAATCGATTGCCTCATCGCGACGTTCTGTCTCGAGCACTCGCATGCGCTGCTCCACTGCGATCGCGATTTCGACCCCTTCGAGGAGGTCCTCGGATTGCAGGTCGTTCATCCCGTAGGTTCAGAGTAGCCACTGCGCCACTGCTCGGTACTTGAGGGCGCGACAGCGCTCCACCGCGCCCGGAAGATGCCCATGTCGCACCGAACTGAACCCGAGACGGCGCCTGGGCGGAGGCCGTGGGGTCCGCCGCGAGAGGAGAGGTAGTGGAATGGCTCGGCTCGTGTTCGGAATGAACCAGTCCCTGGACGGCTACGTCGACCATACGGCGTTTGCGCCAGGTCCCGTGCTCTTCCGCCACTTCATCGCGGAGGCTCAGGGGCAGACGGGCAGGCTCGTGCCTCGACCGGCGCCTGGCTGGCGGCCTCGAATCGAAGGCGTGCCGCGCCCGTGGGGAGATCAGCGGTAGTTGAACAGGGGCGGGAACACGACCACCACCAGGGCCGCCCAGATCGCATACACCGGGAGGTAGGCGATCTGCCATTGCTCGAGCGCGGCAAACGCGCGGCGACGACGCCGGAAGGCGGCATAGAGCCACGCCGTCCAGGTCAGGTTGACGAGCAGAATGAGATTCTCGCCAAGCGCGGCCACTCTGTTCGGAGTGAAGCCAAACTCGGAAATCCGCTGCGTGATCGCCGTCAGCGCCACCACGTCCACCACGAGGGCGCTCGCCACGAGCAGGAGTTGCAGGCCATCGAACAAGTCGGGCGGCGCCTGCGGGTCGCGCGCCGAAGCGGCGTAGAGCACCAGCCCCACGACGACGGCCAGCAGCAGATCGAAGCCGATCAGGATCTCCCGCTTGACGTTGATCGGATTGCCGGTCCACGCCATCGTCGCCAGAAACCCAAGGAGCAGCATCGTAAAGAGCGGCGTGAACAGCCGGGTCAGCACCGGCGCCATGTTCTCGATGACGCTTTGCTTGGCTTCGACGAGCCACGATCCGATGACGACGGCTCCCGCCGCGCCACACGGGACGAGCCAGCCCGCGATGAACCACCCCGGATTCATGTCGATGGCGGCGAACAACATGGCCGTGAAGCCGGTCACGACGCCGCCGCCGAGCGCGATGAGCACGTAGTAGATGGCCAGCTCGCCCGAGAACCGCACGAAGTCCATGCGCCGCCCGGAGGAGAACCAGCGGCCTCCGACATACGCCACACCGACCGCCATCAGCCACAACGCGATGGGCAGATGCAGCACGCTCAGCACCTGGGTGTCGCTACCATTCGGGGCGTTGTCGAGCCGTTCCGGGCTGTTGAAGGGGTAGACGTTGGCGAACACGGCCGCGGCCGCGAACGGGAGCGCCAGCCACAGGCCGCTCACAGCCGGCAGCCCACGCTTCCACATGAAGTAGATCGTGAGCAGCGGGAAGACGAACAGGCTGGCGTTGCGGAAGTAGAACGCAGGCACGTCCGCATCAGGGCTGAGTGGCAGACCGAACAGCGCCGGCACCTTGACGGCCAGTCCGGCGGCGACCGCCAGGCTCAAGACGACCAGGAGTTCGGTACGTGAGGTGGCGCCCGTCGCGTCCGGATCGGGCGCCACGACCAGTTGCTTCCACAGCCGGTCGGAGTGCGCGCGCGCGAACTCGCGCGACAGCGCGTCGAGATTGCCCATCCGCTTGACCGCGACCAGAAATGCTTCGTCTCCGGCGAGGCCGGCCTCGGTGAGCGCGGCCAACTGGTCGCGCAGGTGTCCCTCGAGCTCCTCCACGTCGGGACCGTGAAATGCCTGCCGGCGGTGCAGGTAAGCCCGCCACTGCGCGATCTGATCCTCGGTCGGCTGGTCGGCGATGGTCATCATACCGTGCAGGCCTGCATCCAGATGCCGCGGAGGGTGCCGTCGACCGCCTGCCACTGTTCCCGATGGGCGGCGAGCTGCGCCCGGCCTTCTTTCGTGATCCGGTAGTACTTGCGCTTGCGCCCGCTCTCGGACGCGGCCCAATTCGCCGAGACATGGCCCTGGCGCTCGAGCCGGTGCAGCACGGGATACAACATCCCGTCGGTCCACTTCAGGCGCCCGTCGGACAGCTCAGCCACGCGCTTGACGATGGCGTAGCCGTAGCTGTCGCCTTCGGCCAGGATGGCGAGCACGAGCGGCGTGGCGGACGCCGCCACCAGGTCCTTGCTCATGTTAATACGTAGAAGCGTTATACATAGCAGTGCTATGCATGTCAACACCTGGGGTCTAGTCCGTGGTGGACGTCCCGGCGAGCACCGAGACCGATGAGGCGCGACAACTGAGAATACTGGCCTGTATTTGTACTGGCCTGTATTTGAAGGCGGTGCAAGGGCCGACTACCCCCTTCGTGCGTCTGCACCCCGACCGTGTAGGCTATCCTCTGACGCGATGCCGATCAGCGACCGCGCCCTCCGCCTGCACCAAGACTCCATCATCATCGACCCCTGCGTGCAGTACCTGATGCGCCGCACCGAGCGCACCGACCGCTCGGGGCTGACGGCCGTCGCCCTCACCGTGCCGATGCCGAACGAGGACGGCGCCGACACCTATGCCCGCGTGCGCGACTTCCTCGAGGTCATCCACGCGGAACCGACGTTCTGCCTTGGCGACTCGCCCGACGCCATCCGACGCGCCAAGGCGGACGGGAAGATGGCGCACATCCTGCTCTCGCAGGACGCCCACTTCATCGGGGCGCGGCCGACGAACCTGCTGCTCTGGAAGCAGCTCGGCCTGCGCATCTGCCAGCTCACCTACAACGAGAAGAACCTGTTCGGTGACGGCTGCCTCGAACGGCACGACGGCGGACTCAGCCAGCTCGGCCGCGTGATGGTGCGCGAGATGGAGCGCTACGGCGTCACCATCGACCTCACCCACGCCGGAACGCGCACCTTCGCCGACATCTGTGCCGTGGCCACCCGGCCGCTCATCGCCTCGCACTCGAATCCCAGGGCCGTGGTCGACAACCCGCGCAATATCGACGACCTCCAGATCCGGGCCGTCGCCGCGCTGGGGGGCGTTGCCTGCGTCACCACCTGGGCCCCCCTCATCTGGGCCGGCACGCCTGGCATGCCCACGCTGGAGGACTGGTGGCGGTGCGTGGCGCACGCCGTGGAACTCGTGGGCATCGACCACGTCGGGATCTCCACCGACTCGGTGGGCACGATGGGCGCCTATCCGAAGCACGCCAAGAACCCCGATGCCCTGCCCTATGGGTCGGTGACCGACCGCTTCGACGAGGTGGCCAGGCCTCCCGACAACAACAACCGCCAACCGTCCGACTTCAACGGCATCGAGGACTTCCCCGCGCTCGTTGAATGCCTCTGCACGCATGGAGTCTCGGACACCGACATCCAGAAGCTGCTCGGGGAGAACCTCATGCGCGTTTTCGAGGCGACGTGGCAGCCCGGGTGGATGGACTGAGCCGGCGAGTTCAGAATAGAACAAGCGTTCAACCGGCCGTGGTCGGCGGCGAAGGACAACCATGCCCGGAATACGTGAAATCCTGTTACTATCGCGCTGGAAAGTTCGGCAATACCCTCTCTCGTCATAGCGAGGAACGCGATGTCAGACATGGACATGGGCCACACCGCACCAGAGACACCCCGCAGCGGGGCGACCCGGCGCGACTTCATCAAGGGCGTCATCGCCGCGGGCGCCGCCGTTTCGACCAGCGCCTATCTGTTCCGGACCTCGATTGCCGGCCAGCCGGTCGGGGCGGGTGCCGCCGAGCGCTTGATTTCGCTCACCGTGAACGGTCAGGTGCGCCGCGTCGACGTGCTCAAGCAGGAGACGCTGGCAATGACGCTCCGCTACAAGCTGGGGCTCACCGGCACCAAGCTCGGCTGCGACCGCGCCGAGTGCGGTGCCTGCACCGTGCTCGTCGACGACGTGCCGCACTATTCCTGCTCGATGCTCACCCACACGGTGCGCGGCCGCAAGGTCGAGACCATCGAGGGGCTTGCCGCACCCGACGGCACGCTGCACCCGGTGCAGCAGGGCGTCGTGGACGAGCAGGGCTTCCAATGCGCCTTCTGCATGCCCGGCTTCGTCATGGCCACGGTCGGCTTCCTCAAGACGAATCCGAATCCAAGCCGGCAGGAGCTGGCCCACGGCGTTTCCGGCAACCTGTGCCGCTGCCAGGACTACGACAAGATTCTCACCGCGCTGATGAAGGGCGCTGAACTGTCGCGGGGGGCGTAACGTGGCCAACGACTACAAATACATCGGCAAGAACTACACGACGCCGGATCTCGTGGCCAAGGTCACGGGCAAGGCGAAGTACGCCGAAGACTACCGCGCCGAGGGCATGCTCTTCATCAAGCTGCTGCTGAGTCCGATGCCGCACGCCCGGGTCCGCAACGTGGATGCCAGCGCCGCGCTGGCGCTGCCAGGCGTGAAGGGCATCCTGCGCGCGAGCGACTTCCCGGCCCCGCCGGCCCCGCCGGCCCGTCCCGACGGACAGCCGACGCCGCCACCGCCGCTGCCGCCGGAGACCGCGCTCACCGACGAGCCGGTCTATCAGGGTGAGCCGATTCTCGCTGTCGCCGCCGTCGACGAGACCACCGCCGCCGAGGCCATCGAGTTGATTCGGGTCGACTACGAGCCGCTGCCATTCGTCGTCGAGCCGCTCGACAGCTTGCGCAGTGGCGGCCCGAACGCCCGCACGCAGGGCAACGTCTACACCGGCGCCGGCCCGACCACGCAGGTGGCCAACGTGAAGTGGAGCGAGGCCGACTTCGCCGAGGCCAAGGAAGGGCGCCTGCCGATGGGCGAGGCCCCCGACACGTTCACACTCGGCGATATCGAGGAGGGCTTCAAGAAGGCCGACCTCATCCTCGACGAAACCCTCTACACGCAGTCCACGGGGCACCAGCCGCTCGAGACGCGCACGGCGATGGCCTACTGGCAGAACGGCAAGCTGTATCTGCACGGCTCCACGCAGAGCGTCGCGCAGACGGTGCCGAACATCGCCCGCATGGTCGGCCTCAAGGTCGAGGAAGTGGTGCTCATCAGCGAGTTCACCGGCGGCGGCTTCGGCAGCAAGATCCCGGGCAGCCACAGCATGGCCATCCCGGCGCTGATGTCGAAGAAGGTCAACGCGCCGTGCATGCTGCGTATCACGCGCGAGGAAGAGCACTACATCGGCCGCGCCCGCGCCGGCATCTTCGGTCGCGCCAGGATCGGCTTCCGCAAGGACGGCCGCATCGTGGCGATGGACTTCTTCACCATCCAGGACAACGGCCCCTACAACCCGCAGGGCGACTACCGCTCGGCCGGGTCGATGGCGTCGCTGAACTTCCAGCCAGAGACCTATCGCTGGCGCGGGATCTCGGTGCTCACCAACACGCCCCCGCGCACCTCGCAGCGCGCGCCCGGCGGCATGCAGATGAACGCCCTGCTCGACCCGGTCATGGCCAAGGCCGCGCGCCGGCTCGGCGTCGATCACGTCGAGTTGCTCAAGATCAACGCGCCGGTCGGCAAGGCGTCCTACGGGCCGCTGAACGCCCAGACCAGCAAGCAGTCCTACGTCACCCAGGCCAACGTCCGCGAGGCACTCGACCAGGGCAAGGCGCTGTTCGGCTGGGAAGAGAAGAAGGCCACGGCCGGCCAGCGGCGCGGCACGAAGGTGCGCGGCGTCGGCGTGGCGGTGGGTCCGTACACGGCTGGTTCCATCGGCTTCGACGGCATCGCCATCGTGCGACCCGACGGCAAGGTGCAGGTGCAGTCGGGCATCGGCAACCTCGGCACCGAGTCGGTCATCGACTGCCAGCGCGTCTACGCGGAAGTGCTCGACACGCCGTGGGAGCAGTTCGAGGTGGTCTGGGGCAACACCGCCAAGGGGCTGCCGTGGTCGTGCGTGTCGGCTGGCAGCCAGACCGTGCACGCCATGACGCGCGCGGCCCATGCCGCCGCCATGGACACCAAGACCAAGCTGCAGGAAGTGGCCGCCCGGGCCCTTGGCGGCACCCCCGCCAGCTACCAGGTGGCGACCGGCCGCGTCTTCAGTGGCGGCCGCGGCCTGTCGTTCGCTGACGCGGCGAAGAAAGCCATCGAGTACGGCGGCAAGTACGACGGCCACGAGGTGCCGGAGGACATCAACGCCTTCACCAAGGCCTCGATGAAAGTCGTCGCCGGCCAGGGCCTCATCGGCGTGGCCAAGGACACCTACAAGCGCGACGGCAACACGCACTCCTTCGTGGCCGGTTTCGCCGAAGTGGAAGTGGACGTCGAGACGGGCGCGTGGCGGGTGGTCGACTACACGGCCGTCGCCGACGTCGGCACGATCTTGCACCCGCGCAACCTGTTCGGCCAGACATTCGGCGGCTCGATGCTCGGCATCGGCCATGCGATCTCGCAGCGCTGGGCCTACGACAAGCAGTACGGCGTGGCGCTGGCGCGGCGCTTCCACCACAACAAGCCACCGTCGATCATGGACATCCCGGCGACGGTCAAGATCGACGCGACCGACATCCCCGATCCCGAGACGCCGGTCGGCGCCCGCGGCATCGGCGAACCGCCCGTGGGCGCCGGCTGCGGTGCCGTCGCCGCGGCGCTCGTGAACGCCCTCGGCGACGAAGCCTTCCGTCGCTACCCGATGACGCCAGACCTGCTGCTGACGTCGATCGAATCCAAGACCTGGCAGCACGACGCGCTGACCGCGCACATCTAAGGGAGCATCGAATCATGGCTGTGATTCACGACATGATGCCGGCGTTCGAGCTGTTCCAGCCGGCGAGTCTTGACGACGCGCTCGGCCTGCTCGACCGGCACCGCGCCGACGCCTGGGTGTTGGCGGGAGGTCTCGACAGCTTCGACTGGCTGAAAGACCGCATCCGCAAGCCCGCAGTCGTCGTCGAACTCGGCGCCATCGAAGCGTTACGCGGCGTGAAGGCATCGGGCGACGGCATCGAGATCGGCGCGATGACCACGCTCACCGACGTGGTGCGCGATCCACTCGTGCGCGAGAAGTTCGGTGTGCTGTTCCAGGGCGCGGAAGCGGCGGCCTCGCCGCAGATCCGCAACCAGGGCACCATCGGCGGCAATCTCTCGCAGGATGCCCGCTGCTGGTACTACCGCGCCGGCTGGGCCTGCTACCGCGCCGGCGGCAACATCTGCTACGCCGACACGCCAACGGCGGTCAACCGCGAGCACGCGATCTTCGGCGCCGACCGCTGCGTGGCGGTCAACCCGTCCGACACCGCGCCGGCGATGATCGCACTCGACGCGAAGATGGTGATCCGCTCGTCGAAAGGCGAGCGCATCGTCGACGCGCAGAACTACTTCATCGGCCCGGGCACCGACATCACTCGACTCACGTCGCTGCAGCCCGGCGAACTGCTCACGGCAATCCGCATCCCGGGCACGTGGGCCGGCGCCGAGTTCTATACCGAGAAGGTCGCCGACCGGAAGGTGTGGGACTTCCCGCTCGTCAACATCGCCTCGGCGATGAAGGTCAACGGCACCTCCATCGAGCGCGCCCGCATCGTCGTCAATGCCGTGGCCGCGCGGCCGATGCGCCTTGAAGCCGTCGAGCGCTACGTCGCCGGCAAGCCACGGAACGAGGAGACGGCCACGGCCGCCGGCGAGATGGCGGTCCGCGGCGCGGTACCGCTTGCCCACAACGCCTACAAGATTCCGCTGATGCGCAACCTGGTCAAGCGCGCGATCCGCGGGGGGGACAACGGATGGGCATCGACTTCCTAACCAGGGGCCTCAGCCCCTGGGGTCAATCGGTCCTCACGCACATCTCGTGGGACCTGCTGTGGGTCTCGTTCTTCGCAGGCGTGGTGTTCCTCGCGGCCCACTCCGTCTACATGCTCCTCTCGGCGCACTCCAAGCGAGCGTCATCGGAAGTGGACGCGCTCGAAGTGAAGCTGAAAGGGCTACCCGAGAAGGTCCAGCGCCACAGCCTCGCCGCCCGCGTGTTCCACTGGATCATGGCGGCGTCGATGTTCACGCTGCTCTTCACGTCGTTCCTCCCCATCGTCGGCGTGCAGTTCGCCTGGGTGCAATGGCACTGGATCGCCGGCCTCGTGCTGACGGCGTCGATCCTGTACCACATCGTCCACGCCATCTTCTTCATGGACTTCTGGTCGATCTGGATCGGTCCGAAGGACATCCCGGAGTTCAAGTCCGAGATCATGCGGGAACTCGGGCGCGACACGCACGGGCCGAAGCCGGCCAAGTATCCGCTCGGCAACCGGCTCTACCACCTCGCGATCGTCGTGACGGGTCTCGTGGCGACGGCCACCGGGCTCTTCATGATGAAGAAGGTGCAGACACCGTTCTTCACCCGCGACCCCTATATCCTGGCCGACACGACCTGGGGCTGGATGTACGTCGGACACGGCGTGGCTGGCGTGGCGCTGGTCGGCCTGACGATGGCTCACGTCTACTTCGCCATCCGTCCCGAGAAGCTCTGGCTGACCAAGTCGATGCTGTTCGGCTACATCACCCGGCGCCAGTACCTCGAACACCACGATCCCAATCGCTGGCGCGTGCCGGGCTCCGACCCGGTCGGCGGCCGGCCGTCGGAGTAGACGCTCGTGGCTACTACTCGAAACGATGTGGCCGCCCGATGCAACCGCATCGAGGAGGCCTACGAATTCATGCTCGCCTACGCGGCTCAAGGCCTGGCGAGTGATCAGGGGTCGGCGAGCGGCGCCCAGGTGCGGGAGTTTCTCTCGGGCCTCGACGACGCGCTCGATGGCCTCGGCGACGTGTTCCGTGCCGTGGTCGCCGCCGAGCGGTCGCCCGACGGTGACCGCTATCACGCCTTCATCGAGGTGCTGGACAAGGACGCGGCGGCATCGCGCGCCGCCGTGCGGCTCGTGCTGGCGCAGCCCGGCATCAGTTCGCAGATGGTCGACAACCTGAATGCGTCGATCCATCTGCGCGCACTGCTGACCGATGTGTTCCTGGTCGACGAGGTGCTCAAGACCCAGCCGGCCAGAGTCTGACCGGTCGGTTTTCGACAACGTGCCGGGGCGGTTCCCAGTGAGCCGCCCCGTGTTGCGTACGACGGGCACCGTGCGGCGACGCGGCCAGACGGCGCGCTACTTGCCCGGATCGAAGCGGAACACCAGGTAACTCACCGGCGAGTCGAGGACACTGAAACCGTGGGCCGTGCCGGCCGGGATGATGATGATGTCGCCCGGGCCGACGCGCCGGCTCTCACCGCCCTGCCGCTCACCCATCAGACTCGGTCCGGCACCGAGGCGTGTCAGATCGGTGGGCTTGGGAGTGCCGCCGAGGGTGCCGCCGCTGACGAAGGTGCCGCTGCCATGCAGGATGTAGTACGTCTCGGTGGCACGATCGTGGATGAGCGAGCCGGCCTCGGCCTTGTCGCGGTGCAGCATGGCGACAACCGTGAGCCCGCCATGCACGTCGACGCTCTTGATCGGCTGATCGATGGCGCTCTTCACGATGCCTGATTCGAGGAGCGTGGCGATCTCACCTGGCGTGATGTGCACGGCCGGCGGCGGGGTCTGAGCACGGGCCGACGAGGTCCCGAGCGCGACGAGGGCGGCGGCGGTTACCAGTAGCGGGCGGAACGAGGGGTGGGTCACGGCGCTCTCCTGGGCGACCCGGTGGGGCCGGCACCGCGCGCAGTCTAGCAGAGACCCGCGAGATGCTCGTGTCTCAAGCATTCAAGACATCGAGCATGGCGGCCACGCTTTGCGGGCACAGCTTGCCTGGACCGGCGTCGGCGCCGAGCTTGGCCGGGCCGCCCGTCGGGGAGGGCGATCGCAGCGAATCTGGAACATCTCGCGCTCGGCACCTGGCCCCGTGCCTGGCGCGCGGGGTGCCGCGTTCTAGACGGTGGCCGGCTTGTCCACGACGAAGAAGTTGTTCTCCGTCTCTTGAATGGTCACCTCGACCCGGTACTCGAGGCCGCGGCCCGGATACTGCCGGTGGATCAGTCCGACGACCTTGTCGAACACGTAATGCGCGACGTTCTCGACGCTCGGCCCCTTGCCCTTCATGACCACCACGCCTTCCGGCTCGAAGAGGTCGGCGTTCACGAACGCGGTATCTCCTTCGACGACGAGCATCTTGTGATCGAGGTCGCGCATCACCTTCTTGATGTGCCCGAAGTCGAGTGACATGTCGAGTTCGTCGCGCGGGAACTCGGCCGTCGAAATTGCGATCGTGCCGCGCCAGGTGTGCCCGTGCACAAAACGGCAGGCGCCAGGGTAGCCGAGCTGCCGGTGCCCGGTGTGGAACTTGGCGTGGACGATGATCTTTTCCATGACGAGCGCACCGCGCCGGCTCACCTGGCCCCGCGGCAGAGTCCAGTATAGAACCCCCGCCACACCAGGCGTGGAACCGGCGAGCCCCGCCACGGAAGCCATTTCTGCTATCTTCCCACTGTGAACAGCGGACGCGCCCCGAGCGTCAGCCCCCCGCTCGCTCCGGCGATCGTCGACGACGGTTTCGACGAGCTCACCGCCCGCTCGGCCCTGCGCAGCCTGTCGATCGCCGCCCTGGTCATTGCCGTGCCGGCGATCTTCCGCCCCGACGTCGCGTGGTACTACCTGGCGCAAACCGGCGCATTGCTGGTCGCCTCCGCCATCTTGTGGATGACGCGGCGGTTCATGCGCCCGCAGACCGTCGCCCGCTTCGTGCTCGGGGTCTCGGCCCTGCTGGTGGCCACCACATCCTGGCTCTCGGGCGGTGCGTCCTCGGCCGCCTTTCACGCCTACTCGGTCGCCCTCGTCGGCGGCACCTGGCTTGTACTGCCGCTGAGGGCGGCCCTCGGCGCCACGGCGGGCGTCGTCGGATTCGGAGCCATGCTGGCCGTGGCCACCACCCGCCAATGGATTCCGGCGCCGTGGGTCGTTCACGGGCCGTGGAGCGTCTGGCTCACGATCTCCGGTGCCGCCCTGCTCATCGCGCTGGTCCAGTGGCTGGAAGTGCACCGGCTTCGCGCGTCGAACGCGGCCGTGACCCGCGAGCTGGATCGCAGCGAGGCCGCGCAGCGGCAACTCGCCAGCAGCGAACAGCGCTACGCCGAGATCGTTTCGACGGCACCCGGCGTGGTGTGCGAATTCGAAGTGCGTCCCGACGGGACCCGGGCCTTCACCTTCATGAGCGAGGGGGCACGGCGGCTCTTCGACTGCCCGCCCGCCGACATTCTCGCCAGCGCCCAGGTGCTCTTCGACATGATCGAGACGCCCACTCGCCACGACCTGGAGGCGGCCATCACCCGTTCGAGCGAGACGCTGACGGCCCTCGACATCGAAGGCGCGGTCAAAACACGCGCCGGGCAGGTGAAGTGGGCGCACGCCCGCGCGTTGCCGACACGCCAGCCCGACGGCACCATGCGCTGGCACGGCGTCATCACCGATCTCAGCGAGCGCCTCAAGGCCGAGCAGGCGCTGCGCGAATCGCAGCAGGCGCTGAAGCAGTCGCTGTCGATGATCCAGGGCGCTTTCGAGTCGACGGCCGACGGACTGCTCGTGGTCGACACTGCCGGCCGCGCCAACGCTTACAACCAGAAGTTCCTGTCGCTTTGGCGCGTACCGGAGGTCATTGCGCGCACTTACGACGCCGAGCAACTGCGCGCGCACGTGGCTCGGCAGGTCGTGGGCAGTGAGGAGTTCCTCGCCCGCGTGAAGCAGATCTACGCCGATCCAGACGCGGTGAGCTTCGACACGCTGGCGCTGGCCGACGGCCGCCAGTACGAGCGCTACTCGCAGCCGCAGGTCGTGGACGGCGCGGTCGTCGGCCGCGTCTGGAGCTTCCGGGACGTGACGGTGCGGGCAAGTGACGACCGCCGGCGCGCCGACCTCGAGCAGGCCCTGCAGCAGGCCCACACGCTGGAGGCGCTGGGCACGCTGGCCGGCGGCATCGCGCACGACTTCAACAACCTGCTGACCATCATCCTCGGCAACGCCGAACAGGCGGCACTCGACGTGAGTCCCGCGGCGCAGCATGCAAGCCTGGCAGCCATCACGCGCGCCGCCGAGCGCGCCGGCGCGCTCGTCCGCGAGATCCGCGAGTTCAGCCAGCCGCGGGCCACCGAGCGTGCGGTCGTCACCGTGTCCGACACCATCGGCACCGCCGTCCAGCTGCTGCGCACGACCATGCCGAAGAGCATCGCCCTCGAGGTGCGCCTCGACCCTTCCGTCACGATGTTCACCAACGCCACCCAGCTGCAGCAGGTCGTGACGAACCTCGTGCTCAACGCCGGCCAGGCCATCGGCGACGCCTCGGGGCGGATCGATGTCGTGCTGGACGACGTCGGGGCGGCCGAGGCGCCAGACGCAACGCCGCGGCCGCTGGCTGCGCGCTACGCCAGACTGACCGTGAGCGATACGGGCCTGGGCATCTCGGCCGACGCCATGCCCCGTATCTTCGAACCGTTCTTCACGACGCGCCGCGACACGACGGGTACCGGACTGGGCCTGGCGGTCGTGAATGGCATCGTACGCCGCTATCACGGCATCATCACGGTCGACAGCGCGCCGGGCTGCGGCACGACGTTTCGGGTCTTCTGGCCGGCGCTGCCACCGGCCGCCGCGACACCACTCGTAGATGCGCCCGCCGCACAGGCCGTGCCCGGTCAGGCGCCCGGACGCGGTCGTCACATCCTGGTGGTCGACGACGAGCCGGACATCGTCAAAGTCATCGCTGAAGGCCTGCGGCGGATGGGCTATCAAGTCACGACCGCCACCGACCCGCGAGACGCCCTCGCGATCTTCGCCGCACGGCCCGCCGACATCGACGCGGTACTCTCGGACCTGTCGATGCCGCACCTGTCGGGGGCGGCCCTCGGACGCCGGATGCTCGACCTGCGTCCCGATACCCCGATCGTGCTCTTCACGGGCTACAGCGCCGAACTCAGTCCAGACGAAGCGCGCGCCGCCGGCTTCCGCGCCGTCCTCAACAAGCCGATGAGTCTGTCGGTGCTGGCCGAATGGCTGCACAGGGTGCTGCCGGAATCGGCCACCGCCTGAGGACCGGGGCATCGATGTCGAACGACCCGGTCACAATTCCGATCGAAGGCGAGCTGGACCTGCACACGTTCCAGCCGCGCGACATTCCGGAGGTCGTGGCGGCGTTCCTCGCCGCCGCGCATGAGCGGGGCCTGGCCGAGGTACGACTCGTGCACGGCCGCGGGAGAGGCATACAGCGGGCTGTCGTCCACCGTGTCGCCGCCGCGCATCCGCTCGTCGCGACCTTCTACGACGACACCGTCTCGCGCCTCGGCGCCACGATCGCCGTGCTCGTCGCGCGCTGAGCCGGGCTACTCGGCCGCCAGCGTCACTGCGGGGTCGACACGAAGCGCCCGCCGCGCCGGGGCGGCCGTGGCGGCCAGCGCCGCGATAACGAGCAGCCCGACTGAGAAGGAGACCGCCACCGGGTCGAAGATGCCAACCTCGACGAGCTCGCTGGCAATGAGACGGCCGAGCCACGCCGCACCTGCCAGACCAGCCACGAGCCCGACGCCTACCACCATCAGGCTCTCGCGAAACACGAGCCCGGCGATCGCCGGCGCCGAGCCGCCGAGCGCCATGCGGATGCCGATCTCGCGGGTGCGCAGCGCGACCAGATAGGCCAGCACGCCGTACAACCCGACCGCCGAGAGCACCAGCGCCAGGGCGCCGAAGGCCAGTGCCAGCGTGGTCGTGGCCCTTCGGGCGCCGAGCGCGCGGTCGATGCGTTCCTGCATGATCTTCACGTCGAAGAGCGGCAGGCGCGGATCGAGCTCGGCCAGCAAGCGCCGAAGGTCGGCGCCAACCGCCGACGCCGGTGCTGCGCTCGAGACGGCCACCGTCACGCCGCCCGGCACCTCCTGCCCCATCGGGTAGTAGTAGCTTCCGACGGCATCGGCAGGAGTCACGAGCGCGTGCTGCTTGACCTCACGCACGACACCTACCACGCGATGCCGGCGCATGTTGTCGGGGCTCGGCTTGGTCAGCGCCTCGGCGGACGTGGGCTCGATGAGATAGCGGCCGACGGCGTCGCGCCCGGGCCAGAAGCGCTCTGCGAGCCGCGCATCGACGATGACCAGGGGCTCGCGCGTCCCGTCGTCCGCTGTCTCGAAGGCGCGTCCGGCGACGATCGGCATGCCCATCGCCTCGAAGTATCCCGGCGAGACGACGATCCGGTCGGGCGACACGAATCCGACTCCCGGTGCGATTGGCTGATCCTCGGGCCAGACCACGCTGTCGGAACGGTTGTCGCCGAACGGGATGCCGGTGGTGGCGCCGGCCGCCCGCACTTGTGCACCGGCTCGCAACGCGTCGAGCAGGCGCTGCAGAAAGGCCAGGCGCTCGGCGTCCGAGGGGTACACGGCGAGCGGGAGCGAGACGGCCCCGGTGACGACCGACGGCTGAAAGCCCGTCTCGACCACGAGCAGACGCCGGAAGCTCTCCAAGAGCACTCCCGCGCCGACGAGCAACATGCAGGCCAGTGCCACCTGGCCCATGACGAGCGCCTGACGCACACGGCGCGCCGCGCGGCTACCAGTCCGGCTGCGGCCCTCGTCGCGCAGCGCCGCGGCCGGCGCACTCGACCCCAGAGCCCGTACGGCGGTGAGACCGAGCGCGAGACCAACCGCCACGGTCAGTGCCCCGGCGTAGGCGGCCGCCCGCGGATCGAAGGCCAGCGTGCGGCCGGGCGGCAGCAGGGCTGAGCCCAGGGCCGGAATCGCTTGCAGCAGCCCCAGCGCCAGGAGCACGCCCGCCCCGCCGCCGGCAACGGCTAGAGCGAGGTGTTCGGTGACCAGCTGTGCGCGCACATGGGCGGGATCGGCGCCGAGCGCCACCCGTGTCGCCATCTCGCTCCGCCGCGACGTGGCCCGCGCCAGCGTGAGCGACGCCAGGTTCACGACGCCGATGAGGAGCACGCACGCCACACCCGCCCACAGCAGGTACAAGGGACGGGCGAGATCGGCTGACAGCACGTCGGCGACCGAGTCGACGCGGGTGTGAAAGCCGGCATCGACCAGTGCCTGCTTCATGGCGGGAAAGCGATCGAGGTTCGCCGCGTTCAGGGCGCTCACCTGTGCCTGCACCTGCTCGATGGTGGTGCCGGGCGCCAGCCGGCCGACGTGCGTCCAGTTGTTACTGTGCCGCGAGGCGTCCGAACGTTCCTCGGCCGTGAACGCCGCCGGCAGCCACAGCGCCACCTCGTCGTCATAGAAGCGGAACTGCGCCGGCATGACGCCGACGACCTCGTGCGGTACGCCGCCGATCACGACCGATTGACCGACCACGTCCGGAGACGCGGCGAAGCGGCGGCGCCACAGGCCGTCGCTCAGGACGACCCGGCGATGCCGGCCCTCGATGGCCTCGTCGTCGGTGAAGGTGCGGCCCAGGGCGGCCTGCGACCGCAGCATGGGAAAGAAGGACGGTGTCGTCGTGATGGCCGTCAGGCGCTCCGCTGAGGTGTCGCCGAGGCTCACGCCGTGGGTGCGGAACATGGCCTGTTCCGGGAGTGCGGAGACGGCCGCGAGGCGATCGAAGTAGTCGGGTACGCCGGAATTGCCGCCGCGATTAGCCGACGCTCCGGCTCCGGGATAGATGTTGCCGAGCTGCACGAGGCGGCCGCCGTCCGGCACGTCCACGGCGCGCAGCAGCACGGTGTCGACCACCGAGAACACCGCGGTGTTGGCCGCCAGGCACAACGCGAGGGTGCCGATCGCGGCGATCGTGAACGTGGGATCGCGACGGAAACTGCGCCACGCGTAGAGCAGATCGCGCCCGAGCGCGGCCAGTCGGTGCCGGCGACCATCGATGGGCGCTGAGGCCGTCGTCACCGCCGGCGGCAGCAGGCGGTGCGCCTGACGCGATCGCGCCAGGCGCCGGATGGCGTCGCTGTCCGGCATCTCCCCGACGACGGCACGGTCGGCGTCGTCGACCGACGCGCCGCCCTGCACGAGTTCGTCGAAGCGATCTTCGAGATGCTCGGCAATTTCCCGCTGCACCTCCTCGCGCACAAACGGCTCGAGAACCGCTGCCGTGCACCGTCCGTCCAGTTCCCGGCGCCACCTATCCATGGCTCACCCCCGCAATGCGGCTCACGGCCGCGGCGAACACCTTCCAACCTTCACGCTGCTCGGCCAGCGTCGCGCGCCCGGCCGGCGTGAGGGTGTAGACGCGGCGGCGGCGTTCGCCCGGCGCCTCGATCCAGCGGCCGCGAATCCACCCGCGCGACTCGAGCCGGTACAACAGGCCGTAGAGGGAGGCGACGTTGAACCGTATGGCGCCGTCCGATTCCTCGGCGATGCGCTTGGCCACCTCGTAGCCGTGCCGGGGCCGGCTCTCGAGGCAGGCCAGGAGCAGGAGCTCGGCGCTGCCCTTCTTCAGTTCGCGGTCGAGTGTCGGGTCCATATGTTATTCTGACACATATACCACACCAATATATACTGGCGCGACTCCTCGTCCCGCTGAAGTGGACTACGAGATGACCTGGGCGAAGGTTTCCGGCTCTGCTGACGACTGCGGTGGGCGCGACGGACGCGAAATTCCCAGGCCGGCCCGGGACCGATTCCCCAACCTCCCCGCCGCTCGGTCTGATGTTCGCAGGAAAACCTGCCTGCGTGGCTGGCAGTCTCCTTGCTCTCGTCATAGCGGAGGCGGTGCGACGTCGCCAGTGGGCGCACGAGGACCGGGGAATGACATGGACGAGACACGATATGGGCTCCGCATCGATCTGCCGGTGCCGTTCGACACCGCCGTCACGCGCGTGGGCGACGCGCTGAAAGCGCAGGGCTTCGGCGTGCTCACGACGATCGACGTGCAGCAGGTACTCAAGCAGAAGCTCGATCGGGATTTCCGCCGCTATGTCATCCTCGGCGCCTGCAACCCAGTGCTGGCCGACAAGGCCCTGCACGCGGAGCTGGAGATCGGACTGCTGCTGCCCTGCAACGTCGTCGTCTACGAGCGCGGCCCCGAGGCGTCGACGGTAGCAGCCATGGCGCCACTTCCGACCATGGGGATCATCGGCAATCCTGACCTCGTCGCCGTCGCCTCGGAGGCTGACGCTCGGCTGCGCGCGGCGCTGACGCATCTCGAGCAGAGCGCCCCGCTGCCGCTCATCACCCCGGGGCAGGCGCTGACTGGACCGGCGGAGTGACCACGGCCGAGGCGACGCTGCTGCCGAAGGAACATGGCGCCTATGGCCAGATGGCCGTGCCGCTCGTCACGGCAACTGCCGTCTCGGGCCCGTCGCCGCTGGCCGTGGCGATCGTCGCCGGCTTCCTCGCCCATGAGCCGCTGCTCGTGCTGCTCGGCGCCCGCGGCACACGCGCCAAGCGGGAGGCTGGCTCTCGCGCAGCTCGCTGGCTCACGGCGCTGGGCGTCTGCGTTGGTGGCGCCGGGCTGCTCGCGCTGATGCAAACGCCACCGGAGCTACGCTGGACGTTCCTGCTGCCACTCGCGCCGGCCGTCACGCTGGCGCGCGAAGTCTGGCGCCAGCGGCCGAAGTCGACGACGGCAGAATTGAGCGCCGCCGCAGCCTTCTCGCTCGCCGCGGTGCCCACCGTGACCTCCACCGGCGCACCGATGGCGACGGCCCTCAGCGTGGCGCTGCCGTTCCTCGTCGTCTTCGCGGCGGCGACGCTGGCCGTGCGTGGTGTGATGCGAGGCGCGCGTGAGGCCGGCGATCCGACGGCCATCATTCGCTTGCGCTATGCTCCCGTGTTCACGGCGCTGGGCGGCTGTACGGCGCTGGCCCTGGCGGCGCAGGCGACGTGGCTGCCGTGGTCGGCTAGCGCCGCCGCGCTACCCGGCGCCGCCGTCGCCGCCGGCGTGGCCCTGGCGCCGCCCCACCCGCGTCAAGTGAAGCGCCTTGGGTGGCTGATTGTCGGCGCGTCGCTGACCGCCAGCGCCGTGCTCGTCATGATGGGTTGATGCCGTCACCCCCCGCACGGTACAGCACGTAGCTGAACCGTCCATGCAACCAGCTCTCGGATGTCGCGTCGTCACGGCGGCTGTCGACATGCTCGTCGACGACATGCGCGTAGTCGCCGCCAAGCCGCGCCATCTCCTGCGCCAGCCGAATCCCGACCTGGGCGATGAGCGAGGCGTGGCATCTCTCCCACAGGTCGCCGTGGGGCTCGATTACGCCGGCCACGCGTTCGCTCACGGCCTCGACGACGTGCTCGTCCATGACTTCCGCATCGAGGGGCGGGAGGTCGCGGTGCCAGTAGATGGGGGAAGGCCCGGTGCTCATGCCACCATCCTACAGGTTGGGCCGCCGGCCGATCCACGCCCCACGATGCCGGTGCATGCCATGGGCGGCGCATGGCCGGCGTCGTGGCCGACGGCGCCCAGCCGTCGTAGGATGGGCGCACCCGACAGCCACGACGAAGCCGGCGACGCGAATGCGGCTTCTCACCCGCGCGGCACCCGTCGCGCGCCCCAGCACATGGCGCTGCGGCATGCCGGGCCAGGGGGAACCACGCATGCCACACGTGATCGAACCGGCTGCGACGGGCCGCGCCAAGTGCCGCGGCTGCGGCACGCCGATCGCGAAGGGCCACCTTCGCGTGGGTGAGGCCGTGCCCAATCTGTATGTCGACACCGACGGCGCCGAGACCACGCACTGGTATCACCCGGCGTGTGCGGCCTTCCGACGGCCGGAAGCGTTTCTGCAGGCCGTCGAAGCGTCGCCGACGGTACTGCCCGAGGGCGACGCGCTGATGGCCGCAGCGGCGTTGGGAGTGCGCTGCCGCCGCCTACCGCGCCTGGATCGGGCCGGCCGCGCCCCCTCGGCGCGGGCGACCTGCCGCGCGTGCCGGGCCCCGATTCTGAACGGACACTGGCGCATCTCGCTCCTGTTCTGGCAGGACGGCCGCTTCGCTCCGGCCGGCTTCATCCACGCAGCGTGCGCGGGTGCCTACTTCGAGACCACGGATGTCCTCGACCGGCTCCAACACTTCGCGCCCGACCTGACAATGACAGATCTGGAAGAACTGGCGCTGGTGCTGGCGGCCGGGACACCGTGAGAATCGGCCCAGTAGATGCTGGTGTCCTCGTATAGGATGTGCCTGATGTCGGCCCCCCCGGCGCCATGTCAGGGTCTCTCCGCGCAAGCCCCTTAGGCGTCGTCATGTCGCCTGGACTACACGCCACACTCGTTGGGTCGGCGGCGGCCATCGCGCTCGTCTCTGCCGCCGTCTGCCTGGCCAGGAATTCCCGCGCTCTGTCCGTCCGCCTGCATACGCTGTACGGCGCCACGGCCGCTTGGTGGCTGTTTTCGATGGCGATGGTCGCCGGCGCCGAGTCGCCCGAGCGCGGGCAGTACTGGGTCCGGTTCGCTCAGCTGGGCATCGGCCTGCTGCCGGGAGTGGTCTACGCCGTGAACGCGGCGGTGGCCGGCCTGCAGCACGAACTTCGGCACCGCATCCGGGCGCACTACGGTCTCGCCGCCGTCGTGACGCTCTTCTGTCTCGTCTTCCCGAACCTGCTGGCGCCGCCGTACGCCTACAGCTGGGGCCTCTATCCTCACTACACCGTCTGGGGCCTGGTGCCCACCGGGGCGATGCTGCTGGTCTTCGCCGAGGTCATCCACATGTACCGGGCGGCGATGCGTCGCTACGCGCCAGGCACGCCCGAACACGCGCGGGCCCGGGCGTTCCACTACGGCAACTGCTTCGCGTTCCTCGCCGCGGTGGATTTCCTGCCCGCGTTCGGAGTGCCGATCTATCCATTCGGCTTCGTCACCGTCGGTCTGATGTTTGCGGCCACGATGTACGGATCGGCCCGCTACCACCTCATCGAGATCACGCCGGAGATCGCTGCCGAACACATCCTGGAGACGATGCCCGACGGTCTGCTGGTCGTCGACGAACAGCACCGCGTCCGGATCGCCAACGGGGCGGCGGGACGCCTGCTCGGCCGCTGCACCGCCGATCTCGTACAGCAGCCGCTCGAGGCGGCGATCTCAGACGCGGGCCTGCTCCGCCTGGTCGCCGCCCCCCCATCGGAGACGTCTTCGGCCGAAGAGGTGCAGTTCACTGCGTCCGATGACAGGCGCCGGACGGTGTCGGTGGCGGGGGTTCCGGTGCACGACCGAACCGGCCATCGGTTCGCGCGGGTCTGGCTGCTGCACGACCTGTCGGCACAGCGAAGCGCCGAGGCCGAGCGCAACGAACTCGAGGGGTGGGTGCGCGAAAAGCAGAAGATGGAGTCGCTCGGCGTCATGGCCGGCGGCATCGCTCACGACTTCAACAACATCTTGATGGCGATCATGGGTAACGCCGAGCTGGCCAGATTCAAGAGCGAGGCGGGCGAGCCGGTCGCCGACGAACTGCAGACCATCGTGACGTCGGCTGAGCACGCCGCCGAACTCACCGATCAGCTCTTGACGTATGCCGGCCACGACAAGTCGGTCGACGGTATCGTCGATCTCAATGATCTCTGCCGTGACATGGCCGACCTCCTGCGCTCGGCGATCTCGAAAAAGGCCACCATCGACATGGACCTCGCCGCGACGCCGCCCCTGGTGCTCGGCGACCGCAGCCAGATGCGCCAGGTGATTCTCAACCTGGTGACCAACGCCTCCGAAGCGCTCGCCGACGAGTCTGGCGTCATCACCGTGCGCACGGCCCTGCTCCAGCCCGGAGACGAGGATCCAGGGCTGCCAGGCATCGATGGCGGTTCCCGCTCGGGACGCCGCGTGCTGCTCGACGTGGTCGACACCGGCGGCGGCATGGACGCAGAGACGCTAGCGAAAATCTTCGATCCGTTCTTCACGACGAAGTTCACCGGTCGTGGACTCGGGCTGGCAATCGTGTTCCGGATCGTGGAGAGCATGGGCGGCGCGATCGGCGTGACGAGCTCACCTGGCACGGGCGCCCGATTTCAGATCGTGCTGCCAGACCTCGAAGCCGGAGCCGCGCCGGTGACGGCGCCGCTGCCAGCGAAGCCGGCCTGGATCGGCACCGGCGTGGCCTTGCTGGCCGACGACGAGGAGGCCGTGCGCGGCGTGGTGCGCTCGATGCTGATGGCCTCTGGGTTCGAGGTCGTGGTCGCCGCCGATGGCTTCGAGGCCGTCGAGCAGTTCCGCGCCAGGCCCGACGACTTCGCCGTGGTGGTGCTCGACATCACCATGCCGGGCATGAACGGGCGGGAGGCGGCCGCGGCGATCCGGCGCCTGTCGCCCACCGTGCCGGTCGTGTTCATCAGTGGCTACACGGCCGCCGCCGGCGATGCGACCGCCAGCGGCGACGCGCGCACCGTGTTCGTTCACAAGCCGTTCAAGACACCGGCGCTGGCAGCCAAGATCCGCGAAGCGATGGCGCTCGGGTAGCGCTCGGGCCGGCGACGCTACTTGCGACGCTTGTAGTCCACGTTGGGTGACGCCCGTGATCTTCAGCTCCTGTTGCGTCGGCCTGCGCGAGGCACGCGACCCATGCCAGCATATCCAGCGCGCCGGCGACGGGCAAGGCTGGGGCGCGCGGACTGAACGCTCTATCGAGTCGCGGCGGGACGTTCCGCGCGCGAACACGACAACGGCCGCCGCTTACCCTCCGCGAGCAGGGGCTGATCGAGACCGCGCGGGTACCTGAGTGATCGGGTTCAGCGCTATGCGAGGCCCCCGGCGTCGGGCGCGAGCTGGTTCTCTTCGAGTTGGCGCTTCGACCAGTGTTCCTCGATGGCCTGCGCGAACTCGGCTCGCACCAGTTTCGCGCGTGCAGCGAGCACGCCGTTCGCCTCCCGGCGCACGTAGAGCCCCTCGGCGGCGCCATCGCTGACTTGCGACTTCCCGAGGAGCGCCTTCAGGCCCGCGACATCGTAGTGGCCGCGCCCCCGTTCAGGCACGGTCACGATGTCTAGGCTTCTGGCCAGCTCGGTGCGACGGTTGGCGCTCCAGAACTCAGCCTTCCGTAGGTCGTAGACGTCGAAGGCGAGAAACCAATCAGGCAAGCGCGTGTACCGCACGCTGTGCACTGCGTAGCACCACTCGCCGAATAGCATGAGGTCCTGTCCAAGCGCCTCGGCGAGGGCGTGGCGTCTGGTTGACAGCCAGCGCTTGAGCGGCTTCCACTGCCCCTGCGGGACCTCGAGATCGAGGTAGCGGCCACGGTTCTGGCCGCGAAGCGTGCCGTCGTGACTCACCGACAATCCGAGGTTCGCTCCGTCGACCTTCTCTTCGACGACGACGTCGCCGGCGAGCAGTTCGCAGACCTCGTGTGGCGCGAGCACCTTGTTGTCACGAGGGCGGCCCGCACCAAGCCACGCCAGGTGCGGCGTGTGTGGAAAGCGAAAGAACTCCGTCATCGCGAGTTTCCGTAGCGCGCCTTCTTCTTGTCGTCGAAGCCCTGGATGTCCGCACGGCACAGGAACTCAACGTTCACCCCATACTCGCGAAGCGCGGGTGCCCAATCGAGCCACTTCGAGTCCGTCGCCTGCGCGATGGGCGGGTGGCCCTCGTGTGCACAAGCCACGGCGACGAACTTTCGGTCTGTCGGGTCGAAGGTCGTCAGACGCGCATCCTCCGGGAAGCTCTCGAATCCGCGCTCGGGATGCTCCACGAGCGCCACCTGGTCGCAGCGCTCGGTGTTGGCGTTGTTACGTAAGAGCCACTTCACGAAGGCGTCGCCTGCACGCTTGCCGACATGGGGCGTTGTCTTGTGCTGGTACTCCTTCAGGATGCGGTAGTCATCGTCGATGGCCACGCGGCCGCCCGTCATGATCGCGTGGAGTCGCTGGGCGCAGGACACGATGCACGTCTCGCTCACTCCAGTGTGCTGACGGTTGGCGGCCAGGATTACGTTGGTGTCGACCATGACGGTCATTCGGTGGGCACTCGGCGCTTAGACGCCGCCTCGGTGCGCGCGACGATGTCACCCATCTCGTCGCCGAAGAAGTTCTCAGGCCAGTTGGTGATGTCGCCGAGCCAGTTGACCTTCAGCTCCTCCAGTTCAGCTCCCTTCGTGGTCCGCCTTGCGAAATAGATCGCGACGTCATCAGGTCTCAGCGCCTCCTCGGCGATGCGGCGCTGGAGGCGGTTCAAGAAGTGCTCGGAGTGCGTCTCGACGATGAGCTGCACATTGCGTGGACGACCATGTTCGTAGGCTTGCACCGCTGAGATGAAGACGTCGGCCAGCTCGGCCTGGACCTGCGGGTGGAGATGGATCTCGGGCTGTTCGATCCACACGATTGACTCGGCCGCGCAGTAGAATGCCTGCACCAAGGCAGGGAGTACCTGAGACACCCCGAAGCCAACGTCAGGGAGCGCCACTGCGGTGAGTCCTCCGCGCGTCTTAACCTTCACTTCGTAGTCCTTGCGACCCGGTGCGGTGGGGCGGACCGTGAAGCTGTCGATGACACCGAGATCGACGAGCCATTGAGCGATGAAGGGCGTAAACGACTGCTGACGCTTTCGCTTTCCGCGGTTGAGCTTCCGGCCCGACGCTTCGGCGGCAAGGATGCACGCGATGGCGTACTCGCCTTTGGCGCCGACTGTCTCCGGCGTGTTCCCCGCCCAGCCATAGGTACGGCGTGGGTGCTCCCGTAGGGAGCCCAAATAGCTGAGCGACGCGAGCGTCCGCTCGACCTCGAGCGCGAAGCTGGCGAGGAAGTCGGCGTTTTGGAACCGCGCGAGTGAGTGCTCGGAAATCCGATAGTACTTCTCGGGCGGGTCGAGTGGCCATTTGCGGCCGACGGCATGGACGAGCTTGTATGGCGCTGTGCTGAGTTGAACTCTGTTTCCCTCGCGCGAGAGGGTCGCCTTTAGGACCACTTCGTCCTCGGCGCGAAGCTGGTACCGAACCGTCCTGACCAAGGGCTGCTCGTTCGGCCCCGCAGCGATGGTGCTGGCGAGCTCGAGCCGATCGCCCCGGTAGACCTGGCTTCGATCGAGGGGGTTGTGCACTTCGATCCCGCCGGGGATAGTCCACTCCAGGGAGAACTGAAGCACGGCCTTCTTGTCGTGGCCATGCAGCGTCTCGATGAACGTGCCGAGGTCTATGAGAGAACTCTCGTCTCCAGTATGCAGCGCACGGCGGCGATCGGCGGAGGATGCGGTCTGCTTGAGGGCGAGGAGGAGGTGCCCGAGACTGCTCTTGCCCACGCTGTTGGCGCCGAAGAGTACCGTGAGCGGTGCGACGCGCACCTCCCCGGTGTCTTTCCAGGCCTTGAAGTTCTCGATGCGCAGCTTGGTCAGCATCTCGATTTCCCTAGTTGAAGTAATTCCGCCGCCGCCCTGCAGGTTGCCTATCGGCGCGCCTCTCTGCACCCACGGAGGCAGACGTGTGTGTTGGCTTACCGCTCTTTGCACACCGCGCATCGAAGAGCGCCACACCGAGGCTGACCCAGACGTACTGCTCACACGCGGCCCAGCTGTCTTCCGTCGCCTGAGCGAGTGGCCAGTCGAGGAAGAGCGGGTGTAGGTAAGTCGCGACGCTCTGCGTGTCTTCGGCGCGGGCACGGTGGCCGAGGTCGTGGCTTTCGAGGCGCACTTCCTCGGGGATCAGCCAGCCCTCGCCCTCATGGAGTGCCGAGAAGGCGACGGTACCTGCATCGCGGCCGCGATTGCGCCCGGCGATGAGAACGTCGAAGGTGACCAACGCAAGGACGGAGTGGCACGACTCGGGGTCTCGGTCTCTGTCGACGCGCCGGGATCCCGCGTCCATGATCCCTTTGCGTGGGGCGCCCGCCGTCACCTCTTCACCTCGGCTTCGTCAGCGCCACCGGCGCGCACCCAGTCATCGACCTCGGACAGTCTGAACTTCCAGAGGCGGCCGACCTTGTGTGCCGGGAGGCCACGCCTCTCGATCCAGCGGTAGACGGAGTCGCGTGCCACGCCGAGGTGGCTAGCGACCGCTTCAACCGACACCCAAGGCTCAGCAGTAGTCATTGATGGCTCGACCAGGCATAGCAGAGTTTTCCAGCCAGCTAGCATGCTGAAGTCTAGCTCTGCCTGCAAGAGCAGAGTAGAGTCGGAGGCGAGCACCTGGGCGCTGGCCCGGCCAGCTCGCATGATGGCGCCCAACAGTCCGGTCGTGTAAGGCGCGGTCTCCAACAGGCAAAGCAAAGGAGATGAATCGCCTTCGGATGGAGCAGCGGGCCAGCCTGAGCGGTGCGAGGCGTGAACTGGAGCGGGTACGCAGCGGGACATCAAGAAGATCATCCAGGCCATCAAGGACGGCTTCGGCGGGCCAGACCTGAAGGCCGAGTGGAACGGGCTTCGGGAGAGGAGGGCCGCCATCCAGGCCTAGGAGTCTGCGCGGCAGAAACCGGCAGAGTCGCGTCGCCGTCGAGTCACCACGCTGAAGCGCGCGGCGGTCTGGTCCGAGTGGCTGAGGGAGCGCGTCAGGGGCCGCGGGGAGCGCGTGAGGGTG
>JAGNJW010000042.1 GCA_018000455.1 Acidobacteriota bacterium
GAGGTCCATGCCCTTGAGCATCGGGTGCTCGCGCACCGCGTCGGGGGTGTCGCCGTGCGGCACCTGGAACATCAGCGAGCCGTTCTTGAGGTCGATGGCCGCCATCACGCCGTAGGGCGGCTTGACCAGCGGCAGACCGTTCAGGCCCTCACCGAGCTTGCGGCGGCCTTCCGAACCCGGGAAGCTCTCGGGCGCAGCGCCCGGACGGCGCGGCAGCCCATAGTCTGGATCCGCTTCCCAGCGCGGCTGGCGCGCCTTGGTCTTGAAGTTCTCGGGATTGACCTTGTCGAACTCGTCCTTCGAGTAGTGGCCCACCGTCACGGCCGAGTTGCCGGCCTGAGTATAGAAGATGCCCGTCTCGGGGTCGAAGCCTGAGCCCGGCCAGTTCACGCCGCCGCTCCAGTTGGCGATGTTGATCGAGCCGAGCTTGTCCGGCGACTCCGGCCCGGTCGGCGGCACGAAGGGAATCTGCTCCCAGCGGAAATGCTTGAGGTTCTCGAGCGCCTGCTTGCGCAGCTCGGGCGTGAAGTCGATGAGGTCGCTCTCGGCCACGTGCGTACGCGAGTAGGCCGGCGGCTTGCTCGGGAAGGGCTGGGTCGGTGAGGTACGCTCGCCCTGCATCGTCGACTGCGGCACCGGCTTCTCGTCGATCGGCCAGATCGGCTTGCCGGTGATGCGGTCGAACGTGTAGAGCCAGCCCTGCTTGGTTGGCACGGCCACCAGCTTTCGCGGCGTGCCCTCGACCACCGTGTCGATGAGCAGCGGCGCCGACGACAGGTCGTGGTCCCAGATCGGGTGGTGCACGAACTGGAAGTGCCACTTGTACTTGCCGGTCTTGAGGTCGACGGCCACCAGGCTCTCGGCGAAGAGGTTGTCGCCCAGGCGGTTGCCGCCGTACTCGTCGATGGTCGGCGATTCGACCGCGAGATAGGCGAGGCCGGCGACCGGATCCGCCGTGATCTGCGTCCACACGCCAGTGTTGCCGGTCCAGTTCCAGGAGCCGTTCTCCCATGTCTCGTGGCCCTTCTCTCCGGGACCGGCCATGGTGTCGAACTGCCACACCTTCTTGCCAGTGCGGACGTCGAAGGCCCGCACGTTGCCTTTGACGTTGGTGCTGTAGGTGTAGCCGAGGCCCTCGAACATCGACGAGCCGATGATGGCGAGGTCACCTGCGACGGTGGGCGTCGAGTGCAGACCGATTTCCGACTTCTCGAGGTCGGCCTGCTTGCCGTTGATCATGATGCCGACTTTGAGGTCGACGATGCCGTTGGTGCCGAAGCTCTGGACCGGCTGGCCGTTCTTGGCGTTGAGTGCCACGAGGCGGTAGCCGGTCGTGACGTAGAGAATGCGCTCGTCGCCCTTGCCGTCGGTCCAATAGGACAGCCCGCGGCCCGAGAGCTGACGGGGCGCCCAGCGCGTGGCGCGCTCGCCCTCCTCCAGCGAGTACATCCACTTCTGCTCGCCCGTGCGCGGGTCGAGCGCCACCACCGCGCGGCGCGTGCCGGCCGTGGCGTAGAGCATGCCCTTCACCATGAGGGGCGTGCCTTCGAGCTTGGTCTCGGGGCGCGGCCCGAGGTTGTCGGTCTTGAACCGCCAGGCCACCTCGAGCTTGCTGAAGTTGGTCGCGGAAATCTGATCGAGGGGTGAATACTTGCTGCCGGCAAGATCGGCCGTGTACATCGGCCACTCGCCGTTCTTGGTGCTCGGCTGGCCGGTCGTCTGGCCCGAGACCCGCGGCATCAGCACAGCAATCGCGGCGACGAGCAGGGCCGCGGGCGCCGTGCGAAGAACCACACGCTTCATAAGTGCTCCTGACGGAAGGCGAACGTGAACGTCCGGACGGGAATGGTCTCCCAGCCCGCTAGAATCATAGCGCCGAGCGAGACGCCGCTGAAGGCCCCGTCGCACCGAGACAATCGATGACAACGGGGCGTCGACGGTGCCGGCGCCTCACCAGTCACGGCGCCTGGGGACGGCCGCCGCCGCGCGCCGGCGGCGGATTCTTGAGCAGCTTGTACTGGTTGATGCCGGCGTTCACCTTGTAGGCGATGCCCATCCGGCCGATGTCCGCGGTCGACAGGGCGGGATCGCCGGTGACGCCCGAGTCGGCCGGCCCGCCCCACGGCAGGATGCGGTCTTGGCGGATGCCCGCCGGATGCACATGGAGCATCTGGGAGGTGTCGCTGATGCCGGCGTGACTGCCGATGAGGGCGTCCCCGTAGCCGAACTGCGCCTCCATCCACGCGCGGTAGTGGACGCGGCCTTGCTCGTAGTAGTCGGTCAGCGCGTAGACCTTCGTGCCAGCGTCCTTCCACTCCTCGGTGAGCGTCTTGGCCACCGCGACCATGCCGGCCTGGTTGCCGCCGCTGTCGCCGATGAAGAGGATCTCCTTGAAGCCGTGCACCTCGAGGCTGCGCGCCGCGGCGTCGAGCACCATGTCGTAGGCCGGCGAGGGCAGCGAGATCGCGCCGGCGTTCTGGCGATCGGGATCGCCCTCAGGCACGTACTGAATCACCGGCGCCACGAGCGTGTCGCCCATCTTGCGCGCCATCTGATTGGCGGCGAAGGCCACCACGTAGTTATGCTTGCCGAGCACCATGTGGTAGCCGTTCTTCTCGGTGCCGCCGGTGGGCACGATGACCGTCGTCTTCCCCGCCTTCATGAGATCGCGGGTTTCCTCCCACGTCAGCTCGTCGATGAACACGGTGTCGGGCGGACGCGTCGGCGTCATGCCGGCGGGCGCGGTCTCCATGGTGGGACGGGCGGGCCCGGCTGACACCGGCGGGCGCGGCGGGCCTGGGGGACGTCCGGCGCCGCCACCGCCACCGAAGGGGGCTGGCGCAGCCGGCACCAGCGGCTCAGCGCCGCTCGTCATCCGCTTGACCTGCGCCAGGGCGTTGTCGATCTTGATCCGCAGCAGCTCGCGGCCCACTTGCGGCGAGGCCTTCGACTGATTGACGCCGCTCACACCGTTGTTCTCGTAGTCGTTGCCGACGAGACGATCGGTGCGGATGTGCTGGGGCGCGACGAACAGCAGCTCGGACGTGTCGAGGATGTTGGCGTGGTTGCCGACCTCGGCCGGCGGCACGCCGAGGAACTTCGCCGCCCATTGCTCCTGATCGGCATGCGCTTTGGTGTAGTAGTCATCCACCCACAGCGCCTTTGCGCTGCCGGCCCAGAGCGCGTTCAACTTCTCGGCCGCGGTGCGCATGCCAGTGCGGTTGCCGCCCGACTCGCCCAGGAAGACGACGGTCGTGAAGCCGCCGGCCTTGAGGCTGCGGCCGGCATGCACGAGCAGTTCGACGAACCGATCTTCGGGCAACGTGATGGTGCCGGGTTTGCCCATGTGGCCGGTCGGCGGATACCAGCTGCCCTCGGGCACGTAGGTCACGATTGGCGCGACGAGCGTCTTGCCCATCGCGCGGGCGATCTTGTCGGCCGTGTGGGTCATGACGAACTTGTGCTCGCCGTCGACCATGTGCGGGCCCTTCTGCTCGGTGCCGGCAGTGCCGATGATAGCCGTCGTCCAGCCGCCCTTCACCAGATCGCGCGCCTCGGCCCAGGTGAGTTCTTCGAGGAACACGGTGTCGGGCGGCGGCCCCCCGGGACCGGTGGCCGGCGTGTTGGCCGGCCGCTGGGCCAGGGCCGTCATTCCGAGCAGCAACGTGATGGCGGGCACACCGAACAGCACACGGACGCTCATGCAGGGGCTCCTCGAGGCCGCTACAGCCTACCCCGGCGGGCCAGCCATCCGGTCACCGTTCGTCGGTGGGCCGCCGAAAACGTCGACGCGGTGTCCACTCGCCCGGACGGCGCCGGCGATTCGCCCCGCGCCCAGGCGCTGCGCGCGTGGCATGCGAGTTGCTCGATTGATGGCACAGGCCGAGACCGGGCCGCGGACCGCGGGGGACGCAGCAAGCCGGCCGGGCTGCCGGGAGGCGTCGCCATGGGCCCACTCAGAGAACTGCTCGCCGTCGACGAGCGCAAGACGCTCGAGTTCTTCTTCCTCGGACTCAAGGACGTGTCGGAAGCCGACGTCGACCGCCAGGAACTGCTCTACAACGCCAGCGTCCTGGCACACTACGCGCAGGTGTCCACCCACTCCGACACCGATTTCCCCACGCCGTCGGCCCTGGGCGCCGTCTTCGATCACTTCGTCGGCACGTCCGAGGCGCCAGTCGACGCCGAGATGCTCGAGACCGCCGGTTCACACTGCCTGCTCATGGCCGGTTTCTTCGAAGACCAGATGAAGCAGCGGCACAACGTCCAGTGGTATGCGCGGCTCGGCGCCGGCTTCTACTTCCGCGCCGCCAGGCACGAGGTCTCGCCCAAGCGCGCGCTCTTCCTCGACACGCTTGGGCGGCACTTCGAGCCGTGGCGGGTGCGCCATGCGCGGCTCAGCCGCGAACTTCGCGACACGCCGTTCCTGCTCAGTCTTCCGGCGCCAGAGCGGACGATGTAGGGCGAGGCTCGCCGTCGTCCTCGAAGCGCCGGACCTCGTCGAGTACTGCCTGGGCGCGGCGCAGACTCGCGCCGGCCATCGACTCGTCCATCTGCGCGGCGAGCCAGGCCCAGCGCGGCCGCCGCGAGACGCGGTACAGCCCCCAGGTCAGGAGCAGTCCGGCCACGCCGATGATGGTACCCAATACGAAGACGTCCGGCGCCCGGCGCCACATGTCCACGCCGAGGAGCCCGACGGCAACCATCATGAACGGCATCCACAACAGCCACCACGCCAGACCGATCAGCAGGCCGCTCAGAGCGTACCACTGCCGCAGTTCGCCGAGCTGGCGCTGAATCGCGACGACCGGTGCCGCGTAGTCGATGCGCGTGATGAACCACAGCGTGCGCCCGCTGACCGCGATGACCCCGATGCCGTAGGCATGCATCAGCAACCCGGCTACGCGCAGATGCACGAGGTCCCAGTGGCGCACCCAGACCGTCACGGCCGCCACCACCAGCGCGGCGCCGATGAGCCCCTGGGCGACCTGGCCGCCGTAGAGCGGCCACAGGCGCCAGCGCGCCCTGCGGACCCGGTCGTCCTTGAAGCGCTGGAAGGCCAGCTCGTTCTGACGCTCGAGTCGGCGGTCGAGGCTCTGCCACGCGAGTTTCAGGTCGTCGATGTCCATGGTGAGGTCCATCATGCGAGGTGTCCGATGTCGTGCTTGATGCGCTGTTTGAGCCGGCTGACCTTCGTCGCGACGTTGGTCTCGCTGATACCGAGGATGCCAGCGATCTCGCGGTGACTGTGGTCGTCCAGGTAGAGGAGCAGCAGCGCACGGCTCAACGGATCGAGGGCGCGCACGACATGGTTCAGCGCGCGCAGGCGTTCGTCGAGCAGCGGATCATCGAAACATCACACCATCGATGGCGCGGGCGTATAGTGTCGCCCGGAGGTTCGATGCATGAAGCCCGCCACGCTCCCGCTCACGCTCGCCGCCCTGACGTTCGCCGCCACTCACGCCGCCGCCCAGGTCGAGAACATGGGCCCGAAAGCCGCGACCTACATCACCGATGCCGACGTGAAGAAGGTGAACGCCCTGCCGGGCGTCGACCGGCAGATCGTCAGCGTCGACATCGGCAAGCTCAATGAGGCGGTGGGCATCGTGCACCGTGGCAAGCTGATGGCCCCGGCCGGTGGAGCGTCCGCCGCACCGCCGGTCACTCCTCCGGGACAGGCAGCCGCCACGCCGTGCGGACTGCCAGCCCCCGACGCCTCGGCGCCCAACAACGGCACCGGCATCTCGCACGATCACCAGACCGAGACCTACCTGATCGTCTCGGGCTCGGGCACGCTCGTCACCGGCGGACAGATCGCCGCTGGCCGGAGATCGGCACCCGACAGCGCCGTGACCACGACGCTGAACGGCCCGTCGTGCAGCGGGCGCATCGTCGGCGACGACGTCGTGAAGCGCGTGGTGAACGTGGGCGACATCATCATCATCCCGGCCGGCGTCGCGCATGGCTGGGCCGAAATTCCCGACCACGTGGACTACCTCACGGTGCGTCCCGATCCGGACCGCGTGCTGAAGCCCTACGTGCACCCGGTGCTCCAGAAGAAATAGACCCCGGGCCGGGCGGATTCCCCACCCGGCCAGTCGGACGCGACGCAGGATCGAGCTTTCCGGCGGAATCGCACCGGGCCAGGGTTGGCACGGTCGCTGCGTATCCATCCGTATGCGGTGGCTGGCCCTCACGCTGGCCGTGTTCCTCACGGCGTCGCCACTCGCGGAGGCGTTCGTCGACCGCGAGGCGTCCGAGCCGTGCCCGATGGCCAGCTCGATGCCCGACGGCACGACGTGCCTCACGGCACCGTGTCCGTGCGACCACTCCGCACCTGCGGCCGTGATGTCGCAGGCGGCCCCGACGACGCTACCGGGCGCCGTCGTGTGCGCCGTACCGGCCCCCGCGCCCCGCGCCTGCCTGCAGGCCCAGACCGCGCCGCCTGCCCCTGGCTTCCCCTTCGCCATCGATCACCCGCCCGACAACGCCGCCTAGTCCGACGTCTGTCCGTGTCGCGCCAGCGCCTCCGGCGCCCGACGCACGCGGGCTCATCGCGGCTGCTCGCCGCCGCAGGTTCGTCGAAAGGTCGGTCATGGTCATCTCTCTTCGTCCGCTCCGTCTGAGCGTCGCGTTGACGCTCGTTCTCGTCGTAGTCGCCGCGGCACAATCGCCCACGGGCCGCCTCTCTGGCACCGTCGCCACGAGCGACGGCGCCCGGCTGCCGCACGCCTCGCTCACGCTCGTCGACCGCGCCTCGGCCCGCGAGATCCGCGGCACGAGCGACGCGCTCGGCACCTTCGTACTCGATCGCCTGCCGGCCGGCACCTACGACCTCCGCGCCGACTTCCCGGGCCTCGCTCCCCGCGTCATCGGCGAGGTGACCATCGGCGCCGGCGACGACGCCCGCGTGGCAGTCGTCCTCGACCCGATGTCGGTGCGCGAGGTGGTCACCGTGTCGGCGGCGGTGCCGCGCGAGAGCGTGGAAGCCACCCAGGTGCGTGAGAGCTCTGCGCGCGACGTCGGCGAGCTGCTGGCCGACGAAGCTGGCCTGTGGAAGCTGCGCAAGGGCGGCATCGCCAGCGACGTCGTCCTGCGCGGGCTGCAGAGCCGCGACCTGAACGTGCTCATCGACGGCCAGCGCATCTACGGCGCGTGCCCCAACCACATGGATCCGCCGGCCTTCCACGTCGACTTCTCGGAGGTCGAACGCGTGGACATCGGCAAGGGCCCGTTCGACGTGCGCTACCAGGGCAGCCTCGGCGGCGTCGTGAATGTGGTCACGCGGCGTCCCGAAACGGGCTGGCACGCCAGCGCCTCGCTCGGTGTCGGCTCGTTCGGCTTCGTGAATCCGGCGGTGACCGCCTCGTACGGCGGCCCCCGGATCTCGGCGCTCGCCGGCACGTCGTATCGCCAGTCCGCCCCCTACGCCGACGGCCGCGGCAACCTGTTCACGAGCGGCGCCGGCTACCGCGCGTCGTCGGCGGACAGCGACGCCTTCCGAGCCGCGACCGTCTGGGGCCGCTCGGCCTGGTCACCGGCGGACGGCCACCAGCTCGAAGCGACCTACACGCGGCAGCAGACCGATCACATCCTCTATCCCTACCTTCAGATGGATGCCATCTACGACAATGCCGATCGCGCTGCGGTGAACTACCAGGCGCCGGCCGCAGGCCGCGTCATGGGCGTGAAGGCCCAGGCCACCTGGGCCCGGGTCGACCACTGGATGACCGACGCCTACCGCCTGTCGTCGTCGACGGCGCCGCGGGCGTACTCGATGGGCACCGACGCGACCACCCTGACAGCCGGCGGGCGCCTCGAACTGGCGCTTGGCGCCTCGACGGTCGGCGGCGAAGCCTACCGGCGCAATTGGAACACCGAGACGATGATGGCCGGCCTGGCCTACGCAGCGCAGTACTCGATTCCGGACGTCAACATCGACGCGGTGGGACTGTTTGTCGAACATGTTCGTCCGCTCGGCACGGCTGTGTCGCTCGATCTCGGTGCCCGGCTCGATCGGGTGGCCTCGTCCGCCGATCGCGCCAAAGCCAATCTGGCGCTCTACACCGCCTACCAGGGCACCGATGCGACCTCGCGGTCGGACGTGCTGCCATCTGGACGCCTCAAGGTGTCGTGGCAGGCGGCCTCGAGCCTGCAGGTGGCGGCCTCGGTCGGACACACGGCGCGGGTGGCCGAAGCCAACGAGCGCTTCTTCGCGCTGAGCCGCATGGGCAGCGACTGGGTCGGCAACCCGGATCTGGCACCGTCGCGCAACACCGGTGTCGATCTCTCGATGACCGTGCAGCGCCCGCGCGCGACCGTGACGGCCAACGCCTACCTGAACCGCATCGACAACTACGTGGCCGTCTATCGCGCCCGCCGTCTCACGATGGTGCCGGGCGTGATGAACGCCAGCGCACGGTCGTACGTGAACGTCGATGCGCTGCAGCGTGGCGTCGAGGCAAGCGGCTCGGTCACCGTCCGGCGGCCGCTCTCGCTGTCGGGTGATGTCTCCTACGTGCGCGGCACGATGACGCCACGGGCCGACCTCGGTGTGACGAGTTCCGATCTCGCCGAGACGCCGCCGCTGCGGGCGCGCCTCCGGGCGCGGGTGGACGATGGCCGGCTGTTCGCCGAACTCGAAGGTGTCGCCAGCGCGCAACAGACCCGCGTCGACCGCAGCCTTGGCGAGGCGACGACGCCGGCTTATGGCCTGGCCAACCTGACGGCAGGCCTGCGGCACGGCCGCGTGTCGGTCGCCGCCGGCGTCGCCAACCTTTTCGACACCTACTTCGTGGAGCACCTGTCGTTCCAGCGCGATCCGTTCCGCTCGGGCGTGCGGGTCGCCGAACCCGGACGTAATCTGTTCGTCAATGCCAGTTGGAAGTTCTGAGGGCGCACAGCCCCTCGGTCTGCACTTCCAGGTGGCCCCGGCCGTGCCCGTGCCACAATCAGGAGGCCGCGCACGGTGTGCGGCGACAGGCGCCGGTACCCGGCGTCGCTGACGCACGAGATGAGGCGGTGACCCATGGGACTGATTCTGTCGTTGCTCGTCGGGGCGGTCGTCGGCTGGCTGGCCAGCCTCGTCATGAAGACCAACGCGCAGATGGGCGCGCTGATGAACATCGTCGTCGGCATCGTGGGCGCGTGGCTCGGCGGCGTCCTCGCCGGGATGATCGGCTTTGCCGCGACGTCGACGATCGCATCGCTGGTCGTCAGCGTCATCGGCGCGTGCGCGCTGATCGCGATTCTGAAGGCGGTCGGCGTACTGAAGTAGGCGGCTGCCCTCGGGTGTGGGCGGAGCGGCCGGCTGCGTACGGTCACGCCGTTCTCGATCGGCGAGGCGACCACCTGCCGCGGTGCGTCGCCCCGCTGCACCCAGCGCTCGAGCACCGTCAACATGTCGAACTGGTCCAGGCCAAGCCCGCCGAAGAGTGCTGCATGCCCGGCACCACGTAGGTGCGGATGAACCGATCGGCGGCTTGCCGCCGGCCCTGTGGAACGGTCTGAGGTCAGGATCGAGGTGATCCCAGGCCCTCATCCCGACGCACCGCCCTCGTGCCCGGTCGGGAAAGGGGTCAGGCCGGGGCCGACGGCTCCCGGAATTCGCCTTCCCACTTGGCGACCACGACCGACGCGAGGCAGTTGCCGACGACGTTGGTCATCGTGCGGCCCATGTCCATGATCGCGTCGACGCCCAGAATGAGCGTGACGCCCTCGAGCGGCAGGTTGTAGCTGGCGAGCGTCGCCGCCAGGATGACCAGCGCGGCGCGCGGCACGCCGGCCACGCCCTTGCTCGTGAGCATGAGCGTGAGCATCATCGTGATCTGCTGGCCGACGGTGAGATCGACGCCCGCCGCTTGCGCCACGAAGACCGCCGCCAGCGACAGGTAGAGCGTGCTGCCATCGAGGTTGAAGCTGTAGCCAAGCGGCAGGATGAAGGACACGATGCGGCGAGGCACACCGAACGCCTCCACGCATTCCATGGCCCGCGGCAGGGCCGCTTCCGACGAGGTCGTGGAGAAGGCGATGAGGGCCGGCTCCTTGATGGCCTTGAGGAACCCGACGACCGGGATGCGGAACATCAACATCACCGGCAGCAGCACCAGGCCGAAGAAGATGGCCAGCGCCACGTAGAGGGTGAACACGAGGTAGCCGAGGTTCCACAGGACACCCAGTCCACTGTGGCCGATGGTATAGGCGATGGCCGTGCCGACGCCGATCGGCGCGTAGAGCATCACGATGTGGGTGACCTTGAACATCGCCTCGGTGAGCGATTCGCACCACTGCAGTACGGGCTTGCCCTTCTCGCCCACCATGCCGAGGCCGATGGCGAACACCATGCTGAAGACCACGATCTGGAGCACGTCGCCGGTGGCCATGGCCTCGATGATCGAGGTCGGCACCATGTGCAGCAGGATCTGGTCCCAGGTCTGGGCCTGCGCGCTCACCTGTACCTCACCGGTGGGCGCCGGCAGCACCATGCCCACGCCCGGCTTGAGCAGGTTCACCGAGAAGAGGCCGATGAGGAGCGCGAGCGTCGTGACGATCTCGAAGTAGACGATCGCGCGCAGGCCCATCCGGCCCACGTCCTTGAAATGCCCGGCCCCGGCGATCCCGGCCACCAGCGTGCCGAAGAGCAGCGGCGCGATGATCATCCGGATCATGCGGATGAAGATCAGGCTGAAGGGCCGGATGACATCGGCCCAGCGAGGGTCGGTGATGCTGACGATATAGCCCACAATCAGCCCGAGAACGAGGCCGATCATGATCTGCGTGGTGGCTGAGATGCGGGGCTTGGCGGGGGGAGAGGCGGCAGCGGCGGAGGACGACACGCCGGGATTGTATTACGGTTGCCTGCTGGAGACGTCCGGTGACATTCGGACACGCCCGGCGCCCCTGCACCTCGCGTATGATCCAGTGCGCATGTACAAGCTCGGTTTAATCTGTTCATTCGCCGTCGTCGTGGTGACCTCGCCTGTCTGGGCCCAGCCGACGGTAGCGCCCACGCGTACGCTGTCCGCCACGCGACTGACCGGCGCCGGTCCAATCATCGACGGCGTCGTCGACGACGACGTCTGGGCCGGCGTGACGCCGTTCGGCGACTTCATCCAGCAGGACCCGCGACAGGGCGAACCGGCCACCGAGAAGACTGAGGTGCGAGTGGCCTACGACGCCCGGAACCTCTACATCGGAGTAGTGGCGTTCGACAGCGACCCGGGTGGCATCATCTACACACAGAGCAAACGCGACGCCGACCTCACCGACTCGGATTCGATCCAGTTCATCTTCGATACCTACAACGATCATCAGAACGGGTTCGTCTTCGGCACCAACCCGTCGGGCGTCGAGTACGACGGCCAGGTGGCCGGCGAAGGCAGCACGGGCTCGGCGGCCCTCACGGGCGTCGGCGGCAGCGGCTCGACGCGCGGCGGGTTGGGCGCCTTCAACGCCAACTGGGACGCCGACTGGTCGGTGCGCTCGCAGGTGACGGCGCGCGGCTGGGAAGCCGAGCTCGCCATTCCGCTCAAGACGCTGCGCTACACCCCCGGAGAGGGCAAGACCTGGGGCTTCAACGCCATGCGCAACATTCGCCGCAAGAACGAGCAGTCGTACCTGCAGCCGATTCCCCGCGGCTACAACCTGACGCGTGTCTCGCTGGCGGCGCAACTGGGCGGTCTCGACTTGCCGCAGCGCCGCGACCTGAAGGTCACGCCCTACGTGGCCGGGCGCTACCTGCGTGACAACCGCTTCGCCGTCGACCCGAGCGACACCAGCGGCGACGTTGGCCTTGACGTCAAGTGGGGCATCACGCCCAAGCTCACCGCCGACGTCACGGTGAACACCGACTTCGCCCAGGTGGAAGCCGACAACGAGCAGGTGAACCTTACCCGCTTCGAACTGTTCTTCCCGGAGAAGCGGCCGTTCTTCCTCGAGAACGCCTCGATCTTCCAGTTCGGCGCCTCGCAGCAGATCGACCTCTTCTTCTCGCGGCGCGTCGGCTTTGAATCGGGCACCGAAGCGGCGATCCTCGGCGGCGGTCGCGTCAGCGGCAAAGCGGGCAATTTCAACGTCGGCGTGCTCAACATGCAGACGCGCGAAACCGTCAACTCGCGCACCGATGCGCTCATCGCCCCGGCCAACAACTTCTTCGTCGGCCGCGTGCAGCGCGAGTTCGGCCGCTCCAACGTCGGCGCCATCCTGATCAACCGCCAGGGCGTGGGTGATTCGTCCGGCAGCGACAACTACAACCGCGCCTACGGCGTCGACACGGCCCTGCAGACGAGCGAAAACGGTAAACTGTTCGCGTTCATCGCCGGCACGACGACCGGCGATGGATCGACCGGGGGGCGCAAGCGCGGCTCCGACAAGGCCGGCCGCCTCTTCTACACCTACAACAAGCCGGGCTGGTTCAACGGCAACGTCGGCTACGCCGGCGTGGGCGACAACTTCAGTCCCGAGGTGGGCTACCAGCCGCGCACGAGCGGCTACCACTACGCCTCGTACCGCCTCTTTCTCGACTACCCGCCGAAGAAGTTCACCTACATCCGGCGTTTTTCACCGCACATCTTCGAGAACTGGTACTGGGGCCTCGACGGCCGGGTGCAGACGATGCGCGGTCACTACCACTTCCTCGAGATCCAGCCCCGCACCGGCGGGCGCTGGGGGGCGCGCGTCGATCGCGAGCAGGACCGGCCGGTGGTGCCGTTCACCATCTACAACGGAGCCGACCGCAAGCAGGTGGTGATTCCGCCGGGTTTCTACCAGTGGCACTACTGGTCGCTCGAGTACTTCAGCAACCCGTCGGCGCCGTTGAACTTCTCGGTCGTGCCTACCTGGGGCAGCTTCTACGACGGCGACTGGACGCAGATGGCCGTCACCGTCGAAGGACGCCTCGGGTCGACGGTCACGGCCAACGTCGGCCTGACCCGCTCGGACGTGAAGCTCAGCTACGGCAACTTCGTGAAGACGCTCGTGCCGGTCAAGCTGAGCTACTCGTTCACGCCGCTGGCCACGCTGGCCGCGCTCGTCCAGTACAACGCGGAGAACGGCTCGGTGAACTCGAACATCCGTCTGGCACTGCTGAACCGCAGCGGCACGGGACTGTTCGTGGTCTACAACGACCAGCGTGACACCGAGATGGAGACCCGCTCGGCCCGGGGCCTGAATCCCGACCAGAACCTGCTCGGACGCTCGTTCATCGTGAAGTACACGCGGCTGTTCGCCTTCTAGCGCTGGCGCGGGCGCCACGGCCCTTCGGGCCCGGCGCCCCGCCTTACCTGACGCGGGCGAGCCGCGTGACGAGTTCCCAGTTGAAGCGGACGAAGCGCTGGAACTCGCTCTCGAGCAGGCGCTCCTGGTCGCCGTGCATACCGTAGCCGGCCGACTGGTCTTCCAGGTCCACGCCAGCGCCGATGCCGATGCACTGCACGCCCCTGGCGCGCAACGGCCACATGTCGGTGGCGTAGGTGCTCATCGACGCCAACGTGGGCACCTGGTAGACCGCGTCCACGGCGGCCTCGGCCGTCATGAACAGCTCGCCATCGAGGCGCGTCGGCGCGATCGGGGGCCGAGTGCCACCGCCGCCTGCGAACGTTACGTCCACGGCCGGATCGTCGATGGCCGCCTTGATCTGCGCCAGCAGCGCGTCGGGCTCCTCGCCCGGCACCATGCGGACGTCCAGGCGCGCCTTGGCCTCCGACGGGATCACGTTCGAGCGATAGCCTCCGGTGAAGATGTTGGGCGAGACCGACGTCCGCGCCATCGACGCGTGCCGGGGCTCGTGCCGCCACAGCCAGTCGGCACCGGCCGCCGCCACCTTCGGATCGGGCGACACGATATCGCGGTAGGCCGCGGCCTGTTCGGGCGACGAGGCCAGCGGCGCGAGACGACGAAAGTAGCGGCCCGTGGTCTCATCGAGCTTCACGTCCGGCTGCCAGCGGATGAACGTCCCGACGGCGTTGCCCAGGTGCGCGATCGCATTCGACGTGACCGGCACCGAGCCGTGGCCAGAGATGCCCGTGGCCGTGATCTCGACGCCGCGCGAGATCTTCTCGATCACCTGCACGGTGGCGTAGCGCACGGCGCCCTTCTCGCGAATCGTGTCGCCGCCTTCGGCGATGCAGTACTCGGCGTCGATCGCGGCGTAGTGCTCGGCCATCATGTGGCTGATGCCGAGGTTCGACTGCCCTTCTTCGCCGGACTCGGCCAGCAGGATGACGTCGCGGTCGAGCGGCACGGCGAGCCGCTTGAGCAGCACCATCGTCATCACCGCCGCCGCCAGATTGTCCTTGTCGTCGATCGCACCGCGGCCGTAGACGAACCCGCCATCGCGGGTGGCGCTGAAGGGCGGGAACGTCCACTTCGACGCGTCGACGGTGACCGTGTCGAGGTGGCCCAGAATGAGCAGCGGCCGCTTCGTCCCGTTGCCTGCGAGCCGCGCCACGACATTGGGCCGCTGGGGATCGAGCGCATGAATCCGGGCCGGGATGCCCTCGCGATCGAACAGCGCCTTCAGCCACTCCGCCTCGGGCTTCTCGGCTGCGGTCGAATCGAAGCGGATGAGCGATTGGTAGATCGACAGCGCCTCGGGCTCGACGACGCCCCAATCGGGCTGCGCCGGACGGCTCTGGGCGGCGAGTGACGCGATCGCCACGGCCAGGAGCACGGCCGGGAAGAACAGGCGCGATGACGGCGTCGGGCGGCACACGGACATGCGGCGCAGTCTACCGCACCGGCGCCGGCATGGTCGGTTTGTCCCCCTACGACATCCGAGCGCGCAGCTCCGTGTCGATCGCTGCCAGGAACTCCTCGGTCGTCAGATACGGATGATCGGCGCGGATCAGGATGGCAAGATCCTTCGTCATGCGACCCGACTCGACCACGTCCACGCAGACCTTCTCGAGCGTTTCGGCGAAGGCGACCACGTCCGGCGTGGCGTCGAACTTGCCGCGATACTGCAGACCGCGCGTCCAGGCGAAGATCGAGGCGATCGGGTTGGTGGAGGTCGGCTTACCCTGCTGATGCATGCGGTAGTGCCGCGTGACCGTGCCGTGGGCGGCTTCGGCTTCCACCGTCTTGCCGTCGGGCGACATCAGCACCGATGTCATCAGGCCCAGCGAGCCGTAACCCTGCGCCACGGTGTCGCTCTGCACGTCGCCGTCGTAGTTCTTGCAGGCCCAGAGATAGCCGCCACTCCACTTCATGTTGGCGGCCACCATGTCGTCGATGAGGCGGTGCTCGTAGGTCAGACCTGCAGCCTCGAACTGCGCCTTGAACTCGGCGTCGTAGACCTTCTGGAAGGTGTTCTTGAAGGTGCCGTCGTAGACCTTCAGGATCGTGTTCTTGGTCGAGAGATACACCGGGTAGTTGCGGCCGAGCGCGTAGGTGAAGCAGGCGCACGCGAAGCCTTCGATCGAGGCGTCGAGGTTGAACATCCCGAGGGCCACGCCGCTGCCCTTGGTCTTCATGACCTCGCGGTTGATCGCCTCGCCGCCCCCCTCGGGCGTCCAGCTGAGCGTGATGGTGCCAGCACCCGGAAAGTGGAAGTCCTGGGCGCGGTACTGGTCGCCGAAGCCGTGGCGGGCCACCACCACCGGCTTGTCCCAGTGCGGCACCAGACGCGGCACGTTGCTGCAGACGATCGGCTCGCGGAAGATGGTGCCGTCGAGGATGTTGCGGATGGTGCCGTTAGGCGACTTCCACATCTGCTTCAGGCCGAACTCCTTGACCCGCGCTTCGTCCGGTGTGATGGTGGCGCACTTGACCGCCACGCCGTGTTGCTTGGTGGCGTTGGCCGAGTCGATCGTGATCTGATCGCCGGTCGTGTCGCGCGCCTCGATACCGAGGTCGAAGTACTTCAGGTCGATGGCGAGGTACGGCAGGATCAACGTCTCGCGGATCTTCTGCCAGATGATGCGGGTCATCTCGTCGCCGTCCATCTCGACGACCGGGTTCTTCACCTGAATCTTCTTCACACGGGACTCCTTGCTGAACTGAGGAAACGTCGAATTATAGCGCGGCCGTACAGGAAAACGGCGGCGCCCGCCGTGGCGGGGCCGCCGTGGTGTGTCCGGGCCGGAGCCGGTGCTACTTGACGGTGTCGTTCACGGCGGCCTTGCCGCTCACGAGCTTGCAGACGGCCGAGTTCGCCAGCACCTGCGTCACTTCGAGCACGCCGGTCTCCTCGATCACCTTGTCGAGCAGCCGGCCGTCGGCGTCCTTGATCTCGTCGACCACATGGTGCACGTTGAACTTCTGCCCCACCTTCACGCCGGCACCGGCGCCGCGGTTGATGTAGTAGGAACCGGCGCGGGTGCTGACGATCTGCCCTTCCGGCGCCGCCGGCGTCATCGACTGCAGCGAACCCGACTGCGCGGTCAGCTTCTCGACCACCTGCTCGATGGCCGGCCGCAGGGCTTCCTGGGCCGCGCCCTGGTCGAAGGTCTGCTCGGCGCTCACGCCCTTGAAGTAGCCGCCGCCCATGCGCTTGTTGCCCTGACCGGTGGCCACCAGCATCACCTCGCCGGTTTCGGTGTTGACCAGGCGTGCATCCACCTTGCTCTCGGCGTTCGAATAGGTGCCGCCGATACCGCGCAGACCGACCGACGTGCGCTTGACCGAAAACGCGGTGATCGAGCCAGTAAGGATGAGCTGCACGCCGAGCAGCTTGCCGACCTTGGCGGCCGTCGCCCCGGTGACGGCGCCACTGGCGCCCAGGTTCTGTTCCTGGAGGATGCTGGCGAGCTCACGGCGTTCGAGCACCGTGTATTTGCCCGTCTGCACGAGCTGCGTCGCCAGTTCGTCGGCCGCCGCGGCGCCGAGGTTGTCACCCCACCACGCCCAGGTGCTGTTGTTCTCGAAGTTCATGACGGCGACGCGGATTTTCGTCTGCGCGAAGAGCGCCGTCGGGGAACCCACGAGCACGGCCACGACCATGAGCAGGACGGCTGAAATTCGACCGAAGCGGACCATCGATATCTCCTTGCGTGCGGGAATTGCCCACACAGGTGTCAAGCTGCTCGATTCTGCCACAAACGGTACCGGCGGGCAGGCTCCCCTGCCGTATCGGCCGGGACGGGGCCGGCTAACAGCCCACGCACTCGAAGAAGCGAGAGATCCGGCATCCGAGGCTCATCTTCGGGCTTCCGGACCATGTTCTTGGGCAGATGCCCGTCGTGGGGCCTGGCTGGGATCAGGTCCATTACGAAACTGTCAGGCGTGGATGCCCGGGGCCTCGTGGCCCGTGCGCTCGACGTACTCGATGTACGACCCCGGGTAGAGGTGCGGCTGCGCCTCGGTGCCGCTCTCGCCGCCCAGTTCTAGCACCCGATTGCTGAGTCTCCTGAGGAACGCGCGGTCGTGCGACACGAAGATCATCGTGCCTTCGAAGTTGGCCAGCGCCTCGAGCAGCATGTCCTTGGTGGCGAGATCGAGGTGGTTGGTGGGCTCGTCGAGCACCAGGAAGTTCGGCGGGTTGAGCATCATCCGCGCGATGACGAGGCGCGTCTTCTCGCCGCCCGACAGCGCCCGGACCTTCTTGTCGACGTCGTCGCCCGAGAATCCGAACGCACCGGCGAGGCTTCTCAGCATGCCGATCGACTCGTCAGGGAAGTCGTTCTGCAACTGCTCCTCGATCGTCAGGTTCGGGTCGAGCACGTCGAGCGACTGCTGCGCGAAGTAGCCCATCTGCAGACTGGCGCCGAGGGTGACTTGGCCCTCGTCGGGCGCGACCTGACCGGCGATCATCTTGAGCAGCGTCGACTTCCCGGCGCCGTTCTTCCCCATCACCGCCCAGCGCTCGCCACGCCGGATCAGCATGTTGACGCCGTCGTGGACGGTGCGCTTGCCGTAAACCTTGGTGACGCCCTCGAGCACGGCCACCTGATCGCCCGAGCGCGCCGGCTGCCGGAAGTCGAACTGCACCAACTTGCGGCGCTTCGGCAGCTCGATCTTCTCGATCTTGTCGAGCGCCTTGACGCGGCTCTGTACCTGCGCCGCCTTGGCGGCGTGCGCAGCGAAGCGATCGATGAAGCGCTGCTCCTTGGCCAGCATCGCCTGCTGACGGGCGTAGGCGGCCTCGCGGTTGGTCTCGCGGATGGCGCGTTCGCGCTCGTAGAAGTCGAAGTTGCCCGAGTAGGTCGTGATCTCGCCGCCATCGATCTCGGCGACTTTCGTGACGATGCGGTTCATGAACTCGCGGTCGTGCGAGGTCATGAGCAGCGCACCCGGTAGCGTCTTCAGGAACGCCTCGAGCCAGATGATCGACTCGATGTCGAGGTGGTTCGTGGGCTCGTCCATCAGCAGCACGTCGGGCCGTCCGAGCAGCACTCGCGCCATCGCCACGCGCATCTTCCAGCCGCCCGAGAGCGCGCCAACGTCGCCGTCGATGCGGTCGTCCTCGAAGCCGAGCCCGTGCAGAATCTCTCGGGCCTGCGCCTCGAGGGCGTAGCCACCGAGGTGGTCGTATTCCTCCTGCACCTCGCCGAAACGGGCGAGGATGCGGTCCATATCGTCGGCCTGCGCTGGATCGGCCATGGCGTGGTTGAGGCGCTCGAGCTCGTGGTGCAGATCGCCCACCCGCCCGCTGCCGGCAATGGCCTCATCGAGCACCGAACGGCCGGCCATCTCGCCCACGTCCTGGCGGAAGTAGCCGATCGAGAGCTTCTTCGGCACCGAGACGTCGCCCTCGTCGGCGGCTTCCTCGCCCACGATCATGCGGAAGAGCGTGGTCTTGCCGGCGCCGTTGGGCCCCACGAGCCCGACCTTCTCGCCGGGATTGAGCTGGAACGAGGCGTCGACGAAGAGCACCTGCCGGCCGTACTGCTTGCCAATGCGTGCGAAGGAAATCATAGGTGGAACCATCTATGGTAGCGCCTGCCGGCACGCCCCTTGCGCGGCCCCGCCACAGCTGACCGGGCGGCCCTAGAATGGGCTTGGGACCCGCCCTCGATACCGCCGATGAACTACGTCATTACGGTCGCGCACGGCACGATCTTCCGCTTCAGGCTGCTCGAACTGCTGCGCGCGCTGGTTTGGCCGCGCACGTGCCGGCGGTGGCTGCGTCCGCGGCGCTCGGCCCTGGAACTGCGCGAGCGGGCGCCATGGCTGGCCCCGCAATCGCCGCTCCGCGCCCGGCTGGCCGAGCTCGGCGGCGCCGGGCAGGTCCGGGTCTACCCGTTCCTGTGGTCGGGCCGTAACGGGGTCCCGGATCGAACGGCCGCCGCGGCGCGGCTGCGCCGCAAGGTCGAGGCCCGCGTGCGGCGTTTCCCCAACGCGCGCCACTTCGTCATCGCGCACAGCCATGGCGGCAACGTCGTGCTCTACGCCATGCGCGACAGCCCGCTCATGAGGTCGCACCTGGCGGGCGTGGTGTGCCTGTCGACGCCCTTCCTCCACGCGCGGCGCCGCGACATGAGCGATGTCACGGCAGCCTGGGTGGCGAGTGGCGGGACGCTGTTCCTGGCGCTGATGGCGGCGGTGCACCTGGCGAGTCCCGAGGGCGGGCTGACCCGCGGCTGGGGCAGCGTGGCGGCCGCGACGGCGGCGCTGGCCGCCGTTGGAGCCGTGGTCGTGCTGAGCCGTCGCTTCGCCGCAAAGGTGCTGCGCGAGGCGTCGTTGCCCGACACGTCCTGGTCCTGGAGAGAGTCGGGCGGGGCGGGAGCGGGAGCAGGCGCAGACGAGGCCGGCGTCCCGCTGCTCACGATTCGGGCACCGGCCGACGAGGCGTCTGTCACGCTCGCCGCCGCCGAATTCCTGCTGTGGACGGCCAACGGCCTGTGGACACACCCGTGGCGCCTCATGAGAACCATCTCGACGCGGTTCCTGGAGGAATTCGACACCGGACGGCGCCGAAGCGACGCAGGCGAACTATGGCGCAGCGCATTCCTGTGGCTGGTGGGGCTGTCGGGCACATGGATCTGGTGGCGCGGCGGTCCGTCCGTCGAGGCCCCGTCAACGGTCGTGGCGTTGTTGCCGCTGGTCGTGGCAGGCAGCGGCCTGGCGGCGGTCGTCCTGAGTCTGGCCGGGCTGTATCTCTGGCCCACGATGTTGTTCCTGCTGTGGCCTCTCGCGGCCCTCTGCCTGTGGCCGTTCGGCGGCCAGCTGGCGATCGCGGCGCCCTTCGTGGAGATGCACGTGGGGTGGTCGCCGCCGGGACTGAGCGAATCAGTGCTGCTCACTCACGGGACCAAGAAGGGCGGTCTGGCGCACAGCGCTTCGTACCAGGATCCGCGAGCACTCGACCTCCTGGTCGCTTGGCTCACGCGCAATCGGACCGAGACGGCGCGCGGCGCCGGCTAGTCGAGAGCGCGCAGTTCGTCGTCGAGCGTGGCCAACGCTCCGGCGTCGGTCGGGCCTGCGCCGGCCACGGCGGGGTGCGCGTCAGGGGCACGGATCGCCTGGGCAACCTTCCAGCCAATGCCCGCGGCCGAAGCGATTCCAAGCAGCGCCGGTACCAGCCACGCCAGCAGGCCCACGCCCTGGGCAGGCGGCGCCCCCAGGATCTCTGCGCCGTACTGCCGCACCAGGTCTACCTTCACAGCCTCGACCGTCTCCCCGGCCGCGATGCGGCCAGCTATCGCCTGGCGCATCGTGCCGGCATTCGGCGACGTGCAGTCGGCCAGGAGCTTGCCCGGACAGAAGGGGCTCATGAGCTGATGCGCCAGGTCAGCGGCGGCCTGGTGAGCTGGCGACTGACGGGCGTCGAGCCTGGTCACGCCGGCCGTCGTCAGCGCGAAGACGAGGACGAGGCGGAGCGCCGCACGGCGGTGCATCACGATGTTCCTTCCCATGGCTCGTAGTCCCTTCACACTGCCCGTATGACGCCGCTCGCGCCGGCCAGGATAGCTATTTCACGCGGTAGACGAGAAACACCTGACGCGGCAGGAAATCGTGGGAGCGGTCGAGCACGTAGCCGGCCGCGGCCAGTTCGCCGCTGATCTGGTCCGGCGTGAAGCGAAAGTCTTCCGGTGGGCCATCCCCGCCGACACCCTTCCGGAAGTCCACGATGGCCAGGCGCCCGTCGGGCGCGAGCATCGCCTTCATCGCCGCGAAATACGCCGGCCGGTTCGGAATGTGGTGGTAGGTGTCCACAACGAGCACGACATCGACCGGCTCCGGCAGGTTCGGACTCGTCGCCGACGCCTGCACGGCCGTGAGGTTCGTCAACCCTTCGGCGGCCGCGCGCCTGGTCAGGTGCTCGACCATCTTCGGCTCGAGATCCGCGGCGAACACCCTCGGCGCCGCCGCGGCCCGCGCCAGCCGCAGGCTGAAGTAGCCGGTGCCAGCGCCGATGTCCGCCACCCTCTGGCCCGGGGCGAGCGCCAGGGCCTCGATGACGCGGGCCGGCATCTGCCAGGCGTCGCGCGCCGGATCGTCGAATGACTGCGCGTAGCGCTCCGGATCGTTGAACTTGTGGTCCATGTGTCCGAGGCCACCCGGCTTCTGGCCCGGCGCTTCCTGAGCCACAGCGAACGTCACGAGCAGACCCGCCACGAACAGCACCGCTGGTATGACTCGTCGAGTCGTCATGTCTGTCTCCTATCGTGCGGCCGTACCAGACGTGTTCCCTGCGACGAGGTGTCGCACCCGGATGACGCTCGTGCCGGGGGTGCCGCTGGTCCAGGCGACGACGACGCCGCGGGCGAGCGGCGCCATCACCGGATACTGCGTGGGTCCGGTTGGGACGATCCTGGCGGGTGCCCCGAGTCGCAGTGTGCCGTCGGTCGCGGCCGCGCCGTCGGCGTAGGCCGCCACCCGCACGCCGTTCAGGATCTCGTCCCAGGCCACGAAGATGCGCCCCGTACCGTCAAGTGCCACCTGCGGATGTGACGGCTTCGGCGCGCCGAGCGTCGTGATCCGCTGGCGGGTGCCGAAGGCAGCGGCCAGCGCGGGCTTCGAGGCATAGAAGAGTGCGCCTACCGGTTCGTCGCCTGTGATGACGGTGGGCCAGACAGCGTGTACGCGATCGTCGCCGCCCACGGCCAGGGCCGGCCCGTCGTCCGGACAGCCGTTGATCGCCCAGCCGTCTTCGCTGAGTCGTGCGGGGTTCGACGTCGCCCCGGGCCTGCCCAGGATCGCAAACGCCATGTCGCGCATGTTGCCGGCATAGACGTGCCGCCACGCGGCGAGGATCCCGGCACGGGTCGGCGCCAGCGCCGTCTTGCAGCAGTAGCAGACGCCAGGCGCGAGCAATTGCTCGGGTGTCGCCCGCTCGCCGTAGGTGGCGTAGTGGAGACGCGAGCGCTGCGCCATCGCCACGCCGTCGTGATCGCCGCTGCCATGCCCTTCGCTCTTGGCCGCCGCGAGACCGCGGTGATCGAGCCACACGACGTGCGCCACGCCCTGGCTGTCGAGGGTCAGCGCGTGCCAGCCGCGGTCGCCGGCCGCGCCCGCCGCCTGCAGCGAGACCGGCGCGGCGAAGGTCCGACCGAAATCGCGGCTGCGTGCGATCTTGATCTCGGTGCCCTGGTCTTTCGCGTTCCACGCCACGACGACCGCGGGCTGCGCCGCTCCCGCCGGCTGATGGAGCGCCACACGCGGCGCAATCTCGCCGCTCACGCGGCCGTCGCCGGCCACCGCGTTGACGCGCACCGGCGCGGCGAAGGTCCTGCCCTCGTCCGCACTGGTCGCCACGTATATGTCCCACTTGCTGTCCAGCGCAGCGCCCCACGTGACCGCAACGAAGCGGCCGGTCGAGGCCGCCCACGGCGCGGCGTTGTGACGTCCGGGCACGGCCAGGGTCACGCCAGCGTCGATGCCCGAGGGCGCCGTTTGTCTGGCGGCGGGCGCCATCGCGCACGCCACGACGACGAACGACGTCATTGCGATCTGCCACTTGCGAGAATCCGTCATACCGCAGTCCATGGAGCCTGGTCCTAGAAACGCAGCCGAAGCGCCAGCTGCCACGCGCGCGGATCGCCGACCGCCGTGACCCGGTTGTAGGTCGGCGACGGCGTCGTTGGATAGGTGCCGGAGCCGAAGACGGCGTTGCGTGCGAGCTCGTTCACCGCGTTCGTGAGATTGAACACCTCGGCCACCGCTTCGATTGTCACCGTGTCGGCGACGCGGAGCGACCGACTCGCCCGCACGCTCACCGAGAAGAACTCGTCGCCGACGCCAGAGTTACGAGGAATGAACTCGCCGTTCACGATCGGCCGGCCGGCGGTGCCCTGCACCGTGGTCGTGCCGGAGGTGATGTTGAACGGCGCCGCCGAATAGACCTGCAGCATCGTGCTGACGTGGAAGCCGTGCGTGAGGTGCTGCCACAGCGTGGCGGCCGGTGTCATCGGTGAGTTGATCCCCGCCGACACGACGAGCGTGTGCCGGCGATCGTTGTCGGCGCGGCTCCAGTCCTTGGACAGGTCAAAGGGATCGATCGGGCCGCTGAAGAAAAACTCGCCAACGTTGTTCTCGGCCTGCGAGAGCGTGTAGCTGGCCCGGTAGTAGCCCCACACGCCGGGACGGCGCGCGAACGACACGAGCAACGCGTGATAGGCGGACTCGCCGGCCGAGCGGTACTGGCTGTTGTTGGCGTAGTCGGCGATCGGCCGGCAGCCGTTGTTGGTGCCGGCAGCCACGCACGAGGGCACGTTCTGGTTGATCGACATCAGCAGATTCCGGCCCCGCAGGTACGAGTAGCCGGCGCTCGCGGTGCCGAATCTGCCGATCTGCCGCTCGATCTCGAGGCTCGCCTGGCGCGAGTAGGCGTTCTGCAGGTCGCGCTGCATGGTCGTGAGGCTGAAGAGCGTCACCGACGGCACCGGCGCCGGCAGGACAGCCGGGAACACCGGCGCGCCCGCCTGGCCGGGCGTGAGCGAGATGTTACGCTGACGCAGGTTCGTCAGGTCGGTGGTGTTGTCGGCCGACAGCAGCGCGTTGGCCAGGGCCCGTAGCGGCACACGATCGAAGTAGAGGCCGGCGCTGCCGCGCACGACCAGGTCGCGCGAGTCGAACGGCGTCCAGGCGAAACCCGCCCGCGGCGAGAGGTTGTTGGTGTCGGTGTCGATGGTCTCGAGCATCTGCAGGTCGTAGCGCAGGCCGAGATTGAGCGTGAGGCGCGGGGTGGCGCTCCACTCATCCTGCACGTAGAGGCCGAGGCCGGTGCTGCCCTGCTGCACGACGGTGTCGCCGAAGGTCTGCGTGAAGCCGGCGTTGTTGTAGGTGCCGGCGAGGAAGTTGGCCAGTGACGCGAACGCGTAGGAGCCCCGCACCGCCCTGGGGAAGGTGATGGTGTCGTCGTTGTAGACCAGATCGACGCCGGCACGCAGCGCATGCGGGCCGCGCTGCTGAGCAAGCGTATTCACCAGCTGGAACATCCTGTTCAGCCGACCCTGGGGACTCGACGGAAAGGTCCCGAACGCCGCCGCGCCGGCGATGTTGACGGCCGGACCGACCGGATCGGTCGGCAGCGCCAGCAGGTCGCTGTGGGTGTACTGCGCGCGTGTCTCGTTGACGGTGCGCGCGCCGAGCGTGAGCGTGTTGCTCACCGACACCGCCTGGTCGCGGTTGTCGATCCCGGCCGATGCCGATGGCGCACTCAGGCCGCCCGCGCCACGCGAGTTCTCGGAGACGACGTCGTAGAGGCTGTAACGCACGCTGAGCTGATCGCGGCCGGTGAAGGCGTGGTCGATCTTGCCCAGCAGGTTGAGACTGTCGATCGGCGTGTCGTAGATGCCGCTCGTGATCGTCTGCCCCGGGTAGCCGACAGCCGCCAGCCGCGCGTTCACGGTGGCGACGCTGCTGACGCTGATGGTGGCAAAGCCCGACTGGTCGAGCCGTCGCTGCTCCGCGTTGGCGAAGTAGAACGTGCGGCCGCGGCGGATCGGGCCGCCGACGCTGACGCCGTACTGCTGCTGCGACATCGGCAGCGTCGTCCCCGACAGTGCGTTCGGCGCATTGAGCGCGTCGTCGCGGAAGAACCCGTAGGCGGTGCCCCGTACCTGGTTGGTGCCGCTGCGCGTCACGACGTTCACGTAGCCGCCCAGCGCGCGGCCCAGTTCGGCCTGGCCGCCTGAGCTCACGACCTGAAACTGCTCGATCGCATCGACGCCGTAGGGCAGTCCGCTCAGACCCGCCGCATCGTCATTGGCCGACAGCCCATCCACGATGAAGCTGTTCGACAGGTTGCGCTGACTGCCCACCGACAGACCGACGCCCTGGACGGCGGAGGTCTCGGCGAACAGCTGGGTGCTGTTGATGTTGGGCGGCGCAACGCCCGGCGCCAGCAGCGCGATGTCGAGGAAGTTACGGCCGTTGAGCGGCAACGCCTGCACCTCCGCCGCCGAGACGGTGGTCGCGATCTGGCTGCGAGCCGACTCGAGCACCGGCGCTTCCGCGGCGACAGTGACGGTGGCGGCAACGCCTTCCACGGCCAGTACGATCGGAATCTCGAAGGCGGCGCCGACTGAGACCGCAATCCGGCGGCGCGCCTCGGCGAATCCGGCCAGCTGCACAGAGAGGTCGTAGGTGCCGACTCGGAGGTACGCAAAGCGAAAGCGCCCGCCGGCGTCGCTGACCACCGACGACGAGACGTCGGTCTCGACCTGCCGAGCCGTCACCGTCGCTCCCGGCACGACTGCCCCCTGCGAGTCGCTGACTCGCCCGCTCACGCTGGCATGATTGATTGATTCCTGGGCCGCGACCGGCACGGCCACGACCAGCGCAACGGCGCACGCCGCCAGCGCTCCTGGATATCCGAGCATGAAACACCTCGCCTGAACCCGTCATTCCACGAGGAGGCCCGCAACGGCGCCTCCACGACCAACGGAACTGGAGCGGGATCAGGCGCGCGGTGGCGGCGCGTCGGGCGGGCTGGCGAGAGATCGGGGCGAGGCGTCGGACGGGCGCGAGGCCGCCTGGGGCACCACGTGCGGCGTGTGGAACGTGGAGTGCGAGAGCACTGCGGCCTGCATCAACACCGCCGCAAGAGCCGCGGCTGGCGCCTGACAGGCGCCCGAGAGTGCGCAGTCGGCGCCGGGCGACGGCGACGCGGGCGAGGCATGCATCGGGCAGGCAGCGCCCTCTTCGGCCGCCATCTCGCAATGCGCCCCGGGAATCGGCGCCGCCACCTCGTGGCAGGGCGCCGCGCCGTCGGCGGTCGCGTCGTGCGCACCGTGCGCATGCAGGGCGCAGCAGTCGCGCGGCACGAGCGCGGTGAACGTCAGCGCGTGGCAGCAGAGCCACACGACGACGCCGCGACGGAGGTGCCGGCGAACCAGGAACATCCGGAATTCAGAGTAGCTGGCGCGGCGGGTGTCGGTCAACCCGAGTGGCGTCCGCCGCCGGCTAGCTCATGATTTCGAGTTCGGGATCGAACAGCACCTTGCCGTTCAGCGCGACGCTGTACTTGTAGACGCCGGGCTTGACCTTCTTGATGACGGTGTCGCGGGCGCGACGGTCAAACGGCTCGGCGGAGTCGCCCTTGAGCGGGTTGCCCTCCTCCCAGCCGAACGTCACCCGCCCGGGGATGCCGCTCGCGTTGACGACAGTCCACTCGATGGTGTCGCCGCGGCGCACGACCAGCCGCTCGGGACTAGTGGACACCACCGGTATCCGGCTCTTGCCGGCAGGCGGCAGCACGAAGACGGTCGCATAACGCACTTTGAGTCGGGACATCTGGGACGGCTCCTTCATGAATCGAGACCTCACGATACACCAGACGGACTCGGCGCCCGTGTTTCGTCCCGCCACCGGCACCTAGTGTCCTGGAACCGAAGTTCGGTGATGAATATTCCTGGCGCGGCGCCCGGATCGCAAGGCGCGACGACCGAGGATATCGCGTATATCCGAGGGAGGAGCAACGCCGCGAGGCGGGATGCCCCGCCAGGAATATGTCAGCGAACTTCGGTTCCAGGACACTAGCGTGCGAACAACCGATCGAAGGCCGGCAGGTCGCGCAGCCGCGCGAACTCGTCGGCGGCGACGGCGTCGGCATGGGGGTAGCCCAGATCCGCAGCGCGGCCCAGGGCGGCGAGCGCGTCCTCGGTACGGCCGGCCATGGCATGCACCTGGGCGACGCGGCTCCAGAACGCCGGGTCGCCTGGCGCCCGCCGCAGCGCATCCGAGAGAGAGCGTTGGGCCGCGGCGTCATCGCCGGTCTTCTCGAGGTAGACGGCCAGCGAGGCCAGACCGACGACGTCGGTGGGATTCACGGTCAGGTCGGCCTCGGCGAGTTCGACCGCCCGCCGGTAGGCCTCGAGCGCCTCGGCACGCCGTCCCATCCGGCTCAGGGAGTCGCCGAGATTGCGATGGGTCGCCGCGGCGTTGGGCCGCACGGCAATCGCCTGGCGATAAGCCTCGACCGCCTGCGGGAAGTCGCCGGCGGCATGCAGCAGGGCGCCGATGTTCGAGTAGGCCTGCGGCGTCGGCCGAATGGCATTGGCGCGCCGGTAGTAGGCCAGGGCCTTGTCGCGGTGCCCCTGGATCTGATTGACGGTCCCGAGCATCTGCAGGCCGATGACGTTGTTGTCCTGCAGGGCCACGAGCTGCTGGTAGGCCTGCTCGGCGTCCTCGTAGCGCCCGCCCTGATAGAGCGCGCGCCCCATGTCGCTCAGCACCTGCCAGTTGTTGGGCCGGATGGCGAGCGCCTTGCGCCATTCCGCGACGGCCTCGTCGAGACGACCCAATCCGACCAGCGCCTTGCCCAGATAGCGCCGCGCTTCGTCGTCGTTGGGGCGCATCGCGAGCGTCCGCTGCAGCTCCTGCACGGCTTCGGCATGACGGCCGCTGTTGGTGAGGGTGATGCCGAGGGCCAGCCGCACGGCAGGCACATCGGGCGACAGCGTGACGGCGGTCGCACTGGCCTGCACGGCCCGGTCGGCATAGGACTGGTCACGCGTGAGGTTGTAGAGCTCCCAGTAAGTTTCGCCAAGAGCCGCGTGGGCATCGACGAAACGTGGGTCGAGACGCAGGGCTTCGTTGAAGGCCAGATCCGCGCGTTGCAGGTTCCCCGGGGCGTCGCGCCGTTCGAGCGCGGCGCGGCCCCGCCAATAGGCATCGAGCGCGCTGGCGTTGGAGGTGGGAGGCGTCTGGAGTCGCGTCACATCGTCGGCCGACATCTGCACGCTGAGCGCACTGCCGAGCGCGCCAGCCAGCCGCGCCTGAATGGCGAACACGTCGCGGACCGGGCCCTCCGCGGCATCGGCCCAGGCGACGCGCCCATCCGGCCAGATGAGGCTGAGCGAGATGCGAAGCTGGTTCGCCTGGCGCTGCACGGAGCCGTCGACGACGAGCGTGGCCCCGAGGTCGCGCGCCACGGCGCTGGGGGTGGGCAGGCGCTCGCGTGCTTCGGCCACCATTGCCCGCGACAACGTCGTCACGGTCGGGAACGACGCCAGGCTCGTCACCAGGCTGTCGGCCACGCCGGCCGCAAGGTAGTCGTTGGCGTCATCGCCCGTCTGGTTGGCCACCGGCAGCACCGCAATGACCGGATTGGCCACGTCGAGCCGCACCGGACGCTGCCACCACCAGAGACCACCAGCCACCACGGCCGCGAGGAGCAGCGCTGCAGAGGCCACCGCTTTCCAGGGC
>JAGNJW010000021.1 GCA_018000455.1 Acidobacteriota bacterium
AGTACCAGTCGCGGGCCTAGCCCGCTCACACTCGCGATGCAGTCGTCATGGACGTCGTTCGCGCCGCCAGCCAGGGCTGGATCGAAGTCATCGTCGGCAGCATGTTCAGCGGCAAGAGCGAGGAGCTCATCCGCCGCGTGCGGCGGGCGCAGATCGCGCGCCAGCGGGTGCAGATCTTCAAGCCCGCCGTCGACCTGCGCTACGCCGAGGATCACATCGTGTCGCACAGCGATCTGAAGATCGAAGCCGAACCGGCAGCGTCGGCGGCGGATCTGCTCGCCCGGGTTCGGCCCGACACCGAGGTGGTGGGCGTCGACGAAGGACAGTTCTTCGACGCCGCGCTGCCGGCAGCGTGCGTCGAGCTGGCCGAGCGCGGCCTGCGCGTCATCGTCGCTGGCCTCGATCAGGACTATCTCGGCCGGCCGTTCGAGCCGATGCCGCACCTGCTGGCGATTGCCGAGTTCATCACCAAGACGCGGGCGATCTGCGTCGTGTGCGGGAACCCCGCGAATCACACGCAGCGTCTGGTGCACAATGCCGACCGCGTGCTGCTCGGCGCGCACGGCACCTACGAGGCACGCTGCCGCCGCTGTTTCGACCCGACGCTCTCGCGCCGGGCCGAGGCCATCCCGCCCGCCAATTGACGGGGGCGCGCAGCATGGGCAGAATCGGCCTGTGACGCTCGTCGACCTGCTACCGCAGGTCCTGTTCGTGCTCGGGCTGGGATTTCTCGTGGCCAACATCCGCGCCGTGGTCGATCTGGCGCGCTGGGCCCGCCGCAAGCCCGGCGCCTTGGTCGTGTGGCGGCCGCCAAAGCCCCCGTTCTACGCCATGAGCCTGGCCATCGGCGGCGCGATGGGCTGCCTGCTGCTCTCGGCGCTGTTCGTGCCGCGGCCGTTCCCGGCCCTGTTCGGCGAGCTCATGATGTTCATCTACTACGCGGTGGTCGTGCCGCTGACGGCCAGAATCGCGCGCGGCCTCTACGTCGACGGCATCTGGGCCGATTCCGGCTTCATGCCCTACGATCAGATCGGCGGCCTGCGCTGGCAGGAAGGCGAGTCGACCATCCTGGTGGTGGCCTCCCGGCTGCGGACGCTGGCCCGACGGCTACCCGTACCCGGCCCGCGTCTGGGCGAAGTGCGCCGCCTGCTCAGGGAGAAGATCGCCGAGCACGCCATCGACATCGAGTCGGGTCCGGGCCTCCACCTGGGGGGGCACGACGCCCGGAACGATGTCTAGCGGCGGCAGGTTCTTGTCCCTGGACGGCTGAGGTGGCGGCCGGCCAGGCACCCCGAGTCCGGCTGCCCGCTAATGCACGAGACGTGACGGACCGATAGCCCCCTGTGCCGAGCCTCCGTGTCGGAGGCGTCACGGGAGGCTTCAATGGCCGCGCGTCCAACCTGGAAGGGGTTCCTCAAGGTCAGCCTGGTGACGATCCCGGTGCGGGTCTATCCAGCGACCGAGTCGGCCGCGACCATCTCGTTCAACCAGCTCCACGAGGAGTGCCAGACGCGCATCCAGCAGAAGAAGTGGTGCCCGTCCTGCGAGCGCGACGTCACCAGCGCCGAGATCGTCAAGGGCTACGAGTTCGAGAAGGGGCACTGGGTGGTCGTCGCCGACGACGACATCGCCAAGGTCAAGACCGAATCGACCAAGGTCATCAACCTGGTGCAGTTCGCCAGCGACGACGAGATCGACCCGATGTACGTCGACAAGGCCTACTACCTGGCGCCCGAAGGGCCGATGGCCGGCGACGCCTACGCGGTGATGCGTGACGGCATGAAGGGGAAAGCCGGCATCGGCAAGGTCGCCATCCACGGCCGCGAGTACCTGGTGGCCGTCAAGCCGCACAAGCAGGGCCTCGTGATGTACACGCTGCATCACGCCGCCGAGATTCGCACCATCGACCAGATCGACGAACTGCGCGACGTGCGCGGCAAGGTCTCACCGGCCGAGGCGAAGCTGGCGCAGCAGGTGATTGCCAGCTACGAAGGGCCGCTCGATCTCACGACCTACACCGACGAGTACCAGGCCGGCCTGCGGGCGCTCATCGACGCCAAGATCGCCGGCGAGGAAGTGGTCGTCGCCAAGGAAGAGGCCGCGCCCAAGGTGATCGACCTGATGGAGGCGCTGCGCCGGAGTCTCGATCAGGTGAGCGCGGGCCGCAAGTCGACCGCCAAGGCCGCCGAGCCCGTCAAGGCTGCCGGCAAGACCGTGGGCCCGAAGGCCGTCGCGAAGAAACGGAAGGCGTCGTAGTGGCGACCGAGCAGCGCAAGGTCGTGTGGGCCTGAGGGCCCGGCGCTACCGCAGCAACCAGCCCAGAAGCCCCAGCCCCGTGGCCGTCGGATCGCGCAGCCAGTCGGGCGGCGTCAGCCACACGAAGGCGAGAATCGTCACCACCCAGACGTCGTAGTGGATCGTCGCCCGTTCGTCGCGCCAGAAGAAGTAGCGTGAAAACAGGCCGCCCACCCCGTCGGTCGACGGCATCGGCAGGTGGTTCAGCACGAGATAGGTGTAGTGGATCCGGTTGGCCACCGTCACGATGGCCAGTGTCAGAATGACCCACAGCACGGCGGCCATGCGATCGGTGAAGGCGCCGATCATGAACAGCACGATGCGCTCGGGCCGTTCCATGAATCCCACCTTGCATTTCTCGATCAGACTCTCGGCGCGGGCGCGCGCGTAGCTGGTCATGATCGAGAAGATGAGGGCGGCGGTGGCCACCAGCACGTAGCCTTCACGGCCGAGCGACGAGTACAGCCAGATGAGGCCGGTGAAGAGCGCCAGATCGGAGAACCGGTCGAGCGTCGAATCCCAGAAGGCGCCGAACTCCGACTGCTTGCCGGTGAGGTGCGCCACTTTGCCGTCGATGAAATCGAAGATATTGGCGCCGATCATGATGAGGCCGGCCAGCACGAAACGATCGAGGGCCAGCGCCCAGGCGGCGGCGATGTTGACGAGGACGCCGACGAGCGTCAGGACGTTGGGGTGAATCCCGAGGGCGACGCTCGCGTTGATGATGAGGCGCAAGGGAAACATGCACGCCGCACCGATGAATCCCGTGAAAGTCATTGGGTAGAATCAGAAGCGTAGCGCATGGCCATTCAGGATCTCAAGGAACAGATCGCGCGTCTGCCCGAGCAGCCCGGGGTCTACCTGTATGCCAACCGGGCCGGCGACACCATCTACGTGGGCAAGGCCCGGTCGCTCCGCGACCGGGTGCGGAGCTACCTGGCCGCCCGTGGCAGCAGCCCCAAGACCGATGCCCTGCTCGACGACGTGACGTCGCTCGAGGTCATCGTCACCGATTCGGTGGTCGAGGCCCTGGCCCTCGAGAACAACCTGGTCAAGCAGCGCGCCCCCCGCTACAACATCCTGCTGCGCGACGACAAGAGCTACCCGTATCTGCGATTGACGCTCAGCGAGGCGTTTCCGCGCGTGCTGGTGGCGCGCCAGGTCGCCCGCGATGGCGACCTCTACGCCGGCCCGTTCCTGCCGGCCTCGCTCGCCCGGCGCACCATTGGCCTGGGACACAAGCTGTTCGGGCTGCGGTCGTGCAACGAAGTCATCACCGGCAAGCGGCCGCGACCGTGTCTGGAATACGACATCAAGCGATGCCTGGCGCCCTGTGTGGACAGCGTGTGCTCGCCGGAACGCTACCAGCAGGCGGTGGAGGACATGCGGCTGCTGCTCGAAGGCCGGGTCGACGAACTGGTGGCCGACCTGCAGGGTCGGATGCTGGCCGCCGCCGCGGCCGAGCGCTTCGAGGAGGCGGCCGAGCGCCGCGACGCCATGCGTGTCGTGCAGGCGGTCGGTGCGCGACAGCAGAAGATGGCGACGCCGGCCTTCGGCGATCGCGATGTGTTCGGCGTCGCCGTGGGCCCGGCCGGTGCCGTCATCCAGGTGTTTCTCGTGCGCCGGGGCCGGGTGGTCGAGCGGGTGACGCTCAAGGGCTCGGCCGCGGATGGCGCCGAAGGCGCCGGCGCCCTGGTGGCCGCCGCCCTGCAGCAGTTCTACGGCCTGCAGGACCCGCCGCGCGAGATCGACCTGCCGGGGCCCATCGATGACGCCGACGTCGCCGAGGCGTGGCTGTCGTCGCGGGCCGGACGCCGGGTCGTGCTGCTCGTGCCCCAACGCGGCGATCGCAAGCGCCTCGTCGACCTGGCCACCCGCAATGCCGAGCTCGCCGTGCGCGCGGCCGCCGAACCCGGTGGCGACACCTTCGCCGCCCTCGATGGCTTGCGCCAGGCGCTGGCGCTCCCGGCGCTGCCGCGTCGCATCGAGTGCATCGATATCTCCACGCTGCAGGGCAGCGAGACCGTGGCCTCGGTTGTCGTGTGCGAGGACGGCCGGATGGCGAAGGGGGAGTATCGGAAGTACCGGGTTTCGGGCCCCGAACCCCGATTTCTGAACGACTTGGCCGCCATGGCGCACGTCGTGCAGCGGCGCTTCGCCAAGGTCGTCGAGGCCGGCGGACCGTTTCCCGACCTGCTGGTCATCGACGGCGGCCGTGGCCAGCTCGACGCGGCCTACGGCGCACTCGAAGGGCTCGGCCTGGCGAATCTGGTCGCCGTCGGCCTCGCCAAGCGAGAGGAACTCGTCGTGACGCGTGATGCCGCGCTGCCGGTGGCATTCGCGCGCACCAGCCCAGCCCTTCGCCTCCTCCAGCAGGTCCGCGACGAGGCGCACCGCGTCGCCGTGACCTTCCATCGCCAGGCGCGATCGCAGCGGGATTTTGCGTCCGATCTCGACCACGTGCCCGGCATCGGCGCCAGGCGGCGGCGCGCGCTGCTGACCCGGTTCGGCAGCCTGGCCGGGGTGCGTCGGGCGACCCGTGAAGATCTCGTGCCGGTGGTCGGGCAGCGCAGCGCCGACGCCGTGCTGACGCACTTCGCTCGCGGGGCGCCGTCCAACTGATACGCCCGGGGCGCCCGGCGCCTGTGGTACGCTTGAGCGCTTTGGCGGACCTCGATTTCCTGCAGATCGGTCTTCTGCTGGCCGTGCTGATTGCCTCCCTCTCGGTGCACGAGGCGGCGCACGCCTGGGCCGCCGACCGTCTCGGCGACCCGACGGCACGGCGGCTCGGCCGGCTGTCGCTCAATCCGCTCGTGCACATCGATCCGATCGGCACGGTGCTGTTTCCGCTGGTGGCCATCGCGACCGGCGTGCCGCTCATCGGCTGGGCCAAGCCGGTGCCCGTCGACATGCGTAACCTGCAGGCTCCACGCCGCGATTTCGCGCTGGTGGCGGCGGCCGGGCCGGCGAGCAATCTCGTCATGGCCGCCGGCGCGGCGGCGACCTTCACGGCGATGGCCGCCCTGGGCGACGAATCTGGGGGCGTCCGCTACGCCCTCGTCGTGGCGCTCTTCAACGCCGTCCTCATCAACGTGCTCCTGGCGGTGTTCAATCTGATCCCGGTGCCGCCGCTCGACGGCGGCAACATCCTGATCGGGGTGCTGCCGGCGTCGATGGTCGGCGTGGTTGAACGGATCCGTCCCTACGGCATCCTGGTGCTCTACGGTCTGATGTTTTCCGGGGCGCTGGCGCGGATCATCTATCCGGTGCAGAACGCCCTCGTGGGTTGGCTGCTGTGACGACCAAGCGCGTGGTGTCGGGGATGCGCCCGACGGGACGACTACACCTCGGGCACCTGGTGGGGGCCCTCGACAACTGGGTCGCGCTGCAGCGCGACTACGACTGCTACTACTTCGTGGCCGACTGGCACGCGCTCACGAGCCACTTCCTCGAGACGTCGGAACTCGTCGCCAACGCCATCGACAACGTGGCCGACTGGATCGGCTGCGGCATCGATCCGGAGCGGAGCACGATCTTCGCCCAGTCGCTGGTGCCCGAGCACGCCGAACTGTATCTGCTGTTGCAGATGGTCACGCCGATTCCGTGGCTGGAACGTGTGCCCACCTACAAAGAGTTGACCGAACAGCTGGTCGATCGCGACTTGAGCAGCATCGGCTTCCTCGGCTATCCGCTTCTGCAGACGGCCGATGTCATCATCTACGACGCCAATGTCGTGCCGGTCGGCGAAGATCAGGTGCCGCACCTCGAGCTGTCGCGGGAAGTGGTGCGCCGCTTCAACCACATCTACGGCGAGGTCTTCGTCGAGCCGCAGTCACTGCTCACGCCCACGCCGCGCCTGCCGGGTCTCGACAACCGGAAGATGAGCAAGAGCTACGGCAACACCATCGATCTCTCGGACGACGCGGCCGCGGTCGTGAAGAAGGTCCGTCAGATGTACACCGATCCGAAGCGCGTGCGGGCCGACATCCCGGGCACCGTCGAAGGCAATCCGGTGTTCACCTACCACGACGCGTTCAACTCCGATAGCGCCGAAGTCGAGGACTTGAAGGCACGCTACCGCGCTGGCACCGTCGGCGATGTCGAGGTCAAGACCAAGCTGGCCGCGGCGGTCAACGCGCGGCTCGAGCCGATTCGCGAGCGGCGGGCGCGGGCCCTGGCGCGGCCAGGCTACCTGCGCGAGGTCGTGATGGAGGGGTCGAAGAAGGCACGGGCGGGGGCCGTCGAGACCATGACCCGGGTCCGCCAGGCGGTGAAGCTTGTCTACTGACGGCGGCTCGCGCGACGCCGGCTTCGAGTCGCAGCTCGAGTCGATTCCGCTGCGCCTCGAGACCTTCGAAGGACCGCTCGACCTGCTGCTCCACCTCATCAAGAAGAACGAGGTGAACATCTACGACATCCCGATTGCGCTCATCACCGAGCAGTACCTCAATTACCTCGGTCTGATGCAGGAGCTCAACCTGGATCTCGCCAGCGAGTTCCTGGTCACGGCTGCGACGCTCATCCACATCAAGAGTCGCCAGTTGCTGCCGCGACCGGAGGCCACCTCCGACGAGACCGGCGACGAGCTCGATCCGCGTGACGCCCTGGTGCAACGCTTGCTCGATCACCAGCGCTTCAAGGCGGCCGCTGAACTCCTGCACGAGCGTGAGACGCTGCGCAACGCGCAGTGGACCAGGCCTGACGCGCGCGTCGAGGCCCTCGCCGGCGAGGACGTCGAGGCCGAGCTCGACGTCGACCTGTTCGGCCTGTTGGCGGCCTTTCGTCGGGTGCTCGAACGGGCCAAGTTGCCGCCGACGGTGCCGCTGCCGCCGGCGGAGATCTCGATCGAGACCCGGATCGAGCAGCTGCTCGAACGGCTGTCCGAGCATGAGGCTTGCGGATTCGACGACCTGTTCGACGACGTGGCGTCGCGCGGCGACCTCATCGTGACGTTTCTGGCGCTGCTCGAGATGGTGCGACTCAAGCTGGTGCGGGCGTTCCAGCAGGGCGGCGGCGCCATTCGCATCTACAGGCGGGCGCGGCCGACCGATGCCCCACATCCGATTCACGATCCCGAAGACGAGTACAAGGCCCACCATCGCGACGCCGGCAGCGACGTGCCGCCTCCGTCGGCCGTGCGGCTCGGCGACGACCCCGTTCCGGCGGACGACAGCGCCAGCGACGATGACCTCGATGACGATGACGACGACGAAGACGAAGACGAGGACGAGGAGTGATGAGCGACGAGATGCCGGACGATCCTGGCGCTGACGCGGCGGACGCGATGTCCGCCCCGGCGCCTGACCAGCCCGCCCCGGGCGTCGACACGGCCGGGGCCGAGTCGATGGCCGAGGCGGCCGGGGATGATGGCGCGCCTGCCCTTGGCAACGTCGAGCACGGCCAGGCCGCCCGCCCGTCGATGGACGGGCGCCAGCTCGAAGCGATCGTCGAGGCCCTGGTCTTCGCCTCGCCCGAACCGCTGACGGCGAAAATGCTGTTCAAGCTGCTGGCCGACGAGCCCAGAGACGACGTCCAGGCGGCACTGGATCGCCTGATCGCGCGTTACGAGCATCCCGGCGGACTGCATCTGGCGCAGGTGGCCGGCGGCTACCAGATTACGACCCGGCCCGAGCTGCACGACTGGGTGCGCCGTCTCTTTCACGAGCGCAGCGCGCAGAAGCTGTCGGTGGCGGCGCTCGAGACGCTGTCGGTCGTTGCCTACCGGCAGCCGGTGACGGCAGCCGAGGTGAATGAGATTCGCGCCGTCAACGCCTCGGGCGTGCTCTCCACTCTGCTCGAGCGGCATCTCATCAAGATCGTCGGACGCAAGAACGTGGTCGGCCGGCCGTTCCTCTACGGCACCACGAAGGAGTTCCTGATCCGCTTCGGGCTGAAAGACCTGGCCGATCTGCCGAACATGCAGGACATGGTGCAGGCGCTCGGCTTCGATCCGCCGGCACTGCTCATGGAGCGGCCGGTGACCGACGAGATGCTGCCGCTCGAGGAAGGGGACGTGCCGGTGGCGTCGCCCGGCGCCGAAGAGGCGTAGGGGTCATTTCGCCGAGGCGCGCAGCGCGGCCACTTCCTCCGGACGCAGATCGCGCCACGCACCAAGGGGCAGTCCGCGCAGGCTCAGTGATCCGTAGCGCACGCGCTGGAGCGATCGCACCGGGTGGCCGACGCGCGCGCACATCTCGCGTACCTGACGGTTGCGGCCCTCGTGCAGGGTCAGGATCAACTTGGTCGTCGGGACCTTGCCGGTGCGCACGGAGGTGCCGCGCGCGACGTCGGCGGCGGCCGTGCGGCGGTTGTCGAGGTAGACACCCCGCCGCAGTTCGTCGATCACGGCGTCGTCCGGCTCCCCGACCACGATCGCCTCGTAGACGCGCGGGACCTCGTGCCGTGGATGCGTCAGGCGCGCGGCGAAGTCGCCGTCGCTCGTGAGCAGCAGCAGGCCCTCGGTGTCGTAGTCGAGGCGCCCGACCGGGTAGATGTACTCGCGCACGCCGCCGAGCAGATCCATCACGGTGCGCCGTCCCTCCGGATCCTGCAGCGTCGTCACGAAGCCGCTCGGCTTGTTGAGCATGATGTAGCGCGGGCGTCCGGCCGGCTTGACGCGGCGGGCGTCCACCCGCACGTCGTCGACGTCGGGCACGGCCTTGGCGCCCAGCGTGTCGACGACCACACCGTTGACGGTGACGCGACCCTCGACGATGAGCGACTCGGCGGTGCGGCGCGAGGCCACCCCCGCCGCCGAGAGCAGTTTCTGCAGGCGAATGGCACCAGGCCGATCGTCGTCGGGCAGCGGCGGTCGGCGCTTCGGTGCAGGTGCCTGGCCGCGGCGTTGCGGCGCCAACGGTTCATCGACGACAGCTCGCGACGAGCGAGCAGCGGCCGCGCCACGCGGCGCCCTGGCACGCGGCGGCTTGCTCGGGCGGGCGGCGGGGCGCCGGTCGTCGTGAGTTGGGCTTCCGCCGGCCGGACGGTGTGAGGACGACGGACGTCCGGAGGGGCGGCGAGCAGGTGTGCGAGGTGACATGTCGTGGGTTCCCAGCCGCCGGCCGCTAAGGCCCTAGCCGCTGCAGGTGTCCGCAGCACGGGCGCCCTCCTAGTATCGCATCAGCTCGCGCCAGAAGCGGGTGAGCGCCCAGACATCGCCGATCGCTGCCGACTTGTCCACCTCGGCGTGCGTGATGAGTCCGCTCAGCAGGCCGGTGACGGGCACGCGGTGGCGCAGGTAGGTGGCGAGAAAGAGCGTCTCGATCGGCGGGATCACCGAGTCCTCGCTGCCGTGCAGCAGGAACACCGGCGCGGTCGGCGGCACCACGCGCTCGGGCGACATGGCCTGCACCGCCGGGTCGTCGCCGAGGGCCTCGACAACGGCCAAGAGGCGCGGCCCCAGTTCGCCGACGGCGCGGTCGTTGACCCAGGTCATGAAACTGCGCGCCGGCTCGGGCAGCGTCGTGGCGATGTGGCGTGCGCGCGCGAATTCCGCTTCGGCCTTCGCCATGTCCACCAGCGTCAGCGACGAGGCCGCCAGATAGATCAGGATCGCCTGGCGCAGCGGCTCGACCTGATCGGCCGGGACGACGCGGTCCGCGAAGGTCAGCAGCACCACCGTGACGCCGTAGTCGTGCGGCGGGAGCAGGTGCATCGATTCGCCGCCGCCGACGGCACCGTCGGCCGTCCGGTCGGGCGGCGGATCCGGGGTGCGGCCTGACGTCAGGTAGCGCATGACGCGCGCCAGATCACCGTGTCCGCCGAACGACATCACGAAGGCCACCTTGTCGCGGAGCCCGTCGCGCCCGGCGGCTACCACCGACAGCCCGCCGGAAAAACTGATGCCGATCATCCCGACCAGGCCATCGGGCGCCAGCTCGGGCTGCGTCGCGATCCAGCGCGCCGCGTCCTCGATGACATCGGTGTTGGCCGGCGTGATCTGGAAATGCCGCAGATCCGGCGGCGCGACCGTGACGACCCCGTAGCCCGTTTCGGCGAGATCCTCGGCCATGCCCACCAGCCGTGTCTCGTCGATGCCGTCCATGTGCACACCCGGCACGAGCAGCACCGTGCGTGTGATGCGGGCGGGCCGGTAGAGGCGGGCCGGCACGTCGCCGTGGCGTGTGGTAATGGTTGGCAGGTCGATCCGCGTGGCGGCGTGGGCGCGCACCGCCGCCAGCCGTCCGGGCAACCCGCCGGTGAGACCGGCCGCGCGCACGATGAACGCGGCTGCGTCGGCATAGGGCAGCGCCGTCCACACGCCGACGATCACCAGCAGCGCCACGAGCGCAGCGCGCTGCACACGGAAATTGACCACGGATTGCGCATGTTACACTGGCCGATTGTGAAGCGTCTGGTGGTTGCCGTCGATGGACCGTCCGGTGCGGGGAAGGGCACCGTGGCCCGCGCCGCCGCGCGGGCCCTCGGCTACCGCCATGTCGACACCGGTGCGATGTACCGCGCCGTGGCGTGGCGCGCGCGACAGGCCGGTGTGGCGCTCGACGACACGGCCGGCGTGGCCGCGGTGGCGGCCCGGGCGGACTTCGAGCTGGCCGACGGCGTCGTCGTCATCGATGGACATGACGTGACGAGTGACATCCGGACGCCCGAGATGGACAAGGCGGCGGCACTCGTGGCGCGCAACGCCGCCGTACGCGAGGTGCTCGTGGCTCGTCAGCGGGCGCTGGGCGCCGACGGCGCCGTGGTGATGGAAGGCCGCGACATCGGCACCGTCGTCTTCCCCCGCGCCGCCGTCAAGATATATCTCGATGCCTCGCACGAGGAACGGACCCGCCGCCGCGCTGCCGACCCCGCGCACGCCAGCAGCCGCGCCAGCGACGTCGCCCACGTGGCCGAGGACCTTGCGGCGCGCGACAAGTCGGATTCGACGCGCAGCGTCGCGCCGCTCGCGCAGGCTGCTGACGCCGTCTACATCGACACGACAGGCCTCTCCGTGGCCGACGTCGTGGATCGAGTACTGACGCTGGTGCGCGAGCGGCAGAGAAGCGCACCGCACCAGGCAACCGGGGCCGAGAATGCAAGCGGCCGGTGAGTCGTGTCCTGGCGAAAACGGGCGGCTGACGGGATGTCCCGGGGCCGCGAACAGGTGCAGCCTGAGGTCATAGCCTCGGCCGCGCGAGGTCCGATGATCCCGCGAATCGTCCGCTCGCTTCTCGTCGTCCCCGGCGCTGGAGCGGGCTGTTCAGCCAGCGGGCCCGCTCGCCTTGCCACCGACGCGCCGCTTCGATACGACCCCGACAACGTCGAGCGCGTGCGCGTCGTGTGCGTCATGGAGGCACAACGCGTCATCGTCGAGCGCGCCGATCGAAACCGCTATCTCCTGGAAATCGGCAACGGCTGTCAGCAGGCGCTTCAAGGCGCCGCGGTTGCCGGCCGCGTGCTCGTCGCCCCCCGGATTCCCAGCAGGCGAGCCCCGGCGCTAGCGCTCGTCGAAGTCGTCCGACGAGCCAGGGTCCAGTTCCCAGCGATCGTGATCGCGGGCCGCGATCTCGTCACCGCCCCGTAGTTCCTCGTCGTCGTCGTACTCGACACCGAGCGCCCGGCCGATCTCGTCGACCACGTCCTGATCGGGCGTCGGGTTGTCGCCGCCCGGGGCCTCATCGCCGACCGATTCGGCGGCTTCCCAGTTGGCATCGACATCGCCGGCGGTGATGGCGGGCCCGGAGCCGGTGTGGGTGGCCAGCTTCACCCGCATTTCGTCGGCGCCGCTGCTGGCAGCGCTGGCGTGGCGGTTCGACACGAAACTCGACGGCGTGGAGGGCGGCGCCGTTTCACCGACCGTGCGGCGTTCGCGGTCGAGCGCGGGCGCGTGCCTGGTCGCCGGAGCTTTCCGGACGGCCGGGCGCTTGGCCGGCGGCGGCGTCGCCGAGGCCGCCTTCCGGACTAGAGCCGCCTTCAGGACTGGGGCCGCCTTCCGGGGGGGCGCCGGCTTCCTGGCCGGCGTCTTGGCACCTACGGGGGTCGGCTGGCGGGCCGCTTTGCGCGCTGGCGCCTTCCTGGCGGCCATTTTTCTGGCGCCAGTCTTCATCGGCACAGCCTTCTTTTTCGCCGCCTTCGCCCTGGCCGGGACCTTCCTGGCGGCGGCCCGGCGCGGGGCCGCCTTCTTGCTCGCCTTTTTCGCCGTCTTCTTGCTAGTCCTGCGGCTGGCCGGCGCGATCTTCCGGCTCGTGGCCTTCCGGCTCGTGGCCGCGCCCTTCGGGCGGGTAGCTTTTTTCTTCGCGCGCGCGAGCGCCGCCTTCGTGCGGGCGGCCGGCTTCTTCTTGGCTGCGGTTTTCTTGGCCATGGACGCGTCCTCTCGGATACCTTGACAGCCCAACCTAAGTAACGTAAATTCTGTTGGTTACGCCGATGGCGCTTTCGAGCCCAGCGGCGAACATTCGCGGGGCGCCGGCCCCCGCTCACCCCGACCGGCAAATTCGTACGTCAGGAGGACGCGCACGTCAATGGCAATACACGAAGAGCAGGCAACGGAGCCCCAGGGCGCGTCGACCCCGGGAGCCTCACAGCCCGCGGGCCGGCACACCCTCAAAGCCACCCCGCAGATCCATGGTGGTTTCGACGAGGAGATGGACCCGGCGGAATTCTCCCGCCTCTTGGACCTTTACGATAACAGCTTCCGCAACATCGCGGAAGGTGAGGTCGTCAAGGGCACTGTCCTCAAAGTCTCGGAAAACGAAGTCGTCGTCGACGTCGGCTACAAGTCCGAAGGCGTCATCTCGGTCAACGAGTTCCTCGACGAGACCGGCGGCGTGATGGTGCAGGTCGGCGACGTCGTCGACGTGCTGCTCGAACGGACCGAAGACCGCGACGGCCATATCGTCCTCTCGCGCGAAAAGGCCGAGAAGATGAAGATCTGGGACGAGGTCGAGAAGGCCTTCGCAGATCGCAAGGTCGTCATCGGCCGCGTCATCGAGCGCATCAAGGGCGGGCTCGCCGTCGACATCGGTGTCCGCGCCTTCCTCCCCGGCAGCCAGATCGACGTGCGCCCGGTGCGCAATCTCGACGCGCTGCGCGGGCAGGAACTGCGCATGCGCGTCATCAAGGTCAACAAGAAGCGCGGCAACATCGTGCTCTCGCGCAAGGTCCTCCTTGAAGAGGAGAACGCCGAGAAGAAGAAGCACACGCTCGAGACCCTGGCCGAGGGCAAGATGCTCACGGGCGTCGTCAAGAACATCACCGACTACGGCGCCTTCATCGACCTCGGCGGCATCGATGGCCTGCTGCACATCACGGACATGTCGTGGGGCCGCGTCGGCCACCCGTCGGAAGTGCTCAAGGTCAACGAGAACATCGAAGTCGTGGTGCTCAAGTACGATCAGGCGACCGAGCGCGTCTCGCTCGGCCACAAGCAGCTCGTGGCCGACCCGTGGACGACCGTGATGGATCGCTACCCGGCCGGCGCCCGCGTGTCGGGCAAGGCCGTGAGCCTCACCGACTACGGCGCCTTCATCGAACTCGAGCCAGGCGTGGAAGGCCTCATCCACGTGAGCGAGATGTCGTGGAGCAAGCGCGTCAAGCACCCGTCGAAGATCCTCAACGTTGGCGACAACGTCGAGGCGATGGTGCTCGGCGTCGATCCGGCGGCGCGCCGGATCTCGCTCGGCCTCAAGCAGGTCGAGAGCAATCCCTGGCACGAGCTGGTCGAGAAGTACCCCGTCGGCACGAAGATCACCGGCAAGGTGCGCAATCTCACCGAGTTCGGGGCCTTCGTGGAAGTCGAGGACGACATCGATGGCCTCATCCACATCTCCGACATGTCGTGGAGCAAGCGCATCAAGCACCCGAGCGAAGTGCTCAAGAAGGGTGACACGGTCGAGGCGATGGTGCTCAGCATCGACGCCGAGAACCAGCGTCTGTCGCTCGGCCTGAAGCAGCTGGCGACCGACATCTGGGAAGACTTCTTCGCCCGCCACAAGGTGGGGCAGAGCGTCGAGGGCCGGGTGGTACGCATGACCAACTTCGGCGCCTTCGTCGAGCTCGACGAAGGCATCGAAGGGCTCATCCACGTGTCGGAGTTCGACGACACGCAGGGCGGCGAGAAGGTCGACCTGCAGGTGGGCACCGCCTACCAGATGAAGGTCATCAAGCTCAGTCCGGCCGAACGCAAGATCGGCCTGAGCATTCGCGCCATGAAGTCCGACGAAATCCGGACCGACTGGGAAAGCTACTCGGCCTCGCAGGGCGACGGCTCGGCGACGCTCGGGGATCACTTCAAGATCAGCAAGTAGAGGCCAAGGGAGCAGGGAACGGGGAACAGGGAACAGGTGAAGTCAGCCTGGAGTTCCTGCTCCCTGTTCCCTGTTCCCTGTTCCCCGTTCCCTGCCCTTATGACCAAGGCTGAACTCGTCGAGGAAGTCTCGCGCGTCTCCGAGCTCACGAAGAAGCACTCGGAGGTCATCGTCGAGACCGTGTTCCAGAGCATCATCGACGCGCTGCACCGCGGCGAGAAGATCGAGCTGCGGGGCTTCGGCAGCTTCCGGCTCCGCAAGCGCGAGCCGCGCAAGGGCCGCAATCCCAAGACCGGCGACAAGGTCGACGTGCCGCCGAAGAGCGTGCCGTACTTCAAGCCCGGCAAGGAACTAAAAGACCTCATCAATCGCGAGTACGACGAGGCCGGCGCGCTCGCGCCCGGCCCCCCGTCCTCGTTCTAGAACGGAGCCCCGGTGGAACGGCTCTGGTCACCTTGGCGCCATGCCTACGTGACGCGCGATGAGCGTGAACCGGCTGGCTGCGTCTTCTGTCACGTCGAGAGCCCGGAGGCGCAGGCGCTCATCCTGTACACCGGGCCAGCCGTGTTCGTAATCCTGAATCTGTATCCCTACAACGGCGGCCACGCGATGGTGGTGCCGAAGCGGCACGTCGCCACGCTGGCCGGTCTTGCCGACGACGAACTGGTGGAGCTGGCGCGGCTGACGCGGCTGACCGAGATGGCGCTCACTGAGGTCTACCAGCCGCAGGGTATGAACATCGGCGTGAACCTCGGCCGTCCTGCCGGAGCCGGCATCGTCGACCACGTGCATGTGCACCTCGTGCCGCGCTGGAACGGCGACACCAACTTCGTGTCCGTCATCGGTCAGGTGCGGGTGCTGCCCGAGACGCTCGATACGACCGCCGCCAAACTCCGTCCGGTCATGACGCGGCTGGCGAGCGAGGCGGGAGACTTTCGCGCATGACGTTCGAACTCGATATCGACTCTGCCGCTTGTCGCGATGCCGCTGAGGCGATGGCCCGCGAGGCGGTGGCGCCGGTGGCGGCCGACGCCGATCGTGCGGCCGACGTGCCGGCCGCCCTGCGAGCCGCCATCCGCGCGGTCGTGCCCGCCCCGCCTGCCGGAGCTGGCAGCGACTGGGTGGTGGCGCTCGAAGCGCTTGCCGCCGCGTCGCCCACGCTCGCGCTCGTCGCGGCTGGGGAGGCCCTCGGGGTGACGGCCGTGACGACATCGGCGCAGTGGACGGGACTGAGGGGCGCCGACGTCGATGGATTGCGGGCCGCGCTCGCCGCCGACGACTCGTGGCACCTGGCCGTGACCGCGACGCTCGTCGGTGCGGGGCGGGCGGCCGTCGAGGCCGGCGTGGCAGCGCTCAAGGCCGCGCACGCGACCGGCGATTTGCCTCCCGCCGGACAACCGCGGGTGGCCGATGCAGCAACGGCCATCGACGCCTCGCGCCTGCTGCTCTGGGACGCGGCTCGGCACACGCTGGATTCCGAGGCGGGCCGCGTGGCCCGCGGCCTGGCGCGCCTGCACGCTCTCGACGCCCTCGTCGGGGCGTTTGCTGCGGCCGAGCAGGCGTGCGGTGCCGAGGCGTTCCGGCCGGGCATGCCACTCGAGCGCCTGAGGCGCGATGCGGTCACCACCGCGCAGGTACTGGGCGACGAGGCTCGTGCCACCGACGCCGTCGCCGCCGGCACCTTCCCCGGTTGAGAGGCGCCGCCGCGGTCTAGCGCTGTACGCTGTAGCCGAGCACGCCGATCTTGGTCTTGATGTCGGCAGCGGACACCTGTGCCGAATCGAACGTGACGATCACCTGGTTGTCGCGATGGGACGCCGTCACGTCGCCTACGCCGGTCATGGCGCCAAGAGCGCGCTTCACTGCATTCTCGCAGCCGCCGCAGGTCATGCCGTGCACCGGCAGGGTCAGGATCGTGGACATCCGTTGTCTCCTGTGAGGCCGGCCGTCACGCCAGGCAGGCTTTGGCGATGGTCGACAGTTGCATGTTCGATGTGCCTTCGTAGATCTGGCCGATCTTCGCGTCGCGGTACAGCTTCTCGACCGGATACTCTTTCACGAACCCGTTGCCGCCGAACAGGTTGATCGCGAGCGAGCTCACGCGCTCGGCGATCTCGGAGGTGACGAGCTTGCAGATGGCCGCTTCGTGCAGGAACGGCTTGCCCTGATCGCGCAGCCGCGCTGCGTTGTAGGTCAGCAGCCGCGCGACCTCGACGTCGGCCGCCATGCGAGCGATCTGGAACTGCACGCCCTGGAATTCCGCGACCGCCTTGCCGAACTGGGCCCGCTCCTTCACGTAGGCCACGGCGTGATCGAAGGCGCCTTGCGCCAGGCCGAGCATCTGAGCGCCGATCCCCACGCGGCCCTCGTTCAGGGTTTCGATGGCCACCTTGTAGCCCTTGCCGACTTCACCGAGCACATTGGCTTTGGCCACGATGCAGTCTTCGAACAGCAGTTCGCAGGTGCTGCTGGCGCGGATGCCGAGCTTGTCCTCCTTGCGACCGACAGTGAAACCGGGCGTGCCGCGTTCGAGCACGAACGCCGTGATGCCTTTGTATCCCGCGTCGGGGTTGACGGTCGCGAAGACGATGAAGAGGTCGGCTTCGTTGGCGTTCGTGATCCACAGCTTGCGGCCGGTCAGACGGTAGTTGTCGCCGTCCTCGACGGCGCGGGTCGTGAGCGCGAAGGCGTCGGAACCGGAGCCGGCCTCGGAAAGGCAAAAAGCCCCAATGCTCCGCTCGGCGAGCTTCGGCAGGCAGCGCGACTTGAGGTCGTCGCTGGCCCAGCGCACGAACGAGTTCACGACCAGGGTGTTCTGCACGTCGACCAGCACGCCGAGGGCGGGGTCGACGCGCGACAGCGACTCGACCGCGAGCACCGAGTGGAAGAGCGTCGCGCCGGCCCCGCCGTACTGTTCGGGAATCTCGATCCCCATGACCCCGAGGTCGAACAGCTTCGGCAGGAGCGACGGCGCCATCGCGGCGTGCTCGTCCATCTCACGCACGAGCGGGCGCACCTCGCGGTGCGCGAACTCATAGACGCTGTTGGCGAAGAGCCGCTCGTCGTCGGAGAGCTGGGTCAGGGCGAGCGGCGGGGCATCAATCGAGTCGGACACTGGCACCTGCGATTCGGGAGGGAATTCGCCCGCGCGAAGAGTGGTCTCGGTGCGGGCCTCGGCTCGTCCAGGATGTTATCATCGGGCCAGCGCTCCAGCCAGTTCTCCCGAGGTGTGCCGACATGGGTTCGAGCAGCGTTCGTCTCGCTCTCGCCACGGCGTTGGCCGTCAGCGTGGCCGGCGCGGTGGCCGTCGTCGCGCAGCAGTCCGCCCAGGCGCCGGCTCCTCCCGCGCAGCCCCCGGCGGCCGAGCAGGCGGCTGCCGCCGAGGCCGATCAGCCGGTCTTCCGCGGTGGTGTGAACTTTGTCCGGGTCGACGCCATCGTCACCGACCGCCAAGGCAACCCGGTCGCCGACCTGACCCAGGACGATTTCGAGGTGCTCGAAGACGACAAGCCGCAGACCGTCGAGACCTTCCGCCTGGTGAAGATCGATTCGGCGACCACGCTGCAGGCGACCGGGCGCCTCACGACCCGGCAGGACGAGGAGAATGCAGCGGCCGATGAAGACGCCCGCATCTTCGTGTTCTTCCTCGACGACTATCACGTGCGCCTTGGCAACAGCCTCGCGGCCCGCAAGCACCTCATCGACTTCGTGCAGACGCAACTCGGCCCGAGGGATCTGGTCTCGGTGATGTACCCGCTGAGCCCGCTCGACAGCGTCGTCCTGACGCGCGACCACGAGCAGCTCGCGCACGCCCTCGAGCGCTTCCAGGGCCGCAAGTTCGACTACACGCCGCGCAACGCCCTCGAAGACCGCTACGCCAATCAGCCGACCGAGATCGTCGAGCGGGTGCGCCGCCAGGTGTCGCTCTCGGCTCTGACCGGACTCTCGGTAAAGCTCGGCGCGCTGCGGGAAGGACGCAAGGCGATCGTGCTCGTGAGCGAAGGGTACGTCGCGATGCTGCCGCCGCAGCTGCGGGGCGCCATCGCCACCATGCCCGGTGTCGGCAACCCCACTCGTGGCAATCCGCTGGCGGGCGAGAACCTCCAGGAAGACCGCGCCAGGTTCATGGGCGAACTCGACGTGCAGAGCGAGTTGCGGCGGGTGTTCGAGGAGGCCAATCGCAGCAACACGGCGATCTATGCCGTGGATCCCCGCGGGCTCTCGACCGGCGAATTCGACATCCAGGACAATGTCGGCGGCCGCACCAGCCAGGACGCCCTGCGCCAGACGCAGAATACGCTGCAGGTGCTGGCCAGCGAGACCGACGGGCGCGCCATCATCAACCGCAACGACCTCGCCGCCGGCATGAAGCAGATCGTGCGCGACTCGAGCGCCTATTACCTGCTCGGCTACAACTCGACGCAGTCGCGCAGCGACGGGAAGTTCCATCCCATCAAGGTGCGGGTGCGACGTCCCGGCGTGCAGGTGCGCGCGCGCAAGGGGTACTGGGCGCTCACCGCCGTCGAGACCGCCCGCGCCACCGCCCCTCCCAAGGCCGGCCCGCCGGCAGAGATCGTGCGATCGCTGGCTGCCATCGCCGAGAGCGCCGATCGGCGCATGATTCGCACCTGGATCGGCACGGCGCCAGCCGACGGCGGCAAGACGCGCGTCACGGTGGTCTGGGAAGGGGTGCCGCCGGTGCCCGGCAGTGGCGGCGCGCTCGTCGGGCGGGTGTTGCTGACGGCGGCGTCCTCCTCAGGGGACGAATACTACAAGGGACAAGTGGGCGCGGATGTGCCCGCCGACGCCCCGGCGAGCGCGCGGCGCGGGGTCGTCACGTTCGATGCGCCGCCCGGCAAGCTGAGCCTGCGCTTGTCGATCGAAGAGAAGCCGGACCAGATCCTCGACACCGACGACCGCACGATCGACGTGCCCGACTTCACGGAACCGACGGCGCGCCTGACGACGCCGCTGGTCTACGTCGCCCGCACGCCCCGCGAGTTCCAGTCGATCAAGAACGATGCCTCGGCGGCGCCCACCGCCACTCGTGAGTTCCGACGCACCGAGCGGCTGTTCCTGCGCCTCGGCGGCGTCGTGCCCGGCGGCCAGAGCTCGGCGCTCGCGTATACGGCGCGGCTGCTGAATCGCCAGGGCGATGCGATGGCCGACCTGACGGTGACACCACCGAAGGACGGCGTGGGCGTGGCGACGATGGACTTCCCCCTGGCCAGCCTGCCCATCGGAGAATTCCTGATCGAGATTGCCGCCACCGGTGCCGGCGGCGCCGATGTGACGGAGCTGGTGGCGTTTCGCATGGTGGGGTAAGCAGGGAACAGGGAGCAGGGAACAGGGAACAGTAGAGGTACAAGCGAACGGCCCGGCGCGTGCGCCGGGCCGTTGTTGTCTCACGGTGAGGAACCGTCAGCCAGGTTCGGTCGAGAGTTCAGAGTCGTGCCCTGTTCCCCGTTCCCCGTTCCCCGCTAGGCGTACATCCCGCGCATCCGCGTCACGATGGCCACCCGGTTGATGGCCACGATGTAGGCTGCCGTCCGCATGTCGACATCGTGCTTCTTCGCCGTGGCGAGCACGGCGTCGAAGGCCTCGACCATCTTGATTTCGAGGCGGTCGTTGACTTCCTTCTCGGGCCAGTAGTAACCGTGGCGATTTTGTACCCATTCGAAGTACGAAGTGGTGACGCCGCCGGCGTTGGCGAGAATGTCCGGCACGACGAACACACCGCGTTGGTGCAGCGCATGGTGTGCGTCGGGGGTCGTCGGGCCGTTGGCGCCCTCGACGACCATCTTCGCCTTGATGGTGCCCTGGTTGGCGGCCGTGATCTGGTTCTCGAGTGCGCACGGGGCGAGAATGTCGACGTCGAGCGCGAACAGCTGGTCGTTCGAGATCGGCTCGGAGCCGGGGAAGCCGGCCACGAACTTGTTCTCGGCCACCCAGGCAAGCAGCGCCGGTATGTCGAGGCCCTTGGGGTTGTGGACGCCGCCCTTCCAATCGGTGGCCGCGATGATCCGCGCGCCATGCGCATGCATCAGCTCGGCGCCGATGGAGCCGACGTTGCCGAAGCCCTGCACCGCCACGGTCGCCCCCTTGAGCTCGAAGCCGAGGTGCCTGGCCGCCTCGCGGGCGATGATCATCACCCCCCGGCCGGTCGCCTCACGACGGCCGAGCGAACCGCCCATCTCGACAGGCTTGCCCGTGACGACGGCAGTGGCGGTGTGGCCCACGTGCATCGAGTAGGTGTCCATGAACCACGCCATGACCTGCGCGTCGGTGTTGACGTCGGGTGCCGGCACGTCCTTCTCGGGGCCGATGGCGTCGATGATCTCGGCGGTGTAGCGGCGCGTCAGGGCCTCGAGCTCGCGCTTCGACATCGTGGAGGGGTCGCAGATGATCCCGCCCTTGCCGCCGCCGAAGGGGACCTGCGCCACGGCGCACTTCCACGTCATCCATGCCGCCAGCGCCGTCACTTCATCGAGGGTCACGCCGGGGTGATAGCGGATGCCGCCCTTGGCCGGCCCGAGCGTGATGTTGTATTGCACCCGGTAGCCGGTGAACACCTCGATCTGTCCGCTGTCTCGCTGAATGGGACAGGAAACGGTGATCTGGCGCTTCGGATGCGTCAGGATCTGCCAGATCCCCGGGTCGAGGTTGAGAATGCGCGCCGCCCCTTCGAATTCCTGAAGCATCGCGCCGAAGATGTTGCCATGTGTGGCCATGGGTGGGTCCTCAATGTGCCCGTCAGCCCAACGGGGCCGAACACGGGCGGGTCGAACAAACGATCAAACCTAGCCCGGCTGTGAGGTTGATGTCAATTGCGCGTTCACGCCATGCGTCCTGCGTATTCACGGGACCGTTGCCGTTCGCCTCGACGCCCGGCGGACACATCGGTGCGGCCGGGCCGGCGACGTCCGCAGACGGCGCCGGTCGAAGCGCATCCTCTATACTGAATTCGATGGCTTCTCCGGTGAAACCGACCACGAGCGACAAAGCGCGCTGGACCCGTGAGGTGCTCGAGCCCACCCTCCGCAAGGCGCCCGAGCGAGCGGGCCCGTTCACGACCATCTCGGGACGACCGATCGAGCGACTGTACACCGCGGAAGACGTGACGGGCATCGACGCTGTCGAGGATATTGGCGCGCCGGGGGAATTCCCGTATGTGCGGGGCATCCACCCGAGCGGCTACCGCGGCAAGCTGTGGACGATGCGGCAGTTCGCCGGCTTCGGCACCCCCGAAGAGACCAACGCCCGCTACAAGGAGCTCGTCGCCGCCGGCGGCACCGGCCTGAGCGTGGCCTTCGACCTGCCGACGCTCATGGGCCGCGACCCCGACCATCCGCTGTCGCTCGGTGAAGTGGGGAAGTGCGGTGTCAACATCACGTCACTCGCCGACATGGAGCGCCTGTTCGACGGCATCTCCCTCGGCGACATCACGACGTCGATGACGATCAACTCACCCGCGCCGATGATCTTCGCGATGTACCTGGTGGTGGCCGAGAAGCAGGGCGCCGACTGGAAGACCATCTCGGGCACCATCCAGAACGACATCCTCAAGGAGTTCATCGCCCAGAAGGAGTTCATCTTCCCGCCCCGGCCCTCGATGCGGCTCATCACCGACATCTTCGGGTTCTGCGCGCGCGAAGTGCCGAAGTGGAACACGATTTCGGTCAGCGGGTACCATATCCGTGAGGCCGGATCGACATCACTGCAGGAGCTGGCCTTCACGCTGCGCGACGGCCTCGAGTACGTGCAGTACGGTGTCGACGCCGGCCTGAAGGTCGATGACTTCGTGCCTCGCATCTCGTTCTTCTTCAACTCTCACAGCGACTTCTTCGAGGAGATCGCAAAATTTCGCGCCGCCCGCAAGCTGTGGGCCGAGGCGATGCGCACGCGGTTCGGGGCGACCGATCCGCGCTCCTGGAAGCTGCGCTTCCACACCCAGACCGCCGGCGTCTCGCTCACGGCGCAGCAGCCCTACAATAACGTCGTGCGGACGGCGCTGCAGGCACTGGCCGCGGTGCTCGGCGGCACCAACTCGCTGCACACGAACTCGCTCGACGAGGCGCTGGCGCTGCCGACCAAAGAGGCGGTGACGATTGCGCTGCGCACGCAGCAAGTGCTGGCCTACGAGAGCGGCGTCACCAACGTGGTCGACCCGCTGGGCGGCTCGTACTTCGTCGAGGCGCTCACCCGCGAGATGGAGCAGGGCACGCTGAAGTACTGGGACACCATCGATCGCATGGGCGGGATGGTCGAAGCCATCGAGTTGGGCTACCCGCAGAAAGAGATCGCCGAGTCGTCGTATCGGTTCCAGCAGGCAGTCGAGCGCAAGGAGAAGGTCATCGTCGGCGTCAACGACTTCGTCCAGGAGAACGAGCCGCCGATGGCGATTCTCTACATCGACGACAGCGCCTCCGAGATCCAGTTGGCACGGCTCGAGGCGCTCAAGGCCTGGCGCGACAACGGGGCCGTCCGCCGCACCCTCGATGCGCTCAAGGCGGCCGCTGGCGGCACCGCCAATACGATGGACCCGATGCTCGACTGCGTGCGGGCCTACTGCACGGTCGGCGAGATGTGCGACGCGCTGCGCGACGTCTGGGGCGAGTGGGAAGAGACGCCAATCATCTAGTGCCTGGGGTTTGAGGGCTAGGGCTAGCGGCTAGAGGACCGCCACTGCATGGACCGGAAGATTCGAGTAGTCATCGCCAAACCCGGGCTCGACGGGCACGATCGGGGTGCCAAGGTGATCGCCCGCGCGCTGCGCGACGCCGGGATGGAAGTCATCTATACCGGCCTCCGCCAGACGCCCGAGATGATCGTCGGGGCGGCTTTGCAAGAAGACGCGGACGTGATCGGACTATCGATTCTGTCAGGGGCCCACATGCACATCTGCCCGCGCGTCATGGAACTGCTGAAGGCGCAGGGCCTCGATGACGTGCTGGTCGTGGTGGGCGGCATCATTCCCGATCAGGATCTCCCGAAAATGCACGCGATGGGCATCACAGGAGTGTTCCTCCCCGGCACGCCGATGCAGGCGATCGTGGATTTCATCGCCGCCCACGCACGCGTGCGCACCGACGCCTGACGGCCCGCAGCTTGCAGTCCATCGGGATCGGAGACTGATCCTCATGATGGCTGCCCCTGCTCGAGTCCTGCTCATCTCGGAAAGCCGCATCACGCGCCGTGTGGTCGAGATGACCTTCGCCGACCAGCAGGTCGATCTGACCACGGCCGGCACCGGTCAGGAAGGCCTGGCGGCCTGGGACGACACGCCGGCGGACGTCGTGCTCGCCGACCTCACGATGGATGCGGCGCCAGGCGGCTTCGCGCTCGCGCGCCACATCCACCAGCACGCGAGCGGCCGGCCGGTGGCGGTGCTGCTCCTGGCCGGCCAGCACGACGTGGTGGACGAGGCCGAGGTCGCGGCCGCCGGCGTGAAGGCGGTGCTGCGCAAGCCCCTCGACTCTTTGCAGCTCATCGAGGCCGTGTGCGAGGCGACGCGCGCCGGGCGCGCGGCCCAGGCGCCGTGGGCGTCGCCGGTCGCGTCGCCACCGGCCGACGAGCCGGGCACGCCGCCGTCCTCTGAGGAGGCGTCGATCACGTCGCCATCTGCCGTGGAGGCGCCGGTGCTGGACGCTGCCGCCGACGCTCGCCCTGGCGACGGGCTGCGTGATGAGGATGTGGAGAAAGTGGCGGCCCGGGTAGCCGCCATCTGGAGCGGCGACACGGAGCGCGAGCGCCGCGTCACCGCTCTGCTCGCCGAGCGGACCCAACAGGCGGCGGCGGCTTCGGCGGCGGCGGCCGCCGAACGGGTCGCGCCGGCGGCCACGAGCGAAGCGGCCGAGCGGCTCGTGCGCGAGCTGGCGCCGGCGCTGGTGGCAGAAGTGGCGCGCCTGGTCGTCGCCGACGTCTCTGAGCGCCTCGTGCGTGAGGAGATCGCGCGGATGCGGTCGGCGCCGGCGGCTCGCTAGGCCGCCCTGGCGGCGGCGGGCCGGCTGCTGGCGCGGTTGCGCGCGTTCGGGCGACTCGGTACGATGAGGGACTGTCCCCGGCCCCGTGCCGCGCTCTGGTCCCATGCCCACACCTCCACCGTCCGCCGTTCCCGATTCGCCCGCGCTCGAAGGCCTCGAAGCCAAATTCACCGAGCGCTGGGAGCGCCATTGCACCTACCGGTTCGACCGCGCCCGGTCGCGGCCGGAGGTCTTCGCCATCGACACACCGCCGCCGACGGTGAGCGGCTCACTGCACGTCGGCCACGTGTTCTCCTACACCCATACCGACATCATCGCGCGCTTCAAGCGCATGAGTGGCATGGCGGTCTTCTACCCGATGGGCTGGGACGACAACGGCCTGCCCACCGAGCGGCGCGTGCAGAACTTCTACGGCGTGCGCTGCGATCCGACGCTGCCCTACGACCCGGCCTTCCAGCCGCCGCCGCAGCCCGAGAAGCAGCCGATCTCGATCTCGCGGCCGAATTTCATCGAGCTGTGCACGCGGCTGACCAGGGAGGACGAGCGGGCGTTCGAGAACCTGTGGCGCCAACTCGGGTTGTCGATCGATTGGTCGATGACCTACGCGACCATCGCCAAGCCGGCGCAGCGCGTGTCGCAGCTCGCCTTTCTGCGCCTGCTCGGGCGCGACCAGGCCTATCAGGTCGAGGCGCCGACGCTGTGGGATGTCGACTTCAAGACCGCCGTCGCGCAGGCCGAACTCGAGGACCGCGAGATGCCCGGTGCCTACCACCGCCTGCGCTTCGCGCGCGAGGGCGGCGCGTCGGCGGCGACCGGCGCCGGCGGGTGGATCGAGATCGATACCACGCGACCCGAGCTGTTGCCGGCCTGTGTGGCGCTGGTCGCCCATCCCGATGACGCCCGCTATCAGCCGCTCTTTGGCAGCCACGCCATCACGCCGCTCTTCGGCGTGCGCGTTCCGGTGGTGGCACACCCGCTGGCCGATCCCGAGAAGGGCAGCGGCATCGCCATGATCTGCACCTTCGGCGACACCACCGACGTGACCTGGTGGCGCGAGCTGAAGCTGCCGGTGCGGGCCGTGATTCGGCCGAATGGGACGCTTGGTCCGGTGACGTGGGGCAGTGCCGGGTGGGACTCGACGGCGGTGGTGGAAGCCCAGGCGTCCTACGACCAGCTGAGCGGCCTGTCGGCGAAGAAGGCGCAGGCGAAGATCGTCGAGCTGCTCACCGCCTCCGGCGATCTCTTGGGCCCGCCGCGACCCATCACCCATCACGTGAAGTTCTTCGAGAAGGGCGACCGGCCACTCGAGATTGTGACCAGCCGGCAATGGTTCTTCAAGACCATCGACCACAAGGAGGGGCTGCTGGCCCGCGGCCGGGAGCTGCACTGGTACCCCGAGTACATGCGCGCCAGGTTCGAGAACTGGGTGCACGGTCTGAACGGCGACTGGTGCGTCAGCCGGCAGCGTTTCTTCGGCGTGCCGTTCCCGATCTGGTACCCGCTTGGCGACGACGGCTCGATCGACTACAGCCGCCGTCTCGTGCCCGACCCGTCGCGTCTGCCGATCGATCCCTCCACCGACGTGCCGGACGGCTACACTGAGGCGCAGCGCGGACGGCCGGGCGGCTTCCTCGGCGATCCGGACGTGATGGACACCTGGGCCACCTCGTCCGTGTCACCGCAGCTGGTCACGGGCTGGGAGCGCGATCCGGATCTGTTTGGGCGAACCTTCCCGATGGACCTGCGGCCGCAGGCGCACGACATCATCCGTACCTGGCTCTTCTCGTCGGTGCTGCGCGCACACCTCGAGCACGACTCGCTGCCCTGGACCAACGCCGCGATTTCCGGCTGGGTGCTCGACCCCGACCGCAAGAAAATGTCGAAGTCCAAGGGCAACGTGGTGACGCCGCTCGCCATGCTGCAGGAGTACGGCAGCGACGGCGTGCGCTACTGGGCCGCCCGCGGTGGCCCCGGTGTCGATACGGCGTTCGACGTTGGCCAGATGAAGATTGGCCGGCGTCTGGCGATGAAGCTCCTGAATGCTTCGAAGTTCGTGCTCGGGCGTGACGCCGAAGTAGGAGTCGTGACGGCCCCACTCGATCGCGCGATGCTGGCCGGTGTCGCCGACCTCATCGCTGACGCCACGGTGGCGCTCGACCGCTACGAGTACACGCGCGCGCTCGACCGGGTCGAGTCGTTCTTCTGGTCGTTCTGTGACGACTACCTGGAGCTCGTGAAAGCGCGCCGCTACGGCGACCACGGGCCCGAGGGCGCGCAGTCGGCCAACGCGGCCATGCGCGCGACCCTCTCGGTGCTCACGCGGCTGCTGGCGCCGTACCTGCCGTTTGTGACCGACGAGGTGTGGTCGTGGTGGCAGCCAGGCTCGGTGCACACGGGCGCCTGGCCCACGACTGAGGAGATCCTGGCGCTGGCGGCCGAGCCTGGTGATGCGGCCACGCTGGCCGTCGCCGTCGAGGTGACGGCCGCGCTGAGGCGCGCCAAGTCTGAAGCCAAAGTGGGGATGAAGACGCCGATCGCCCGCGCCGTCGTGCGCGACACGGCCGAACGGCTGACCGCGCTCGACACCGTGCGTCGCGATGTCTGTGCCGCTGGCAACGTCGGCGAGCTCGTGTTCGAACCAGCGGCGGCGTTCTCCACCGAGGTCACGTTCGCAGCCCCGGCGGGAGGCGCCGCCTGATGGCGCTGCAGCCGCCGCCGGTCGAGGCGTATCGTGACCTCGTCGCAAGGGCCCTGGCCGAGGACGTCGGGCGTGGCGATGTGACGAGCCAGGTAGTGGTCGACCATGGTCTGCGCGCGCGTGGCGTGATCGAAGCCAAGGCGTCGCTCGTCGTGGCCGGCCTCGACGTGGCCTTCGAGGTGTTCCGCCAGTGCGACGCCGAGGCCGTCTTCGAGGTGCGGTGGGGTGACGGCGCGCGCTGCGATCGTGGCGATGTCGTCGCGGTCGTGACAGGAGACGCGCGGGCGCTCCTCACGGCGGAGCGGACTGCGCTCAACATCCTGCAGCGTCTGTCGGGTGTCGCGACGCTCACGGCGTCACACGTCGAGGCGGCGGCCGGACGCATCAAGGTGCTCGACACGCGCAAGACGACGCCGCTGTGGCGCCTGCTCGAGAAGTACGCCGTGCGCTGCGGCGGGGGCACCAACCATCGCTTCGGGCTCGACGACGCCGTCCTCATCAAGGACAACCACAAGCGGCTGGCTGGTGGCATCACGGTCGCCGTGTCGCGGGCACTGGAGGCGGGCACCGGCCTGCGCGTGGAGGTCGAAGTTGAAACGATCGCAGAGCTCGACGAAGCGATCGCAGCTGGCGCCCGGGCCGTGTTGCTCGACAACTTCACCACCTACGATCTCAGGCGCGCCGTGGAACGGGTGGCGGGCCGCGCCGAGGTCGAGGTGTCGGGCGGAGTGACCCGCGATCGACTACCGGAGATCGCCTCGACCGGTGCCGACTTCGTCTCGATTGGGGCGCTGACGCACTCCGCGCCGGCGGTGGACTTGAGCTTCGAGCTCGAGCCGGCGCCCCGCTAATCGCCGTGGTCGACTTCGCCCCCCTCCCGGCCGCCTACGCCGACGCCGTGGCGGGGGCCCGTCCGCGCTTCGGCGGCCACATCGCCGATGTCCTCTACGTCGAGTCGTTGTCGTCCACGATGGACGTGGCGGCGACGCTGGCCGACGTTGGCAGCAGTCACGGGCTCGTCCTACTGACCGGGCACCAGTCGGCCGGCCGCGGCCGACGCGGGCGCACGTGGTCGTCGCCTCCGGGCGCCGGCCTCTACTTCTCGACCGTCGTTCGTCCTCCCGTGGCGCCATACGTCGAGGGTGAACCATCGCTGATGGGCCTGCTGACCATCGCCGCCGGTCTCGCCGTTGCCGAAGGTGTCGGTCATGCGACGGGTCTCGAAGCTTCGCTCAAGTGGCCGAACGATCTCTTTTACGGCTACAAGCTGGCGGGCGTGCTCGCCGAGGCGCACAAGATCGGGGCGCCGGGGCAGCATGTGGTGGTCGGTGTCGGCATCAACATCCGAGACGTGCCATACGTGGGCGCCAAGGACCGGGCGACGTCGATCGAGCGGGAGCTGGGGCAGGCGCCAGACGTCGGAGCGGTGCTGGCCGAGGTGCTGAGCGCGTGGGCGGGCCGCTACCAGGATCTCCTCGACGGACGCTACGCGCGGGTCGTCGATCGGTGGCGGATCCGCGCCACCGGGCTGGCCGGGCGCCCGGTGGCGTGGACCGACGCCAGCGGGGAGCACGAGGGCACGACCACCGGCGTCGATGCCACCGGGGCGCTCCTGGTCGATACGGGCGTCGAGGTCGTCCGCATCACGGGTGCGGTGCAGTGGCAATGAGCGGCCACGATCCATCGACCCCGGCGCCAGACGACGTGCACGCCTACTGCCGTGAGGTCGAAGCGTATCTGTGCCGCAGAAACGACGGACACCTCATCCGCGTGGTGGGTCCGGCGTTCGACATGGTGAAGGGTTGGGCGGAGCAGGGCATCCCGCTGACGCTCGTCCGCGAGGCGATCGACCGCGTGGTCGAGCGCGCCGAGAAGAAGACGACCCGGCGGCGGCCGGTCCGTATCGAGTTCTGCGACGCCGAGGTGCTCGACGGCTACGAGCGCTGGCGGCGCGCCGTCGGCGTGGCGCTGGCCGATCCGCCACCCGCGAGCGGGCCCAGGCGCGGCTCCCTGCACGCGCACGTGGAGCGGGTGGCCGGGCAGCTGGCGGCGGTCGTCGGGAGCGAGCGGGCGCCCGCGAGCCTGCAGGCGGCGGCGAAGGCCGCCCTGACGTCGCTCGATGCCGTGCTGGCCGCCAGCCCGACCGCGCGCGGCTCTGCCCGCGATGCCTTGATGGCGACGCTCGCCGATATCGACCGCTCGCTCGTCGACGAAGCGACACGGACGCTGCCGTCCGACCGCCTGGCGGCCCTGAGCGCGGAGGCGGCCGGCGAGCTCGCGGCGTTTCGCGGACGCCTGCAGTCCGGGCAGTGGGAGTCGGCCGTCGCCGCCGCGCGCGCGCGGCTCGTCCGCGCCGCGCTCGGGATGCCGGCCGTGAGGTTCGATTGACACCGGCCCCCGGCGCGCTCGTCACCCTCGCCGTCGAACGCCCCGCCGTGGGCGGGCGGATGATCGCGCGGCACGACGGCGCCATCGTGCTCGTGGCCGGTGCGATCCCCGGCGAACGTGTGGTGGCGCGCATCGAGCGCGTACACCGACGTACGGTCTTCGCCCGCACGGTAGAGGTGCTCGACGCGTCGTCCGACCGCGTGGAGGTGGATGACGGCCTGGCCTGCGGCGGGCACGTGCTGGCGCACATCAGCGCCGCCCGCCAGGCCACGCTCAAGGCCGAGATGGTCGTCGACGCGTTCCGGCGGCTCGGTCGCCTCGACGTCGGCGCCGTGCCGGTGGCGACGGGAGCGGCGGATGGCTATCGCACGCGGGCTCGCGTGCACGTGCGGGGCGGTCGCTGGGGCTTCTTCGAGGAGGGCACGCACGCGCTCTGCGACATCGCGCAGGCGCGTCAGCTCACGAGCCAGAGTGCGGCCATTCTCGACCGTCTCTGCGCCGCGCTCGGCGCCGAGCCGCGAGGCGTGGCAGAAGTGGAGTGGGCAGAATCAATCGACGGCCACCGCCGGGTGGCGCACGTCGCCTGGAGCGGCTCCGTCGGGCCACGCGGCCTGACCCCTTTCGAGGGGCTCGACGGCGCGTCATGGAGCGATGGGGCCGGCGCTGCCGGTCAGGCGTGGGGGGAACCGTTCGTCGTCGAAACCCTGGCGGGTGCGGCTGGTGCCGGCGGCCCGGTGCGGGTGCGACACCACGTGCGCGCCTTCTTCCAGGGCAACCGCTTCCTGCTCCAGGGTCTGGTCGACGACGTGGTCAGACGGGTCGACGCCGCCGAGGTGGCCGATCTCTATGCCGGCGTCGGGATCTTCAGCGTCGTGCTTGCCGCCTCGGGCCATCGCGTGGAGGCCGTTGAGGGCGATGCCTTCGCGGCCGCCGACCTGCAGGTCAACGCCGCTCCAACGCCAGGCGTGCGCGCGCATCACCTGGCGGTCGAGTCGTTCGTGCGGGGAACGCGACTCGGCGCGCTCGGCGCGGTGGTGGTCGACCCACCGAGAACCGGGCTCTCGCCGGAGGTCAGCGCCGCCGTCGTCAACGCGAAGGTGCCGTGCGTCGTCTACGTGTCGTGCGATCCGGCGACGCTCGCCCGCGACGCCCGGCTGTTGGTGGACGGCGGCTATTCGCTGTCGGACCTACGAGCGCACGACCTCTTTCCGCGCACGGCCCACGTCGAGACCGTGCTCACGCTCACCCACACCGGCTAGGAGGGGCGCCGGCAGGCCTCGACGAAGCCTTCAAAAAGCGCCCGGAATTCACCAGTGCGCCAGAAATTCTCGGGGTGCCACTGCACGCCCAGGCAGAAGGCGCCAGGGCGCTCGATGGCTTCGATGACGCCGTCGGGAGCGGTGGCCACGACCTCGAGTCCTTTGCCGATATGCTTCACGGCCTGGTGATGCCGGCTGTTGACCTGGCAGCTCTCGTTGTCGACGAGCTTGTCGCGCATGAGCGTCGAGAAGCGCGAGCCGGTCGTGGCCCACACCTCGTGAGCCAGCGCGTAGCGCGGCTCCCGCACGTCGTGAGGCACGGCGCCGTTCACCTCGGTGGGGATGTCCTGCACGAGGTCGCCGCCGAAAGCGACGTTCAGCACTTGCATGCCGCGGCAGATGGCAAAGACCGGCTTGCCCGCCTCGAGGACGGCGCGGACGAGCGCGATCTCGAAGGCGTCGCGGCCGGGTTCGGCTGCCTCGTAGCCCGCGCCGGGCGTGGCGCCGTACAGCGCCGGGTCGAGGTCGCCGCCGCCGGTGAGCATGAGACCGTCGGCTTTCGCCACGATGCCGGCGATCTCGTCGCTCAAGGTGAGCTCGAGCGGCGTTGCTCCGGCCCGACGTACCGACTCCAGGTAGTCGGACATCTGCCGGCAGGGCGTCAGAGCGATAGTGGGCATGGCGCTCAGTGTGCTACATACGGGTCGGCACGTCGATGCCCATCGTCACGAGCGCCGCCGTGAGTTGCCGACGCACGTAGCCGAGCGCCCCGGCTCGCCACAGCCTGACGGCGTGGCGTTCTTCGCCCAGCACCGGCAATGCGTGGTATACGGCGTTGAAGCCTTGGGCGAGGCTGAAGGCATACTTGGCCAGCGCCGCGAACTCGAGCGTGCGGACGCAGCCGTCCACCACGTCGTCAAGCTTGGCCGCGTCGAGGACCAGCGACCAGAGACGGTCGGCGCCCTCGTCACCCGACAGCGCCGTCGGCTGATGCGAGCCCAGGGAGGCGGCGATGTCGGCGTCGCCGAGGCCGTCTCTGTCGCGCAGCTTCTGGAAGATGTTGTTAGCGCGCACGACGGCGTACTGCAGGTAGGGACCGCTCTCGCCCTCGAAGCTCAGAGCCTCGTCGATGTCGAAGGCGATGACCTTGGTGCGCGAGAACTTCACCATGAAGTAGCGCACCGCGGCGACACCGACCCGCTCGGCCGTCTGCCGGGCGTCGGCGGCCGGCAGTTCGGGGTTGCGGCGCACGACCTCGCCGAGAGCCTTGTCGATCATCCGGTCCAGCAGGTCGTCGGCCTTGACCCCAAGGCCCTTGCGGCCCGACACCTCGACGAACGGCTTGGCGGCTTCCTCCGATCCGGCCGGAGGCGCGCACCCCAACTCGCGCGCGGTGGCGTGCGAGAGGGCCACCATCTCGTAGGAGAAGTGCGTGTGCAACCGCGCCGCGTCGGGGTGTCCGGCCACGGCGAGCGCCTGCTTCAGCAGCTGCTGCAGGTAGGCCTGCCGCACGTCGATGACGTTCACCGTCGCAGTCGCCGCGCCGAAGGACGGATGCGGCTCGACGGCTTCCTCGGCCCGGCTCGTCGTGGCCCACAGCGTGTCTCCGTTCAGACGCGTGGCGAACTTGCGGTAGCGGAAGTCGCGGCCAAGGACGCCCAGTTTCCAGAACTGGTAGGCCATGTCCTTGCCGACATAGGTGACCGTGCCGTTCGAACGCACGATCACTTTCTCACGCGGTTCCTCGTCGTCGGCCGCCTCCGCGGCCTCGTCCGCGGCCTCGTCCGGTGGCGGCCCGGTGTCGGCGGGTACGCCGCCGTCGTCGTCGATGGTCATCACCCAACAGCCGGCCAGCTTCCCCTTGGTCTGCAGGAAGACGGCGCCCTTGGCCTTGAGCAAGTCGAAGGCTTTGGACCAGAACTGCAAGCGGAGGATGTCGCCCTCCCAGGTGAGCAGTTCGTAGTCGATGCCGAGACGGCCCATCGTCACCAGGTGCGTGCGGACGATTCGTTCGGCGACGAACGCGCCGATGGCGGCCGAGGGGTCGGTCGCGTGCTCGATCTCGTGGAGTGTTTCGGCACGCAGCGCCAGGCGGGTTCCGTCCTGCTGGTACCACTCGGTCACGCGGGCGTAGAGATCCCAGCAGTGGTAATCGAAGCGGGTAGACTCGGCGAGAGCGATGACCTGGGCCAGGTCGAGACGCTCGATGTGTCTGAGACCAACGACGACGTCGGCGACCTGCACGCCGGTGTCGTCGATGTAGTTCTGCACTTCGACCGGCGTGCCGCGCAGCCTGAGCGCCCGCACCAGCGTGTCACCGAGGCAGGCGTTCCGCAGGTGACCGATGTGCGCCGCCTTGTTGGGGTTGATGGCGGTGTGCTCGACGATGGTCTTGCCGCCGCGTGGCTGGGGCACGGCTTGGTCGGAGAGGCGCGCCGTGAGGAACGCGCCGCGGTCGAGGAACACGTTGAGGTAGCCGTTTGGCGCTGCCGACACCGACGTCACGCCGTCGATCGGGCCGAGCGCCGTCGCCAGCTCCTGGGCGATGACGCGGGGCGCCTTGCGGAGCTCGCGCGCCAGTTCGAAAGCCACCGGCGATCCCACGTCACCGAAGTCGCGGTTGGGCGGGGTTTCGAGCGGGATGGCTGCGGCGTCGCGGTCGACCGCGTATTGAGTGGACAGTGCGGTGCGAATGGCGAAGCGCAGGCGGTCGTAGAGCGGCAACATCATGATGTGACAGACGATCCTAGCGGCAACGGTGGGGCGGCGGCTAGAGACGGCGCGGGCCGCCGGTTGGACAAGGCTTCGGCCACTGGGATACGCTCCACGGCGCCGCCGAATGCCCGGTCAGTTTTACAGCGCCGCGTGGTGGGTCGCAAGACGGAGATCGTCGGGCGTGTTGACGTTGAGCAGCAGCCGCCCGTCAGGGTCGTACGCCGACAACTCCGCGTCTGGCACCGCGCGCACGATCAGATCCTCCAGCGCCTCGGTGACGCGCCACTGCCCCCGATCGATGCGCGCCTTGAGGCGAGGTGCCACGTCCCGATGGTAGACCGCACACAACGGCTGCCAGCGTCCCTTCGGCTGCGGCACGATGGCCTCGGCTTCGGCGCGCCACCCCACGAGCGCACCCAACAAGGCAGCGCTGACGAATGGCAGATCGCCGGCGACGACCAGCACGTACGGCGTCGGCGCGCAGGCCACGGCCGTGTAGAGCGCGCCCAGCGCGCCTGCGTCGACGAGATCCGGCACCACCTCGTAGGGCAGATCGGCGTAGGGGGACGGATCGGACGCGATGAGCCGCGGAATCACGCCGAGCGTGGCCAGCGCGCTGACCTGGCGCGCGAGAATGGTCTGTCCTCCCACTTCGACGAGCGGCTTGGTGCGGCCGTCGAGCCGTCGTCCGCGGCCCCCGGCCAGCACCGCGGCAGACCACGATGGCATCAGGTCCGTTACGCTAGCAGAATCCTGGCGGCGTGGCGATGATCGATGACGGCATCGGCCGCTTGCTGGTTGCCAGCCTTCATCAGAGCATCGGGGATGTCATGCCTGCCCGTCTCGACTACTACGAGCACTGGCTGTCGCCGATGGGCCTGCGTGAGGGGCGCTCGGGGTTGGCGCCGCTCGGTGCGGTGCTGAGTTTCCTTCGCCAGGAAGGCCAGGACACCTACGACGCCGTGATGACGGCCGCGGGACGCTCTTCGGCCGAGTGGCACTACGCCGAGGGCGGCCTGGGACGCCGGCTGTTGGCCTGGCAGCCGCGGTGGCTGCGGCGGCGGTCGGCACTGGGCAGCGCGACGCGCTTGCTACGGGCTGCCTACCATCCGCTCGTCGTCACGACCGAGGTAAGCCGCGGTCGCGGCACGGTGACTCTTGCCGGCTCCGTCTTTTGCACGGTGCGCGACACCTGGCCCTGGCCCACGTGCGGCTGGGTCGCTGCCGCGCTGGCGCGGCACCTCGAACTGCACGGCCTCGTCGCCGCCGTGCGCATCGAAACTTGCCGGGCCCAGGGCGGAGCGACCTGCACGATCACGGTCGACTTCGAAGGGCCGGCCCCGTCGGAGCCGGCATGAGCGGGCGTCAGGCCGTCCTCGCCGTCGTGCTCGCCGTGGCGGCCGCCACGGCAGCCGCCGCGCCGTCGGCGTCGGCCGCCGCGCCGTCGGCGTCGGTGCTGGTCGTGCCGTTCGATCTCGAACGCTTCGACCAGCGCGTCGGCTGGCTGAGCGAGGGCGTCTCCGTCGGCGTGACCTCAGCCCTGGCCGCGCGCGGCGTGGACGTGGTGACGCGCGAGGAGCGGTTGGCGGCGCTCGAGCGCCTGCAGCTGCCGCCGGCCGCGGCGCTGACGCGAGCCACACTCATCAAGGTGGCCGAGCTCGTCGGAGCGACCCGCGTCGTGATGGGCAGTGTGCGCGAGGCCAATGGTACCGTCACCATCGTCTCCCGCCGGCTCGATGTCGACGAGGCGCGTCTTGTCGAGCTGCCGCCGGTGTCGTCGCCCGCCTCGCGCCTCTTCGATGCCTTCGCCGGCATCGTGGAGCATCTGGACCCGCCGCCCGCCACCGCCGAGTCGCGCGCTGCCGCGATTGCCCCGTCGGTGCCGGCCTTCGAACTCTATGTCCGCGGCCTGGTGGCCTCGACGCCCCAGACCCAGGAGGCGCTGCTCGCGCAAGCGCTGGCGCTGGCGCCGGGCTATCCCGAGCCGCGGCGGGCGCTGTGGAGTGCGCTGACCACGCGCGGCGCCCACGAAGCGGCGCTCGCGACCTCCGGCGGCATTTCGGGCCGCGCCGTGCCGGACGGCGGCGCCGCGCAGTGGCGCCTGCGGGCCGCCTCGTCGCTGGTGCAACTGCGCCGCTACGACGAGGCCTTCACGCAGCTCTCGGCGCTGGCCGCGGTCAGCCGCGACGTCGCCGTGCCGGGCCTGCTCGGCGTCGTGCAGCTGCGTCGCGGCTCGACACCGCAGACGGGGCGCGGCACCTACTATTTCAACCAGGTGGTGGAACGCGACCCGACGAACGCCGACGCCTGCTTCAACCTCGGTTACGCCTACTGGCTCGACAAGGACGCGCTGGCGGCCGCGTATTGGCTGCGGGAAGCCGTGCGCCGCGATCCCGCCGACGGCGACGCGCACTTCGTGCTGGCCGCAGCGCTCGCGGCCAGCGGTGGCGGACCCGAATCGGCGCGCGAACGTGAGCTGGCGCGCCGGCTCTCGGAGCGCTGGGAGCAGGCGGGCGACTCAGCCGCGGTGCCGCGGGGGCTCGAACGGCTGCCCGAGTTCTCGCGCCCGGCTTCAGCGGTCCTCGAATCCGCCCTGAGCGCCGGCCTGCAGCGCGACCAGCAGGCGCTGGCAGCGTTTCACCTCGACGCGGCGGCACGGGCGTTCGAGCAGGGCCGCGATCCAGAGACCATTCGCCAGACGCAGCGCGTGCTGTATCTCACACCGTACGACACGACGGCCCTGCGGCTGCTCGGCCGGGCGCAGGCGCGCAGCGGGCTGCTACAGGACGCCATCAGCGCGTTCAAGATCGCCCTGTGGAGCGCGGAGTCGGCCGGCGCACACGTCGAGCTCGGGGAATTGCTCCTGCGAGCCCACGATCCGGCCGGCGCGCTCAAAGCCGCCGAGCGCGCGCTGGCGCTCGAGCCCGACGACGCCGCGGCCGCGGATCTGGCCGTCCGGGCCCGCCAGGCGCGCGGCGGCGCGTGATACGCTTTGAGAGCCCCTCGGCGTGTCAGACATGCCCATCTCCGACGACAGCGTTCGAGAAATCCAGTTGAGCGGGAAGCAACTCGTCTTCCTCTTCATGGCGGTCACTGTCGTGTCCGTCGTGATTTTTCTGTGCGGCGTCCTGGTTGGACGCGGCGTACAGGCACGTACGAGCATGAGCGCCGACGCGACCACGGCGTCGGTCGAAGAGACGGCTGACCCGACGGCCCCGGACGCCGCGCCACCGGAAGCGGCCCCGGCCGGTCCGACCGCGGTTCCCGACCTCGGCTATCAGGGCCGCCTCGAGTCGAACACACCTTCCCCCGAGAAGCTGGTCGAGCCGACCGATCCCCCGTTGGCGCCGCCGCCCACGACGTCGCCCTCCAGGAGCGGACCCGCGGTGCAGAACCCCGCCGCGGCTGCCGCCGCAGCGCCGCCCGCGCCGGCAGTTGCTGCGCCGGAAACGCCGAATCCCGCCTTCGCTGAACCGCGCGGCGACGGCTTCGCCATCCAGGTCGCGGCCCTGAGAGGACGCGCCGAAGCGGAAGCCGTGGCCGCACGACTCAAGGCCAAGGGCTACGCGGCCTACGTGCTGACGTCGCTTGCCGGGCAGCCCGCGGGCTTCAGGGTGCGCGTCGGCAAGTTCAAGGCCCGGGCCGAGGCGGAGAAGGTCGCCGCGAAGCTCGAACGGGAAGAGCAGTTCAAGCCCTGGATTACCCGCTAGCCCTCCTCGCCGGCGCCCTGCTGGCGCTGTCATTTCCGCGCTACGGCCACGCCGTGGTGGCGCTCGTGGCCGTGGTGCCGCTCATCGTGGCCGTCTCGGGCTGGCGCGGACGCCCGGGCGTCTTGTCTGGACAGCCGTTCCGGCGCGGTGCGGCGCTTGGGGCCGCGGCGGGTCTCGTGCACTACCTGGGCACGATCTACTGGACGGGCGCGGTCGTTGAAACCTTCGGCGGACTGCCCGGCATCGTGGCCTGGCTGTGCGCGCTGGCGCTGGCGCTCTACATGTCGGCGTACACGGCCCTTGCCTGCGGGTTGACCGGCGCCGTGATTCAGCGTGCTGGCGCGGCCGGACTCGTCGTTGCCCCGGTGGCGTGGGTGGCTGCCGAGTTCGCGCGCGGACACGTGCTCGGGGGATTTCCCTGGATTCCGCTCGGCAGCGCGGTGGTCACGTTGGTGCCGGTGGCGCAGCTGGCGAGCCTCGTCGGCGTCTACGGCGTGTCCTTCTTCCTCGTGACCTTGGGCACGCTGGTGGCGCTGGCCATGATGAGCGCCCGCCCGACGCGCACGGCCGCCGCTATCAGCGCCGTCGTGCTTCTCCTGGCTGCCTCGGCGTGGGGAAGTGCCCGGGTCACCGACGCGCGCTTGACGCGTGAGGGCACGCCCCTCACGGTGGGACTCATCCAGCCCAACGTGTCACAGGAAGACAAGTGGAACCGCGCCCGCGTTGGCGAGATCGGCCGGCGCTACGCCGCGCTCACGCGCCGGGCCGTGGCCGATGGCGCCCAGGCCATTCTGTGGCCCGAATCGTCGACGCCCTACCTCTTCAACGAAGATCCGGTGCAAGCCGAGGCGGTGCGGGCCCTGGTGCGCGAGTCCGGGGTGCCGCTCCTCTTCGGCACCGACGAAGTCGAGCGCGGCGAGCCCGACAAGTACTTCAACTCCGCCTTCGTGCTCGACCCGAGCGGCGCGGTGGCGGCCGTGTATCGCAAGATGCAGCTCGTGCCGTTCGGCGAGTACGTTCCACTCAAGCACCTGCTGTTCTTCGTGGCGCCGCTGGTCGACGCGGTGGCGGAGTTCGCGCCCGGGCAGCAGGTGACGATGTTGCCGATCGCCGGTCACATGGCGAGCACTGCCATCTGCTACGAGGTCGTCTACCCGCATCTCATTCGGCGCGGTGTGCTGGCCGGCGCCGAGCTGCTGACGACGATCACCAACGACGCGTGGTACGGCGATTCTTCCGCACCCTACCAGCACTTCGAACTCGCCTCGATGCGCGCCATCGAGCAGGGCCGGTATCTGGCGCGGGCCGCCAATACCGGCATTTCCGGGGTCATCGATCCGTATGGCCGGCCGGTCGTCGCCACCCGCGTCTTCGAAGAAGCGGTGGTGACCGCCGAGGTCCGCTTCCTGCAGTCGCGCACGCTCTATGCGACAATCGGTGACGCGGTGGCCATCGCGTCACTGGCCGCGACGCTCGCGGTGGCCGCGTGGCTGGCGGCGACGCGACACTAGGTAGGTGGAAGGAGCGAGGGGCGTGGCGCAGGCACAGGACGAACTGGTTCGACGATCGGGAGATCTGCTCAAACGAGCCAGCGATCTCCGGAGCTATCTTTGACCGGGCTACCGCCACCGACGAACTCGCCACTCTCGAAGCGCGCATCGCCGCTCCAGAGTTCTGGAAAGACCAAGTTGACGCCCAAAAGGCCCTGCAGCGCCGTCGCCGTCTGAGCGAAGACGTCGAACTGCGCGACTCGCTCGGCCGCCGCATCGGCGATCTCGGCGTGCTGCTCGAATGGGCCGCCGGCGGGGAAGACGTTGCCGCCGACCTGGCGCGCGGGCTGAACGACCTCGAATCGGAAGTCGATGCAGCCGAGACGAAGAAGATGCTCTCGGGCGAGCACGACAACTCCAGCGCCATCGTCACGATTCACCCTGGCGCCGGCGGCGTCGACTCGCAGGACTGGGCGGAGATGCTGCTCCGCATGTACCTCAAGTGGGCCGAGAAGCGCGGCCTGCGGCGCGAGCTCATCGACTACCAACCCGGCGAGGAAGCCGGCCTCAAGAGCGCCACGGTGCTGCTCGAGGGCGACTACGCGTTCGGCTTGATGTCGGCCGAGGCCGGCGTACACCGCCTGGTGCGCATCTCGCCGTTCGATCAGGCGGCCAGGCGCCACACGGCGTTCGCCTCGGTCTATGTCTGGCCCGAGATCGACGATGACATCGACATCGAGATTTCCGAGAAGGACTTGCGTGTCGACACCTATCGTTCGAGTGGCGCCGGCGGCCAGCACGTCAACGTCACCGATTCAGCCGTGCGCATCACGCACCTGCCGACCGGCATCGTCGTGTCGTGCCAGAATGAACGCTCGCAGCACAAGAATCGCGACGTGGCGATGAAGGTGCTACGGGCACGGCTCTACGACCTGCGGCTCAAGGAGCAGCAAGCGAGACTCGACCAGATCGGTGGCGCCAAGCGCGACAATTCGTTCGGCAGCCAGATCCGCAGCTACGTGCTGCAGCCGTACCAGATGATCAAGGACCATCGCACCAAGATGCAGGTGGGCGACGTGCATCGCGTGCTCGACGGCGAGCTCGACGACTTCATCAAGGGCTATCTGATGGGCAAGGCGGCCGGCACGCTGGGGCAGGCGACGGCGGACGACGACGAGTAGCCGGGTCAGCGGCTGGGCTGCGTGCCGGTGATGAACGCTTCGGTGATGGCCTGCGGCGTGCCGTCGTCCACGGGTTGGCCGGTGTGGCGGTCGACCGGCAGGAACACGATATTGCCCGGCGCGTCGAACTCGGGCGGGTGCTCGCGGTCGCGGTCCTCGAGCCAGGCTCGCATGATGTCGATCCAGATCGGCAGCGCCGCCGTGGTGCCCGTCTCGCCGTTGCCGATCGGCTTCTTCTCGTCGTAACCAAGCCATACGCCGAGCGTGATCTCCGGGTCGAAGCCCACGAACCAGGCGTCGGTGTAGTCGTCGACCGTCCCTGTCTTGCCGGCGAGCGGCCAGTTGAGTGCGGCGGCGGAGGCCGCCGTGCCACGCTGCACCACGCCGCGCAGCAGACTCGTCATTACATAAGCGGTGTCGGCGCGGATCGCGTCGCGCGCAACCGGCGTGTGCTCTTCGAGGGCGACGCCTTCGCGGTCGGTGACCGACAGCACCTGCGATGGTTCCATGCGGACGCCGTGGTTCGGGAAGGCGCTGTAAGCCGACGCCAGTGCGAGCAGCGTCGATTCGCCCGCGCCCAGCGCCGACGACAGGTACGGCGGCAGCTCGCCTGGCAGGCCGAAGCGAGCCGCGTACTGCGCGACCTGCGCCGGCCCCAGCATTTCCATGACCAGCACGGCGGGGATGTTGCGTGAGCGTTCGAGCGCCGTGCGCAGCGTCAGCGGGCCGTCGAACTTCCCGTCGTAGTTGCGCGGCACATACGGCGGCTGCCCGGCACCGGCATCGAACTCGTGTGGTTCGTCGCTCAAGATGGTCGCCGGCGTGAGACCACGGTCGATGGCCGCGGTGTAGAGGATGGGCTTGAAGGTGGAGCCGATCTGGCGGAGGGCCTGGGTGGCGCGATTGAACTTGCTGCGCTGGAAGCTGAAACCGCCAGCCATGGCGAGCACATGGCCGGTCTTGTTCTCGACCGCGACCACGGCGCCTTCGAGCAGCGGCGTCTGCTCGAGCCGCACCGTGGCGGTGCCCGTCGTGCCGTCCACCGTCAGCAACTCCACGTCCACCACATCGCCCTCCCCGACGATCTGGGCGGCGTAGGTGCGGCGCGTCCACTGGAAGCTCTCCTTCGTGAGCTCCGCCCGGAGGGTGCCGATGCGCAGCGCACCGTGGCCGGGCGCGACGCCGGCGGCGTCGACGCGCTCGACGATGGCGGGCACGATGTCGCCGGCGGCCATCGGCCGGTTCCATCGCTCGTGGCGGTAGGTGGCGATGTCGGCGCCGGTCGCAACCGCCTTCGCGTGGGCGCGCCGGAATCCCGTGCGTCGCTTGTCGACACGCCGGAGACCGGCGTCGAGGGCGCGGTTGACGATGCGCTGCAGGCGGGCGTCGAGCGGTGTCCTGACGGTCAGACCGCTCTCGTAGAGCTGCTGGGCACCGTAGCGCGCTTCGAGATGCTTGCGCACTTCTTCGAGGTAGTAGGGAGCCAGCGACGACTCGCGCGCCGGGTCCCCGCGCGTCACGATCGGCCGCGCCTTGGCCGCGGCCGCGTCGCCACTGGTGATGAAGCCCTCGCTGGCCATCCGATCGAGCGCGTAGTTGCGTCGCCGCACGGCGGCGGTCATGTTCACGTACGGGCTCTGCCGCACGTTCCCCTGCAGGATGCCGGCAATCAGTGCGGCTTCCTCCACGACCAGCTCCTTGACGGGTTTCCCGAAGTAGAGCTGCGCTGCCGCCTCGACGCCGTAGGCACCGTGCCCGAAGTACATCTGGTTGCAGTAGAGCGTGAAGATTTCTTCCTTGGTGTAGCGCTTCTCGATTTGGATCGAGAGCAGCAGTTCCTTCACCTTGCGTTCCCAGGTCTTCTCGTCGGTGAGGAACAACTTGCGCGCCAGCTGCTGGGTGAGGGTGCTGGCGCCGCCGGCCTTGCGCATCTGGATCACGTTGGTGACGACCGCGCGCACGAGGCCGGTGATGCTCAGGCCGAAGTGCTCGAAGAAGCCCGAATCCTCGGCCGACAGCACCGCCTGGCGCATGACCGCGGGGATCTCGTCGTAGCGCAGCACCACTCGGCGCTCGGTGGCGAACTCGCCGACGATTGTGCCGTCTTTGCCGAGCACGCGCGTGATGGTGTCGGGCTGGTAGGCGTCGAGCGCCGAGATGGCGGGAAGGTCGTCAGAGTAGGCGAAGAGCACGCCGCTCAAGGTGCCGCCGAGGGCGGCGCCGACGAAGAGCAGGGCGAGTCCGGCGTGTCGCGCGAAGGTTGGCAATGCAGGCATGGCGGTGGTCGGGACGGCGAACCTGACTATTGTGACATCAGCCGGGCCGAGCGGCCGGCGGCCACATCAGCCCGGACGCCGGACGCCGCTCTGGCCGCTACGGCTGCTGCCGCTGCCGCGGCCATTGCCGCCAGGGCCGAAGGCACCTGGCCCCGCGGGGCGCGCGGCGCCGCCGCGCGGACGCGCCTGACCTGCGGCACCATCGCTCGGGGCTGGCCGCCGTGCTCCAGTCGATTCGCCGCCGCCGCGCCGTTCGGTCGGCGGGTTCACGGCGGAGTGCTCCGGCGGGGCCTCGCCACGCGGGACGCGCACCGGCGCGCCCACCGGCGCCACCTCCCGGGGCTCGCCTCGCGAGCGGCCGCCATCGCCGCGCGCGGCGCCACCGGGCGCGACCGATCGCTCGCGCGGATAACCGCCAGACGTTACACCCCGGTCGACAGGCGGTGCGTCCATCGGCCGGCGTCTGACCGGCGCGTCGGGTGAGCGCTCACCGCGCGCCGGGTCGGTCGGCCGCGGCTGATACGCGATCGGCGGTTCGCTGACGCCGCCGCGCCGAAAGGGACGCGACGTCGACGGCGTCCCGCGATTTCCGGGCCGGACGGCGAAGCGATCGCCCGGGCCGGCGGGACCCCGCGGGGCGATCATCTGCGACACGAAGCCGCCGAGCACCGGCCCAGCGAGGTAGCGGGGATCCTGCAGGTCGCGGTAGATCGGTCCGCGACGGCCAAAGGCGTGGCGAGGGAGAATCGACCACGACGAGGCGAACAGACCCACCGGGCCGAGCCGCGCACCGACTGAGAAATCCACCAGCGGCCGCCGGTCCCAGCCGAGCGGCGACCATGCCACATGGTCGGCGGCCACGGCCCAGCCCACCCAGGCGGGGCCCCAGGCACGATGCGGCATCCAGTACCAGCCGCGCGAGGCGTGATGCCCCCAGCGCCCGTAGTGATGCACGGGCCAGGCCCAGCGGTCGGTGTCGATCCACGTCCAGCCGTAGCGAGTGAAGCGCCACGATCCGTACTGATATGGCCGCCACGACGGACCGGCCGATGGAAACCACACGGCACCGTAGATTGGCAGGGTCGACCACTGGCCATGGGCCGCCAGGTCGGCGGCCCACGGTTGGAGCGGCCCCGGCAGGGCGGCATGGCGATCGGCGGTGACCAGGCGGAGCCGGCGGTCAGACCAATCGAGGAACGCATCGCGTTGGGTGCCACGCGCCCAGCGTGGCTTGAGGTCACGCGGGTCGACCTGCAGCACGTCGTCGGCGCCGACTGGCGTCTCGGTGTCGCCGACCTCGAGGGCGGCGTGGCCTTCGCGCACCGCGATCACGGTGTCGCCGCGCAGGTCGTCGGCCGTGAGATCGTAGACTCCGCGCGCGGCCAGCCGCACCGGGCCGGCGGGCGTCGAGACGTAGAGCGCGTCAATGTCTGGCGGCGTGTGGACGACGAGGCGTCCACTGACCAGGCGCAGCCGCACGCCGAGATCGATACGCACGTCCGACAGCCGGTCGACGTGCGCTACGCTGCCGTCGTCGAGCACGAGTTCGGCCCGGCCCTCCGCCGTGACCAGGCGATCGTCCTCCTGCAGCAGGTCGGGCGCCTCGGCCGCCTGCACACCGTCGGGGCGCACGAGATCCACGCGGCCGTCGACGTAGGCAAGGCTGACAGGAGCCGGGCGCTCGAGTGCGCCGTGAGGATCGCCGGCGAGTGGCGTGTCCACCGGGAACTGGGCGGCTGCCGGGGTGGCCACCATCAGGCTCGCGGCGAGGGCAAACGAAGCGAAGCGGTAAGAGCGCACGGGCAGCCTCCACCCGACGACACAGGCGGCGTCCACCGGAACGTCGGCTCCGGTGCGCGACTAGCTGGCTCGGCCAGTATAGCAACCCTCGTCGGCGCACCCTCGGACAAATTTGACAGTCGGAGACTCAGATTCCATACTTAGAACTGAGCCATGGACTTCTACGTCGTGCTCGGCGTGCAACGGGAGGCAAGCGATGGAGACATCCGCCGCGCCTTCAGACGCCTCGCCCGCCAGTACCATCCCGACATCAACCCGGGCGACCGCAAGGCCGCCGAGCGGTTCCGCGACATCGCGGCGGCCTACGAGACACTCGTCGATCCGCTGCGGCGGCAGCGCTACGACGCCGGCGAGACGCCCGAGGCTGCCGCCTCGGCCGCCGGGTTCACCGGCTTCGATTTCTCGCCGCTCGTGCATGCCGAGCCCGCGACCACCTTCGGCGATCTCTTCGCGGACGTGATCCTCGGCTCCGCCGACCGCCGTCCCGCCCGCGGGTCCGACGTCCACGTGCAGGCCACCATCACGCTGGAAGATGTCGCACACGGCGCGACGGCCCGCGTAACCGTGCCAAGGCGCGTGCCTTGCCGCGCCTGCCGCGGCTCCGGTGTGACCCAGGAGCCGCGCGTGGAATGCCCCGCGTGCGAGGGGCGTGGTGCGACGCAAGTGGCGCGCGGGCACATGATCTTCACCCGGCCGTGCGATCGCTGCGACGGCACGGGCCAGCGCGTTCGCCTGGCGTGTGGCGCCTGCCAGGGCGCCGGCACCGAGCCGCGAAGCGACGTGCTCGAGGTGCAGGTGTTGCCGGGCGTGGCCGATGGCGCCATCGTGCGTGCCGCGGGCATGGGGCATGCAGGCCGCCACGGCGGCAGTCCTGGTGATGCCTACGTTGCGATCGCGGTCGCGCCGCACGCACTCTACCGCCGCGACGGCGACGACCTGTTCGTCGAGGTGCCGGTGGCCGTGCACGAAGCGGCACTCGGGACACGGGTGGCCCTGCCGTTGCTCGACGGCGGGTCCGTGCGCCTCAAGGTGCCGCCCGGCACGCAGTCGGGCCAGCGGTTCCGCTTGCGCGACCGCGGACTGACGTCGCCGCGCGGCGAACGTGGTGATCTGGTTGCCGAGGTGCGGGTGATGCTGCCGCGCCTGCTCGACGAGCGATCGAAGGAACTCCTGCGCGAATTTGCCCGGTTGCAGCCGGACAGCGTGCGTGATGCTCGGTTCCCTGTGCACGAGGACCCACACTGATGGCCAAGCGACCGAGCGGCAAGTCGTTCTACATGATCAGCGTCGTGTCGCAGAAGTACGACATCCACGCGCAGACGCTCCGGCTCTACGAACGCGAGGGCCTGCTCACGCCGTCGCGCACCGATGGCAACACGCGTCTCTACTCGGACGAGGATCTGGCGCAGCTCGAGACCATCCTCACGCTGACGCGCGATCTCGGTGTCAACCTCGCCGGCGTCGAGATCATCCTCAACATGCGACGCAAGATGGAGCGCATGCAGGGCGAGGTCAACGAATTCATGGAGTACGCCAAGCACGAGCTCGCGCGCGGGCTCGGCGATTGGGAACAGCGTCTCGGCACGGCGCTCGTCAAGTCGTCACCGACCGATCTCGTGCGCCGCACACCGCCGGCGGCGGACACGACGCCCGCATCGCCGCGCAAGCCGAAGTGAGCACCCGGCGCGGACGGTATACAATCGTCCGGCGATGGCGTGCGAGCAGTGTCACGGCAGTTACTGGGTGACAGAGATCGTCGACGGCGTGGACCGCGTCCGTCGTTGCGATTGCTGGCGGCAGTCGCTTGGGGAACATCAGCTCGCCAACGCCCGCATCCCGCGCCGATACCAGCACTGCCAGCTCTCGAACTTCGAGCAGACGGTCGACTCGCTGCGCGAAGCGCACCGCCGGGCGCGCGCCTTCGTCGATGCGTTCCCCGCCGTCGACAAGGGCCTGCTACTGCGCGGACGTCACGGCGTCGGCAAGACGCACCTGGCGGTGGCCATGCTGCGGGAAATCATGACGACCAAGGGTGCACGCGGCTATTTCTACGAAACACGCGAACTGCTCAAGCTCGTACGCGACACCTTCGCCGGCCCCGGCGAGTCGGAGCTGGACGTGCTCCGTCCGGTGCTCGAGGCCGACATCCTCGTGCTCGACGATCTCGGCGCGGAGAAGACGTCGGAGTGGGTACAGGAGACGCTCGGGCTGGTCGTCAACACCCGCTACAGTGAGCGCCGGCCCACCATCTTCACGACCAATCTCGACGACTCGGCCGACACGACCAACCCCAACTCGATGTACGTGCAGCTCGGCGCCCGCACGAGGTCGCGGTTGTTCGAGATGTGCCACTGGGTGGACATGGAGGGGCCCGACGTGCGCGAGGTGGGCAGCCCGAACCCGACGCCGGCCGACATCGCCCGCTACAACCAGCAGTCGCCGCTCTCGGACAAGAACCGCCGGTCGGGCGGCGTGGCCGACCGGCCGAAGGGGATGGCCCGCGCGTCGCTTCGGCCGCGCGGCAACGCCGACGTGGCCTGGTCGGGCGGCAAGGGCGGGTCGGGGTAGGACGCCCAGACAGTGGCCGGGCTCTACGTGCACGTGCCGTTCTGTGCGGCGATCTGTCACTACTGCAATTTCACCCGCGGCTTGCTCGACGAGGCCGTCAAGGCGCGCTACGTCAAGGCGATCGTGGCCGACATCCGCCGGCATCCGCGCGATCTGCCGGTGGCGTCGGTTTTCTTCGGCGGCGGCACGCCGTCGCTGCTCACGCCCGCCGAAGTCGGCGCCATCGTGGACGCGGTGCGCGACTCGTTCTGCCTCTCCCCGGACGCCGAAGTCACGCTCGAAGCCAATCCCGAGAGCGTGACGGCGAACTCGGCGGCCGGGTATCTGGCGGCCGGCGTCACTCGCGTGAGCCTCGGCGTGCAGTCGTTCCGCGACGACGAGTTGGCTCGCCTCGGGCGGCTGCACTCGGCCGCGCGCGCCGTGGCTGCTGTGGGCGAACTGCGCGCGGCCGGCGTTTCGAACATCAGCCTGGATCTGATGCTGTGGCTGCCCGAGCAGACGCGAGCGCATCTCGGCGAGTCGATCGCCCGGCTCATCGACGTCGGGCCCGAGCACGCGTCCGTCTACCTGCTCGAGGTCTACGCCAATTCGCCGCTCAAGGACTCGATGGCCCGCGGCGGGTGGGCGGTGGCGTCGGACGATGAGGCCGCGGACATGTACCTCGAGACGATGGCGGCGCTCGAGAGGGCCGGCTACCGCCAGTACGAGATCTCGAACGTGGCACGTCCTGGCCGCGAGAGCGTGCACAATCTGACCTATTGGCAGGACGGCGACTGGTTCGCCTTCGGCGCCGGGGCGCATGGCGCCGTGGACGACGTCCGCTGGCGCGTCGTGAGCGGCACCGGTGACTACATCGCCCGGGTCGAGGCCGGCGGGGACGTCGTGGCCGAGCGCTGGCCGCGCGACGACGCCGCGCGCTGCGAGGAGGCGCTCTTCATGGGGCTCCGGCTGGCCGGGGGCGTCGATGTGGCGCGAATCGCGGCCCGCTACGGCGTCGATGTCTGGGCCCGCTACGGGTCCGGGCTGCAGCCATTCGTCGAGGCCGGACACCTGGTACACGAGCCCGGACGGAGGATTTTCTTGACGAGGCCGGGGATGTTGGTGGCTAATGACGCCATGGCTGTGTTCCTTGACTCAGGAATGCGGTAGAGTATCGATCTTTCGCCGTAAGGAGGCTTGGCAATGCTTCGAGGTATTGGTATGTCACTGGCCGCACGTCGGTCGTTCGTGAGTGGTGTGGCGCTGACGGTTGCGATGGTCGCCGCACCTGCGTTCGCGCAGGATGCCGCACAGCCGGCGGAGCCGGTGCTGGCTCTCGAGGGCGATGCTGCCACGATCACCATCCTCATCAAGCCCGATAAGACCGCCGACTTCGAAGCGGTCCTCGCCAAGCTGAAGGAGTCGCTGGCCAAGAACGAGAAGCCAGCGCGCAAGCAGCAGGCGGCCGGCTGGACGGTCTACAAGGCCAACAGCCCGGGTCCCAACGGCAACACCATCTACGTCATGCTCATCACGCCGATCGTGAAGGGCGAAGAGTACGACATCAGCCGGCTCATCGCCGAGGTCTTCCCGGTCGAGGTCCAGGAGTACTTCCAGAAGTACAAGGACTCGTTCGTGGGACGTGGCATCTCGCCGATGACCAAGCTCATGTCGATGGGGCAGTAGCCCCGTCGGGGTCCGACCCGGACCTCGTCTCGTGAACACACTGGCCGTCTCATTGCTGGCGCTCGTGCAGAGCGTCAGCAGTGTGCCTCAACCTCCAGCCGTCACCCCCGCTGACACGCCGGCCGCGGCCGACCCTGCCCGTCTCACTTTCCCTGCCGGCGCCTCAGGGCTCGTGCTGGTGCTGGTCAAGGCCGATCGCACGGCCGACTACGAGGCCGTCATCACCGCCTTGAAGGAGGCCTTGACGACTGCCGCCGATTCCGATCGGCTGATGGCGGCGGGCTGGCAGGTGTTCAAGGCACGCGAGGCCGATGCCAAAGGCAACGCGGTCTACGTGCATTGGCTGCCAATCGCCGTCGTCGACGCCGACTATCGGCCGTCGCTCCTGCTCGACCGGTTGTCGACCGCGCTGCCCGAACCGCTGCTCGTGAAGTACCGAGACGCGCTCGCCGCGCCGCCCACGCGGTTGTCGCTCGACGCCTTCGCGGTGCTCGGTGCCGCGCCGGTCCCGCCGCCGCTGCGGTAGGGTGCGCTCTTAGAAGCCGAGCGTCGCGCCGGCGTAGAAGCGGTGGTAGGCCGCGTGGAGCGGCGCTCCCTGGAGGCGGAACAGGCGGTAGTCGAGACGCAGCTTCAGCGGTCCCGCCACGCCGATCTTCACGCCGCCGCCGACGTTCACGGCGCCGCTGGTTTCCTGATGCGTGCCAAGGCGCTCACGGTACAGACCGGCGCCGGCCGTGGCGTAGAGCTGCATGCCGGACACGTCCAGCGGCGTCTGGACCAGCAGATTGGCCATGCCGGTGACGAGTCCCGGCTTGCCGTCGTCCGCCCGTTCGAGGATCTGCGCGGCTTCGACCTCGAAAGCCACTACGACCAGACCGGCCCCGGCGGCGGCGCCGCGGCCGGCTCGCAGGCCGGGCGTCGGTGACACGCCGAGAAACGCCGTCACGTCGGCCTGCGCAGGCAGCGGGGCCGCGAGCAAGCCGAGCATCACCACCACCGCGGCCCTTGGTCCCGTCATCGGCGAAGCCTCCAGACCCCAATGGTATGATCGGTGGGCGGATTCATCGCTGAATCTCGACAATCCGTCGCCGTAGCCGCCGCGTCGTCGGTGCTGCTGCCGACTGTGGCGTCAACCCGACTTGCTGCCCTGGACACTCTGTGCCCGACTTCTCCCTGACCGACGATCAGCGCCTGCTCGCACGAAGCGTCCGCGCGTTTGCCGAGGCGGAAATCGCTCCCCACGTGCGCCAGTGGGACGACGCTCAACATTTCCCCACTGAACTGCTGCCGAAGCTGGCCAGCCTCGGCCTCATGGGGATCCAGATCCCGGAGGCCTATGGTGGCGCCGGCATGTCGGCGGTCGACTACTGCCTGGCACTCGAGGAGTTGGCCAGGGTCGATCCGTCGGTCTCGCTCTCGGTCGCCGCCCACAACGGCCTGGGCCTGGCGCACCTGGCGCTCTTTGGCTCCGAGGCGCAGAAGCAGCGTTACGTCACCGCGCTCGCCACTGGCGCCAAGCTGGCGGCATGGGCACTGACAGAGGCGGGGTCGGGCAGTGATGCCGCCGCGATGCGGACGACGGCCACACGCGACGGCAACAGCTGGGTGCTCGACGGCTCGAAGTGCTTCATCACGCACGGTGCGTCGGCCGACATCCTGGTCGTGATGGCCGTGACCGATCGCGCCAAAGGGCCGAAAGGCATCTCGGCGTTCGTCATCGAGCGCGGCACACCGGGGCTCGCGGCCGGCAAGAAGGAAGACAAGCTCGGCATGCGGGCCAGCGAGACGGTGGAGGTGCTCTTGCAGCAGTGCCGTATCCCGGCCGATCACCTGATCGGCGAGGAAGGACAGGGCTTCATCCAGACGCTGCAGGTGCTCGACGCCGGCCGGATCGGCATCGCCGCGCTGTCGGTCGGCTTGGCGCAGGGGGCCTACGAGTCGGCCCGCCGCTACGCCTTCGAGCGCCAGCAGTTCGGCGTCGCCATCGGGACGTTCCCGACCATTCGCACCAGGCTCGTCGGACATGCAACGGCAGTGCAGGCGGCGCGCCTGCTCACGTTACGGGCGGCCTGGCTCAAGGACCAGGGCCGCAAGATGACGCTCGAGTCGTCGATGGCCAAACTGTATTCGAGCGAGATCGCGGTTCGCGCGTCGGAAGACGCAGTGCAGATTCACGGCGGCTACGGCTTCGTCAAGGACTACCCGGCCGAGAAGTTCTTCCGTGACGTCAAGCTCACGACCATCGGCGAAGGCACCAGCGAGATCCAACGCCTCGTCATCGCCCGCCAGCTGCTGGCCGCCTGACGTGACCGAGCGCCTGCCTCTCAGCGCCCGGGTGCTCGCTGGCGATCCGCGGGCCATTGCCCGCGCCATGTCGCTCATCGAAGACGACCACGTCGGCGCCCCCGCCCTCATCCGCGACTTGTTCCCGAAGACTGGCCGCGCCTGCGTGATGGGCGTGACCGGGCCGCCCGGTGCCGGCAAGAGCACGCTGGTGGACAAACTCGTGGCCCAGCTCAGGCAGCGCGGTGAGACGGTCGGGGTCATCGCCGTCGACCCAACCAGTCCGTTCACCGGTGGGTCGATTCTCGGCGATCGCCTGCGGATGCAGGCGCACATCGCCGATCCCGGCGTCTTCATCCGCAGCATGGCGACGCGCGGCCACCTCGGCGGGCTGGCGCCGACGACCTCCGATCTCGCCGTCGTGCTCGACGCGGCGGGCAAGTCGGTGGTGGTGGTCGAAACCGTTGGCGTCGGCCAGGACGAAGTGGACATCGTGCGCACGGCGGATGTCTCGATCGTCGTGCTGGTGCCCGGCGCCGGCGACGACGTGCAGGCACTCAAGGCCGGCATCATGGAGATCGCCGACATCTACGTCGTCAACAAGGCCGATCGCGACGGCGCCGACCGTATGGTCACGTCGATCGAGTCGAATCTGGCGCTGCAGGTCTACGGGGACGGCGAGTGGCGTCCGCCCATCGTGCGCACCGAGGCCACGACCGGCAAGGGCGTGGCCGAATTGCTGCTCACGGTGGACGCGTTTCGCCAGCACACTGCCTCACATCGGGCCGAACGGCTGGCGGCGCGGCAGGAGTATCGTCTGCGTGAGTTGCTCGCGCGGCGCTTTCTCACCCACGTCGAATCGCAGGTGCTCGCCCCTGGCGAGTTCGGCCAGATCGTCGGACGCATCGCCCGGCGCGAAATCGATCCCTACACGGCGGCGGCCGGCCTGCTCGCCCGGGCGCTCGGCACCCGGGAAGGCACACGATGAAGGTGCGGCTGGACCACGTGGGCATCGCCGTGTCGGACGCGGAGGCGGCCACCGCGTTCTACGAAGACCGGTTCGGTCTGCAGGTCGCACACGTGGAACAGGTGGCGAGCCAGCAGGTGCGCGCGCACTTCCTGCCGGCCGGCGAGTGCCTGCTCGAGCTCCTCGAAGCGACCACCCCGGCATCACCCATCGCCAGGTTCCTCGCCAAGCGCGGCCCGGGGCTCCACCACGTGGCGCTGGCCGTCGACGACATTCGTGGTGCGCTGGCGGAGCTCAAGGCAGCGGGCGTGCGGCTCATTGACGAGACCCCCCGGCCCGGTGCCGAGGGCGCGCTTGTCGCCTTCCTGCATCCGTCGGCCGCCGACGGCGTGCTGGTCGAGTTGAAGCAGCCGGCCGCAGGCGTACGTGCCGGGCACACGCCGGGGGTCGAACTCTTCCGCGGGCCAGCGCGGCTGAGCTTCGGAGACGTCGAGCTCGTGTCGCTCTCGGACGGCTTCTTCGCACTCGACGGCGGCGCGATGTTCGGAGTGGTGCCGCGCACGCTGTGGGAGAAGAAGCTGCCGCCGGATGATCGGCACCGCATTCCACTCGCCATGCGGCCGCTGGTCGTCAGAGGCGAGCAGACGGTGCTCATCGACGCCGGGTGTGGCGACAAGATGGACGCCAGGAGCGCAGCCATCTACGGGCTCGATCGCACTTACCACCTGACCGACGCCCTCGCCGATGCCGGCCTCGCGGCCGAGGACATCGATATCGTCATCGCCAGTCATCTGCACTTCGATCACGTCGGCGGCTTCACCGAACGCCGGGCCGACGGCCGGCTGGTGCCACGCTTCCCGAAGGCGCGCTATCTCGCCCATGCCGGGGAGTGGAACGACGCCACGCACCCCCACGAACGCAACCGCGCCAGCTACCTACCCGAGAACTTCCTGCCGCTCATGGACGCCGGCGTGTTGACGCTCGTGGACGACGGCGCCGAACTGGCACCGGGGATCCGTTTCCGCCGCTCCGGCGGCCACACCGCGCATCATCAGGTGGTGACGATCGCGTCCGGCGGTCGCACGGCGGTCTTCGCCGCCGATATGTACCCGACTTCGTCGCATCTGCCCGATCCCTGGGTCATGGGCTACGACCTCTATCCGGTCGACACGCTGGCCTTCAAACGCGCTTTCGCCCGTGAGGCCATCGAGCGCGAGTATCTGGTGTTCTTCGAGCACGACCCATCGATGGCGGCTGGCGTGGTGCGGGAGTCGGACGGGAAGCGGAGCGTCGAGCGGGTGCTCTGAGAGCAGGGAACGGGGAGCAGGGAGCAGGGAGCAGGCGTGAGTAGAGCAGAGATCGGCATCATCGGAGGCAGTGGCCTCTACGACATGGCGGAGCTGACCGACCGCGAAGAGAAGGTCGTCGCGACACCGTTTGGCGAACCGTCTGGTCCCTACGTGCTGGCCACGCTGCGTGGTAAGCGCGTGGCGTTCCTCGCGCGCCACGGAGCCGGGCACCGGCTGATGCCGAGCGAGCTCAACTTCCGCGCCAATATCTTCGGTTTCAAGGTGCTGGGCGTCTCACACATCGTCTCGGCCAGCGCCGTCGGCAGCCTCAAGGAGGAGTACCGGCCGCTCGACCTGGTGTTTCCAGACCAATTTCTCGACCGCACGTTCGGCCGTGTCGGCACGTTCTTCGGAAACGGCCTGGTGGCGCACGTGGCCTTCGCCCATCCCGTCTGCGAGCGCCTTCGCCTGGTGGCGGCCAGCGCGGCCGAGGCCGTCGGCGCGCGCGTGCATCGTGGCGGCACCTATGTCTGCATGGAAGGGCCGCAGTTCTCGACCCTCGCCGAATCGCGCCTCTACCGCTCGTGGGGCATGGACGTCATCGGCATGACCAACCTGCAGGAAGCCAAACTCGCGCGCGAAGCCGAGATCTGCTACGCGACGATGGCACTTGTGACCGACTACGATTGCTGGCACCCCGACCACGACGCCGTCACCGTCGAGCTCATCGTCGCGAACCTGATGGAGAACGCGAAGACGGCCCAGCGCGTCATCGCCGACACCGTCGAGCGCCTCGGGGCCGACCGGCCGTGCGGCTGCCAGCACGCCCTGGGCACCGCGCTCATCACGCGGCCCGACGCGGTGCCGGTTGACGTGCGGCGCACGCTGGCGCCACTAGTCGGCCGCTACCTGCCCGTGACCGACTGAGGGTCGCTGGCATCCCGCTACGTCTGCACCCGTAACGCTAACCCCTAACCCCCAGCTCACAGCCCCGGAGCCCGAGCCCCGCCATGAAACTGATTGTCACCGGTTCGATCGCCTTCGACTACCTGATGTCCTTTCCCGGCAAGTTCACCGAGCACCTGCTGCCGGAACACATGCAGCGCGTCAGCCTGAGCTTCCTGGTCGACACGATGGACAAGCGGCGTGGCGGCTGCGCGCCGAACATCGCCTATACGCTGGCACTCCTGGGCGAGCGGCCCTACCTGATGGCGACCGCGGGTCAGGACTTCGGCGACTACGGCGCGTGGCTCACCGCCGCCGGCGTCGACACCTCGCTCGTCAAGGTGGTCGGCAACAAGTTCACGGCCTCCTTCTTCTGCAGCACGGATGAGGCCAACAATCAGATCGCCTCGTTCTATACGGGCGCCATGGCCAACGCCGGGGAGCTGTCGTTTCGCACCGTCGAAGGGCTGCAGGACGGGTTGGTGATCATCTCGCCGAACGATCCTGAGGCCATGGTGCAGTACGCCGCGGAGTGCAGCACGATGGGCATCAAGTACATCTGGGACCCCGGCCAGCAGTGCGCCCGCATGGATGGCGCGCAGCTCAAGGACGGCATCGTCGGCGCGCACCTGGTCATCTGCAACGACTACGAGTTCGAGCTCATCCGTCAGAAGACGGGCATGCAGGAGGCCGATGTCCTGGCCGAGGCAGCCATCCTCATCATCACGCGCGGCGAGCACGGCAGCACCGTCATCACGCGCGACCGTCGCACCGACATTCCGGCCGTGCCGCCCGAACGCATCGTCGATCCGACCGGCGTTGGCGACGCCTTCCGCGGCGGACTGATGAAGGGGCTGGCCGGTGGCCGGCCGCTTGATGTCGCGGCGCGCATGGGGAGCGTGGCGGCCACCTGGGCCCTCGAGCATCTGGGCGGAACGAGCCATGCCTACACGTGGCCGGAGTTCGTGCAGCGCTATGAGCGTCATTTCGGAACGCTCGACTGACGGTGTGAAGGGCGCCGGCAGAGTGGGCAGAGCCGACCGGAGTCGCGGTGTTCGACTTCGCCCCGGGTCTCGGGTCCGTCGCTACGACACGCCGGCCGCGAAGCGGGCACGGGCGGCGGCGACGATGCGGGCGTACTTCGCCTGCTGCAGCTGAAACTCGGTCTGCAGCAGCGCCAGCTGCGCGTCGGTGAGTTCGGCCGACGTGATGACGCCGTTCTCGTACGACACCTGGGCGATGGTCACGCTCTCGCGGGCAAGCTCGATGGCTTTCTGCTGCGTCGTGACCACTTCGGTGGCCGCTTCGAGGTCGGTCCAGGCCGTCTCGAGCTCGAGCCGCCCGGCGTCGAGGGCGGCACTCAGCCCGTGTTCCGCCTGGCGCACCTGCGCCTCGGCAACGCCACGGCGGGCCGCCGCCGCCGGCGATGCCAGCAGCGGCACCCGCAACGCCACACCAAACGTGTAGTTCTGGTTCGATTGACGCAGCAGCCTGGTTGCTTCGTCATTCTGATACGCGACATTGCCGATGAGCGATACCTCCGGCTTCCTTTCGCCACGGGCGAGCGCGGCCGAGTACGACGCGACCTGGCGCTGCGATTCGTAGGCCCGCAGGTCGGGACGCGCCGGCAGCGCCGCCGCCAGCGCCTCACGCGAATCCGGCGCCAGCACGTCGTCGAGCGTGCCCACGAGCTGCAGCTGCTGTGATTGCGGCAGTGCCAGCAGCGTTCGTATTGCCTGGTGTGACTGGTCGACGGCGGCCCGGTACTGGATCCGGCGGGCGCGCGCGTTGGCGAGATCCACTTCGGCCCGTAGCACATCGAGACGCGCCACCGAACCCGCCTCGAAGCGGATGCCGGCCAGTTCGAGCTGGCGGCCGGCGAGCGCCACGCCCTCATCAGCCACGCGCATGCTCTGCTCGTTCATGAGCGCGGCAAAGAACGTCTGCACGACGCGCAAGTGGAGCTCCTGCCGCGCCCGTTCGAGCGACAGCGCCGAGCCCTGCAGGGCGGCACGCTGCAGCTCGCGGCCGTTGGTCAGGCGGCCGCCGGTGTAGACCGCCTGCGACAGGTCGAGCTGCATCACGTTCTGGCGGACGAACGAGGCTTCGAAGCGCTGTTCGTCAGGGCCGAACACCCCGGCTGGAATCACGATCTCGGGAAAGCGCTGCAGCGGCTGGTACTGGTAGCTGAGCGAGGCCGTCGGCAGGAATGCCGCGCGAGCCTCGTCGACGCGAAATTCGCTGGCCTTCACGGTTTCCTGAGCCACCTTGAGCGATTCGTTCGAGGTGAGAGCCCGTTCGAGCGCTTGATCGAACGTCAGCGCCATCGGCCCGGCGACCGTCGTCTGGCCGTAGGCGGTGGAGGCGCTCCAGAACCAGCCGGCCAGGGCGACGAGGGTGACCAGGCCCGCGATGCGCGTCGCCTGCCCGAGCTTGGCAGCGGCGGTGCCGGTGCGCCAGGCCGCCAGATGCTCCATCAGACGGGCGAGTAGCAGATATGCGACCGGCACGACCAGCAGGGTCAGCGCCGTCGAGGTGATGAGGCCGCCGATGGTGGCAATCGAGATCGGCGCGCGGAACTCCGCGCCCTCGCCGGTAGCCGCAGCCGACGGCAACATCCCGAAGATCATCGCGAAGGTCGTCATCAGGATGGGCCGCAGGCGGATGGGCCCTGCTTTGAGGATGGCGTCCCGCACCGGCAGCCCGACCTCGCGATGGTAGTGGTTGGTCAGGTCGACGAGCAGAATCGCGTTCTTCGTGACCAGCCCCATCAGCATCACGACACCGATCATGGCGGGCATGCCGATGTTGTTGCCGGTCACGAGCATGCCGAGCAGCGCGCCGACGATGGCCAGCGGCAGCGACAGCATGATCAGGAGCGGTTCGGTGAAGGACTCGAACTGCGAGGCCAGCACGATATAGATGAAGGCGATGGCGAGCATCAGCGCCAGACCCATCGAGGCCGCCGACTCCTGCATCATCTCGACGTCGCCGGCGTAGCCCCACTCGAAGTTGTCGGGCATCTGTACCGTGGCCATGACGGCGTCGAGGTCCCTGGTCATGTCGCCGAGCGCCCGGCCGTCGAGTTCGATGGCGATCTTGGCCTGGCGCCGGCGCTGCTCCCGCTCGATGTTGGTCGGTCCGACCCCCGGCTCCATCGTCACGATGTCACCGGTGCGCACGACGGCGCCGCTCGACGAATAGAGCGGCGTGCGGGCGATCAGCGTGAAGTCGTTACGGTATTCGGGCGCCAACCGCACGCGGACGTCGAACTCATCCTCGCCGTCACGCAGCTTGGTCGGCACGACACCCTCGACCATGCCGCGCAGCTGCGATGCCACGGTGGCGACCTGGAAGCCGAGGTCGGCGGCGAGCGCCCGGTTGACCTGTGCCACCATCTCCGGCTGGCCGCCCTCGAGTGTGCTGTCGACGTCGACCGCCCCCGGCACCTGCCGCACTTTGGTCACCACCTCGTCGCTCAAGCGCTGGAGCGCGATCATGTCGTCGCCACGCACGAAGATGTTCACCGGCGCCTCGCTCGGCGCGCCCTGCATGAACTCCGGGTCGGTGACCGTGGCCTTGACGAGCGGCACGTCGGCCAGCCGGGCCCGCGCGTCGGCCTTGATGGCGAGCAGGCCGCGTTCACGCGCCTGCTTCGGAGTGGTCTTGACCTGCAGGCGGGCCCGCAGCGCATCGCCGTTGACACCGACAGTCGAGAAGATCTGACGCACCTCGGGAATGCCCTTGATGACCGTCTCGACGCCGGCGACGGTCGCCTCGCTCTGGGCGAACGACGTCCCCGGCGGCAGTTCGACGAGCACCTCCATCTGGCCCCGGTCCTCGAGCGGCACGAACTCGGTGCCGATCACGGTCAGCGTCGACAGGCTGCCGACGAAGACGAGCGCCGCCGCCGCCACGACCTTCCACGGATGATCGAGTGCCCAGCCGAGCAGGCGGTGGTAGCGCCGATCGATGCGGTCGTAGAACTCGCCCCAGCGTTCCAGGAAACGGCCCACGGCGGTGGCGCGGCGTTCCTCTGGCGGAATGAACCGCACGAACCGCGACGACAGCATCGGGTCGAGCGTGAAGGCGACCAGCAGCGACATCGCCACCGCGAAGGCGATGGTCAGGGCAAACTGCTTGAAGAACTGCCCGACGATCCCGGTCATGAAGCCGACCGGCAGGAACACGGCCAGAATCGTGAAAGTCGTTGCCATGACGGCCAGGCCGATCTCGGCCGTGCCGTCGCGCGCCGCCTGTACCGGAGTCTTGCCCATCTCCATGTGGCGGAAGATGTTCTCCCGCACCACGACGGCGTCGTCGATGAGGATGCCGATGACGAGCGAGAGCGCCATCAGCGACATCATGTTGAACGTGAAGCCGGCCACGTACATGAAGAAGAACGTGGCAATGACCGACGTCGGCAGCGCCAGCGCCGTGATCAGCGTCGAACGCCAGTCGCGCATGAAGAGGAAGATCACGACCACGGCCATGAAGCCGCCGAACAGGATGTGGCCGCGCACGTCGCGCACGTTCTCCTTGATGAAGTCGGCGTCGTTGTGCACCGGCTGGATCTCGAGATCCGGGAACGAGGCGGCGACGCGGGCGAGGGTCGCAGTGACGCGGTCGGTGATCTCGACCGTGTTGGCGCCCGACTGCTTGCGCACGGAGAACGAGACCGCGTCGGCGCCGTTGAGGCGGGTCGTGGACTTACGTTCCTCGAACCCGTCGATGACGGCTCCGACGTCCTTCACGCGTACCGTCGAGCCACCCGCCGAGCGGAGGATCACGTTGGCGATCTCGTCGGCGTTCTTGAACTCGCCCTTGGTGCGGAGCGTCACGCTGCGGCCGTCGCGTTCGACGTTGCCGCCGGGGAGATCGAGGTTCTCGGCGGCCAGCCGGCCGGCCACCTCGGTCACCGGCATGCCGAGCGCCTCGAGCCGGCGCGGATCGAGATTGACCTGGATCTCCCGTACCTGGCCGCCGTTGATCTCGATCGCGGCGACGCCGTCGATCTGCTCGAGCAGCGGCTTGAGCTCTTCGTCGACCTGGCGGCGAACGCGGTCGGAGGGCTGTGTGGAGCCGACGGCGTAGACGGCGACCGGCAGGGCCGCGACGTCGAAGCGCTGAATGGTCGGGTCTTCGATATCCGGTGGCAGGAGGCCGCGGATGGCGACCACCTTCTCGCGCACCTCGGCCGCGGCGGCTTGGGCGTCGACTTCGAGGCGCAACTCGACGCCGACGCGCGAGAACCCTTCGGTCGACGTGGAGATGACCCGCTTGACACCGTTGATTCCCGAGACGGCGTCCTCGACGCGCCGCGTGACGAGCGATTCGACCTCCTCGGGTGCAGCGCCGGGAAACACGACGCCGACGTTAATGAAGGGGAAGTTGACCTCGGGGAAGAGATCGATGCCCAGGCGTCCCATCGAGACCAGTCCGAGCACCACGAAGCTCATGATGGTCATGGTCGCGAAGACCGGGCGTTTGATCGACGTATCGGAGATCCACATGGCGATGTTTGCTCGGAAGCTGAGCCGCGGCTAGTTGATGGTCGTGCGGACGCGCGTCCCGTCCGCGAGTTGCCGCCGGGCGTCGGCGACGACGATGTCGCCGGCGGCAAGTCCGGTCAGGATCTGGATGCGCGTGCCGTCCGAGAGGCCTTCGGTCACGTCCACCGCCCTGACGGCGTCGCCCTGCACGACCAGCGCCACGCGCTGTCCGCCCCGGGTGGTGACGGCTTCACGCGGGACGATGACGCCGGCAGAGGCTCGTTCGGTGACGATGCGCGCCGTCGCGTACATGCCTGAGAGCAGCACGGCGTCCGGGTTCGGCACGCGGATTTCGACGCGAAAGTGCCGGTTGCGTTCGTTCACCTCGGGCGCAATGGCGGCCAGCTCGCCTTGGTAGACCTGGCCCGGGAACGCCTGCACGACGACCTCGGCCGGCATGCCGGCCTTGAGCCGGCCGGCCTCGAGTTCCGAGACGCCGGCTTCGAGCGTCAACACGCGCAGGTCGGCGATGACGACGACCGGAAGGTCACCCGGCATGGCGCCCGGATCGTAGTTACGTTCGACGACATGGCCCGTGACCGGCGCACTGAGGGTCGTGTCGCGCTGTACTTCCCGCGCCCGGCGCTGGGCGGCCTCGGCCTGGGCGAGACTGGCCCGCGCCAGCTGGCGCTGCGCCGCGGCGGCCTTGTTGGCGGTCTCGGCGGCGTCGAGGCGCTGCCGGGGCAGGGCGCCTTTCTCGAAGAGGTTGCCAGCGCGCTCGAACTCGGTCGTGGCGTTCGAGAGCGCCGCCTCGGCGGCGTCGACGCCGGCGAGGGCGACGGCGACGCTGGCGGCGGCGGCATCGGCCTGCGCATCGATCTCGCGCCGGTCGAGCGTGGCCACGGTCTGGCCTTCCCGCACCGGGGAGCCGATGCGGACCAACACGCTCTCGAGAGCGCCCGGCACGCGCGGCTTCACGCCCACGCGCGCTTGCGGTGCGAGGTTGCCCGACAGCTCGAGGGTCGCTTCGAGCGTGCCGGATTGCGCTTTGACGGCGACCACGTCGACTGGCGGGACGGCCACCGGCGCGGCGGCCTGAGGCGCGGAGCCGCCGCCGCACGCGGCCAGCGTGACGAGTGAGAGAACTCCAGCGGCAACGAGGGACAGGCGGCTAGCCTTCATGTGACGAGACTCCGGTGGGGCGCGCGGTCGACGAGGCAGCGTCGTCGGCCGGGTGACAAGGCGCAAAGGTCAAGGCAGTGCCGGCGGACAAGCCGGCGAGGGTGGTTTCGAGGACGTCGCCCGCCAGGGCATCGCAGTCTTCCCCAGGGGCGAGGCGACATGTGCAGCCGAGCACGGCCGGCCCGGTCATGGCGGCCCACAAGACGTGAAGTGCCACCTGCGGATCGAGCCCCCCCGGCAACTGGCCCGAGTCGATCGCACGCTGAATGACGGCGGCGACGCGTTCGATCATCTGCTGCAGCAGACCGAAGCCCTGCCACTGCTTTGTGATGGCCGGCACCGCTCGGTCGACGAACATCAGATGGAAGAACTCGCGCTGGTCTTTCGAGAACCGGTAGTAGGCCCACCAGCAATTGCGCAGGTCCTGCATCGGATCGGCGTCACCGGCCGCGTCGCGGATGGCGGCGTCCAGACGGGTGAAGCCTTCGGCCGCGAGCGCAAAGAAGATGTCGTCCTTGCCGGGGAAGTAGCTGTAGATGGCCGCCGGGCTGTACTCGATGCGCTCGGCCACCTTGCGGATCGAGACGTTGGCGTAACCTTCGGCGACGAACAAGTCACGCGCCGCGGTGAGAATCGACGCACGAACGGCGTGACGCTCCCTGTCCTGTCGCTCTCTGATGCCCATCTACCTCAGCCTGACCGAACGCCGTTTAGAAATCTAATGGCGTTTGACGGCCTGACCCGCCGGGAGGTTCCGGGCGGGTGGGCTACACTAGGGGTTCTGTGGGAGTGACTGCGGCTGCACGCGCACAATCCGTCCCGCCGGTGGTCGCCGCCGCACTTGCGTGGCTGATGCCTGGGGCCGGACACTTTCTTTTGGGTAAACGCCAAAAAGGAGTCATCTTCTTGGTGGCCATCCCGGCGATGTTCATTCTGGGGCTGGCGCTGCAGGGACGCATGTTTCCCTTCGACTTCTCGCAACCGCTGGCAGGGTTGGCGGCCCTGGCCGCCCGCGGCGCCGGCCTGCCGGCGTTCGTCGCCGGCTGGCTCGGGTTCGGCCCCGGGCTGGTGACAGCCGCTTCCTACGAGTACGGCAACACGTTTGTCATCGTCAGCGGTCTTCTCAACATGCTCGTCGCGCTCGACGCCTTCGATGTCGCTTCCGGGCGCAAGTGAGATGACCAGCCACCTGTTGTACATGGTGCTCTTCGCCTTCTTCGTGGCCCTGGTGTTTGCCACCATCGCTCACGACGAACCGGGCCAGCAAGCCCGGCTGGGTCTCAGAATCTTCGGCGGGTTCGTGGCGGCTGGCCTCGTGCTCGGCTGGCTGATGTACCCCCTACCGCTGTGACGGCGGCGGTTCGTTCGTGATGCGGCCGTCAGACACCGCGGCGCCGTCGCTGGTGGCGCTCTGGGGGCCGGTCGCCCTCTACATGGCGCTCATCTTCTGGGTATCGTCGATGTCGTCGCCGCCAGCGCCCGGCGCAGTCAACGACAAAGTGCTCCACATTGGTTGTTACGGCGGCCTCGCCGCCCTGACCTTGCGCGCGACCGCGGGTGGACGCCTCTCGGGCGTGACCTGGACGTCGGGGCTGCTGGCCTGGGCGATTGCGACCGCGTACGGGGCGACCGATGAGTTCCATCAGGCCTTCGTGCCACTCCGGTCCGTGGAATTGGCTGACCTGGCGGCCGACGCCGTGGGCGCGGCGCTGGCCGTGGCCGTGCTCGGAGCCTTCGGTATAATCGCTCGTTCGCGCGCGGCGGGGCGCTCGCGCTGAGGGGACGATGACTGACGAAAACCTGCTGGTCGAGCGCGATGGGGCGGTGGCGATTGTCACAATCAACCGGCCCGCCAAGTTGAACGCGCTGAACACCCAGACCATCAGCGAGTTGCATCACGTGGCGCTCGCCCTCGGCGCCGACATCGGCGTTGGCGCCATCGTGCTCACCGGGGCCGGCGAGAAGGCCTTCGTGGCCGGGGCCGATATCAACGAACTGGCCGCGCTCACCCCGGCCGACGGCAAGGAGCATGCCGCCTTCGGCCAGCGGGCTTTCGACGCTGTCGAAACGCTGGGCAAGCCGGTCATCGCCGCCATCAATGGCTTCGCGCTCGGCGGCGGCTGCGAGCTGGCCATGGCCTGCACGCTCAGGATCGCGGCCGACTCCGCCCGGCTCGGCCAGCCCGAGATCAATCTCGGCCTCACGCCGGGCTATGCCGGGTCACAGCGGTTGCCGCGCCTCATCGGCCGCGGCCGCGCCCTCGAGATGCTGCTGACCGGCGAGCCCATCAGCGCCCAGCGCGCCTACGAGATCGGCCTCGTCAACCGCGTCGTGCCGGCCGCGGAGCTGCGCAGCGAGGCCGTGAAGCTGGCGGCGGCGCTGGCGGCCAAGGCGCCGCTGGCAAGGCGCTACATCCTCGAAGCGGTCTACCACGGAGCCGAGATGCCCCTGATCGAGGCGCAGCATCTGGAGACCACGCTCTTCGGGCTCGCCGCCTCCACCGACGACATGAGGGAAGGCACCCGCGCTTTCATCGAGAAGCGCCCGGCCGTGTGGAAGGGTCGGTAGCGGTGCCCGCGTTCAAAGGCCGGCGGACTGCCGCCGGGTGCCGCTTTGCGATCGTCGTCGCGCGCTTCAACGACTTCGTCACCAAGCGTCTGCTGGCTGGCGCCACAGAGGCGCTGGTGGCGGCTGGCGTCGAGCCCGAGGCGATCGACATCGTGTGGGTGCCGGGTGCGTTCGAGGTGGCCTCGGCGGCGCTCCACGTCGCCACGACGCGGGCGCCGTCGGCCGTCATCTGCCTTGGCTGCGTGATCAAGGGTGGCACCCCGCACTTCGAGTACATCTGCGCCGCGGCCGCCCACGGCGTCACCACCGCGTCGCTCGAGTCGGGGGTGCCGATGGCGTTCGGCATCCTGACGACCGACTCGGTGGAACAGGCCGTCGAGCGCGCCGGCCCGGGGCCGTCGAACAAGGGCTACGAGGCGGCGATGGCGGCCGTGGAGATGGCCACCCTCCGGATGGCGCTCGAGGCGCGCTCGTGAGACAGACCCCGCCTGGCGCCGCCCGCTGGGACGAGCGGCACCGGGCCCGCGAGGCCAGCTTGCGGGTGCTGTATCAGGCCCACGTCGGCGGCGTTGCGCTCACCGATGCGCTCGGACTCATCGAGCAGGACGGCGATCAGGAGGCGGTGCCGCTCGATGCGCCTGGCCGGACATTCGCCGCCCGCCTCGCCACCGGTACGTGGGAGGCCAAGGATGCCCTCGATACGCTGATTGCGCCGCACCTGACGAACTGGCGGCTCGAGCGCGTCGCGATCATCGACCGCTTCATCCTCTGGCTGGCCGTGCAGGAGTGGCTGAGCGAACCAGCCACGCCGCCCCGGGTCGTGCTCAGCGAGGCGCTCGAACTGGCCCGCGAGTACAGCGGCGAAGCCGCGGTGCGGTTCGTCAACGGTGTACTCGACGCCGTCTATCGTCAGCTGAAGCAGGAAGGCCGTATCATCGACTGACCGGCGCGCAATGGCCGGTCGGCGGCGTCAGGGGAGTGAGTTCACGCGATGTCCAACGCAGACGCGCAGAGCGACCAGCGCCGGGCGAACCTGGCGGCGATCGAGGCGCTCGGGTTTCCGCCGTATCCGCACCAGTTCGCCACCACCCACTCCGTCGGGCAGCTGGTCGACGCTCATGCCAACACGCCCGCCGAGAGGCTCGACCAGCAACGCGTCGACACCATGGCCGCTGGACGGATCCTCAGCATCCGCAGCTTCGGCAAGGCCAGCTTCCTGGTGCTGTCGGATGGCCGGTGCCGCCTGCAGGTCTACGTGCGCCAGGACGCGCTCACCGACCGCGAGTTCCAACTGGCCAAGTTGCTCGATTTCGGCGACATCATCGGCGTGGCGGGTCACCTCTTCCGCACCAAGACCAACGAGCTCTCGATCTGGGCCTCGGCGCTGACGTTTCTCGCCAAGTGCTTCCTGCCGCTGCCCGAGAAGTGGCATGGGCTGCAGGACATCGAGACGCGATACCGCCAGCGCTACCTCGACCTCATCGTGAATCCCGACGTGCGCCGCGTCTTCGAACTGCGCAGCCGCACCGTGGCGGCCATCCGCGACCTGCTCACCGCACGCGGCTTTCTCGAGGTCGAGACGCCGATGATGCAGCCGATCGCCGGCGGCGCACTGGCCCGGCCGTTCGTCACGCACCACAACGCGCTCGACCTCAAGCTCTACCTACGCATCGCCCCCGAGCTGTATCTGAAGCGCCTCGTCGTCGGCGGCGTCGAGCGGGTGTTCGAGATCAATCGCAACTTCCGCAATGAAGGCATCTCGACGCAGCATAACCCCGAGTTCACGATGCTCGAGTTCTACTGGGCCTATGTCGACTATCAGACGCTGATGGCGTTCACCGAGGAGCTGCTGTCGACGGTGGCCGAGCGCGTCACCGGCAGCACCAGCTGCCAGTTCGGCGACCACGCGATTTCGTTTGCCGCGCCCTTCCGCCGCCTGTCGCTCAGGCACGCGGCGGCCGAGGAGGCCACGCGCCGGCTGGGCCGCACGGTGACGGTCGAGGAACTGCGCACGGTCGAGGGAGCCGCGGCAGTGGCCAAGGCGCTCCACCTCGAGGTGCCGCCGGGCGCTGGCGCCGGCAAGATCGCCACCGAAGTGTTCGAACGGCTGTGGCAGGAATCGCTGGTGCAGCCGACCTTCGTCTACGACTTCCCGACCGAAGTTTCGCCACTGTCGAAGCAACGCTCCGACGATCCCGACACGGTGGAGCGCTTCGAGCTCTACATCGGTGGCTTCGAGGTGGCCAACGCTTTCAGCGAGCTGAACGATCCGGCGGAACAGCGCCGCCGCTTCGAGGCGCAGCTGGCCGCGAGCGCCAAAGGCGACGACGAAGCGCACGCGATGGACGAAGACTACGTCCGCGCGCTCGAGTACGGCCTGCCGCCGACGGGCGGGGAAGGCATCGGCATCGACCGGCTGGTGATGCTGCTCTCCAACAGCTTGTCGATCCGCGACGTCATCCTGTTCCCGCAGATGCGCCCACGAGACTGAACCCCTGTGCCGTACGAGCTCTTCGTCGCGCTTCGGTATCTCTTCGCGAAGAGGAAGCAGGCGTTCATCTCGGTCATTTCGCTGGTCTCGATGCTGGGTGTCACCGTCGGCGTGATGGCGCTCATCGTGGCGCTCGCCCTGATGACCGGCCTGCAGCAGGGCGTCCGCGATCGCATGCTGGGCTCGACCGCGCATGTCTACGTCTGGAAGCCCGGTGGCATCGCCGACTTCCAGGCGGAAGTGTCGCGCCTCTCGGCCCTGCCCGACGTGGTCGGGGCGGCGCCGGCACTGATGGCGCAGGCCCTCGTCAGCAAGGGCGACCAGCAGGCCTTCATCACCATCAAGGGCATCGATCCTTCGCTCGAGCCCAGGGTGACCGAGGTCGCCTCGTCGCTCACGAGCGGGCGCTTCGGCGACCTCGATGATGGCGGCGAGGAGCGCTTGCCAGGCATTCTCATCGGCTACGAACTGGCGGGCAAACTCGGGGCCCATCTGGGCGACGCGGTGAGCGTGCTCACGCCGAACGGCACGCTCTCGCCCATGGGCGTGATGCCGCGCCAGCGCCGGCTCACCGTGGTCGGCATCTTCCGTCTCGGGTTGTTCGAGTTCGATCAGGCCTACGGCTTCGTCACGCTCGCAACCGCCGGCCGGCTGGCCGGCAAGACCGAGCCCGACCACATCGAGCTGCGCGTCAGCGACATCTACGGCGCGCCGGAGGTGGCCGACCGCCTGTCGCTGCTCGACGGCGGCATCTATCTGGCCCAGGACTGGACCGATCTCAACCGCTCCCTGTTTTCGGCGTTGTGGCTCGAGAAGGTCGCCATCTCGATCGCCATCGGCCTCATCGTGATGGTGGCCGCACTCAACATCGTCGCCTCGCTCGTGCTGCTCGTGATGGAGAAGAGCCGCGACATCGCCATCCTGAAGACGATGGGGGCGTCGGCGACCAGCATCCGCCGCATCTTCATGCTGCAGGGGCTGGTCATCGGCCTGGTCGGCACCGCCGTCGGCACCATCGCCGGCGTCGGCGCCGCCACGGTGCTCGACCGGCTCCGGGTCATCCAGATTCCGGCCGATGTCTACCAGCTCTCTTATCTGCCTTTCACGGTCGTGCCGCGCGACGTGGCGCTGGTGGTGGCGGCGGCCATCGTCATCTGCTTCGTGGCCACGATCTACCCGTCGCGGCAGGCCGCCGGCCTCGACCCGGCCGAGGGGCTGCGCCATGAGTGAGGTGCTGCTGTCGGCGACCGGGGTGCACAAGACCTACGTCGCCGCCGGCCAGCGCCTGCAGGTGCTGCGCGATCTCGACATCGAGGTGGCGCGTGGCGAGATGGTCGCTATCGTGGGTGCCTCTGGCGTAGGGAAGAGCACCCTGTTGCACGTGCTCGGGGGGCTCGATCGCCCTGATAGCGGCAGCGTCTCGGTGGGTGAGTTTGCCGTCTCCACGGCCGACGACGCGGCCCTGGTGGCGTTCCGGAATCGCCACGTCGGCTTCGTGTTTCAGTTCCACCACCTGCTGCCCGAGTTCAGCGCGCTCGAAAACGTCGAGATGCCGTTACGCATTGCGCGCGTCACCGGGGCCCAGGCGCGCCCGGTCGCCGAGCGCCTGCTCGAGCGCGTCGGGCTGGCCGAGCGGCTCACCCATCGACCCGGCATGCTGTCTGGCGGCGAGCAACAGCGGGTGGCCGTGGCACGCGCGCTCGTGCGCCAGCCGTCGCTGCTCCTGGCCGACGAGCCGACCGGCGATCTCGACGAGCGCACCGCCGACGCCCTGCACGCCCTGCTGCGCGAGATGCACCAGGAGTTCGGTCTCACCGCCGTGATGGCCACGCACAACCCGCGGCTGGCCGAGCAGTGCGACCGTGTGCTGCGGCTGGAGGGCGGGCGCCTCGCGCCCGCCTGATCGGAGCTGCCGCGGCCGCTAGGCGCCGAAGGTGATGCCCTGCGCGAGCGGCAGCGACGAACTCCAGTTCACGGTGTTGGTCTGCCGGCGCATGTAGATTTTCCACGCATCGGATCCCGACTCGCGGCCGCCGCCGGTCTCCTTCTCGCCACCGAACGCGCCGCCGATTTCTGCCCCCGACGTGCCGATGTTGACGTTGGCGATGCCGCAGTCGGACCCGCGCGCCGAGAGGAAAGCCTCGGCCGTGCGCACGCTCTCGGTGAAGATGGCCGACGACAGGCCCTGCGGCACGCCGTTGTGGAGGGCCAACGCCTCGTCCAGGGTTGCGTACTCGAGGATGTAGAGGATTGGCGCAAACGTCTCGTGCTGCACGATCTCGGCCTGGGCCGGCATGCGGACGATGGCCGGCTCGACGAAGTTCGGTCCCAGGTCGGGACGGCGCGCGCCGCCGGTGAGCACGGTGCCGCCGCCGGCGGTGGCCGCGGCCAGCGCCGCCTGCATCTTCTCGACCGCCGCCTCGTTCACGAGCGGACCCATGAGCGTCGCCGGGTCGAGCGGCGAGCCGATTCTGACCTGGGCGTAGGCGGCGACCAGCCGGTCTGACAGCACTCCCACGACCTCGCGATGCACGATGAGCCGCCTGGTGGACGTGCAGCGTTGACCGGCCGTGCCGACCGCGCCAAAGAGCACGGCCCGCACGGCCATGTCGAGGTCGGCATCGGCCGCCACGACAATCGCGTTGTTGCCACCCAGTTCAAGCAGCGGCCGGCCGAAGCGTCCGGCGACCGTCTGGGCGACGTGGCGCCCGACCGGCGTCGAACCGGTGAACGAGATGAGCGGCAGGCGCCGGTCGTTGAGCATGGTTTCGCCGATGGTCGCACCCGTGCCCACCGCCAGCGTGAACACGCCCTCCACGCCGTGGTCGGCCATCACCTGGTTGGCGATGCGCTGCACGGCCACCGCGCAGAGGGGCGTCGGCTCGGCCGGCTTCCACACCACCGTGTCGCCGCAGACGGCGGCCAGCGCCGCGTTCCAGGACCATACGGCCACGGGGAAGTTGAACGCCGTGATGACGCCAATCGGGCCCAGGGGATGCCACTGTTCCATCATGCGGTGGCCCGGGCGCTCGGAGGCGATCGTCAGGCCGTAGAGCTGCCGTGACAGGCCGGTGGCGAAGTCACAGATGTCGATCATCTCCTGCACTTCGCCGTGGCCCTCCGCGCGGATCTTGCCCATTTCGAGGCTGACGAGATCGCCCAGCGGTTCCTTGGCGGCGCGCAGGGCCTGACCAAGGTCGCGCACCAGCTCCCCGCGCTTGGGCGCCGGCGTCTCGCGCCACGAGCGGAAGCGCGCGGCAGCCGTCTCGACCATGCGGTCGTAGCCCTTGGCCGTGGCCAGCTGCACACCGGCAATCGGCGCCCCGGTCGACGGATCGTGCGACACCAGCACCTCGGCGCCGGAGGCGAGGGCCCAGTCGGAGGCACCGGACGAAACGCCTGGGTTGAGCTCGGCGAGGCCGAGACGGTCGAGGATGGCACGGGACGTGGGCAGTGAAGCGGACATGAGCACTCCGGAGGTGGCGTGTGGACGCCGGTCTAGAGCAGACCGGCCAATCGGAACGTGGTCGTGGCGACGCCCGAGTAGTCGTCGTCACCGCCGCCGGCGGCGACGTGGGCGTGCACGAGCTGCTGGACGAGCGCGGTGGCGAGCGCCGGCACGCCGTACTCCGCCAGCGCCTCGTGGACGATCCGCAGGTCTTTCTTGTAGAGCCGGGCCTTGAACCCCGGCTTGTAGTTACCGGCGAGCATCCGCTCGCCGTGCACCTCGAGCACCCGGCTCGCCGCAAAGCCGCCGAGCAGCGCCTGCCGCACCTTGGCGCCGTCCACTCCCGCCTTGCTGGCCAGCGCCAGCGCCTCGGCCACGGCCACCATCGTGCCGCCGATGACGAGCTGGTTGCAGGCCTTGCACACCTGCCCGGCGCCGGACGGGCCGACATGGACGATGCGGTCTTCCCGCCCCATCATGGCGAGCAGCGGCGTCACGCGTGCCAGCGCCTCGGCGTCACCGCCCACCATGAAGGTGAGCGTGCCGTCGACGGCGCCGATCTCGCCCCCGCTCACCGGCGCGTCGAGGTACGCGCCGCCGCGCTCGGCGACCAGTGCCGAGAAGCGGACGGCCGCCGATGGCGCGATGGTGCTCGAGTCGACCACGACGGCGCCGGGCTGTTGTCCTGCCAGCAGACCCGCCGGGCCGCCGAGGACGGCTTCGACATCAGGTGCATCAGGGAGCATCGTGATGACGACCTGGCAGGCCGCGGCGACCGCGGCGGGCGTGGTCGCGATGGCGGCGCCGGCCTCGGCCAATGCGCGTTCGGCCGCATGACTGCGGTTGTGCACCACCACGTCCACACCGTGCTTGCGCAGGTTGAGCGCCATGGGGCGGCCCATGGCACCGAGACCGATGAATCCAACAGCTTCCGCCACGAGGGAACCTCCTTCGCGATTGTAGCCGCCGGGCCGGCGCGGCGGTGCAGGAACCCGACCTGGCCGTTGGCGCGGGGGCGGGGTGGGGAATCCCGTATAATGAGAATCGACAAGCGCCGGGACTCTACTCCACGCGAAGGCGGCCGGATGTTCGAGCGGTATACCGAAAGAGCACGGCGGGTGTTGTTCTTCGCCCGTTACGAGGCAAGTCAGCTCGGCAGCATCTCGATCGAGACCGAGCACCTGCTGTTGGGACTGATCCGCGAGGGCAAGGGCCTCACCAGCCGGATTTTCCAGCGGTCGCACCTCTCGCTGGACACGATCCGGAAGGACATCGAGGGTCGTACGGTGTTCCGTGAGAAGGTCTCGACGTCGGTCGAGATCCCGTTCAGCGGCGAGACCAAGCGTGTCCTGCAGTACGCCGCCGAGGAGGCCGACCGCCTCCTCCACAACTACATCGGCACCGAGCATCTGCTGCTGGGGCTGCTCCGGGAGGAGCGGTCGGTCGCGGCCAGTATCCTCATGGAGAAGGGCATGCGCCTGCATGCCGTGCGCGAGGATATCGTCCAGCTCCTCAACGAGAAGACCACCTCGACGCGGGTGAAAGAGACGCCGCTCTTGGCGGAGTTCAGCCGCGATCTGACCGATATCGCCCTCAAGAACCAGCTCGACCCCCTGGTCGGGCGCGACTACGAACTCGAGCGTGTGCAGCAGGTGCTCTGCCGCCGCACCAAGAACAACGCCGTGCTCATCGGGGAGCCCGGTGTCGGCAAGACGGCGATCGTCGAAGGTCTGGCGCAGAAGATCGTCTGTGGCGACGTGCCGCACTTCCTCGCCGACAAGCGCCTGCTGGCCCTCGACATCTCTCTCATCGTGGCGGGCACGAAGTACCGTGGCCAGTTCGAGGAGCGCCTCAAGGCCATCATGAAGGAGCTCACCGACAACCCGAACATCATCGTGTTCATCGACGAGCTGCACACGCTGGTGGGCGCCGGGTCGGCCGAGGGTTCGCTCGATGCCGCCAACATCCTCAAGCCGGCGCTGAGCCGCGGCGAGATCCGCTGTATCGGCGCGACCACGCCGGCCGAGTACCGCAAGTACATCGAGAAGGATCGCTCGCTCGAACGGCGTTTTCAGGCCATCAAGGTCGAGCCGCCCGGGGAGCAGGAGACCATCCGCATCCTGATGGGCGTGAAGGACCGCTACGAGCAGTTCCACCACGTCGAGTACTCGCCGGATGCCATCGAGGCCTCGGTCTACCAGTCGAGCCGCTACGTGACGGACCGCTTCCTACCCGACAAGGCCATCGATCTGCTCGACGAAGCCGGGGCGCGCGCCAAGCTGCGCGAGGCGTCTTTCACCGAGGAGTTCGGCGAGATCAACAAGAGCATCCGCGTCGCCGTCGAGCAGATGGAGCACGCGGTCTCGACCAAGGATTTCGACCGCGCGCAGTACTACCGCGACCAGGAGGCCTCGGCGCGCGAGAACCTCGCGCTGGTGCGCGAGCGCTTCGACGTACGGCCCAACCAGCGGCGGGTGGTCGTTGGCCGCCACGAGATCGACGAGGTCGTCTCGAAATGGACCGGTGTGCCGCTCTCGTCGATCAACCAGGACGAGAGCGACAAGCTGATGCGGATGGAAGACGAACTCCACCGCCGCGTGATCAGCCAGGAGCAGGCCATCTCGGCCGTCTCGCGCGCCATTCGCCGCTCGCGAGCCGGCCTCAAGAACCCGGCCCGCCCGGTCGGCAGCTTCATGTTCCTCGGGCCGACAGGCGTCGGGAAGACCGAGCTGGCGCGGGCCCTGGCGCACCTCCTGTTCGGCAGCGAGCACGCGCTCATCCGCTTCGATATGTCCGAGTACATGGAGAAGCACTCGGTATCGAAACTCATCGGGTCACCACCCGGCTACGTCGGCCACGAAGAAGGCGGCCAGCTCACCGAGCGCGTGAAGCGCAATCCGTATTCGGTCGTGTTGCTCGACGAGATCGAGAAGGCGCACCCCGACATCTTCAACATCCTGCTGCAGGTCTTCGAGGACGGACACCTCACCGACGGACTCGGGAACCGCGTGAACTTCAAGAACGCGATTCTCATCATGACGTCGAACATCGGTGCGCGCTTCATCCAGAAGCGGGCCACTCTCGGCTTCCAGTCCGACTCCGGCGACAGCTCGAAGAGCATCACCGACATGGTGCTGGGCGAGGTCAAGCGGACGTTCAATCCGGAGTTCGTCAACCGCGTCGATGAGCTGATCGTCTTCGACGCCCTCTCCGACGACGATCTGCGGCGGATTCTCGTGCTGCTCGTCGCGCAGGTGAACACCAACCTGGCGGATCGCCGGATGCGGGTGCGCCTGACCCCGGAAGCCCTCGATTGGATGATCGAGGTGACCTGCAAGGACCGCTCGTACGGGGCCCGTCCGCTCCGACGCGCCATTCAGCGCTACGTCGAGGATCCCCTGTCGGAAGAGCTCATCCGCGGCCGGGTGCGCGACGGTGAAATCGAGGTCTATGTCGACGGCGGGAGCCTGGCCTACCGCTCCGTCCCCGAACCCGCCGAACCGGTCGGGGCCGGCCAGCCGCTTTCCAGCGACGTCTGAATCCGGTAGGATCGACGGATTCGGCGACCGGCGATGAGCCGGCGTGCCCCGGAGGCGCCCCGGGGGCGCCCGGTCGACCGGTGTGAACACGATGCGCAGGCTGCTTACTCTTCTCGGATTCTGTGTGCTGGCGTCGGCGGGCTCCGCCGACGCGCGCCAGGCCGCGCCGCCGGCGCCGGCCGCCCAACCGGCGACGCGCATGCCGCCGCCCGAATCGGGCCCGGTCATCCGCTTCATCCAGTTGCGGTTCCAGCCCGTCGATGAGTCGCTCATCGACCCGCAGACCTACCTGTATTACATCCAGACCCAGCCGAGTCGCAGCTCCGACGGCGTCTGGGTGCCGTACGACGAGCAGGCCGAAGCCAAGCTTCGCGACGACTTCCGGCGGCTGTGGGGCACCAACTTCCTCGACAACTTGTCGGTCGAAGTGCTCGACGAGCCATACGACAACGGTGTCATCGGCAAGCGCGTGGTCTTCAACATGGAAGAGCGTCCGCGCGTGAAGATCGTCGACTACACCGGGTCGAGCAAGGTCGAGCGGACGAAAGTCGACGAGAAGATGAAAGAGCTGGGCGTGGCCCTGCGCCTCGACTCGTTCCTGGACGAAGGCGCGATGCGGCGCGTCAAGAGCATCATCCAGGACCTGATGAGTGAGAAGGGCTACCAATTCGCCGAGATCACGTCGAAGGTCGAGGCCCTGCCGGGCGGGCCCAAGCTCGTGAAGGTGGTCTTCGACGTGCAGGAAGGACCGAAGGTCCGCATCCGCGAGGTGGCGTTCGAAGGCAACGAAGCGCTCGGCGACGGCACTCTCCGTCGAAAGATGAAGGAAACCAAGCAGCACGGGGCGTTTTCCTGGCTGACCGGCAGCGGCACCTACAAGGAAGCCAAGTTCGAAGAAGACGCCGACAAGGTGGTGGCCCACTACCGCAACAAGGGCTACATCGAGGCGCGCGTCGGCGCTCCCGAGTTGAACACCCTGCAGGACAGCCCCGACGGCAAGACGCGCTGGATTCAGGTGCGCATCCCGGTCACCGAGGGCCCGCGCTACAAGGTGGGGGAGTTCACCTTTGCCGGCAATACGGTCGTGAAGTCAGAGGGGCTCCGCCCGCTGTTCAAGATGTCGCCCGGGGAGTGGTACAGCGAAAAGCGGATCCGCGACGGCCTGCGCAAGGCGCAGGAGGTCTACGGTGGCGGCGGCTACTTCGAGTTCACGGGCTATCCGGACCTGAAGCCGAAGCCGGCGGCCACCGGACCGCTGGACGGTCCGGCCGAGCCCACGGTCGACGTGACGATGCAGATCCAGGAAGGCGAGCAGTACTTCGTCAACCGCATCACCTTCACCGGCAACACGACCACGCGCGACACGGTGGTACGGCGGGAGATGCGCCTCATCGAGGGCGGCGTTTTCAACACTGAGGCCCTGAAGTACTCCGTCCGGCGCCTGAATCAGGTGGGTTACTTCAAGCAGCTCGAAGAAGGCGGCCCCGGGATCGACGTCGCGAAGACGCCGAACGAGAAGAATAAGGTGGACGTCACCCTGAAGCTGGAGGAGCAGAACCGCAACCAGCTGACGTTCGGCGCTGGTGTGTCGCAGTTCGAGGGCTTCTTCGGACAGCTGTCGTTCCAGACGGCGAACTTCCTGGGACGCGGCGAGAGCCTCACGCTGTCGCTGCAGGGCGGGTCGCGCGCGCAGAACTATCAGGTGGCCTTCACCGAACCGTTCCTCTTCGACCGTAACATCACCGGCGGCATCGACGTCTACAAGCGGTCGCTCAACTACATCGGCCAGTTCACGCAGGCCTCGGTCGGCGGCAACCTCACGATGGGCTTCCCGGTGGCCGACTTCTCGCGCGTGTTCGTGAACTACAGCTACGAGCAGGTGGAGGTGCTCGACCTGAACACCGCCTATACGAACCCGGTGCTGCTGGCGCAGAACCCGTTCCTCGCCGACTCGCTGCTCATTGGCCAGGGCGGCACGCGGACGATCAGCAAGATCGTGCCGAGCTTCTCGTTCAACACCGTCGACAACCCGATCTTTCCCAGCACCGGCCGCCGACTCACGGCCTCGTTCGACTATGCGGGGCCGGGCGGCGACACCTACTTCGTCAAGCCGACACTGGAAGGGGTGGGCTTCTGGCGGCTGACGCCGCGAATGTCGGTGGGCTCGCGCGCCCAGTTCCAGTACATCCGGCCCTACGGGAGCACCAAGCAGCTGCCCATCTTCGAGAAGCTGATTCAGGGCGGCGAGTACAGCATTCGAGGCTACGACATCCGCAGCGTCGGCCCGCGTGACATCAATTCGGGCATCGTGCTCGGCGGCAACAAGAGCGTGCTGTTCAACGCGGAGTACCTGATTCAGGTCGCCGGGCCGGTGCGCCTCGTGCTGTTCTACGACGCCGGCCAGGTGCGCGACATCGGCGAGAAGTTCGGTATGAAGGAAGACATCCTTCAGGTGGTGCCGCCGACTCCGCCGCTGCTCTACGACCCGCTCGCCTTCACCGGGTTCATCGATCCGAATGCGGCGGGGCCGACCACGCAATCGATCGGCCGGCAAAGCGCGTTCAAGACCTCGACCGGCGCCGAGATCCGGTTCTTCATGCCGGTGCTGAACGTGCCGTTCAGGCTGATTTTCGCCTACAACCCGCAGCGTGGCGGGGTGCTGACCAACAACCTGCAGCCGGCGAAGCGGTTCACGTTCCGGTTCGCGGTCGGCTCGACCTTCTGAGATACGGCCGAGGCACTCGGCCAGCCGTGTCAGGGATGTGTGACTTCGATCGAGTAGTCCTGCGGATCGACCAGAGCGCCGATGTCGAAGAGCCGCACGCACAGAGTGCCCGTCGACGTGGCCCGTCCGAGGAGCGAGGCAAGCACGGTGGCCCGGTCGTTCGAGATGACGGCCTGGCAGCCCGTGCCATTCCAGGTGCCGAGGCTGAATCCGACCACCGCCGTGTCGTCGGGCGTCACGGTGCGGAGCACCGCTGTGACGTCGCCGCCGGCGGCCGAGGTGATGGAGAACGGGTGGGACGTGGCGCCGTTGAGCGTCAGCGTTCCCGTGAAGGATTCGGTGACGAATACCGGGTCGGGGGTGGTAACGAGCAGCGATTGGATGTCGCCGCCGCAGCCGGCGGCAGAAAGCGATAGCAGTAGCGTGCAGGCGAGCGTGACTCGGCGCATTTCGATCCTCGGAACAGGGCGGCCCCCCGATCTTACCCGGCGCGGCATAGTAGAGTAAAATGCGAAGGTTGTCAGTATTGTCGAAAAGGATGTCAGCAATGAGACGTATGGTTGTGGCCCTTGGCCTCGTGCTCGTGACCGGAACCGCTTCGTTTGCCTTGGCGCCGGAGCCACAGACGGCCAAGCCGGTGGTGCCCCCCGCCCAGGCTGCGGAACCCGCCCCGGCGGCGCTGCCATTCCCAGAGGGCGCAAAGATCGCGTTCGTGGTGCTGCAGCGAGTGGTGGCGGAGTCAAGTGAGGGCAAGCTGGCGAGTACCCGCGTCCAGGCGCTCCAGCAGAAGAAGGTCGCCGAACTCAACGAGCGCCAGACGGCGGCGCAGGGGCTGCAGGAGAAACTCGACAAGAGCGGCGCGGTGATGAGCGAGGCCGCCCGGGCCGACCTGACCAAGCAGGTGGAGCGTGCGCAGGTCGATCTGCAGCGTGCCACGCAGGACGCGCAGGCCGAAGTCCAGGAGCTGCAACAGCAGCTGCAGGACGAGTTTCAGCGCCGCATCGCCCCGATCATCGAGGCGGTGGGCAAGGAGCGGGGCCTGCACTACATCTTCAACGGTCCTGATTCCGGCCTCGTGTGGGCTGACGCTGCGCTCGACATCACGACCGAGATCGTCAAGAAGTTCGACCAGGCCAAGCCGGCCCCGCCGGCGCCCGCCAAGCCCGGGCAGCAGTAGCCGGCCCAATCAGGCGCAGCCCTTCCGGGGCTGCGTCATCTTCGTCCCCCGTGCACACTCCCACTCTCCTCGAGCGCCAGTCGCATCGCTGTCCCGTGTCGCTCGTCGACGTGGCCTGCCTGACGGGCGAGGCTGGTCGATTGACCGGCGCCAAGGCGGTGAGCGCCAGCGAAGACTACTTCCAGGGACACTTCCCGGGCGCCCCGCTCATGCCGGGCGTGCTGATGATCGAGGCGCTCACGCAGGCTTCGACCCTCTTGCTGCTCGGGTCCGCCGACGCCGACGAGGGCGCGACGGTACGCCTTCGGGGCGTCGACGACGCGAAGTTCCGGCGCCATGTGGTGCCCGGCGATCGCCTCGAGGTCAACGTGCAGCTGGTCCGGCGCCGCGGGCCCATTGCCTGGGTGCAGGCGACGGCCAGTGTCGGGGGCAGCGTGGTCATCGAGGCGCGGATCGTGCTGGCGGTGACCGAGGGGGCACCGCGCATCCATGCCACCGCCATCGTCGCGCCCTCGGCGATCATTGGCGACGGCTCCGTCATCGGCCCGGGCGCGGTCGTCGGACCGCATGTCGTCATTGGCCGCGACGTGCAGGTCGGCGCCTCGGCGGTGGTCGACGGCGACACGACGATTGGTGACCACACGCGGATCTTCCCGTTTGCGTCAATCGGACTGCCGCCCCAGGACCTGAAGTACCGCGGCGAGCGGACACGGCTGGTGGTCGGGCAGTCCAACGTCTTCCGCGAGTCGGTCACGATTCACCGCGGCACGGAGGGTGGGGGCGGAGAGACCCGGATCGGCGACCGCAATCTCTTCATGGCCTATGCCCATGTGGCGCACGACTGCCGCGTCGGCAGCGACACGATCTTCGGGCCCGGCGCGACGCTCGGCGGTCATGTCGTCGTCGAGGACTTCGCGCAGATCAGCGCCTACTCGGGCGTGCATCAGTTCTGCCGGGTAGGCCGCTACGCTTTCATCGGCGGCTACTCCGTCGTGACGCTCGACGCCTTGCCCTTCGCCAAGACCGTCGGCAACCGCGCCCGCGTCTACGGCCTGAACACCATCGGTCTCGTGCGGCGCGGCTTCAGCCCAGAGGTCGTGAGCAAGCTCAAGCGTGCCTACCGCTATCTGTTGACGTCGCGTCTCACGCCCTCGAAAGCGCTCCAGACCATCGACGCCGAGCCGGCCCTGGCCTGCGCGGACGTCGCCTACCTCGTGGACTTCATCCGGTCGTCGAGCCGGGGCGTCACCCTCAGGCGGCCCAGCAAACGCGCCGATGACGCCGGGGAATAGCGCACCGTGAAGCTCGGGCTGCTCGCGGGCAATGGCCGCTTCCCGTTCCTGGTCTTGGAGGCCGCGCGCAGCCTCGGGTACGACGTCACGGTGATCGCGGTGAAGGAAGAGGCCGACGCCGATCTCGAGGCCGCCGCCGCCACGCCCCCACCGGTCGCCGTGCATCGCGTGTCGCTCGGGCATCTCGGCACCTGCCTGCGGATCCTCGAGGAGGCGGGCGTCAGCCACGCCGTCATGGCGGGCCAGGTCAAGCACACGAAGATCTTCGGCGTCCTGCCCGACCTGACGTCCATGGGACTGCTGAAGCGCCTCACTTCGCGCAACACCGACGCGCTCATCGGCGCCGTGGCCGGCGTGATGCGCGAGCGCGGCATCGAACTCATCGACTCGACCGCCCTCATCACGCCCTTGCTGGCCGAAGCGGGCGTCATGACGTCACGGCGGCCCACCGAGGCGGAGGCCGCGTCGCTGACCTTCGGCTATCGCATGGCCGACACGATCGCGGGACTCGACATCGGCCAGACGATCGCCGTCAAGGACAGCGCCGTCGTCGCCGTCGAGGCAATGGAGGGCACCGATGCGGTGATCGCCCGGGCCGGGGATCTGGCCGGCGACGGCGTGCTCATCGTCAAGGTCGCCAAGCCGCAGCAGGACATGCGCTTCGATGTTCCGGTCGTAGGAATCGCCACCATTCAGTTGATGGCGCGGGCTGGCGCCAGTGTTCTCTCGCTCGACGCGGGCAAGACCCTGATGTTCGACAAGGCTCGAGTGATTGCCGCGGCTGACGAGGCCGGGATTGCGATCGTGGGGCGGGCGGTGCCCGCCGAGGAGCGCGCGTGATGGGCGACACGCGGCTGCGCGTGGCGGTGGTAGGTGTGGGGCACCTGGGGAAGCATCACGCGCGGCTGCTGGCCCAGATGCCCGGCGTGGAACTGGTGGCGGTGGCCGACATCGATGCCGGCCGGGCCGCCGAGATCGCCGCCGCGCATGCCACGACCGGCGTGATCGGCTGGCAGGCACTGCCGTCGGACCTCGACGCCGTCACCATCGCCGTGCCAACCGAAGTGCATCTGCCGGTCGCCCTCGGGCTGATCGAGCGCGGGATGCACGTGCTCGTGGAGAAGCCGCTGGCGCGGTCGGTCGCCGAAGCCGACACACTCATCGCGGCGGCCGCCGGACGCGTCCAACTCGCCGTCGGACATACGGAGCGCTTCAATCCGGCGGTGACGGCCGCGCGCGCGCACCTCAGGCACCCCCGCTTCATCGAGGCCCATCGGCTTGGCACGTTCCCCGAGCGCAGCCTCGATATCGACGTCGTGTTCGACCTGATGATTCACGACCTCGACCTGCTGCTCTCGATCGTGGGCGAGCCGGTAGTCAGCGTCGAGGCCGTCGGCGTGCCCGTGCTGACGCCGCGCATCGACATCGCGAACGTGCGGCTGCGCTTTGCCGGCGGCTGCATCGCGAACCTCACGGCCAGTCGTATCAGCCGCGATCGCGTGCGCAAGATCCGCTTCTTCCAGCCGCAGAGCTATCTGTCGATCGACTATGCGGCGCAGGAGGTCGAGCACTGGACGCTCGGCCCGGGCCCGGCCGGCACGCCGGCCATCACCGGCGGCAAGCTCGACGTGCCGCGCGAGGAGCCGCTCAAGCGCGAGCTCGAAGACTTCGTGGCTGCCGTCCGCGATCGGCGCCCGCCGATGGTGACCGGCGAAGCGGGCCGCGCGGCACTGGCGCTGGCGGCCGAGATCGTGGAGTGTATGGATCATGTCCGTTGAGGCGAAGACGACGATTCCTCCCGCGCTGATCGAGACGGCACGGGCCGGACAAAGGCTCGATGAGGCCGACGTGCGCGCGCTGGCGGCTGTCACCGACATCCTGAGCGTTGGCGCACTGGCTGATGACGTGCGGCGAGCGCGGCACGGCGACGCCACGACCTTCGTGCGCGTGCACGAGCTCGCCGGTAACGGCGTCGACGCCTGGACGCCGCCGCCGGCCGCCGCGCGAGAGGTGCGTGTGACGCTGAAGCCGGCGTCGGCGGCAGTGGCCCTGGACCTGGTGCGGCGTGCCAGGGCGCTCGCCGGCGGGCTCGTGCTGCGCGGCTTCGTGCTGGCCGACCTCGTGTCGCTGGGCGACCCGACCCTCCTGGCCTCGCTTCGCGCGGCGGGACTCGACGAGATCGCGCTGGTGGAGCCGCGATCTGGCGCGGCCGACGCCATCACCGCCGCGCGTGCAGCCGGCCTGGCCGTGCGCGTCGTCGGCGCCGTGGCGCCTTCCGCCGATCGCGCCGGCTGGCTGCTCGCGGTGCGCGCGCTGCACGATGCCGTCGGCGGCTTCGAAGCGGTGGCGCCGCTCGCCCGGGACGGCGATCCGGCGACGCCCACGACGGGCTTCGACGACGTGCGCCAGATGGCGTTGGCACGGCTCGCGCTCGAGGCGGTGCCGCGGATACAGGTCGACTGGGCGCGCCACGGGCCGAAGCTGGCGCAAGTCGCTCTCACCGTCGGCGCCGACGACGTCGATGCGATCGCCGCCGACGACGATCTGACGCGCGGCGCGCGGCGCGCGCCGCTCGAGGAGATCCGCCGGAATATCGTCGCCGCTGGTCTGACGCCGGTCGAGCGCGACGGCCGTTTCGCGTCGCTGGCGGGATGAGCGCCCCGGTCCGGGTCAGCGCGGTGTCGTTCCTGAACGCCAGGCCCCTGGTGGCCGGCCTGGCCGAGGCCGGCGCGCTCTTCGACGTCCGCTTCGATCTGCCGGCGGCGTGCGCCGAGCGGCTGCACGCCGGGGACGTCGACCTCGGCCTCATCCCGTCGTTCGAGTACCTGCGCGGCGACTATCGCCTGGTGCCGGACGTGGCGATCGGATCGGACGGGCCGATCGAGTCGGTGGCGATCTTCACGACCGTGCCGATGGCACGCGTGCGCCGCCTGGCCCTCGACACGAGTTCGCGAACCTCGGCAGCTCTCGCCGCCATCCTGTGCGCGAAACGGTGGCAGGTGGCGCCCGAGATGGTGCCGTCGGCGCCGTCACTGGCCGGGATGCTCGCCACCGCCGATGCCGCGCTCATCATCGGCGACCCTGCCCTGGCCATCGATCCGGTGCCGGCGGGCGTCGAGAAGGTGGACTTGGGTGCTGCGTGGCGTGAGCTGACGGGCCTGCCGTTTGTCTACGCCGCCTGGGCCGGGCGTCCGGGCGCGCTCGACGCCGCCCATGTGGCGGCGCTGGGCGCGGCCCGCGACCTCGGCGTCAGGAGTCTCGAAGCGATCGCCGCCGAGGCCGCCGGCGGCGATCCGGCGCGGGCTCGGTCGAATCTGTCGTATCTACGTCATAATCTCCACTACACGTTCGGGCCGCGCGAGCAGGCCGGGCTCGAACGGTTTCACGCGCTGGCCGTCGAGGTTCACCTGGGCCGGCGGGCTCTGCCGCTCAGATTCTACTGATGACTTTCAGCCTCGATGCTCTCGGCGCCCGCGTCCTCGATGGCGGGCGGCTCTCTGCCGCAGCGGCGCTGTGGCTCTACCGTGAGGCCCCCACGAACTGGCTCGGCCGCATGGCCGACGCCGTGCGCCGGCGCAAGCATCCCGACGGCGTCGTCACCTACATCATCGACCGCAACGTGAACTACACGAACGTGTGTGTGGCGCGCTGCAACTTCTGTGCGTTCTACCGCACCGTTGGCCATGCCGAGGGTTACGTCCTCAGCTTCGACGAGATCCACCGCAAGATCGACGAGACCATGGCGCTCGGCGGCAACCAGTTGCTGCTGCAGGGCGGTCACAATCCCGACTTGCCGCTGGCCTGGTACGAGGATCTCTTCCGCGGCATCAAGGCGAAGTACCCGGACTTCAAGCTGCACGCACTCTCGCCGCCCGAGATCCTGCACATCGCGAAGACCTCGAAGCGTGCCGTGCCAGAGGTGGTCCAGCGTCTGGTGGCCGTCGGCCTCGACAGCGTGCCTGGCGGCGGCGCCGAGATCCTGGTCGACCGCGTTCGCAAGCTGCTGAACTGCTACTCGAAGGCGACCTCGGATGAATGGCTCGAGGTGATGCGCGAGGTGCACAAGGCGGGTCTGCGCACGACGGCGACGATGATGTACGGCACGGTCGAGACCGACGAGGAACGCCTCGAGCACATGCTGCGCCTGCGCGCACTACAGGACGAGACCGGTGGCTTCACGGCCTTCATCACCTGGAGCTACCAGCCCGAACACACCGAGCGCGGCGGGGAAGAGGCCACTGGGATCGACTACCTGCGGACGCTGGCCATCGCCCGGCTGGTCCTCGACAACTTCGACAACCTGCAGGCGTCGTGGGTCACGCAGGGGGGAAAGGTCGGGCAGCTCAGCCTGGCCTTCGGCGCCAACGACATGGGCAGCGTGATGATCGAGGAGAACGTCGTGCGCGCCGCCGGCGCCGAGTTCTGCATGGACGAGTACGAGGTGGTGCGCAACATCGAGAACGCGGGGCTCACCGCCTCGCGGCGCACCATGCATTACGAGCAGCTCGGCACGCCGGTCTTCCGTCAGCGCGAGGTGCCGCGCGTGCTGGCTCTGGCCACGGCGCGCAGCGACGGCGACCAGTCGGTGCCGGCCGAGCTCGCCAACTACGAGGCGAAGAGCGCCGCCGGCAAGCGCCAGCGCGGGCAGGCGCCACCCTCGCCGGTGGCGTGAGCCCACCAGTGACGCCTGGCGCCGCTGGCGTGCTGATTCGGGCCCGATGGGTGTGTCCAATCGCGTCGCCGCCCAGGCGCGACGCGTGGATTCATGTCGTCGACGGCCGCATCGCCGCCGTCGGTGCTGGCCGCGACGCGCCGGCTGCGCGGGCGACCCGCGATCTCGGTACGGTGGCCGTGCTGCCCGGACTCGTCAATGCCCACACCCACCTTGAGCTGTCGTGGCTGCGCGGACGGGTGCCGCCGAGCGGCGACTTCCTGACCTGGGTCGGGCACCTCATGGCGGCGCGCCGTACCCTCGAGCGGGCCGACGATCCTGGCGTGATGGTGCCCATCGAACGGGCCATTACTGAACTGCGCGCCAGCGGCACGGTAGCGGTGGGCGATGTCGCCAACGCTCTCGTGACGCCGCACCTGCTGGCGGCGGCCGGCGTGCCGGCCGTGGTGTTCCACGAGCTGATGGGATTCGCCGTCGGTGACGGCTCGCGGATCGTGAACGACGCCGTCGTGCGGCACGCCGCGCTCGCCTCGGCCGGCGTCAGGGTCGTGCCGGCGCCGCACGCCCCGTTCTCGGTCTCCGAGGCGCTCTTCCTCGCCATTCGCGATGCCGTGCAAGCCTCGACCCCGCCGGTCACGAGCGTGCACGTCGGGGAGTCGCCGGCGGAAGTGGAGTTGTTGCGCACAGGACGCGGCCCGTGGCGCGAACGGCTCATCGAACTCGGCGTGTGGCGCGACGACTGGCGCCCGCCCGGACGTGGTCCTGGGGACTACCTGTGCGATCTCGGCGTGATCGGACCGGGCACACTGGTGGTGCACGGCGTCCAGCTCACCGACAGCGAGCTGGCGCGCGTCGCCGGGGCTGGCGCGACGCTCGTCACGTGTCCGCGCAGCAACGTCTGGGTCGGCGTGGGCGCGCCGCCGCTGACGCGGTTCCTCGCCTCCGGCGTGCGGCTCGCCGTGGGCACCGATAGCCTTGCCAGCGCGCCGGACCTGAACCTCTTCAGCGAGCTGGCGGCCATGCGGACGCTCGCGCCGGAAGCACCGGCCCGGCGCCTGCTGGCGGCCGCCACCCGCGGCGGCGCCGAGGCGCTCGGACTTGGCGGAGACCTCGGCGTCATCGCTCCGGGCATGCGCGCGACCCTCATCGCCGTGGCGATGCCGGCAGGAACGACCGATCCCGAGGCCTTTCTGCTGACCGGCATCACGCCAGACGCGGTGCGCGTCGTCGACACGGCCGGTTACCATGGAGGCGCGCGCTGATGGCGTCGGTTGCGACCTACCTCTCGTTCGTGCGCGTGAGCCATACGGTGTTCGCGCTGCCGTTTGCCTTCACGGGCGCGTTCCTGGCGGCGGGCCAGTCGCCGCCGTCGTGGCGTGGGTTCGCGTGGATCCTGGCGTGCATGGTGGCTGCACGCAGCGCGGCCATGGGCTTCAACCGCATCGTCGACGCACACTTCGACGCGAAGAACCCGCGGACGGTGTCGCGCGAGCTGCCGCGCGGCGCCATGACGTCACGCGAGGCGTGGCTGTTTGTCACCGTCGCGGCGGTCGCCTTCGTCGCCGCCGCCTTCCAGATCAGTGCCCTGTGCGGCTGGTTGTCACCTGTGGCACTCGTCATCGTTGGCTGGTACTCGCTCGCCAAGCGCTACACCTACTACACGCAGGCCTTCCTCGGTCTGGCCATGGCCGTGGCCCCGGTCGGCGGCTGGCTCGCGGCCGGCGGCGGAATGGCATGGACGCCCTGGTTGCTCGGACTGGCCATCGGTCTGTGGGTGGCCGGCTTCGACATCATCTACGCCTGCCAGGACGAGGCCTTCGATCGCGCCCACGGGCTGAGGTCGATTCCCGTGAAGTTCGGGATCGCCGGGGCGCTCTTGCTCTCGCGCCTGCTGCACGTCGCGACCATTGTCGTGATGGCCTCGCTGGCGCTCATCGTCCCGCTCGGGCCCGTGTATCTGGCCGGTGTCGCGGCAGTCGCGGTACTGCTGGCCTACGAACAGTCGATCGTGACACCAGACGACCTGTCGCGGGCGGCCGAAGCCTTCAACCTCAACGGATACGTGGGGATCCTCTACATGATGACGACCGCCGCGGCGCTATATGTCGGATGATCGGGGCGCCTCCGGCGCCGAACCCCTGCCGCTCGACAAGGCGCCCACGCGCATCGCCGGGATGTTCGATGCGATTGCCGGCAAGTACGACCTGCTGAACACGGTGCTGTCGGCCGGACTCGACCGCCGGTGGCGGCGGCTGGCGATTGAAGCGCTGCAGCTCACCGGTAGTGAACGCGTGCTCGACGTGTGTGCTGGCACGGCGGACGTCTCGATTGGCGCCGCCACCGCTTCGCCGGGAAGCCCCCGCGTCGTCGGCGTCGACTTTGCCGGCGCGATGCTGGCGAAAGGAAACGAGAAGATCCGCGCGGCCGGAGTGCCGGGCCGCGTGCAGCTCGTGCGTGGTGATGCCATGTCGCTGCCGGTCACGTCTGGCTCGGTGGACTGCGTCACCATCGCCTTCGGCATTCGAAACGTCCAGAGGACGGCGGTGGCGATCGACGAACTCCACCGCGTGCTGAAGCCGGGTGGCCGCCTGGCGATCCTCGAGTTCGGCCTGCCGCAGGCGCCCGGGCTCCGCCAGTTGTACCAGTGGTATTTCCTTGGCGTGCTGCCACGGATCGGGCGGCTCGTCTCGAAGCACGGCGGCGCCTACTCCTATCTGCCGCAGTCCGTCGGGGCGTTCCCCTGGGGCACGGAATTCGCGAAGCTGCTGACGGCCGCCGGCTTCTCCGATGCCCAGGTCAGACCATTGACGCTCGGCGTCGTCTATCTCTACACGGCCCGCAAGCGGTGAGCGGCCGCCGTCTGCCCGGCCCGCAGGCTCGGCGGGTATAATCGAGACAACTGCTTCATGTACTTCGACTTCGACGATCGTTACGAGCACGTCGAAGCGGTCGGCAGTGCGATTTCCCGGCGCGAAGGAGTCGTGCTCTCGGTCGTGGTGCACGTCGGCATCGTGTTGGCGTTGCTCTTCGCGCCGCCGCTGACCATCTTCGAGCGCCCGCCCACCGAGGCGCAGGCCGAGCCCCCTCGCCGTGAGCGCGACAGCGACGCACCGCGTTTCGTCGTCGTCGAGCCCCTGCGTGACGTACCGGCGCCCACGCCGCCGCCCAAGGCCGACGCCTCCGACATGGACCGTCAAGCCGCGGCCCCAGCGATCGTCGAGCGTCCCGAGAACGCCCTCCCGTTCGCGCGCGGGAACTCTACCGAGCGCGTCGAGGCAGCGCCCGAGGAACGGCCTCGGGGCAAGGGCCCGGCACCCGAGCCCGCCCCGCCCGCACCCGAGCGCACGGCCGAGAACGTCGCACCGCTGCCGGAGGCTGAGACGGCCCGGCCCGCGCCGCGCCGGGCCGAAGCGCAGCCGGCGCCTCCGGCGCCGACGCCGGGCGGCGCCCTGGGTGACGCGCTCCGCGATCTGCAGAAGTACGTGCAGCAGGAGTCGTACAACAACCCCAACGGCGGCGTGAACGAGTTCGGGCCCGCGATCCAGTTCGACACCAAGGGGGTGGAGTTCGGGCCGTGGATCCGCCGCTTCATCGCCCAGGTCAAGCGCAACTGGATCGTGCCCAACTCCGCACTCGCCATGCGCGGCCGGGTGATTATTCAATTCAACGTCCACAAAGACGGCTCGATCACCGACCTGAACGTCGTCCGGCCGTCCGATATCGACTCGTTCAATCGCTCGGCGCAGAACGCGCTGATGATGTCGAATCCGACGACGCCGCTGCCGCCTGAGTACCCGGACGATCGGGCGTTCTTTACGGTGACGTTCTTCTTCAACGAGTCGCCGGCGCAGCAGCAATGACGCCGCGCCCACAACACACGGGGCTGGTCGTCGTCGTCACGGCGCTGGCCTTCGTGGCGCTCGGACAGCTCGCGTGCCGACTGGTGTGGTGAGACCGCGCTTTGTCGCCGTCCTCGGACCGACGGCGACGGGGAAGTCGTCGCTCGGGCTCGCCATCGCCCGGCGCTTCGGCGGCGAGATCGTCAATTGCGACTCGACCGCCGTCTACCGCGGCTTCGATATCGGCACCGACAAGCTGGCGCCCGATGCGCAGCAGGGTGTTCCGCACCACCTCGTCGACATCGTCGAGCCCGAGGGCGGCTACACGGCCGCGCGCTACGCCGCGGACGCCGCCGCCGTCATTCGCGATGTCCATGGACGCGGGCGGCTGCCGGTTGTCGTCGGGGGCAGCGGGCTCTACTACCGGGCGCTGACGCGCGGCTTGTTCCCGGGTCCGCCAGCCGATCCGGCGTTGCGTGCCCGCCTCGAGCTGGTCGCCGACCGGAAAGGCAATCAGTGGCTGCACCGGCTGCTGCAGCGCCGCGATCCGGGCTCGGCCGTACGCATCGCCGCTGCCGATCGCAAGCGCATGATCCGCGCCGTCGAAGTCCTGCTGCTCACCGGGCGTCCGCTGACGGCGCACTTTGCCGGGACGATCGCGCCGCTGCCAGAGTTCGAGGCCATCGGCGTGGCGCTGGAGATGCCGCTCGACCTGCTGGCGCCGCGCCTGGCCCGCCGCGTCGACACGCAGTTCGGCTCCGGACTGGAGGACGAGGTCCGCGGGCTGCTGGCCCGCGGAGTGCCGCGCACCGCCCGCCCGTTCGGCGGACTCGTCTACCGCCAGATGCTCGACGACCTCGACGGTGTGCGCGATCGCGCGGCGACCCGCGCGCTCATCGTGCATGAGAACCGCCGCTACGCGCGACGCCAGTTGATCTGGTTTCGCAAAGAGCCTACTCTAGTGTGGTTTGACGGGCCCGGTGAAGCGGCGCATGTCCAGGCGCGCGTCTTCGAGCATCTGGGCGCGCGGGGTTTGCACGACGACGGGAGCGACGTGAGCAATGGCTGACGGAAAATCGAGCGCGCCCAATATCCAGGACGTCTTCCTCAACTACGCCCGGCGCGAGAAGCTGGCGGTGACGGTGCACCTCCTCGATGGTCGGCAGTTCGAGTGCCGGATCAAGAATTTCGATCGCTTCGCGGTCGTGATCGAGTGCGACGGACTCGATCACCTCGTCTTCAAACATGCCATCTCCACGCTTCGCGTGCCGCGCAGCGTCCCCAACTACTTCTCGTCGCATCACCCCTGACCGGGTGCCCTTCCTTCCATGCCGCGGCGCGCGATTCTGATCGTGCTCGACGGCGTCGGCGCCGGTGAGCTGCCCGATGCCGCCGCCTATGGCGACGTCGGCAGCGATACGCTCGGCAACATCGCGCGACAAGTGCCCCTGGCCATCCCGGAGCTCGCTCGGCTCGGGCTGGCGGCGGCCACGGCCATGCCCGGCGTGCCGGTGCCGTCGACACCGCGCGCCTGCTGGGGTCGCCTGACCGAGCGCTCGCCGGGCAAGGACTCGGTCACCGGCCATTGGGAGCTGATGGGCGTCGTCCTCGAGCGCGCGTTCCCGACCTTCGAGCACGGGTTTCCCGCCGACCTCATTGCGGCCTTCGAAGCGCGCATCGGGCGTTCTGTGCTCGGCAATGTCGTCGCGTCGGGCACCGCCATCATCGACACCCTCGGCGACGCGCACTGCGCGACGGGCCGCCCGATCGTCTACACCTCGGCCGACAGCGTCTTCCAGATCGCGGCGCACGAAGGCGTCGTGCCGGTCGCCCGGCTCTACGAGTGGTGCCGGGTCGCCTACGAGCTCGTGGTCGACGGCCTGGGGCTCGGGCGCGTCATCGCCCGTCCGTTCACCGGCGTGTCCGGCGCCTACACCCGCACCGCCAACCGCCACGATTACGCGATGCCGCCGCTCGGCGAAACGCTACTGGATCGGCTGACGGCGGCCGGCGTGCCGGTGACGGCGGTGGGGAAGGTTGGCGACCTGTTCGCTGGACGTGGCGTCACGCAGTCGCTCCCGACCGTCAGCGATGACGAGGGGGTCGACACGCTGGTCGGGCTGCTCAAGAGCGGTGCGGCCGGCTTGTTGTTCGTGAATCTGGTCGATTTCGACACCAAGTACGGGCATCGCAACGACGTGGCTGGCTACGCGGCGAACCTCGAACGTTTCGATCGCCGGCTGCCGGAGATCCTGGCCGCACTCGATGACGACGATCTGCTCATCGTGACAGCCGATCACGGCAACGACCCGACGACGCCGAGCACCGATCACTCACGGGAATTCGTGCCGCTGCTCGTCGCCGCGCGCTGGCTGACCGCGCCGTGTGGGCTCGGCGTGCGCACGTCGTTCGCCGACGTGGGCCAGACCCTTGCCGGTTGGTTCGGGCAGCCGGCACTGGCGCACGGCACGAGCTTCCTGGCCGACCTGCGATGAACGCCAAGCCCTGCTACCATGAGCGGATGCCGCAGGCACCAAGGGGCGCCGCTTGACCATCCGTGAGCAGCTCGAAGGGCGCGAACAGCAGGCGCTGGCGCCGCAGGCCGCCCGATCGGCGGCCACCAAGGGCCGGCCGCGCCCGGAGCCCGAGGACCCGATTCGCCCGGCGTTCCAGCGCGATCGCGACCGAATCATCCATACCAAAGCGTTTCGCCGGCTGAAGCACAAGACGCAGGTCTTCTTCGCGCCGGCCGGCGACCACTACCGCACGCGCCTCACGCACACCCTCGAGGTGTCGCAGATCGCGCGTACGATCGCCAAGGTCCTGCGCCTTCACGAAGAACTCACCGAAGCCATCGCACTCGGACACGATCTCGGGCATCCGCCGTTCGGTCATGCCGGTGAGCGCGTCCTGCAGGCGCTCAGCCCGAACGGGTTCAATCACTACGAGCAGAGCCTGCGTATCGTCGACGTGCTCGAGCACGACCGCCAGGGGCTGAACCTCTCATGGGAGGTGCGCGACGGCATCGCCCGGCACTCGAAGGGGAAGCATGGCCTGCCGGTAGGCGCTCCGCCAGAGCACAGGGCCTCGACGCTCGAAGGCCAGGTGGCGCGGGTCGCCGACATCGTGGCCTACGTCAATCACGACGTCGACGACGCCATCCGCGCCGGCCTGCTCGACGAGCGGGCCCTGCCGGCCTCGGCGCAACGCGTGCTGGGCGGCTCAGCCTCGCAACGCATCGGCCGGATGGTGTCGGACGTCGTTCGCGAGACGCTGGCCGGCGGCACCGACGAGATCCGCATGAGCGGCGAGATGCTCGAAGCCACACTGGCGCTGCGCGACTTTCTGTTCACCGAGGTCTACGAGAACGAGGCCGCCATGGCCGAGTTCGCCAAGGCCGAAGGCATTCTCGGCGGCCTCTGGGAGCGGGTCCAGCGGGCGCCCCGCGCGTTTCTCGACGAGCGAACGATCGAGGCCGAGGGGCTCGACGTGGCGACCCAGGACTTCATCGCCGGGATGACCGACCGCTACGCGGTGGGGCTGTTCGAGCAACTGGTCATTCCCAAGCCATGGGTCGGCCCGTGGCCGGTCTCCGAGCGGGCGCCGGCGGCGCGCTGACGTCTGGACCGATCGCCGTCGATTGCCGCCAGGCAAAGGTTTGGCGAATCAGTGGCGGTAAACGGCGTGATACACTGGCTGGTCGTCTCGGCTCCGGATACGCACGGCCGACCTGAACGCCATGTTTCTCGACCTCACCACCATCCGCCAGCCCGAGACGCCCGTCACCCGAACCCTCGAGGCCGAGGCCTTCGCCGCCGACGACGCCTTGCGGATCGTGGCGCCGGCGCAGCTGGTCGCGACGCTCCATCAGGAGCACCCGCGCTACCGTCTGGAAGGGCGCGTGGTCACCGAGCTCGAGCTCATCTGCAGCCGGTGCGCCGAACCCTATCGGATGGCCGTGAACGGGCAGTTCGAGTTGCGCTACTTGCCGCAGACGCTGGCCGGCAACAAGGATGAAGATCCCGAGAGCGACCCGACGACGGCCTTCTACGCCGACGATAGGATCGATCTGGCTCAGGTGGTGCGCGAGCAGTGCTACCTGGCGACGCCGATGAAGCCGCTCTGCTCGCCCGACTGCCAAGGGCTCTGCTCGCAGTGCGGGATCAACCTCAACACCGAGCGCTGTCAGTGCGCGCCGCAGTGGCAGGATCCACGGCTGGCGGTGCTGCAGACGCTCGCCTCTGCCCGGACCAACGACGATGCCTAATCCCAAACGCCGACATTCCAAGACCCGCGGCCGCAAGCGCCGCACCCACGACGCGCTGCCCCAGACCACGGCCGGCGCCTGTCCGCAGTGCGGAGAACCCAAGGCGCCGCATCGCGTGTGCGCCTACTGCGGGTTCTACAACGAGCGGCAGGTCCGCGCCGTCGACGAGGAGTAGCACGCTGACTGCGTGCCTCGGCGGCCCGGCGCTGGTGCGGCCGTGAGGCCATCGGCTGGCAGGTCCGTACGGATCGCCGTCGACGCGATGGGGGGCGATCATGCGCCCGGGCGGGTCGTCGATGGCGCGCTCGCCGCGGCCCGGCACTCCGGCGTGGCGGTGACTCTCGTCGGCCGTCGCGATGCCGTCACGGCCGAGCTTGCCAGGCACGGCGACCGGGCGGCCCTCGATGTGACCTTCGTCGACGCACCGGATGTCGTCGGCATGGACGAGTCGCCGGCGGCGGCCATCCGGCGCAAGCCGCGGGCGTCGATCCGGGTGGCGGCCGAACTCGTGCAACGCGGTGAGGCGGCGGCGCTCGTGAGCGCCGGCCACACTGGCGCCACCGTGGTGGCAGCCCACGCGGTGTTCGGCATGCTCCCCGGGGTGGATCGACCGGCGCTGGCGCCGGCCATCCCCACGCGGACCGGCATGGCGGTGCTCCTCGATGCGGGCGCTACCGTCGAGTGCCGCCCGCACTACCTCCTGCAGTTCGGCGTGATGGGAGCCGTCTATGCCGAGGCCCTCCTGGGCGTGAGCCGCCCGCGCGTGGCCCTGCTGTCGATCGGTGAGGAGGAAGGCAAGGGTAACGAGCTGACGCGGGAGGCCTACAAGCTGCTCAAGGCTGCGCCGATAGCGTTTTCCGGCAACATCGAGGCTCGGCAGGTCTTTTCCGGCGCCGCCGATGTGATCGTCTGCGACGGGTTCACCGGCAACGTCGCTCTCAAGCTCAGCGAGGGCCTGGTCGAGACCGTCGAAGAGCTGCTCGGCGCCGAGCTGGCGAGCACCTTCTCGAGTCAGATGGGGTCTCTGCTCTCGCGGTGGGCCTTCCGCCGCTTCCGCAAGCGGCTCGACTACTCGGAGTACGGCGGCGCGCCGTTGCTCGGCGTGTCGGGCCTGGTGTTTGTCTGCCACGGGCGGAGTTCGGTGAAGGCCATTCGCAATGCGGTGGTCGCGGCGGCGCGCTTTGCCGGCGACGACATCCTCGGGCGCGTCGAGCAGCGCGTGACCGACCAGTTGATGGGGAATCGATGATCGCGTTCGTGTTTCCAGGGCAGGGCTCGCAGGTGGTCGGCATGGGCAAGGCGCTCGCCGACGCGTTCCCGGTGTGCCGCCAGACCTTCGACGAGGCTGATGCCGCGCTGGGCCTGCCACTCAGCGCGACGATTTTCCACGGCCCGGCCGAGCGGCTGACGCTCACCGAGATCACCCAGCCGGCAATCCTGACTGCCAGCGTAGCCGCCTGGCGCCTGCTCGAGTCGCGGGGCTGGCGGCCCACGATTGTTGCCGGCCACAGCCTTGGCGAGTATTCGGCGCATGTCGCGGCCGGAACCTTCACCTTCGCAGATGCCGTGCGCACGGTGCACCACCGCGGGCGCTACATGCAGGAGGCGGTGCCGGTTGGCAGCGGGGCCATGGCCGCCGTGCTCGGCGCCGACGAAGCCCTGGTGGCCCAGGCGTGCGCCGAAGCGTCCGAGGGCGAGGTCGTGAGCCCCGCCAATCTCAATGCGCCGGGCCAGATTGTGATCGCCGGCACCACCGCCGCCGTGGCGCGCGCCGGCGAGCGTGCCAAGGCGCTTGGGGCCAAGCGGGTGATCCCGCTGCAGGTGAGTGCGCCCTTCCACTGCGCGTTGATGCAGCCTGCCGCCGCGCGGCTCACGCCTGAACTGCGCGCGCTGAGGGTGCAGAACCCGCACGTGCCGGTGGTCGCCAACGTCGATGCCGCGCCCAGGCGCGACGGCCCGTCGTCGATCGAGGCGCTCATTCGCCAGATTTCAGCGCCAGTGCGCTGGGAGGACTCGGTGCGACGCCTTGCATCCGAGGGGGTCACCGCATATGTTGAGGTGGGCCCCGGCACGGTGCTGAGCGGGCTCATCAAGAAGATCGCCCGCGAGGCGACGGTTCTCAACCTGGACGCGCCGGACAAACTGGCGGCTATCGAGGCGCTCTTCGCCTCCGATGGCGCGAACGCGAGCGAGCGGTCATGAAACGGTTCGACGGAAAGGTGGCGCTGGTCACCGGCGCCTCCCGCGGCATCGGCCGTGCCATCGCAGCCATGCTGGCGGCCCAGGGGGCAACGGTCGTCGCCGCGGCGCGCGGCGACAACGCACAAGCCACAGTGGAGGCGATTCGCACCGCCGGGGGCCGGGCCGAGGCGCTGGCGCTCGACGTGACCAACGCCGATGCAGCCGTGGCGGCCGTGCAGGGTGTGGTTGCCACCCACGGACGGCTCGACATCCTGGTCAGCAATGCCGGCATCACACGCGACCAGCTCATGCTGCGGATGAAGCGCGCCGACTGGGACGAGGTCATCGCCACCAATCTGACGGCGGCGTTCGTGCTATGTCAGGCGGCGCTCAAGCCCATGGTCAAGCAGCGCGCAGGGCGCATCGTGGCGATTGGCTCGGTCGTCGGGCAGATGGGGAACGCCGGGCAGGCCAACTACGCCGCCTCGAAGGCCGGCCTGGTCGGCTTCTGCAAGTCGCTGGCGCGCGAGGTCGGATCGCGCAGCGTGACGGTGAATGTCGTGGCACCGGGTTTCGTCGCGACCGACATGACCAAGGCCGTCGGTGAAGAGACGCAGAAGCAGTGGGCGGCGCAGATTCCGCTCGGGCGGCTCGGCGCGCCGGACGACATCGCGGCAGCAGTCTGTTTCCTGGCGTCGGACGAGGCGTCGTATATTACTGGGCAGGTTCTCGCAGTCAATGGCGGGATGTACACGTAGGAGGGCCAGATGGCCGTAGCGGATAAGGTGAAGAGCATCATCGTTG
>JAGNJW010000045.1 GCA_018000455.1 Acidobacteriota bacterium
GCCCACTCCTCATCAGTCACATCGCTGGGATAGCCGGTCGATCGAGGACGAGGGATCCGCTTGGCCATCCCTCCAAGTACCAAATCTCCCCGGCCAGTACAAGCGAAAGTACATAACAGGCTCTAGAAGTCCGGCCCGGGCCAGAATGGGGCCAGGCCCGGGCCTGGCCCCGGAACTTCAGAAGCCAGGCCCGTAGAAGAGCCAGGCACCGGGGTTGCTGTCGTCCCATGAGCACTTGGGCGGGGCCAGGAGCCAGTTCTGGCCCAGATCGCCAATCGGCGCGCCAGGCGGCGCGGGGGAAGCGGGAACGATCTTCGAGGGATCGGCGCTCGGCCGCTCCAGGAAGCGCTTGATGTCGGCGGCGAGCAACGTGTGCTGCGCCTGGTCGGCTTCCGCCTTCGCCGCCGCGGCCGTGCGCAGGCGGGCGGCCAGTCGCTGCAGCTTGAGCGAGGCGACGGCGCGCACCTGGCCGTTCGGCGCCGACATCGCCAGCCACTGCACGCGAGCGACGAGCACGCGTTCGGCGGCCCGCCGCACTTCGGCCTCGTAGGCCGAGGCCGTCACGGCGTCGAAGGTTGCTTTCGTCAGGCGGTCGATGACCTCGCCCAGGCCCGGCAGCGCCGGGTCCACCGCGTTCTGCGCCACCAGCCGCGACGCCCGATCCGCCTGCAGCACGAAGCCGATGGTGACGTCGGCCGCGATGGTGCCTGGATTCACGGGGTCGAACGCCTCGCCGGTCGTGCGCGGAAAGAGCTCGCGGTGCATGCCGTAGCCGGGCGGCCGTGGCGGAATCGCGTCGAGGATCTTCTTGGGAATCGTCAGCTCCGAGGGCTTGAGCGTCGCGGCCAGCGATTCGAGTGCCTTGCGCTGATTGGCCGCCGTCTCCCACTTCACCGGTGTGCGGCCGTCGCCGCGCATGGCATAGACGAAGTCCTGTCCTCCGAGCATCGACGACGTGCTCTCGACCGCATAGCGGTGGTACATGTAGATCGGCACGAGCGGCTCTTCGATGGTCGACATCGCGGCGCCGGTACGGATCGTCTTCTCGCCAATTCTGTCGAGCGCCGCGCGCCGCACCTTCATGAGCCGCGTCAGCTCGTCGGCCTGGTTGACGCCGTTCGACCACTGCTCGGTGCGCGGGTGGATGTCGGAATCCTGGTTGGTGAAGTAGCGCAGGTCGAGCGCCCACGCGTCGTCGATGATCTTCGTGAGCGCCGCATCGACTTCGCCGGCGGCGGCGAACTGCCGGTAGCCGAAGTTGATCGCCACCTTGTCCCAGTCGCCGATTCGCTGCTCGTAGGCCTTCGACAGATCGATCGTGCCGTCCGCTTTCAGCTCTTCGAGCGGATGCGGGTAGTCCATCACCGAGATCCAGCCCTTGGTGCTGTCGTAGTAGTTGTGGCCGAGTCCGAGCGTGTGGCCGACCTCGTGCGCCGACAGCTGGCGGATGCGCGCGATCGCTGTCTCGTAGAGAATCGACGGCTTCTCGCCGCCGGTCTCGTAGGGCGAGAGCAGGCCTTCGAAAATCAAGTAGTCCTGGCGGTCGCGCAGCGAGCCGAGGGTGACGGTGGCCTTCAGGATCTCACCCGTGCGCGGATCGGCGACACTGCCGCCGGAGCTCCAACCGCGCGTCGAGCGGTGCACCCAGTTGATCATGTTGTAGCGGATGTCCATCGGATCGGCATCGCCCGGCAATAGCTCGACCCTGAACGCGTTGCGGAAGCCGGCCGCTTCGAACGCCTGGTTCCACCACATCGCGCCTTCGATCAACGCCTTCTGCACGTCCTCGGGGGCGCCCGGATCGACCCAGTAGCGGATCGGCTCCACCGGTTCGCTCACCGCCGCACCGGGATCCTTCTTCACCAGGCGATGCCGGCGCAGGTGGCGGAACTGGATGGGCTCGCCGATCGGCTGACTGAAATCCACGAAGGTCAGGCCGCCGAAGCCGGCCCGCGGATCGTCGTTGCGTGGCGTGTAGTTGCCATCGGGCAGTTCGACGAACGACATGTGCTCGCGCAACGTCACCGCATCGGCCGTCGGCGTGACGCTGGCGACAGTGCCGCTGAAGAGGTTGCCGCCGAAGCCACCGCCGCCGGTCGCGCCGATCTGGGCCGGCCCCTGCGTGGGCCCGAGGCCGCCGCGCGGGTTGACGGCCTCGTTGACGAAGGTCAGCGTCATGTCCACTTCGGTGTTCTTCGGAAAGCCTTTGGTGTTGGGCAGGTAGAACGCGCTGCGGCTCTTGTCGACACGGAAGGTGCCGGGCCGCAGGCCACCGGCGGCCCCATGCACGTCGCGCAGGAAGAAGTCGGTCGCATCCACCAGCAGTCGGCCGTTCGACTCGGCCGCCAGCGCGAAGCCCCACAGCACCGACTTGGCGAACGAGTCGGCGACCGAACGGCGCTCGAGCGGGTTGCTGCTGCTCGATCGAAACGACTGGTTCGGCTGCACCAGCAAGAGACGCGGGCCGACGCGCTGGAACGTCACGATTCGACCCTGGCCGCCCTGACCGCGATCGAGTCCGAGGTCGTTCGAGCCGAGCCCGGCCGACAGGCCCGTCGAGAGCAGGAACTCGGTGTCGACCCGTGGCACCTCGAGGAGCATGACACCGGCCCGCTCGTCCCAGTACAACGGGAAGTAGCCGTCGATCTTCCTGAGGCCCGTCGTGCGGTCTTCGATCGACGGCAGCGGGCCGCTGCGCGCTGGCGGTTGGGGCGGCTGCTGCTGCGCACCGGCCGTGACCACGACCGCCAGAACCATCACTCCGACCAACAGACTCACTCGTCGCATTTCGATAGCCCTCGCGCCGTCATTCTACGTCGGCGCCCGCCCGGCGACCGCGAATCGCGGCGAGGGCATCGCCGGGGGCCACGAGTCCGGCGGGAGGACACCGCGCCATGGCACGGGCAGGACTGCCCGCAGACAAACGCATACCGATAGTGAATTGACGTGACAAGTCCGCGCTCGTCGCAGGGCCCCAGTCGGAGCGGCATATGCTAGTGGCTCCGTGATGACCGATCAGTCTGTGCTCACTTCGCTGGCGCTCGTCGCCGGCGGACTCATCCTGTTGGGCTTCGGCGGTGAGGTGCTGCTGCGCGGAGCGGTGAGCCTGGCCACGCGCCTGCGCCTGACCCCGGCCGTGATCGGCTTGACGGTCGTGGCCGCCGGCACCTCGGTGCCCGAGCTCGCTGTCAGCGCAATCGCGGCGGCCCAGGGCCGGACCGACATCGCGTTCGGCAACGTGGTGGGCTCAAACGTGGCGAACATCGCCCTCATCCTGGGGCTGTGCGCGCTCGTGCGACCTCTCGCTATCGGCGGCAACATCATCCGGCTCGAGTATCCCGTGCTCGCGCTCGTCACGCTCATGACGGTAGCGCTGGCAGAGGACGGGATCGTCAACCGCCTCGACGCAGTCCTGCTCGTCGCGGTCTACGTGTGTTTCACCGCCTACATGGTCACGCTCGTGCGCGATCGGATGAACGCCATCGAGGAGCGCGAGTTCGGCGACGAAGTGCAGGAGTTCGACCAGTCGGCGCCCGGTGACCATCGCCTGCCGGTTCTGCTGGCCCTCATCACCCTCGGCGTGCTGCTGCTCGCCGGCGGCGCCAGTGTCACGGTCGAAGGGGCGGTGGGCCTGGCGACCCGATTCGGCCTGTCGGAGCGGGTCATCGGCCTCACCATCGTCGCCATCGGGACGAGCCTGCCAGAAGTGGTCACCTCGCTCGTCTCGGTCGCCCGCGGACGCGACGATGTCGCCATCGGCAATATTATCGGCTCGAACCTCTTCAACCTGCTCGGCATCCTCGGCGTGAGCGCGCTCATCGCTCCGCTCAGCGTGCACCCGGGCATCGTCGCCTCCGACAACTGGTGGATGCTCGGCGTGACGATCGGGCTCTTCCCGATCATGATGAGCGGCCGCCGGATCACGCGCCTCGAAGGCGGGCTGCTGCTGTCGGTCTATGTGATCTACTTGGGACAGCTGCTCGTCGGGAGCTGAGACACGCCTCGGCGCCGGACCGCGGCGCCGGCCGGACACCATGTCGACAGTGCCGCTGCCGGGTCGTGCCATTCTCTTCCTCGTCGCCTATACCTGTTAACGGTTAGGGGCTCGCCGGACTCGTCTACGAAGTGACCTGGACGCGCCTGTTGACGCTGCCCGGGTGCCCCGATCGGCGTTATGCTCATCGAACCCGCGGCGCCACGCGGGCTCCGATCCGATCATGCTGGAGAACAGCCTATGACACGTACCATCCTCATCGCCCTCGGCACACTCGCCCTCACCACGAGCGCGTTCGCGCAAGCCGACCCCGAAGTCGAGAAGGCCCTCCTCGCCGCGCCACGCCAGGCCCGTGAAGCCACGGCGGTCATCAAGTGGAAGGCCGACGGCACCTACGACACGCTCAAGCCCGGCACCAACCGGCTGGTGTGCTACGACCAGTCGGGCCAGCCCACTGAACAGCCCTTCTCGGTGCAGTGCACGAGCGTCGAGAACCTCAAGCGCGTGGCCCAGAACAAGCAATTCGAGATGGAGGCCGATCGCGTCAAGCGCCAGGCGCTCGTCGCGGCGGCCGAGAAGGACGGCACGCGCGAGAAGGCCGAGTACGGCTCGATCTTCTACAACTTCAGCGGCAAGGACCAGGAGACGGCGCGCGCGCACATGACGATTGCCGTGCCGGGCGCCACCACCGCCTCCACGGGACTGCCCGACAACAACAAGATGGGCGGCGCGTGGATCATGGGAGCCGGCACGCCCGGCGCCCACATCATGGTGCCTGGCTCCTAGCATTGGCATCGGCGTGACGACGGCGGCGCCTGACGGCGTCGCCGCACGTCAGCTGCTGCTAGCGCCGAGCTCGCGGCGAAGCGCCTCCATGTCGAGCTCGCCTTCCCACCGCGACACGACGATGGTAGCCACGCCGTTGCCTACGAAGTTGGTCAGCGAGCGGGCCTCCGACATGAAGCGGTCGATGCCGAGGATGAGCGCCAGCCCCGCCACCGGAATCGTCGGCACGACGGCGAGCGTGGCGGCGAGCGTGATGAAGCCGGCGCCGGTCACGCCGGACGCGCCTTTCGAGGTCAGCATCGCCACGCCGAGAATCGTCAGCTCCTGCCTCAGCGTCAGGTCGATGTTCAGCGCCTGGGCAACGAACAGCGAGGCCATCGTCAAGTAGATGTTGGTGCCGTCGAGATTGAACGAGTAGCCCGACGGCACGACCAGGCCGACGACCGACTTCGAGCAACCGAGCCGCTCGAGCTTCTGCATCAGAGGCACGAGCGCCGACTCCGACGATGACGTCCCGAGCACGGTCAGCAGTTCGTCCCTGATGTAGATGATGAAGCGGACGATGTTGAAGCCCGTCGCCCGGGCGATGGTGCCGAGCACGACCAGCACGAAGAGCGCGCAGGTCAGATAGAAGCTGCCCATCAGCGCGGCCAGCGGTCTGAGCGAGTCGAGCCCATAGCGTCCGATCGTGAAGGCCATGGCGCCGCCGGCGCCGAGCGGCGCCGCCTTCATCAAGGTGTTCATCATGCCGAAGAACACGTGCGAGCTCGTTTCGATCACCTGGTGGACGACGTTGCCCTCCTTGCCCATGTGGGTCATCGCGTAGCCGAAGAGCACGGCCACGAAGAGCACCTGGAGCAGATCGCCAGAGCCGGTGAAAGCGTCGACGAACGTGTGCGGAATGATGTGCAGCACGAACTCGGTCGTCGACTGGTTCGCCGCGGTCTTGGCATAGCTGGCGACGGCTGCGCTGTCGAGCGTCGCGGCATCGACGTTGAAGCCGGCGCCCGGGGCGATGGTGGTGGCGACGACCAGGCCGATGACGAGCGCGAAGGTGGAGACGACCTCGAAGTAGAGCAGCGCCTTGCCGCCGACCCGTCCCACCTTGCGCATGTCACCCGCGCCGGCGATCCCGAGCACGACGGTGCAGAAAATGATCGGACTGATGAGCATCTTCACGAGCGCGATGAAGCCGTCGCCGAGCGGCTTGAGGGCCGCACCGCGCTCTGGTGCGACGGCGCCGATGGTGCCGCCGATGAGGATGCCGACGAGCACCCAGAAGTAGAGATGGCGCGTCAGGCGTCTCATGAGGGGGCAGGCAGACCAGCGGGCAGTCGCGCTCAGGGCACGAGCTTGTAGATCCGGCCCTGCGCGCTGTCGGTCACGATGTAGAGGGCGCCGTCGGGCCCCTGCCGCACGTCGCGAACGCTGTCCTTCTGGGCGACGAGCAGTCGCTCTTCGCCCGTCACCTTCTCGCCGTCGAGCGACAGCCGCACGAGGTCGCGCGTGCCGTGACCGCCGACGAACAGGCTGCCCTTCCACGCCGGGAACAGACTGCCGGTATAGAACGCCATGCCGCTCGGCCCGATGATGGGATCCCAGTAGTAGAGCGGCTGTTCCGTGCCCGGCTGCGCGGTGAGGCCGCCCGTGATGGGACCGCCGCGGTACTCGATGCCGTAAGCGGCCGTCGGCCAGCCGTAGTCCTTGCCCTTGCGCGCGATGTTGATCTCGTCGCCGCCGCGGGTGCCGTGTTCGACTTCCCACAGCTCGCCGGTCGTCGGATGGAGCGCGGCCGACTGGATGTTGCGATGGCCGAGCGACCACATCGCGGCAGGCACGCCCTCCTTGCCGACGAACGGATTGTCGTTCGGGATCGAGCCGTCGGCGTTGATACGGGCGATCTTCCCGAGCAGGCCGTCCATGCGCTGCGCCTGCATGCGCCCGGCCGTCACCGACCGATCGCCCATCGTGATGAAGAGCGTGCCGTCACGCCCCCAGACGAGGCGGCTGCCGAAATGGAGCGTCGAGGCGAGCGACGGCGCCTGATGGAAGATGACCTTCACGTCGTCGACGCGCGGTTGCGCGCCGTCGACGAGCTTCCCGCGCGCCACGGCAGTGTTGTTCTCGCCCGCCTCTCGCGGCTCGGAGTAGCTCCAGTAGATGAGCCCATTGGTGGCGAACGCCGGATCGAGCGTGACGTCGAGCAGGCCGCCCTGATTCCGCGCGTCCACCGCCGGCAGGCCCGCCACCGGCTCCGACTTGCTGCCATCGGCGGCCACGACTCGCAGACGGCCAGGTCGCTCGGTGACGAGCATCCGGCCGCCGGGCAGGAAGGCCAGGCCCCACGGGTTCTCGAGGCCGTCGGCGACCGGCACGATCTTGAAGGCCACGCCGAGCTTCTGCTCGGGTGCCCGCGTCTGGCCGGCAAACGCCGGCTTCTGGCTGGGGTCGTTCGGCGGCCGCGGATCGACACCCGGCCATTGCCCACCCGGCTGGGCGTAGCAGGCCGCGCTCAGCAACAGGCCGGTCAGTGTGAAGACGATATGGCGCAGCATGACGACTCCATGATCGAGACAGAGAAAAGGGCGGGACCATCGTGGCCCCGCCCCAGACTTCGTGTACTGGCCGCGCCGGCGTTACTGCTGGCGGAGCTGGTTGGTCGTCGAGCCCTCGCTCTGTGGCAGCGCCAGCGAGATGTACTCGCCGCGGTAGTTGCCGCCAGAGACGCCGACGACGATGTACTGCTTGCCACCGAGCGAATAGGTCATCGGCATGCCGACGACGGGCGCCGGCAGCAGCACTTCGCCGACCTGCGCGCCGGTCAACTTGTCGTAGGCGCGCAGCATCGCGCCGCGGGCGCGGCCCGCTGGGGCCGTGAACTGCGGGTCGCCAGCGATGACGAGCGTCTTGGTGATGAGCACGCCGACGCTGCCGTTCTGGCCCGTCTTGCCGAGGTCCATGCCCTTGAGCATCGGGTGCTCGCGCACCGCATCTGGGGTGTCGCCGTGCGGTACCTGGAACATCAGCGAGCCGTTCTTGAGGCCGATGGCCGCCATCACGCCA
>JAGNJW010000046.1 GCA_018000455.1 Acidobacteriota bacterium
ACTGGAACAAGTTCAACCCGACAAACAAGGTGAACCAGAAGAAACCTGGATGCAGGTAGATGCCAGCCAGTACGCTGGCGGCCACGAAGCCGCCTCCAATCATCCGAATCATTCGATCGACGTTCACGATTAGCTTCCTTTCTTCAGCCGGGATGCATGAACAACACCGGCCGTTCACATTGACCCAGCGTGTCGGTGACGATGTCCGAGAGTGCCCAGTGCGAGCGCTGGCCGGGGCTCACCACGGCCACCAGCGTCGCACCTGCGAGCGCGGCGGCGCCGCAGGCCTCGAGAGTGTCGCTTCCGATCAACTGACCACCGAGCGACGCGGTCAGCGACTCGACCCGTGCGCGCACCTCGTCGCCGGGTGCCGCGCCGTCGCCAACCAGCACGACACGCGCGAAGAGCGCCGGCGACACCGTCGTATCGGCCCTCGTCACGAGTACGGGCACGGCGGCGCCGCGTACCACCCGTTCGGCCACCGAGCCGAGCCACCACCGCGACGGGCCGCGCCGTCCGTGAGTGCCGAGCACGACGAGATCGGCCGTCTCCGCCGCCGCGAGAATAACGTCCACGGGACGTCCTTCCTCCACGGCGATGGCGGCCGGCCACGCCGTGGCCGTCTTGACGAAGCGCGTCAGCTCGGTCGTGACCTCCGCCCGGGCTTCCTCGCGTTCGTCGTCGAGCCGCTCGATCTGTGCCGGCGTGAAGTAGGGCGGCACCTCGAAACGCTCTGCGTGCAGCACGCGCAGCGTGGCCGAACCTGCTGTCGCGATGAAGCCGGCGATGCCGACCGCGCGGGCCGACGCCTCGCCGAAGTCCACCGCCACCACGATCGTGCGCGGCGGCCAGGCGATCGCGCGCGTTGTCTGGTCGGTCATCACACCACCTCGGCGGGCACCGCCGCCGCCACCTCGCCCGGGCGTTCGTGCCGGCGGGCCATGTAGTAGAGCACGGGCACCGCCATCCGCGAGAGCAGCAGCGAGGCCACTTCACCGGCCATCAGCGAGATGGCGAGACCCTGGAAGATCGGATCGAACAGGATGACGCCGGCGCCGACGATGACGGCCGCCGCGGTGAGGGCCATCGGCCGGAAACGCACGGCGCCGGCGTCGACGACCGCCTGCGCCAGCCCCAGCCCGTCGCGCAGCCGCAGTTCGATGAAGTCCACGAGGATGATCGAGTTGCGTACGACGATGCCGGCGCCGGCGATGAAGCCGATCATGGAAGTGGCGGTGAAGAAGGCACCCATGGCCGCGTGCGCCGGCAGGATGCCGACGAGCGAGAAGGGAATCGCCGCCATGATGAGCAGCGGCGTCGTGAACGACTGGAACCAGCCCACGACCAGCACGTAGATGAGCAGCAGCACGACGGCAAACGCCAGGCCGAGATCGCGGAACACCTCGATCGTGATGTGCCACTCGCCGTCCCACTTCATCGCGTACTTCGAGGCGTCGGAGGGCTGCACCGCGTTCAGCACTTCGAGGCCGTAGCCTTCCGGCAACACCATCGCGTGGAGCGTGTCGTTCATCGTCATGATGGCGTAAACGGGGCTCTCGTTCTCGCCCGCCAGATCGGCCGTGACGTAGGTGACCGGCTGCAGGTTCTTGTGGTACCGGCTGGTGTCTTCACGCGTCTCGACGACGCGCGTGAGGGCGCCCACCGCAATCGGACGGTCGCCACCGAGACGCACGCCCTGCAGTGCCTCGCGGCTGCGTGACGATCGCGGCAGGCGCAACACGATCGGCACGTCCTCGCGGGCCTCCGGCACGTGCAGCAGACCCGTCACGGCACCCTCGCCGGCCATCTGCACCACGGTGGCGACATCGGCGGGGGAGAGGCCGGCGGCCATCGCCTTTTCGCCGTCGACCACGAGCCGCGTCTTCGCGGCGGCTGCCTCGACGTACCAATCGGTGTCGACGACGCCGGGCGTGCGCTCGAAGAGAGCCTTCACCTCGGCCGCGATCGCCTGACGGCGCAACGGGTCTGGTCCGTAGATCTCGGCCACCATCGTCTGCAGCACGGGCGGGCCGGGCGGCACTTCGGCCACCTGAATGGTGGCGCCGGCAGCCACCGCAATCGGCAGCAGCCGCTCCCGCACGCGGCGGGCCACGTCGTGGCTTTGCGCCGATCGCGCGTCCTTGGGTACGAGATTGACCTGCAGGTCGGCCAGATGCGGCGCCTGCCGCAGGAAGTAGTGCCGCACCAGCCCGTTGAAGTTGTAGGGCGCGGCCGTGCCCACGTACTGCTGCACGTTGGTCACGTCGGGATCGTCGAGTGCGGCACTCGACAGGTCGGAGGCGACGCGTGCGGTGTCTTCGAGGATGGTGCCTTCCGGCATGTCGATGACGACCTGGAACTCGCTCTTGTTGTCGAACGGCAGCATCTTCACGGTGACGAGTTGCAGCGGTACGAGGGCGGCGCTGCCCACGAGCAGCAGCGCGACGCCACCGAGGAAGAGCAGGCGCATCTTGCCGCTGGCCAGCAGCGGCGCCATCACCCTGCGGTAGAGGCGCGTGAAGAGGTCCTCGTCGCCGTGATCGTGGTGGCCCGACGGCTTCAGGATGCGCACGGCCGCCCAGGGCGTGACGATGAAGGCGACGACCAGCGAGAAGACCATGGCGGCCGATGCCCCGACCGGGATCGGGCGCATGTAGGGTCCCATCAGGCCGCCGACGAACGCCATCGGCAGGATCGCGGCCACGACGGCCAGCGTCGCAAGAATCGTGGGATTGCCCACTTCGTCGACGGCCGCCAGCGCCGTGGCGACGAGCCCGCGCGCCGAGGCGCCGCGCATCCTGGCGTGCCGCACGATGTTTTCGACGACCACGATCGCGTCGTCGACCAGGATGCCGATCGAGAAGATGAGCGCGAAGAGCGTGATGCGGTTAAGCGTATAGCCGTAGAGGAAGAACATGAAGAGCGTGAGGGCCAGCGTCACCGGAATCGCGGTGAGCACGACCGCGGCCTCGCGGCGCCCGAGCACCACCCAGATAAGCGCCGAGACCGACAGCACGGCAAGGAACATGTGCCACAGGAGCTCGTTGCTCTTGTCGGCCGCGGTCTCGCCATAGTCGCGCGTGATCGTCATCCGCACGTCGTGCGGGACGAGCGTGCCCGCGAGGCCATCGAGCACCCGCGTCACTCGGTGTCCGACGTCGATGGCGTTGGTGCCCTTGCGCTTGGCGACCGCCAGCGTCACCGCCGGCGCTGCGCCATTCGCCTTCGACTGAAAGACGACGTAGCTTGTGGGCTCGGCATCGCCGTCCACGACCGCCGCGACATCGCCAACGAGCACCGGGCGGCCGCCGTGCGAGGCGACCACGACGCGCGACACGTCGGCGGCGCTCGTGAGCCGGACGCCGGCTTCGAGGCTGGTTGCGCGGCCATCGGCCACCGTGCCGGTGGTGGTCGTTTGCAGGTTGGCGCGCGTGAGCGCCTGCTGCACCGCCTGCGGCCCCAGATTGTAGGCGGCCAGCTTCGCCGGGTCGATGGTGACGCCGAGCTGCCGCGGGCGGCCGCCGATGATCGTGACCTCCGAGACGTCCGGCACCTGCGCCACCGCGTCGCGCAGCTGGCCGGCGAGCGTGCGGAGCTGGTCGTCGCCGTAGACCGTCGACGAGAGCGTGACGGCCAGGATCGGCACGTCGTCGATCGAGCGTGGCTTCACGAGCGGCGCTGACACGCCGGGCGGGATGCGGTCGATGTTGGCGGCGAGCTTCTGGTTGAGCCGCACGTAGGCCGCTTCCTCGGCTTCGCCGACCTTGAAGCGCACGACGACCATCGACTGACCAGGACTCGAGGTGGAGTAGACGTATTCGACGCCCGGCACTTCCCACAGCAGGCGTTCGAGCGGCCGCGTGACGCGCTCCTCGACGTCGGCGGGTGTGGCGCCTGGCATCTGCACGAAGACGTCGACCATGGGTACGATGATCTGCGGCTCTTCTTCGCGCGGCAACGCCACCACCGCCAGACCGCCCAGGGCCATCGAGGCCAGGATGACCAGCGGTGTGAGCTTCGAGTTGATGAAGGCGGCGGCCAACCGGCCGGCCGCGCCGAGGGGCGTTGTCACTGCGCGCCTCCCACCGTGACGCGCCGGCCGTCGACCAGACCTGGCGGCGGCGCCACGATGACGACGTCGCCGGCGGCAAGGCCGGCCTGCACTTCAGAACCGGCGATGCGCACGAGGCGCAGGCGCGCCACGCCGTCGGCAACGACGAAGACCGACGTCACCTGACCGTGCCGGATGATGGCCTCGGCGGGCACGGTCAGAGCCGTGCGGGTGGCGCCTGGCAGGCGCACCCGGCCGTACGTGCCCGACCGCACGCCGGCGCCATCGGGCAGTGTGATCTTCACGAGCACCGTGCGGGCGCTCCCCTCGACGGTGCGGCTCACCTCGCCCACCGTGCCCGTCACGGTGACACTCTGACCATCGGCGCCGTCGAGAACGACGTCCACCGCCGTGCCCGTCGATAACCGGCCGACGCGCGCTTCGTCGACCCGCACTTCGAGCCGGAAGCCGCGGGTGTCCTCGACGCGCACGAGCGGCAGCCCCGACGACACCATGTTGCCGGGCTCGACGAGCTTCTCGGTGACGACGCCGTCAAACGGCGCCGTCACCGTGAGAAACGACGCGGTGGCGCCGGCCGCCTCGCGTGCGGCGGCGGCGCGGTCGATCATGGCGGCGGCTTCCTGGACGCGGGCCGCCGCGCCCGTCACGCGCGCTTCGGCGGCGGCGAGGGCCGCCGTCGCTTCGTCGAGTTCCTGCGCGGTGGCTGACTTCTTCGCGTGCAGACCGGCGATCCGTCCGTGGCTGGCGCGGGCGAGGTCGAGCCCGGCCTGCGCCGCGCGCTGGTCGGCCGCGGCGGCCGCGGCACCGTCTTGCGCCGCCCGTGCCCCGGCGTCGGCACCGCGGGCCGCCGCCTGTAGATCACGGCCATCGAGCTCCACCAGCACCTGGCCCGCGCGTACGCGGTCACCCGGCGCCACGCGCACGGCCACGACCGGCGCCAGAACGCGTGCGGCCACCGTGGCGGTAGTGCGCGCTTCGACCGTGCCGCCGGCGTCCGAGGTGTCGACGACGTCTGCCTTGGCTACCGTGATGACGCGCACAGCCAGCGGCGCCGCGGACTCGCCGTCGGCCGATCCGGCGGGTGTGGACGAGCAGGCCGCGGCGGCCGTTACGGCCAGCAGCGTCGCACCGGCGAGCGAGAGAGTTCGTGTCATGGTGTCGGTTATCGCTTTCCAAGGGCGCGTGACAGGGTGGCGGCAGCCACCGCGACGTCGACGCGGGCGGCGGCGCTGCCGGCCTCCGCTCGTTGCAGGGCTTCGGCGGCGCCGAGCAGCGCCGCAACGTCGGCCAGACCGCCTTCGTAGCGGTCGCGCACGATGCGGTGGCTCTCGCGGGCCTGCGCAATGGCTGCCCGGCAGACGGCCTCAGCGGCCCGCGCGGCCTCGAGCCGCGCCACGGCCATGCGCACATCGAGCCGGGTCGCCGTTTCGGCCTTTTCACGTTCGATGGTGCTGAGGCTTGCCGCGTGGCGCGCCTCGGCCAGCCGTGCCTGGTCGGCGAAGCCGCGGAAGAGATTCACGCGCGCGACCGCACCCGCCATCCAGCTCGAGGCCCGGGATCCGAACGCGCCGCCGTTGGCTTCCCAGCCACCCTGGGCGTAGACGGCCGGCAGGAACGCGGCGCGTGCCGCGTCGACCGCCGCGCCGGCGAGTTGTTCGTTGAGCAACGACAACTTGAGATCCGCGCGCTCGGCGACCGCTGTGGCTTCGAGCGCCGGCAGGGCCGTTTCCGCGAGCGCCTCGGGTGCCGGGGTGTCGTCGAGCGTGAAGGCGCTGTCGAGCGGTGCCCCCAGGAGCTGATTGAGCCGCGCCCGCGCGATCGTGCCATCGCCCGCGTTCCTGATCTGCTGCTCGCGCGCACCGGCGAGGAAGACCTGGATGCGCAGCACGTCGGCCTCGGTAACGACCCCGGCATCGCGGCGATTTCGCGCCAGTTCAAGGTCTGCCGTGGCGGTTTCGACAGCCGCGCCAGCGGCGCGGCCTGCCGCCTCGGCGGCCAGCACGGCGCCGTAGGCACCGGTGACGTTTACGGCCAGATCCTGCGCCACGACGGCGCGCGTGGTCGTGGCGACGTCCCTGCCGATAACCGCCCGGCGGACGCCGGCGCGGGTGGCCGGGTCGAACACGGCTTGGTCGATGGTCACGCCCAGCCGCAGGTTAGTGACCGCGTCGGGGCGATTCAGCGCGTCGATGGCGAAGTTCGACGCCGCGAACTGCCGCTGCGCCAGCAGGGAGCTGAAGACGAACACCGGCTGGTTGCTGCGCTGCCAGCTCTCGGAGACGTCCACGCGTGGCAGGAAGCCTGCCCGGGCTTGCGTGACGCGGGTCTCGGCCTGCCGCTCGAACACCTCCGCCGCCCGGGCGTCGAGGTTGGCCGCCTGCGCGCGGGCGATGGCCTCGGGCAGTGTGAGCGGGGTCTGCGCCCACGTCGCGCCGGGAAGGCCGACGCACAGAACGAGGAGAGTGAGCCGTCGTATCATCCTGCTCTGAGAGATTCAGGCTGGTGAAAAAGGTGACAGGGCGGCCGGCTCGACCCCAAAAGACGCCGGAAGCCCGGCCAGTCGTCGGGCCCGTGGCCCCGACACCCGATATCTACGCCGACCTCGTGCGGGAGGCGTCGAGTGGCGATCCGGCAGCCATGGAGCGCCTGTTGACGGGTGTGCAGGAGGTGGCCTGGCGCTTCAGCGTTGCCGTTTGCGGGCACGCCGACGATGCCGAGGACGCCATGCAGGAGGCGCTCCTCAAGACCTACCGCTATACCTCGAGCATCCGCGCGCCCGAGGCGTTCCGGCCGTGGCTGCATCGCACCGTCAAGAACGCCTGCCTGATGAACCGCCGGAAGCGTGTTCACGAGCCGCGCCGCCTCGAGTCGCTCGACCACGCGCGTTCCGGCGCCGGTGGCGCGGTGCTCGATCCGCCCGACCCGGGGCGAAATCCCGAACAGCTGGCCGCCAACTCCATGCTGCGCGGCCGTCTGCAGACGGCCCTGCGCGAGCTGCCGCCTTCGCACCGTGCGATCGTCTTCCTGCGCGAGATGCAAGGGCTGTCGACCAGGGACGTCGCACACGTGATGGGCATCTCGGAAGCCAACGTGAAGACGCGGCTCAGCCGGGCGCGAAAGACACTGCAGGCCGCGCTGGAGGCACCGGCGCGATGACGAGGCCCGCCGCGCCCAAACGCGCCGCACGCCGCACGCCTCGTCCTACGCCCGGCATTCCACGCTGTCCGGAGGCCGACGCGGTGTGGCCGTATCTCGACGGCGAGTTGTCCGCGGCCCGTGCCCGCGCGGTGGCACGTCACCTGCGGACGTGCCCTGGCTGCACCGGTCGGGCGCACCGCCTGCGGGCGATGCTCGAAGCCTGCCGGGCGGCCGGATGCGAGAAGCTGCCCGCCGCAGTGCGTGCGCGTGCGCGGTCTCGGGTTCGAACGCTGCTCGCCCCCGCCGGCAAGAATTCGTGAAAAGACGGGCAAGTCCAGCCCGTCCGTAGGCCACCCCTCCCTGGATCGCGTCGCCGAGTGATTCTGAGATTCGGTCTCAGGATTGATACAATGGCGCTGGTCCACCATGGTGCCGCCCCCCGCCCCGCCTGCCGCTTTGCCCGCCACGCCGGCCGCGGTGCCCCTGACGTCGGTGCCCGTTGGGGCCA
>JAGNJW010000022.1 GCA_018000455.1 Acidobacteriota bacterium
GCGCACGCTCGATCAGCGCGGCCTCGATCCCGCGGATGTCTTCACGCCGCTACTGCAAGCCCGTCGAGCCATCGTCGCGCCGGCCTTACAAACACCGTCGACGTAGACTGACCCGCTAAACAAAGACTCTTTCGCATTGTCACCTCGGGTTGGTGCCACGAACGCGTCGCAAAGCGAATCCACGTCGCGGCGATTCAACGCGGCTTGGCGCAGGGTCGAGATGTCTCGCCACGATCGACGTCCGACACCTCTTCGAGAATTGACCATCTTGAGGCGAAGAAGGCTGTTGCACGTTCTGCGACCAACGCTTGATACTCGTATGGTTTCGGAATACCCTCGACGCCAAGGTCGGCATCGAACGGTGGCGCCGGTGCTGCCGGCTCGCTTTAGCCAGGATGAACACCGAGGCGATCGCCCTGCACAGCGGTGCCATTCGTCAGTAGACACTGGTCCGAAGAAGTCCATCACGTAGTGTTGGGAGCTGTGAGTTGTGAATATTCGCTCCACTCAAGCAAACCCAGGAACAGCGACAACTGGATCTAGTTGTCCACGGTTCCCCCTGAGCACACGGGTTCTGCACTGGCTGGCAACGTCGGCGATACTGGTGCTGCTGTGGAGTGGATTCTGGGTCTTCAACATCCATCCCCGTCTCTACTGGGGGGACGTGGGACACTACGGATTGCCGGCGATTGCCGAAATCGTGGCGGATAGTTCGACTGAAACACCCCAGATGGCGGTCAGGCTCGGCAGCTATTCCCTGAATGTAACGGGACTCATGGGCAGGATGAATCGGCAACCCTTCGTCCGTATCTTCAATTTCCCGGAAGGTTTCCAGTTCGGCGCGACGCGAGCCCTGCATTTCACGGCGGCCTGGGTGCTGGTGATCAGTTGGCTGCTCTATGTCTATCACCTGATGGCGAGCGGGAGACTCAGGACACATTGGTGGCCCGCAAGAGGAGAGCTGGCTCCTGCCCACTTGGGTCGGGATGTTGTCAGCCACTTGAAATTGCGCAGGGCAAGAGGTGACGCGGCGCGCAACTACAACATCCTGCAGAAGCTGAGTTATCTGCTGTTGATGTTCGTGCTGCTGCCGCTGGTGTTTCTTTCCGGACTCACGATGTCCCATAGTGTCACGACGGCCTGGCCGATTCTTTTCGACCTGTGTGGCGGCCAACAGTCGGCGCGAACCCTGCATTTCACGTTCACTCTGATAACTGTGTTGTTCATCTGTGTACATGTGCTGCAGCTGTTTGTGGCGGGCTTCGTCAATCACTGTCGCGCAATGATTACCGGACGATTCCGCGTTGCTCCGGAGCACGAATAATGCCAAGAAAATTCAGTCGCCGTGCATTGATTGGCAGCGGCCTCGCTGCTGGCGGAGCATTGGCTGGTATCGCGCTGGCGGTGAATCGTTTTCCCGGTTCCGTTCGCAACCCTTACGACATCGCCGACGCCCTCAACTACAGCGTTCACGACCGGCTGCGTTCTGGGCGGCCTCTGGTGCGTGAGTTCAGTCGGGCGGATGTGAGCCTGGATTTTCCTACCAGCGGCGTGACATCACCGAAGGACGAGCGATACCAGCTGTTTAAGGAGAATGGTTTTGTTGACTGGAGGCTTGCTCTCGACGGCCTGGTTGACAATCCGCTCCACCTTACTTTAGCCGAGTTGCGAACTCTGCCCTCCCAGACCCAGACCACTATGCACACCTGTGACGAGGGCTGGAGTGCCATCGGCGCCTGGACCGGCGTACCGCTTGCGTTCCTGCTCGCGCGAGCGGGAGTCAAGCCGGGCGCACGATTCGTGGTCTTCCATTGCATGGATACCCAATACAACAAGTTGCCCTACTACGAGAGCATTGACCTGTTTGCCGCAAACCACCCACAGACCATTCTCGCTTACGGATTGAACGGTGAGTCATTACCGGAGAAGAACGGCGCTCCTCTCAGGTTGCGAATCGAAACGCAGATTGGGTACAAGCACGCAAAATTCGTGGAACGAGTTGAAGTGGTGGACAGCTTGAAGTCAATCGGGAGCGGACGCGGCGGCTGGTGGGAGGATTGGGATGGAGCGGTCTGGTACGCAGGCCTCTAACTTTAGCCGCAGGGCGGTGTCACGCTGGCCGCCCATCACCGTCAAGTGCGGCGTTGTTGGCGCTCACCGAAAACTGACCACCTCTGCTCGATGTTAATTGACCAGGGCTGGTCGCCGGCGGGCTGCACCTTCCGCCAGACCCCGCCAATGACGATGCCCTCGTCGCTCCAGTCGAACTGAAACGCTTCGCCCCAGGCAGAACTCAGCGCCACGAAGGCCGAGCGTGCTGAAATCGCGCCCGGGGCCGCCCGCCACGCGCGGACGTATTCGGTGACGCGCGGATAGCCCGGAAACCCCTGCGCTTGGAGCTGCGCGTACAGCTTGAGGGCCGTCCCCCGCAGTCAGTCCTTGATCGCGTTCCTCGACAGGCGGGTCCGGCGCCCGATCTCGCTGATCGTCAAGCCCTCTCGCAGCCGTGCAGAAACTCGAGCGCGGGCACACGTTCGCCGGGACAAAGTGTCAAGATTCTTTCAAGATCGAGGCGTCAGCGGCGCCATGGGGTCACTTGCGGGCCCTCCATGAGCGGCCCGCGAGCGAGGCTAACGAGTTGAAAGAAGTGGACTTGCAGAATTGGCTGGGTGTCTGGGACGAACTTCGCAACTGGATCACCAGGGCGGCGTAAGAAGTGAGCAAACGCCGCCCGTTGGCGGGCTGGTGGGGACGGCCACGCCCGCTCGACATCCTCCAGGCGCGCACTGCGCCGTAGGAACGCGGCGCGGCCCGATCGACGACGCCGCCCGTCTCGATCCCAGAGCGGCGCCCACGGCCGGCACCGGCGACATCACGGCGGTGGCGCCACTGTCGGCGGTCACGTAGAAGCGCGGAATTCTAGACTGCGGTCGAGGCCGGCGTGCGGGCCGGCCCTCCCCTGGTGTCCGCGGTCGGTGAGGGGCTGACAGGCGCTCGGCGGCGGTCCGCCCTCGCGTGCCGCGAGGCGCGCGCGATGTCGTGTGCGAGCGATGTGCGCGCGGCCTTGACGACGTCGTGTCCGAGCGCAGGATCGGCAGCTACGTGATGGCTGGCGAGTCAGGCGCACGGCGCAGTGTATTGGGCCTGGCGCCGGTCCTTACGCGACCATCACCCGCGCCCGGCCTTTCACGGCGGGTCGAGGCCTGACGACGATCTCCACGTCGCTCCCCAAGAGCACGAGAAAGCGCACTAGCCGGTCCAGCGAGAAGCCGGCCAGCCGCCCCCGGATCAGCGCCGACACCTTTGGCTGGTCGACTTCGAGGATCTCCGCGGCGGCCGCCTGCGTGAGCCCTCGTTTCGCGATGAGCCCACCGATCTTCCGCGCCAGCTCCGCCTTCGCAAGAGCCTCGGCCGGCCTCGGGTGTCCCAGGTCGGCGAACACGTTGTCACTGCCCACGACGTACGCCTTCTTCGCCATCGTCCTACTCCTGGCCTTCGCTGATGGCGATGGCCTGCTTCAACCGGCGCTTGATCAGGTCGATCTCGGCCTGAGGCGTCGCGATGCCGTGCTTCGACTTCTTCTGGAACGCATGGAGGACATACACGCGGTCGGCCAGACGCACCGTGTAGACGGCCCGAAACGTGTCGCCCCGGTGGTCCGCCACCACCTCCAAGACGCCTGCGCCCAGCCCCTTCAGCGGTTTGGCCGCGACGTGTTTCCCGCCGCGCTGCGCCAGGAACAAGGCGTAGCCGACCTCGTCCTGAACGCCTGTAGGGAACGAGCGCAAGACACGCAGCGAGTCGCCGACCCACACGACGGGTTTGAGCGGCACTGGCGACACCAACACAGTATGCCATATCTAGCATGCCCTGTTATAGCGAGGGCGTTAACCGCGCCCGTTCGTTCGTCGCGATATCCTGCCGCTCAGTCGGGTCAACCACCTGCACGCGCCGCCTCCGTCACCACCTCGGCGGCCCTCCTTCCTCTGACCCAATCGCCTACGGCTTCATTCGGTCGTGTTCCCGTCTCCAGGAACAGGCAGGCCCCGGCATGGTTCGGAAGCAGCGCAAGATTTTCGTCACAACTCGCGTTCCATCAGTAGCGGCTGCCACGCCACGTGGCCCGGCAGCCCAGGCGGTCCACCCGGCGCGCTGTTCAGAGCGCGCCGGCGTCATCCCGCGCGTCTGCCCCCAGGGCAGGCCGCGCTGGCCTTCTCGAATCGGACCGAATACCGCTCGCGACGCCCGGGGCACAGTTTCCGGCCGGCCGAGCCCGTCGGTTCTGGAATCCAGGAGGCAACCATGAAGCTCTGGCTCAACGTGGGCGACGCCGCGGAGTACGCCGGCGTGTGCCGCGACACGATCTACACCGCCTGCGAACGGCGCGAGATTCGGCACGTGCGGATCGGCGGTCGCCGGTCCATCCGTCTCAAGCGCGAGTGGATTGACGAGTGGTACGAGCGCGGGGCCCGGGTCGCCCTTCGGGGCGACACCACTGAGGTGCGCGCGATCCCCTCAGGCACGTTGGCGAGCTGAGGGCGTCGATGGGTCTCTATAAGCTCTGCGAGCACACCGGCCGCAACCGCGACCGCTGCGACCACCCCTGGTGGGGCAGCTTCCGCGGCGTGCGCGTCAGCCTGTCGAAGTGGACCGACCGCGAGGTTCGTTCAAAGGCGGAGGCCGGCGCGGCGCTCGACGAGCAGCGCCTGGCCATCCGCGCCCGCACGTTCGATCCGAGCGGGCTCAGTCCCGTCAAGGCCGGTCCCGTCACGTTTCGCGAACTCGCGGCGCTCTACCGCGAACGTCATGTCATCGCGAAGGATCCCGCTCTAGTGCCCGGGAGTACGAGGCCAAGGTCGCGCCGTTCCTGGCGCGCTTCGGCGACCGGGCCCTCACCGAGGTCCGAACAGCCGACATCGAGGACGTGATCGCCGACCTGCGGAAGCCGCGCGTGATTGGTCGCCGACCGGGGTTGCGGCCGCTGACCCCCGCCACCATCAACCGCACCGTCGATCGCCTGCGCCACATGTTCAACTGGGCCGTCGGGCGCGAGTATCTCGACCGCACCCCGTTCAAGCGCGGCAGCGCCACGCTCATCAAGAAGCTGCACGAAGACAACACGCGGCGCCGGCGCATCGACGAACACGAAGAGGCGGCTCTGCTGCAGAACGCCCCGCCGCACACTCAGGCGATGCTCATTGCCGCGCTCGACACCGGCATGCGCCAGGGAGAGATGTTGGCGGTCAGGTTGGCCGACGTCGGTCTCGCGCGTGGCCTCATCACGTTACGCGGGCACACCACGAAGAGCGGCAAGTCGCGCGTGGTGCCGATCGCAACCGACCGGCTGCGCGATGTGCTCGTCTGGCTGCGCGTCGATGCGGACGGGCAACAGAAGCCCGACGAAGCGCTCGTCTTCAGCAACGAGGTGGGCGAGCCCCTGCGGCTGTTCCACCGCACCTGGCAGACGCCGGTGCTCCGCGCCCACGGCCACGCGGCCACCTGGGCCGCGCGCCTGAACTACCAGGGCCTGTCGGACCAGTCGCAGGACGCGTGTCGCAAGATCAACCTGCGCTGGCACGACCTGCGTCACTGTTACGCCTCACGCCTGGTCGAGCAGGGCGTCCCGCTGGCCCAGGTGCGCGACCTGCTCGGCCACGCGTCGATGACGACCACCGAGCGCTACGACAACCAGACGCTCGAGAACCTGCAGCTCGCCGTGCGAGAACTCGAGGCGCGGGCACGCGTTTGCCGGGACAAAGTTTCAAGATTCTTTCAAGATCGAGGCGTCAGCGGCGCCATGGGGTCACTTGCGGGCCCTCTATGAGCGGCCCGCGAGCGAGGCTAAGGAGTTGAAAGAATTGGACTTGCAGAATTGGCTGGGTGTTAGGGACGGAATTCGCAACTGGCTGCTGACAGCAGCGTGAAAGCGCCGGCGAGGCATCTCGTTGAGGCACGGACGGTTAGAGCGCGATCCGTGACCCCAACGGTTCCAGGTTGTCCGAAATTTGTAGACAAACTTCGGACCAGCCGCTGGACCTTCCGCTCCAGCGCACCGCCATCCAGGTGTTCACAGCGATTGACTAGACGCCGGTCAGCTTCTCGACCGTGTTGGCCTGTCCTCGTAGATCCTCGCGCGTCACTGGCTTCCTCGATCGACCGACTGGCTGCTGTTGGTTCCGGAAGGCCTGGTTTGGGGGGCTGGCGGGCAGCTGTAGGACAGTCCTAGCTTGAGCACCACTGCCTTCAGTACGAACAGGTTTCATCAATTCTTGAGGTGGTTCTCATTATCGCGAATTCTCGATGTTCGCTCGGTTTCACGAGCAAAGCTGCATAATCGGTGGGTCTATGACGTCGCTGCGACATTCGGCTGCCCTTCATTTCATCGGGGCGTTGCTCGCCGTGGGCGGGGTGACGGCGACGCTTCGGCAATGGCCGGGTGCCTCCAACGCCGCGATTGTCTCGACGGCTTACCTCATGGTCGTGCTCCTAATCGCGGCCATGTCGCGCCTCCGGGTAGCCGTCGCGACATCCATCGCGGCGATGCTTGCAATGAACTTCTTATTCCTGCCTCCGATTGGGACGTTCACGATTGCTGACCCGCTGAACTGGGTGGCGCTGTTCGCCTTCCTTGCGGTGAGTCTCGTTGCCAGCCAGCTGTCTGCGGTTGCCCGCGCAAGAACCGAAGAAGCCGTCGGGCGACGGAACGAGCTCGCCCGCCTGTTCGATCTCAGCCGGGACGTGTTGATGATGACCGACAGTCACGACTCGCTGTCGGTCCTGGCGCGGTCGATAGCCCGGAGGTTTGACCTCGAGTTTCTCAGCGTCGCGGTACCGCGAAATGGCGACTGGGAAGTTCATCAAGCCGGAGCGCAATCCCTCGACCTCGACAAGCGCCAGTTGGCCAGCGCATTGGCAGCTGCGCAGACGTCCCTGGAGTTTGACGCGCACACGCGCACCTACGCAGGACATCGAACGATGACGTCCGATGGGCACGTGATCCGCTTGGTGCCGTTGCGAGTCGGCACGAAGCCGATCGGCGTACTGGCTGCGGCTGGCCGCTCAATCGAAGCCGGGACTCTGGACACCCTGGCCGGAGTGGTGGCGATCGCCATCGAGCGTGCGGAGTTCCTCGAGGAACGCAAGACCGGCGAGCTCACCCGTCAAAGCGAACAGCTCAAGACCGCGTTGCTGGCGTCCATCGGCCACGATCTGCGCACACCGCTGACGGCGATACGCGTTGCCGCCAGCAACATCAAGTCAGCCGGGCTCTCGCCTCACGATGTGGCGGATCAGAGCGACTTGATTCTTTCCGAAGCTGCTCGCCTGACCCGGTTGTTCCAGAATCTTCTCGAGATGGCGAGAATTGATGCGGGCGCTGTCGCCGCAGAGACACGGTGGGTCCATCCCTCGGAGATCATCGCGGCGGCACGGGATCAGGTCGAGCATCTCCTGAACGGTCATCGGATCGAGGTCAACGTCGAGCGCGATGTGCCAGTGCGTGTCGATCCGCGTTTGACGGCGACAGCTCTCGCCCATCTGCTCGAGAACGCGGCGCAATACACTCCCGCACAGAGCACGATTGGGATCCAGGCGCAGATCGGCGACGAGGGGCTCCTGATCCACGTTCGGGACCACGGCACGGGAATTGCGCCCAATGACATGCCCCGCCTCTTCGAGCGCTTCTATCGCGGTGACGCCGCGAGAGCCCGATCATCTGGAACCGGCATGGGGCTCTGGATCGTTCGCGGGCTCCTTGCGGCCGAGGGCGGACGAGCTTGGGCCGAGAACTGCTCGGACGGTGGCGCGCGGTTCACGCTGATCGTGCCGGCTGCCGCCAAGGACGATCACAACTCACCTACGACATGACACAGCCGACGCGAATTCTGCTTGTGGACGACGAGGTCGCAATCCAACGCGCGGTTGGGCCGCTCCTGCGCTCGCGCGGCTACGACGTCGATGTCGCCGGCACTGGAACAGAGGCGCTCGCGTTGGTGGCTGAGCGCTCGCCAGCACTCATCGTCCTCGACCTGGGGCTCCCGGACCTCGAAGGCACCGAAGTGTGTCGTCGCGTGCGCGCAGTATCCGAGGTGCCGATCATCGTGTTGTCGGCGCGTGGCACGGAGAGCGACAAGGTGAACGCACTCGATCTCGGCGCCGACGATTACGTCACGAAACCATTCGGGCCTGAAGAACTCCTCGCACGGATACGCGTCGCCCTTCGCCGGACGGTCGCCGACGACTCACCGGCGGGCCAGTTCCGAGCAGGTGCGCTCACGATCGACTACGACCGGCGGCGCGTGGTGCGTGAGGAGACGGAGATCCGCCTGACTCCCAAGGAATTCGCACTGCTGTCGCTGCTCGCGCGGAATCACGATCGCGTGTTGACCAATCGCGCGATCCTGAAAGCCGTCTGGGGCGCCAATGCGGTGGAGCAGCCAGAACACCTCTGGACGCTGGTGGCCCAGCTCCGGAAGAAGATCGAACCCGACCCTGCGAACCCCAGATATGTGCTGAGTGAACCGTGGGTCGGATACCGCCTCGCCACGGACGCACCTTGACGATGGCCTTCGCGGAAGACTACCGCGTGGCGGTGAACTCGTGCTTGGCGAGCGCGTCTTCGAGTGCGGCCAGTTGTGCCTCACAGTCCGCAGCGACGGTCCGCTTGCGGCCGAGCGAAAGCGCGAGTGAGTACAGGTCACTGTTGCGGCGCGAGAGGGTGATGACCTCCTTGTTGATCCTCGCAAATCGATTGAGCGCAGCCGTCGCCTCCGCGAGATGAGGCGATGCCGACGCCGGCAGGACGCGGGCCAGTGCCTGGACGGCGGAGCGCGTGGCTGCCTCCGAGGCCGCCATCTCCTGCTCCATGCGTGTCATCGCCGCAAGATCCCCTTCGGCGATGTGCGGCGCCTGTAGCACCTGCACACGCAAGACGGCGTTTATCGCCCGCGCTCCCAGGGCCTGACTGTGCCAGACATCCCCGCCGTCGCGTTGCTCGACGGCTCGATCTAGCGCCGAGCGGAACGCCTCGGCGGCCTCTTGTGCGGCGCCGAACGACAGGCGTTGTGCTTTGACGTTCGTGTTTTCAACCGACAGCGGAAGAATCTCGTCGTCGATTTGCCGGTACTCTTCGAATCGGCCGGTGAAGCCTTCGAGGGCGCGCATGTCGTCGCGGTAGCCGAGCGACTGCAGCAGGCTCCGGAGCGCTCCGGCGTTTCGTCCCACCGCATCCCTGGCGGCCCTTGCCTCGTCCGCTGCCGCTGCCGCGCCAGCATCCGTATCGGCCATGACGGCCCGGTTGGACGCGTCGGCCGCGTGCGCGAACTGGACATGCAGATCCGACGCGAGGCGGCGTGCTTCGACCAGCTGAGTCAGCCGCGCTTGCGGCTCGCTGCAGGCGCTCATCGCACCCGCTAAGAGCACGATCGCATAGACGCAGCGTCGACCGTGGCGAGAGCGGGAGAATGCATCCGAGATGCGGATTGACCAAAGACGTATAGATACTCCTCGAGCGGGGCGATTTATGGCAGCGCTCTCAGCAGGACCGCAGCCGCCACTCTGAAAGCGACCACGAGGCCGCGCACGTTCATGAGCGTCGCGTCGAACAGCCCGACGACGTGGTCGGTCGTACTCCTGCTCCGTCTCGCGGACCTCACGCGCGCGATACCTCGGAAACACAGATGGCAGTTCTCGTTGTTCCATGACGCCCTCTCTCTGTTGAACCTACAGGAGCGGGCCCGAGGAACGCCTGAGAAGTCCCTGAAGAGTTGCTGAGGGTACGGTGTCCTTCACAAATGCCGAGACGGCTCGTGCCGATGCGGCTCGTTGACCTTGATCTTCAGGGACTTCTCAGGGACTTCTTGGCCCGCTTTCAGCCAGTCGTTCCTATGCTTGAAACATGGCGACCGGCGCGATGGCGTTCCTGCGGCGGACAACTGAAGCGGCGAGCGTGTGGGGCTCCACGCTGTCTAGGCGGACCGCGATGGTCGCCATCATGGCCGTAGTCGCTGCGCTTCTTTATGTCGTCACTGCAGCGCCGCCGCTCGTGTCGTGCGCGTTGGCAGTGGCTATGGCAGGCGCGTGGTGCGCGTGGCTGGAGCAGCACCCTGAAGCGCCACTGGACGCAGACAGATCGAGAGACGGCCTCCGAGCTGGGACGGCAGGCGCATTGGCTGTGCACGTCCTTGCGACCAGTCATGACGGCACGAGATCTGCCTTGGCGATCGCCAAGCGGCTCACGAGCGGCCACGATATGCGGGTGGTCTTAGTGGTTCCGCGACTCACGTCGTTTGCCCCGCAGTTTGATCCGACAGGTCCGGAGCGCACCGCGCTCATCGACGAGCATCGCGCCCTCGCAGCCGATGTGGGCCTGCATGTCACCGCGCTGTTCTGCATCTGTGCCCGCCTCGATGATGTCGCGCATCAGCTGCTGGGCAAGTCCGGACTCGTAATAGTCGGCGGGCGGCGGCGTGTGTGGTGGCCGAGCCGGGAGCAGCGACTGGTGGACCGCCTGATCCGCGAAGGATATCCGGTCGTGTTTGCAGATATTGGTGCGCGACCTGCGGGCGCGTCGATGCCGCGTGGCAGATCTTGAGGAACTTCTCAGGGACTCTTTTGGTCGGACTCAGGCGCTGCGGTCTATCGTCAACAGGAGGATTCGAATTTATATGGCTTCGCAATTGAGTGAGTCTGTGGTGTTGGGGCAGTTGTTTAGTCGTGCAAAGACCGTGACTGTCATCGTTAGCGCGACCGTCTGCCTGGTGGCGACGACGGCGTCCACGGAGGGTCAAACCGTAGTGGATTCCACCGCAGCGGTCATCCCTGCGGGGACCCAGGAGGCGACGGCTCCGACGCAGCACGACTCGAACCCGTGGGAAAACCTTAAGTTCGGCGCCACGCTCGAGGGGTACTACCAGTACAACTGGAACCGGCCACTGGACCGCAGCATGGTCCTCCGCGCGTACGACACGCGCAGCAACACCTTTAGCATTCAACAAGCGGCGATCCTGGTAGATGCCGCACCCGATGTAGAGGCTGGCCGGCGCTACGGGTTGCGTGTCGATCTGCAGTTCGGCCAGGCCACCGAGACCGTGCAGGGAAGTCTAGCCAACGAACCGCGCCCGAATGTGTACCGGAATGTGTGGCAGGCGTATGGGACCTACCTGTTTCCCGTCGGTAAGCACGGGCTTCAGGCAGACTTCGGCAAATTTGCGTCGATGCTCGGCTATGAAACCAACTACGCGAAGGACAACCAGTCTTTTTCGCGCGCCTATCTGTTCAACTTCCTGCCGTTCTATCACTCGGGCCTTCGTCTGACGCTGCCCGTAAGCGAGAAGGTCTCGCTGCTCTACATGCTGACGAACGGCACGCAGCAGACCGAGGAGTTCAACGATTTCAAATCCAATCACGTCGCCGCGATTGTGAAGCCGATGGCGGCCGTAACGTGGACTGCAAACTACTACTTCGGCCAGGAGCAGCCCGACGGCGGAGCGCCGGGTGGACCCGATGGGTTCTTTCGCGTCTTCGACACCTACGTGACGGTGACTCCGACGGCGGCCCTGACCCTTGGCGCCGACGTCAACTACACCACCAGCGAGGTCCACGCCGAGGACGCCGCGCTGTCCCTGCAGGGCACCGGCGTGTATGCACGCTATCAACTCACCGAGCGTGCCGCCGTCGGCGTCCGGTACGAGCGCCTGGACGATGAAGGGCTGTTCGGCGGGATCGATCAGGTGCTACATGAGGCGACGTTCACGGCCGAACACAAGCTCGCCGACGGCTTCCTGATCCGTGCCGAATTCCGGCGCGACTGGTCGAACGAGCGATTCTTCCCCGGCCGTGCTGGCACCACCGACCTTCGGCCGCATCAGAACACCGCGCTCATTGGTGCCGTGTGGGTTGTCGGTAACAAGACAGGGGTCTGGTAGCCGCCATGCTGGATCTCGTCTTCGTCGCACTCTCCCTGCTGTTCTTTGTCGCCGGAGTGGCCTACGTTGCGGGCTGCCGGCGCCTCGAGTGAGGTCACGTCCATGAACCTGGAGTCGGTCGCTGGTCTCGTCGTTGCGTTGCTCCTGCTGGCGTACCTCGTGTACGCGATGTTGCGCCCTGAAAAGTTCTAGGAAGTGCTGACATGACGCTGAATGGTTGGATTCAGATTCTCCTTTTCCTCGCGGCGATCGCGGCCGTGACCGTGCCGCTCGGCGCGTTCATGGCGCGGGTGTTCGCGCGCGAGCGCACCTGGCTGGACCCGGTCCTGCGGCCGCTCGAGCGGTTGATCTACCGGCTGACCGGCGTGGATGAGCGGCACGAGATGCGGTGGCCGGAGTACGCCGTCACCATGCTGGCGTTCAGCGTCGTCTCGATGCTGGTCCTGTACGCCCTCCAGCGCCTCCAGGGCCTGCTGCCGCTCAACCCGCAGGGCCTTGCCAGCGTAGCCCCCGATTCCGCCTTCAACACGGCGGCGTCGTTCACTACGAACACGAACTGGCAGTCGTACGTCGGCGAGACGACGATGAGCTACCTGACGCAGATGGCTGGCCTGGCGTACCACAACTTCGTCTCCGCCGCTGTGGGCATCTCGCTGGCGATCGCGTTCATCCGAGGGATCGCGGGCGAGCGGCGCGAGTCGCTGGGCAACTTCTGGGTGGACATGACCCGCGCCAGCCTGTGGGTGCTGCTGCCGTTCTGTGTTGTCGGCGCGCTGTTCCTGGTGTCACAAGGTGTCGTTCAGAACCTGAAACCCTACGACCGCGTCCAACTCGTTGACCCGCAGACGACGACAAGCACCGTCGATGGCAAGGAAATTACGACCACGGTGAGCGAACAGGTGATCGCGCAAGGCCCGGTAGCCTCGCAGGAGATCATCAAGGAGTGGGGCACGAACGGCGGTGGCTTTTTCAACGCCAACAGCGCGCATCCGTTCGAGAATCCGACACCGTTGTCGAACTTCATCGAGATGTTCGCCATCTTCGCGATCTCGGCGGGTCTGACCTACACCCTTGGCCGGATGACGAAGTCGCCGCGCCACGGCTGGGCGGTGTGGGCGGCCATGGCGTTTCTGTTCCTGGCCGGCGTCACGGTCGCGTACTGGGCAGAAGCGCAGGGAAACCCGCTGCTCGCAGGGACCGACCAGACGGCCGGGGTGATGTGTCCCGGCGGCAACATGGAGGGCAAGGAGGCGCGGTTCGGCATCGCGAATTCGGCCCTGTTCGCGACGGTAACGACTGCAGCCAGCTGCGGCGCGGTGAACTCGATGCACGACTCGTACACGCCGCTCGGCGGCATGGTGCCCCTCGTCAACATGATGCTCGGCGAAGTGATCTTCGGCGGTGTCGGCGCTGGCATGTATGGGATTCTGATCTTCGTCGTCCTCTCGGTCTTCATCGCCGGGCTAATGGTCGGTCGAACCCCCGAGTATCTCGGGAAGAAGCTCGAAGCCTTCGACGTCAAGATGGCCATGCTGGCAGTGCTGGTGTTTCCGTTGACGATCCTGGTCTTCACGGGCATTTCCGTTGTGTCACCGGAGTTCGGGACGTCCAGCATCTGGAACCCCGGTCCACACGGCCTCTCGGAGGTGCTGTACGCCTACACGTCCGGCACCGCGAACAACGGATCGGCCTTCGCCGGCCTTTCTGCGAACACGAAGTGGTACAACACGACGATTGGCCTGGCGATGCTGATCGGCCGCTTCATGATCATCGTCCCGATGCTCGCGCTGGCGGGCAGCCTCGGGCGGAAGACACTTGTGCCGCCCTCGCTCGGCACCTTTCCCGTCACCACACCGTTATTCGCGACTTTGCTGGTCGGCGTCATCGTGATCGTCGGCGTGCTGACCTTCTTCCCGGTGCTCAGTCTCGGCCCGATTGTCGAGCACTTCTTGATGCGGGCCGGAACCACCTTCTGAGGCGAGGGCGATACTGAAATGGCGACGATACAGAAGTTGAGCATCTGGGACCCCGCGCTGGTGCGCGCGGGCCTCGTCGACGCGGTCCGGAAACTCGACCCGCGGGTGATGGTCAAGAACCCCGTCATGTTTGTGGTCGAGGTCGGCGCCGGGCTGACGACGATTCTCCTGATTCGCGACATCGTCGGCGGTCCCGGCGGCATCGGGTTCGAGCTGCAGATCACCCTCTGGCTCTGGGCGACGGTGCTGTTTGCCAATCTGGCCGAAGCCATGGCGGAGGGACGCGGCAAGGCGCAGGCCGACACGCTGCGGAAGACGCGAACAGAAACGGTGGCGAATCGGTTCACGAACGGAGGCACGGAGACGGTGCCGGCCGCATCCTTGCGCAAGGGCGACCTCGTCATGGTGCGGGCCGGCGAGTTCATCCCGTCGGACGGCGAGATTGTCGAGGGCGTGGCGTCCGTCGACGAGTCCGCCATCACCGGCGAGTCGGCGCCCGTCATCCGGGAGGCCGGCGGCGACCGTTCGGCCGTCACCGGCGGCACGCGGGTGCTGTCCGACTGGATCAAGGTCCGCGTGACGGCCGATCCCGGGCACACATTTCTTGATCGCATGATCGCGCTGGTCGAAGGGGCCGAGCGCCAGAAGACGCCCAACGAGATCGCACTGAACATCCTGCTGTCGGGATTGACGATCGTTTTTCTGCTCGCCGTCGTCACGCTGCAGCCCTTTGCGATCTACTCGGGTGCGCCGCAGTCCGTATTCGTGCTGGTGTCGCTGCTGGTGTGTCTCATTCCGACGACGATCGGCGGCCTGCTCTCCGCGATCGGCATCGCCGGGATGGATCGGCTGATCCAGCACAACGTGCTGGCCATGTCCGGACGGGCCGTCGAGGCTGCCGGTGACGTGCACACGCTGCTGCTCGACAAGACTGGAACGATCACGTTGGGCAACCGCCAGGCGTCCGAGTTCCTGCCCGCCGCCGGCGTGACGGAAGGCGAACTGGCCGATGCCGCGCAGCTTGCCTCGCTTGCAGACGAAACGCCGGAGGGGCGATCGATTGTCGTGCTCGCGAAGCAGAAATACGGTATCCGCGGACGCGAACTCGCGCCGCACGCGGCGACGTTCGTGCCATTCACCGCGCAAACGCGCATGTCCGGGGTGGACCTCGACGGCCGCCAGATTCGGAAGGGCGCGACGGATTCCATCGCCGCCTACGTTATGTCGAACGGCGGCACCATGCCGCCGGACATCACCGACAGCGTGCAGCGGATCTCGCGTGCGGGCGGCACACCGCTCGTGGTCGCCGACCGCGCGCGCGCGCTCGGCGTGATCCATCTGAAGGACGTCGTCAAGGGCGGCATGCGCGAGCGGTTTGCGGCCCTTCGCGCCATGGGCATCAAGACCGTGATGATCACCGGCGACAACCCGCTGACCGCCGCGGCGATTGCGAAGGAAGCGGGCGTCGATGACTTCCTGGCGGAGGCAACGCCGGAAGACAAGATGGCGCTCATCAAGGAGGAGCAGCGAGCCGGGAAGCTCGTCGCCATGACGGGGGACGGAACGAACGACGCGCCGGCGCTTGCCCAGGCGGACGTCGGCGTCGCAATGAATACCGGTACCCAGGCGGCCAAAGAGGCCGGGAACATGGTGGATCTCGATTCCAATCCGACCAAGCTGATTGAGATTGTCGAGATCGGGAAGCAGCTGCTGATGACACGCGGCACGCTGACGACGTTCTCCATTTCGAATGATGTCGCGAAGTACTTCGCAATCATTCCCGCGATGTTCCTGACCACATATCCGGCACTGGGCGCGCTGAACATCATGCGCCTGCAGACACCGGAATCCGCCATCCTGTCGGCAGTGATCTTCAACGCGCTGGTCATCGTGGCGCTCGTGCCCTTGGCGCTGCGCGGCGTACAGTTCAAGCCGATGAGCGCTGCAGCCCTGCTACGGCGCAACGTGTTGATCTATGGCGTCGGTGGCGTCATCGCGCCGTTCATTGGGATTAAGGCCATTGATGTCTTGATCACCGCTCTCGGTCTCGCGTGAGGGTTCAGCCATGATGAAGCATCTTCGGACAGCGACGCTAATGACCGTGGTGACGACGGTTCTGCTGGGACTGGTCTATCCGCTCGTGGTGACCGGGCTGGCCCAGGCGCTCTTTCCGCACCAGGCAAACGGCCAGCTCATTGAGCGCGACGGTCGCGTGATTGGATCCCGCATCATCGGGCAACCGTTCACGTCGCCGCACTACTTCTACTCGCGACCATCGGCGGCCGGCGCCGGGTATGACGCGGGCGCATCTTCCGGGTCGAATCTGGGACCGACAAACAAGAAGCTGATCGACCGCGTGGCCGGCGACGTGTCGAGGCTGCGCGCCGACAATCCGAACATGACCATCCCGATCGATCTCGTGACTACATCCGGCTCAGGACTGGACCCGCACATCAGCCCGGCCGCGGCCCTCTTTCAGGTCCCGCGTGTGGCGCGCGAACGCGGCCTGTCAGAGGACGCCGTCCGCCAGCTGGTCGAGGCACACACCGAACAGCGGCAATTCGGGGTGCTCGGGGAACCCGTGGTGAACGTGTTGCTGTTGAACCTGGCGCTGGACGACCGTGCGCCGAAGCGTCAGTAGGGCCGCCATGGCCGAGAACCGCCCGTCCGCGGACGCATTGCTCGCTCGCATCAAGGAGACGGAGCGGGCTCGGCTCCGGATCTACATTGGCGCTGCGCCAGGCGTGGGCAAGACCTATGAAATGCTCCAGGAAGCGCACGCGCTCCGATCCCGAGGGCTCGACGTCGTCGTGGGGTTGGTTGAGACCTACGGTCGCCGCGACACGGTTGCGCAGCTCAAGGATCTCGAAGTCATCCCGAGACGGAAGATCGAGTATCGCGGCGTGACGATGGAGGAGATGGATGTCGACGCCATCGTCACGCGCAAGCCGCAGGTCTGCCTCGTCGACGAACTCGCCCACACCAATGTCCCGGGCAGCCGCCACGAGAAGCGATACGAGGACGTGTTGGAGCTGCTCGCCGCCGGAATTCACGTCATGACGGCCGTCAACATCCAGCACCTCGAGACGCTGAACGACGCCGTCGCACGTGCTACTGGCGTACGCGTCCGGGAGACGGTGCCCGACACGTTTCTCGATCGCGCGAACGAGGTCATCAACGTGGATGTCACGGTCGAGGAGCTGCGCAACCGGCTGCGCGCAGGCAAGATATACCAGCCGGAGAAGGTCGAACAGGCGCTCACGAACTTCTTTCGAAAGGGAAACTTATCCACCCTTCGCGAGTTGGCACTGCGCGCCGTCGCCGACGAGGTGAGCGAGAAGGCGGCGAGCTACCGCGCGCGTGAGGGACTTGAGCCGGCGCTGATTCCCGAGCGAGTGATGGTGTGCATGAGTTCCAATGCGCTGGCCCCTCGTGTACTTCGCACCGGCTCACGGATCGCCGGGCGGCTCGGGGCGCGTTGGTACGCAGTCTACGTGGAGACGCCTCATGAGAAGCCGGGTCGTATCGCGGCCCGCGATGCTGATGCTCTCCAAGAGAACATCCGGCTCGCCGAGAGTCTCGGCGCGACCGTCGTGCGGGTGAAAGCGGACAAGCCAGCGGAGGGCTTGATCGCGTTCGCGCAGCGTGAGGGCGTTACCCACGTCATCTTCGGGCAAAGCGCGCGGACGCGGTGGGAGCTCCTCTTGCGAGGATCGACGCTCGACAGATTTCTCGGTGCTGTGCCTGATGCGGCGGTGCAAGTCGTTCCACTTGGCGACGGCTGAGAGGCCGCGTGCGCGCAACAACCCCTGAAGTGCGCGTGCGACGGTTCCGTAGACCTGTAGGTCCCGTCAGATCGGAAACTGAAGGCGATTGAGTTCGATACTAGAAATCACCCTACGCTGCAAGTCGTTGAAAACACAGGACAAAGTGCGTGGCTGGGACGCAGGGATTCGAACCCCGATAAGCAGAGTCAGAGTCTGCTGTCCTACCGTTGAACGACGTCCCAGCAGGAGGCCGCGCGACTGCTCCCACCGAGTGCATGGGCGTCGCCGGAACATCCAATTATAGAACCGCTCCGGGTCCGGGGCAACCCCGGTGCCAGACGGCCACCCGCGCGCCTCCAATAGACGCTGGTAGCCGCGGGGACTTGGCCGCGAAACGGCCGATTCCGCGACGGGCGGTATCATGTCGACACGCCCTGATGTCCGCTGCCTCTTCCTCCCGGGCCACGACAGCCGGAGTCACGAGCTACGCCCACCTCGACGCCCGTCAGCGTTTCGCCACCGTCGCCGGGCTGATGCTCACGCTGCTGCTGGCGGCCATGGACCAGACCATCGTGGGCACCGCCCTGCCGAGGATCGTGGCCAGCCTCGACGGCTTCGATCGCTATCCGTGGGTCACGACGTCCTACCTCCTCACGTCCACCATATCGGTACCGGTCTTCGCCAAGCTCTCGGACCTCTACGGCCGGAAGTGGCTCTATCTCACCGGGCTCGTGATCTTCGTGCTGGCGTCGTGGCTGTGCGGCGCGGCGGGCAATGTGCCGCTACCGCTCGACGGCATGAACCAGCTCATCGCCTTCCGGGGCATCCAGGGCATCGGCGGCGGTGCTGTCATGGGCCTGACCTTCACCATCATCGGTGACCTGTTCGTGCCGGCCGAACGCGGACGCTACCAGGGGCTGTTCGGCGCCGTGTTCGGTCTGGCCTCGGTCATCGGGCCGCTCGCCGGCGGCTTCATCACCGACCATTTCTCGTGGCGGTGGGCCTTCTACGTGAACGCGCCGCTCGGCATCATCGCCGCGGTGGTGCTCTACCGCACGTTTCCGTTTGTGCCGCCGCACACGAGCAGCCGCCGCATCGACTGGCTCGGCCTGGTCTCGCTCACCGGCTGGATCGTGCCGCTGCTGCTCGCGCTCAGCCGTGTCACGGCGCTCGGCTGGACCGATCCCTCCGTGCGCACGTTGATGGCGACGGCCATCGTCTCCTTCATCGTGTTCGTCTGGGTCGAGCGCACGGCGCCCGAGCCGCTCATGCCACCGTCGCTCTTCGGCATCCGTTCGATTGCGCTCGCCTCCTGCGGCGTCTTCGTGCTCGGCACGTCGATGTTCGGGATGTTCGTCTACCTGCCGTTGTACCTGCAGGGCGTGCTCGGAATGACGGCAGCGGGGTCGGGCATGCTGTTCGTGCCGATGATCTTCGCGATGATTACCGCCAGCATCACCTCGGGCCAGGTCGTGTCGCGCACGGGCCGCTACAAGGCGCTCGCCGTAGGCGGCGCCGTGTTGGCCACTACCGGCCTGGCGCTCCTGGCGCGGCTCGGTGCCGAGGCGAGCGCCAACTCCATTCTCTGGTGCCTGGTCGTGGCCGGGTTCGGCTTCGGCGCGGCGCAGCCGGTTTACGCGCTGGTCGTGCAGAATGCGGCCCCCCGCGCCCAGCTCGGCGCGGCCACGGCCACCAGCCAGTTCTTCCGTTCCATCGGCAGCACGATCGGAGTCGCGGTCTTCGGCACGATCCTCCTCGGCTTGTATCACGATCGGCTGGCAGCGGCCCTCCCCGCCGATACCCCTCAGGACGTCCGCCTTCTCGTCGACAACCCGCTGCAGATGAACGGCGAGCACGGCCTCGTCGTGCACGGCGCACCCCGGCCCGAGATCTCGCCGGCCGTGCAGGCCAGCGTCCGCGCCAGCCTCGCTGCGGGCATGCAGCGCGTGTTCGTGCTGGCGTCGATGGTGATGGGGCTCTCGATCGGGCTGAACGTGCTGCTGCCGGAACTGCCGCTGCGTGGCCGGGCTGAGCACGTCCCCGTGCCCGACGTGGCGTAGCGAACGCGGCGCCTGGGGCCGGCTCCAAGAGTAACGCCGCGTCGTTGCCGACGCGGCGTCCTCGCACGCCGGGGGGAGCCGGCTTGCTAGCTTTCTGAGCGGCGTCCGATGACTTGCGCCAGGCCGGCCAGCACCGTGCCCCAGACCACCAGGGCCCAGGGTTCGGTCAGTCCAGACACGGCGCGCAGCGCCGACCCACTCAACCCTTGCACCTCACGCGCCGACAGCGGGCGCGAGGCCAGAGCAACTCCCAACACCATGACGCCGATTGCGGCGGCCAGGCGCAGCATGCTCTTCATGCCCTCCACTCAGCAAGCGGCGGGCCAAGCCAGTGCTACCGTGGAAAGCGTGCAGGTTGCAGCAACCACGTGCCGAAAAAAAGGCGGCGGCGTCCAGTCGACCGCCAATCGATGTCAGGAAGTCTGGCCCAGGCCAGAGCAAAGGCGCGGCGTTCACCCAGACCGGATGACTTGATCCAGCCGTGTGACGACCGCCTCACGGCCGAGTAGCCGAAGCATCTCGAAGAGACCCGGACTCACCGTGCGGCCGGTCATTGCCAGGCGCGTGGCATGGATGAGCACGCCCGCCTTGATGCCGCGCTCGTCGGCAACCGCCCGAAGGGTCTGCTCGAGCGGCCCCTCCGCAAACGGCTCGAGGCTCTCACACGCGTTACGCAGCGCCGTCAGGTGGGCGCCCAGATCCGGTGCCGACAGGTGCTTTGCCGCGCCCTCTGCCTCGTAACCGTCCGGCGCTGCCAGGAACGGCCGCACGCCCTCGACGTACTCCCCGAGCCGTTTGGCTCGCGGACGCAGCAGCGCCAGCACCTCGACGAACCACGCCCGCCGCGCGCCAGCCAGGTCGTCGTGCCACAGCGCTGCGCGCTGCAGCCACGGCGTGAGGAGGGCGATGAGCTCGTCGTCCGATCGCTGCATCAGATACTGGTGGTTGAACCAGTCGAGCTTGTCGGTGTTGAAGACCGCGTTGCCCGTGCTGATGCCGTCGATCGTGAAGTGCTGCACCAGCGCGTCTTTGGTCAGGAGCTCGATGTCGTTGCCGGGCGACCAGCCCAGCAGGGCCAGGAAGTTCACCATCGCCTCTGGCACGTAGCCTTGCCGCTCGTACTCCATCACCGACGTGGCGCCATGCCGTTTGCTGAGGCGCTTCTTGTCGGGGCCCATGATGAGCGGCACGTGCGCGAAGTGCGGCACCGGCACGCCGAAGGCACCGTAGAGAAGCACCTGCTTCGGCGTGTTCGAGATGTGGTCGTCGCCGCGCACCACGTGCGTGATGGCCATGTCGATGTCGTCGACCACCACCGACAGGTGATAGGTGGGATGGCCGTCGGAACGCAGCACCACGAAGTCTTCGATGTGCGCGTTGTCGAAGCGCACCTCGCCGTGCACCAGGTCCGCAAAGGCCGTCTCGCCAGAGGGTACGAGGAAGCGGATCGCGTGCGGCTCCCCGGCGGCCACGCGACGCGCCACCTCGCCGGGCGGCACCGCCAGGCACTGCTCGCGGTCGTAGCGCCGCTCGTAGCTGCCGTCGTCCTCTGCCGCGGCGTCGCCCCGTTTCGTGGGCCCGCCGAAGTCAACGTAGGCGCGGCCCCCGGCCACGAGGGCCGCGGCCGCCGCGCGATAGCGGTCGAGCCGTTCACTCTGAAAATAGGGCGCATGTGGCCCGCCCACGCCTGGACCTTCGTCCCAGTCGAGCCCCAGCCATGTGAGGCCGTCGAGAATGCCCGTCACCATGTCGGTCGACGACCGCTCCACGTCGGTGTCTTCGATGCGCAGCACGAACACCCCGCCGTGGCGACGGGCGAAGAGCCAGTTGAAGAGCGCCGTGCGCGCGCCGCCCACGTGCAGATAGCCGGTAGGCGAGGGTGCGAAGCGCACGCGGGGTGTCGAAGAGGCGGTCGGAGTCATGGGCGACCCCACAGGATACCGTGCCGAGGCGCCAGGTCTCGGCTAACGCGGCGGTGGCTGCTTGGTTGGTGCGGGTGTCGGTTTCTTGGCGCCGCCGCCAAACAGTCGCTTGATGCCCCGGCCGACGCTCTTGACGCCGCGTGCTACCGGGTTGCTGCCCGGCGACTCGCCAGAACCAGCCGTCAGCGCACGGGCCACGGCTGCACCCTTCTCTCCGGCAAGTCTCAGCCCCAGCTGCTCGCTGACCTGCATGGTGACTTCGGCGGGAGTTGGCGCCTTCCCTTCCACCACCGTCATGTGGTCGTAGCTTGCGGCACCGCGCACGATCGGTGGTGCCGCATCGAGCGCGCTGGCCGTCACCAGCGTCTGCATCGTCTGCGACACACGCGCGACGTGGTGCTCGTCGCCAATCACGCGGCAGTCGCGGCTGATGATGTCGTTGATCTTGAGCGGGCGCAGTTGCTCCTCGAGCGGGGCCCCACCGGCTTGCGAGAACGGCGAGCGCGGATTGGCGCCGTAGGTCACATCACGCAGCCGGACGTCGATCTGGCAGGTCTGCAATACCCCGCCCCGGCGCGCCAGGCGAATCGTGCCATCCACCTGCCCGCTCTTCGCAATCACCGTGGCGTCGGGAGCGGCAAAACGACCGAACGTGGCGGCGCCCAGGTTCACGAGTCGAAAGGTGAGGTCGTAGGACGGCGCCCACTCGTCGCCGTTCCATCGCGAGACGTTCATGGCGCCGGCCACCGATACCTGGCCGTCGGCCGTCTGTCCGTCGAAGGTGAAGCGCATGGGGTTCTCGCGCTCGTCCACCGGCACCTGCAGGTTCGCCAGCGTGATGGTCACCTTCGAGAAGTCCAGCGACGAGGTGCGATGTTCCACCAGGCCGCCACCCGATTCGCCGGGAATGTGTTCCACCCACGACACGCTCACGTCGTTACCTTCGATGGCGGGAATCCGCCAGCGGCGCACGTCGCGGGTGAGCTTCTCGAGCGACTCGACCTGCACAGCCTCCTCCGTATTCCAGGCTCCTGCCAGCGACCGCTCCATGTGGAACGTGGCGCCGTCGATCGTGACATGGTGGAAGACCTCCTCAGGCACGGGGCACTCGCGGCGCAGCAGCGCCTCCGTCCAGCACTGCGACACGCGCGTCGCTCCGTTCGAAAACGCGCGCAGAAGACTCCAGTCGAACTCGACACTGTGAGCGCGGAAGACACGCTTGTCGCGGTATGGTCCGCCGGTCGTAATCTCCACATCCTTGCCGGTGATCTTGATGTCTGAGAACGACGTGTCCCACTCACCCACCGTGAGGTGCATGCCGTAGGCTTCGGCCAGCGTCTCGACTGCGCTCGAGAGCGCGTGTGGGACGTACTCGTAGCGGATGAGCGGCATCGTGACCGCCAGCGTGAGGATGGCGGCACGGCGGCCGCCGAAGCGTGTCCACCAACTGAGCGCACGCTCGACACCGCTCGGCGCCAGATGCAGGTCCTGGAGGTCCTGCATCACGCGTTCCAGGGCGGCTGGCGGACCGGCATCAGGGCGTCCACTGTGGGTGGCGGACGGGCGCGGGACATCGGCGGGCGGCGAGGGGGCGCCGGGCTGCGACATCGTCGGAAGGGCGATTATCGCTCAATCGAGCGGCGAGAGACACTGGCCGGCAACGCCATGAATGTGCACATTTTTTCCAACTCCGGGCGGCCGGGTGTCGGTCAGCTGTTCTAACCTCGCCACGACGCCATCGTTCCGGCGCGAGCGTCCGGGCGCTGTGCTGATGCCTGCTACCGTCGCAGAGCAGTTGCGTTGGCGTGGGGTTCGGTCGGCGAGCGACCAGGAGTCGTCGTCGCACGAGAAACCGACACTCGCGCCGGGAGTGCGGGCGACACGCAGGGTAGCGGACGCCACCCCATCGCGCACACGACGCGCGACGGGGCCCCAGGGGAGGGGTCCCAAGAAATGCCTTGGACGGCAGGACGAGTCGCCGAGAGGCGCGAGTGACCGACGCGACATCGGAGCCGACGATCGAATCCCACGCCAGCGCAACTGCTGTGTGTGTGGAGTTCCCCTCGCTCTACTTGCCGCGATAGGTCACGCGCCAGGTCTTACCCTTCACGCTCTCGGTGATGTAGAGCTCGCCCTTCGGGCCGATGGCGATGCCGTTGGCCCGCGCCGCCGCCTCGTTCGGCGACATGATGACCTTGCCGGCGAAGCCGTCGGCGAAGATCTCGTACTTCCCGCTCGGCTTGCCGTTGGCGAAGGGCTGGTAGAGCACGTTGTAGCCGTCCATCGGTGCCGGCGCGCGGTTCCATGAGCCGTGCATCACGACGAAGGCGCCGCCGCGGTACTTGGCCGGCAGCGCCGGGTGATCGAAGAACTGCAGGTCCACCGGCGCGGAGTGCGCGGGGAAGCCGGCAATCGGCCTCTCGAACTGGGCGCAGCGGCCCACCGTCTTGCCGTCGCCGCCGTACTCGGGGGCGAGAATCATCTGGTTGGTCTTGCCGTCGAGGAAGCAGTACGGCCAGCCGAACACCGACCCCTCCTTGATCTCGAGCAGCGGCTCGAGCGGACGGTTCTGGTTCTCTTCCGGCGTGAAGAGATCGGGATAGAGCGTGTCGAGTGAATCGCGGCTGTTCATCGCAAGATACAGGTGCCCGGCGTGCCAGGCCAGCGCCACGCCCTGGCGCAGGCCGGTCGCGTAGCGCGCTGCCGTCGTGTAGGTCTGGCCGACGGCATCGGCCTTGAACTTCCACACGCCGCCGGCGGTCTCGAGCTGCGGACACGGATCGAGGCCCTTCGCGCCGGGCTGGCGATCCGGCTCCGCACAGGCGTTCGACGGCAGGCCCACGGTGACGAACAGATTGCCTTGATCGTCGAACGCCAGATCCTTGTCACGATGCCCGCGCTGATCCGGGAAGCCGCCCACCACCATCTCGGCCGGTGCGCCTGGCACCAGTTCGCCGGGGGTCATCTTGAAGCGTTCCACCGAGGTCGGGGTGGCGTAGTACAGATAGTCGCCGCGCAGCACGATCCCGGTGGCGCCGTCGGTGCCGAACCGCTCGACGAGACCCATCTTGCCATCGCCGCTCGTGTCGCGCAGGCCGAGAATGAAGCCGGGCTGCACGGGCTGGCCGGAGGCGCGGGCGCCGGTGCGCACCGCGATGTAGAGGTCGCCATTGGCGGCCACCGCCAGGTTGCGCGCCGCGCCCAGGTTGTCGGCGATGACCTGGGCACAGAAGCCGGGCGGCAGCGTGAGCCCGCCGTTGTCGGCGTCGCAGCCGGGCGCAGCGGCTTGCCTCCCGTGCAGGGCCGCGGTGGTCACGAGCACGCCAGCAAGCGCCAGCATCGGGAATGCACGCGTCATGGTCGGGATCTCCTTCGTGCCTCGCGCCGCACGAGACCTCTGGCGATGATACTGCGCCCGTCGCCGTCCCGGCCGCGGCGGCAATCTCGGGCCCGGATCGACGCGAGACGGCCGCACGCGCACGGGCGGGCGCGGCCCCGGCAATGCTCGCAGGACAACCGCGAGTTCGCAGATAATCCAGCGGGCGGTTCCTGCACAGATGGCTGAACGCATTGGACTCATGGTGCACGCGGACTCCGGTCCGGGCGTGCTCTTCCAGCTCACGGGCGTCATCGCCCGCTTCAACGGCGACATCGCCTCGGTCGAGATCGTCAACGACGGCAACGAAGGGGCGCGCGTCTACTTCGAAGTGGACATCGCGACCGCGTCGGCGCCGCTCGTCGCCGAGATGCAGGCGCTGCCGATCGTCCGGCAGGTCGAGGCCGTGGGCACGCTGCAGGCCATCTACGGCAAGCGCGTCATCATCATGGGCGGCGGTGCGCAGGTGGGCCAGGTGGCCATCGGCGCGATCTCGGAAGCCGACCGCCACAACATCCGCGGCGAGCGGATCTCGGTGGATACGATTCCCTTGGTGGGCGAACAGCAGCTCGCCGATGCCGTCCGCGCCGTGGCGCGGCTGCCACGAGCCAAGGCGCTCGTGCTGGCCGGGTCGATCATGGGCGGCGAGATCGAGCATGCCGTGCGCGACGTGCGCGCTCAGGGCCTGCTCGTCGTCAGCCTCAACATGGCAGGCAGTGTGCCCGAGGCCGCCGACCTCGTGGTCACCGATCCCGTGCAGGCCGGCGTGATGACGGTGATGGCGATTGCCACGACGGCGAAGTTCACCGTCGACCGCCTGCAGCGCCGCGTCTTCTGACGGCTGATCTATCCTTGGAGGTCTGGCCAGCGCGGCCAGGCCCCGCCCCACGGAGGAGTTGTTCCATGTCGATTGCCCAGAGCCTGCTGCCCGAGTTCGATCACGAGTTCGCCACCCTCCGCAAGACGCTCGAGCGCGTGCCCGAGGGCAAGTGGGACTACACCCCCCACGCCAAGTCGATGAACCTGGGACGCCTGGCCGGGCACCTGGCCGAGCTCGCCGGCTGGGTGAACTCCACCATCGAAGCCGACGAACTCGACTTCGGCAAGGTGGACTACGTGGCGTTCATCCCGGCGTCCAGGGCCGAACTCGTGGCCAAGCTCGACGCCGTCGTGGGCACTGCGCGTCCCGTGCTGGCGGCGGCCAGCGACGCCGACATGGTGAAGCCGTGGACGCTGCGCATGAATGAGACCATCTACTTCACCATGCCCAAGGTGGCCGTGCTCCGCAGCTTCGTGATGAACCACATGATTCACCATCGCGCCCAGCTCGGCGTTTACCTGCGCCTCAACGACATTCCGGTGCCGCAGACCTACGGCCCGTCGGCCGACGAAGGAAACATGTAGGCAATGGCCACCGCGCCTCGTCTTGCCGCGTGCCTCACCGCGGCGGCTTTGGTGGCCGCCGTGGCCGTGCCGGCCGCGCGCGCGCAGTCGCGGACGCTGGTGGTCGGCTCGAGCGCCACCTATCCGCCTTTCGCCTACGAGAACCCCCAGAAGCAGATCGTCGGCTTCGACGTCGACATCATCCAGGCGATTGCCCGGCGGGGCGGCGTCCAGGTGCGGATCGTGAACACTCCGTTTGTCGGCATCTTCGCCTCGCTCGTCAACGGCGACATCGATCTCATCGTGTCGGGAGTCACCATCAACGAGCGGCGCAAGCAGTCCTACGATTTCACCGCGCCCTACTTCGAGGCGCGGCAGCTCATCGCCGTGCCGGCGGGCAGCGCGGTAAAGGCGTTATCGGACTTGGCCGGAAGGAAAGTGGCGGTCGTCACTGGCAGCACCGCCGACGACATGGCCTCGCGCGCCTTCGGCAAGACGAGCGCGAACATTCGCCGCTTCGACACGACGCCGCTCATCATCGCGGAGCTCGTGGCCGGCGGCGTCGACGCGGCGATCGGCGACAACGGTGTGATCGCCTACCGTGTGCAGGAGCACAAGGGCCTCAAGACCGTCAGCGACTCGTCGCTCCCGAAGGAGTACTTCGGGATCGCCGTGAAGCAGGGGAACGCGGCCCTGCGCGACACGCTCAACCGCGCCCTGGCGGCAATTGTCGCCGACGGCACCTACGCGAAGATCTACCGCACCTGGTTCAAGGCGGAACCGCCCGTGCTGCCGTCGCAGTAGGCGCGTTCCACGCCGCGCATGAACGAACAGACTCTCTGGTTCGGCTGGTTCCGCGCCGACATCATCCAGGAGTACGAGGCCCTCTTCTGGAGCGGCCTGAAGATGACGGTTGGCGTGACCGTCGTCTGCATCCTGCAGGGCACGCTGCTCGGGCTGCTCGTCGGCCTCGCGCGACTCGCCGATGCGCGTCAGCCCCTGGCCAGGGCCGCGTGCCGGTTCCTGCTGCGCTGGCCGGCTACGGTCTACGTCAGCTTCTTTCGCGGCACGCCACTCTTCGTCCAGATCCTGCTCATGCACTTCGCCGTCGTGCCGCTCGTCCTGAACCCGACGGACGGCTGGCTGATTGCCGGGGATGCCGCCCGCGACCTGCGCCAGAACCACGGCGCCCTCATCACCGGCATCGTCGCGCTCACGCTCAACTCGGGCGCCTACATCTCGGAGATCTTCCGCGCCGGCATCCAGTCGATCGATCGCGGCCAGATGGAGGCGGCGCGCTCGCTCGGGCTCTCCTACGCGCAGGCGATGTACCACGTGGTGCTGCCGCAGGCGTTCCGACGCATGCTGCCGCCGCTTGGCAACAACGCCATCGCGCTGCTCAAGGATTCGTCGCTCGTCTCGGCCGTCGGTCTCGGAGAACTCGCCTATGCCGCCCGCACCGTCGCCGGCGCCTACTCCCGCTATTGGGAGCCGTATCTCACGATCTCGGTCATGTACTGGATGCTGACGCTCGGCCTCGCGTGGGGCGTCAAGCACCTGGAAGCACGGTATGGACGCGGCGATTCGCATTGACGCCCTGAGCAAGCGGTTCGGTCGTCTCGAGGTGCTCACCGACGTCACCTGCGCGGTGGCCGAGGGCGAGGTCGTGTGCATCATCGGCCCGTCGGGGTCGGGCAAGAGCACGCTACTGCGCTGCATGAACGGTCTCGAAGAGGCCACCTTGGGCCGGGTGCACGTTCACGGCGTCGAGGTGCACGATCACGGCACGAACCTCGACGTGGTGCGCCGCGAGATCGGCATGGTATTCCAGCGCTTCAATCTCTTCCCGCACAAGACCGTGGTCGAGAACATCACGCTGGCGCCGGGATTGCTACGGCGTCTCTCGGCGGCGGAGGCGCGCGACCGCGCCGAGGCGCTGCTCACCAAGGTGGGCGTGCTCGAGAAGCGTGACGCCTACCCGAATCAGCTCTCGGGCGGTCAACAGCAGCGGGTCGCCATCGCGCGTGCGCTCGCCATGCAGCCGCGCATCATGCTGTTCGACGAGCCCACCTCGTCGCTCGATCCCGAGATGGTCGGCGAGGTGCTGGCGGTGATGCAGGCGCTGGCCGAGGAGGGCATGACGATGGTGGTCGTCACGCACGAGATGGGCTTTGCCCGCCAGGTCGCCGATCGCGTGTGGTTCCTCGACGAGGGCCGACTGCTCGAGGAGGGCACGCCGGCCGAGCTCTTCGAGCAGCCGCGCCAGGATCGGACGCGGCAGTTCCTCAGCAAGGTGCTGTAGACGCCACGCCAGAGACACCATGGCGACGTGCAAGGTGTCTGTCGCGAGCCGAGACGGCGCCGTGATCGTCCGCTGCTGGCGGGGCTGCGGGGCTTGCGACTCCTGCAGCGCCCGCATCCGTCAGGCATCGAGGTGCTGGTGAGGACCGAATGGCGTCGTGGGAGGCGATCGCGGACGCTCGCGCCGTGCTCCCCGACTTCGACACGTACGTCGAGTACTTCGAGCAGCGCGACGCGGCTATTTCATGATGCCCATGAAGAAGAGCACCAGCTCGAAGACCAGGATGAGCACGATCGAGGCTTCGAGGATCTCGCCGCGGGCCATCGTCGTCTGATCGACGGCGAAGCGGTAGATGTCGTCGAGCGTCTTGAGTTTGTCCTTCACCGCGTCTTTCCAGACGTCCACGCCGAGTCGTGCCGCGGCCAGGCCCAGCAGGCGCGCCGCGTAGACGTCGCCCACGAGCTTGAGGGCGTTCTCGGTGCGGTCGGTCAGCTCGTTGACATCGATGAACACCCCGTGCAGTTCGCGGGCGGCGGCGTTGTAGCGGCGGCCGATCCACGCTTCGTACCACTTCGGCGCCTGCAGCAGCGCGTAGATCTTCTGCAACTCGAGATCCAGCCGGTGATCGTAGTAGCGGAACTGCAGGAGCTGCGAGTTGCCGAACTCGAGGATCTCGAGCGCGCCGGTGAGGCCGGCCTCGTTGTCGTAGACGAAGGCGCCATTCCACGACGGCACGACCAGGTCCGACGCGAAGTACGACAGGCGATGGCGCAGCACGTCGTCGCGTTCCTGGGCACTCAGTGCCTCGGTCTCCCCGCGCACCAGCCGGGCGATGTCCTCACCGTGCGAGGCCAGCACCTGTGCGGCCGCCGGCGCTCCGTCGATAGACGTCAGGCCGAACACGAAGTAGTCCTCCGACAGGAAGGTGTCGCGGGCCTCCCGGAGTGCGGGGCGTAGTTGCGCGGCCGCCGCCCGGCACGTCTCCTCGGCCTTGGCGTCGATGGGCGCACCGCTCATCAGCTCCTGCGACAGTGCGATGAGGTCGGCCCACGTCCCCTCGAACGGTCGCGACAGCGCCAGGGAGACGACCCCGTAGTCGTAGACCTTGACGCGCCCCGTCCAGCCGTCGATCAGGGGGCCGCCGAGCACGTCGGCATCCACCTGGACGGGCGGCTGCGTGTAGCGTACGTAGGCCGGCACGGGCGAGCGGGCGGCGAAGCGCGCGCTCTGGCCGGCGCCGCCGAGCAGCGCGCCGACCGCGTCGAGGTCCACCGCCTCGGCCACGTCGTAGAGGAAGAAGGCGGTGACTCGTCCTGACACTGTCGACGTCATCCGTTCACGATACCGTGGGTGCCCGGCCGGCGGATCGTGGGGGCGAGGCATCCGAAAGCCTCGCCCGTAGTCCGTCCAACAGGCGAGAGCGCCCGTCCAGCCCGCGCAGGAGAGCCCCATGGTGCCGCCGATTCAGCGTCTCACCCTCGCCCAGTTCGCCGCCCTGCTGGCGTCTGCCACGCTCACCCGCCGCATCACGTCCGTGCACCTGCACCATACCTGGCGGCCACGGCACAGCGGCTTCCGCGGGCTGCGCACGATCGAAGCCATGCGGCGCTATCACCTGGGGCTCGGCTGGAGCGATATCGCGCAGCACCTGACGATCGACCCGGCGGGCGCCTGCTGGACGGGCCGGAACTGGAACGCGCCGCCGGCGAGCAACGCCGGCGACAACGGCTCGGCCGCGGCCGGACCGTTCATGATCGAGATGATCGGCGACTTCGACCTCGGGGCCGACGTGCTCGACGGCGCGCAGCGCGCGGCGGTGGTCGAGGTGATCGCGCGCCTCCTGCGCACCTTCGCGCTCGCACCCGACGGGCTTCACTTTCACCGCGAGCTGGGATCGCCCAAGACCTGTCCCGGTTCGGGAGTCGACAAGGCGGCCCTGGTGACCGAGATCGCCGCCGCCGTCGCCGCGCTCACCGCCGTCAGCGCGCCGAAAGCGGCCCGCAGCGTCGGCGCGCGCCGGCGCCGGGCGCCGTTCACCGTCGCCGCCACCCTGGGCTTCGAGGTCACGCGAGAGTGGAGCGGGGAGGTCGAAGACCGCACCGTCCCAGAGTCGCTTCTGGCGGCCGGCAGCGTCGACGAGCTCGCCACCGTCTCTGGCGCCGGCGCGGTCACGCGCGAGGTGGACGAGTGGGCGCTCCTGCGCCCGCATGTCATCAACCTGACGCGCGGGCGGCTGTCACAAAGCGGCCGCTTCCGGATGGCGCCCGGTGCCCTGGAGGGCATCATCGATGCCTTCCGCGACTACGCCGCCACGGTCGATGAACCGCGCCTGATGCTGCACGCTCACGGCGGGCTGGTCAGCGAGACCGCGGCGCTCGCCTACGCGCAATCTGCCACGCCGTGGTGGATGGGTCAGGGCGTGTATCCGGTGTTCTTCGTGTGGGAGACGGGCCTCTTCGAAATCATCCTGCAGCGGCTCGGGCGCCGCGGCGTCCTCGGCGATGCCCGCGACTGGACCTTCGAACAAATGGCGAGCCTGGCGGCGAGCTGGGCCTGGGCCGATATGAAGGAAAGCGCGCGGCTCGCCTCGAGCACCGACACCGGCGAAGGGCACCCCGGCGGGGCACATCTCTTCGCCGTGCTGCTCAAGGCGCTCGCCGGCTCGATGCCGGCCGGCAAGCGCCTGGCGCTTCATCTGGTCGGGCACAGCGTCGGGGCCATCTTCCATTCGCACTTCGTACCCGAACTCGTCTCACAGGGCCTCGGCGCCGAGTCGCTGTCGCTGCTGGCGCCGGCCGTGCGCAACGACCTGTTCGCGGCTCAGGTCGTGCCGCTGTTCGGGCAGACGCCGGGCGTGGGCGCCATCACGATGTGCACGATGACGGAAGACGCCGAACGCGACGACGATCTCATCGAGTTCCTGGGCGCCGCGGTGTACGGCAAGTCGCTGCTGTACCTCGTGTCACGCGGCTTCGAGCCGAAGCGCAAGACGCCGATTCTCGGCCTCGAGCAGACACTGCGTGCCGATCCCGTCCTGTGGGCGTTCTTCAATGGCGGCGGCGCCCGGCTCGAGTTGTCGCAGGCACGCGGCCACACGCCGAACCCGGCGACCGAAGCGCTGCGGCACGGCTGCTTCGACAACGACGCGGCCACGATGCGTACCATCGCGAGCCTGGTCGCCGGAGTCGCGCCGAGCGAAGACTTCCCGCGCGACGCGGCGTGCGAAAGCGCCGACCAACGCCGCCGGGCGCTCGGCGGCGCATCGCCGCTCGGGCCCACAGGCACTCCGGCCGACGTCGCCGACGGCACCGACGGCGATACCCGGGCGCCGGGACGCCGTCGTGCGTTGTGTATCGGGATCGACCACTACCCGACAAGCCCGCTGGCCGGCTGCGTGGCCGACGCCCGTGCCTGGAAATCCGCGCTCGGCCGCCTGGGCTTCACGGTCTCGACCCTGCTCGACCGCGATGCCACGCGCGACCGCATCCTCGACGCCCTCACGAACCTCGTGACCACCGCCCGGCCCGGCGACGTGCTGGCGTTCCAGTACTCCGGTCACGGCACACAGGTGGCCGATCTCGACGGCGACGAGCAGGACGGTTTCGACGAAGCTTTCGTGCCGGTCGATTTCGAGACCGGCGCGCTGCTGCTCGACGACGATCTGGCCGACGTCTACCGCCAGCTTCCCCCCGGCGCCCGGCTCACGCTCTTCATGGACTGCTGCCACTCGGGCACCAACTCGCGCTTCGCGCCGCGCGAGGTCGACACGGCGTCCGCGCGAGTGCGCCGGCGTTTTCTGCCGCTCAGCCCCTGGCAGGAACAGGCCCATCGGGCATTTCGCAGCCGCCTGCCGGCCGGCGCCACCCGCGCCGGCAGCACGGTCATGTCAGGTGCCGGCGTCGTGCACCTGGCCGCCTGCCTCGACCACCAGTACGCCTACGAGGTCGACGGCGCGGGCAACTTCACGCGGGTGGCCACCGCCGCCCTGGCCGACGCCGTGGAGCGCGGCGAGACCAATGAGGCCTTCGCCGAACGGGTGGCGCACGCCGTCGGGGCCCTCGGCAATCCGCAGACGCCGTCGCTCATGCGGCTGCCGACGGCGCTTCGCAACCAGCCGCTGCTTGGCGGCGGCCACGCGCGGCCGGCCATCGCATCCACCGGCGAGGCGGAAGCGCCCCCCCCTGGGCCAGCGGCAGACACAGCCAGGGCCGTGGCCTACCATCTGGCCGAAGCACTGCGGTTGCTCGGAGGCCGCTCGTAGATGGCGGCGCTGCCGCCCTACACGCTCGGCGACGCCATCACCGCCGTGGCGCCGGCGCGCCCCTACCGGCGCCAGCCCGCCGACCCGGTGCATCGTCCGCTGCGCATCTACACGCAGGATCCGGACGTGTCGATGCACGACGCGCCCCTCACGATCGCCAAAGTGTCGTACGAGCCGGTCGAGCCCGGGCCCGTTGGGGCGCTCTTCCGCGTGCACGACGAGAACGAGACGCGGCGCGAGGTCTACGCGCCGGTCGACCTCGACAGCCCGGACGTGCTGCGCCAGCAGGGCCTGCCGGCATCGACGGCCGACCCGCGCTTTGCCCAGCAGATGACCTACGCCGTCGCGATGACGGTGTTCGAGTCGTTTGCGCTCGCCCTCGGCCGCACGCCGGAGTTCGCTGCCGGGGCCCAGGGCCGCCTCACCATCCGGCCGCACTTTCGCGAAGAAGACAACGCCTACTACGATGACGAGGCCGCGCGCCTCGATTTCGGCTACGTCTTTGCCACCTCCGACGCCGGCGGCCGTCTGCAAAAGGGCGCCGTGGTGTTCACTGCGCTCTCACACGACATCATCGCGCATGAAACGACGCACGCCCTGCTCGACGGGATGCGTCCGCTGTTCCTCATGCCGACCAACCCCGACGTGGCGGCCTTCCACGAGGCCTTCGCGGACCTGGTGGCGCTGCTCCTGCGTTTCCGTTACCGCGAGCTGGTTGAGCGCGCGCTATCCGACGCCACGCTCGACCTCTCGTCGACGCTGCTCACCCAGGTGGCCCGCCAGTGGGGACGCAGCGCCGGCAGCGGCGGCGCGGCCCTGCGTCGCGTCACCCTCGAGGCGGGTGCCCCGGATGCGCCGGTCGACCGCGCCCATCAGTACGACGCCGGCAAGGAAGAGCACGATCTCGGTGCCGTGCTGGTCGCGGCCGTCTTCGACGCGATGAACCGCGTGTTCGTGCGCAAGACGAAACACGTGCGGCAGCTGGCGGCGACGCCGCATGCGCCGCAGGCCAGCGTCACGGCCTTGCTCGCCGCCGAGGCACAGAAGCTGGCGGCCGAGTTCCTGAACATCCTCGTGCGCGCCATCGACTACTGTCCGCCGGTGGATGTCACCTTCGGCGAGTATCTGCGAGCGCTCGTCACGGCCGACGCCGTCACCGTGCCCGACGATCCGTGTGGCTACCGCGAGGCGCTCGTCTATGCGTTCCGGCGCTACGGCATTCGCGTTGATGGTGTCGCCGATCTCTCGGAGGAATCGCTGCTCTGGTGTCCGCCGGAGCGTCCGTTGCCGCCAGTTGACGGGCTGGCCTTCGGCCAGATGTCTCACGTGATTGAGCCAGGCTGGCCCGTGGATACCGCTGAACGGCGGTGTCGCGCCGACGCGCTCGGCGCCTTCGTGACCAGGGACGACTACCGCGAGTACTTCGGCCTGGCCACGCCGTCCAGGCGTGACGGCATCGAGCCGCCGGTCATTCAATCGGTGCGTACGCTGCGGCGCCTGACGCCCGATCGCGAACTCGACTTCCACGTCGTGGCCGAGATCACGCAGCGCCGCACGACCGGCCGCCGGCCGTTCCACGGCGGCGCCACGGTGGTGCTCGACGAAACCGGCACCGTGCGCTACGTGGTCGGCAAAGGCGTGATGAGCCGGCATCGCCAGGAGCGCACCAGCCGCTTTCTTCGGACGGCCTCGCCCGTCAGCCGCCGCGCGGCGTCCGGCGAAGCGGCCGGCCGGCGCGACCTGCTGCGGGAGTGGCACCGGAAGCGCTGACGAGTTGACGGCTCCGCGTTACATTGCCGCCGGCGCGGCGGCGGCCATCCGCCGGCCACGCGTGGCGACGTAGGCGATGGAGCTCAGCACGCACACGGCGCCGAAGCCGAGCCACTCGTCACGAGCCAGCCCCGTCAGCAGCCAGAGAATCACGGGAATCGCGAGGAATGGCGCCACGCCGCCAAGCGGCACGCCCGTGCTCGCCGCGGCGCCGGTCATGCCACCGGCGCGCAGCCGCCAGGCCGCCACCGCGCAGCCGAGGTAGAGCGTGAGGGCCGCGACATTGGCGAGGATGGCGAGGCGCTCGAAGCTGCCCGTGACGGCGAACCCGAGCGTGGCGAGCGACTGCACGACGATCGCCACGTGCGGCGTGCGGTAGGTCGCGTGCACGGCGGCCAGCGCCTTCGGCAGCAGGCCGTCGCCAGCCATGGCGAACACGATGCGGGGCACCGAGAGCGCCATCCCGCCGAGATAGCCGAACATCGAGATGGCCGCGCCAGCCAGGAGCAAGGCCCGGGCCCAGCCGCCGAAGGCGCTGCCGGCGGCATCGGCCAGCGGGGTCGAAGCGCCCGGGAGCGCGGGGCCGAGAATGCCCTGCGCCGACACCTGAATCGCCAGGTAGAGCAGCGTGATGCTGAGCATCGCGAGCGCGATGGCGCGCGGTACCGTGCGAGCCGTGTCCCGCACCTCACCGCTCGGCACGAGCGCCATCTCGACGCCGGCGAAGGCGAAGATGAGCAGCAGCGACGTGCGGGCGATGTCGGTGGCCGCCGGCCAGGCGGTGATCGTCATGTGCTGGCCCTGCACGAAGAACAGTCCACCCACCGCGATGAGCACGAGCGGCACGAGTTTGGCCACGGTCGCGATCGAGTTGAGGCGCGCGCCGAGCGCCACCCCGCGCACGTTGACCAGGGCCCAGAACGCGTACACGACGACGAGCACGACCCCTTCCATGGCCGGTCCACCCAGCGCCGGCACGAGCTGGCCGACGCTGGCGGCAAAGACGGTCGAGACGGCCGCGGTGGCGAAGAGCCCAAGCATCCACAGCATCACGCCGGCCAGGAACGCGGCGTAGGGACCGAGCGCCACGCCGATATAGGCGTAGGGGCCGCCGGTGAGCGACACGCGGCTGCCGGCATCGGCGATGCAGAGCACGATGAGCGCCATCGCGGCTGCGCAGATCAGGTACGGAATAGGAGCGGCGGGGCCGAGCGCGCTGGCAATGTTGGCCGGCAAGCGGAAGATGCCGCCGCCGACCGTGATGTTGATGATGGCGGCCGCCAGGCCAAACGTGCCCATCACGCGAATGAGGGCCGCTGGAGCGGCGGGGGCAGCGGTGGAGGTGGTGCGGGGAGCCGACATGCGCGGCTAGCTTACCAGGCGCGATGCTATCGTGACGGCCATGAGTGTTCCGACGAAAGACGCTTGTGCGGCGATGGATGCCGCCGACCCGTTGGTGCCGCTGCGCGCGCAGTTCGACCTCGACGCGGCCGACGCGCGGGGCGAGATCTATCTCGACGGCAACTCCCTCGGTCCGCTGCCGCGGGCCACCGCGGCGCGGGTGCAGCAGGTGCTGCACGACGAGTGGGGCACCGGCCTCATCCGCAGCTGGAACACGGCCGGCTGGATCACACTCGGGCAGCGGATCGGCGACAAGATCGCGCGGCTCGTCGGCGCTGACGCCGGCACGCTGGTCGTGGCCGACTCGACCTCGGTGAATCTCTACAAGGCGCTGGTCTCGGCCATGACGCTCGCCGTCGCCGACATGCCGCCCACGCGCCGCACCATCTTGTCGGAACGACACAATTTCCCGACCGATCTCTACATCGCCGACACCGCGGCCAGCGAGCGCGGCTTCACGCTGACGCTCGCCGAGGCCGACGATCTGCCAGGGGCTCTTGGCGCCGATACCGCCATCGTCATGCTCACGCACGTCAACTACCGCACCGGCCGGATGCACGACATGGCGGCGGTGACACGGGCCGCCCATGCGGCCGGAGCGCTCGTGGTCTGGGACCTGGCGCACTCGGCCGGAGCGCTTCCCGTGGCGCTCGGCGGCGACGGCACGAGCGGCAGCGCTGCCGACTTCGCCGTGGGGTGCGGCTACAAGTACCTGAACGGCGGTCCGGGCGCGCCGGCGTTCCTGTGGGCGCATCCACGCCACACCGCCCGCATGGACGCCGAGGGCTGGCGGCAGCCTCTGGCCGGCTGGCTCGGCCACGCGGCGCCGTTTGCGTTCACCGCCGACTATCAGCCCGGGCCCGGCATCTCGCGGTTCATCTGCGGCACGCCGCCGGTCGTCTCGCTGGCTGCTCTGGAATGCGGCGTCGACACGGTGCTCGCGGCTGAGCCGCTCGGAGGCATGGCGGCCGTCCGCAGGAAGTCGCTGGCCCTCACCGATCTGTTCCTGCAGCTTGCCGAGGTGCGATGCCGCCGTCATGGGCTGGTGACGGTGACGCCGGCCGACCACGCGACGCGCGGAAGTCAGGCCAGCCTCGCCACCACGTCGGGTGGCTATCCCATGATGCAGGCGCTCATCGCCCGGGGTGTCATCGGCGACTTCCGCGCCCCCGACATCCTGCGCTTCGGGTTCACGCCTCTCTATACGCGCTTCGTGGATGTGTGGCACGCCGTGGACCGCCTGGCCCAGGTGCTCGAGTCGGGTGAGTGGCGCGAGCCGCGCTTCGACGTCCGCGCCGCGGTGACTTAGCGGCGCCCTGCGCGTCGAGGGGAGGCGGGCGTCCGGACGCCAACCCGATCTCCAGCCGGACCTCGTCGTGTCAGCGCGCGAAGAGCCGGCGCGTCGCGGCGAAGAGCGTCGAGGCGGGGTCGCCGAGCTCGAGGATCACATCGAAGTGATTCCGTCCCGGCACCTCGAGCGTCTCGCACGGCGTGGTCTCGGCCGCCAGACGGTCGGCAAAGGCCCGGCTCTGCCGCTTGAATTCCAGCGTCTCGATCTCGCCCCACGCCACGACCGCCGGACAGTAGCGGCGCTCGGCGGCCAGCAGATCGAGCGCTGCGGCAGCGGGCGCGTCGAGCCCGAGCGCGTCGTTGATGGACGTGCCGATGAGCGGCCGCAGGTCGAATACGCCGGAGACGGGCACGATGCCACGCACGGGCACCGGCGACCGGTCGGCGCACGCAGCCGTCAGGTAGCCGCCGGCCGAGCTGCCGGCGATGACGATATGCGACGCATCGAAACCCAGCGTGTCGGCACGCGCGTGCAGGAAGGAGAGCGCCTGCCGGCATTCGTCGACGATCTCCGAGAGGCGAGCCTCTGGGGCCAGCGTGTAGCCCACCACTGCGTGGGCGAGGCCGGCGGCGTGCCAGGCCGGTGCGAGGAAGGCTGATTCCGTCTTCGACAGTTCCTGCCAGTAGCCGCCGTGGATGTAGACGAGCAAACCGGGACGCGTGACCGAGCTCGGCGCGGGGAAGTAGTCGAGGGTGGCGCGCGCCGCGTCACCGTAACGCAGGTCGCGTGTCACCGGCACGGTGGCGAATGCGCGTGCGCTCTGCTCCACGTACTGCGCGACATACGGCGCGTAGTTGCCGCCGATCGCCGAGCTTGGCGAGTATTCCCGTTCGCGCGTGGCGGCGTCGAGAAGCGGAGGGGACGATCCGCCAGCCTGGTGCGACACGGCTACCAGTGTCTGTCAGAACGCCCCGCGATGGTGCTGCCTGCCGGTACCACGTCATCAGGCGCGTGCACGCGCCCTGACCGTTGTCAGCCCGCCGTCGACGCCGAGCACCTGGCCGGTGACCCACGCGCTTTCGGAACCCAGCAGCCAGTCGGCGGCGCGCGCGATGTCGTCTGGCGCGCCGATCCGGCCGAGTGGATGCATCGCGATCGACGCCTTGAGCGCGGTCTCGCTCGCCGTGATGAGCTGGCTGAGCGGCGAAGCCACGAGCCCGGGCGCGACGGCGTTGACCCGGATGCCGTAGGACGCGTAGGTTGCCGCCGCCGCTCGCATCAGCCCGACCACGCCCGCCTTGGCCGCGGCGATCGCCTCGTGGTTGGGCAAGCCAACCGACGCCGCCGCCGAACTGATGAGCACAATCGATCCGCCCGTCTGCCGCATCACGCTTGCCCCGGCGCGCACGGTCGCAAACGCCGTCACGAGATTGGCGGCCAGCACCGCGGCCAGGTCGTCGGCGGATGTCAGGTGGGCTGGCTTCAGCGCAATCGATCCGGCGCAGTTCACGACGCCGTCCAGCCGGCCCGTCCACGCCGCTGCGTCGACGGCTGCCTGGTCGAGGTCGCCGAACGACGTCGCGTCGAGTGCCGCCACCCGTCCGTCGACCTCTGCGGCCAGGGCCTCGAGCGCCTCGGGCCGGCGCGTGGTCATCACGATGTGCGCACCGCGCCTGGCCAGGCGGCGCACCAGTGCGGTGCCGATGGCGCTGCTGGCAGCCACGACGAGATAGGTGGCACGTTCGGCTGCGGCAGGGATCGCGTCATTGGGCATCACCTGGAAGGACTCATGTCGGCGACGCGACGGTTCACCGAGCCTCTGCGACCAAGGGCCCGGTCCGAGCGTCGTAGTAGAGGAAGGGTGTTGGCCCGCGGAGCGCACAGGTCGGCCCAGCAGCACACCCCAGGAGACAGCGATGGCTGCAGTGGAATATCAGGACATCGTCAGCGTCGCCATCGAGGCCGGCCGTTTCTCGACGCTGGCCACGGCGCTGCAGAGCACCGGTCTCGACCACCTGTTGAAAGGGACCGGGCCGTTCACCCTGTTCGCTCCGACCGACGCGGCGTTCGCAAGGCTGCCGGCGGGGATGCTGGCCGATCTGCTCGAGCCGCGCAGTCGCGAACGGCTCACGGCCGTCCTCGCCCATCACGTGGTGCCGGGCACGCTGCTGGCAGCTGCACTGGCGAGGCTGAGCAGTGTCACCACCGCGCAGGGCGGCACGTTGCCCATCACGGCCTCGCGCTCAGGGCTCGCCGTGGGCGCCGCCAATGTCGTGACGGCCGACCTCGACGCCTCGAACGGCGTCATTCACGTGATTGATTCCGTGCTGCTTCCGCAGTAGCGCCCGACGCTGTCGGCGGTCGTGCCAGCCGCGACGCGCCAAACGCTCACGCCCGCGGAACGCCTGGCATACCGTCGCCCCGCCGCTCGGCCTCGCGTGCCAGGCGGCCGACTTCGCTGATGGTGTAGTAGAGGCCGAAGCCGCACAGTGCCGAGACGCCGATGCCGATGACGAGGATCGTGAGCGCCGACATGCTAGCGCCCCCGTGCCAGTCGGACGAGCACGCCAAACGACAGGATGGACGGTACCCACAGGCCCACGAACTGCCCTTCCTCGCGCTGGCCCGAGAACCACAGATACACCGAGAGCAGGAACGAGAGAAGCGCCGCGCTTGCGAAGGTGACATCGCTGCGATGGAACATCGGAATCCTCCGTGCACCTCGGGTGACGTCTCGCAGGGCGGACGCGCCGGATGCACAGCCTGAAAGACTCCTGACCCGCGCATCACGGTTCACCGCCGGGCACATCGAGCCGCCGGTCGAGCAATCAGGCCGTCGTCACCACGATGGCCGTGGCCGGGCCGCGGCTGAGCCGCCGGTAGCCGTGCGGCGTCGAGGCCGCGAAGAAGCAGTCGAGCCCGACGTCGAACGCCGTCGCCGATCTTCTGTATGCCCGAAACTCAGGCCCCAATCCAGCCGACATCGCCACCAGCGCGCCGGGCGTGCCACCCGCCGCGGCGTTTCGCCGCTGCGCCCCCCCCGTTTCGCGGTACAACCGTAGCGCGTGCCCACCACCCTGGCCGATCGGCTGCCATCGCGCGATGCCTCGAGCGGCGATCTGCTCGACCGCTTTCTCGACGAAGTCGACGCCCGCGGATTGTCGCTCTACCCCGCGCAGGAAGAGGCGATCCTGGCCCTGCTCGACGGGCAGAACGTCATCCTCAACACGCCAACCGGATCGGGCAAGTCGCTCGTGGCGTTGGCGATGCTGTTTGCGGCTCTGGCGCGCGGCGAGCGCGCCGTCTACACCTGCCCGATCAAGGCGCTGGTCAACGAGAAGTGGATGGCGCTTTGCCGCGACTTCGGCCCCGAGATGGTGGGTCTCTCGACCGGCGATGCATCGGTGAACCGCGAAGCGCCGATTCTGTGCTGCACGGCCGAGGTGCTGGCCAACATCGCGCTGCGCGAGGGGCCAGACGCCGAGGTTGGGCACGTGGTGATGGACGAGTTCCACTATTACGCCGATCGCGATCGGGGCGCGGCCTGGCAGACGCCGCTCCTGACGCTGCCGCAGACCCGCTTCTTGCTGATGTCGGCCACGCTCGGTGAGACGGCCACCTTCGAGCGGGCGCTCACGGCGTTGAATGGCCGGCCGAGCGTGACGGTGAAGTCGGGCCTGCGCCCCGTGCCGCTCGAGTACTCCTACTCCGAGATTCCCCTCGCCCACACCATCGAACGGCTCGTCGAGCAGGACCGCACGCCCGCCTACGTCGTGCACTTCACGCAGGCCGAGGCGGCCGCCAGCGCCCAGGACTTCACCAGCCTCAAGATCACCTCGCGCGAGCAGAAGAACGAGATCGCCGCGCGGATCGAAGGGCTGGACTTCTCGAGCCCTTACGGGCCGTCGGTTCGCAAATGGCTTCGCCACGGCATCGGATTGCACCACGCCGGCCTGCTGCCCAAGTACCGCGTGCTGGTCGAGCAGCTGGCCCAGCGCGGGCTGCTGCGCGTCATCTGTGGCACCGACACGCTCGGCGCCGGCATCAACGTGCCGATTCGCACGGTGGTGCTGACGAAGCTCTGCAAGTTCGACGGCCAGAAGACGTCGCGGCTCAGCGCCCGCGAGTTCCATCAGATCGCCGGCCGCGCCGGGCGCAAGGGCTTCGACGACCAGGGCTTCGTCGTCGTGCAGGCGCCCGAGCACATGATCGAGAACCTGCGCCTCAGCGAGAAGGCCGCCCGCGACGGCCGCAAGGTCGTGAAGCGGCGTCCGCCCGAGTTCAACTACGTGGACTGGGACCAGAACGCCTACACGCGGCTCACGACCGCGCCGCCTGAGCCGCTGGTCTCGCGGTTCGAGGTGTCGCACGGCATGCTGCTCAACGTGCTCAGCCGACGTGGCGATGGTTGCACGGTCATGCGCCGACTGATCGTAGATAGCCACGAGACGCCGGCGCGCAAGGCGATGCACCGTCGCCGGGCGTGGCAGCTGTTCCGTGCGCTGGTCGCCCGCGGGATCGTCGAGTTCAGCGAAGACGAGGGGCGCGGCTCCCACCTGCGGGTCAACGTCGACCTGCAGGAAGACTTCTCGATGAATCACGCGCTGTCGCTGTATCTCATCGAGACGGTGTCGCTCCTCGACGCCGACTCGCCGACCTATGCACTGGATCTGCTGACGCTGGTCGAGTCGATCCTCGAGAACCCGGAACTCATCCTCCGCCGGCAGCTCGATCGCATCAAGGGCCGCGCCGTCGCGCAGATGAAGGCCGACGGCGTCGAGTACGACGAGCGGATGGCCGAGCTGGAGAAGCTGGAGTATCCGAAGCCCTTGCGCGACTTCGTCTACGACACCTTCAACGCCTTCGTCGACCGTCATCCGTGGGTGGGGCAGGAGGCGATCCGCCCGAAGTCGATCGCGCGCGAGATGTTCGAGAGCTACAAATCGTTCGCGGAGTATGTGATGGAGTACGACCTCGAGCGTTCCGAGGGGCTGTTGTTGCGGCACTTGAACAGCGTCTACAAGGTACTCAACCAGACCGTGCCTGCCGCCAGCAAGAGCGACGACGTCATGGAAGCGGAGTGGTACCTGCGCACGCTGGTACGCGGTGCCGACGACAGCCTCGCCGACGAGTGGGCACGCATGCGCGACCCGTCGTACGAGCCGCTGGCGCTCGGCCCCGGCCGCGACCCGCGGTTGCGCGCGGTCGCGCCGGCCGTGCCCTACGATCTCACCACCGACACGGCCGCCTTCACCGCCGCCATCCGGGTGCGCATCTTCAGTGCGCTCAAGGCATGGGCTCGCGGCGATGCCGAGGCGATGCTCGCCAGTCTCGACCCTCCCGCCGACGCCGCCAGCGACGTGCCGGAGGTGGCGTCGGCCGCCGACGTGCAGGCGGCCTTCGGGGCCTTTGTCGTCGAGCACGCGGGGCTGCGCTTCGATCCCGAGGCGCGCAACGCCCGGCACACCCACGTGACGCCGGCCGGTGGTTCAACCCTGCGCGTCCAGCAGGTGCTCATCGATGCCAACGACCTGAACGACTGGGCGGCCGAGTTCGACGTGGATGTCGAGGCATCGCGCGTCCGCCAGCAGCCGGTCGTGAGGCTGCGACGCGTCGGGCCGCTGGCCTGATCAGCCCTCGCGCACGAGCTTCGGTGTCACCACGCCCTTGCTCTGCTTCTTGACGTCGACGGCGCGAGCGACGGCATCGGAATAGGGCAGCACGCCCTCGGCCAGCGTGACGACGAAGTCGCTGCCGACTTTGCGCACCGCGAGCCGGCCGTAGCGCGTGCCCAGCTCAGCCGCACGCCTATCGGCCACCGTTTTGTCGCGGCTCTCGTGTAGCACGACCCAGTAACGTACCTGGCGATACTGAATCGACGCGCCTTGATCGGTGACGACGGCCGCCTTCGACGTCTGCTCCGCGGCGTAGATCGTCGGCATGAGGTGCAGCGTTGGTGGCCAGACACCGTGCGTGGGCGAGAGCGACGCCTGTGGTACCCCTTCGACGACGATGCCCTCGTCCTTGGCGCGCTGGTCGGTCATGGTCTTGGTGATCTCGGCAAAGCGCACCGCTTCTTTCGACACGTTGGCCGTGCTGAAGACACCCGAGAGCAGCGCCGGCACGCCCAGCGCGGCCATGAAGGTGTCTTTCGGCGAACGTGCCCCGTCCCATTCCAGGATCATCGCCACGCCGCCGACCAGCGCCGAGAGCAACACGCCGCCGATGACGAACGTTGGAGCCAGCGCCACCAGCGTGACGGACGCGTCGTTGGCCTGGCCCACCATCAGCGTGAGCCGCGGTGCGAAAATGGCGCATGCGCCGGCGAAGCTGCCAACAGCGAACTGACCGAGGCGACGACGCAACTCGAGGCGCGCCTGGGTCGTCGAGAGAGCGCGGGACGAGGCCATGGAACATCCCTCCAGCCGGGCACGCGGGGGTGCGGCGTGCGCTACACCTCATGGGACGTCCACGGGGGCCGGTTTTTGCGGGCGAGAGGCCGAGACAGCGCTCCATCCACAGGTGTCGCCGGGCCACCGCGTAGGATGGAGTGATGAACCTGCCCCGGATCGACGTCTCGACACGCGCTACCTCCGCCGACGACGCTGTGTCGCGCCTCCGGAGCGGCATGCGCATCTTCGTGCACGGCGCGGCGGCGACGCCGACGCCGCTCGTCGAGGCGCTGGTGCGCAACACCGCACTGCACGACATCCAGCTCTATCACCTGCACACGACCGGGCCGGCCCCGTTCGTCGACCCCGCCCACCGCGACCGCTTTCTCTCGGTGTCGCTCTTTGCCGGGCCACCTGTGCGCGGCGCCATCGCGGACGGTGCCGCCGACTTCGTGCCGATTTTCCTGTCGGATATCCCGCGTCTCTTCCTCTCGGGAACCATTCCGCTCGACGCGGCGCTCTTGCAGGTGTCGCCGCCAGACGCCCACGGTCACTGTTCGCTCGGCACGTCGGTCGACGCCGCTTTGGCCGCCTCGCTCACGGCCCGGATCCTCATCGCCGAGGTCAACGAGCAGATGCCGCGCACGCTCGGCAACTCGCTCGTGCCGTTTGCCCGCTTCGACGCCTGCATCCACACCAACCGTCCGCTCGTCGAGCACCTGCCGTCCCCGCCCAGCCCGGTGGCCGACGCCATTGGCGTGCAGGTGGCCGCCCTTATTGATGACGGCGCGACGCTGCAGATGGGGATCGGCGCGATCCCGGATGCGGTGCTGCGCCGCCTGGGCGACAAACACGATCTGGGCGTGCACACCGAGATGTTCTCCGACGGCCTGATCGATCTGGTCGAAGGCGGGGTCATCACCAACCGCCGGAAGAAGGTGCACCAGGGGCGCATCGTCACCAGCTTCGTCGTGGGCAGCGCGCGGCTCTATCGCTTCGTCGACGACAATCCGCTGGTGGAGTTCCACCCCTGCGATCGCACCAACGACACGACGCTCATCCGCAAGAACGACCGGGTCGTGGCCATCAACTCGGCGCTCGAGGTCGACCTGTCGGGCCAGGTCGCCGCCGACTCGATCGGCTTCCAGATCTACTCGGGGATCGGCGGGCAGATGGACTTCATCCGCGGCGCAGCGCTCTCGGCCGGCGGCAAGCCGATCATCGCGCTGCCGTCGATGGCGGCCGGCGGACGCGCGTCGCGCATCGTGATGGCGCTCAAGCCCGGGGCCGGGGTCGTGACGACCCGCGGCCACGTGCACTGGGTGGTGACCGAGTACGGCGCCGTGAACCTCTTCGGCAAGACGCTGCGGCAGCGCGCCGAGGTATTGGTCGGCATCGCCCATCCAGACGCGCGGGGGGCACTACGCGCCGAGTTCGCCGAGAAGCGCCACGTCACGCTGCCGGGCGGGTAGCGATGCCGGCGCAACCGCCCGTTGACAGCGCGCGCGGGCTACGATCCGACCGGCTCGACCTCCACCAGCTCGCCCTGCTCGGGCAGACGCGCTTTGCCGAGGGCGTCGAGCAGGTGTCCGGAGCGGTCGCGCTTGGTCTCGAGGTAGAAGCGGTTGAACTCGTTGGCCGGGATGACGTGCGGCAAGCGGCCGGTGATCGTGACGCCGTGCTGCTGCAGGTCGTCGACCTTCTTCGGGTTGTTCGTGAGGAGCTGAATCGACTTCACCTGCAGCGAGTGCAGCATGTGGGCCGCGATCGAGTACTCGCGCTCGTCGTCACGGAAGCCGAGGGCGAGGTTGGCCTCCACGGTGTCGAGGCCGCGGTCTTGCAGGCCGTAGGCGCGCAGCTTGTTGAGCAGGCCGATGCCACGCCCTTCCTGCCGCAGGTAGAGCACCAGGCCGCACTCTTCACGGGCGATGCGGCCGAGCGCCACTTCGAGCTGGTCGCGGCAGTCGCAGCGCAGCGAGCCCAGCGCGTCGCCGGTGAGGCATTCCGAGTGCACGCGGGTGGGCACGTTCTCGCGGCCCATCGGATCGCCGTGCATGATCGCGATGTGGTCCTTGCCGTCGTGGTTGTTCCAGAAGGCGGCCACCTGGAAGTGCCCGAAGCGGCTCGGCAGGTCGGCGATGGCGACGATCCTGACGCAGATGCCCTGGGGCCCGAAGCCGGGACATTCGTGATCGGCTTCCGCCACCAGGATGCGATCGATTTCGTCGACGGTCAGCGACACGGGCAACTCCTCGAATGACTCAAGCTCGCGGCACCGGGCCGGTCAGGCGTTCGGCGAGCGCGCTACCAGAAAGATACGCGCCTTCGACCCCGACGGATGGGTGCAGGCCATCCCCGGCAATGCCGAGCGTGGGGCCGTCTTCGCAGTGTGCCACGAGCGGGCTCGCCAGCGCCGTACCCGCCACCACGCGGACGTAGCGCCAGCGGTGGGACTGCACGAGATCTGGCGCCCCTGCCCAGTGGCCGTGCAGCGCCGCCGCCTGGGCGAGCGGCGTGCGCGTCCAGGTGTCGTCCGGGGCGTCCAAGTGCTGCTGCGAGAACGCCGGCCGGGCCTGGATGACGAGCGTGAGGCGCGGCGTGCCGGCTCGTTTGCTCGAGTCGTGCAGGATGGTCTGAACCGCGGCGCTGTCGCGCGGATAGCTCGCGTGCCAGGCTGGCCGCGGCGTGTCGAGCGGGTAGCGCGCGATCACCGTGAGACACGGCACCGCGTGCACCAGATTGAGCAGGGGCAGCGGCCGCACCACGGCGGGGTCAGGTGGGTTGATCGTGGTGAGCAGGGCCTGCACCGATGGCACCGGCGGAGCCAAAGCGACGGTGCGTGCCAGGAGCCGATCGCCAGAGGCGAGCCCGACGGTCCAAAGGCGAGCGCCGGGCGCATCGGGCGCCGGAGTGAGCGCCAGGGCGTCGACGCGCGCGCCGAGCCGCACGTCGAGATCGCGCGCCAGATGCTTCGCCAGGGCGTTGACGCCCGCGGCCGGCGCCCGACGCGGATCGTGCGGATCGAAGGCGGCCGGCTGGCACGGCACGCCGGTGCCCTCGCGCAACTGCGGCCAGTCGGCCATGTCGTCCACGCCGCCGGCGACAGACATCTCCGCCAGGAAGCGCGGCGTGCGGCCATGGAGGAACGCTGTCCCATGGTCCACCGGCTGGCCGTCGACACGGCGCGTCGCACAGCGACCGCCGACACCGCGGGAGCGTTCGAGCACGACCGGCGTGCGGCCGAAGGCGGTGAGCGCGCGGGCCAGCGACAGCCCGGCGATGCCGGCGCCGACGATGAGGATGTCGTGGGTCATGGGCACGGCAGTCAGCGCAGCCGGGACACGCGGTGCAAGCGTCTGACTGCATGAATGACGCGCGGCGATCGGGCGGCGGTCCCAGTTCGCCATCCGGTCCCAGGCGCCAGGCGATATGAGCGTCAGGCGCTAAATTTACTTGACATGCAAACAGGCATGTTTATAGAAATATTCAGTAGGAGGCTTCTTCAACAGGAGGTTCGCCATGTTCGGAAAGACTCGGTGGAATTCTTTCGACGATGTGTTCACGTTCCAGCGTGAGGTCGATCGCGTCTTCAACCAGTTCTGGAACGATTTGCCGACGCGCACCGCCGCGTCGACTGCGCCCTCGCTCAACGTCACGGCGATCGAGGACGGCTGGCGGGTAGACGTGCCGATGCCGGGGATCGACCCGAAAGACGTCACGCTTGAACTCGCCGGCAGCAACCTCACCATCCGGGCTGAGGTCCAGGCCGAGGGCGCTGACTCGATCGCCGAGCGGTTCGAGCAGACGCTGGTCATTCCGCAGTTCCTCGACCTCGACAGGCTCACCGCGTCGCACAAGCACGGCATGCTGCGCCTGACGCTGCCGCTCAAGGAAAGCGTCAAGCCGCGCCGCGTCCAGATCGCGACCGAAGCCGAAGACCACAAGCAACTGGCCCAGGCGAGGTAGCCGCCCACCAGGCACTGCCTGTGCCAGCGCACCACGCATCGTCGGCGTCGCGGATAGAGTAAGGGGCACATGACCCCTGCCACCGCGACGCCGACAGCCTGGTCCGGCCGCCTGCGCGAGGGCATGCGGCCGTACCTCGAGGCGGCGCCGGTTGCGGCGGCCTTCCTCGGCGTGTCGTCCGGCTTCGCCTTCGCGATGATCGGCGCCACACTCTCGACGCGCCTGGCGCAGTACGGCCTTCGCAAGAGCACGGTCACCGCCTTCGCCCTCACCTTCCTGGCCTACAACTTCAAGTTCCTGTGGGCACCGTTCCTCGATACCGTACGCCTGCCCGTGCTCGGCCGCTTCGGTCAGCGGCGTTCGTGGCTGTGGTTCATCGGCGTGGTGGTGATGGGCGCCGTCGTCTACCTGGGCAGTGTGGACCCGACATCAGCCCTCCCGCGCGTGGCCACCGCCGCCATCCTCGTCGGCATTGCCGGCGCCACCTTCGACATCGTGATCGACGCCTACCGCATCGAGTTGCTCGAGCCGCGGCAACTCGGCGTCGGCTCCGGCATGAACCAGTACGGCTGGCGGATCGGCGCCGCCTCGGCCGGCGCGCTGGCGCTGGTCGTCTCCGCCCGCTACGGCTGGGCCGTGGCCTATGCCGTGTGCGCGCTCTTCGCCCTGCCGGCCATGATCGTGGCTGTCGTGATGGGCGAACCCGTGCGGCGTCGGCCGCCGCCTCCGCCCACGGGAGTGGTCGAGACCGTGGTGGCCTTCTTCAGCCCGCTCACCGAGTTCCTGCGGCGTCCTGGCGCCCTCGTGGTGCTGGCCTTCGTGCTCATCCACAAGATCGGCGACACGCTGGCCAACCTGACGCTGCGCCTGCTGTTCGAGGACTTGCGCTTCACCAACGACGAGATCGCGTTCTACGACGTGGCGATCGGCTTCGCGGCGCTGCTGGCGGGCGTCTTCGTGGGCGCCACGATGTATGCCTCGATCGGCATGAAGCGGTCGGTCCACATCAGTCTCGTGCTGATGGCCGTCTCGAACCTGAGCTTCGCGATGCTGGCAGCCTACGGTCACAGCAACCTCGGCATGGCCGGCGCCATCGGCTTCGAGAACTTCGCCAGCGGCATCGGCGGGGTCGCCGTGGTGGCCTATCTGTCGGCCCTGTGCAACCTGCGCTACACCGCCACGCAGTACGCGCTGCTGTCGGCGCTGGCCAGCATCGCCGGGCGCTTCCTGACGGGCACGACGGCGGGGGGACTCATCGAGGCGATGGGCTACGTGAACTTCTATCTGCTCACGACACTCGTCGCGCTGCCAGGTGTCGCGCTCTACGCCTACATGGTGCGGTCGGGTCTGGCAGACGTGCCGAGCGGAACGGCCGGGCGGGAGGGCGAGTAGCGGAGGCGAACGCCCTCAGCGAGTGCGCGCCGCGTCCTATTCACCTGACGGTGGCTGGCCGGGTGCCACCCACTGGTCGGCGAGGAACTCGGCGTACTTTGCCGCCGCGTGCTCGTCGAACGCCTCGGCGGCATCGAATGCGAAGTTGCGCGACCAGAGCAACTGGCCGTTCACGTAGACGCGGAAGTCGCGCCGGCCGAACTTGACGCACATCCGCGCCTCGGCCTTGTCGCTGCCTTTGTGCAGCAGCCACAGCCGCTTCTCGATCCGCGAATTGAGATCAACCGGTGCCGCGTTGGTCGCTGGCCCGGGCCTGTCGTGGCTGTTCATGTGGGTTGGCCCGCCGCGACATGCTAAAGCATTTTGCATCCGGCGACACCACGAGCCTGCTCGGCTGGGTGCAGGGATCTGGACTCGCGCTCAGCCCCGGTGCCACCCGGTACCTTCACGTTCAGCGCGCGGGCCACGAACGCCGCGGGTGTGAGCGCGCCGTCGATGCGGTGGACCGTCTGCGGCTTTCGGCTTGGCCAGCACTTCGAAGCCGGCGATGACGTCGAACAGTTCCTCGTCGATGCCGCTCTGGCGAACGCGATGAAACCTCGCGCTGAAGGCGGCCAGCAGGTCATCGATGTTCTGGTCCGCCCGCTGCATCGCGGTCAGGCGGCTCGCGTTCTCACTGGCGAGCGATTCGGCGCACGCCCGGAACAGCGACACGAACAGGTACTCGCGCACGAAGGACCGCAGCGTTGCGGTTCCGGCGCCGATCACTTCTGGAAGGGCCTCGCCCGGCCACCGACGCGCCGCCATGGTGCGATGCCATGTGTCGTCGAGCGGGAGCAAGCGCTGACCGACCGGTGCATACCCTGCAGCCGAGGTGGGACGGTTGTAGAAGAGGTGGAGTTCCGTGATCGCGGCACCGCCCTCGCCCGATTCGCTTTCGACGAGAATCCGCCCGACCAGCGGCGCGATCGCCGCGACGGCGCCGGGCACGGGGAAGTGCGCTCTCACCAGCAGGCCGGCGTCCAGGAGTGCCGCATGCACGCGCTCGCCGACGGCCCAGACGCGGGGTGTCCCGGGCAGCGCCGCCAATGCGGCGATGGCGTGGTCGGCGACGACGTCATTGAAGCGGCCCACCAGCCCTTGGTCGGATCCGAACACGACGGCGCCAATCGCGCCAGGATGGCCCGGCGACATCCGGGCTGGTCTGGCCAAGGCCTCAGGCTCGGCGTGGCGGACGCAGACGCTCAACCCCAGTTCCACGGTCCGCGCGTAGTCAGCCAGGGCCCGCACGGATCGTTCGTACTGGCCGATGCTCGCGGCGGCCATCGCCTTCATCGTCCGGACGACCGATTGGAGGTCGGCGGCGCTCTCGATCTGGCGGCGCAGGCTGGCCGTGGTCTCGCTCATGCCCTGTCCTCGATGGGTGGGTGAAACCGGGCGAGCGCCGCCCGGGCAATCGTGATGACCGTCTCCCGGTCCGCGTCGTCCAGGGCGCGGGCCGTGTCGAACCGCTGGCAAACGTCGGCGGGGATGGTCGCCGCCGCCTCGCGTACGGCGCGTTCGGCATCGATCATCTGGTCGAGCGGCACCGATGCGAAGAGGCCGCCGTCGAGCGCCAGCAGAATCGCGATCTGCGCCGGCACCGCCACCGGCCCGAACTCCGGTTGCTTGAGGCAGGCGCGGATCCGTTGTCCGTGTTCGATGGTCGCGCGGGTGTCGTCGTCGAGTCGGGCACCGAAGCGGGCGAACGTCTCGAGCTCCTCGAACTGGGCGTAGGCGAGCTTCAGGTCTCCGGCCACCGCGCGGTAGACGGCCCGCTGGGCCTTGCCGCCGACGCGCGACACCGACTTGCCGATATCGACCGCGGGCAGCACACCGAGGCCGAACAGCGTCGGCGACAGATAGACCTGCCCGTCGGTGATGGAGATGAGGTTGGTCGGGATGTAGGCGGCGATGTTCTGCGCCTCGGTCTCGATGATCGGTAGCGCGGTGAGGGAGCCGCCGCCGAGGTCGGGCCGCAGGTGCGTGGCGCGTTCGAGCAGGCGCGAGTGGATGGAGAAGATGTCGCCGGGGAAGGCCTCCCGCCCGGGCGGCCGCCGCAGCAGCAGCGACAGCTCGCGGTAGGCGCGGGCGTGCTGCGTCAGGTCGTCGTAGACGATGAGGACATCGCGGCCGGCCTCCATGAAGTGCTCGGCGATGCTGGTGGCGGCATACGGCGCGATGTAGGCCAGACCGGGCGCGTCGTTGCCCTCGGTCACGACCACGACGGTGTAGTCCATCGCCCCTTTCCCGCGTAGTACTGCCACGGTCTTGGCCACGGCGGCCGCCCGCTGTCCGATGGCGCAGTAGACGCACACCACGTCCTGCCCCCGCTGGTTCAGGATCGTATCGATGGCGATGGCCGTCTTGCCAGTCTGGCGGTCGCCGAGGATCAGCTCCCGCTGGCCGCGCCCGATCGGGATGAGGGCATCGATGGCCTTCAGACCGGTCTGGAGCGGCTCGGTGACGGGTGCGCGATCCATGATCGACGCGGCCGGCCGTTCGATGGGCAGCCGCGCCGTGGTGGCCACCGGTCCGCGGCCGTCGAGCGGGCGCCCCAGCGGGTCGATGACGCGTCCGAGCTGCGCCGAACCGACCGCCACGTCTGCGACCCGGCCGGTGCGCTCGACCGGATCGCCGGCCTGCAGGTGCCAGTAGTCGCCGAGCAGGACGACGCCGACCTCGCCCTCGTCGACGTTGAACGCGATGCCGGACACCCCGCCGGAAAAGGTGACCAGCTCCTCGAACCCGACGCCGGGAAGTCCGGAGATCGTGGCCAGGCCGGTGGCGATCGCCGTGACAACGCCCACGTCGCGCAGCGCCAAATCGGGCGCGAAGGCTGCCCGTGCCTGGCTGATGCCGTCGAACGTGCGGTCGATGACGCGGTGCAGACGGTCAGGCGTGGCCGGCATCGGCGCGCACCTGCGACTCTCGAGGCGCGGCGGAATTCTCCCCTCCCTCGCGCTGCGTCATGAGGTCACCGACGGCCTTCTCCATCGACGCCAGGTAGTCCGAGATGTTCCACCCGACCTTCTGTCCGTTGGTGGTCAGTTCGATGCCGCTGACGAGATCGGGCGCGGTCTCGAACCGGACGTGCACGTCTGGCGCACCCACCTCGTTCAGCGCGCGTTGGATGGCGTCGCGCTGCGCGGCCGGCAGGTCATAGGCGCTGCGCACGACGGCGGTGTCCGACGCCGCCTCCAGACTCTCGGCGAGACGGGCCTTCGCCGGACCATCCATCTCCAGCAGTCGTCGGGTGAAGACCTCGCTCACACGCTCTTCGAGGCTCGTCGAGGCCAGGTCCGTCAGCGCCTGTCGTGCGATGGCAAATACCTCCTGCTGCGTCCGCCGCCTGAGGGTCTCAGTCAGGGTATCGGCCTCGCGCTTCCACAGGTCCATCCGCCTGGCGCTCTCCGCCTCGGCCGCCTTCCGCGCATCCGAGACCAGCCGGACCCGCTCGGCCTCTGCCGCGGCGGTCGCTTGGCGGACCAGGGCGCCCCGCTGTTGGTCGAACTCCGCGTTCCGGCGTTCGAACGCCTTACGCTCGCTGCTGGCGTCGGCCCTGGTCGCGTCTGCGTGCGCGAGTTCGGCGGCGATCCGCGCCTCCCGCGCCTCGATGGCCTGCAGGACGGGCCGGTACAGGAAGCGCTTCATCAGCCACACCAGGATGAGGAAGTTGAGGACCTGCGCGACGACGGTGAACCAGTCGATGAGCACGGTTACTGCCCTGGCGCCTGCGCGAGCGCCTGGTTCCAGAACGGATTGGCGAAGATCAGGATCATCGAGACGACGAAGCAGTAGATGGCCGTGGACTCGATCATCGCCAGCCCGACGAACAGGGTCCGAGTGATGGTGGCGGACGCGTCGGGCTGCTGAGCCAGTGCGCTCAGCGCGTTCGACACCGCCCGGCCTTCGGCCAGGGCCGGCGCCATCGTGCCAAAGCCCGTGGTAATGCCGGCGGTGACAATCGAGGCGATGGCGATGAGGGTCGGGTTGTCCATAGGGTGTCCTTGTTCGTGTCGGGTGGTGTCAGGTCGCGGGCGCGTGCTCGGCCTTGCGGGTGCGCGTCCGCGCAGCGGACGCGATATAGACCGCGGCCAGGATGCTGAAGATGTAGGCCTGCACCATGCCGGTCAGCAGGCCCAGTGCCGTCATCACGATCGGAAAGATGAAGGGCGTGATCGTCAGCAGGATCGCGATGATCATCGCGCCGCTCATCATGTTGCCGAACAGGCGCACGGCCAGCGCCAGCGTGCGCGACACCTCGCTGATGATGTTGAACGGCAGCATGATGAAGGTCGGCTCGACGTACGCCTTGAGATAGCCCGCCACGCCCCTCTCGGCAATGCCGAACGCAGGCACGGCCACGAGCACGCACAGGGCCAGGGCCGTGGTGGTCGACAGCGATGCGGTCGGGGGCTGAAAGCCGGGAATGACGGTGCCCAGGCTGGCCGCGGCCACGAACAGGAAGAGCGTGCCGAGGAACGCGATGTAGGTCTTCGCGGGGTGAAGACCGACGTCTTCGATCTGCTGCCCGATGCCCGTGACAACGATTTCCAGCAGGTTCTGCCAGCGGGTGCGGGTCAGATCGGTGGACAGCCGCCGGGTGATGAGGTGCGCACCCACGGCCAGCACGAGCATCAGGACCCAGGTGAAGACGATCGTGGCGTTGAAGGTCACGACCCCGTAGTGCCAGAAGACGATCTCATCGGGACTAAGGCGCATGGCTGGCCTGTCGCGTGACGTGTTTCGGCGTCGCCAGGCCGGCGCGGCTCGGCCAGGTCACGACGGCTCGCGCCGCCACGAACCCGAGCAGGCACGCCAGCAGCCGCGTCCACTGCCCGCCCCCGACCAGGTAGAAGCCACCCGCCGCGACCGCCGTCCGTACCAGCAGGCTTCCGAGGAACCACAGCGCCGGCTGCGTCGATGCCAGGCCGCGGCGAATCGTCCACCACAGGCCGCCGAAGAAGGCCATACCGAGCGCCACTCCCGCCAGCCCGGCCAGCGCGAGGTTCAGCGTCTCATTCATCGCTGTCCTCTTCCTCCTCGTTCCGCATCCCGGTGTTCTCCCTGGTCACCCAGTGCCAGGCGTTCGCACAGCCAATTGTCAGCCCGGTCACCAGCAGCGCCAGCGTCCAGGACCGCGAACCCGGATAGCGGCGGTCCAGCCACAGCCCGACCGCCGCACCGAGCAGCGTCGGGACGACCACCGACCAGCCGACGAGCCCCATCATTCCCAGACCGAACCACACGTCTGGCGTGGCGTGCCGGCGCGCCCTGAGCTTCCGCGTCGCGCTGGCACCGATGCTGTCGGCGACGCTCGGCGCCTTCTTCCCGCCGCCCCGTGGAGCGTCACCCATGGTGGAGGCTCGCGAAGCGACGCACGAAGCCAGCTTCCAATCTCGCCAGAACCGCGCGAAGCTCGCTCTCGTGCTCGTCGACGGCGAGAAACTCTCGTTCCACCGCGTCACGGAGCGTGCCGAGGTCGGCGCCACCGATCGCCCGGCGCACCGACACCAGCACGTCCGGGCCGGTCTTGACCAGCACCCCCTCGTCGACGGCCACGAACACCTCGCCGTCGGCCTCGGTGTCGTAGATCAGAATCCCCGGTGCGAGCGCCGCGACGCAGTCGAGCCGGTGCGGCAGCAGGCCGAACGAACCTTGACGGGTCGTGGCGACGATGCGCGTCACGCCGGTGATGTTGGCGAAGACCTCGAAGGGCAGGAGCACCTTAAGCGTCATCGGCGGCGCCCGCTTTCGCCTTGGCCTCGTCCACGGCCCCGATCATGTAGAGTGCCCGCTCCGGGTAGTCCTTGAACTCGTCCGCCAGGATTCGCTGGCAGCCGTCGAGAGCGTCGTCGAGGCTGACCAGCTTCCCTGTGAGGCCGGTGAACTGCTCGGTCGTGAAGAAGGGCTGAGTGAGAAAGCGCTCGAGCCGCCTGGCCCGGGCGGCCACGCGACGATCCTCGGGCGACAACTGCTCGAGGCCGAGCATTGCGATGATGTCCTTGAGCCCGGCGTACTCGGCCAGCGTCCGGCGGACCTCGCGGGCCACATCGTAGTGCCGTATGCCGACGATGCCTGGGGTGGCCATCTTGGAGCTCGACTGCAGGGGGTCGATCGCCGGATAGAGACCTTCGCTGGCGCGCTGGCGCGACAGCACGATCGACGCCGACAGATGCGAGAACGTATGCACGGCCGCCGGGTCGGTGAAGTCGTCCGCCGGCACGTAGACCGCCTGGATCGAGGTGATGGCACCGGTATCGGTGTTGGCGATCCGCTCCTCCAGGGCCGACAACTCGGTGCCCATCGTCGGCTGATAGCCCAGCCGCGACGGCATCTGGCCCATCAGGCCCGACACTTCCATGCCGGCCTGGATGAAGCGGAAGATGTTGTCGATGAGCAGCAGCACGTCGCGGTGCTGGTCGTCGCGGAAATACTCGGCCATGGTCAGCGCCGCGTGGCCGACGCGGAAGCGGCTGCCGGGCGGCTCGTTCATCTGGCCGAAGAGCATGACCATGCCCGGCAGCACACCGGCGTCCTTCATCTCGCGGTACAGCTCTTCGCCCTCGCGGCAGCGCTCGCCGATCCCGCAGAAGATGCTGACGCCGTCGTGGTGCCCGATCATGTTGTGGATGATCTCGGTGAGCAGCACCGTCTTGCCGACGCCGGCCCCGCCGAACAGGCCGGCCTTGCCGCCGCGCTCCATGGGCACGAGGACGTCGATCGCCTTGATGCCCGTTTCGAAGACCTCGGACGTGGTGGAGCGTCGTGCCAGAGGCGGCGGCGGCTGATGCACGGAGCGCCACTCGACATCGGCCGGCGCCCCCTCCCGGTCGATGGGGTCGCCGAACACGTCGAACACGCGCCCGAGGATCCGCTCACCGACCGGCGCCTTCAGCGGCCCTCCGGTGTCGTTCACCGCGCTGCCGCGGGCGAGGCCCTGCGTGGGCGTCAGGGCGATCCCGCGGACGTGGCGCGCGTCACGCTGCGCCAGGACCTCGATCACGATCCGGCCGCCGTCGCCGGCACGCAGCACCGAGTGAATCGGCGGCAGAGGCCCGTCGAACCGCACATCGACCACGCCGCCGCGTACGGACACGACCGCGCCGCGATTGACCGGCTCCGTGGGCAGCGTCATCGCCGGCTCACCGCTCCTCCGGCCGTGGAACCGGCACGGCCGTCGCGCCGGCGTTCCATCGCCAGTCACGGATCTCCGGCATATCCTCTCCGTACTTCGCGATGTACTGCTTGTGTTCCAGCCGCTTGTCGCGAATGGCCTGCTGGGCGTAGGCGGCCCGCGGGCCGAGCGCCGGCACGCGATCGATGACGTCCGAGACCAGGTGGAAGCGATCGAGATCGTTGAGCACGACCATATCGAAGGGGGTGGTCGTGTGGCCCTCCTCCTTGAAGCCGCGGACGTGCAGGTTGTGATGATTGGTGCGGCGGTAGGTCAGGCGATGGATGAGCAGCGGGTAGCCGTGGAAGGCGAAGATGATCGGCTTGTCGGTCGTGAAGAGGACGTCGAACTCCTTGTCGCTCAGCCCACGGGGGTGTTCGCTCTGCGGCTGCAGCTTCATGAGATTGACGACGTTGATGACGCGTACCTTCAGCTCGGGGAAGTGCGTCCGCAGCAACTGCACCGCCGCCAGCGTCTCGATCGTGGGGACATCCCCGCAGCACGCCATGACGACATCCGGTTCGCCGCCCTGGTCGTTGCTGGCCCAGGTCCAGATGCCGAGGCCGGCGGTGCAATGCGTCACCGCCTCGGCCATGGTCAGCCACTGCGGCGACGGCTGTTTGCCGGCCACGACCACGTTGACGTAGTTGCGGCTGCGCAGGCAGTGATCGGTCACCGCGAGCAGCGTGTTGGCGTCGGGCGGCAGATAGACGCGGATCACGTCGGCGGTCTTGTTGGCGACCACGTCGAGGAAGCCCGGGTCCTGATGGCTGAAGCCGTTGTGGTCCTGCCGCCACACGTGGGAGGTGAGCAGGTAGTTCAGGGAGGCGATCGGGCGGCGCCACGGAATCCGATTGGCGACCTTCAGCCACTTCGCGTGCTGGTTGAACATCGAGTCGACGATGTGGACGAAGGCCTCGTAGCACGAGAAGAACCCGTGGCGCCCGGTCAGCAGATAGCCTTCGAGCCACCCCTCGCACTGGTGCTCGCTGAGCACCTCCATCACGCGCCCATCCGGCGCGACGTGGTCGTCGCCCGGGAGGATCTCGGCGGTGGAGCAGCGGTTGGTCACTTCGAACACGGCATTCCACCGGTTCGAGGCGGTCTCGTCCGGGCTGAAGACCCGGAAGGTGTCGGGGTTCTGCGCGATGACATCGCGGATGAACTGCCCCTGCACGCGCGTGGCCTCGGCGTCCACGGCCCCCGGCTGCGCCACGGCCACCGCGTAGGCGCGGAAGTCGGGCAGCCGCAGGTCGCGCAGGAGCAGACCGCCGTTGGCATGCGGGTTGGCGCTCATCCGCCGAGCGCCGGTCGGCGCCAGGGAGGCCAGCTCCGGCATCAGGCGGCCGGTCTCGTCGAACAGCTCCTGCGGCCGATAGCTCTTCAGCCACGTCTCGAGGATCTGCACGTGACCTGGACGATCCATCTCGCCCATTGGCACCTGATGGGATCGGAACGTGCCCTCGACCGGCTGGCCGTCCACCACCGCCGGTCCGGTCCAGCCCTTGGGCGAACGCAGGATGATCAGGGGCCAGCGCGGCCGCGTCGTGAAGCCGTTGGCGCGGGCCTCACGCTGGATGTCCTGGATTGTGGCGATCGCCGTGTCGAGGGCCGCGGCCATCAGCTCGTGCATGGCCATCGGGTCGTCGCCTTCGACGAAGTACGGCGCGTAGCCGTAGCCGCGGAAGAGGCCCTCCAGCTCGTCGCGAGGGATCCGCGCCAGCACCGTGGGGCCGGCGATCTTGTAGCCGTTCAGGTGCAGGATGGGCAGCACGGCCCCGTCGCGCACCGGATTGAGGAACTTGTTCGAGTGCCAGCTGGTCGCCAATGGGCCGGTTTCGGCCTCGCCGTCGCCCACGACGCACGCCACCAGCAGGCCGGGATTGTCGAAGGCGGCGCCGTAGGCGTGCGAGAGGGCGTAGCCCAGTTCGCCGCCCTCGTGAATGGAGCCAGGCGTCTCGGGTGCGACGTGGCTCGGGATGCCGCCGGGGAAGGAGAACTGCGTGAACAGCCGCGCCATCCCCGCCTCGTCCTGGGAGATGGCGGGGTAGACCTCGCTGTAGGTGCCTTCCAGGTAGGTGTTGGCCACGATCCCCGGGCCGCCGTGGCCAGGGCCGGTGACGTAGAGCACGTTCAGGTCGTGGGCGTTGATGACGCGGTTCAGGTGGGCGTAGATGAAGTTCAGCCCCGGTGTCGTGCCCCAGTGGCCGAGCAGGCGCGGCTTGATGTGCGCCAGGGTGAGAGGTTCCTTCAGCAGCGGATTGGCGTAGAGATAGATCTGCCCGACCGACAGGTAGTTGGCGGCGCGCCAGTAGGCGTCGATGCGGCGCAGCGGGTCTGGAGCCAGTATGGGAGTGGTCATGGGTATCGACTCTCGCGGCCCGAGGTGGTCATGCAGCCGGACGCCACGACCGATCGGGCGATCATCAACGCTTCGTCCGTGGGAATGATCCGGACCGTGGCCCGGCTCGTGTCAGTCGAGACGACGCCGGCCGCCGCGGCGTTAAGTGCTTCATCGAGTTCGATGCCGAGGAAGCCGAGTCCGTCGCAGATGCGCCGGCGTACCGACGGCGCGTGTTCGCCGATCCCGCCGGCGAACACCAGCGTGTCCACGCCGCCGAGTGCCGCGGCGAACGCGCCGATCCACTTCCTGGCGTGATAGCAGAAGAGCGCCACGGCCTCGGCCGCCCGCACGTCGTCGCCTTCCGCGGCGAGCAGATCCCGCATGTCGGCGCTCGTCTCCGAGACGCCGAGCAGACCCGACTCGTGGGTGGCCATGCGGTGAAACGCTGCTGCCGTCATCCCGTCGGCGCGTGCCAGGTAGTCCACGAGACCAGGGTCCAGATCGCCGGAGCGCGTGCTCATCGGCAGCCCGGCCGCCGGCGTGAACCCCATGCTGGTGTCGATGCTGCGGCCATCGCGCACGGCCGTCATGCTGGCGCCGTTGCCGAGGTGCGCCAGGACCACGCGGCCCGTCGTGGCCGCCGGGTCGCCCAGGCGCGCCAGTTCCGCCATCAGAAACGCGCACGACAGCCCGTGGAATCCATAACGCTGGACGCCGGCGGCATCGAAGCGCCGCGGAATCGCCAGCCGGGTGGCGACCGGCGGCATGGTCCGATGGAACGCCGTGTCGAAGCACGCCACCTGGGGGAGCCGTGGATGGCGCTCGGCGAGGGCCTCGATCATGGCGATCGCTTCCGGCAGGTGGTCCGGGGCATACGGCGCGAGCCGGCGGAGTTCGGTGAGCAGGCCCGGCGTGACGAGCTCAGGCTCGACGCGGTGCATGCCGTGTACCACGCGGTGTCCAGCGGCCGCCAGAGCGGTGAGCCTCGGCTGCGCGTCGAGCCACTCCAGCAGGACGCGCCTGGCGGCGCCGTGGTCGCCCGCGGCCACGATGCTGCGACTGTGCGACGGGGCCGCCGGATCGTTGATGGTGAGCGTCGCATCGCGCGTGCCGATGCGATCGAGCATGCCGTCGAGTCGCCGCACCAGCCCGGCGTCCGCGTCGTAGACCGCGAACCGGATGCTGGAGGAGCCGACGTTCAACGACAGGATGCAGGGAAACACAGCGGCCATCGGTCAGGACGTCAGGAGCTGAAGGCGCTCGGCCGCCGCCGGATCGGCGCGCGCCAGCAGTGTGACCATCTGATCGCGCTCTCCGAGCAGGGACTGGACAAGATCGCGCTCGGACGCGGAGAACGTCGGCTGTGGTCGATCGAGTTCGGCCTGGAGGGCCGTGTAGAACGTGCTGACATCCGCACGCGCCTCCTAGTAGTCGCCGCGCCGCGCATGGATGGCCGCACACGCCAGCGTGTTCTCCGCCCGGGCGAGACCAAGCGCCCGCTGCGCCGCATCCCGCTCGTTGGCGCGCGTCCGCGCGATCAGCCAGGTGGGCAGGAAACCGGCCAGGACGGCAACTAGAATCACGGCGGCGCACCTGCCGAGACGTTGCAGGCGCGCGACCTTCGGAGGCGGAGGCGTCGGGTGATCCATCAGCGGGTCCATATGGCCTCCTACCCGCCCGCCGACGCCGGATCGCGACCGGCGGGTGGCGCGGCTGTCTTGTGGCGGATGGCGGGGGCGTTGAGTTCGGCTCTGGCCTGCAGGAGCCGCACGATGTGGCTCCGCCCGACGATGCCCGCGAACCGTCCGTCGGTCATCACCGGCAGCTGGTTCAGGTCGGATGCGCCCATCATCTGCATCGCCTCGATCGCCGGCGCGTCGGACGCGATCGCCTTCAGCTGGCCGATCGCGCGCATCACGTCGCTGAGGGGCGTCGTGGCCCAGCGGTCCCGTGCCAGGCCCTTGATTTCATGGGGCGTGATCAATCCGAGCATGCGGCCGGGTCCGCCGACCACGAAGCAGCGCTGGCCGGTACGGAGCAGGTGCTCGTCGACCAGCGTCTGCACCGGCATGTCGGCCGCGACCGGCACGCAGTCGGAGTTCATGATGTCGCGCACGCGCACGCCGCGCAGTGAGGCGACCACCGCCACCTGCGCGTAGCTGGCCTGCGCGGCCTGGAGCAGGAACCAGCCGATGAACGCGATCCACAGACCGCCGATCCCGGCGCCGCCGAAGAAGCGCAGCACGCCCAGGAAGATGAAGCCGAACGCCACGGCCTGGCCGACGCGCGCCGCGTTCAGTGTGGACTGCTCGGCGTCGCCGCTTTGCGCCCACAGGACGGCCCGGAGGATCCGGCCGCCGTCCAGCGGAAAGCCCGGGATCAGGTTGAAGAGCGCCAAAGCGATGTTGATATACCCCAGCCAGCCCAGCACGGCGGTAGCGGGCACGACGTCGGCGTCCGGCGCCCAGCCGAGCGAGGCCGCCAGCCCGTAGCACCCGAGGCCGATCGCGATGCTCGCCAGCGGTCCGGCGATCGCGATCCAGAACTCGGTCTTGGCGTCCGGCGAGGGGTTCTCCATCGTGGCCACGCCCCCGAGGGCGAACAACGTGATCGACCGCACCGAGACGCCGCGGGCCCGCGCCACCAGGGCGTGGGCGAGTTCATGCACCACGATCGATGCGAAGAAGAGCGCGGCGGTGACGATCGCCGTGGTCCATACGACCGCAGGGCCCCAGTCGGGATCGGTCGCGCCGAAGTGCGTCCTCAGCGACAGCGTGATCAGCGCGGCGATGATGAGCCAGCTGTAGTGGAGTCCGATCGCGACGCCGAACAGGCGGCCCAGCGTGATGCTTGGTGTCATAGGGGCCTCGACTGGTGGGTCCGGAGCTTCACTCCTTACTCTAGTCAAAGGCCAGGCGCCGTGTCTGTTCCAAAGCGCACATACGCTCGGCCGCGATCGACCTAGGACGGCCCTGCGCTTCTTCCGCGACGGCGTGCAGAGACGCGGGTGGCTAAGGACCCAGCGTGGTGCCGGCGGCGCGGAGCGCGGCGGCGAGTCGGCCGGGCCCGGAGACGTGGATCGCCCGCATCCCGACGGCCTGCGCCCCAGCGACGTTCTCCTCCCGGTCGTCGATGAACAGGCAGCGCGACGGCGCCGCGTGCATGACCTCGAGGGCCAGCTGGTAGATCCGCGGGTCGGGCTTGAGCACGCCGAGATAGCAGGAGCTGAAGAAGGCCGAAAAGATCGTGCCGAGGCCGAATGCATCGATGCGATAGCGGTTCAGCTCGCGCGACTCGTTGTTGATGGCGGCCAGGCGGTAGAGGTTCTCGGAGGCGAGGCGCCGAATCAAACTCAACGACGAGGGATGGGGCCGTGATTGTGCCTGCATGAAGGCGATGACGGCCTCGCGCGTGAACGGCCTCGCCCGGTGGAAGACGACCTCGGCGAGATAGGCCTCGAGCCCGCAATCCCCGCGCTCGAAGGCCTCAGCCAGCGTGTGGTGGCGAGCCTCTACATCCTCGAAGTCCAGTGAAAAGTGTCGCGACGCGGCGCGCCGGGCGTCGGCGTCCCAGCCGTTGGTGAGGCAGACCCCGCCGACGTCGAAGAAGAGGATATCGATCTCGCTCATGAGCAGTGGCCAGCGCAGCGCGCCGTGAGGCGTAACACATGCGGCAGGTTACCTTACCGGGATCGCGGTCGTGAGTACGTGCAGAACGGCACATGCGGACGCAGCGGTTTCTGACATGCTTGCCAAGTCAGGAGACACCAGATGAACGTTCTCGATCCAGTGCTCGACCGCCTGGCCGCCTTCGAGGCCACGACGCTGCCGGTGCTGAGCCTCTACCTCGATACTTCCCCGAACCAGCACGGGCGCGACGATTTCGACTCGTTCCTGCGCAAGGAATTGAAGGTCGTAGGCGCGACGTGTCCCTGCGGTCCCCTCAGCGCCTCAGTGTCGAAGCCGATACCGAACGCATCACGACCTACCTGCGTGACCAGCTGCGCCCGTCCTCGAACGGCGTGGCGATCTTCGCGTGCGCCGGCGCAGCCGACTTCTTCGAGGCGATGCAGCTCGATGCCCCGTTCGCGGAGCATCGTCTGCACGTTGCCGATCGCCCGCACCTGTATCCGTTGGCCAGGCTGGCCGACCAGCACCCGCCCTATGCGGCGCTCATCGCCGACACCAACGCGGCGCGGCTGTTCGTGTTCGGGCGCGGCGTGACGCTGCGCAGCGACGAGGTGCAGGGTACCAAGGTCAGTCGCACCTCGGTCGGCGGCTGGTCGCAGGCGCGTTACCAGCGTCATGTCGAAAACTACCATCTGAAGCACGCCAAGGAGCTGGTCGAGGCGCTCGATCAGGTGGTCCGCGAGGACGGCGTCGAACAGATCGTGCTGGCGGGCGACGAAGTCATCACGCCGGTGCTGCGCAAGCAACTGCCGAAGCACCTGAACGATCGGATCATCGACGTGCTCCGCCTCGACATCACGACGCCGGAACATCAGATCCTGAAGGCGACGACCGATGCGCTTCGGGAACACGATGGCGACACCGATGCGGATGAGGTGCGCCGCCTGCTGGACCAGTATCGCGCCGGCCAGCTGGCCGTCGTGGGGGCGCTGGCCACCCTCACCGCACTGACCCGCGGCCAGGTCGATGTGCTGCTCATCAGCGCCTCGCCGGACGCGGTCCACGACGACACCGATACCGACGCCCAGAGGCCGGGCGATCCGGACGCGAATCCCGGTGAGACCGTGCCGATTGTCGAGCGGCTGGTCGGTCTCGCCCGGACGACCGGCGCGCGCGTAACCTTCATCGAAGATCCGGCCCTGCTCGCCGATATGGGCGGCGTCGGTGCCATGTTGCGCTACCGCATTCAGCCCGTGGCGCCAGCGACTGGGCAGACCCGGCAGGAGACGAGATGAGCAAGAGCAACGTCAATCCGAACCACTACAAGGTCGCCGGACGAGGGCGACAGGGCGAAGACATCGCGCAGGCGCGCAACAGGCAGAAGCATGCCGAGAGTCTGGCGCGCCGCCGGGCCGAGCGCGGCGCGGCCGCGCCGAAGACACCAGCACCGCCCAAGGGGGCGGCCGCTCGAGGCGCAGCGTCAGGCCGTGTCGGCAAGCCAGACAAGCCGGCACAGGCCGCCATGACCACCACGAAGAAGACCCACGCCGTGGCCCCGAAGGTGCCACCGGCGCAGAAGCGCGGGCACAATCTGGTGCTCGGCCGCTCGGCACCGCACGCGCGATTCGCCAAGACCAAGCCTGCCCCGATCTTGCGGCCAATGGGCGCCGTCCCCACGCTGACCGCGACCCAGGCCCGCAAGAAGGCGAGCATCAATCTGCAGGCGGCCGACAAGCGCGGCAAGCGCTCCACCGCGCAGAAGCGCGCTGCCTCCCGCAACGACTTCGGCGCCATGCCGGCAACCGGCGCCGTGGCGGGAGCCTTCGGCAAGGAGCCATCTCCAGGTCGGCGTCCGGTTCGAAAGAAATGAGCCGCCCATGATCGGTGCATGTCGCGGTGAATCCAGCTGCCGCGCGCTCGTCGGTGCGATGTGCCTGGCGCTGGTCGCCATCGGCGCCGCCGGGTACAGTGCCGCGCAGTCACCGCGTCCGATCGTCTACGTCGTGCCGATCGACGGCATCGTCGATCTCGGCCTGGCGCCATTCCTGGCGCGCACGATTCGCGACGCGCAGCAGGCCGGCGCTGCTGCGGTCGTGCTCGATATCAACACCTTCGGTGGCCGCGTGGATGCGGCGGTGGCGATGCGCGACACGCTCGTGGACGCGCCGCTACGCACCATTGCCTACGTCCATCCGCGGGCCATCTCGGCCGGGGCGCTCATCGCCCTGGCCACCGACACCATCGTCATGGCCTCCGGCGGCACCATCGGCGCGGCGATGCCGGTGGTCGGCGGCACCGGTCCGCCCCAGGCGGCCGACGAGAAGTCGGTGTCGTACCTGCGCAAGGAGTTCGGCACCACGGCCCAACGCCGCAAGCGCCCGGCGCCCTTCGCCGAGGCCATGGTCGACGCCGACGTCGAGATTGCCGGCGTGGTGGAAAAGGGCAAGCTCCTCACGCTGACGACCACCGAGGCGCTCGAGCACAAGGTGGCTGAGTTCACGGCCGACAGCCTGACGGCCGCTCTGGACGCGGCGGGCCTGCCCGACGCCGAGGTGCGCCACGCGTCACAGACCTGGGCGGAGACGCTGGTCAGGTTCCTGACCAACCCCGTCGTCAGCTCACTGCTGATGACGGTGGGCCTGCTCGGCATCCTGGTCGAGATTCGCACTCCGGGCTTCGCGTTACCCGGCACGATTGGCCTGCTCTTTCTCGGCCTCTTCTTCTGGGGGCAGTGGCTCGTGCAGCTGGCCGGGTGGGAGGAGCTGCTGCTGGTGGTGGTGGGCGTCGTGCTCTTCGGCCTCGAGCTGTTCGTGATCCCCGGCTTCGGCGTCGCCGGCGTCGCCGGCATCGTGGCACTCGTTGCCGGCCTCGGCATGGCGCTCGTCGGCGCCGGCGCCACCGGCGCGGTCGTCATCGGCGCGCTCGGCCGGGTGTCGATCTCGATCCTGCTCGCGCTCGGCGGCGGACTCGTGCTGCTTCAGTTCCTGCCCAGTCTGCCCTTCGGCCGCCGCTTCATCCTCGGCACCGAGATGCGGGCCGAGGGAGGCTATTCGTCGGAGCCGGCGGCTGATCACCACGCGCTCGGCCGCACCGGAATCGCGCTCTCGCCGCTGCGCCCGGCCGGCGTGGCAAACGTGGACGGGGCGCGACTTGATGTCGTGTCCGACGGCAGCTTCATCGACGCCGGTACGCCGGTTGAGATCATTCGGGTGGAGGGCAACCGGATCGTCGTCCGGGAGTTGCGCCGCACCCTTTCAGAGACGGAGTAGCACGCCATGACTGGATTCGACCCCGCCGCCTTCGGTGCCATCGGCCTGCTGATGACGGCAATTCTCGCCCTCGCCTTCGTGCTCTACTTCGTGCCGGTGCCACTATGGATCGCGGCGTGGTCCTCCGGCGCCTACGTGTCGCTCGCCACGCTCATCGGGATGCGGCTGCGTCGCGTGCCGCCGGCCGTCATCGTGAACGCCCGCATCAGCGCGGTGAAAGCCGGGCTGGAGGGCGTGTCGATCAACGATCTCGAGGCGCACTACCTGGCGGGCGGCAATGTCGTGCGGGTGGTGAACGCCCTCATTTCGGCCGACAAGGCCAACATCACCATGCCCTTCAAGCGCGCGGCGGCCATCGACCTGGCCGGACGTGATGTGCTCGAGGCGGTCAAGATGTCGGTCATCCCCAAGGTGATCGAAACCGCGCGCATCGCCGCCGTCGCCAAGGACGGCATCCAGTTGATTGCGGTGTCGCGCGTGACGGTGCGGACCAATCTCGACCGCCTCGTCGGCGGCGCGGGCGAAGAGACCATCATCGCGCGTGTCGGCGAGGGCATGGTGAGCACGATCGGCTCGGCCACCACGCACAAAGACGTGCTCGAGAACCCAGACCACATCTCCAAGAACATCCTGTCGCGCGGCCTCGACGCCGGCACCGCCTACGAGATCCTGTCGATCGACATCGCCGACGTGGACGTGGGCGAGAACATCGGCGCCAAGCTCCAGATCGACCAGGCGAATGCCGACAAGCAGATCGCCCAGGCGAAGGCGGAAGAGCGGCGGGCGATGGCCGTGGCGCACGAACAGGAGATGCGCGCGCGCGTCGTCGAAGCCGAGGCCGAGGTGCCGCGCGCCATGGCCGAAGCGTTCCGCAACGGCACGCTCGGCGTCATGGACTACTACCGGATGCAGAACATCCAGGCCGACTCGTCGATGCGCGAGTCGATTGCCGACCAGGGCGAGGGCGGGGCCGCGGGCGGCAAGCCGCCGACCAGGTAACCGGCCGCCCCGTCGCGGCGCTCCCGTCCGGAGTACCCATGTCCATCGAATCGTTGGTGATCGTCGCGCTGTTGATCGTGTTTCCGCTCCTGGAGCGCCTGAGCCGCTACCTGCGCGCGCGCGCCGCCCAGATTCCAGCTGCTCCAGTCGGTGCGTCGCCACGTCAGCACCCGCCGGCGCTGCCGCGGCTGCCGAAGCCCGAGCGGGAAGCCGACGCGCCCGGTGCGACGGGCTCGGCCGTGTCGCCAGTGAGTGCGCCGCCGCCGGTGCTGGCTCCGCCGGCCCTGCCGCCGCGACATCCGGCTGCCGAGCGGCTCACGGCGGCCGAGCGCCTCCGGGCGGGGCGGGTGATTCAGGCCGGCCAGGCGGCCCGCGAGCCTGGTCGGGGCGCGTCGGCCCGCGCACCCTACGCGGTGGCGCTCCGCAGTGGGCGGGCCGATCTGCGGCGGGCCGTGGTACTGATGGCGGTCCTTGGTCCGTGCAAGGCCCTGGAGGCCGAGTCCAGACGCCACTGAGAGACCAAGTGAATTCGCGGGTTGGTGACGGACGTCGTTGGGCCGGGATCTGACCCTCTTGCTGCTCCTCGCGCCTCTCGTTCGGACGCAGTACGCGGCTGTGCTCGACCTTCAGCATGGCGGGCTTCCGCCATTGTGGTGCCGAGCGCTGTGTCCATCGCCATCGAGGGTGGACCATCCTTCCCGGTCACGCCTCTCCCGCTCTACGCGCTGCTCAAGCTCATCGCGTTCAGCGATCGGCGGGCGCCGAAGGATCGAGAGCGTCCTCGCTCGGTTTGATGAACCAGGCGCGCCGATCGTGGGTATCGCCGCAGCCGAGCGGGGAAGGCCCTTCGGGGACGACGAACGGCGCGCGCACGCATTCTGCGCTCACTCCAGTCCGAGCCTCTGTCTCAACGCGCCGATGTCCGGCTCGAACGCGTTCCGACCGCCGACGCCTTTCTGGGCGTAGTCCGCGAGCAACGCTGCGAGCCGTTCACGGCCACGCGCGGTCTTGGCGGCCTGCCGCGGCGTGCGGTGGCCGAGAGCCGGGATCTTCGTGTCGATCCAGGCGTCCCAGTGTCGCTGTGCGAGCTCAGCCTCGACCATCTGCAGTTCGGGCGGTCGCTCAGCGCCCGCCGCGCTGCCCGCCGCTGCCCCCGCCGCCGGCCCGGTCGAGCCAGCGCTCCGACGTGCCTTGAGGGCCTCGCCGAGGTTGGTGACCGTCGTGTCGGCGAGAGTCGCCGCTGATCCGAGGCACTTGGCGATCTCTTTTTCGATGCGTCGACGCCGACGGGCGGAGTTGACCTCTACCACGAGCCGTGTCCCGTCGATGCGCAGCGTGCCCAGCGTGGTGTTGTCCCAATCCTTGAGCTTCCGGTTGCCGGCCTTGATCCAGGTCAGCGTCGCCGCGATGAGCACGTCCGTTGCATCGCGGACCTGGTCGGCGACGTGCGCCTCGCCGCGCAGTACGGCGAGCGGCGTCAGGCGCTCGACGGCCTCTGCCGCCGTGACGCCGAGTTCGTAGCTGAGCGTCGTCAACTCCAGCGGGTCGTCGTCGGTATTCTGCAGCACAGGCGGGACGGGGTGCAGCAGCGCGTCCACAATCTCGTGGTACGCCTGACGGATCTCCACGTCGTAGTCCACCAGTTCGACTCGTGTCGGCGGCCGTGTCGGCCGGAGCTTCTCGCGCAGGTCGATGAGGGGGATGTGCCACGACGCCGGAATCACCCACGGACACGCGCCGAGCATGATGCTGGCTCCACCTGCTGTCACGACTCTCGCGAAGGTGACGTGGCCTGCCCGTAGCGTGCGTGAGGCGCTCTGTTCGAGCACGCGGAATTGGCGGCCGGTCAGGATGTCTTTCAGGTCGAGCGCGCGACCCGGCTGCACGGATTCGACGACGAAGAAACTCGCCGGGCTCTTGCACGCCTGCTCGATGAACTCCCGATGGAAGTCGGGGGCGGACTCGCCCTCGTGATGCAGAAAGTGCAGGGCGAGAGGCTCAGTCGGCCACCCCTCCGGGAGGTCGTCCTCGGCCGCGTCCGGTACGAACGAGAACACGAAGAACGGATCGAACGTCGTACCGAACTCCTTGGAGTCTGCGATGACATCAGGCACGTCATGCCAGAGAAAGAATTCGTCCCACGCTTCATCCACGTACTCCGCGCCGAACTCCTCGCTGGCGTAGCCGAACAGCGCCGGTACGAGCACGCCCTCGGCGGCGCGCAGGCGTATCCGCAGGCTGTCTTCGACGTCCTGGGCGCGCAGGCAGCAGTGTTTGAACTTGCGGCCGCTGCCGCAGGGACAGGGGTCGTTGCGACCGGGTGACGCCACAGTTTTCACCTTCTGTTTGTCTCATGCTCGCCGATGGCTCGTGACGCGTCTCCGCGGTGGAGGCGCAGGCCGCTCTGGATTCAGCCCGGCCCGCGTCGCCAGATCCTGATTCGCTCGGCACCGGCATGCGACCCAGTCGCCGATGCCGAGGAAGGAGAAGTATCGTCGCGCCAAGTCTGCCCGGATCTCCGACAGCCGACCGCTCTCAACGGCCCGTAGTCGGTAGTGCGGGATGCCCGAGCCCACAGACACCTCACGAATCCCGCGTGCACCGCGAGCCTCCTGACAGCGCTGACCGAGCGCGTGCCAACGGATGATGTCCTCGCTTCGCTCGAGTGCCTCGGCCGGAAGGTCCGAAAACGACGAGACCAAGGCACGTCGCAGTTCGTTGTCCAACAGTCGAACGTCGGCCGCGCTCAGGATCGCGCGGCGATCGCGTGCCAGTTTCCGTTCCAGCCGAACCAGTGCGGGAGTCGGGTTCACCTTCATCGTCGTCGAGCCGGCGGAAACAGTCGTCAGTCGGGTGCCACGAATACGGGGTTGATGCCCTCGAATGTTATCCCGATACTTTCCGCGGGACGATGGCCTGCGCTCAGCTCGCAACAGATGCCGGTTCACTCAGCCGCGCCCTCGGGGTTGGAGCATTCGTTGCGCATGGCCAAGGAGATCGAGGCAGCGCCGTGCCGCCCGGTGTGACGATGCGGGACCGGCGTGGACCATCCCGGAACTGGGTGCCCAGTCCTCCGCTTGAAACGGCGCAATATCCTCAGCATTCTCCGAAAGCGAACCCTCGAAAAACCGTCGCCCTGGAACGGGCTGAATGCCGATCCCGCAAGTGCCATCTTCTCGTTTACTTACAGCCTGCGGCGAAGCGGCGGAGTGTCGCTCGGTTACGGCTGGTCTCGCTTCAGAAACGACGCATGTAGTCCGCGCTCACGCGGATAATGAGCCGGTGCTGACGATTCTGGGTGGCGGGCCCGCCGGCTTGGCGACGGGCTTCTATTCACGCCACTTGGGACATCCGTTCCGCATTCTCGAAGCGGCCGGCAGGGTCGGTGGCAACTGCGTCACGGAAGAACGCGACGGCTTCCGCTTCGATCGCGGCGCACATCGTCTGCACGACAAAGATCCGGACATCACGGCGGACCTCTTCGCGCTGCTTGGCGACGAGATGGTGCGGGTATCGGCTCCTAGTGCGGTTTGTACGGCTGGCCGGTTCCTGCGCTTCCCACCGTCGCCGCCCGATTTGTTGGCCCATCTGGGACCACGCCGCTTCGCCGCGGCTACCGTCGGGGCCATGCTGACGCGCTTCACGACCGCATCCGCCGACAACTTCGAATCCTTCGCCACGCGCGCCTACGGCCCGTCGCTCGCTCAACTGTTTCTGTTGAACTACTCGGAGAAGTTGTGGGGGCAGCCTTGTGCGGCGCTTTCGCCGCGCGTGTCGGGCGGCCGCTTGCGCGGCCTGCAGTTCTCGACGCTCTTCACGCGGCCCAACCGCAACGCCACGCACCTCGATGGCGCCTTTTACTACCCGGCGCGCGGCTACGGCCGCATCGTCGAGCGGATCGCCGAGGTGTGCGGGCCCGACACGATTCGGTGCGGCGCCCGGATCACGCGTCTGCTGCACGACGGGCGTCGGCTGACCCAAGTCGAGGTGAATGGCGTTGAACGGCTGCCGGTGGACCGAGTAGCCGCAACGCTGCCCTTGAGCGTCGTCGTGCGGGTGCTCGACCCCCGGCCTCCCGGCGGCATCCTTGCCCTCGCGGACCAGGTGACGTTCCGTCACGTCGCCCTGGTCGCCTGGTTCCTCGCGCGCCCATCGGTGACCGGCTACGCCACGGTCTACTTCCCTGAACCAACGACGCCTGTCACGCGGGTGTCCGAACCGCGAAACCGCAGCCCCCTGATGGCGCCGCCGAATCACACGTCCTTGGTCGCCGAGGTCCCGTGCAGCGAGGCGGACGACCTCTGGCACGGTACCGACGACGCGATCGTGCGGACGGCCGCGCCGGCCCTGGCGGCACTCGGGTGGCTGCTGCCGGACGAGGTGAAGGGCACGACCGTGGTGCGCGTGCCGAACGCCTACCCGGTGCTCACAATCGAGGCGGAGCAGGCCGCTGCCGAACTGGTGCACTACCTCGGGCGCTTTCACAACCTCCATCTGCTCGGACGCAACGGCCTCTTTCACTACGGCTGGCTGCACACCATGATGCGCATGGCCAAGACGTTGGTCGCGGGGCTTCCGCCGCCGGCTGTCGTTGCAGAATGATGGCGCGCAACCCGGGCGGCTGGCATCGTCTGACGGCCATCGGGCTGGCCGTGACGAGTGCGCTGGCGGTCGGCCTTGCCAGTGCGAGCCTCGCGCGGCCCATGTTCGAAGACCAGGCCGTGATGGCTTATCTCGGATTCCTGGTCGATCGCGTCGGCCTTGTGCCCTATCGCGACTTCTTCGACATGAACACGCCCGGGGCCTACGTGGCCAACGTCGTGGTCGGGCGCCTGGCGGGCTACACGGAAGCGGGCGCCCGTCTCGTCGACCTCGGCTGGCTCGCTGTACTGCTGATCGTCACGGTCGTCGTGATGCGGCCGTTTGGGCGGTGGACCGGGTGGTGCGCCGCCGCATTCACATCGGCCATCTACCTCTCTGCCGGCGCGCCCTTGACGCTACAGCGCGAAGTGCTGCTCGTGCCGCTTCTCGGCGCCGCGTTAGCGCTGGCCGCGCGTGCCGGCGCGCGGCCGGGCCCAAGGGCATTGGCCGTCGGTCTACTCATCGGCGGGGCCGCGACGATCAAGCCCCAGATGGGAGTGTTCGCGCTGGCCGTGCTGGCACCCCCTTGGCCGGGGCTGGCACGCGGGCGGGCCGCCGCCGCCGTGGTCAGCGGCGCACTGCTCGCGCCGGGGGCCGCGGCGCTCTACTTGTGGCGGCACGACGCGCTCGGCCCGTTCCTCGACATCGCCACGCACTACTGGCCGCTCTACAACGCGTTCACAGGGGAACGTCCGCACGAGGTTCTGAACGGCGTCGTCGGACTAGCGTATCGCGTGCGGGGCGCCGTGACTCTCGGCGGGCATCCCGCTCTGCCGCTGGCGGGCGCAGCAGTGCTCGGCGTGCTGGCGGCGCGGCGGACGGCGCCACCAGCGGCGGCAGCGCCACGCACTTTACACCTGCTCGTTGCCGCGTTGGTTGCGGGCTGGGTGGCCGTGATTCCGGCTGGGAAGTTCTGGGCACAGCACTGGTGGCCGTTCAGTTACGTGGCCGTGCTACTCGGATCACTGGCCTGTGCCGATGGACGATCAGGGACGGCGTGGCTACGTCCCGCCACGCTCGCCCTGCTCTCCCTCGGCATCAGTTGGGGCGATATCGCGCCTCGGGGCTGGACGCCGCGCTTCCCGTTCGCGCACGTTGAGCGGATCGCCGCCTACCTCGTCGCTCACATGGCGCCCGGTGACACGGTGGTGCCGCTCGATTGGATCGAGGGGGCGCAGCATGCGATGCTGCGGGCGCGAGCGCGGCCGGGCACGTCGTTCGTCTACGACTTCCACTTCGATCACCACCTTTCGTCGCCGTACATCCAGGCTCTGCGCGCCCGGTTCGTGAACGAACTGGACGAACGCCGCCCTCGATTCCTCATCCGCATCCATCGTCCCGATCGGTTTTCCGGCTCGGACACCTCGTCGTCCTTCCCTGCGCTCGAGACACGGATGCACGCCGCGTATCGCCGGGTGCTTGCGGATGCCGACTACGAAGTGTGGGAACGCCGTGCGCCCTTGGTCGAGCCTGGCAGGAGGAATAGAATACCGCCCGTGTCAGGAACCCCGACGGCCGCGCCATGAGAATCGTCTTGGTGTGCCCGTACGCGTGGGATAGCCCGGGCGGTGTCCAGGCGCACGTGCGTGGTCTGGCGCGCGAGATGACCCGCCGCGGTCATGCGGTTCGGGTACTCGCGCCGGGACTCGCGCCGAGCTCCGATCCCGCAGTTACGATTGTCGGTCGTCCCGTACGCGTTCGATACAACGGTTCGGTCGCGCCGATTTGCTTTCAGCCGCTCGCCCTCGCCCGAGTCGCCCGTCTCGTGCGCAATCTGCGGCCCGACGTCGTGCACGTGCACGAGCCGTTTTCCCCTGGGCTGTCGCTGGCGGCCACGTTGGCAGCGCGCGCGCCGGTGGTGGCGACGTTCCACGCGGGCGCGGATCGGCTGTGGGCGTATCGGCTGTTCGCGTCGCTCCTGCGCATCGTACAGCGAAGGTGCCACCACTCGATCGCGGTGTCCGAGGTGGCGGCGGCGCTGCTGGAGCGCGACCTCGGCCTGCGCGCCGACGTACAGCACAACGCCGTCGACCTCGAGACCTTCCAGGGAGCCACGCCGCTGGCGCTGCCGCCGGCGCCGACGGCGCTGTTCGTGGGCCGACTCGAACCACGCAAAGGCGTGCGCGTGTTGTTGCAGGCACTTCCCGCGCTCATCGAGCGAGTGCCAGACGTGCGGGTACTCATCGTCGGCGCGGGCGACGAGCGGGCGGAGATCGATCGGCTGCCGGCGCCATCGCGATCCCACGTGCACGTGACTGGAGCGTTGCGCGATGCCGACCTCGTGCGCTGCTATGCGTCGGCCCACGTCTTCGTGGCTCCTGCGATGGGCCGCGAGAGCTTCGGCATCGTGCTGCTCGAGGCCATGGCGGCTGGACTGCCGGTGGTGGCCAGCGACATTCCTGGCTACCGCGCCGTGGTCCGCAACGGCCTCGACGGTCTGCTCGTGCCGACCGGTGACGTTGCTCGCCTAGCGACCGCCCTGGCGGTAGTCCTGACCGATCGCGCCATGGCTACGGCCCTCGCCGTCAACGCGCGCCAGCGTGCGGCCGCATTCTCATGGCGCCAGGCCGCAAGTCCGCTCGAGGCGATCTACGAAGGCGTCCAGGCGCGGGCCACGCGTCTTCAGCCGCGGCGCGCCCCGGAACGGACGCCGTCGCAGGCCTGACGAATCAGGTGTGGCCGCCGCCGTGCACACCCGCACACGTGGTCAGGAGATCGCGGAGCCGCACCGCCATATGGTCCCAGGTCAGCGCGCCGTGCACCCAGGCTGCGCCCGCCGCGCCCATGGTCTGAGCACGCGCCGGATCGCGCAGCAGCGTCAGCAAGGCCGTCGCCAGCTCGTCGAGGTCGGTGCCGTCCACGACCAGGCCCGTTTCGCCGTGGCGCACGGCTTCCGGGGCGCCGCCCGATCGCCCGGCGACGCAGGCGCGCCCCACCGCCGCCGCCTGCAGGAACACGGCCCCGAGGCCTTCCACTTCGAGCCCGCCGAACCGTGACCGGCACGGCATGGCGAAAACGTCGGCAGCGCGGAAGTAGGCCGGCAGCAGCTCATAGCGCACCTCGCCGGCGAACACGACGCGCCGCTCGAGTCCGAGGCAGGCGGTGAGCCGCCGCAACGTCCGCTTGTAGCGGCCGTCACCGACGATCAGCAAGCGCACGTTCGGGAACTCGTCTGCCAGGCGGGGGAGTACGCGAATGAGGTGGTCCTGGCCCTTGCGCGGCACCAGTCGCGACACACACACGATCGTGGGGTCCGCTCCGAGCGCGTGTCGGCGGCGGACGTCGTCGGCCGTGACGGCTGGATGGAAACGTGTCGCGTCGATACCGGAGGGCAGCAGTTCGACGCGACAGCCGCCCTCGAGAAACGGCATCAGACGCTCGCGCACGTAGCGCGACACCACTGTAACGGCGGCGGCAGTCCGTCCCAGGCGTCGCAGGAAGACGCCCCCAGGCGGGAGCCGCGTCGCCACCAGCTCGAAGCCGTGCGTGCAGGCGATATATGGCACACCGTGGCGGCGGCGCAGCGTGGCGCCCATCAGGGCCAGCGGTGCGGCCGCGCCGAAGAGTATTACGTCCGGTCGCTCCGCGACCACGAGGCGGGACGCCGCGGCGAGCACGGCGGGTGTGGGCAAGAGCATGCGCACCGGCTGCCGCACGACGCGCTGCGGAAACGTGGCGTCGAATGCGGCCGCGCCGGGATAGGTGGAGGTCAGCACGGTCACCGAGCCGGGGGCGAGCCGTCGCACCAGCTGATGGACGTAGTCGTTGATGCCGCCGACGCGCGGTGGGAAGTCGTTTGTGACGACCAACACGCGCACGCCGCTGCTCACTGCGGCAGCTCGATGGTCAGTCCCACGCGCGGCACGATCGAGTTGTAGAAGATGCCGAAGCGCGGGTCGGCGGTGTTGAGCTGCACATCACGGGGGGCGCGGTTGCGCAGCACGTGATTGGCGCGGGCGCCGATACGCACGCGGCGGCCGCGCACTCGGATCTCGCGGTTGATGGTGAGATCCAGCGATGTGAACACGGGGAAGCGGCGCGTGTTCCGCCGACCCACGAATTGCTGCGCGTCATCGACGGGTGAGTAGGGGAATCCGGATCGCACTTCAAAGAGGGGCGCCACCCGCCACCGGCCGACCTCGGTGGCGGCGAATGCCACGAGGCGGTGTGGCACGTCCACGGTGGTGCGGCCATACGCGTTGGCGCGAATCACGGGTGTGCGGATGTTACCGAAAAGCAGATCGAATCCGTTCAAGTCGCCCTCGGAACGCGAGTAGACGTAGCTGAGCGACGCCTGTTTGCTGTCCGAGAGGGCCCGGCGGAGCGTCACCTCCGTTTCCTGGTAGCGCGAGCGCCCGGTGCTTGCGAGCAGCAGCGCGTCGTCCTCCGGCGTGACGATCAGCTGGTTGCGTCCGGAGCGGCGCAAGTGGTTCACGCGCATCCCAGTGTGCTCATCGAACTTGTAGTCGTACTGTAGATTCCATACGACGGCACGGGCCGGGTCCAGCGCCGCCCGCCGTGGCGTGATGAGCGACGTCGTCGGGCCGTTCGAGTCATAGGTGGTGACTTCCCGTGGCTCGAACGCCGCGAAGGCGCCGGCCAAAAGCGGCGTGCGCTCCGTGAAGACGCCGATGCCGCCGCGCAGGATGGCCCGGCTGCCGGGTCGCGGGCTCAGAATGGCGCCAACTCTTGGTGAGAAGACCCCGCGCGTGAGACTGCCGTGATCGAACCGCAGACCGGCGTCGATGAGCACGCGATCCGAGATCCGCCACAAGTCCTGCGCGTAGAGGCCGAGGTCGGTGGCCGCTTGCGACAGCGTCGCGGCGCGTAGAAACCGCACGCGTTCGCGCAGCGTTCCGTCGGCGGCCCGGATCTCGACCGGGCGGCTCGCGCTGGTGCCCTCGAACGACGCCTGCAGCAGGTCGACACCGGTCTTGAAGGCATGGTCGCCCCGCCAGCGGCGCACGGTGCGCAGCGACTGCACCCACTGCAGCGTCTGCGACTGGCGGTCCTGGTCATTGAAAGCGTTCCCCGACACACCCGCCGGCGCGAGCACCATAGGCGCCGTGCCTTCAGCCCCGATGGCCATGTCGTAACGCTTGAGGGCGATGGTGGATTCCACGAGCGTCACCGGAGACAGACGCCAGCGATCGGCAATCTGTGCGGAGTAGCCGCGCTGACGCAACTCGACCGTGGCCGCCCGCGGCACGAACGTCGACAGGTTCGAGTAGCGGACGTTTTTGGGGTAGACCGCGACGGTGCCCGTGGTTTCGTGCGCGCCGAGCGTGGCGTCGAGCCGCGTGAAGCTGTAAAAGCTGAGCGCCGACACGTCGTTCCCGTCATCTGGCAGACTCGGCACGCGAATGAGCTGGCGGTGGAACTGCGCGCTCTGAGAAAGGCGGAGGCGTCCTGTCACCAGCGGTCCGCCGATGGCGAACCGCGGGTCATAGGCGCGAATGCCCAGACTCTCGCCATCGCAGATACGCAGGCATGGCACCGGGATGAAGTTGTTCAGCGAAACGCGCCATTGGTCCGTGCCGGCGCGGGTTTCGATCGTCGCCTGGCCGGACGAGAAACGGCCGGCTTCTGCCGCGTAAGGATTGGCGACGACCTGGACGCTGTCGATGGCGTCCACCGGCAGATCGAATGCGGCCTCCCCCGTCGTCGGGTCGTTCACGTAGGCCTGGCCCAGCTGCAGGCCCGTTTGCGCGGGACGCCCGCCCTTCATGCCGATGCGACCATCAGGCCCCCGCAGCACGCCTGGCACGAGGGGCAGCAGCGACGCAAAGTCGTCGCCTTTCACTGGAGCGATGTCGATCATTCGGCCCGACATGGTGTCGGTCGCCGCTGCAGTCACGGTGGAAGCAGCCTTGGCGGTTGCGACGGCGCTGTCGGTGAGGGTCAGGGGCAGCTCGAGGTCGATGGCCACAGCATCTCCGTCGACGGCAAACGGCGACGAGGTGGTGGGGGGGAAGCCGGGGACGGCGGCGCGGACCGCGTATTGCGCCGGCCCGAGTCTCTCGAAGCGGAAGCGGCCTTGGTCATCCGTGGCCGTCACGGCCACGGCGGTGTCGGCTCCGGCCACGAGTAGCGTGACGTCGGCTCCGGACACTGCCGTGCCGGCACCTGCGGCCCTCACCGTGCCATGGACACTGCCGGTGACCTGCCTCGCGTCGGCTTCCGTGGCGGCACAGGCGGTAACGACCCACACGCCCGCCAGCAAACGCAAGGATTTGACGCCGGTCACGGCAGGCCGGAGAATAGCACGCGATGCCGCGCCGCTCCCTGCGTACCGGGCTGAGCATCGCGGCGGCTGTCCTCCTCGCGTTCGCAAGCCACGGTTACCACTTCGGCGTCTCCGATCAGAAGCTCTACCTGCCCGCCGCGCTTCGCGCCGTCGATCCGGCCCTTTTTCCCCACGACGCCGCCTTCTTCACCACCGAGGCCCGCTTCACGTTGTTTGACGAGCTGGTGGCCGGCGTGTTGCGGGCCGGTGTGCCGCTGGATGTCGCCATGTTCGCCGGGCAGGTCGTGGCCATTACGCTCGTCGCAGCCGGCGCACGCCGCGTGCTCACTCTCGCCGGGTGCACGGCAGAGGCGGCCTGGGCGGGCGTGGTGCTGCTGATGCTCGTGCTGCCGAGCCCGGTCGCGGGCACGCGCATCGGCGTGCTCGAGCCGTACTTGACTCCGCGTGGCCTCGCCATCGGCCTCGCGCTCTGGGCATTCGCGCTGGCGATCGAGGGTCGCCCGCTTGCCGTCGTGCTGCTCGCAGCGGCCGGTGCGTTGCATCCGCTCACCGGGCTGTGGAGTGCCGGTCATGTCCTGGCGCAAGCGGTTGACCGTCGCTGGAGACGTCCGCTGCGCGTCGCCGGCGCGGCGGCCGTGCTGCTGGCCGCGATCGGCTGCGTACCGCTACTGGTTCCGACCCTCGACGAGTCGACCTATTGGCAGACCGCGCTTGCGCCGGAATCGTTCGGCGCGCGCTACCCCTGGCGCTGGCCGTGGTACGAGTGGGCCGGCGTGGTTGCACCGATTGCCCTCGTGTGGCTCGTCGCGAGAGACGCCCCGAGCCAAGCCGGTGTCCGCATCGCCCACCGCCTCACGTTGTCGGCCCTGGTCGGAGTGGTCGTAGCGCTGCTGGTGACCGTGGCGCCCGATCGGCAGTGGCCGCTCCAACCGATGCGCCAACTCCATCTCGTCTACGTGGTGGTCATCGCGCTGGCGGGCGCGTGGATCGAAACGCGCCTGTTGCGCGGCCGCCTGCGACCGCGCCTCGTTGCGGCAGTACTCGTCATCGGCTCGGTCGCCGCCGTGCAGCAGCGTTATCCCTCCAGCGGCTACGTGGACTGGCCCGGCCGGCTCCCGGACAACGCCTATGTGCGGGCGTTTGACTGGATCCGCCTCCACACCCCGACCGATGCGCGCATGGCCATCGACCCGTTCTACCTGCGACACCCCGGGCCAGACTGGCACGCCGCCCGGGTGTTCACGCGGCGCAGCATGCTCACCGACGCCGTGCACGATCTGGCCCCGGCAGCGATGTCGCCTCGACTGGCGGCGCGGTGGACGGCCGAGCAGCGGGCACTCGCTGGCTGGCGCGCCTTTCAGCGTGCCGACTTCGCCCACCTCGGCCGGGCGTTCGAGGTGTCGTGGGTGGTGGTGGCCGCGGCCCAGGCCCCCGATCTCGACTGCCCGTTCGCCGAGCCGACGGTGCGCGTCTGTCGCGTGCCCTGACCTGTGATAGGAATCACCAGACACGATGATGCCGTCCCCCGTTCGTCTCGTTGTCGCGCCGCCTGGTGCCTGGCTGCAACGTGCCACGGCAATGGTGCTGGCCGTCACCGTGGCGGCGAGCGCGGCCGTCGCCATCGCGGATGAGGTGCGGCCGTCTGCGATCGTGGCCTTCGACCGCTACGTCGACGCCACGGAGGCGCGGATGCGCGCCGACCGCCAGGACGGACACCTGCTGTGGATCGACCGGTTGCCCGAGGCCAGGCGCTCCCCGCTCGAGCGCCGGCTGGCGGCCGGCGACATCGTGACCGAACGGCTCACGAGCTACGATGGCAGCGCGCCAATCGCCGTGTCTGACGCGATCTTCCTTCATGCTCTGGCGTCGGTGCAGCTGCACGATGTCACGGTGGGTGAGGTGATGGCGCTGTTGCTGGACGTCGACCATCACGCCGAGATCTTCGCGCCCACGATCCGTCGATCGCGAACCGTCGGGCACGAGGGCGACGCGGTGATCGTGGCCGGGCAGTTCTCGCACCGCAACGTCGTCACGATCACTTACAACGCGGAGGTCGAGACCCGCTGCGCGTCCCTCAGCGCGACGCAAGCTGAGTGCCGCTCGGTGTCACGGCGTGGCGCTATGGTGGCCGACGCCGGCCGGCCGACGGAACGAGAGAAGCCGTTCCGGGGCGATGCCAGGAAGCAGTGGTTCCTGCGCACCTACTACCGGCTCGAGGCTCGCGGCGATGGCACGCGCGTGGAGCACGAGACGCTCTTTGTCTGTCCGCCCCTGGCCCGGCTCCTGCGGATTTTCACGCCGCTGGTCCGCAATGTGCCAGCGGAGGTGTCGGAGGCATTGCTGGCAGGCATGCACGCCCGGCTGTCGCCGCACTGACACGAGCGACCAGCGGGCCAGCTACGGCAGTGCACGGCCCGCGGCTACGGCCTGTTGTGTCACACGAGAGATCACGGCGCGGTGCTTCTGGCCCTGTGGACCGAATTCGTCAGCGCCGGTCACGCGCTCGAGCGTGGCCGTCATGGTCGTGCCGAACATGAGGCGCATCCGCTCGGTGAGCTGCCTTGCTTCCGGTTCACCGAAGAGCGCCGAGGGCAGTACGCGCACGCGCAGGTGCGACAGCGAATCCTGGACCAGTTGCCCACGCAGTACGCCAGGCACGCCGTTGAAGACGATCGCCGCGGCCGTAATCAGACGGCCGTCTGGCGTCGTAATCGCGTCGACGCTGCGGCCGTGGATGCGGCCCACCGTCGGCAGTGTCCGTCCGCATGGACAGGGCCCCACAGGCGACGCGTCGACCACGTCGCCAAGGTCGAAGCGGATGAGCGGCATGCTGTAGTTGTAGAGGCCGGTGCCGATGATGCGCGCGCGCGGCTGGCCCGAGAGCAGATCGCCGTCGGTCTGCTCGGCATCCCACAGCCCGTAGTCCGCGTTGACGTGCATGCGGCCCGATGGACACTCGCACGCGGCCACGACTCGCTCCATCGAGCCGTAGGCGTCGGCCACCGGAGCGTCGAACACCTCGTGGATCAGCCGGCGGGCCGGCACCTCGAGTACTTCGCCGGTGCAGAACACCGCCCGCAACTGTGGTACGTCGAGCCGCTGCTCCCGCACGAACAGCGCGAAGTGCAGCAGTGCCGACGGATGCCCCTTCAGGAACCGCGCGCGATGCCGGATCATCGCGCCGGCCCACTCGCGGGCCCGTTCGGCCGACAGCGAGTTTGCGTTGAGCAATAGACGGCCGGTTGCGCGCTCGGTGAACGATGCCCGATCGTGATGCGCACCGCTGAACGGCGACCACGCCAGCTGCGCGAAGCGGTCCCCGAGCCGGTAGCCGAACCAGCCCCAGTGGCGCCAGTAGAAGGCGAACTCGAGTGCATTGGTGCGCCGATCGACCAGCACTGACAGCGCCGGTCCGCTCGTGCCCGTGCTGGTCACGGTGCGCGGATCGAATCGAGCGACCTGTCGAGCGATCATCGCGTCGCCGGTCTCGAGCACGGTACGCTTGGTTACGACGGGGAGGCGGCGCAGATCGGCGAGCGTTCGCACTCGATCCGGCCGCACGCCGGCGACGGCGAACGCCGCCCGATAGAATGGCACCTCGGCGGCGGCGTGGGTGAGCACCGCTCGCAGGCGGTGCAACTGATAGGCGGCGAGGCGCTCGGGTGGCCACCATTGCGCGCGCTCGAGCAGCCATCGCACACGTACGATCGCGGCGGGCTGCAGGAAGTCGCGCACGCGGAAGTCGATGGCCATTGGCGGCGTGCAGTATTGTAGTGGCCCGCTGGCCGCGCTGCTGCGGTGCCCAGGTCATGAAAGCTGCTCTGATTGTCGCCACCACCGCGCTGCTACGTGTGGTGCCCCCGGTGATCGCGGCCGCCGTAGCGCGCATGGCCGGATCGTTCTGCTGGGTGCTGCTGACGACGCGGCGGGGCACGCTGCTGGAGAACCTGGCCCACACGGCGCCGCACGCGACGCCGGCCGAGCGGCAACGGCTCGCCCACGCTACGTTCCGGAACCTGGCTCTGTCGGTGCTCGATCTGCTGCGCGGACCGCATCTGTCGGCCGATCAGATGCGCGCGATGGTGCAGGTGGAAGGCCGCGCCTACCTGGACACGGCCATCGCTGCCGGCCGCGGTGTGCTGCTCGTCTCGCCGCATCTCGGCGCCATCGAACTCGGGGGGCGTTGCATGTCGGCCTTCGGCTACACGGTCGCCGGGTACGCGGAAGACCCCGCCGATGGGCGCCTGCGGGCCGTGTATCGGCGCTACCGCAACATCGAGGGCGTCACGGTGCTTCCGCTCGGCGGCAGTGCACTGAGCGGCGTGCGGTGGTTGCGGCGGGGAGGGAGCCTGACGCTGTTCGCCGACCGCGCCATCGGCACGCGCGCGCACGTCGTCCGGTTCTGCGGCGGCTGGCGTCCGCTACCGGCCGGCGTCGCGGCACTGGCGCGTCAGACGGGCGCAGCCGTGCTGTTCAGCTATCTCGTGCGCGAGCCCGGAGCGAGGTCGACCTACCGATGGGTGATCGAACCTCCCCCCTTGGAGGATCTGGCCGGCCTCGACGAGCGCGCGCTCACCGAACTCGTCGCGGACCGACTGTCGGCGATGGTGAGGTGCTACCCGGATCAGTGGTTCGTCTTCCAGCCCGAATGGCAGACGGATGGGTCGTTCCGCGATGCGAACCCAGGTTCGATGTCCTCGAAAACGGTCTTGTAGGCCGGTGCCTTCCGCCTGGTGAACGAGTTCCTCAGTGTCCGAGTCGCGATGCGCGGGACGACAGCGATGTGTCCACGGTGGCGGCCACCGGTATCGTCATGCAAGCCGTGCTCTGCCAACGAGTTGCTGGGATGGTTGCCGTCGCGAAAAACCGTTGCGCTCCGGCTGGCCTTGCCAGGCAGCTATCGAGGGGTTTCGAGCCCGCTCCTGAACGCTGATAGGGACAATTTCAGGGACAATCGTGGGGACTGGGAGCCACTCCGTAACTCCAACCGTGTCGTATACTTAGCATTCTCGTCGCGGTGAGGTGGCTGAGTGGCCGAAAGCGGCGGTTTGCTAATTCGCGGCGCGCCTCTCCGAATTTCACGAAAAACCAGGCAAATCTAACCGTTTCAAGCACTTGCCCGATCGGGTGAGTTGGCTGGTGTTGGTTTGGATAGGCCGCTTTTTGGCTGCCACAGGGACAATCTCAGGGACAGCGTCTGGTCGCCCGTTGACCACGCGGTCGACCCGTGCGACCATCGAATTCGCATCGAATTAGATGAGGCTCCCATGCTCGATCTGGCCAACGACATCCGGTCGCTGAGTGACTTCAAACGCAACACCGTCGCGCTGCTCGACCGGCTCCGAGAGACTGGGGGCCCGCTCGTGCTGACGGTGAACGGGAAGGCCGAACTGGTGGTGCAGGATGCAGCAGCCTACCAGGCGCTGCTCGACCGCGTGGAGACCATCGAGGGCATTCAGCGCGGCCTGGCGGATGCGAAGGCCGGGCGTGTGCAACCCGCACACCAGGTCTTCGACCGACTCCGTCGCAAACATGGCATACCGCGTTGAATTGACGCGCGCTGCGGGAGCCGAGCTCGAAGCGCTGTACCTCTGGGTCACGAGCCGGGCGCCGTCGCAAGGCGCCGCGTGGTTCAATGGCCTTGAGCGAGCCGTGTTGGCGCTTGACCAGCATCCCGAGCGGTGCCCGGTCGCACCCGAGAGCACTCAATCTGACCGTCCGATTCGAGTGCTGCGCTACGGACGAAAGCCCCACGTCTATCTGGTGTTTTTCACTGCGGACCCGCACAAGCAAATTGTCCAGGTGATTCACCTGAGGCGCGGCGCTCGGCAGCGACCAACCGCTGAGGAGCTAGAGGCAGAGCGATGAAGGCTTGCGGATGGCGATGTCCGGCGCGCGGAACGACTCGTTGCGCGCGCGCCGAGTTCCTCAGGTCCGAATGGGAGAAGCTCCATGCCCGCCGCTATTGTGGCCGCGAAAGACCGTGAACGCTTCGCTCGTGCCCGCGCCCGCGGCGACGCTCGCGCCGAGGATCCGTCCGCGATTGTCGACGCGCGCTACGATGCCGCCCGCGATGCCATCGAGCTGAAATTCCGCAGCGGCGGCGTGATCACCATTCCTCGGCAGGTCGTGCCAAGCCTCGCCGTCGGCCCTCGAAGCGTACCGCGCACCGCGTCGAATGATGATCACTGGCGTCGTTCCGCCGTTCGCGGACGTGATGCAAGCCATTGGCGCGCTCGAGCGGCGACTCACTGCCGATCGCTGACGGTCACACAGTAGGACGCGCTGTGACGCCCCGTGTCAGGGGAGTCCTACTTCCCGCCCGAGGATGCTCGTGACGAATCCCCCACGAGCGTCCGCGCTGTTGATGAGTGCACGGATCCGGCTCCGAACCTCCTCGCTTCGATGGGCGTTGGCGGCGGCCTTGATGGTGTGAGTGTACGCCGCCCAGACGTCGGCGGTCGTGATCTCGTAGCCATGACCCTGGACGAGCCACCGAAGAGCCGCGAGGCCTGCCTCGATGGCAAACGCCGGGTTCTTCTCCACGAAGTCTCGGGCGGCGCGCGTCAGGGTCCTGGGATCGCACGGTGTCCGATTCGCGAGGGCGACCGCCTCGTCGAAGAGCTTGGCGTCCTTGGCCGCCGCGAACCATTTGCCTTCATCGCCCGGCGTGAGTTGCACCAGATCCAACAGCACACCGCCCCGTGGCTTGTCCGGGTACTTCTTCACCACCGATCGAAACCACCCCAGATAGGTGTGCGTCCGGCTCGCTGTCAGAGCGTAGCGGGAATAGGCCTCGTCCATCCGGCCCGTCGACCGCAGGATGTCCTCACAGAGCCGGTCGATGTCCTGACTACTGGCCCACGGATCGCGGCAGCTCTCGGCGAACGCGATGGCCTCCGCATGCCGCCCTTGCGCCACCATCGCTGTCACAGCCCATCGCTGGTAGGGCCAGAAGATCTCCTCCCGCACCAGTTCGATAAGCTCGTCATGACGTCCGGCCGCGAAGAGGGCGCTCAGGCACGCCGAGGTGCCGTGGAAGTAGCCGCGGGTGCTCTTGTCTGGCGACAGGGCCAGACGCGTGATGCCGATCAGCCGGTCGGCCCAGGCCGAGGCCACCTCCGCCGTGCCACACAGCTCGCCCCAATAGTCGGCGAGACGCTCGATGTACGGAATCTGGTCCGCACAGTGCGCGTCGAATAGCCGCTCGAGCCAGGCGGCCCGCATGCTCGCATCCGCCGGTGCCGCAACGATGACAGGCACGAGTTCCGCGATGGTGTGATTGACGGCCGTGCCAATCGCGCCCGACGAGCTGTCGACGTTCTCCAAAGCGGGGGAGACACGCTCGAGGAGCGCGACCGCGCCCTCGGCCCCGAGCATCGGATCGATGTGCGCGACCAGCGTAATCTCGGAGACGGCCTCGTGCAGACGCGTAATCGCTGGCTGAGACTTCCACCCGAATGCGTGTCGCCGGAATCGCGCCTTGAAGCGCCACGAGTGACCGCTGGTCTTCGGCATGGGCGACCGAGGAATTCTATCGGTTTGAGCGACGGGAAGCGCGTGCGAAGGATGCGGCTGCGCTATTCTGACCGACGAGATGTCTCGCCCGAATCGTCGTCACACGCCGGTTCAGTCCGCCGCAGTCGTGCCATCGGCCCCGTCCGTCTCCATTCACGAGCGCCGAGCACCCAAACCCGACGCCAGTGAGCGCGCGCTTCTGCAGTCAGTCGAGCGCGGGGAGTGGGCCACGGTCGCCGGGTTCCCTTCGGCCAGGGCTCGCTACGCCGGTTACGCCAAAGCGACGTTCCGCCGTCGTAAGGCATAACTCCCAGCAGGCCCGTGAGAGTACGACGTCGCAGTGGGATTCCCCAGGTGCCCGCGGAGGACCCGGACTTCAGCCGCGCGCTCGAGGCGATGACCGCGCCAGAGTTACGCGCGTTCGTGCGCAGCGTGCTGGATGAGCTCGACCCCGATGCGCGAACGGCGATTGTCGATGAGCTCATCGCCCGCGCGGTGAAGGGCCGCGGCGGCTGGAAGCCGAGCCGTCCCGCTCAGCGAATCGTCGATGACGCGACGTCGTTCGCGGAAGCGGCGTGCGTCGTGGGACACGCCGACCCGGCTGACGTCAGCGAGCACCTACGCCTGGGCGGCAAAGCGTTCCTCGCCGGAGATCACCCCACCGCCCGAGGCGTGTTCGAGGCGCTCCTGCTGCCGATTTCCGTTACGGACATCGATCTCGGCGAGCGCGAGCTCGTCGACGAGGTGCTCATGGTCGATGCGCACACGTGCGTCGCGCAGTATGTGGCGAGCGTGTACACGACCACGCCCGTCAACCAGCGAGCCGACGCCGTGCTCCGCGCCAGGGATCAGGTGAGGGGTGTCAGCTCGCTCCTGAATCCGATCAAGGAGATGGAGGATGTCTCGGCAGGAACCCTGCCGGATCTCGGTGCCTTTCTTCCGCTCTGGGCCACGCGCCTTGGCCGCTTCCGTCCGGCGAAGGATGAATGGGAGACGGATCACGAGCGCTGGCTTCGCGAGGCTGTCTTTCGTATGGACGGTGTCGCTGGCCTCGAACGGATTGCTCGAAAGACGAAACGCCCGCACGCGTGTCTCGCCTGGTGTGAGGCCCTCGCCGACGCGGGACGCTGGCCAGAAGCCCTCCGAGCGTACGACGCCGCTGCGGCACTCGTCGCCAAGGCCCACTGGCGCGGCCAGTTGCTCGATGGGTCCGCGCTCGCCGCCCAACAGCTCGGGCGGTCTGACGTGCCGCGACGGCTGGAAGCTGCGTGGCGAGGTGCTCCCTCGCTGCCGCGCCTGCTGCGCTGGATTGCCTCGGACGGCCACACGCTCGCCGCGTTGCGAGCAAAGGCGAAGAAGGCGCTCACTCGCTGTCCAAAGACCGCAGGACGACAGCTCGGGTTGCTTCGTGTGCTCGTGGGCGATCTGCCCGCCGCGGCTGACGTGCTCTCCAAGGCTCCAGGTTTGGGCTGGTCGAGCGAGGACCATCCGGGCCACCTGGTGTTTCCGCTGCTAGCCGTCCTCCTGGCGAAGGGGACGGCGAGGAAGGTCAGCGATACTCTCCTCGCGGAGCTCGAGTCCACGGGCCGGGATGTGCTGGCAGCCTTCTCCGATGAGGACGTGAACGCAAAGCCGGCGTTGGCGACGCCGTCGATTGTCGCGCTCATTCATGAGGCGCGACCCAGCATCAAGATGGCGGACGCGGACCGCGATGTCGCGATCACGACGATGCGAGTCGCCGCGGAAAAACGCGTCGAGGGCATTCTCGGCAACTCGCGACGCCGGCACTACGGCCACGCCGCTCTCCTCGTGGCTTCGTGCCTGGCGTTCGCGCCGACGAGTCGCGAGGCCGCGCTTTCGAAGTGGGTCGAGGATCTGCGGCAACAGTACTCACGTCGTTCCGCGTTCAGAGAGGAATTGACGCGGGCGTTCGCGAGCTTGGAGTGGCGCCGCTGACCTGACGCGCACTCGTCGGCGGCGCGTCCGCGTCAACTGGACGCGCGATCCAAGGCCCCGCTGGGTCTCGTGCTGACGAGTTGCGACTGGGCAGAGTTCCGGGCACGGTCCGACGCACCCTCGCGCGCGGCAAGTATCGAGCCACTGAATGGCGCCCACTCTCATGTGCTCGACACCGACTGTGCCCATTCGATCGCGACGATCGGCCTGCCTTGAATTCCGAAACTTGCTGTCGATTCGAGGATTAGCGAAGGCGACGGTGTGTCAGACAGGTGCCTGCGGCCTATCGGCCAGAATCGGCAGCCCACTGGCCCCGGCGCGTGCTGCGGCTGCGAGCTGTCCATCAACGGGGACACCGACCACGTCCCGCAAGCCGTGTTCTAGCAACGAGTTGCACTGATGCTTGGCGTCGAGAAAAACCGTTGCGTTCCGGCTGGCCCCGGCAGGCACCGGTCGAGCGGATTCGGGCCTTGGTCTTGATCGCTGACAGGGACAATTTCAGGGACAATCCCGGGGACAGCAGGGCAGTGCCTAAGTCCTACCGTGTCGTATACTTAGCATTCTTGTCGCGGTGAGGTGGCTGAGTGGCCGAAAGCGGCGGTTTGCTAACCGACTCACCCGCACAGATTCAGGCCTGAAATCACGCGATTTGCGGCCTGTTCTTGCAAAGTCGCTGGTTGGCGTTGGACGCCGTTGCAGCGGCCTGTGCCCGCGTCTGGGCACAGTTTCGGGCACAGTGATTCAACTCCATCCGAGACTAGATCAGTCCACCTCTCGGGCCCGCACCCATCGTTCCGCGAAGCGTAGTGTGCCTTTGGCGCTAGCTGGAGCCTGCCTCCGTCGTGTCGCTCTTTAGCTCTCCCGCTGGGGCGTTGCGCAACTCGATTGACACGAGCCTTGCCGGGTGTCCGGTGGCAATACCGCGCACGGCTGGGTGCTCCCGCGTTCCCGAGAGCGGTGGTAGGCTCCGGGTTGGATTAATCGGACCGTTCTGAGACTGAGTTCGGTGCCCCTCGCCAACCGCCGAACAGTCTCGTGCGGCTTGTCTGACGATGCCGCACCGAGCCGGCCCGTCCCGCGTCCTTGGCTGTCTAACGTATCCTCAGCGTCGCAGTTGTCATAGCGCAGTTGGCGAAGCGTGTTCAGGGCCGCCGGGCTGGGGGCGCATGTATCGGCGCCAGACTACGGTCACCTACCTGCTCAACGGCAGTCCGATCTCGCCGAGCTTCGGTCCACCGTATACATGGGCGACGACCGCCAGTGCGCCTGGCGCGTTCTCGATCACGGCACAGGCGGTCGACTCACGCGGAGGTCAGACGGTGTCAACTCCGATCACTCTGACCATCGCCGTGCCCACGTCGGTCGTGATTACGTCGCCAGCGAACGGCGGTACCTACGCCGTGGGCCAGGCGCTGACCATCGCGGCGTCGGCCTCGGATCCCGATGGCGTCGCGCGTGTGGAGTTCACCTACAACGGCGGCAACCCACTCGGGACGGTGGCGACGCCGCCCTATCAGATCGTGCTGCCGGGTGGGGCGCCAGCCGGAACCTACACGATCGTGGCCCGCATGGTGGACGTGCCGGGGAACGCTGTGAACTCGGCACCGGTGACGTTCTACGTGACCGGGTTCGAGGCGCGCGCCGAGCCCGGGCCTGGCCTCGCGGAGCCTGGTCACGACCCGCGCGGCGGTCCGCCGCCGGCGCCGGCTTCGGGCGCCCCTGCGCGGGCGGTGCCCGCCGCGGCCGCATGGCTCGCCCTACGCCAGGTGCAGCGCGACGGCGTGCGGGTGGGCCGCCGGCGTCAGCGGCGCCGCCGGTCGGGCGGCGCGCTTCAGGCGTGGGTGCGCCGCGCGCTCCTGGCCGTGGTCGTCGTGCTCGGCGTGTCGGCGCCGACCGACGCACAGGTGACGCTGGAGTACTACCACCTCGACCCGACCGGGTCGGTGCGGATGACCACCGACCAGACGGGCGCCGTGACCGCGCGCTACGACTACACGGTCTTCGGCGAAGAACCAACGCTCGGCGGCCAGCCGCGCAAGTTCGCGGGGAAAGAGCGCGATGCCGAAACCGGCTACGACTACTTCGGTGGCCGCTACTATGCGGCGTCGATCGGCCGGTTCACGACGGTGGACCCGGCCTACGCGCTCGACGAGACGCTGGTCGACCCGCAGCGGTGGAACCGCTACGCCTACGTCCGCAACAACCCGCTCAAATACACCGACCCGGACGGCCGGATTCTCGAGACATTGTGGGATATCGCGAACGTCGGGATGGGCGTGTGGTCGCTGGGCGGGAATGTGGTGGCCGGCAACTGGGCGGCAGCCGCCCTGGATGTGGGCGGCATTGTCCTTGACGGACTGTCGGCGGCGACGCCCTTTGTGCCGGGAGGAGCCGGCATGTCAGCGATCACTTAGAAGCGCGTGAATCTGGACGGACGTCGGCCTGAGCGCGAAGGTCTGGCCGTTCGTTCTTCTGGTCGTCGAAGAGCAGACAGGCGTTCGGCGGCGGTCGTGACGACCACGGT
>JAGNJW010000023.1 GCA_018000455.1 Acidobacteriota bacterium
CTGCTCGAGGTGCTGGACCCGGCGCAGAACCACACCTTTCGCGATCACTACCTCGAAGTACCAGTGGACCTCTCGAAGGTGCTCTTCATCGCCACCGCCAACCAGCTCGGCACCATGCATCCGGCGCTACTCGATCGCATGGAGATCATCCGGCTGTCGGGCTACACCGAAGAAGACAAAGTCCACATCGCCCGCCGCTTTCTCATTCCACGGCAGCTGACCGAACACGGCTTGACCGCCGATGCGCTGACCTTCGACGACGGCGCGCTCAGCGTCATCATCTCGGAGTACACGCGCGAGGCCGGCGTGCGCAACCTCGAGCGCCTGATCGGCACCGTCGCCCGCAAGGTGGCGGCCAGGGTGGCGGTCGCGCCCGCCGGCACGCCGGTCGAGATGACTGCCGTCGCCGGCGAGCAGATCGACGACTTCCTCGGCCCGGCGCGCTTCAAGAAGGAAGTCGCGTTCCGGACGTCGATGCCCGGCGTCGCGACTGGGCTGGCGTGGACGGAGTCGGGGGGCGACGTGCTCTTCATCGAAGCCTCGCTACTGCCCGGCGGCAAGGACCAGATCATCCTGACTGGACAACTCGGGAGCGTGATGCAGGAGTCGGCGCGCGCCGCCGTCAGTCATATTCGCGCCCAGGCGACCGAACTCGGGGTCGATCCGACGTTCCTGCGCGACAAAGACCTGCACCTGCACGTGCCGGCCGGCGCCATCCCCAAGGACGGCCCGTCGGCCGGTGTCACGATGGCCACCGCGATCCTCTCGGCCGCCTCTCGCCGCCCGGTCCGTGAAGACGTCGCCATGACCGGCGAGATCACGCTGAGCGGTCTGGTGCTGCCGGTGGGCGGTATCCGCGAGAAGGCCCTCGCCGCGCGCCGCTTCGGCATCAAGACGATGATCTTGCCGGCGCTCAACGAACCCGATCTCATCGACATCCCAGCGGATCTGCGGCGCGACATGACGTTCGTGTTCGCCAGAACGCTCGAGGACGTGCTCGCCGCAGCACTGGGGCCGAGTCCCGCCGCCGCGCCGGTGGTGGCCCACGGCCCCGAGGACGTGGACGCATAGCGCGCAACCGATGCCGCAGCCGCTCGTCTACTACATCTCGGGTCACGGGTTCGGCCACGCGTCGCGATCCATCGAGGTCATAAACGCCGTGATGACAGCGGCACCCGCCTGGCCCATCCACATCCGCACCGCCGCACCGCAGTGGCTCTTCGACCTCACGGTGCGCGGACCGTTCGTCTTCGAAGCCGTGGACACCGACCCGGGCGTGGTTCAGCACGACAGTCTCACCCTTGACGCGGAGGAGACGATTCGCCGCGCCGATCGCTACGTCCGCGAGCTGCCGGCCCTGGCCGCGCGCGAGGCCGCCTATCTGACCAGCGTCGATGCCGCCTTCGTGATGGCCGACATTCCACCGCTGGGACTCGAGGCGGCGGAGTTGGCCGGTGTGCCGGCCATGGCGATCGGCAACTTCACCTGGGACTGGATCTTCCGCGACTACCCCGGCGGCGCGGCGGCGGCTGATGCCCTCGGCGAGGTCTACCGCCGAGGCCGCCGCGCGTTCCGCCTGCCCCTGTGCGGCGGCTTCGAGACCGTGCCGGAGGTCATCGACCTGCCCTTCATCGCGCGGCGTGCCCGCCACTCGCCGGCCGATACCCGGGCGCGCCTTGGCCTGCCAGACGGGCGCCTTGCCCTCGTCTCGTTCGGCGGCTACGGCGTGTCGGGCATCGACCTCGACGCCCTGAGCCGCACCGAAGGCTGGACGCTCGTCGTGAGCGCGAGCGTGCCATTCGGTCCCGACGGCACGCCGCTGGCTGATGCCGACGCGCGCGGGGCCCTCCACCCGCTCGACGAGCCGGCGATGTACGCCGTGGGCCTGCGCTACGAGGACGTGGTCGCAGCGGTGGACGTCGTCGTCACCAAGCCCGGCTACGGAATCATCAGCGAGTGTGTCGCCAACGACACGGCGCTCCTCTACACCGATCGCGGGCACTTCATCGAGTACGACGTGCTCGTCCGCGAGATGCCGCGCTACCTGCGCTGTGGCTACCTGCCGCAACCGGCGGCACTGGCCGGGCACTGGCAGACGGCGCTCGACCAACTGGTCCAGACGGCGCCCCCGGCCGAGCGTCCGCCGGTGGACGGCGCCGAGGTGGCCGCGCGCTGGCTGCTCGACCGGCTCGCTCGCGACTGAGCTGGGAGGCCGCGCCGCAGCGGCGGCGGTATACTCGCCCGCGAGGAGTCTTCTGATGCTGTCTCGCCGCTCGCTCATCACCTCCGGCGCCCTGGCTGCCGGTGCGCTCGCCACCACGCGGACCGTCGACGCCGGACAGGCGCCGACTGCGCCCGCCTCGATTGCCTCGCTGACATCGATGCGCGGCCAGGCCGTGCCGATCAGAGGCGACGAGCGGCGGGGCCGCGTGGAGAAGGCACGGCGTCTGATGGGCGAGCACGAGGTCGACGCCCTGATGCTCACCGGCGGCACCTCGCTCGTCTACTTCAGCGGCATTCAGTGGGGCCTCAGCGAGCGCCTCTTTTCGCTGGTGATTCCGAGGAGCGGCGAGCCCTTCGTCGTCTGCCCGGCCTTCGAGGAAGATCGCGCTCGCGAGCAGTTCGCCACCAGCCCCTTCACCGGCACCGCCGACGTGCGCACGTGGGAGGAGCACGACAGTCCGTACGAGCGGCTGGCGCAGGGACTGAAGGATCGGGGTATCTCGACGGGCCGGATCGGCGTCGAGGAGACCGTGCGCCACATGTTCGTCGACGGCGTGGCGAAGGCGGCGCCCGCCCTCACACTCGTGAGCGGCACGCCGGTCACGGCCGGTTGCCGCACCATCAAAGACCAGCACGAATTGACGCTCATGAAGCTGGCCTGCGCCGTCACGCTCACGGCCTACGAGGCGGCGTGGAAGGCCCTCGCGGAAGGCATGACGCAGAACGCGTTCCAGGGACTCATCGCCGCCGCCCACGCCAAGCTCGGGTATCCCGGCTACGCCAGCGTGCAGACGGCCGAGTTCTCGGCCTTGCCGCACGGTTCGATCCAGCCGCAGGTGATTCGCGAAGGCACCATCATCCTCATCGACGGCGGCTGCGCGGTCGAAGGCTATCAGTCGGACATCAGCCGCACGTTCGTGCTCGGCAGGGCCACCGACAAGATGAAGAAGGTGTTCGACCTCGAGTTCGCCGCGCAGACCGCGGCGCTCGAGGCGGCGCGTCCAGGCGTGCCGTGCGAGGCCGTGGACGCGGCCGCCCGCAAGGTCATCGAAGACGGCGGCTACGGCCCCGGCTACAAGTACTTCACGCACCGCGTCGGGCACGGCATGGGCATGGACGGGCACGAATGGCCGTATCTCGTGAAGGGTAATCGGCTGCCACTGGCCCCGGGGATGGTGTTCAGCGACGAGCCGGGGATCTACATCCGCGGCGAGTTCGGTGTGCGTCTCGAAGACGACATGTACATCACCGAGTCCGGCGCCGAGTTGATGACGCCGCAGAGCCGCTCGCTCGAACGGCCGTTCGCGACGTCGTAGGCACCTCGTTCGCTCCTCACACGTCAGGGCAGGCTCCCCGCCGGTGCCGGGTTCCGCAGGCCGTCAGACGACATCGGGGGCGGGTGTCGGCAGCAGCGCGGGGCCCCGGGTTCGGGCCATGGTCGAATCAAGACGCGTCCAGTCCTTGAACACCCCACGCGGACTTCGGCGCCGCCTCGTCGTCTGACGTCTGACGCGTGCGCGGCCTGCTCCACACGGCCCCGGCGGGGAGCCTGCCCTGACGTGCGAGACCGCAAACGAAGAGGTCGCAGCAGGCCGATGAGCATCCTGGGCGCGAAGGGCCAACTCGAGGCGCCGCGGTCAGACGATCCTGAAGCGCGGAGTGTTCCGGCACTCAGCGCTGCAGATCCGATGGGTGTCGTGCGCATGGCGCGAGACTTCCCGCTTCTCATTTGGCGCTGGCGAGGCCCGCTACTTTGCTGTCGAATGCCGGTTCGAGGTCCCTCCGAATGCGAGATTCGAAGGAACCTGGTATTCGGGCACTTTGATGCTGGACTTTTCTACAACCGAAGGTCCTCTCCGGCGCGAGGTTCCGTTCTTTGTAAGCGCGCGAGAACTGAATGATGAGCTGCGGTACATCGGAAGCGGAGGCCGGCCGCCGGGCACAAAGCGCTGATAGCACGAGTCTGTAGCCATCAACCCTGCCCCTCGCCCGTCGGGGCGGTTCCGTCCCGCGAGGCCGTGTGGAGCAGACCGCGCACGCGTGAGACGTCAGACGGCGCCGGCGGCGCCGAAGTCCGCGTGGGGTGTTCGATGGCGTCGTCGAGCGTCCATCCTCGGCCCGATCTTGGGGCCCCGCGCTTCCGCCGCCACTCGCCCCCGGCGTCGTCTGACGGTCTGCGGAACCCGGCCTCGCGGGACGGGACCGCCTCGATGGGCGAATGTACGCAGAACGACCTGCACGCCAATGGCGAGCGGGCCGCATGTCCGAACGAGGAGCGAGCTACGCGTCCTTGACGCAGGTGACGAGCGACCACATCGACAGCAGGTTCACCTTGTCGATGGAGACCGGACGCAGTTCAGCCTGCTCCAGGAAGCGCGGCAGGTCGAGATCGGACTTGAAGCCGATGTGCACCGTGAGCGGCGAGATGGCCGTCTCGATGCGCGAGAGCACGGGGTTCTCGCTCTTGAAGTGGTTGAGAATCACGATCCGTCCGCCGGGCTTGCACACACGGCGCATCTCGCGCACGACCGCCACCGGGTCGGGCACGACGCTGATGAGATACGGCGCATAGACGATGTCGAAGGCGTTGTCGTCGAAGGTGAGCGCGACGGCGTCCATCTCCAGGACGCGGACATTGCGCAGCCCGTTCTTGGCAATCCGCTCACGCGCCTTCTCGAGCATGCCGGCGGAAAAGTCGATCCCGACCACCTGGCACGAGCGCGGGTAGTGCCGCAGGTTGATGCCCGTACCCACGCCCACTTCCAGCAGCGAGCGGCCCTCGCCGATGGCCATGCGTTCGAGAGCCTGCAGACGCCCGGGGTGCAAGGTTGGTCCGAAGGTCAGATCGTAGACGCCCGAAATCTTCTCGTAGACGCGCTCCACGAACGCGTTCTCGACGGCCGTCGACGACAACGCCCGTGCCGCGGCGTCACCCCCCATGTACTTCTCGTCTGGGCGTTCACTGAACAAAGCCATTCGGGACCCTCCCCGGGGCGACTGTCGGAACTATACCAGAACCGATTCGCGGCACACCGGGACTCTTCCGACCGGTGTCACCCGGCCGCCAACACTTCGAGCGCACGTTCGACGCGCCCGGCCGGCGTCGACACCACGACCCCCGCCGTCATCGGGCGCAGTGCCTTCACTAACTCCACTGCAATCTTTGCGCCCTCTTGCCGCGAGGCGTCGGGGCCCGTCGTTGCACGCATCCGCTCGACCAGCGTCAACGGCACGACGACATCCGGCACCTCATTCGCCATGAATTCGGCGTTGAGGGCTGAATCGAACGGCCAGATCCCGGCGATCACCGGAATCTTCAGGTGCTCGATCCTGCGCAGGAAGCGTTCGAACGCCGCGACATCGAACACCGGACGCGTGACCACGAACTCGGCGCCGGCTTCGACCTTGAACTCGAAGCGGCGCAGCTCCCGGTCGAGGTCGGCGGCCGCCGGGTTGACCATCACGCCGGCCAGCAATGCCGTCGGCTCGCCGATCGACTGTCCGGCGATGTCGAGACCGTGATTGAGACGGCTGAGGACGTGAGTCAGACCCACCGAGTCGACGTCGAAGACGGCCGTGGCGTCAGGGATGTCGCCGATCTTGCGGACGTCGCCCGTGATGCCGAGCACGTTGCGTAGACCCATGGCGTGCGCACCGAGCAGATCGGACTGAATCCCGAGCAGGTTGCGGTCGCGGCACGAGTACTGGAGCAGCGGCTCGATGCCGCCCTGCTGGCGGATGAGCGCGGCCAGCGCCAGCGCCCCGACGCGGGCGCCGCCGCGAGGCGCGTCCGAGACGAGCACCAGGTCCACGCCGCGGCCGGCGGCCAGGCGGGCGGCCGCGAGCGCGTCGGCGGCGGCATGGCCCCGGGACGGCGCCAGTTCCACGCCGGTGACGAAGGTGCCGGCCGCGAGCTTGGCCCCGACCACCGACTTGTCGGCCGACGCGACCGGCGTTTGCGCGAGCGGCGTGCCGACGGTGATGGCGCGGTGGCGCCCGTCGACGGCGCGAGCCGTGTCGGGTGCGAGCTGCTTCACGGCCTGGGCGATCTGGCGGATGTGCTCCGGTGTCGTGCCGCAGCACCCGCCGACGAGGCGGACACCGCTGGCGATGAAGCGGCGGGCGTACGACGCCATGTATTCTGGCGAGCTCAGGTAGATGTTGCGGCCCTCGATATCGCGCGGCTTGCCGGCGTTGGGCTGCGCCGAGAGCGGCGCGCCGCCGCAAGCCTCGGCCAGGCGCTCGATCGTCTCGAGCATCGGGGCGGGGCCGACGCTGCAGTTGACGCCGACCACATTGGCGCCGCGGGCGAGCAGCGCCGGCCCGAACTGCTCGGGGGGCGTGCCGTCGAGGCTGTTGCCGTCTTCCTCGGTCGTCACCAGGGCGACGATCGGGAGCGTGCAGAAAGACCGCACGGCATCCACCGCTGCCGCCGCTTCGTTCCAGTCGCGAAACGTCTCGAGGATGAGCAGGTCGACACCACCTTCGACCAGCGCGGCCGCCTGCTCGCGGAAGAACTCCCGCGCTTCGTCCACCCCGGTCTTGCCCCACGGCTCGATGCGCACGCCGAGCGGGCCGATCGCGCCGGCAACGTAGGCCTGGTCGCCGGCCGCGGCGCGGGCCAGCTGGGCGCCCGCCAGATTCAACGCGTGCACTTGGTCGCCCAGGCCAAAGGCCCGCAACTTGAGACGTGAGGCGCCGAAGGTGTTGGTCTCGATGACGTCGGCGCCGGCCGCGAGATATTCGTTGTGGACGTCGCGCACGAGATCGGGCTGCGAGACGTTGAGCGACTCGAAGCAGCGGTTGATGAACACACCCTTGCCGTACAGCATGGTGCCCATCGCGCCGTCGCAGACGAGCACACGCGAGGCCAGGGCGTCGAGGAACGGGAGACGTGACATCAGGTTGTGGGACGGCGACGGCGCGCCAGGCGCCGGCCGACGCCTAGCGAATCGACTGGGGCGTCGTGACTCCGGCCGGCGGCGGCACCAGCAACTCAGTTTTGTCCCACACGAAGTCTTCCTTGCTGTAGACCGCGAGCTCGTAGTCCTTGCCCATGAAGATCGCCGACACTGGGCAGGCTTCCTCGCAATAGCCGCAGAAGATGCAGCGCGTCTTGTGGATCTGGTAGACGGCCGCATAGCGAGGACCGGCCATCACCGTGCCGTCGTTCTCGGCCGCTTCCATGTAGATCGCGTCGGCCGGACACGCCACCGAGCAGAGGCCGCAGGCCACACACTTCTCCATGCCGTGCTCGTCGCGCATCAGCACCTGCTTGCCGCGGTAGCGGGGGAACATCGGCACCTTCTGGTACGGATAGTCCACCGTGATGGGCTTCCGGAACAGATGCTTGAACGTCAGCGCGAAACCGTTGACCAACGGGCGAATCATGCCACTCCCCTGCCGGGGCTGAACCGCGCCCCGTACTCCTGCGATTGTAGCATCGGCACCGCCGGTGGCCCCCTCTTGGCCCACGGCGCCGCCCTTCGGTTACCATGGAGCGACCGGACCGCAGGCAACGTCGGGCCCGGCACGACCGTATAGGTACCCGAGGAGCCGACCCCGTGGATCAGCCAGACCGCGCCGACGCCGATGCGCCCGCCACGCCCGAGGTCGTCCCCTCCGCCCCCCCGGCCGAGACCGAGGCCGAGCCGGCCGCCCAGCAAGACACCTCCTCCCCAGACGCCTTCACGGCGGTGCCGCTCCAAGGCTTCGACGCGCCGCAGGCCGGACACCAGCCGGCCGCCTTCACGCCCGTCGTCCCGTCACCGTCACGCGCCGAGCGCCTCGCGGCATGGCAAGAAGAGTTCTGGGCCTGGATGAAGACGCTGGCCTCAGCCGCCCTCTACGCGATCGTGATCGTGACCTTCGTCTTCCAGGTCGCGCGGGTCGAAGGGCTGAGCATGGCGCCCACGCTCGACGACCAGGACCGGCTGATCGTCAACAAACTGATCTATCGCCTCTCGGATCCGCGCCGCGGCGACATCGTGATGCTCTACTACCCGCTGGATCCCGACAAGATGTTCGTCAAGCGGGTGATCGCCGAGGAAGGCGATCAGGTGCGCATCGTCGACGGCCGTGTCTACGTGAACGACGTGCCGATGCCGAGCGAGTTCGTGCCGGCCGAGTACCAGAGCCACGATGACTGGGGCCCGCAGGTGATTCCACAGGGCCACTACTTCGTCATGGGCGACCACCGCAACAACAGCCAGGACAGCCGCCACTTCGGCTTCGTCCCGAAGCGCTACATCGTCGGCAAGGTGCAAGTGCGGTGGTGGCCGGTGCCGGAGGCCCGCACCTTCTAGCGTCCGGTCGCCGGCGGTTTGGTCGCCGGCTTCGAGAGCGGCTCGCCGGCCTTTCCGAGAATCACGACTGAGATGACGGCAGCCTCACTGTCGCTGGCGTTGGCCGCCGTGCTGTGCACCGCACCCATCGGTTCGTAGAACGACTGCCCCGCCTCGAGCACGCGCGGCGGCTCGCCGTTGATGGCCCAGCGAGTCTTCCCGCGCACGACGTAGCCGAAGGTCGGGCCCGGATGCTGATGCGCGGCGGATGGCGCGCCCGGTGGGTAGGTCACGGACCGGTGCCGTCGGCTCGACGCTAGAAGTGCGCCTTCAGCCGGTGCCACGGCGCTTCCACGAGATGCCACAGCGCCGCCGCGAGCGCCAGCGTCACGAGCCAGGCGGCCAGCGCGCGCCCCGGCGCGCCCAGTGCCGGTGATGCCGGCAGCCCCATGCCGGTCAGCCCCGCATCGAGCACGATCGGCGCAAACGGATGCACGAGATAGATGCCGTAGCTGATACGGCCCACGAGGACGACTGCGCGATGACCGAGCACCGCGCCCACCGCGCCCGGCCAACCGTCGACCGCGCGCCACACGACCGCCGCAAAGATCAGCCCCTGCAGCGCCTGACGCCAGATCGCGACCGCCGGCGGCAGCAGCGCGCCTCGCCATTCGACGAGTGCGAGCGCGAGCCACGCGAGCAGCCCAATGACGCCGGCCCACGGCCAGATGCGCTCGCTGGCGCGGCGCGCCGCCGGCGTCCACGCCGTCCAGGCCACGAGAGCGCCAACGCCGAGTGAGTCGGCGCTGCCCCCCGGCACGAGCGCCCAGAAGGGCTCGGTGAGGCCGCGCCCGTGGGCCAGGGCGTGGGTCAGCGGACCGAGCAGCATCGTCGCTACCACCACCGTGAGCAGCCAGTTGGCCGGCGCCCAGACGACCAGCCACGGCCACGCCAGATAGAACTGCTCCTCGACGGCGAGTGACCAGAAGTGGCTGAAGTGTCCCTGCCAGGCGCCCTGCCAGGCGATGTAGGCATTCGAGAGATACGCCGCGTGCCAGGGCCAGGTCGTCGAGGCCAGCGGCACGTCGGCCACCCAGGCCGCTGCCAGCACCACGTAGAACGCGGGGAACAACCGCAGCACGCGGCGCAGGTAGAAGCGTCCGACGGCGCCGGTGCGATCCGGCGCGTCTCTCAAGCGGAGCAGGATGCGGGTGATGAGGAACCCGCTCAACACGAAGAAGAGGTGCACGCCAGCGCCCAAGGGCACGCCAAACTGCCACGCCGGCAGCCAGTGCGAGTAGACGACGGCCGTCACGGCCACGGCGCGCAGACCGTCGAGCTGCGGAGAGTAGCTCGGCGGTGGCTCAGTAGCCACGCGTCGCGTCGACCTGCCACCGGACCGGCAGCCCCGCATCCCAGCGGCCGATGCCCTCGACGAAGAGGTCGACGACCTCCATCCAGTGATTGGGACGGAAACCGGAAGTGTGCGGCGTGATGACGACGTTCGGGGCGCGCCAGATCGGATGCCCCGGCGGCAGCGGCTCGTCGTCGAAGACGTCGAGGGCGGCCCCAGCGAGGCGCTGGTCAGCGAGCGCCTCGACGAGTGCCGCGCTGTCAACCAGCTGGCCGCGAGCCACGTTCACGAGCCTGGCGCCGCGGCGCATTCTGGCGAGTCTCGGCCGATCGAACAGCGCGTCGGTCTCGGTGGTGAGTGGCGCACACAAGACGACGACGTCAGCCGCGGCCAGGAGCTCGTCGATGCCGTCCGCGCCCCATACCTGGCTGACCCCGGCCGGCCCGCCCCGCGAAGCATCGCGCCGCACGCCGACGACGTCCATGCCGAAGGCCACGCCGAGGCGCGCGACTTCGGCACCGATCGAGCCGAGCCCGATGACGCCGAGGCACTGTCCACGTAGTACCAGCGGCAGATCGGGACCACCGAACTCGTTCTGTGCCCAGCGCGCGTCGCGCTGCCGCTCGAAGGCGAGCGGTAGTCGCCGCGTGAGCGCCAGCAGCAACGCGAAGACATGCTCGGCAATCGGTGTGGACTGGATCTGCCGCGAGTTCGACACGACGACACTCCGCGCGGCGAGCTCGGCCAGGCACAAGGTGCCGACGGCGACCGCTGACGAGTGCAACCACTGCAGGCGCGGCGCGGTCGCCAGTTCCTCCGCCGTCAGGACCCACGTGAACGCGACATCGCAGGTCCGCAGGCCCTCGGCCCGGGCCTCCGGCGTCGTGGCCTGAATGACGGTGTGCTGCGGGCAACGCTCGCGAAGACGGGCGACGGCCGCCTCGGGAATCTGCCAGGCGGCGACCGGCTGGCGGATCGAGACGAGGATCGTCACCGCGCGCGGCTCCGCGCGGGACGCGCGGCGCGACGATAGTGGCCGGAACGGCCCCCCCGCTTCTCCTCGAGCTGCACGTCCTCGATCACCATGCCCTTGTCGATCGCCTTGAGCATGTCGTAGACCGTCAGCGCCGCGACCGCGACGGCGGTCAGCGCCTCCATCTCGACGCCGGTCTGTCCGGTGGTCCTGACGGCGGCGCGAATAGCGATGCCTCGCGAGGTGGGCGTGAGCTCGACGTCGATGCCGGTCAGGACCAGGGGATGACAGAGCGGGATGAGGTCCGACGTGCGCTTGGCGGCCATCACACCCGCCAGGCGAGCCGCCTGCAGGGGATTACCCTTCTTGAGGCGGCCGCTGGCGACGGCACGGCGGGTGGCCGGCGCGAGCGCGACGTGGGCCGAGGCCACGGCCTCGCGCTCGGTCACGGCCTTGCCGCCTACGTCCACCATGCGCAGCCGCCCTTCCTCATCGGCATGGGTCAATCGTGCGGGTCTCGGCATCCGCCCTCCTCGAAAACGTTCGGTCAGGACGCGGGATCGCCCTGCGCCAGGAAGAACGACAAACTCTCGAGCGAGACCGTGAGGTCGACGCTCTTCATCTTGATGCCGTCCGGTACGAGCAGCGTGCCGGGCGAGAAGTTGAGCACGGCCTTGACGCCGCTGCCGGCGACCTGGTCGAGCACGTGCTGAGCCACTTCAGCGGGTACTGCCAGCACGACGATATCGACCCGTTCCTTGCGCAGCACCTTCCGGATGTCCCGGATGTCGTGAATGGGCACGCCGCCGCGCGAGCGGTCGCCGATCTTCAGATCGGCACTGTCGAACATGGCGACGATCTCGAAACCCTCGCGACGAAACCCCGGGTAGTCGGCCAGCGCCATCCCGAGATTGCCGGCCCCCATGACCGCGACTTTCAGCTTCCTGTCGAGGCCCAGGATCTTGCGCAGTTGCAGCTTCAGATCCTTGACGTAGTAGCCGACGCCACGGACGCCGAACTCGCCGAAGTAGGCCAGATCCTTGCGGATCTGGGCGGCGTTCAGGTGAAAGCGCTCGGCCAGCGCCTGGGACGAGATCGTCTCGACCCCATCGGCTTCGAGTTGGTTGAGGCAGCGCAGATAAACGGAGAGGCGGCCGGTCGTCAGTTCCGACACCTGTTCGCTGGCCCCTTTCCGCTTGTTCGTCGAGTTCACAAGCACCGCCAGAATACGGCAAAGCTCGAGGGCGGTAAAGCCTCGAAAGCGCGCCGCGCCGGTCCTGCGCTACCATCCCCGGCCATGGCTCACACCTCCACGACGCCCGGAACGGGCGCCGCCGCGCCCAAGGCCTTCACGCCCTACGTGCCCGCCAGCCAGTCGATGGCCGAATTCACCGCCAAGGCCATCGTCCTCGGCGTGCTCTTCGGTCTCCTCTTCGGCGCGTCCACCGTCTACCTCGGTCTGCGCGCGGGCCTGACGGTGTCGGCGTCGATTCCGATCGCCGTACTTGCGATCTCGGTGCTCAAGCGTTTCGGCGGCTCGACCATCCTCGAGAACAACATCGTGCAGACGATCGGCTCGGCCGGCGAGTCGGTCGCCGGCGGCGTCGTCTTCACGATTCCGGCGCTCATCTTCCTCGTGCCGGAAGGCCCGAAGTACTTCAACTACACGCAGATCACGATGCTGGCGTTTGCTGGCGGCATCCTCGGCGTGCTGATGATGGTGCCGCTTCGCCGCGCGCTCATCGTCAAGGAACACGGCGTGCTGCCCTACCCCGAGGGCACGGCCTGCGCCGAGGTGCTCGTGGCGGGCGAGCGCGGCGGCAAACTGGCCGGACTGGTCTTCTCTGGGCTGGGCGTCGGCGCGCTGTGGAAGTCGCTGTCCGGCACCTTCAACCTCTTCCTCGCCGAAGTCGGCTATTCGATGCCACGCTCGAGCCAGTTCCCGAACGCCACGCTCAACGTCGACATCTCACCGGAGTATCTGGGCGTCGGCTACGTCATCGGGCCGCGCATCGCCGGCACGATGTTCGCCGGCGGCGTGCTGTCGTGGCTGGTGCTGCTGCCGCTCCTGTCACTGCTCGGCGCGGCGATTCCAACGCCGTTTGCGCCGATCCGGCCCGATCTGGCCAACAACCCGGCGACCGGCCTGCCCTTCCTCATCTCGGAGATGAGTCCCGGGCAGATCTGGAGCGCTTACATCCGCTATATCGGCGCCGGCGCGGTGCTCGCCGCCGGTCTCATCACGCTCGCCCGCACCCTGCCGACCATCATCTCCTCGGCGCGCGAAGGCCTGAAGGGACTCGGTACCGGCGCCGGCGCCGCGGCCGTGCGCACCGAGCGCGACGTGCCGATTACCGTCGTCCTCGGCGGCTCGCTGCTGCTGGCCGTGTTCCTCGTGGTGGCGCCCGGTCTGCCGACCCAGGGCAACGTGCTCGTCTCGGTGCTCATCGTGCTGTTCGGCTTCTTCTTCGCCACGGTCTCGTCGCGCATCACCGGCCTCATCGGCAGCTCGTCGAATCCGATCTCGGGCATGACCATCGCCACGCTCATCATCACGTGCATCATCTTCGTGGCGCTCGGCTGGACCGGCGACATCTACGCCCCGGTGGCGCTCGCGGTGGGAGCCATCGTCTGCATCGCGGCCGCCAACGCCGGCAACACCTCGCAGGACCTCAAGACCGGCTACATCGTCGGTGCGACGCCCTACTACCAGCAGATGGGACTGGCGATCGGCGTCGTCACGTCGGCCTTCGTCATCGGCTGGACCGTGCTCTACATGCACCAGGTGTTCGGCATCGGGTCGGCCGCGGTGGCCGCGCCTCAGGCCACGCTGATGGCCACCCTCATCAAGGGCCTGCTGTCGCAGAACCTGCCCTGGGGCCTCGTCCTCGTCGGCGTGTTCATCTCACTCACGCTCGAGCTCTGCGGCATCCACTCGTTGTCGTTCGCCGTCGGCGCCTACCTGCCGATTGCCACCACCGCGCCGATCTTCGCCGGCGGCCTCGTGCGCTGGGTCGTGGAACGCAAGACCGGAGTGACCCAGGATTCCGACATCAGCTCCGGCACGCTCTTCAGCTCGGGCCTCATCGCCGGCGGGTCGCTGGCCGGCATCCTGTTCGCGGTGCTGGTCGGCCTCGAACAACAGGGCTACGGCATCCTGGCCGCGCTGCAGTCGGTTGGCAACGCGTTGCCGTTCCTGCATGCGGAAGGCGCCGCCGGCCACCTGTTCGGCGCCGGACTCTTCCTCACGCTGGCAGTGATTCTGGCCCGCGCCGGCCAGCGCCGCCTCGACTGATCCCGGGCCTGGCGGCCCGAACTCCGAGACCCGGCCCTTACGGCACCAGGCGGATCGCGTAGCTGCGGGTTTCGGTGCGGTCGCCACCGGCGGCCATCACTTCGAGTACGTACTCGCCGGCCGCCAGCGGCGCGAGGGCGAGTTCCGCCACGACGGTGGCCGGCGCGTGGTCGGTGCCGGGGCGCTCCGTGATGGTCACCGGCACCTGCATCGGCTGACCGGCGCGGTTCAAGAGCCGCCCGGTGACGACGGCGGCGGCATCGAGACGCGCCACCTCGGCCCGCAGGCGCTCGGTGCGGCGGAAGCGCGCGTCGGCCGTCGGCTCGTAGGCGCGTCCCGTGCCCGGTCCGCGACGCGCGGCCAGCAGCGCCGAGCCGAGCAGGCCCGCGCCACCCGGCACGTCGACGATGGTCGAGATGACGAGTGGCGTGCGCGCACCTTCGGCGAGCGCCTCGACACGCACCTGATAGCGCCCGGCGACGATCGCCTGGTCGGCACCGTCGGGGAGTTGCATCGTGTGCACGCGGGCGCCGGGGACCAGCGTTTCGACGACCGAGGCCCGGGTGCCGGCGCCGCGGTCGGCAGGTTCGAGCGTTAACGACAACCGGCCGCCCTTTGCCCATTCAGGCTGCGCCGCCGTGCCGCGGTCGAGTTCCACGGTGATCGAAAGGTGCCCCGGTGCCCCGGACGCCTGCAGGTGCAGCACCGCGGCACGGCGGCTCGCCGGCAGGCGAGACAACGCGTCGCTCACCGTCGACGGCGTCGACGTCGCGCGACTCGTCGCCGCCGACGTCTGCACCGCCGCGACGTCCGCGGCCGAGGGCGCCAGGTACCCGGGGCGTGCTCGCACGGTTACGCCGGGCCGCGTCACACCGACGGCGAGTCGGCGATAGCGGCCGTCGAGTGTCGTGTTGGTCGAGACGTAACCGAGCAGGTAGTACGATCCGAGGTCCGCCATGACGCGTGGCAACGCCGTGTCGAGCGCCGAATCGACCACCACCGTGCCGTCGGTTTCCGCGGCCAGTGCCCGCATGGCGTTGCGCCGTCGGCTGAGGCCGTCGTTGTCGGCCATGAGCGACGGATTCGTCGCGCTCCCGGCGATGTCGTCCCGGTCGAAGGCGATGAGACCGCGGGCATCGACCGGATAGAAGCTGATGTTGGCGCGGTTGGCACGCTGCATCATCAGCCGGAATTCCATCGCCAGATCCGACAGCGCCACCAGCGACCGCTCGCGTCGACACGCGGGTGACGGCCCGCCGCCTCGCTCCGACGCGGTGCCGAGACGCCCGTCGGGCGTCACGGCCAGGGGGTCGGGACCGGCCGGCTCCGCCAGCCGCTCGTCAGGCCGGGGCAGCAGCCAACCCTCGGTGAGCAGCAGCACGAACGTCCGCTCGTCCCTGAGGCCTTCAAGATGTGCCGTCAGCGCCGTGAGCGCCTGCAGGGTCTTCAGCTCGCGACGACGGGCAATCAGGGCGTCGGCGTCGTCACCGTAACACCGTTGCAGTTGCGCTTCGCCGGGATCGTTCGAGAACCGGCGACCGCGCTCACCCCACGCCCAGTTGGCGCGCAGCATCTCGCCGATCGGCGCCGTGCGAGGCGACAACGTCATGTTGCCGGGTGTCATGTCGGGCGTCATCACGCCGAGCAAGTCGTCGGCGCCGACGATCCGATCCAACGCCTCGGCGACCGGACTCGCCGCCCGGAACGATCCGCGGAGCTGCACGTTGCCGGTGTCGAGGAAGAGCACGAACAGACGGCCGTCGTACTGGGCGGCCCGCGAGCGCATCTCGCCCACCGTGTTCGATTCGACGCGCGACGCCTCCGGCACCGGGCCGCGGGCGGGCACGAACTCGAACGACGTGACCTCCTGCGGGGCGTTGTCCTCGAACACCTCGAAGTCGGCGGCGGTGAGATCGGTGACCGCGGCGCCGTTGGCCGAGGCGTAAACGTCGAGACGGACGAGGTTGGCGCCACCGCGAAACCGTGGCTCCTGCGCGCCGTCCAGCACGGCGACGGCAACGGCGACAAGCGCCGCCATGCCGGTCACCGACATCCTTGTCAGCCGCGCCACTCGGCCGCTCCGTCAGTCCCGGGCCGCGGGACGGACGACGGCGTCGCTGACGCGCCGATCCCGGCATCACTCTGCGACGCGGCACGCCGAATCAAGCCCATCAGCCAGCGCAGCATCACCACTATCGCGGTAAGGCACACGAGCGTCACCACGAGCGCTGCGACCGGGAAGGCCATGGCGAGGGCGCCCAGTGCGAGCACGAAGGCGTCGCCGGCCAGGCTCAAACCCCAGTTGGTGAAGGGCTCCGGGCTGAGGTTCACAGCCGCGCGCGTGCCGGCTTTCGTGAGATGGCCGCCGGCCGCAATCGTGCCGCCCATCACCGCCACCAGCCCCAGCACCCAGGGCGAGGCCTCGCCCAGCGTCGACACCGCGACGAGCGCGCCTCCCAGGGGACGGACGATGGTGTGCAGCATGTCCCACAACGTGTCCACCCACGGGACCTTGTCGGCCACGAACTCCACCGCGTAGAGCGTGAGCGCGACGGCGATGATCCACGGGTTGTCGAAGACGGCGAACTGCGGCGGCAATTCCACCAGGCCCAGCCGCGTCGCCAGACCCAGCATGGCCACGGTGGCGTACAGGTTGACGCCGGCCGCGAGCGAGAAGCCCAGCGTTCGCCCGGCAGTGACGAGCAGATCCACGTCGGTACCTCCGCTAGCGCTCGGCGGCCGTTACCGGCCCCTGCGCCATCAACGCTTCGATCGCCCTCCGCACCTCGTCGATGACCTGGTCGCGGTCGGCCAGCGGGCGCCCGGCCGTCTCGATCGGCTGGCCGACGCGCACCGACGCCGTCACCGGCCGCATGATCCAACTGCCCTTGCGCATGGCCGACCTGCCGCCGGTGATCGCCACCGGCACAATCGGCACCTGCGCCTTGATGGCCATGATGAAGCCCCCCTTCTTGAAGGGCAAGAGCTGATCGGTCTTGCTGCGGGTGCCTTCCGGGAAGATGAGAAAGGAGTTGCCCTGGCGCAGCGACTCGGCCGCCCGATCAACCGACGCCAGCGCCGCGTCGCGGCTACCACGGTCGACGGGCACGAAGCCGCCCGACTCCATCACCAGGCCGAGGATCGGCAGCTTGCGCAACTCGGCCTTGAAGAGGATGTGCAGCCGCGAGTGCAGGGCGCGGTAGAGCACAGGGGGATCGATGTTGCTCTGGTGATTGGCGCAGAAGACCACGGCGCGACCGGGCGGGATGTTGTCGCGTCCGGCCAGCCGGTAGCGGATGCCCGCGATGCCGAGCGCGAGCGCGGCGCCCCCGTGGCCGAGCACGTAGAGCAGGCCCTTCCATTTGAGGGGAATGGCGAGCAGGAGCCCGGGAGGCCCGGCGACGAGTACGTACAGCGCGGTCATGACGTAGGCCGACACCGACCGCACGGCCGCGATGGCCGTCGACATCACAGGGCGCTCACGGAAGAAGGGTTGACCACTATGGCAGAGACACGAATGCCCGGCTCAGACATCGTCCGGCCGGGCATTCTAGCCTGAGTGCGGTCGCGCCTACGACGCGCGCGCCTGGCGCGCCTTGGCCGCCACCGGCGCCGCGGCGACGGCCGCGCGCACCGCGGGAGCGGCCTTGACCGGAGCCGTCTTCACTGGCGCCGCCTTGGCACGCGCCTCGGCGCGCAGAGCGTTGCGGGCCTTGACGTTGAAGCACTGCTCGAGCGCCTTCTCAACGCGCGTCTCGATCTCGACTGGCGTCACTCGCATCACCTCGGACACCTCCGAGACGATGAGCGACTTGGCGCGATCGAGCATGCGCTTCTCGCGGAAGGACAGGCTCTTCGACTTGGCCAGGAACGTGAGGCTCTTCAGCACGTCGGCCATGTCGGCGATCGAGCCGCTCCGCATCTTGTCGGAGTTGTCCTTGAAGCGGCCCTTCCAGTTCGCGTGGTTGTCGATCTTGCCGTCGCCCAGCTTGCCGAACAACCGTTCGACCTCGTCGTCGTCGATGGCGCGGCGCAGGCCGACGTTGTCAACGTTGGCGACCGGCACGAGCACCGTCGTGTCGTTTGACAGGATGCGCAGATGGAAGAAGCCGCAGGTGGTGCCGAGGATGGTCTTTTCTTCGACCTTCTCCACGACGCCGAGCCCGTGATTGGGGTAGATGACCTTGTCGCCGACCGAAAATGACACGTGGCCCCCGTTCCAGGTTTTAGTGGGTCAGTAAGGGCGGGAAATTGCCCTCGAAAACTTCACCATTATAGCCCACCTTCGGCCTGAAGATCACGAAAAATGCCCGGAATCATGTGGATTTCGCCTGCCCGGCATTGCACCCGGCTGCCGGCCCTAACCCGTGGGCGTGGCTTGAGTTACCGGGCGGCGGACCGGGCCGATACCGGCCCGGCAGATTGTCTGTATCCTTGGGCCATGCGCCGGCTGCCCTTGTTTCTGGTCCTCGTGACGGCCGTGGTCGGGCTGGCTGCCGCCACGCCTGATCAGGCCCCCAAGCGCCTCGACGCGCCGAACCTGGCACCCTATGTGCCGACCCCGCAGGACGTCGTGGACCGCATGCTGCTGCTGGCCAAGGTCACCAAGGACGACGTCGTGATCGATCTGGGCTGCGGCGATGGCCGCATTCCCATCACCGCCGCCAGGGTCTACGGCGCCCGCGGCATCGGCGTGGACATCGACCCTCAGCGCATCGCCGAAGCCAACGCCAACGCCCGCGATGACGGCGTTTCCAGGCTCGTCACCTTCAAGCTCGAGGACGCGCTCACGACCGACGTCTCGAGCGCGACCGTGGTGACGACCTACCTCTTGACCGCGTCCAACCTCAAGCTCCGTCCGATGCTGACGCGGTCGCTCAAGCCCGGCACGCGCATCGTCGCCCACAACTTCGGCTTCGGCGACTGGACGCCCGAGAAGGTCGACACCTTCACCGACAGCGGCAATCATCGCCGCACGTTGTATCTGTGGACGGCCGACGGGATCGTGCGGCCGTAGCCGCCGCCAGCGCCGCCAGGCGAGCGCTGCTCGAGACGGAACTGTCGGCGTGCGACGTGGCCGACGCGCGCTTCGCCGCGGCGCGCCTGGCACTCGCCTTCGTGGCCCTCGTCCTGGGCGTCGGTGCCTTCGGTGCCGCGCGATGGTCGGGCTGGTGGCTGGTGCTGCCGCTGGCGTCCTTCGTGGCGACGGCCGTGGCGCATGCGCGCCTGGTCGACCGCCGCACCCACGCGCGGCGCCGGCTCGCGCACGTGCAGCGCGCGCTGGCGCGCCTGGAGGATCGATGGCACGGCCGTGGCCCGACCAGCACGGCGCTCCAGCCCGTGGGCCATCCCTACGCCGAGGACCTCGACCTCTTCGGGGTGGGCAGCCTGTTCGATCTCCTCTCGACGGCCCGCACCGACGTCGGTGAGCGCACGCTCGCCGCATGGCTCCTGACCCCGGCCACGCCCGCGGAGGTTCGCCTGCGCCAGGGCGCCGTCGGCGAACTGACCGACCGCGAGGTTTTTCGCGAGGACCTGGCGGTGTTCGGCCCGGACGTGCCCGGCGCGGCCACGACCACGGCAGTAGCGGCCTGGGCCGCGACCACACCTCAACCGCCACCGGTGTGGGCGCCGGTCGTGCTGGTGGTCCTGTCGACGATCACGCTGGCGGCGCTTGGCGTCTGGCTGCGCACCGGCACGCCGCCCGACTGGCTCGGCGGCGCCATCGCCGTGCAGACGATGGTGGGCTGGCGGTGGCGTCGGCGGGTGCTCGACGCGATTCGTGAGGTCGAGGCCCGCTTGCGCGACCTGCGGGTCGCAGCCGCGCTCATCGCCCGGGTCGAACGCGAGACGTTCACGCACCCGCGACTCGTTGAGGTGCAGGCGCGCTTGGCCGCCAGCGGCGCTGCGGCATCGGTCGAAATCCGACGACTGTCGCGCCTGGTGGAACTGCTGACGTCGCGCCAGAACCAGATCTTCGGACCGCTCTCGGTGCTGCTCTTCTGGGCCACTCACCTGGCGTGGGCGATCGATCGCTGGCGGGCGCGCGTCGGCCATCACGTGGCCGATTGGTTCGACGCGCTCGGCGACCTCGAAGCGCTGGCCGGACTGGCCACCTTCGCCGCCGAGCATCCCGACGCGGTCTACCCGGACGTCGCCACCGGGCCGCCGGAGCTTCGCGCCGACAGCGTCGCGCATCCGCTGCTGCCGTCCTCCACCGCCGTCGGCAACGACGTCGCGCTGGGCGGCGCGGCGCCACACCTGGTGGTCATCAGCGGCTCGAACATGTCGGGCAAGAGCACCTACCTGCGGGCGGTCGGCGTGAACGTGGTGCTGGCCCAGGCCGGCGCCCCGGTATGCGCGCGGTCAATGTTTCTCACGCCACTCGTGCCGGCCGGCACGTTACGTGTGCAGGATTCACTGCAATCCGGCCACTCGCGGTTCTTCGCCGAGATCACGAAGCTGCGCCAGATCGTCGACCTGGCGCGCGGTGGCGCCGGCGCCGGCACCGGCACGCTGTTTCTCATCGACGAACTGCTGGCCGGGACCAATTCGCACGACCGCCAGCAAGGGGCGTCTGGCGTGCTGCGGGGCCTCATCGACCTCGGCGCGATCGGCATGGCCACCACCCACGACCTGGCGCTGACGGCGCTGGCCGAGACGCTGGGCCCGCGCGCCCGCAACCAGCACTTCGTCGATCACTTCGAGGACGGCGCGCTAAGTTTCGACTACCGTCTGCGCGACGGCGTCGTCGGCACGAGCAACGCGCTGGCGCTCATGCGATCGGTCGGTCTCGACGTGTGATCTCCCGGCTACAATGGCCCGCGATATGAACTACGAGCAGCTGGGACTGTTCTACCTGGGCCGCCGCTACGACGCCGCCGCCCGCCAGTCGACGAGTGAGCCGGTGCTCTACGACTCGTCGGACCTGCTGACCCACGCCGTCTGCATCGGCATGACCGGCAGCGGCAAGACGGGTCTCGGCATCGCGCTCATCGAGGAGGCCGCCATCGACGGACTGCCGGTGCTCGCCATCGATCCGAAGGGCGATCTGGCGAACCTGATGCTGACCTTCCCGGGCCTGTCGGCCCAGGAGTTCCTGCCGTGGGTGAACCCGGACGAAGCCCGAGCCCAGCAACTGACCCCCGAGGCCTTCGCGACGAACGAAGCCGCGCGCTGGAAGGCCGGTCTGGCGGAGTGGGACCAGGACGGCGCGCGCATCGCCCGGCTCAAGGCCGCCGCCGACGTCACCGTCTACACGCCTGGCAGCCGCGCTGGCCTTCCTCTGTCGATCCTGGAGACCTTCAGTCCGCCGCCGCGCGCCGTGCTCGACGAGCCGGAACTGCTCGCCGCGCGCGTGCAATCGGTGGCGACGAGCCTGCTCGCCCTGGCCGGCGTATCGGGCGAGGCGACGACCAGCCGCGAACACGTGCTGGTCTCAACCCTGCTCCAGGAGGCATGGCGCGGCGGCGCGACGCTCGACCTCGCCGCGCTCATCGGCCAGGTGCAGGCACCGCCGATGACGAAGGTCGGCGTCCTGGAACTCGAGGCGTTCTACCCGGCCTCGGAGCGCTTCGCGCTGGCCATGAAACTCAACAACGTGCTGGCCGCGCCGGGCTTTGCCACCTGGCTCGAAGGCGACCCGCTCGATATCGCGAAGCTGCTCTACACATCGGAGGGCAAGCCACGGATCGCGGTCGTCTCGATCGCGCACCTCGGCGACGCCGAGCGGATGTTCTTCGTGGCGCTGCTGCTCGAGCAGGTGCTGGCGTGGATGCGCTCGCAGCGTGGCACCACGTCGCTGCGCGCGGTGCTCTACATGGACGAACTCTTCGGATTCCTGCCGCCGACCGCGAATCCGCCGAGCAAGGTCCCGCTGCTGACGCTGCTGAAGCAGGCGCGAGCGTTCGGCCTGGGCTGCGTGCTCTCGACGCAGAATCCCGTCGACCTCGACTACAAGGCGCTGGCCAATGCCGGCACCTGGTTCCTCGGCCGCCTGCAGACCGAGCGCGACAAGGCGCGGGTGCTCGACGGACTCGAAGGGGTCGCGTCCGGATCTGGGCAGGGCTTCGACCGGCAGGGGCTGGACCGGCTGCTCTCGGGCCTCGAGAAGCGCGTGTTCCTCCTCCACAACGTCCACGACTCGGCGCCGCTGCTGCTGCGATCGCGCTGGGCGCTCTCGTACCTGCGGGGGCCGATGGGCCGCGACGAGATCCGTGCGCTGATGGACCCGCAGCGGGCGGTCTTGGCGGCAGCCGCCGCGCCGGTGCCGTTACCCTCGACCACATCGGTGGCGGCGTCTCCGGCAGCGCCGCCGGCGGCCCCTGCGCCCGTCGCCGCCCGACCAATCGTGGCGCCCGACGTGCCGCAGTTCTTCGCCCCCGGCGTGGGAGACGCGTGGGTGCCGATGCTCGTCGGCGCCGCGCGCCTCACCTACAGCGACGCGAAACTCGGGCTCGACGAGACGACCGACATCGTCGTCTGGACGCCGCTCACCGACGGCCCGGTGGCGGCCGACTGGGAGCACGCCGAGCCCGCCGACTTCCTGGTGGATGCCCTCACGACCGCGCCGCGTGCCGGCGGCACGTTCGCCTCCCTGCCGCAGGTGGCCGCCAAGGCGAAGAGCTACGCCGAGTGGACGAAGTCGTTCTCGTCGTGGGCGGCGCGCTCCCAGACGATCGAACTCCTGCGCTCCGACAAGACCGGTTTCATCTCGCATCCCGGTGAAGCCGAGGCCACCTTTCGCGTGCGCGTGAACCACGCCGCGCGCGAGGCCCGCGACGAGGCCATCGCGACGCTGCGCGCCAAGCAAGCGCCGAAGCTGACGGCGATGGACGAGCGGATCAGGAAGGCCGGCGCCGCCATCGAGAAGGAACAGCAGCAGGCGACGGATTCGAAATTTACCACCGCCGTGTCGGTAGGCGCGTCGGTGCTCGGGGCGCTCTTCGGCCGCAAGGTCGTGAGCGCGACCAATGCCGGCCGGGTGGCCACGGCGGCGCGCGGCGTGAGCCGGATGGGCCGCGAGGCGCAAGACGTCGACCGCGCCGTCGCCAACGAGGCGGCGCTGGTCGAGCAGCGCCAGGCGCTGGCCGATGCGCTCGAGCAGGAACTTCAGAGCGTGCAGGCCACCTGGGGCGCCGAGGCGGAGGAGTTCGACACGGTGGTCGTGAAGCCGAAACGCGGCGGCGTGCAGGTGCGGCTCGTCGCGCTCGTCTGGCGACCCGAGTGAGGGCCGCTCGCTCGTAGTAAGCTGAACGCTCCACGTGCCGGCGTGGCGGAACTGGCAGACGCGCGGGACTCAAAATCCTGTGCCCCCAAAGGGCGTGTGGGTTCGATTCCCTCCGCCGGCACCAGCCTTCACAGGCCCACTCGCGTCCTGGCGTCGCGCCGGGCCTGAGGCGCACGGCGCCTTCCCACCTACCCTCCCGCCGGGCTGGAACCGAAACAGGAGGGGATGGGACTGGTCGTGAAGGTTCGCCTGCCGTTTCGCCTTGGCTTCGCCAGGCGCCAGCCGGCCGCCCCGTCCCCAGCTGACACGGCCGGCGAGACAGCGACCGCGGACCCGAAATCAGACTCGGCGGCCGTCGAGCCACGCGCCGAAGGCGAGGTCGCAGCGATCGAGACCGGCACGGCGGCGGCCGCGCGGCCAACGCCAGGCGCCCCTCCCGCGTCGGGCGCCGCGGCGGCCTCCTCTCAGCCTCTGGCGGACGCGCCGTCCCAAGCGCGCGACGATGGGCGCGCCGTGGAAGACGCCTCGTCGACGCTCGTGTGGCTGGCCTACACGTCGGCCCTCGCCTCGCGCGCGACCACGCTCGAAGATGCTGCGCTGGCGGCACTCGAGGGCCGCCTCGATGCCGGCCCCCGGCGCCGCGCCGCGCGTGAGACGCACAAGCTCGCCACTTCGCTCTGGCTGGTCGAAGCCAGGGAGGCGGCGCGCCTGGCCTGGGAGGCCGCTGGCTTGCTCGACGCCGGCACGCTGCTCGGCACCGCCAACGCACTCCGGCTCTCGCAGATCGTCGAGACCCTGCACAAGACGTTGCGCGCCTTGCCACCTCCCGAGGCGCTGTCGCCCGCTGGACGCCCGACCGCGCCCTACCTGCTCGTCGTCGACGACGACGAGGCCCTGGCCCGTGAGCTGCCGATCGAGGCGGCCGTGCGCGGATGGCGCGCCAAGGTCGTGCGCCACCTGTCGGACCCGCTCGACGATCAGGCGGCGGTCATCGTGCTCGGTCCCGACGTGCTTGGCGAGGCCGATGCGGTGATGCGGACGCGCCTGCTGGCGGCGCACCCCGAGGCGGCAGTGGCGGCGCTGGCGGCGGGGCCGTCGCTGCTTGAGCGGGCCGGCGCCCACTCGCTGGTTGCCGGCCGCACGCTCGCCAAGCCGATTGCGCCGGCCACGCTCGTCGACGAAGCCATCGACTTGCTGCGCCGCAGGCAGGCCGCCGCGCCGACCATCGTCCTCGGCCTCGGCGACGCCACGCTGCGCGAGACGGTCAGGCGGCAGCTGGACGGCCTCGGCACCGTCGTCGAGGCAGACGAGCACGGCGAAGCCGTCTGGAACGCGGTCACGCAGATCCGCCCGGAGTTGTGCATCATCGACGAAACCGGTGCCGGCGGCCCGGCGCTCCACCTGCCCCGCGCGATGCGCCGTGAGTGGGATGTGGCGCCGACCAGCATCGTGCTCCTCACCGCCGCGAGCGACGAAGCCACCATCGCCCGCGCCACCGCCGCCGGTGTCGACGACTGGTTGCCGGTCGCGGCCACCGCGTCGCTGCTGACCGCCGTCGTGCGCAACCGTCTCGATCGCACCAGCACGCAGCGCCTGGCCGCCGACCTCGATCCGGCCACCCGCCTGCCCCACCTGCGTTCGGTCATCGCCACCATCGAGCGCATGGTGGCCATCGCCCGGCGCTACAACCACGCCCTGGCGCTGGTCGTCGTCGAGGTCGACGGCATTCGCCAGCGCCGGGCGGCCAACGACGACGAGACGGTCGACCGTTTGTCACAACTGCTCGGCCGCCGTCTGGCGCGGGCCTTCCGCGCCGAGGATCTGGTAGCGCACGCCGCACCAGGGCGTTTCGTCGTCGCAGCGTTCGGGATGAAGTCGGACGACGGCGTGCAGCGGATGGCCGAGATGCTCGAGAACTTCCGCGAGCAGGCCGTGGAAGGCGCCGACCACGTCCCGGTCAGCGCCTCCTTCAGCGTCGGCATCGCGCAGATCCGCCTCGATGGCCCCGACGGCGCGACGCTGCTGCGCGCCGCCGAGGCCGCGCTCGCCACCGCGCAGCAGCACGGCGGCAACCGGATCGAGGCGGCCAGCCGCGGCGAGGCCTCGCGGATCGAATGGACCGCCGATGCCCTGGTCATCGACGCCGACGCCCCGTTTGCCGCGCTGGTCGAGCATGCCCTCGAGACGCGCGGCCATCGCGTGCGCACGATCGGTGACGGACGGGAGGCGCTCGAACTGCTGACCCATCCGGAGTCGCCGGTGCGGGCGCGCTTGCTGGTGCTCGAGCTGGGGCTGCCCGGGCTCGACGGCCTGACGCTGCTCGGCCAGCTGGCCGAGGCCGGCGTGCTCAAGACATCGAAGGCGGTGGTCGTGACGACCCGCTCGGTCGAAGCCGAGATGATCAAGGCCATGGAGCTCGGCGCGACCGACTACATCACCAAGCCCGTCAGCCTGCCGGTGCTGATGCGCCGTCTGCGCTCGGCGCTCGCCGGAGGTCCCGGTGTCGCCTGACGCGCTGGTCCGGATGGTGCTCTTCAGCGAGTCGCTGCTGCTGGTCATCGGCGTGCTGCTCCTGGTGGCGCACGCCACCTGGTGGTGGTGGTACGACCGCTGGAGCGCGGGCCGCGTCGACAAAGTGCGCGGGTCGCTGCGCGAGGTGCTCGCCGGGGGCGACCGTAATCCCGGCTTCACCCGCGACTTCGTGCGACTGCCGATGCGCCTGCAGATCTATCTGCTCGGCGAACTCGCGCCGCACCTGACCGGCGACGAGCGTCAGTCGCTGCGCCGGCTGGCGCACCGCGCCGGGCTGCTGGCCAAGGCCGAGCGGCTGTGCCGCAGTTGGTTCTGGTCGCGCCGCCTCTTCGGCGCGAAGATCTGCACGCTGGTCGGTCATCCGGCCAGCGTCGTGCTGACGCTGCTCACCGACCGCAATCCCTCGGTGCGCGCCCAGGCGGTCGAGTGGGCCATCCACCGGCCGGATCCCGATGTGGTCCAGGCCCTGCTCGGCATGCTCGCCGATCGCGATGGCCGCTGCCGCTTTGCGGCCCAGGATACGCTCGTCAAGCTCGGCCACGCGGCGGTCGCGCCGCTCATCGCCTATCTCGCCGCCGCCGACGACAACGGCACGGTCGGGGCCCTCGAAGTGGCACTGACGATGGCCGACGCCCGCTTGCTCGCGCCGGCCAAGGCCCTGGCCGGTTCGCCGAGCGCCGGCATCCGGGCCCGCGCCGTGGCGCTGCTCGGCGCCCTCGGCAGTGCCGAAGGCGTCGCGCTGGTCGAGCGCGCCCTCGACGATGTCGAGGCGGTGGTACGCCAGGCGGCCTTGCGTGCCCTGGGCGGACTGGGGCACTGGCCGGCCGCCTCGCACGTCGCCCGGCTCGTGCACGATCCGGAGTGGGACGTGCGCCGCCAGGCGGCGCTGTGCCTGCGCGCGTTCGGCGCGCCGGGCGCGATCTTCCTCAGGCAGCTGCGGCTGTCGGACGATCCGCTGGCCTCGTCGGTGGCGCGCTACGCGCTGGATCTGACGGCTGTTGGTGCCTCGGCATGAGCGTGAGCTACCTGCTGGCGGTGACCGTCGAGGCGCTGATGGGGCCCGTCGAGGCCGCCGTCCTCGCCTACTTCGTCCTCATCAACGTCTGCTACACCGGCCTGCTCGTGGCGGCGGTATTCGAGATGCGCCGGACGCGCAACGAGGCCGTCGGCATCAACGATCACATCGTGGTCGGTTCGCGCCTGGCCCCGACCATCAGCATCCTCGCGCCGGCCTACAACGAGGAGGCAACGATCACCGAGAGCGTGCAGTCGTTGCTCACGCTCGACTATCCGAATCTCGAAGTGGTGGTCATCGCCGACGGCTGCAAGGACTCGACCATCGAGGTCCTCACACAGGAGTTCTCGCTGGTCGAGGTGCACCGGGCGTATTCCCCGCGCGTGCACACCAAGGGCGTGGTGGCGCTCTACCGCTCGGTGCGCCACGCGAATCTGGTCGTCGTCGACAAGCTGAACGGCGGCAAGGCCGACGCGCTGAACGTCGGCCTGAACCTGGCAAGCGGCGAGCTGGTGTGCGCCATCGACGCCGACACGCTCATCGAGCGCGGCGCTCTCGTCCGTCTGGCGCGGCCGATGATCATCGACTCGCAGGTGGTCGCCACCGGCGGCACGATCCGTCCCGTGAACGCCGTGCCGACCAGGAACGGCCAGGTGCTCGACGTCACGGTGCCACGCAACCTGCTGGCCGGCGTGCAGGTGGTCGAGTATCTGCGCGCGTTCCTGCTCGGGCGCCTCGGCCTCAACCGCCTCGGCGGCAACCTCATCATCTCGGGGGCGTTCGGGCTGTTTCGCCGCGAGCCGATGATCGCCGCCGGCGGCTGGCTGCACGACACGGTCGGCGAAGACATGGAACTGGTCGTTCGGCTCAGACGGCTCGGCTACGAGCAGGGGGGCCCGAGCGACGTGGTCTTCGTGCCCGACCCGACGGCCTGGACCGAAGTCCCCGAGTCGTGGGGGGTGCTGGGCCGGCAACGCGATCGCTGGCACCGCGGCCTCACCGACACGCTGTGGCGGCACCGCCGGCTCATCGGCAACCCGCGCTTCGGCGCCATGGGCCTCATCGTGTTCCCCTACTTCGTGCTCGTCGAGCTGCTGGCACCGATCGTCGAGGCCCTGGGTCTCATCGTGCTCGCCGGCTCGCTTGCCGTCGGGCTCATCGATAAGACGTTCGCGGTGCTCTTCTTCGCCCTTGCCATCGGCATCGGCCTCATCCTCAGCGTGGCGACGCTGCTGCTCGACCAGGCGGCCTTCATGCGCTTCCGCCGTCCGCGCGACCTGGCGTGGCTGGTCTGGTGGAGCGTGGCCGAGAACCTCGGCTACCGGCAGATGACCGTCTACTGGCGGCTGCGCGGGCTCTGGAAGTACATGCGTGGACGCTCCGACTGGGGCGCGATGACACGCAAGGGCTTCGCGACCAAGCCGCCGGTGTCGACGGCACGTCCGAGCTGAACGCCGCTCAATCGAACAGCTGCGCGCCGTCGGCACGGAGCCAGCGCCGGGCTTCGAGATAGCGCGGACAGGCGGCCGCCACGTGCCGCCAGAACCGCGCCGAGTGATTGAGCTCGCGCCGATGCATCAGCTCGTGCAGCAGCACGTACTCGCGCACGAAGGGCGGCGTCTGCACGAGGCGCCAGTTGAGTGAGATCGTGCCGCGGCGCGAGCACGAGCCCCAGCGCGACGCTTGATTGCGGATCGACACGCGCGTCACCGTGATGCCGTGACACTCCGCCAGCGCCAGCAGCTCGCCCGGCAGGGTCGCGGCGGCCCTGACACGGAGCCATGTCTGCACGGCCGCCTTGAGGGCCCGGCCATCGTCGGGTGCGACCGCAATGGTGGCGCCGTCGATGAGCACGCGGCTGGCACCACCGTCCACGAGCGGGCACGGCTCGCCGTCGACGAGGACCACGGCGCCAACCGCCCATCGGGCCGTCGCGCGCTTTGCGCGTGTCAGCAGCTGGCGGGCGATCCAGGCCTGCTGCGAGTCGACAAACTGGCGCGCCTCACGCTTGCTGCCCCACCAGGGCATCGTCACGCGCAGCGTGCGGTCGCCGAGCAGACGCAGAATATAGCGCCGCGTGCCGCGGCGCCGCACGTAGACCACCTCCGGCGCCGCGTCCAGCACCACCCGCGGCAGTCCGGCTGAGGGCTCGGCCGGCAGCCGCTCAACGGCTGCCGGGGGCGGCGCCTCGGAGGAGAGCGGCAGTCCGAGCTGCACCACGAGAGACTAGCGCGCCCCCATGCGCGTCCACCCCATGGTGAGCATGTGAGCGTTGACGCCGGGATTCTGCCGCAGGCGGTTGCCGTTCGAGATGTGATGCAGACGATAGCCGGCGACGAGCCCGTGCCCGCCGCGCCCGAACACGCGCACGCCCACGCCGGCATGGGCCGTGAAGTTGCTGCCGGTCGTGGCGTCCGGAATCGGTGCCGAGGTCCACAGCGCGCCGCCGCCGGCTTCCACGTACGGCGCAAGGCGTCCGCCGGGCGCAAAGTTCCACCGCCACGCCAGCGGCGACAGGCCCACCCCGCGCGCCCTCCCGGTCGACCACTGGGAAAAAATCGGGATGATCTCGACCGACCACTGGAATCGACCCCTGGCCCACCGCGGCCCCCGCAGGTCCGTGAGCACGCGGCCCCAGGCGAGCTGCGTCGTCAGGTACCGCTCGCCGCCCCTTGACTGCAGGACGGTGATGCCGCGCGCGGCGCTGGCCGAGGCCGACCACTCGGTGGCACCGCGCACGACGGGTGTCTGCGCGTCGGCGTCAACCGACCCGCCCAGCGCCAGCGCCGTCGCCGTCGCAGCGACGAGCGCACGATAGAATGCCGGGGTGAGCGAGTTTTGTGCCGTCATGTCCGCCCGTGATCTGGAAACGGCCTTGAGCGCGTCCCACATCGAACCCGTCATTCTCTTCAAGCATAGCCAGACCTGCGGCGTGAGTCTCATGGCACGGGAACTGCTCGCCGACGGCAGCGTGCCGCGACCGCTGCACGAGATCGTCGTGCAGCGCCAGCGTGAGCTCTCGAACGCGGTGGCCTCGACGCTCGGCGTGCGGCACGAGTCGCCCCAGGTGGTCGTCGTCGCACGCGGCGCGGCCGTATGGCACAGCTCCCATTCGGGCGTCACGCCGGACCGGATTGCGCGCGCCTGGCAGGACGCGGCCGCCAGCTTCACTGCGACTCCGGCACGCTGAGTTTGCGGGCCACGACCGACGCCACCATCCGGCCGTCGACGTCGCCCTCGCGCTGGCGCTCGACGGCGAGCGATGCGACCAGGCGTGGCAGTTCACCCGCCTCGAGCAAGAACGCGGGGTTGGAGGGCCGTCCGCGCGCAGCCTGTGCCGTCGTGAACGTCTCGTAGACGAGCAGTCCCCCCGGTACCAACGCGCGGACGATTGCCGGCATCAAAGGTCGGTGCAGGTAGTTGGTCACGACGACGAGATCGTAGGCGCCGTCGCCCAGATCGATGGCACCGGCCTCGAGATCGCAGACCTCGGTCGTCACGGGCCAGCCAAGGCGCGCCGCCACGGCGCTGAGCGCCGCCATGCGCTCAGCGTCGCGATCGAGCGCGGTGACCGGCCAGCCGGCCGCGGCGAAGAGCAGGGCGTGGCGTCCGCGTCCAGCCGCCACGTCGAGGACGCGCATGCCCGGTGACAACAGATCGGCATTGTCGACCACCCATCCGGCCGGGCCGTCGATTGGCGCCGCCCCGAACTCGCGCGGACCGTTCCAGCCGGCCATGCCGTTGGCCAGGTCGTAGACCGGGCCACGGCCGGCACGAACGAGCAGCTCTGCGGCCCGCGCGCTGCGCACGCCGTGTTCGCAGCAGACGAGGATTGGACCGTCTGGCAGCACGGCCGGTGCCGACGCGATGCGATCCACCGGCAGGAGCCGGGCGCCGGGCAGGTGGCCGAGGCCGGCGTACTCATGTGGGGTGCGGACGTCGACCAGGGTCAGCGGACCCGCCGACATCAGACGGCGGGCCTCCTCACTCGAAACGCGAACGGCACGTGCGGACGTCGCGCTCACGCCCCCACGACGCGCTCGGCGAACGTGATGAGATGGCCGTTCGAATCGTAGACGGCCAGTTCGCGCCTCCCGTACGGCTTGGTCTGCAGCGCCATGACGACCGGCACCGGTGGCGTGATCGCGGTGTGCGTGAAGCGAATGGTGTTGATCGACATGTCGGACCTCCCCGGCGCCTGCGACGCCGGCGCAGGCAAGACTCTTGGTTGCGTCCGGGGCGGAGCCCGCGAGGGACTCCGGCAGTCTACGAGGCGGCCCAGTTGCGGCGCAACACCCCGGCCGGCCTGCTATGCTGCTGGCGTGGCGCGAGGCTGGGAGAGCAAGGCCGTCGAATCGCAGCAGGAAGACCGGGCGACGCGCCGGCCCTCGGGGCCGGCCCTGTCGCCCGACGAGCGAGACCGGCGCCAGCGCGCCGACACGGTCGCGCTCGCGCTGGCCGATACGACGGCTCAGCTGCAGGCGGCGTGCCGGCCCGTACAGCGCGACCTGCTGCGCCAGCGGGTCATCGCCCTCGAGCGGCTCCTGGCGGAGCTCCGGACCTCACCGGCGCGGTAGGCAGTCCAACCGGCCGACGCGTTGCAGAACCCGCGGTCTTCCTGCTATGCTCGGCCGAATCCTAAGGGTTTGACGCCTCCCTATCACCACCACTTGTCGCCCCGGTCCCAACGCGGAGACAGCGCGTCGCTCCAACGAGTGAGTCGCCCAGCGGAACCTCAAGAGTAACCAGCCGTGCCAGCCGTTCGCCTGTTCATCGGAAACCTTCCCTACAACGCCACCGAGGACGACATCCGCGCGCACTTCGCGCAGGTGGGACCACCCACGCAGATCGTGCGTCCGCTCGATCGCGAGACCGGTCGTGCCCGCGGTTTTGCGTTTGTCGAATATGGTGAGCGCCCGCTGGCCGAAGAGGCCGTCAAGCGCTTCGACGGCCAGCTCTTCATGGGCCGCCCGCTGGCCGTCAGCGAAGCGCGGGCCCGCGACGATCGCGGTCCGAGCGGTCCGCCGCGTCCGGGTGGCTACGGTGCGCCACGCCCAGGTGGCGGCGGCTTCACGCCGCGGCCGGGGGGCTTCACGTCCCGTCCTCCTGGCGAGGGCGGCTACGCGCCTCGTACTGGCGGCTTCCGCCAGAACCCCGGCGACCCGCCGCTCACCGAAGCAGCCCTCGCCCGCTCCCGCAACTTCGGGCCGCCAGCACCGCCCAAGGGCAAGAAGGGGCCGAAGACCGGCTTTGCCGCCAAGGAGCGCGGACCCAAGGGACCGATCCCGACCAAGTTCACCGGACGCGTCTACGGTCTCGACGACCAGGACGAAGCGGCCGCCGCCGCCGACGACGCGCTGCCAGACTTCATGAAGGCCGACACCGACTCGACCACCGACGCCGACTCGGCAACCGACACCGATTCGGCTGCCAACCCCGACTCGGGCACCGAGGCCAACTCGGGCGACGACAGTCCCGACGAGAAGGACTAGGCCTCGCGGCATGGTCGTGGCGACCATCACCGGCGAGTTCCGCAAGACCAAGGGGCTCGCCGACCGTGCGATCGCCCAGCTCACCGACGACCAGCTGCACGCGCGCCTCGACGCCGAGGCGAACAGCGTCGCCATGCTGATGGCCCACATGGCCGGCAACATGCGGTCACGCTGGACCGACTTCCTGACCACCGACGGCGAGAAGTCGTGGCGCACCCGCGACGCGGAGTTCGACCCACCGGCGCTCGCGCGTGCCGAACTCCTCGCGTCGTGGGAAGCGGGATGGCAGGTGCTCTTCGACACGCTCGCCACGCTCAGCGACGCCGACCTGGCGCGGACGGTGACGATTCGCGGCGAAGGGCAGACGGCGCTCGCGGCCATCCTCCGCCAGGTGAGTCACTACGGGGGGCACGCCCACCAGATCGTGCTGCTCGCCAAACATCTCACCGGCGCCGCCTGGACGGTGTTGTCGATTCCCCGCGGCCAGTCAGCCGCCTACACCGCCGCCAGTCGCGCCGCATCCGGTTCCTGACCGGTGCCCCGCGGTATGATCCCGGGGATGGAGTTGTCGAGCCCCACCGTGCTGTGGCGATTGTGGAGCAAGGCTGGCGAGCAGGCCCGCGCCGTGGTCATCCCGGGCGAACCGCATTCGACGCTCACGGTGTTCGTCGGTGACGTGATGGACCGCGCCGAGAACTTCGACGCGCTCGACGTGGCGCTCTTCCGCGCCGACGACATCAAGGTGACGCTGCTCGAGAGCGGCTGGCGCGAAGAGAACTGATTTCGGATTGACGATGATTCAGCTGACGTCGCGGCGCCGAACCGTGCCGGTCGCGGTGGGTCCGGTCACGGTAGGCGGCGGTGCCCCGGTGGTGGTGCAATCGATGACCATGACCGATACGGCCGATGCCGCGTCCACCGCCCGGCAGTGCCTCGAGCTGTGGGAAGCCGGCTCCGAGATGATGCGGGTCACCGTCAATGTGCCCGAGGCCGCGGCAGCCGTGCCCGAGATCAAACAGCGGATGCTCGATGCCGGCTGCACGGCGCCGCTCATCGGCGACTTCCACTACAACGGCCACCTGCTGCTCACCCGCCATCCGGGCTGCGCCGCCGCACTCGACAAGTACCGCATCAACCCCGGCAACGTCGGCACCGGCAAGCGACGGGACAAGCAGTTCGCCACCATCTGCGGCGTGGCGGCCGACCGCGGCAAGCCCGTGCGCATCGGCGTCAACGGCGGCTCCCTCAATCAGGAGCTGGTGATGGCGCGCATGCAGGAGAACTCCGACCGGGATCTCGGTCTCAGCTCCGACGAGATCGTGAATGAGTGCATGGTACGCTCGGCGCTGCAGTCCACCCAGCTCGCCCTCGACAGCGGCCTCACCGTCAACCAGATCATCATCTCGTGCAAGGTCTCGCGGCCGACCCATCTCATCCAGGTCTACCGCGCGCTCGCCCAGCAGACGACGCAGCCGCTGCACCTCGGCCTCACCGAGGCCGGCATGGGCGTGAAGGGCCTGGCCTGGTCGGCCGCCGCGCTCGGGGCGCTCCTGAACGAAGGCATCGGCGACACCATCCGCGTCTCGCTCACGCCACGTCCGGGCGGCGATCGCCGCGAAGAGGTCTACGCGGCCTGCGAGATCCTGCAGGCGATGGGCCTGCGCACGTTCGCCCCGAGCGTCACCGCCTGTCCTGGCTGCGGCCGCACGACCAGTTCGACGTTTCAGGAACTCGCCGAGCGCGTGCAGAACTACATCCGCGAGCAGATGCCGGCGTGGAAGACCCGCTACGACGGGGTCGAGACGCTCACGCTGGCGGTGATGGGGTGTGTTGTCAACGGACCCGGCGAGTCGAAGGCCGCCAACATCGGCATCTCGCTGCCGGGTACCGGGGAAGCGCCTACCTGCCCGGTCTACATCGACGGCGAGCACCACTCGACACTGCGAGGCAGCTACGAAGAACTGGCCGCGGCCTTCCAGCAGCTCGTCGACGACTACGTCGATACCAGGTACGCGCGAAGGTCCTAGCGGCGCGGCTCTGCCAGGAAGCACGAACCGACCATGCCCCATCTATTCGATCCCCTCTCCATCCGCGCCGTCACCTTTCCGAACCGCATCTTCGTGTCGCCGATGTGCGAGTACTCGTGCCGCGACGGCTTCGCGAACGACTGGCATTTCGTGCATCTCGGGAGTCGCGCGGTGGGGGGCGCCGGTCTGGTGATGACCGAAGCCACGGCGGTGACTGCCGAGGGGCGCATCAGCCCCGAGGACCTCGGGCTCTGGCGCGACGCCCACATCGAGCCGCTGGCGCGGGCCGTCGGGTTCATCCACGAACACGGCAGCGTGGCCGGCATTCAACTGGCGCACGCCGGCCGCAAGGCCAGCACCTATCGGCCCTGGAGCGGGGACGGCGCAGTGCCCGAGGCCGAGGGCGGCTGGACGAGCGTCGTGGCACCGAGTGCGGTGCCGTTCGCCCCCAACTACCCGCTGCCGGCGGCCTTGACCACCGACGGCATCCGCGACACCGTGGCGGCGTTTGGCGACGCGGCGCGACGCGCCCGGGAGGCCGGCTTCCGCGTGGTCGAGATTCACGCCGCTCACGGCTACCTGCTGCACGAGTTCCTGTCGCCGCTCAGCAACCACCGCACCGACGACTACGGCGGCTCGTTCGCCAACCGGACGCGGCTGCTCCTCGAGGTCGTGGCAGCCGTCCGCGATGTCTGGTCCGAGGGACTGCCGCTCTTGGTCCGGATCTCGGCGACGGACTGGACCGACGGCGGATGGGACCTGCCGCAATCGATCGAACTGGCCCGTTTGCTGAAGCCGGCCGGCGTCGATCTCATCGACTGCTCGTCTGGTGGCAATGTGGCTGGCGCCCGGATTCCGCTGGGGCCGGGCTACCAGACGCCATTTGCCGGCGAGATCCGGCGGCAGGCCGGGATCCTCACCGGCGCCGTCGGGATGATTACCACGGCGGTGCAGGCTGAGCACGTCGTCGTCACCGGCCAGGCCGACGCCGTACTGATGGCGCGCGAACTGCTGCGCGACCCGTACTTCCCGCTCAGGGCCGCGCGCGAACTCGGTCAGGACATGACCTGGCCGGCGCAGTATCTACGAGCGGGACCGCACGGCGCGGCGGCGCGGGCGACGACGCCGATGCCGGCCGTTTAGGCCGCGGCCCCAAGAAGACCGCGCTCGTCGGACACCACCCCGACACCCAACACTGCCCTCGCACTGGTGGTGCGCCCGCCCCGGGACCCCGAGGCGTTCGGGCCGAAGGCCTTCCGACAATCGGATTCGTGGCCATGCCACGGCGAGAGGTTCGCCGTGGCACCGCTTTCGTAGTAAACTGACTCGTCGGTCAGTCCACTGCACTGAGCATTCATTCCTCGTGACCATGCCGGTTGCCCGTCCCTCCAAAGAGGAAGTCGTCGCCGCTTTCCGACGGAAGGCGTTGCTCGAGGCCGCCAGCCGTGTATTCGGTGCCAAGGGGTTCGAAGACGCAACCATGGAGGCCATCGCCGAACGGGCCGGTGTGGCCAAAGGCACGGTCTACCTCTACTACCCGTCGAAGCAGTCGATCTACGACGCCACCTTCGCCGCCGGGACCCTCGAACTCACGCGCCTCACCGATGAAGCGGTGCGCGCCGCGCCGTCGGTGAAGGCAGCTATTGCCGCCTTCGTCGAAACGCGCGTCACCTATTTCCAGCAGCATTCCGACTACTTCCGGCTCTACGTGACGGAGATCAGCCGGATGGTGAGCGACCGCGGACCACGCAAAGGCGTGTGCCGTAACGCCCTCGAGAGCCACACGCGCGTCCTGCAGCAGGTGATCGCCGGAGCCGTGCAGGCCGGTGAGGCCCGGGCGGTCGATCCGGCGGCGACGGCAATGGCGATCTTCGATATCACCCGCGGTCTGGTGGCTCGCCGCTTCACGACCTCGGCCAGGTCGGACGCGGCGCGCGACATCGAGTTTCTGACCGACCTCATCTGGGCGGGCCTGAGGCCCGGGCCCGAAGGACACACTGCATGACGCGATCACTTCTGGTCGTCCTGCCGCTCGCCGTCGCGCTCGTGGGGCCAGCGCCGGCGCAGGCGCAGACCGAGGGCGGCGGCTCGCCAAGTCCGTTTCTCGGCAGTGTGCCGCAGGGTGAGGCGCGTCGCGAGCCGCTGGCCTTGTCGCTTCGCGAGGCGCTCAGCCGCGCGCTGCAGTTCAATCTCGGTCTGCTGCTACAGGAAGAAGCCGTGCAGGCGTCGCACGGCGCGCGCTGGCGGGCATTGGCCGACTTGCTGCCACAGGTGTCGGGCAGCCTCAGCGAGCGCCGCCAGGTGATCAACCTCGAGGCCTTTGGCTTTCCGGCGCCCGATCCGATCGTGGGCCCGTTCAACGTCTTCGATGCGCGTATCGGCCTGTCGCAGCCGATCTTCGACCTGAGCGCACTGAGCAGCGCCCGGGCCGCAACCCATGCCGAACGCGCCGCCGCCTCGGGTCTGAAGTCGGCGCGCGAGTTCGTCGTGCTGGTGTCGGTGAACCTGTACCTCGAAGCCGTCACCGCCGCCAGCCGCATCGAAGTGGTCAAGGCCCAGCAGGACACCGCCGCCGCGCTCGAACGTCAGGCCCGGAACCTGAAGGAGGCGGGACTGGTCGCTGGAATCGACGTGTTGCGCGCTCAGGTGCAGGTACAGAACCAGCGACAGCGGCGGATCCTGGCCGACAACGCCTTCGAGAAGGCCAAGCTGCGGCTGGCGCGGGCGATCGGCGTGCCGCCGGGGCAGTCGCTGACACTGACCGACACGGTGCCGTTCGCACCGCTGGCCGAGGTGCCGCTCGACAAGGCGCTGGCCGACGCCTACGCGCAGCGGCCGGACTACCTGGCCGCGACGGATCGCTTGGCTGGGGCGGAGGCCAAGTTGCGCGCCGCCAGCTTCGACTATCTGCCGACCCTGCGCGTCGATGCCGACTACGGCACCATCGGCCAGACGGCCGGCGGGGCCCATCCCACCTACGCCATCGCCGCCACGGTACGCGTGCCCATCTTCGAGGGCGGCCGTACCCGGGGCAAGCGGATGGAGGCCGCCGCCGCCGTCAACGAGCGACGCGCGGAACTCGAGGATCTGCGCGGTCGCATCGACATGGAGGTGCGCGACGCGTTGCTCGATCTGGCAGCGGCCTCGCAGCAACTCGAGGCCGTCACGACCACGACGTCGCTCGCCGGCCAGCAGCTTGCCCAGGCCCGCGACCGCTTCGCCGCCGGGGTGGCCGGCAATCTCGAGGTGACGCAGGCGCAGGAAGCCGTGGCGGCCGCGTCGGACCAGTACATCGACTCGCTCTACCGCCACAACCTGGCGAAGGCGTCGCTTGCCCGCGCCGTGGGCACCGCCGAGCAAGCCGTCACGGCGTTCCTGGGAGGCACCAAGTGAAGGCCGACACTCTGCAATCCTCGCGCGGCATCGCGCGTTGGTTCGTGCTTGCGGTCATCGTGATCGTCGCCATCGTCGGCGGCATCGTGCTGGCCGGCCGAGGTCACGAGGCGACCGACGACGCGCAGGCGGAAGGTCGCATTACCCAGATCTCCACACGTGTGGGGGGGCCGGTGGCGAGCCTGCAGGTGGTCGACAACCAGTACGTGGAGGCGGGCACCCTGCTGGCCCAGATCGATCCGCGTGAGTACGAGATCGCCGTAGCCAGAGCCACGGCCGAACTGTCCGACGCACGAGCCAGCGCCCAGGCCGTCAGCGCGAGCGTGCCGATCGCCGCCGCCTCGACCTCGAGTGACGTGCGCACCGCGAGCAGTTCGGTCGACGAGTCGCAGGCGGGGATCACGCTGGCCGACCGCCAGGTGGAAGTGGCCAGAGCACAGCTCGTGGCCACCGAAGCCCGCGTGCGTGAGCGTCAGGCCACAGCTGTCAGGGCCGAACGTGACGTCGAGCGACTCAAGCCGCTCGTCGACAAGGATGAGATCGCCCAGCAACAGTTCGATGCCGCCGTGGCCATCGCGCAGTCGGCGCGGGCGGCCGCCGAGGCCGCCCAGTCGGATGCGGCGGCCACGCGCACCGGCGTGGCGGTGGCCGAACAGCGCGCGCTACAGTCGAGAGCGGTCGCCAGTCGGGCCCAGGCCGGGCTCGAGTCGGCGCGCACGGCGCCCGAGCAGCTGCAGGCCACGAGGGCCCGGGCGGCGGCCGCCGAGGCGCGCGTGCAGCAGGCCGACGCCGTGCTGGCGCAGGCACAGTTGAACCTCGAGCGCGCCACTATCAAGGCGCCGAGTGCCGGCATCGTGAGCAAGCGCTCGATCGAAGTGGGTCAGACGCTCCAACCCATGCAGCCGCTGATGGCGCTGGTCTCGCGTGACGACGTGTGGGTGGTGGCGAACTTCAAGGAGACGCAGCTGGCCGACGTCCGGCCCGGACAGTCGGCCACCGTGGCGGTGGACGGCCTCGACGGCCGCGAGTTCAGCGGTACGGTCGAGAGTGTCGGCGCGGCGACCGGCGCCAAGTTCAGCCTGCTGCCGCCGGAGAACGCCACCGGAAACTACGTGAAGGTGGTGCAGCGGATCCCGGTGAAGATCGTGCTGACCCCGGGGCAGGATCCCGACCACCGACTGCGCCCGGGTATGTCGGTCTACGCTTCGATCTCGACGAAGTAGCCGGCATGGACGGCCCCGCCCCCAGGACGGTCAACCCGTGGATCGTCGCCGTCGCGGTGATGTTCGCCACCTTCATGGAGGTGCTGGACACGACGGTCGTCAACGTGTCGCTGCCGCACATCGCCGGCAACCTGTCGGCGACCATCGACGAGTCCACCTGGGTCTTGACCTCCTACCTCGTGGCCAATGCGATCGTCCTGCCACTCACCGGCTGGCTCGCCACCTACTTCGGGCGCAAGCGCCTGCTGATGGTGTCGGTTACCGGCTTCACGCTGTCGTCGCTGCTGTGCGGCCTGGCCCCGAACCTGCCGCTGCTGGTGCTGTTCCGACTGCTGCAGGGCGCCACCGGCGGCGCCATGCAGCCCTTGTCGCAGGCCATACTGCTCGAAGCGTTCCCGCCGCACGAGCGCGGCAAGGCCATGGGTTTCTGGGGCCTCGGCATCGTCGTCGCGCCGATTCTCGGCCCGGTGCTCGGCGGCTGGCTGACCGACGCCTACAGTTGGCGCTGGGTGTTCTACATCAACCTGCCGGTGGGCATCACCTCGCTCGTGATGACCAAGCTCTACGTCTTCGACCCGCCCTACCTGCGGCGCGAGACGACGCGCATCGACTACTTGGGCATCGGCCTGCTCGCCTTGTGGGTGGGCACCCTGCAACTGGTGCTCGATCTCGGGCAGCAGCGCGACTGGTTCTCATCGTCGCTCATCACCACGCTCGTGGTGATGGCCGGCGGCGGCCTGGTGGCCTTCGTCGTGCGCGAACTGATGGCGGCCGAGCCGGTCATCGATCTTCGCGTCTTCAAACTGCGTACTTACAGCGCCGGCGTGTTCCTGATGACGACGCTCGGCTTTGTGCTCTACGGCAGCCTGGTGCTGCTGCCGATCATGCTGCAGACCCTGCTCGGCTATCCGTCCCTGCAGGCCGGCATCGCCATGGCGCCTCGCGGTATGGGCTCGCTCATCGGCATGCCGGTGGTCGGGCTGCTGGTGGGCAAGCTCGATCCGCGCGGGCTGGTGGCCGGCGGGCTTGTCGTCGGTGCCGGCACCTTGTTCTGGCTCGGCAGTCTCAACCTCGGCGCCGGCTACTGGGACATCTTCTGGCCGCAGTTCCTCCAGGGTGTCGGGTTGTCGCTGGTATTCGTGCCCCTCACGACCATCAGCATGGATCCGATTCCGCGCGAGCGAATGGGCAACGCCACCAGCCTGTTCAGTCTGATGCGCAATCTGGGCGGCAGCGTCGGCATCGCCGTGACCACGACGCTACTGGCGCGCAAGCAGCACGTCTACGGCGCCGTACTCGGCGAACGCATCGACGGCTACTCGCAGGCGTCGCGGACCACGCTGGAGGCGGCGCGACAGGGCTTCCTGGCCTCCGGCAGCGACCCGGTCACGGCGCTGCAGCGGGCCTACGCCGCCACCGCCGGCATCGTGCAACGGCAGGCGGCGATGATCTCCTTCGTGGAGGTGTTTCGCCTGCTCGGAATCATCTTCCTGGTGCTGCTGCCGCTGGTGATGCTGATGAAGCGGCCGAAAGGCGCCGCCAACACCGATGCCGCCGCACACTGAGGTCGGACGCTGATAGCGATCGCGACGGTGGCGAGGCAGCGCCGCCAGGGCCGCCGAACCAGAACCGTGTCGGCCGGGCTACACCCCGAAGCCGTAGCCGCGGTCGTCGCTCACGTCAGGCGCGGGCAGCTCCGCTTCCGCAACAGGCGCGAAGCCATCGGCCTGGTCGAACGACAGCTCGCCCCACGCCGGGCCGGGTGCGGCCCATCCCCTCAGGGCGGCGAGGTCGGCGGATGTCGGTTCGGGGTCGAAGCGGTTCGAATGGGTCATGGCTCTGGTCTGGCGGCTCGCCGGCTGGGGAGTCATCGATTGTATCGGCTTGGCGCATGGATGACTACACCTCCGATGGCGCCCATGTCCGACCGCTACAATGCGGAACGCTGGTGGCCTGACGCTGCCGCGCCCGACACCGAGACCGACCGCCATGCGCATCCGACGCCCCGCTCCCGCCCTCCTGCTGGTCGCCCTGACCGTCGCCGCCATCCAGCTCCGGGCCCAGACGCGCTACGACCTGCTCATCCGCGGCGGCCAGGTCGTCGACGGCAGCGGCGCTGCGGCCGTGCGAGCCGACGTGGGCGTGACCGGCGACCGCATCCGGGCCGTCGGCGACCTCGGCGGCGCGACGGCCACGACCGTCGTCGACGCGTCGGGCCGTTACGTGACCGCGGGCTTCATCGACGTCCACTCCCACGCCGGCCCCGGCCTGGCAACCGCCGAGCTCAAAGAAGGCCGGCCGGTCCTGGCGCAGGGCATCACGACGGTGCTCGTCAATCCCGACGGCGGCGGTCCCGTAGACCTGGCCGCCCAGCGCACCGAGTACCAGAAGCGCGGCATCGGGCTGAACGTCGGCCTGATGGTGCCGCACGGGTCGGTGCGCAACGCCGTGCTCGGCATGAGCGACCGGGATCCGGCCGCCGCGGATCTGGCGAAGATGACGGCGCTCGTTGGCGACGGCATGCGCGCCGGCGCCTTCGGGCTGTCGAGCGGCCTCTACTATGCGCCGGGCTCCTATTCGAAGACGGCGGAGGTCATCGCCATGGCCAGGGAGGCGGCGCCATTCGGCGGCACCTACAGCAGCCACATCCGCGACGAAGCCGACTACGGCATCGGGGTCGTGGCAGCCGTCGACGAGGTGATCACCATTGCCGAGCAAGCCGGCGTCACCGGCGTCGTCACCCACATGAAGGCGCTCGGGCCCGCCAGCTGGGGCCTGTCGAAGACGCTCGTCGCGCATATCGAGGCGGCACGCAGCCGCGGCGTGAAGGTGTTCGCCGATCAGTATCCGTATGAGGCCAGCGGCACCGGCATCGTCGGGGCGCTGATGCCCCGCTGGGCGCAGGTGGGCGGACGCGACGTGATGACGCGGCGCATCACCGGCGAACTGCGCGGCAAGGTGCGTGACGAGGTAAAGGCCAATCTCGCGCGTCGCGGCGGCGCCGATACCTTCCTCATCTCGGAGTACGAGCCCGACACGTCGATCGAGGGCAAGCGCCTGTCGGACCTCGCCGTGGCTGCAGGCCTCGCACCCGAGGAGTACGCGCTCACGCTGCTCGAGAAGGGGGACGCGGGACTGGTGTCGTTCAACATGTCCGAGAGCGACATCGCGCTCATCATGCAGCAGCCGTGGACGATGACCTGCACCGACGGCGGACTGCAGCCCGCGACCGACGGCAAGCCGCATCCCCGCGCCTACGGCGCCTTTCCGCGCAAGCTGCAGCGCTACGTGCGCGAGCGTGGAGTGGTCGCCCTGCCCTTCGCGATCAGGTCGATGACGGCGCTGGCGGCCGAGGTGTTCGGCATGAAGGATCGCGGCGTGGTGCGGCCGGGCGCCTTCGCCGATCTGCTGGTCTTCGATCTGACCCTGGTGAAGGAAGTCGCGACCTATGAGGACCCGCACCAGCTCGCCGAAGGCCTCGACACCATCATCGTGAACGGCAAGATCGCGCGCGACCGCGGCCGCTTCACTGGGGCCCTCGCCGGCCGTGTCCTCAGACTCGAGCGCTAGCCCGGACTAGCGGCGGTCGCCGGTGATGAGGCGCACGCCGCGCTGCCGCGTGAGGTAGGCGACGAGCCACTGCACGAGCACCACCATGCGGTTCTTGAAGCCGACCAGGAACACGAGGTGGAGGAACAGCCACGCCAGCCACGCCGGATAGCCGGTCAGGGAGACCCATCCCAAATCGGCCACGGCCCGGGCGCGGCCGATGGTGGCCATGTTGCCGAGATTCCGGTAGGTGAACGGCACGGTCGGGCGGCCCTGCAGCCGCGCCAGGATGTTGTGTGCCGCCCGGCGCCCCGACTGCATGGCGACTTGAGCCACACCGGGCAACGACTGACCGTCGGCGCCGGTGAAGATCATCAAGTCGCCGGCGACGAAGATTTCGGAGTGCGCCGGCACCGACAAGTCTGGCGCCACCTTCACGCGCCCGAGCCGGTCGATCTCGCCGCCCAGTTGCCGGCCGACCGGTGAGGCCTGCACCCCGGCTGCCCAGACGATCGTCCTGGCGCGGATCGTCTCGTCGCCGATGTGCACCATGCCCTCGCCGACGTCGGTCACGATGGTCGACTCGCGCACCTCGACGCCGAGCGATGCCAGCGCCTCACGGGCCGACGTCCGCAGACGATCGCCATAGCTCGACAGAATCGTCGGACCGCCCTCGAGCAGCAGCACGCGCGAGGTTTCGGGCGCGACGGCGTCGAACTCGTCGGCCAATGCCTGACGGGCAATCTCGGCGATGGCGCCCGCCATCTCCACGCCCGTCGGACCGCCGCCAATGACGACGAAGGTGAGGAGGTCGCGCTGGCGGCCTTCGTCGGCCTCGCGCTCCGCCTCCTCGAACGCAACCAGCACTCGGCGGCGGATGGCCACCGCGTCGTCGAGCGTCTTGAGGCCCGGCGCATGGGCCGCCCACTGGTCGTGTCCGAAGTAGGCATGCGTCACGCCGGTGGCGACCACCAGGTAGTCGTAGGCAAGCGGCCCGCTGGAGGCCAATTCCAGACGGTGCTCGCCAGCCTGCACGGCGACGACGTCGTCGAGCAGCACGCGTACATTGGCCTGACGTCGCAGAATCCAGCGAATCGGTGCGGCGATGTCAGCAGGTGACAGACCGGCGGTGGCCACCTGATAGAGCAACGGTTGGAACACGTGGTGGTTGTAGCGATCGACGACCACGACCTCCACCAACGCTCCCGCCAGCGCCCGCACCGCCGCCAGGCCGGCAAAGCCGCCTCCCACGACGACCACGCGCGGGCGGTCCGTCATCATTCGTAGCGAAGCGCCTCGACGGGATTGAGCCCCGCGGCGCGGCGGGCCGGCCAGTAGCCGGCGATGACGCCAACGCCGAGCGAGGTGCCCAGTCCGGAGACGACCGCCCACAGCGGCGGGACGGCGGGAAACCCGGGGGCGAGTGCGGTGGCGATGAGGCCGAGTGCGGTGGCCGTAGCCACGCCGGCGATGCCGCCGACGCCGGCGAGCATCGCCGCCTCGAACAGGAACTGACGCAGCACCTCGCGCCGTCTGGCGCCGATGGCCAGCCGCACCCCGATCTCGCGAGTGCGTTCGGTGACGCTCATCACCATGACGTTGGCGATGCCGATGCCGCCGATGATCAGGCTGACCGCCGCCAGCCCCACGGTGGCGAGGAAGAGCTGCGCGCCGAGCTTGTCGAACTGCGCGATGATCTGGTCGGACGTCGAGAGCTGGAAGTCGCTCTCCTCGCCAAGGCCGACGCCGCGCAGCAGCCTGAGGATGGTCTCGGCCTCGTCGCGCGCCCGGTCTCGCACGCCGGGCTTGGCCCGGACGTAGAGCACGGTGTTCTCTGCTTCGGGGAAGCGGCGCTTGGCGGTGGTGACCGGCAGCGACACGACGTTGTCGTTGCGGTTCTCGCCGAAGAACGTGCCTTTGCGCTTGGCGAGCACACCGATGACGAAATAGCGCTCACCGCCGAGCAGGAACGGCTGCCCCACGGCTTGGTCGGGACCGAAGAGCGCCGTCGCGATGTTGGCGCCCACCACCGCCACCGGCGCCACGACGCGGTTCTCGGCCTCGCTGAATGGCCGGCCGGCCGCGAACTCGGCGCCGGTCACGTCGAAGAAGTTCGCCGACACGCCCTCGATGAGCACCGAGTCCGACTCGTTGCCGCCGGCGCGCGCGGTGATGCTGCGCGTGGCGGTCACGGCCGGCACGAGCAGTTGCACGCCGACATCACGTACCGATGGCCCGAGCCGCTGGATCGTGTCGGCGAAGGCTGGCCGGAGCGGACGCCGAAGTGCGTCGCTATCCGAGGCTGGCGTGTAGGGGTCGCCGTTGCGGTGGAACGCGAAGATGTTGTCGGTGCCGAGTTCGCGAAAGAGCTGCGCGACGCTGTTGCGCAGGCCCACCAGCACCGATGCCACCAGCACGACGGTCACGATGCCGATGACGACACCGCCGATGGCGAGCCCCGATCGCGCGGGATTCGAACATAGCGACTCCCAGGCGAGGCGTGCCGCCTCACGGACCGAGAAACCGAGGGCGGCGACACGAGATGGCGCCGGCTGCACAGCCATCACTCGCTCCTCAGGGCGGTGATGACGTCGAACCGCGTCGCCCGTCGTGCCGGATACCACCCGGCCAGGACGCCGCTCAGTCCGGCCGCGCCGAGGGCAACGCCGAGCGTCGTCATGCTGACGCCGATCGGCACGCCGAGGGCGGAGGCGAGCAGCTGCACGAGGCCCGAGGCGCCGAGCACGCCGACGGCACCGCCGACGACGGCCACGACCACGGCTTCCGCCAGCACCTCCTGCATGATCCGGGTGCGCGAGGCGCCGAGCGCGCGCCGGACGCCGATTTCGCGCGTGCGCGTGGTGACCGAGACGAGCACGGTATTGGTGACGACGACAATCGCCGCCAGCAGCGCCATCGCCGAAATGGGTGCCGCCGCGGCGCCGATGCGCTGCGACAAGTTCAGTACGAAGCCACGGGCGGCATCCGGCGTGAGCAGGTCGAAGTTGTCTTGGGTGCCCGGGGCGAGGCTACGTGCGGCCCGCAGCGACACGCGCGCCCGGTCTTCGCCGTCGACCTCCGGGCGACCCGGCGTCGTCTTGGCGAAGATCTGGAGACTCCGCGGGGCGCCGAAGGCGCGTTCGTAGGCGGAGAGGGGGATCCAGACATAGCGGTCGAGCGACATGCCGCCGGAGTTGCCGAGCGTGTCCTGCAGGCCGATGACCTCGAAGCGGCGTCCGGCGATGCGGATCGACTGCCCGAGCGCATCCTGCGCGGGATACAGCGTGGCAGCGACATCGGCGCCGAGGACGGCCACCTGTGCGCCCGAGCGATCTTCGTCGGGCCGGAAGAAGCGTCCGCGCACGATGGCCAGGTCACGCAGTCCGGCCAGCGTGGACCACGTGCCGGTGACGGCGCCGTTCTCGTAGGTGCGTCCGTCCGCGGCCACCTCCGCCCTGGTCTGGGCATTGGGCGCGTACTCGACCATTCCGCCGGCCAGTCGTTCGAGTGCTGTCAGCTCGATCCGCCGGATCGCGGGATTGCGCTGGAGCTGCTGCTGCAGCTCCCGTCGCGACACTCGACCGGGCGATGCGACCTGAGCGATGAGGAACGTGTCGGCGCCAAACGCCCGGGCGGTGGTCGTGCGGGCGTAGGCGGCCACACCGTCCAGAGCGGCGACCACGATGACGACCGTGGCTACCGCGGCCGCGATCGCGAGCGCGCCGAGCGCGGAGCGCAGGCGATGCGCGACGGCAGCCCTCAACCCCTGCGCGACGGCATCGCTCACCCGGCGAACACGTGACGATCGGGACATGTCTATTCCCCGTTGGACGCAGCAGGAGCCGTTAGAGGCCCCACCTGGCGGGGACGTCCGCATCGAACGGTGCGTCCAAAGCATACACTTGCCGTGATGACCTCGCGCCGCCTGCTCATTGCCCTCGTCGTGCTCGCCATTGCCGGAATCGTCGTCATGTCCCGCCGTGGAGGTCCAGCCGCCATCGACGTGGACCTCGACACCGTCACCAACACCGCTGCCCTGCAGTCGTTCGTGACCGCGTCGGGCGAGATCGTCGCCACGCGCTACGCCGACATCGGGTCGAGCGCCATGGGACGCCTCGTCGGGCTCGCCGTCAAGGAAGGCGACCCGGTCAAGGCCGGCCAGGTCTTGGCACGCATCGACCGCGTGCAGGCCGCCAGTTCCGCCGCCGCAGCTGCGGCCGGCCTCGGCGCGCTGGAGGCCGAAGCGCGCGCCGCCGCCGACCAGGCACGCTCCGCCCGGGCCGATCTCGAAGCCGCCAGGGCTCGGGCCGCGGAGGCCCGGCGGTCGCTGGAGCGGGCGAAGGACTTGCGCACGGCCGGGCTCACCCCGCAATCGGAGTTCGACGCGGCCGTCGCCAATGCCGCCAGCACCGAGGCGCAGGTCGACGCCGCCACGGCCACCGTGGCCCGCGCCACCGGGACGCGCGATGCGGCCGAACGGCGCGTCAACCAGGGCCGCGCCGAGCAGACCCGCGCCCGCGACCTGCTCGACAAGACCGAGATTACGGCACCCATCGCCGGCGTAGTCACCCGCCTGGACGTCGAGGAAGGCGAGATGGTTGTCATCGGCGTGCAGAACCAGCCGGGCACGATTCTGATGACCGTCTCGGACCTCAGCGCCGTCAATGCCGAAGTGAAGGTGGCCGAAGCCGATGTCTTGCGCCTGGCGCTCGACAACACCGCCACGGTGTCACTCGAAGCGGCCGGCGGACGGCGGTTCGCCGGCACGGTGATCGAGATCGGCGCCAGCGCGCTGCCGCAGGTTGGCACCCAGGCAGCCGCGCGCGAGTTCCGCGTGAAGGTGCGGCTCTCGGGCGACATCGCCATGCTGCGCCCCGGACTTACGTGCGATGCCGAGATCCTCGTGGCCGAACGCACCAACGTGCTCACGGTGCCGCTGCAGGCGGTCGTGCAACGCGGCGGCGACACCGGCGTGTTCGTGGTCGAGAACGAGGTCGTCACCTTTCGCGCGCTGACCACCGGCATCATCGGCGGCCTACAGATCGAAGTCGACGGCGTGGTCGAGGGCACGACCATCGTCTCGGGGCCGTTTCAGGCCCTGCGCGAACTCGTCGACGGGGCGCGGGTGAAACAGCGCGCGGCCACCCCTTAATACGTGGCCGGCCCGGCACGCTTGTAGGGGCTTGGTAAGATGACGCATGGCCATCCGCCCCGCCGTTGCCCCGCCCGAGGCCACTGTCGGCACCGCCTGCCCGCTCGACTGTCCCGATGCGTGCACGCTCGACGTCACCGTGCGCGGCGGGCGCATCACGGTCATTGACGGCAGCACGGTGAATCCGGTGACCGGCGGCTACATCTGCAACAAGGTGCGCCACTTCGATCGCCGGATCTACGGCGAGGATCGGCTGCACTTCCCTGCCGTGCGCGTCGGTAAGAAGGGCGAGGGCAAGTTCCGGCGCGTCAGCTGGAACGACGCGCTCGACACCGTCGCCGCCAGGCTCGGCGCCATTTGCGACGAGTTCGGCGCCGACACCATCCTGCCGCTCTCTTACGGCGGATCGAACGGGCTGCTGACGCAGGACACGACCGACGCCGCCTTTTTCCGCCGCCTTGGCGCGCTGCGCCTGGCTCGTACGGTCTGCGCCGCACCAACCGGCGCCGCCAACCAGGGCCTCTACGGCAAGATGCCTTCGGTCGTCTACGCCGACTACGAGGACGCCCGGGTCATCATCGTCTGGGGCGCGAATCCGTCAGCGTCCGGCATCCATCTGATGCCGCACCTCAAGCAAGCGCGAGCCAACGGCGCCACGCTCATCGTGATCGATCCGCGAGCCACGACCGTGGCCCGGCAGGCCGACATTCACCTCGCCATTCGCCCCGGCACCGACGTCGTGGTGGCCCTGGCCCTCCACCGCCACCTGTTCGAGAGTGGCGCCGCCGACCTGGCGTTCCTCGAGGCCCACACCACCGGCTGGGAACGGCTGCGCGAGCGCGCCAGCCACTGGACATTCGAACGCGCGGCCGAGGTGAGCGGCCTGAGCGTGATCGCGCTCGAGCGTGTGGCACAGCTCTACGCCACCTCGTCGCCGGCGCTCGTGAAGTGCGGCTGGGGTCTCGAGCGCAACAGGAACGGCGGCAACGCCGCAGCGGCGGTCATGGCGCTACCCGCCGTCGGCGGCAAGTTCGGCGTGCGCGGCGGCGGCTACTCGATGAGCAACTCGGGATCGTGGGGGATCACGCCGACGTGGCAGAGCGACCTCGAGCCGGCCACGCGCGTCGTGAACATGAACCGCGTCGGCCGGGAGCTGACCGAACCTGCCGGCGCGCCCATCCGTGGGCTCTTCGTCTACAACTGCAATCCCGCCGTCACGCTGCCCGACCAGCAGCGCGTGCTGTCGGGACTGGCGCGCGAGGACCTCTTCACCGTGGTCTTCGATCAGGTGCTGACCGACACTGCCGTCTACGCCGACGTGGTGCTGCCGGCGACCACCTTCTTCGAACACTACGACTTCGCCAAGGGGTACGGATCGCTGTCGCTGCACCTGGTGCGGCCCGTGATCGAGCCGGTCGCCGAGTCACGGCCGAACACCGACGTGTTCGCCGATCTGATCGGGCGCATGGACCTGGCCAGGGACTCGGACGCGACCGGCGAACTCGATCAGATGTTGACCGTGATGGCGGCGCTGCCGGGCACGCTCAGCGCCGAGATTGGCGACCAGGGCAGCGCCACACCGCCCTACGGGGGGCGGCCCGTGCAGTTCGTGGACGTCTTTCCGCAGACGCCCGATCGCAAGGTCGCGCTTTTTCCGGAACACCTGGACCGCGAGGCACCCGAAGGCCTCTACGCCTACCGCGCGGATCCCGGCACCGACGCCTATCCGCTGAGCCTGATCTCGCCGGCCACGGAGAAGACGATCAGCTCGACGCTCGGCGAACTCGATCGCCCAGGCGTACAGCTGGAGATACACCCGGACGACGCGTCGGCGCGCGACCTCGAGGATGGCGACGTCGTCACGGTGCTGAACGCACTGGGGGCGCTGGAGTGCCCGGTGAAGGTCACGAGTCTCGTGCGGTCTGGTACGGTGGCGTTCCCGAAAGGCGTGTGGCGCCGGAATACCGGCAACGGCCTGACGTCGAACGCCCTCGTGCCCGACCTGCTGACAGACCTGGGAGGCGGAGCGTGTTTCAACGATGCGCGCGTCCAGGTCGCCCGCGCGCGTCACGGCGTTAGTCGCGTCTAGGCGACCGACTCCTGGCCCATCGGCAGTTTGCCGCGGCCACCGCGACTCACCATCCCGCCCTTGCGGCCGGCATCACGCGCCTCGTTCGACGACCATTCGTGGGCCGTTCCCTTGGCGTGGGCGGCGCGGCCGCCCTTGCTGGCGATCTCTCGCTGCTTCTCTGACGACATCGACGCGAATCCGCGCCGGGCTTTGGGTTTCTCGTTCACGAATCACCTCGGCTGTACTGGACTACGCATGAGCAGCGCAATCGATGTACCAGTTCCGCCAATGAGCTGGCATCGTTCAAGTGGCTGAGAACGCGATGCTTCCGAGTTCGCGGTGATGAACGGTGGGCCGACAAGTGAACTATTTCAATACTCAACAGGAGATATACGTATTAAAACAGTACTGACCGGAATGGACCGGGCGCCTCGCCTATCGGGGCTTCAGCGGCTTGCCGGGGCGGAAGTAGTCGCACTCGGCGCAGTTGCTGACGTCGAATTCGTAGCCGACCACCGGCCACAGCATCGGATGTGCGCAGTAGAGCAGGTGGCCGTCCATGATGGTGTGGAGCCCGAGGTCGGCAGGGATCCTGGAGGTGCGCCGACTGTACCAGCACACGCGATGGCGATCCTCGGGCGTCATTGGAGCCACGCTCATGATACGACGGGCGCCGGCAGGCAAAGCTCGCTACAATCGCAGCATGAGCGATGGTCACTCCCATTCACACCCGCACGGAACGTCGGCCACGGGCGCGGGACGCATCGTGCACTGCGTGAAGCTGAACGAGGATCTGCCAGGCCTCGATGCGCCGCCCTGGCCCGGCGAGGTCGGCGAGCGCATCTATCGCGAGGTGTCGGCCAACGCCTGGAAGCTCTGGGAGGAACGTCAGAAGATGATCCTCAACGAGTACCGGGTGCTGCCGTGGCAGAAGGAGGGCCAGGAACTCATCCTGAAACACATGGAAGAGTTCTTCTTCGGCGCGAACGCCGCGCTGCCTCCGGGCTACGTGCCGCCCAGATCCAAGTAGCAAAACCGCGACACGCCGGCAGCACTCACGGCACGCCGCGACGCACGGTGAGCACCGGCGCAATCGTGAACGACAGCCGCGCCTGCGCGTCGCGCAGGGCGGCCAGCACGCCGGCGTCATCGGCCGCGCGCGCGAAGATGAACGCCAGATAGCTCGCGCCCTCGGGAATCATCTGCAGCACCTGGCCAGTCGTGGCACTCACCACGACGTCGGTCACGTGCGGCACGGCCCGCGCGGCCTCGACACCCCCGACATCGCGGAGTACGCCGGCGCGCGGGATCGGTACCATCATCACGCCAGTCGCTCCTGGCGCCGAGGCCACCGGCACGCCGCCGCCCGTGGCGTGCACGAGCAAGTGGTGCTCGAGCGGATAGCTGCCCCCCTGAACCGCTTCGCACTGGAGCGCGCGGGCGCAGAGTCCGCCGATCGGGCGTGCGGCCGCCTCGAGCACCACGATGCTCGATCCCAAGACCCGGCACTCGGCGTGGACGGGCCCATGCCAGAGGCCGGCGGCAAGAGCGGCGGCGCCCACGGCGGCCACGACCGCGCCCTCGTCGGCTCGCGTGCGGGCCGTCGGCGTGACGTAGATGGTCTCCTCGAAGTACGGGCCCACCAGCGGTTCGGGCTTGTCGAAGACGGCCAGCGCGTGAAACGTGCCCCGCTGCATGAGCCCTTCGACGGCCAGCTCGTGCCCGTCGATGTAGTCCTCGATGAGAATGCGCGCGGCCGCCTCGTCTCTGAGCTCGCGTACGTCTGGGGCGTCGAGGATGGCGGCCACCCTGGCCAGCGCATCGCGGAGTTGGGCGGGCGTGTCGGCTCGAATCACCCCCCGGCTGCCCGACAGCACCAGTGGCTTGACGACGCAGGGATAGGCCACGCCAGCCGGAAGCGTCGACACGCCCGCATCCACCATGGTCGTCCGAGGCCCGGGCAGTCCCGCGGCTCGTTGCGCGGCACGGAACAGGCGCTTGTCGCGGCCGGCCCGGGCGCCCGCCACCGAGTGCCACGGCAGGTGGTGCGCCTCGGCCACGAGCGCCGCCAGCACGGCCGGCCGGTCGCCCACGGCGAGGACGCCGTCGAGCCGCCGGTTCCCGAGCGCCTGCCCAATGGCGGCCAGCGCGGCTGGTTCGTCATGGAAGCGCACCGGGATGGCGCGATCCCGCCACGGGTCGTCGAGCCGATCGCAGCGATCGCTTGCCAGCACGAGCTCGACGCCGAGCTGCCGCGCAGCCTCGTCGAACATGCGCGTCTGATAGCCGGTCGTCGTCGCGCACAGGAGCACGCGCGGCGTGGCCGAAACATGGCTCATCATGTGTGAGGTGCGTTCGCGCTTCGGGCCCCGTGCCCTGCCTAGAGGAGAGCCACCTGCTCTCCGGACGGCTCCGCTCAACAGTACCAGGGCTCTGTCAGGTAGGGAATGGCCGCCCGCGCCACGAGCGGCGGGTGCACCGCGCCCGACCGGCCCGCAGCCTCGTCAGCCAGGGCGCGGATCGCCCTGAAGGTGACCTCGCGCGGCTCACTCTGGGCGAGGCCGGCGCGCGCCATGACGTCGCGTTGCAGCGCGTCGACGCAGGGGTCAGGATGCGTCCACGGGTGCGTGAGCGTCGCCGGGTCGAACCGCCGCATGACGGCCTGGATGTCGGCCAGTTCGAGCAGCCGCGACCGCTGGGTGACGAGCAGGCGCAAGGTCCATTGCACCGGCGTCACGTGCTGGACGAGGCCGAGGGCATCGACGTCGTCGAGGAACTGCCGGTAGCTGTCGAGCGTGGTCCACGGCGTGAAGGCGAGGAAGGTCGGCGAGAGCGCCAGCCCGAGACGCTGGCAGCGCGCCGCGACCGCCTCGACATCCGCCCGCGTATGCCCCTTCTCGAGCAGCGCCAGCACGCGGTCGTCGAGCGACTCGACGGCGGTGGTGACAAAGGCGCAGCCGGTCTCGACCAGGAGCGGCAAGAGCGCGTCGTGGACGCGCAGGTGCTCGACCTTGATCGTGGCGTCGTAGGTCAGATCCGGCCAGGTGCGGTGCAGGGCCTCCACGATGCGCGTCGCGTGGGTGGGGCCGTTGAAGAAGTCGGGGTCGGCGAAGGTGATGTGGCTGGCGCCCTGCTCGACCTGCCAGCGGATGTCGGCGAGCACCGTGTCGGCGGGCACCGCGACGAAGCGTCCCTCGTAGACCGGCACGATGGGACAGTGCCGGCACCGATGTTTGCAGCCGCGGGTGGATTCGACAGCGCCGACGACGTCCTGGCGGCCATCCGGCCACTGGAGCCGGGCGTAGCGATCGAGCGACGGCAGCTTGGTGCGGTCGGGCACGGTCGCGCTCCCCCGCCGGCGTCCGAGCGCCGCAACGGACGTGGCTGCCGTCGCGGGCGTGGCTGCCGGCCCCGGCGCCACCACTGCCCGCGCCCCGGGCGACGCCGCCGCGCGTGCCGCGGTGACGAGGTCCGTCTCGCATTCAGGGCCGAGGACCAGGCTGACGCCTTCGTCCCTGAGGCGCCCCTCGTTGAGCGGTGCGTAGAGCCCGAACGCGCAAATTGGCAGGCCCGGGGCCCGTTGCCGGAGCGCGCGCACGACCGGCAACGCGAGCCGCGTCGCCGTGTGCATCGGCAGCGACACGGCCACGAGCGTCACGCCGTCGAGTGCGTCGGCCGGCAGGCGGTCGACCGCCAGGTCACAGGCGCGCACGTCGAGCCCGGCCTGATGCAGCCACGCGGTGGCCGCGGCCAGCGCCATCGGTTGACGTCCGAGATCGTAGGTCGAGAGCAGCAGGACCAGATCAGCGCTCCCTGTCCGTTCCGCCCTCGTCCGATGCCGTCATCCGACAAAGCGGGCCGACGAAGGTCCACAGCACCAGGCCGGCCACGATCGCGAAGCCACCCACCGAGCCGAACAGCGTCGGCAGGGCCATCGACTCGTAGAAGCCGGCCGCACGTCCGCCGATGAAGTTCCCGACCGACGTGCCGAGGAACCAGACCCCCATGACGAGGCCTGCGATCCGCGACGGCGCCAGGCGTGTCATCGCACTCAACCCGACCGGGCTGATCGTGAGCTCGCCGATCGTGTGCAGCAGATAGGTAGCCGTGAGCCAGAGCGGGCTGACCTGGACGCCTTGCTCCGAGAGGCGTGCGGCGACGACCAGCACGAGGAAGCCGAGGCCGACAAACACCAGGCCGAACACGAACTTGGCCGGGCTGGACGGTTCCTGTTGGCGCGATGCCAGCTTCACCCACAGCCACGCGAACACCGGCGCGAGCATGAAGATGAAGAGCGAGTTCAGCGACTGGAACCAGCTGCTTGGAAAAGGCCGGCCGAAGACCTGGGTGTTGGTGCTGCGATCGGCGAAGAGATTCAGGGTCGACCCGGCCTGTTCGAACACCGACCAGAAGAGGGCCGAGGCCAGGAACAGCACCGCCACGACCACGAGGCGCCGGCGTTCGGGCAGCGAGTAGTCGCCGCTCGTGAGGAGCCAGCCGAAGAAGACGACCGTCGATGCCAGCAGGAGTACGCCGGCGACGTCGGCCACACCCACGGCCGTCACCGGCAAAGCGCCAGTATAGCCGCCGATGCCGACGACGGCCATCGCCGCGAGGAAGCCGCCGCCCCACAACGAGGCGCGCGATCTGAGGGCTCTTGCCGCCTGCGGCGAAACGGCGGGCACCGGATTGAGACCCTTGTCGCCGAGGTGGCGCGAGCCGAGGAGGTACTGCACGATGCCGATCGTCATGCCGACTCCAGCCGCGCCGAAGCCGACATGCCAGTTCACGCGCTGCCCGAGATAGCCGCACACGAGCGGCGCGAGGAACGCGCCCAGGTTGATCCCCATGTAGAAGATCGAGAACCCGGCGTCACGACGGTTGTCGTCGGCCGTGTAAAGCTGACCGACGATGACGCTGACGTTGCCCTTCAATAGTCCGGTGCCGATGACGATGAGCACCAGGCCGAGGTAGAACGTCGCCATCGACGGGATGGCCATGCTGAAGTGGCCGCTGGCGATGATGATGCCGCCGTAGAGCACGGCCCGGCGCTGTCCGATCAGGCGATCGGCGATCCAGCCTCCCGGCAGCGCCGCCATGTAGGCCATCGAGGTGTAGAGCCCGTAGATGGCCCCGCCCTGCGCCGCATCGAACCCGAGCCCCCCGGCCGCAAGCGGCGCCGTCATGTAGAGCAGGAGCAGTGCCCTCATGCCGTAGTAGCTGAAGCGCTCCCACATCTCGGTGAAGAACAGCGTCGAGAGTCCGCGCGGGTGGCCGAAGAACGCCGTATCCGTCGATGCCTGGTTGGCCATGGGCAGGGCGTATTGTATCCTCCGCACCACCTAGCCCCATGCCCCTCGACGAGTACCGCCGGAAGCGAGACTTCACGAAGAGCCCGGAGCCGAGCGGCGATGCCACCGCCGCGCCGGCGAGCCCTGCGCGCTATTTCTGCGTCCAGAAGCACCTGGCCAGTCATCTGCACTACGACCTGCGGCTCGAACACGACGGCGTGCTGCTCTCGTGGGCCGTGCCCAAGGGGCCGTCGCTCGACTGGAACGACAAGCGCCTGGCCATGCAGGTCGAGGATCACCCCGTCGACTACGGCTCGTTCGAAGGCGTCATTCCGGATGGCTACGGCGCCGGCGTCGTGATGCTGTGGGACGCCGGCACCTGGGCGCCCGAATCGCCCGACATCGACCTTGCGCTCGCCAAAGGCGAGCTGAAGTTCACGCTCGATGGCTACAAGCTCAAAGGGTCGTGGGCGCTCGTGCGCACGAAGGGCTACGGTGACAGCGGCAAGCCGAGCTGGTTGCTCATCAAGCACCGGGACCACTGGTCGGGCCCGATCGACATCACCGAGTTCGCGCCCCTCAGCGTGAAGACGCCCGGTGCCGACCTGGCCGATATCCTCGCCGCCGACACCCCGGCCATCTGGCGCAGCAATCCGCCGGCCAAGACCGGCGATACCGGCAAGCTCTTCCAGCGCATCATCGCGACGGCCCTGGAGCTGAAGGCCTCCAAGCACACCGACCGGCCAACGCGGTTGATCTCGGCAACCTCGGCGGCCAAGAAGCTCGACGCGCTCGAGCACGATCGCGCAGCGAAGACGCCGACGACCACGAAGAAGGCGCCGCGCGCTTCACGCGCGCGTGCGACCACGACCACGCACGCGATCAGGAAGAAGTCAGGAGCCTCACGATGACCGACCCGACGTCTCGCCGCACCTTCCTCGCCGCCACCGGCATGACCGCCGCGCACGTGTGGGTGCCGGCGGGCGCCCGCGGCTACTCCGCCGCTGAGATGCGCGCGATCGAGAACACGATCGGCGTCTCGAAGTGGGAACTCGACACGCCGGCGCTGTGCGTGGACCTCGACGCGCTCGAGGCCAACATCACGACGATGCAGACACGACTGGCGGCGCAAGGCCTCGGCGCGCGGCCGCATGCCAAGACGCACAAGAGCGCCGACATCGCCAAGAAGCAGCTCGCGGCCGGCGCCCTCGGCATCTGCACGTCCAAGGTGAGCGAAGCCGAGGCCCTGATGGCCGCCGGCGTCGAGCGGATCTGCATGACGACGACCAACCCGTCGGCCTCGAAGATCCGCCGCGCGATGGCGCTCAGCGCCAAGTCGGCCCACTTCATACAGGCGGTGGATGAGGAGAAGAACGCCCGCGACGTCTCGGACGCGGCGAAGGCCGCGGGCGTGACGGCACATGTCGTCCTCGATCTGGCAGTCGGCACCCGCAGCGGCATTCCGGCCGGCGACGCCGCCATCGCGCTGGCCGAGCTCGTGGGCCGTCTGCCGAACCTGCGATTGCGCGGGCTGCTGTCATACGACGGCGGCGCGCAGCACATCACCGGCTTCGCCACCCGCCGGTCGACGGCGCTCGCCAACATCGAGGCCAACGTCCGCGTGTTCGAGGCGCTGAAGAAGAAGGGCCTGCCCACCGAGATCTTCAGCGGCGGCGGCACGGGCACCTACAACATCCAGCACGAAGTGCCCGGCTTCACCGACGTGCAGGTCGGCAGCTATCTCTTCATGGACATGCAGTACCTGGCGATCGGCAACGCCGCGGGCGGGCCGGTCTACGACGACTTCGCCCGCTCGCTCACCGTGCTCGCCACCGTGCTCAACAACCGCTTTCCGGGCCGGCTCACGACCGACGCGGGCGCCAAGGCCCTGACCCTCAACGCGCCGCGGGCGGGCGTCGTGGGCGAACCCGACATGGACTACAACGCCGGTTCCGACGAGTTCGGCGTCATCACTTTCAAGACGGCGCGCAAGAGCTACGCCATCGGCGACCGGCTCGAGCTGGTGGTGCCGCACTGCGATCCGGTCGTCAATCTCTACGACCAGATGTACGGCATCCGCAACGACCGGGTGGAAGTCGTCTGGCCCGTCACCGCCCGCGGCAAGTCGCAGTAACCGCGTAATGAGACGGCGTGGGACGGCTTGTGGCCAGGCCCCTTACGACTCGGCAAGAGGCCTGGCCCACCATGGCTCAGCGCGGATCGAGCACGCGGGTGCTGAGGACGCTCCATATGGCGTGTGACAGGCGGCGCCGGTCGTGGCGTGCGATCTCTCTTGTCCAGAGTGGCGCTTCCACGAGCGTCGTGTGGGCGGGCAGGGTGCCGAGCGTGAGCGGCTGCTTGTGCTCCCGCGCGTAGCTGGCCAGAAGTGCCGGCGGCAACTTGGCGGTATTGAAGACGACGAGATCGACCGGCCGGCCGATCGTCTGCTCGACCCATCGCACCGCATCACCGGCGGTGAAGCCCTGCATGCCGCGACCCTCGGTGAGCAGGTTGCTCACGAACACCACCGGGCCAGGCATCTCGCTGAGCGCCTCGCGCACCCCTTCGACGAGCAGCGTCGGCATCAGGCTCGTGAAGAAGCTGCCGGGCCCGATGATGCCGGCATCGAAGCTGCGGACGGCCTCGCCCACGGCCGGGTGGATCGGCGCGGCCGGCTCGAGCCAGATGCGCTCGATGGCGTGACCGGCAGCCTGCCACGCATCCACTTCCACCTCTCCGTTGCTGATATGGCCATCGGCGTGGCGGGCCGTGAGCGACGACCGCGCGACGCTCACCGGCCAGACGCGCCCCTGACAGCCCAGCAGCGCGCGCAGGCCATCGACGGCCGCGAGGAAGTCGCCGCTGTAGGTTTCCATCATCGACAGCAGGAGGTTGCCGCCGGTATGGCCGCCAAGCTTCTTGTGTTCGAAGAGCATCGGCAGGCGCGAGAGGAGCACGCGCCGCGCCTCGCCTTCGTTGCGGGCCAGCGCCAGCGCGCACCGCAGCACGTCGCCTGGCGGCAGCACCCCGAGTTCGTCGCGCAGCTGCCCCGAGCTGCCGCCACTGTCGAACGTGGTGACGACGGCATTCAGCCGCAGCCAGGGGTTGCTCTTGAGGCCGCCCAGCAGGCTTGGCAGCCCCGTGCCGCCGCCGAAGCACCCGATGTTCAACTGCCGCAAGCGCATGTGGTGCTCATTCTATCCGCCAGCCGGGCCATGCGACGCTGACGTGCGTGTAGACTGGCCGTATGGGGAGTCCGCCTGCCGCCGCGGTGCCGGTGCTCGACGATCTGAAGGCGATCTTCGGCCCGCGGCTCGAAGCCTTCGTCACCTACGCCCCCTCGGTGTCGCCCACGCCGAGCCTGGCCCTCGTGACGTCGCTCGACCTCACCGACCTGGCGGCCTGCGCCACCAGGGTACGCCGCTGGCGGGCGGGCGGCGCGGCGACACCGGTCGTGCTGACACGCCGGGAGTTCACCCGTTCGCTCGACGTTTTTCCCGTCGAGTTCGGCGACATCATCGCGCACCACGAGACGCTGCACGGCGACGATCCGTTTGCCGGCCTCTCGGTGGCGCCGCTCGACCTGCGCCGTGCCTGTGAGGGCCAGATTCGAAGCCTGCTGCTGCACATTCGCGAAGACTACATGGAAGCCGCTGGGGCCAGCCGGGCGGTGGCGGCGGTGGTCATCGACTCGGCCGCCGAGTTCCGCGCGCTGCTCAAGCTCGTCGCCCGCCTCGCCGGCCAGCCTGGTGACGAGAAGCAACTGGCGCCGTGGGCGGCCGAGCGGCTCGGTCTCGACGGCCGCGTCCTCTCCGACGTCCTCCATATCGCCACAGACCCTGCCCAGAGCGGTGTCGACGCCGGACGGCTTTTCCCGCACTACCTGGCGGCCACCGAGGCGCTGGCCCGCCACATCGACGAATGGCCCGACCAGTAGTCACGACGGCCCGGCAGTGCCGCCGGCAGCGGCGCACGGCACTCGCCGTCGCCGTGGCCGCCGTGTTCGCCATCGCCGTCGCGGCGTCGGCGCAGCCGCTGCCGCCAGCCCTCACGGCGCCGGTCAACGACTTCGCGGGCGTCATCGACCCGGCGTCAGCGCAGTCGCTCGAGACCCTGATTCGCGCACTCCAGGCGGCCAGTGGCGACGTCGTCGTCGTGGCCACGGTGAAGACATTCCAGCCGTGGGGTGACGTCCGCAGCTACGCCACCAAGATGTTCGAGAACGAGGGCCGCGGCCTCGGCCAGGCGGGCAAAGACAACGGCCTGCTCGTGCTGCTCGCGCTCGACGAGCGGCAGGTCTGGATGGAGGTCGGCTACGACCTCGAGGGTGTCATCCCCGACGGCTTCGCCGGCGAAACCAGCCGTCAGGTCATGGCGCCATACTTCCGGCAGGGGAACTACGGGCAGGGGTTGCTGGCCGGTACATCACGGGTCATCGCGCGTATCGCCGCCGATCGCAACGTCAACGTGACGGGCCTGCAAGTGCACGAACCACCGGAGCGGACGCGCGATCCGCTGTCGCCCGGGTTGGTCATGCTGACGCTCGTGCTGTTCTTCATCGTCGTCCCGATGCTCAATCGCGCCTCCCGCCGGGGGCGGCGCCGGTCGTGGCGCGGCGGCGTCGGTCGCTGGGGCGGCGGCTACTATGGGGGCACCTGGGGTGGTGGATCGTCCTGGGGTGGAGGTTCGTCGGGCGGCTTCGGCGGCTTCGGCGGCGGGCGCAGCGGCGGTGGCGGCGGCGGCGCATCGTGGTGACGCCAGACAGGCGCGCGGCGGCGCAGGAGGAATCATGCGACAGGCAGTGATGGCAATGGTGGTAGTGGCCGGCGCGACGGCTGCGAGTGGCTGTTCGTACAACACGTTCGTCAGCCAGGAAGAGGCCGTGAAGGCGCAGTGGGCGCAGGTCGAAAATCAGCTGAAGCGGCGAAGCGACCTCATCCCGAATCTGGTGGAGACCACCAAGGGCTTCGCGCAGCAGGAGCAGGACGTCTTCAGGGCCATCGCCGACTCGCGCGCGAAGCTGGCGGGCGCGCGAACGCCCGCCGAGACGATGTCGGCGGCCAACGAGCAGTCGGGCGCCCTGGCACGGCTGCTGGCGGTGGTCGAGAACTACCCGGAGCTGAGGTCGAGCGAGCTCTTCGCCCGCCTGAGCGACGAGCTCGCAGGCACCGAGAACCGCATCGCCACCGAGCGGATGCGCTACAACGAGCGGGTGCAGGCCTACAACACGTCGCGGCGGCAGTTCCCGGCCAACGTCACCAACGCCATCTTCCGGTTCCAGGACTACCCGTTGTTCGAGGCCCCGCCCGAGGCCCGGGAGGTGCCGAAGGTGGATTTTGCCCGTCCGAAGTCGGGCCAGTAGCGCCGTTCCAACCCTGCGCCGGGCCCGGCCATCCAATAGGGCGAAGGAGCTGACGCGCTGGACCGCGGTGTGACCCCCAATCCTCACTCCCGGCCCGACACGGAGGCCGACGATGTGGCCCGCGCGGTTCGGGGCGACACGGCGGCATTCGAGCGCCTCTACCGCGCCCACGTGCCACGCATTCTCGCCCTCACCCGCCGCATGGCCGGCCCCGACCGCGCCGACGAGCTGACCCAGGACGTCTTCGTCCGGGCCTGGCAGAAGCTGGCGCTCTTCCGCGGAGAATCGTCGCTGGCCACCTGGCTGCACCGGATGGCGGTGAACATCGTGATCGAGCAGTTCCGGACCTTGGGCAAGGCCCGCGACCGTTTCCTGCCTGAAGGCGACGACGTGCTCGCCGGAGTGGCCGCGCCCATCGACGCCGTGCGCGGCTGGCATGCCTCCATGGACATCGACGTGGCGGTGGGCCGGCTGCCGCCAGGCGCCCGGACCGTGTTCGTGCTGCACGACGTCGAGGGCTACCGGCACGAAGAGATCGGCACGCTGCTCGGCGTGTCGGTCGGTACCTCGAAATCGCAACTGCACCGCGCCCGGATGTCGCTGCGCGGGCACCTCACCGCCTCGGAGGCCGCGTCGTGAACAGGCATCCTGTCGACGCCCTGTCCGACTATCTCGACGACCATCTCGAGGGCGGCGCCCGGACGGCCATCGACACCCATCTGGCCGGATGCGCCGACTGCCGGGCAGTGGTGGCCGATCTCATCACGGTGCGAGCAACCGCCTCGGCCCGGCGCGAGGCTGTCGCGGCGCCGACGACGGATCTGTGGCCGGGGATCGCGGCACGCCTGGCGGGCCCGCGCGAGATGGCGGCGCCGATCGCCTTGGGTGCACCTTCTGCCGCTCCCGCGCCGCCCGTCGTGTGGTATCGGCGCCGCTGGTCGGTGGGGCTGCCGGAACTGGCCGTGGCGGCCACGCTGCTGGCGGCCGTTGGCGGTGCGTCCTTGTGGCCACGCGCCACACCTCCGGCGCCGGCGGCCGCCACCCCGGTGCCGATCATCGCGGAGTCCGACGCCTTCGACATCGGCGACGAGCGGGTGACGCCGGTCGATTTCGCCGACGCACAGTACGACGCCGCCATCGGGGATCTCGAGCGGGTACTGCAGGAACAGCGTGAATGGCTCGACCCGCGCACGGTCATCGTGCTCGAACGCAACCTGCGCGTCATCGACGACGCCATTGGCGAGGCGCGCCAGGCCCTGGCAACCGACCCTGCCAATGCCCTGTTGAACGCGCATCTGGCCGGTGCGCGTCAGCGCAAGCTGGATCTGCTGCGCCGCGCGGCGCGAATCACCGAAGGAGACTGATGTCCATGGCCGCCCGAAATCTCCCGCTCGCACTCGCGCTCGTGTCGCTGCTCGCGGTCGTGCCCGCGACATTCGCCGGTCCGGCGCTGCCAGCCTCGGAGGCCGCACAGAGCGCGCCGCCGGCACCCGCCGCCCAGCAGGCACCCGTCGAAGCGCGGCCTGGCTGGACCGACGCTGGTGAGTCGCCCCGCACCGACGACACGGTGGATGTCGCCAAGGGCACGCGGCTCGTGCTGTCGAGCCATGCCGGTGAGGTCATCGTGCGCGCCTGGGATCGCGACGCCGTGCGCGTGCAGGCCCGTCACGGTTCGCGCGATCGCGTCGACGTCCAGTCGGCCGACAACACCCTGCGCATCCGCACCCGTGGCACGCGCGGCCCCGGCGGTGTCGTCGACTACACGCTCACGGTCCCGCGCTGGATGCCCGTGAACATCTCGGGCACCTACCTGGCCGCGACGATCGAAGGCACGACCGCCGAGGTCAGCGTGGAGACCGTGGGCGGTGATCTCACACTCAAGGGCGGGTCGGGCGCCGTGTCGCTACGCTCGATCGAGGGCGCGATCCGCGCCGAAGGCGCCTCGGGCAAGCTGAACCTCTCCACGGTGAACGACTCGATCACGCTCACCGGCGTCGCCGGTGATGTCGTGGCCGAGACCGTCAACGGCGATGTGACGATCACCAACGCCAAGGTCTCGAGCCTCGAAGTCTCGACCGTCAACGGCGACGTGCGCTTCGAGAGCACGACGACCGACAAAGGCACCTACCGCGTGAGCACGCACCAGGGGGACATCCGCATCAGTCTCGGTCAGCAGGCCAGCGCCACGGTCTTCATCCGCACCTTCCGCGGCGACTTCAGCAGCGACTTCCCGGTGACCTTGCCCAAGGGAGAGGCGGACAAGGACTCCAACAAGCGCTTCAACTTCACGCTCGGGTCGGGCGCGGCACGCGTGGAACTACAGTCGTTCCAGGGCGACATCCACGTGGCGAAAGGCCCACTGCTCTCACGTGAGGACGAACGGGCGCAGCGCAGGAATCGCAAGGGCGGCAAGGACAAGGCTTCCAACTTCACGATCGACCAGAGCATCGAAGCGATGATCGAGGCCGGCATCGACACCGGCCTGGAACGACTGAGCGACTGGGGGCGCTTGCCGGTTGCGCCGGTCGCACCGCCGACGCCCGCCGCAGCACCCGCGCCGCCGACGCCTCCCGCGTCGCGCGTTCCCCGCGTGCCGCGTCCCTAGCCGAGGATGAGCTCGGCGTGCAGCACGGCGCCGTCGCCCGGCACGCTGCGGATGACGAAGCCGGCGTGCCGCACCACGGCGCGCATGGCGTCGTTGTCGGCCAGCATGTCGCCATGAAGCCGGTGCAGCCCCAGCATCCTTGCCGCCGCCACCAGGTGCTGCATCACGGCGCGACCAAGACCGAGGCCTTGCCAGCGGTCGATGACGAGCAGTGCGATCTCGGCGGCTCCTGGCTCGGTGTATTTGAGGCGCCCGAGCGCCAGCACTTCGAGGCTGCCATCGGCGGTGACGTGCTCGGCCACGAGGGCCATTCCGGCGGCCGGGTCCACCCGGCAGGTAAGCGCCAGGCGTGAATGCGTGATGCGCTGCTGGAGCGACGAGAGGTGGAAGTAGCGCTGGTAGACCGAGCGCATCGAGAGACCGGCGTGGAAGGCCGCCATGTAAGCCGCATCGTCGGCGCGGATCGGGCGAATCACCACGCCAGTGCCATCCGTCAGGACCACTTCGCCCGCGCGCGCCGTGTCGCTCGCGTCCATGGTGATAGCATAGCGGGCGTTTCGTCCGCGCTCTGCCGGTGGTGCCATGGCTCTAGTCGACGACCTGCTTCCAGAGTTCGACCGCGAAATCGCCACGACTCGCCGGCTGCTCGACCGCCTGCCGGACGACCGGCTGGGCTGGCAGCCGCACCCGAAGAGCATGACGCTCGCCGCGCTGGCCGAGCACATCGGGCAGCTGGGCGTGTGGGGACAGCTCACGCTGAACCAGGCCGCCGTGGATCTGGAAGCCATGGCGCGGCCGCCGGACTACCAGGGTCTGGCGTCGAAGGGCGCCATCGTCGCGCACTTCGACGCCGAGATGGGCGCCGCGCGAACGGCGCTCGCCGGCAGGTCGGATGCCGAGCTCATGGCTCCCTGGACGCTAAGACGCGGCCAGCAGGAGTTCTTCACGCTGCCCAAGGCCTCGTGCTGGCGCACGTTCGTGATGAACCATCTGATTCATCATCGCGGACAGCTCAGCGTCTACCTGCGCGAACTCGACGTGCCGTTGCCGTCGATCTACGGACCGAGTGCCGACGAAGCCATCTGAGGACACGCGGGTCTCACCCGCGTGCCTGTGGCTGGGTGGGCTCGCCTTCGCCCTGATGGCGACGCTGAACGCCGGCGGCTATCGCTACGGCGTCGCCGACCAGGCCTTCTACATCCCCGCCATTCTTCACCAGCTCGATCCAGCGCTCTACCCGCGCGACTGGGCGATGCTCGGCGCGCAGGGCCGCTACTTCCTCGTGGACGAGATCGGCGGCGCGCTGGTTGGCCTGACGGGAGTTCGGCTGCCGGTCTGGTTCGCGCTGGCGCAGGGGGCGACCCTGCTGGCCTTCTATGCCGGCGCCGTCGCGCTGGGCCGGGCCATACTCACCACGCCGTGGGCCCTGGCGGCCTGGATTGCGGCCCTCACCCTCAGGCACCGCATCGCCAAGACCGGTGCGAACACGCTCGAGGGTTACTTCCATCCGCGGGTGCTGGTCTTCGCCATCGGCCTCATGGCGCTGGCCGACGTCCTCGGCGGCCGGCGAAGCCGGCCGCTGCTGCTGCTGGTCGCCGCGGCAGCCCTGCACCCGACCACCGCGGCGCTGTTCTTCGCCATCGCGCTGGTGACGATCGCGGTCACCGAGCCGCGCCTCACTCGGACGGCGCTCGTCGCCGGTGGCACGGCGGCGGCCGCCGGCGTCGCGAGTGTGGCGGCGGGCCTCACGCCGTTCGATCTGACGCCAATGGAACCGGTGTGGCGGGCGCTGGTCGCCACCAAGGACTACACGTTTCCGACGACGTGGTCGACCGCCACGTGGGCCGTGAACCTCCTCGGCCCGGCGGTGCTCGTGGCGGCCGCGTGGCGACGCCGTCGCGACGGTGTGCTGACGAGGCACGAGTTGGGCCTGGTGGCCGGGTGCCTGGCGCTCGTGGCCGGCTTCCTCCTGTCACTGCCGCTCATCGCCGCAGGCGTACCTCTCGCCGTGCAGCTGCAGACCTCACGGGCGTTCTGGCCGGTCGAAACCATGGCGACGCTGTTCCTCGTCTGGTGGCTGGTGGATCGACCGGCGCGCGCCGGCCGCCACCTCGGGCTGGCGCACGCGGTCGCAGTGGTGCTGGTCGGCGTGAGCCTGGGGCGCGGTGTCTACGTCGGCTTCGTCGAGAGCCCAGAACGGCCGACCTTCGCCGTCGATCTGCCGGACGACGACTGGGTCCGGGCCCTCGACTGGATCCGCGAGCACACACCGGTCGACGCCTGCGTGCTCGCCGATCCGGGCCATGCCTGGAAACCGGGCATGGGCACGGCCGTGCGCATCGGCGCCGCGCGTGACGTCTTTCTCGAAGAAACGAAAGACGTGGCGATGGCGATGTACTCGCGCGAGGCGGCCCACCGCGTGGCGGCACGCATCGAGGCCACGCAGGGCTTCGACGAGATGTCGACCGACGCGCTGCGCGCGCTGGGTGCGGAGGCAGGCTGCACGGTGCTGGCCGTGCCGCGCGTGCTCGACCTGCCGCTGCTCTATCAGGCGGGTGACACGCGGGTCTACTCGCTCGCCCCGTAGCTTGCGCCGCGCCTGGCTCGTCCCGCCGCTCACCCAAGGTTCCGGGGCCTCCGCGGGGTATACTCCGGCCAATCGCCGGGCTCCCCGGCAGGAGGACTCGACATGGCCGCCACCGTCTCGCGCCGCAATTTCGCCAAGCTGTTCGCTGCCGGGGGCTCGGCTGCCCTCCTGGCCGACCCGATCTTCGCGCGGGGCATGGCCGCGGCCAGCGACATCCTGCCGGCCGGCCCCTCTGCGGGCGAACCGTTTTGGACGAGCGTCCGCGAGCAGTTCGTGATGCCGCCGGACCTGGCCGTGATGAACGCCGCCAACCTGTGCCCGGCCTCGCGTCCTGCCGCCGAGGCCCTGACCCGCGAATCGAAGAGCGTCGACACCGACCCATCGCCGACCAACCGCGCCCGGTTGATGCCCGAGAAGGAAGCCACTCGCACGGCGCTCGCCGCGTTCCTCCGCGTGTCGCCTGACGAGATCATCATCACCCGCAACACCAGCGAGTCGAACAACATGGTGTCGAACGGCCTGGATCTCAAGGCCGGCGACGAGGTGCTGCTGCACGAAGACAACCACCCGAGCAATCTCGTCGCGTGGCGCGAGAAGGCGAAGCGCTTCGGCTTCTCGGTCGTCGTCGTGCCCCAGAAGAATCCGCATCCTGGTCCGGAGTACTACCTCGACGCCTTCACCAAGGCCATCACACCGCGCACGAAGGTGATGTCGGTCACGCACTTGACGAGCACCGTGGGCGACCTCATGCCGGCGAAGGAACTGGCCGCTCTCGCCCGCTCGCGCGGCGTCCTCTTCCTGCTCGATGGCGCGCAGAGCTTCGGCCTGCTCGACGTCAACCTGGCCGACATCCAGCCCGACTTCTACTCCGGCAGTGCCCACAAGTGGCCGTGCGGGGCTCGTGAGTGCGGCGTCCTCTACGTGAACAAGACCGCGCAGGCGAAGCTCTGGCCCAGTGTCTACAGCGCCTATCCAGGCGCCGTCGGCTTCTCGAAGACCTTCGAGAGCTTCGGTCAGCGTGACGAGGCGACGATGATCGCGATGCACGAAGCGCTGACGCTCCAGACCAAGGTCGGACGCGCTGCCATCGAGACGCGCTCGCGCGCTCTGACGACGCAGGTCATGGAAGGCCTGGCGAAGATCCCGGGCATCACCAACTGGACGTCGCCGGTAGCGGCGCGCCGCGTGGCCGTCGTGTCGTTCGTGCCCGGCACACTCGACGCTGGCAAGCTCGCCACGGCGCTCTACACCAACGACCGCATCGGCATCACGACCCGCGGCGGCCAGGACCGGCCTGGCATCCGCGTCTCGCCGCACTTCTACAACAGCCCTGCGGAAGTGGACCGGTTCGTCTCGGCCGTGGCGAAGTACATGAAGAGCGGGATCTAACCCAGACCGCAGTTGCATTGCCGCGGCGTCCGGTCGTCGGCTCCGATGAGTCGCGCCGGTCAACCCGCGCCTCCCGGCGACTTGTCCTGAGGTCCGAAGCGCTTCTGGGGGCCCCCAACCGGGGCCCCCGTCGCGCGGACTCTGCGCGATGGGGTGGCGTCCCCTGTGATGTGCGTCGCCCGCACTCCCGGCGCGAGTGTCGGCCTCTTGCGCGACGACGACTCATAGTCACTCGCCGCCCGAACACCACGCCAACGCAAACTGCGCTGCGGCCAAGGTGGCCGCACACTCTACCGGGCAGTTGCTCGATGGCGTCGGTATCCCACCATCCGGGAAAGTCGCTGTTCAGGCTGGGCCCGTCTTGCACCCGGCGACGAGTGCGGCCGCCAGCGGCCAGGACGCTGCGCCTCCTGCCGCCACGGCCAGTGTAGCTGGGCCGAGATGCCCTTACGAAGCGAACGCGGGCCACCGAAATACACACCGCGCGGGACCGTGCATGCCGGCACCTACATGACGTCGCGGCAGATCCTGGCGGCTGACGCGGCCCGTGAGCAGCGTCGGGGAGAAGAGCCTCACAGCCGCCGCGGCGAGCACCCGCGGTCGCGATGATCGCCGCGACCAAACGCCCACGGCCGACGCGATGCTGGTCGCCAGGGCCGAATCGGCCGCGGCCTCGCACCGCGTCCTATCGGCACGACGCTATGTCTGCAGCGGAATCGCACTCAGCGTCAGCACCGGCGCGTCCTCATCGCCGTACCACAGTTGCATGACGACGCCGTCGACACGCGCACCAGGGATCGGCAGATCCACGGCTCCCCCGGAGGTTGCCGGCCAGCTGGTGTCGAGCGCTTCACAGACGATGTCCTGCGCCAGGCTGAGCACGCCTTCGGCCGCCTCGGCGTAGACCTCGAAGTCGCCGATGTCGTCGGTCTCGATGTCGAGCGCCGTGGTGGCACCGTCGCCGTCTGGCCCTTCGATTGTGACCATCTGATCATCGGCGGCCGCGCTGAAACCCTCGGGGAGACCCGCCGCCAGCGCGGCGGCGAGTTCCCGGGCGAATGCGACGGGCGTCACGCCTACTTCCGCTCGTCCTGCGGCGGCGCGGGCGGCGTCGTGCGCACGGTCGGGTACTTGATGCCGAGCTGATCGAGGTAGGTCGGATACTTGCTCGGGTCGTAGTAGAACTTCTTCATCTCTTCGCGATACTTGCCGAGGATGCTCTCGTTCAGGAAGGTCGGTGCCGGCGTATCGGCCTTGATGAAGGGGATGTACTTCACGTCCTTGGTCTGGACGTTGTTGAAGTAGTCCCAGGCGGCCGTGACGAGTTCCGGCTTGGTCAGCAGGTCGAGGATCGTCATGGCCTGTACCTTGGCGCCGGCCACGACACCTTTGTGCGCGATCGGCGTGGCGCTGGCGATGCCGCTCGACCAGTTGTGGCCCGGCAAGCCGGGGATGTTCGCCGGGTAGCGCAGCGTCACCGTCGGCACGTTCCACGACACGTCGCCGATGTCGTCCGACCCGCCGCCCATGTTGTCCTCGTTCTTGACCGGCTGCCCCATCTCGGCGAGCTTGGTCGCCAGCCCCGGCTGCGTCGGGTTGCCGAGTTCCTTCTGCAGGCCCTTGGCCAGCGTCTGGTCGGCCTCGCTCCACTCGGGCAGACCGACGCGCTGGATGTTGGCGAAGACCGTGTCGGCGACCGGCTTGTTGAAGTGCTGCGGATAGGCAGTGCCGAGAATGCGCGACGTCCACGTGGTATTGGTCATCAGCGCCGCGCCCTCGGCCATCTTGTTGCCGATGTCCCACAGCTCCTGGATGTGCGGCTGGTCGTTCTCGCGGAAGTAGAACCAGATGCTGGCGTTGCGCGGCACGACGTTGGGCTGGTCGCCGCCGTTGACGATGACCGAGTGCGAGCGCTGCGACAAGCGCAGGTGCTCGCGGCGGTACTGCCAGCCCACGCTCATCAGTTCGACCGCGTCGAGGGCCGAGCGGCCGCGCCACGGGGCCCCGGCGCTGTGTGCCGTCTCGCCCTCGAAGATGTACTCGACCGACATCATGCCGTTGCCGCCGCCAGCGCCCCACGATACGTTGAGGTTATTGCCGACGTGCGTGAAGAGCGTGACATCGACGTCCTTGAACATGCCGTCGCGCACGAACCAGGCCTTGCTGGCCAGCTGCTCTTCGGCCACCCCTGGCCACAGCATGATCGTGCCGGGCAGCTTCTCGCGCTCCATGACCCGCTTGACGGCGATCGCCGCCACTATGTTGAGCGGCATGCCGGTGTTGTGGCCCTCACCGTGGCCCGGTGCGCCTTCAAGGATGGGATCCTTGTAGGCGACGCCGGGCTTCTGGGACGACTGCGGGATGCCATCGATGTCGGAGCCGAGCGCGATGACCGGCTTGCCGCTGCCGAAGGTGGCCACCCACGCCGTCGGAATGCCGGACACGCCGCGGGTGACCGTGAAGCCGTTCTTCTCGAGCAGTCCGGTCAGATACTTCGACGTCTCGACTTCCTGGAAGCCGAGTTCGCCGAAGCTGAAGACCGAATCCACGGCCTCCTGGGCCAGCTTGGCCAGGCCGTCTACGTGTTCGGCGACACCGCGCTTCATCGCGGTGAGATTGGCCTCGGCGGCGGTGGGCGCCGCGGGCTTGGCGGCCGGCGTCTGCGCCAAGGCGACCGAGGCCGTCGCGGCCAGGGCGAGAGCAGTAACAACGAGCGTAGGCGTTCGACTCATCGAGCGTTTCTCCTCAGAACACGGGAATTGAACGGGTGCGGGGCTGACAACGGCCCGTCACCATCGCCTACTGCCGCTCGTCCTGCTGCGGAGTTGGCGGCGTCGTGCGCACGGTCGGGTACTTGATGCCGAGCTGATCGAGATAGGTCGGGAACTTGCTTGGGTCGTAGTAGAACGGCTTCATCTGCTCGCGGTACTTGCCGAGGATGGCCTCGTTCAGGTGAATGGCCGGCGGCGTGTCGGCCTTGAGGAACGGGATGTACTTCACGTCCTTGGTCTGGACGTTGTTGAAGTAGTCCCAGGCGGCCGTGACGAGTTCCGGCTTGGTCAGCAGGTCGAGGATGGTCATGGCCTGTACCTTGGCGCCGGCCACGACACCTTTGTGCGCGATCGGCGTGGCGCTGGCGATGCCGCTCGACCAGTTGTGGCCCGGCAAGCCGGGGATGTTCGCCGGGTAGCGCAGCGTCACCGTCGGCACGTTCCACGACACGTCGCCGATGTCGTCCGACCCGCCGCCCATGTTGTCCTCGTTCTTGACCGGCTGCCCCATCTCGGCGAGCTTGGTCGCCAGCCCCGGCTGCGTCGGGTTGCCGAGTTCCTTCTGCAGGCCCTTGGCCAGCGTCTGGTCGGCCTCGCTCCACTCGGGCAGACCGACGCGCTGGATGTTGGCGAAGACCGTGTCGGCGACCGGCTTGTTGAAGTGCTGCGGATAGGCAGTGCCGAGAATGCGCGACGTCCACGTGGTATTGGTCATCAGCGCCGCGCCCTCGGCCATCTTGTTGCCGATGTCCCACAGCTCCTGGATGTGCGGCTGGTCGTTCTCGCGGAAGTAGAACCAGATGCTGGCGTTGCGCGGCACGACGTTGGGCTGGTCGCCGCCGTTGACGATGACCGAGTGCGAGCGCTGCGACAAGCGCAGGTGCTCGCGGCGGTACTGCCAGCCCACGCTCATCAGTTCGACCGCGTCGAGGGCCGAGCGGCCGCGCCACGGGGCCCCGGCGCTGTGTGCCGTCTCGCCCTCGAAGATGTACTCGACCGACATCATGCCGTTGCCGCCGCCAGCGCCCCACGATACGTTGAGGTTATTGCCGACGTGCGTGAAGAGCGTGACATCGACGTCCTTGAACATGCCGTCGCGCACGAACCAGGCCTTGCTGGCCAGCTGCTCTTCGGCCACCCCTGGCCACAGCATGATCGTGCCGGGCAGCTTCTCGCGCTCCATGACCCGCTTGACGGCGATCGCCGCCACTATGTTGAGCGGCATGCCGGTGTTGTGGCCCTCACCGTGGCCCGGTGCGCCTTCAAGGATGGGATCCTTGTAGGCGACGCCGGGCTTCTGGGACGACTGCGGGATGCCATCGATGTCGGAGCCGAGCGCGATGACCGGCTTGCCGCTGCCGAAGGTGGCCACCCACGCCGTCGGAATGCCGGACACGCCGCGGGTGACCGTGAAGCCGTTCTTCTCGAGCAGTCCGGTCAGATACTTCGACGTCTCGACTTCCTGGAAGCCGAGTTCGCCGAAGCTGAAGACCGAATCCACGGCCTCCTGGGCCAGCTTGGCCAGGCCGTCTACGTGTTCGGCGACACCGCGCTTCATCGCGGTGAGATTGGCCTCGGCGGCGGTGGGCGCCGCGGGCTTGGCGGCCGGCGTCTGCGCGAATGCGGCCGTGGCCGTCGAAGCCAGGACGAAAGCTGCGGGAGCGAGGATGTTGGTCCGAATCATAAGGAAGTCCTCCACGGAGACCAGAGAATTGTACTCGGCGGCGGGCCTCGGCAGGTCCTGTTCCGGCGATGCCAGCCATGCCATAGCCGTAGTGCGTGAACCGCCCACGGCGTCCGCCACCGGCGTCATGGGAGCATTCGACACCCCCCGAAGGAACTGGCCGGTCAGCGCGCGCGCCTGTTCCTCACCGGCAGCTCGTCCCACCACATCGAGTTCGAGCGCTGAGCCGGGCCTGTTACTCGATGGTCGCCTTGAAGGTGGGTGCCGTACGCGCCTTGGTCTTCTGCTCGAAGGCATAGCCCCAGGCGAGCAGATCGGCCTCGCTGTAGGCGCGTCCCATCATCGCCAGGCCGAGCGGCAAGCCATGTGTCTCGCCCATCGGCACGGTCAGACTCGGGGTGCCGGCCACCGCTGCCATGCCATAGCCGGCGCCGACGAAGTGATCGCCGAGCACGTGATCGGTCGGCCACGCCGGCGCCATCGCCGGCGCGATGAGCGCGTCGAGCTTCTGGCCGTCGAGCGTCGCCAGCAGGCCGTCGCGCCCGGCGAGCTGTTTGGCCGCCGCTTTCGCCGTCACGTATGCCGCCTCGGTCAGCGGCCCCTTGGCCTGGGCCTGCTCGAAGAGCTCCTGCCCGAAGAACGGCATCGCCGTCTCCCGGTGCGCCGTGTTCCAGGCGATCAGCGCCGCGAGTGACTTGTGTGGCGAGGCGCTGGTCGCGAGGTACTTGTTGAGGCCATCCTTGAACTCGTAGAGCAGCACCTCGAACTCCGGCGCGTTCCAGCGGTTGTAGGTGGGGATCTGCACGTCCACGACCGTGGCACCGGCCGCCGTGAGTGTCGCGATCGCCTGTGCCATGGCCGCGTCGACATCGGGGTGGTAGCCCATGGCCTGCCGCACGACGCCGAAGCGCGTGCCGGTGAGCGCCTCTTCCTTGAGCCCGCCCAGATAGTCTGGCGTGCCACCGGTCGCTGCCGCGCCAGCCGGATCCGCCGGGTCGACGCCGGCCATCGCCCCGAGCAACAGCGCCGCGTCAGCGACCGTGCGGGTCATCGGCCCGGCCGTATCCTGCGAGATCGAGATCGGAATGATGCCGCTGCGGCTCACGAGGCCGACGGTGGGCTTGAGCCCGACAAGACCGGCCACCGCCGCCGGGCACAGGATGCTGCCATCGGTCTCGGTGCCCACACCCACGGCGGCGAGACTGGAGGCAATGGCGGTACCGGTGCCGGCGCTCGACCCGCACGGGTTGCGATCGAGCACGTAGGGATTCTTGGTCTGACCGCCGCGCGAACTCCATCCGGAGCTCGAGCGCGTGGATCTGAAGTTCGCCCACTCACTCAAGTTGGTCTTGCCGAGGATGACGGCGCCGGCCGCGCGCAGCCGCGCCACGAGGAAGGCGTCTGCCGCAGGGCGGTTGTCGGCCAAGGCCAGTGAACCGGCCGAGTTCACCAGGCCTTCGGTGTCGATGTTGTCCTTGAGCAGCACGGGAAGGCCGTGCATCGGCCCCCGCACCTTCCCCGCTGCCCGCTCGCCGTCAAGCCGCTCGGCATCCGCCACCGCCGCCGGGTTGAGCTCGATGATCGAGTTGAGCGCGGGCCCGGCCTTGTCGATCGCGGCGATGCGGGCCAGATAGGCCTCGGTCAACGCTCGTGAGGTGAGCGTCCCGCTCGTCATGCGGCTCTGTGCGTCGCTGGCACTCAGCTCGGCCACGTCGAGGGCGGGCGCGGCCGCGGCGGGCGTGGGGTGTTGTTCCGGCGCGGCCATGCAGGCCACCGGGGCGACCAAGGCGAGCGCGAGCGCGAGTCGGCGAACGGTCATGGGGACACAGCTCCGGAAGTCGTGAAGCGCCAGTGTATCCCTGAGGGCGACGCGCCGGGCCGGTGCCGTAAGATCGCGGGGGACGCCCGCGTGACGACGCCTCGAGATCTGTTCACCCCGCATCCGCTGCTGACCGGCGGACACCGCATGACGCTCTATGCCTGGGCGGTGCCGCGACGTTTCTCCACCCTGCCGCCGCCACAGGCACGCTATTTCCAGGTCTCGCCCGACACGCAGGTGCTTGGCCATTGTCACTGGCAGGGGGAACCTCGGCGCCGGGTCACGGTGCTGCTGCTGCACGGTCTCGAGGGATCGAGTAACAGCCACTACATGCGTGGGATGGCTGAGAAGGCGTGGCGGCGGGGCTTCAACGTCGTGCGTCTCAACCAGCGCAACTGCGGCGGCACCGAGCACCTGACGCCGGGACTGTACCATTCAGGCCTGACGGCCGATCCCCTGGCGGTGCTGCGCCTGCTGCGCGACGGCGATGGCTTCGAGCGGTTCGCCGTCTGTGGCTACTCACTCGGCGGCAACATCGCACTGAAGCTCGGCGGCGAGATCGCCGGCACCATCGATGCCGAGAGCGTCGTGGCCGTCGCCGCCGTCTCGCCACCGATCGAACTCGGCCACTGCGTCGACGCGCTCGAACGCCGCGCCAACCTCGCCTACCATCTGAACTTTCTGTGGGGCCTCACGGCGCGGATGCGGCGCAAGGCGGCGCTCTTCCCTGATCTCTACGACACGCGGCCGCTGGCTGGCGTGCGGTCGGTGCGCGCCTTCGACGACATCTACACCGCACCGCACAACGGCTTTACCGGCGCCGCCGACTACTACCATCGCGCCAGCGCCCGGCGCGTGATGCACCAGCTGGCGGTGCCGGGACTGGCCATTACGGCCGAGGACGATCCGTTCGTCCCGCCGGATGTCATGCAGGATGCCGCCCTCGCCACGATTCCGATGCTCACCCGGGTCGTGACGCGGCACGGCGGACACTGTGGCTTCATCGGGCCCGAGACGCCCGGCCACGATGGCTACTGGGCGGAGGCGCGGGTCATCGACTTCATCGCGGCCCACGCCGGCGTAGCGCCCTGAGCCCGGCGGCCACCTCGGCGGTCAGCCGCGCGCCAGCAGCTCCAGCATGCGCTGCCCGAACATCGCGCCCTTGCCGGCATCCTCGTGCTTGAAATACACGAAGACGTCCTTGCAGGTGGCAGCGAGCTCCTGGGCCGTGCGCGTCCAGTGCTGGATGGCGTCGTCGTCGTAGCCTTCGTCGCGCAGCCGCAGGTAGGCGAAGTCGGCGGTGGCGACAATCGGCACCGAGCGGGTGCCGGTATCGGCCACGCACAGGGCGAAGTTGCGGGCACGCAGCCGCGCGTAGACCTCGTCGCTCAGCCACGAGTCGTGACGAAACTCGAACGCCGCCGCTACCTCATCAGGCACCGTGGCAAGGAAGGCATCGAAGCGCTCGAGATCGCACTTGAGGTTGGGCGGCGTCTGGAAGAGCAGCGCGCCGAGTTGCGGCCCGAGGTCGCGAGCGGTCTTCACGAAGAAGTCCACGGCATCGCCGACGTCCTTGAGGCGTTTGTCGTGCGTGATCCGGCGATTGGCCTTGAGGGTGAAGCGGAAGGCGGGCGGCACCTGCCCGGCCCAACCCGCCACCGTCTTTGGTGTGGGCATCCGGTAGAAGGTGGCGTTGATCTCAACCGAGGGGAAGCGTTCCGCGTAGAAGGGCAGCATCTTCGACGCAGGTAGATCCTGCGGATAGAAGCTGCCCTTCCACTCGGGGTAGTTGTAGCCGGACGTACCGACCAGAATCACGGGTGTGCCCCGCGGGGATTGACGCCGGCAGACGCTGCTACCAGCGTGGTTCGCGCCGGCCGCCGCCGTTGCCGCCACGGCCGCTGCCGCCACCGCCCCGGCCCATCCCGCCGCCGCCGCCGAAGCCACCACCACCGCCGCTCGGCTTGGGACGCGCTTCGTTCACGACCAGCGCGCGGCCGTCCATCTGGAACTCGTGGAGCTCGTTGATCGCCTTCTGCGCGCCCTCGTCGGTCGTCATCTCGACGAACGCGAAACCGCGCGCACGGCCCGTGGCCTGATCGCGCATCACATGCACATTGGCCACCGCGCCGGCGCGGCTGAAGAGCTCGTTCAGATCGTCGTCGGTCGCGCTGTAAGGAAGATTGCCCACGTAAAGTCTAAGGCCCATCGGTCAACTCGCTCCTGCCGCGCTTCGGTCAGTTCAGTCCGGCGCGCGCGAACGCCGTGACTCCCCCCTCGACCAGCTCACGCGCAGGAGGGGGAAACGTCGTTTCGCCAACCAGCACATGGGCTCCCTCGGGGACGTGAAAGCTCGCGAAGTATAGCAGACCCGGAGGCAAGCTCAAGGGAGTCCCCAGTCCCGGTCCCGGGCCGTGGTACAGTCAATTCGATGGCTCGCTGCGGGCTCACGCTCCTCGTCGTGGCGCTCGTAGCCGGATGCGCCAGTCCGCCCGTTCCTGCCCAGCGCTACCCCATCGCGGGGCAGTTGCTCGGCGTGCAGCTCGACACCGGCCAGGTGCTGCTCAAGCACGGTACCGTCGAGGGCTACATGGACGCGATGACGATGCCGTTCCAGGTGGCCGACCGGGCCTCGATTCTCGAACGCCGCCCTGGCGACCTCGTCACCGCCACCCTGGTCGTCGAACCCACCCGCGCGTTCCTCGAAAACGTCGTCCTGACCGGCACCGCGCCGCTGCCGGCCGACGCCACGGCCGGATCCGTCGCAGAGGGCATCCACGTGCTGGCCGCGGGCGATGCGGTGCCCACCGTGGCGCTCACGAGCCAGTCGGGGCAACCGGCGTCGCTGGCCGACTGGAAGGGCGCCGCCGGCGTCGTCACTTTCATCTACACTCGTTGCCCCTTGCCCGACTTCTGCCCGTTGATGGACACGCGGTTCGGCGAGATCCAGGCGGCGGCCAGGGCCGACCAGGCGCTGGCCGGCAAGGTCAAGCTCTTGTCGGTGAGCTTCGACCCGGCGGTCGACACGCCGGCCGTGCTCACGGCCCACGCGGCGAAGGTCGGGGCCGGGCCAGCCTGGCACTTCGCCACCGCGCCGCCGGCGATCGTCGACCGCTTCGCGGCCGAGTTCGGCGTCAATGTCATCCGCGAAGCCGACGGCTCGATCACCCACAACCTACGCACGGCCGTCATCGGTCCCGATGCACGGGTCGCCACGATCTACTCGGGCAACGACTGGACCGCCGAGCAGGTGGTGGCAGACCTTCGCCGTGTCCTGTCGGCCCCGGCAAAGTGACGATGCGCCGGCCGGTGCCAACGCGCCCGCAGTCGCTGCGCGAGGCGGTGTCGCCTCACGTAACGCCGCCGCCGCCAGCAGCCTTCACCGCCCGTGAGCGCGCGCTGGTCGCCCGGCTGCGCACGCCACTGGCCGTGCAGGGCTGGCTGAACGCGCTCCCCTACAACACCGAGCAGGGTGGCGAGACGCTGCGCACCTTCCGCGGCGTGGTCGCGCGCGGCACGGCGCACTGCCTCGAGGCCGCCCTCGCCGCCGCGGTCATTCTCGAACAGCACGGCCATCCGCCGCTGCTACTGAGTTTCGAGTCCGCCGACCGGCTGGATCACGTGATCTTCGTGTTTCGCGGCACCGACGGCTGGGGATCGATCGCCCGATCGCGCGATCCGGGCCTGCACGGACGCCGGGCCGTGTTCGCCACGCCGCGTGCCCTCGCCTTGAGCTATGTCGATCCCTATGTGGATGACTCGGGCCGCGTCCGCGGCTACGGCGTCGTCCACCTGGCGGCCATGGGCCGCTATGACTGGCGTTTCGCCACCGGCAACGTCTGGGCCGTCGAGCGCCTGCTCATCGACTGGCCGCATCACCGCATCCGGACCTCGGATCGACGCTACCGCTGGCTGAGGCGACGCTATGTCGCCTACCGCAAGGCCAACGGACACAAGCCGAACTACTACGCCGGGCGCGAGCGCTGGACGCCGCTGCCGGCTGAGTTCCGGCGGCCCGCGCCGCGGGCCGGGAGCGCGTGACGTGCCATCGCGCCCACGTCAGTCGAGATCGAATCCGCGCACGGGCTTCGTGATGGGCTCTTTCTTCGCCTGCTCGAGCGCTTCCTCGAACCGGCGCGACAGCGCATCGTCGCGCGAGCGCTCGCTCGCCATCGACTGCTCGAAGATGGCATCGCGGCGGCGGGCCTGGTCCTGCAGGAAGCGCTGGGCGTCGTCGAGCGCGGGCGCGTGGCCGGAGGCCGGCTCCGTGTGGGACACGACGCGGCCGAGGTTCAGGTCGACGACGAGCGTCGAGTTACAGCACGGACAGGTGATTTCGCGCTCGCTCTGCAGGATCGCCATCAGACCTCCGCGGGTGGGCCCTCGCCGCGAGCCCGACCGCTCGTCAAGACTAGTGGGATGAATGCCGATGCCGCAAGATGAACCGCGCCGGGTCCGCACCGTGCGCCTGGTCACCTACAACGTCCACCGCTGCCGCGGCATGGACGCACGCACGGCGCCGCAGCGCGTGGCCTCGGTGCTGGCGGGCCTCGACGCCGATGTGATCGCACTGCAGGAAGTCGTCGGCGCGAGTCAGCGGCGAGCCGGCCAGGCGGCCGAGCTGGGCGCCGCCCTGGGCATGGGCTGGGTGATGGCGCCGACGCGCCACCTGCGCAACGCGCTCTTCGGCAATGTCGTGCTCACGCGCTTTCCCATCCGCCAGCACATCCAGTACGACCTCTCATGGAAGACGTGCGAGCCGCGCGGCGCCCAGCGCGTCGACGTGGCGTTCGACGACCCGCACGTGCTGCATGTCTACAACGTCCACTTCGGCACCTCGCTCGGCGAGCGGCGCGTGCAGGCCGACAAGGTGGCGACCCTGGTAGACGAGAACAGCACGCACGGCGCCAGCATCGTGCTCGGCGACTTCAACGAGTGGGCGCGCGGCCTCACGACCGACATCCTGTCGGCGCGGCTCCAGAGCCTCGATCTCACCAAGCACCTGCCGAAGGCGCGTAGCTACCCGGGCTTCTTTCCGCTGTTCCACCTCGACCACATCTACTACAAGGGCCGGGTCGAGGTGCTGCACGTCGAGCTGGTGCGCACCCGGCAAGCGCTCATGGCGTCCGACCATCTGCCGCTCGTGGCCGACCTGCGCATCACCTACTGAGGGCTCGACGCAGGTCGAACGGCGCCGATGATTGCGATCTTCACGTCGCGGGATCCAACCGCCGATGCCCGGCGGTATTCCCGAGCCGGACAATGAGTCATGATCTCCGGGTGCCCGCACTATTAGTCGATCACCGCCTCGCCTCACGACTCGAGCGCGCCGAGGGTGCCGCCAACGCGCGCTTCATCGAGGCGCGGGCGCTGGTCGAGCCTTCACGTGGCGCAACGTGGCGCGACGTCGACGGCATCTGGGCGCTCTTCGACGGGGTCGGCTCGCCGCTCACGCAGACGTTCGGCCTCGGCATCGACCGGGCAGCGGAGGCGAGAGCGCTCGAGGCGGTCGAAACGTTCTTCCGAACGCGCGGTGCCACCGTGGACCACGAGGTGAGCCCGCTGGCGCGCGGCGAACCGTTGCCGCTCCTGAGCGCCCGGGGCTATGTGCCGATCGAGCTGACCGACGTGTTGTGCCGGCCACTCACCGACGCCGATCTGGCGGCACCCGCCGCCGCCGTCACGATTTCGTCGGTCGGGCCGGCCGACGGAGGCGCGTGGGCCGTGGCCGTCGCTGATGGCTGGAGTGAGCATCCCGAAGTCGTGCCGTTCGCGCTCGAGCTCGGCGCAGTCTACCCGCGCACGGACGGCGCGACGTGCTTCGCGGCAGCGTTTGAGGAGACGATTGCGGCCACCGGCGTCGTCGCCATGCACGACGGGGTGGCCCTGCTCGCCGGCGCGAGCACCCGCCCGGCGTTCCGGCGCCGCGGCGCGCAGACGGCCCTCCTCACCGCCCGCCTCGCTCACGCCCGAGCCGCCGGCTGCGACCTCGCCATGATCTGCGCGCGCCCGGGCAGCGAGTCGCACCGGAACGCCGAGCGGGGCGGCTTCGCCATCGCCTACACCCGCATCAAGTGGCGCCTGACCTGACGCGCTCGCGCATGCGCCACCGTGGCGGGGCAGCGGAGGCCGCCTCCACGGGCCCGGCGCGTCAGGCGCGCGGCTCGCCGAGGGCGCCGCACCCGGCGTCAGATACGGGTTTGCCAACTGGCGCGACCCGCCACGCATCGCGCTCGAAGCGATTGTCGAAATAGGCATCCCCGCCGCGCCACCACGCGACGGCGCTCGCACAGGCGTAGGCCGGCACGAACAACGCGCCCCACCGCTCGCACTGTGCGACGTGGACCCGCTCGTGCGCCCGGGTTTCGTCGAGGGCCGGCTGATCGCGCCCGAGCACCACGTGCCCGAGCGTCATGGCCATGATGCCGCGTCCCGGGGCGACGAGGTCGAACCACCTCCCGACGCCCGGCCCGCAGGCCTCGAGCACGCCGCCCCGGCCGGCCGCGCGGGCGCCAGCGAGCGCGACGATGGCCAGGCCGAGCAGGGATGTCGGCAACGCCCAGGCATAGGCGACGGCCTGGCGGGCCGTCACGGCTCGCCCCGTCCGGCGACCGCTGGCACCGCGGGCGCGCCGTGTCGCGCTTCCTCCGAGAACGTCGCATGCGCAAGCGTGGTCGTAGCGAGCGAGAATCCCCTCCCGAGCCAGGCGTGGCCGCCGACGGGGTAGAGGGCGAGTGCCAGCAGCGCCGGCGGCAGGACGTAGTTGCGATCGAGCCACGCGATCTCTCGGACGCCGGCGAAGTCGCCGACGACCGGATTGGTGGGCGGCAGCATCGCGTGCTTGGCGTCGTGCAGGAACCAGCCCGCGTACGCGTAGTAGAAGCCGCTCACGGCCGGACTATTGCGGGTCGCCGTCGCGATCGGCGTACTTGTGGTGGCTGAGATGATGCCCGGCCAGTGATGACGCCCGCACGCCCCAGAACACGGTGGCGGCGGCTAGCTCTCTTCCTCGAATCCTTCTTCGAGCGGCAGCGGGCGCGTCGCCGGACGCAGCGCTTCCCGGTGGTCGTAGATGGGCACGTCGCGGACGTGCATCGAGTTCGGACACGCGGGTGACTTCGCCTCGACGATGACGGTGACGGGACTGCCGCCGGTGCCGTCGCGAAACGCGAGACGGCATCCGCAGGCGAGGCGCGCGTGAGTGAAGCCCTTCAACATGGAACTGAAAGGATCATACTACACGCCCGCTTCACAGCAGGGCTTTGATCTCGCGCTCGAACTGCGACTTCGGTGCAATACCGAGATGCCGCTTGCAGACCTTTCCGTCGCGGCTGATGAGGAACGACGCCGGGATCCCGTAGATCGGTCCGTAGGCGTCTTGGATTTCGTCGTGCCCGAGCCCGAGCACCATCGGGTAGTTGACCTTGTACTGCGTGGCGAACGCCTTGGCCTTGTCGGGCGGATCGTCGACCGACAGGCCCAGGATGACGAGATCGCCTTCGTACTGCTGCTGCAATTCGACGAAGGCGGGAATCTCGGCCTTGCACGGACCGCACCAGGTCGCCCAGAAATTCAGCAGTACCACCTTGCCCTTGAACGAGCTGAGCGAGATCTTGGTGCCGTCGAGCGATGGCAGGGTGAAATCCGCCGCCGGCTTCGCATTCGGCATGCACGCGGCGGCGTCGGCCTGGGCCTCGCCCTCGAGCGTCGAGGCGTGCGCGGCGACCGGTTCGATGAACGGCGCAGTGATCGGCTCACCGGCGCCATCGGCGGGGGTCTCCCAGGTGAAGGGGATGGTGATGCCGATGAGCGCGACGACCGTGGCCACGATAGCCACCGTGCGCAGGGACGAACGACCGGGCGCGGGCGAAGACACTGGCTCCATGTCCATCATTCTGCCTCAAGACCCATCGACCAGGCCACTCCCGACAGCCGGGCTGGCGCCACGAGCACGTAGGTCGTCGCGCCAACTGAGATGACCTCGGCGTGGCGGCCGAATGCTTCGATATCGGCCGCCGCCTGCGGCTGATCATTCAGCACGAAGAGCGACACGGCCGCCCCGTCGACGCGGTAGAGCGCGTGGGCAATCCAGCCTTCGCCGTAGAGGCACCGGCGGACACTCACGAGCTTGGCACCGCCGGAGGCGGGCGGCACTGGCAATAGGGCGTCCATGCCGAACTCGTCGTGGAAGCGCGCCTGCGCGGCCGCGGCTGTCATCGGATGGTCGTGGTCGTCGCCGTCGATGACGAAGCACTTCAAGTGGTCGAGGGTGAGCTGCGCCGCCAGCAGCACCGACGATCTGGCGGTGGCCCACGAGAACGCCCCCGCGATCGCCAGGACGATGGCCGCAGCGGCGGCAAAGGCCGACACGCGTGACCAGACCGGCCTCGTGGACGCCTGCTGCGACGCCACGACCCGCCGGATGTCGTCGGCCAGCCCTGCCGGCGCCGCACCGGCCAGCTGGGCGCGGCGGCTCACCAGCAGGGCCCGCACCTCACGCTGCGCGGTCACGGCCTCGCGGCACGCCGCGCAGCGGGTCAGATGCGCCTCGACCACGGCGGCGACCGACGGCGTGGCTTCGCCGTCCACGAAGGGAGGCAGCATCGCCTCCATCTGGCGACAGTCGGATGGCTGGGTGGGAAACTGAAGCGTCATACCTGTCCTGCCGTTTCTGAACGTGGCCCTGGAGATCCGGCCCGGGTGGTGAGTGCGGCGTGCAGCAGCTTCCGGCCCCGGGAAATCCGCGACATCACGGTGCCGATCGGCACCACCAAGGCATCGGCAATCTCCTGATACGAGAGGTCCTCGACGTCGCGCAGCCAGACGGCCTCGCGAAACGCGTCTGGGAGCGCGTCGACGGCCGCTTTGATGTCGGCGTCCATCACCGAACGCAGCAGTTCGGTCTCGGGTGTCGACGCCTCCACGACCCCGCCACGTCCGGCTTCGACGACGGCTTCGACCGTGTCGCTGTCGAACGAGACGCGGGCGCGGGCGAAATCGCGCCGGCGATTGCGCCACGTATTGTGGAGGATCGTGTAGAGCCAGGCCTTGAGATTGGTGCCGGGCTCGAAGCGGGATTCGGCGCGGATAGCCTTGAGGTAGGTGTCCTGGACGAGATCTCGGGCCGCGTCGCCGTCCCGGGTGAGACGCACGGCGGTGCCGTAGAGGCCGTTCATGAGCGCAAGCGCTTCGTCCATCAGCCGCACACCAGTCGCCGCGGCGGGAGGGGGTCTACGTGCGATCACGAGCCTCCCGATGCGGAGATATCTGGGTGAACCCCCGGCGACGGTGGTCTATTCCCGGCATTGTTCTGAAGCGGAAACGCGTCCCAAGTATAGGACACGGAGACGGGGACCAGAACTTGCTTGAACCCTGGCCGGTGCGGGTTGCGTCGCTCCAGAGTAAGATTCCCGAAGCGCTGGCGCCCGGTGCCCGATTGGCCGCGAGTCCTTCGGATTAGCGAGGAGTTCTTGGTATGCGAACCTGCCCGCCGGCTCGGCCCCTCCCAGCGGCTTTGTCGCTCGCACTCGTCCTGGCGCTGGTCGGCGTGAGCAGCCCGGCGCCTGCCGCCGCCCAGACGCAGTTTGCGCCGTATTACGGCAAGAACGCCATCCGCTACGACCACTTCAAGTGGCACACCTACCAGACGGACCACTTCGAGATCTACTACTACCCGGAGATCGAGCCGCATCTGGAGCGCATGGCCGGCTATGCCGAGAGCGCCTACCAGCACATCAGCGCCGAGCTGAAGCACGACCTGGCCGGCAAAGTGCCGCTCATCCTGTTCCAGACCGGTGCCGAGTTCTATCAGCAGAACGTGATTCCCGGCGCCGCCCAGGACGGCGTTGGCGCGTTCGCCGAGCCGAGCCGCTACCGCATCCTCATGCCGATGGACGAGCCGCCAGACTTGCTCTACGGGCTCATCGTCCACGAGCTCACCCACATCTTCCAGTTCGACATCATCCCGACCTCGCTCATCCGCAACACCACGCCGCTGTGGGTGAACGAGGGGATGTCCGACTACATGCGCGGCTCCTGGCGTCCGCTCGACATCATGATGGTGCGCGACGTGGCCATCGCCGACATCGTGCCGAAGATGAGCAACCTGCAGGGCTACGGCGATCTCGGCGGTCCGCGTGGCATCTACAACCTCGGGCACGCCGCCTTCGAGTTCATGGAAGCCCGCTGGGGCAAGGAGGGCGTGCGGCAGTACGTCTTCGCGCTGCGCAAGAGCATCATCGGCGGCGGCGACGACGCCTACCAGGAAGCCTTCCAGATGTCGGCCGACGACTGGGACCGCGAGTTCGATCGCTACCTCAAGGAGCGCTTCAAGCCGTTCCGCGACAAGGAGCGGCCGGCCGACTACGGACGCGACCTGGCGCCGAATCCCGAGAAGACGCGCTTCCGCCAGGCCTTCTCGATCGAGCCCTCCCCGTCGGGTGACCTCATCGCCGCCATGACCATCAACCCGAACGATCGCGAAATCGACATCGTGTTGCTCTCGTCGAAAGACGGCCAGGTCATCCGCAATCTCACGCCCGGCTTCGACCAGTCGCGCGGTTTCGAATACATCGTGCAGCCGGGCGGGCGCGGTAACTCGGTGCCGTGGATGTCATGGTCCCCGGCCGGCGATCGCATCGCCTATTTCGTCCGCACCGAGAAAGACCGCTCGCTCATCACGCAGGATGTCGTCACCCGCAAGGTGGTGCAGCGCGTCGAGCTGAACGACGTCGACGCGCCAGAGTCGCCCGATTTCTCGCCCGACGGCAGGGCGGTGGCGTTTTCAGCCATGCGCGGCGGCACGACCGACATCTTCACTCTCGATCTCGAGACCAAGACCATCACCAACGTGACGAAGGACGCCTTCGCCGACTACGCGCCCACCTGGACGCCCGATGGCAAAGGCCTCATCGTATCGACCCGGATCAGCGGCAACGAGAAGCTCTTCAGGGTCGATGTGGCGACCGGCAAGCGCGCCCAGCTGACCTTCGGCACCCACGACGACAACGGGGCGCAGTTCCTCGACGACAACACGCTGGTCTTCGCCTCCACCGCCGTCGACCCCAACGAGTCGATCGATCCCGAGGCCGCGAAGAACGGCGCCATCTACAACATCTGGACGCTCAACCTGACGACGAGCGCGCTGGCCAGATTCACCGATGCGGTGGGCGGGAATCTCTCGCCGGTCGTGCTTCATCGGGGCGGCGATGGCCAGCAGGTGGCGTTTGTCAGCTACTACAAGGGCGACTACAGCGTGCACGTGCTCGAGCGGCGCGAGCCGATCGGCAAGGCCACGACCGATGACTTCGGCGCGCCGGGCCCGATTATCGACTTCCAGGCGCCACTCACCCACACGCTCGTGGCCGACAATCAGAAGCGCAAGGGCAAGTTCGAGAAGCTGTTCCTCGAAGGACGACCGCCGGTGAGCGTTGGCCTCACCAGTGGCGGCGACTTCCTCGGCGGCACGGCGATCGCCTTCTCCGACGTGCTCGGCGACCAGCAGTTCACGATCTACGCGACGTCGGTATCGCAATTCCGGTCGTTCTCGGGCTCCTACATCAACCTGGAGCGCCGCTTCCAGTACGCCATCCAGGGCTTCTCGCAGACCCAGTTCTTCTACGGACAGAATCAGGGCATCTTCTACGACCCGTCGTTCAGCGGCTTCATCGATCGCGATCTCGCCGTCGCCACGACGACGTCGCGCGGCGCGACGGCCTTCGGCATCTGGCCCTTCAACCGCTACCGCCGCGTCGAACTCACGGGCGGCATCTTCCATTCGCAGCAGCGCTTCGAGGATCCTTTCCTCGCCCTGGCCTCACAGCAGTACCAGGAAGCGCAGTTCGGTCGCAGCCTCTTTAACAACGGCTTCCTCGTGCCGTTTGGTCTGGCATTCGTGCAGGAGACGACGATCTTCCGGGAATTCGGCCCACTCTCGGGCAACACGATGCGGCTCTCATACGAAATCGCGCCAAAAGTCGCGGGCTCGTTGACGCGGCAGACCGTCGACGCCGACGCGCGTAAGTACTTCCGTCTGGGTGGCTCGGGGCTGCTCGCGCTGCGGGCGCACGGCTTCAAGAGCTGGGGCGACAACCCCGGCTACTTCTTCTTCGGCGGTAACTCTGAGATGCGCGGCTACCAGTACCTCGAGTTCCTCGGCCAGAACGCGTATCACATGAACGCCGAGCTGCGGCTGCCTCTCATTCACGCGATGTTGACGCCGATCGGCATCCTGGGCGGGATTCGCGGCACGCTCTTCGCGAACCTCGGTGGCGCCTACTTCGACGAGTCTGGCTTCAAGAGCTTTTCGCGCGAGGCCACGGTCGAGCGGCCCATCACCGGCTACGTGTCCGATCCCTTCAATCCCAACGTCGGGGTTCCGGTTCTGGGCGATGAGGTCGCGGTGAGCGGCTTCCGTCTCGTCGACGCGCGCGCCAGCTACGGCATCGGCCTGCAGACGTTCGCCCTCGGCTTCCCGGTCCACTTCGATTGGAGCTGGCGCACGCTCTTCAACAAGAACTGGGAAGACGTCGTGTTCGCGCAGCAGGGTGGCAGTTCCACCTTCCGCAAGCCGCGCTTCCAGGTCTGGATCGGCTACGACTTCTGATCCGGATTCATCCTCGGCGGCACGGTGATGCACCTCATCGACATCAGCGGCGCCATCGCGTGCCACCGCCACACCAACAGCCTGGCCCTCACCGCAGGCATCGACGGCCTGGAGTTCGTGAACCCGAGTCCCGTCAGTTGACGTGCTCGGAGCGTGTCATGCGCAGTTCGCTGCGCTGGAGATCCATCGTCACCCGGTAGGGGCTCAGGAACTTGTGCCCGACGATGCCGCCGAGCTGGAAGCCGAGCAGCACGCTGGGCGCCCGCAGGTTCAACACCACCACCGAGAAGTTGCGATACTCGATGTCGCGGAACGTCAGGTCCAGCCCCTGCATGAGGAACGCATCGCGGTCCCAGCCCGACGTGCCGTAGACACGCAACGCGATGCGGCGGCCTTGCGCCTGACCGTCGGGACGGATGGCGTCGGCAGTGGCCTTGCTGATCGAAATGACTTCCCCACCGGTGTCGACGACGAAGTAGGCCGGATGTTCCGCGTTGATGAGGCCGCGCACCATGGCGAGCCGGTGCATGCGCAGCGGCAGACGGATTTCGGCGGCCTCCTCGGGCAAGGCGTCGCCGATGGTCAGCCGCTGGGTGGCGTAGTCGATGGTCATCGACAGGCCAAGGGCCATCGGCGAGAAGCTCTCCATCTCGCGCTTGGGTATGCCCCTGAGCGCCGGGTTCTTGATGAGCACCGGCACGTCGCGCACCTTGAGCGTGCCCACTTCGAATGAGTCGAGACGCGCCAGCTGCAGGCCGCGAAGGCCGACCTCACCGACGCCGGCGCTGAGCGTGTAGGTGATGGGGACGACCCCGGCCGACTGCCCGATCTGCCGGGAAATCGTCGTCTGCTCGGAGCCGGTGTCGAGCACGAAGTCGACCCAGCGGCCGCCGTTGATCCGGGCCTTGACGATGACCTTGTCCTTGACCAGCTTGAACGGCACGGTGTGGAGCCGGCCCTTCGAGTTCTCGTCGAGCGCGTTGGCCTCGCGGCTCTTGAACGCCTGCAGAAATCGAATCTGCGCTTTCGACCAGGCCGCCTTGTCGCTGCGATCCTTGTTCGGCAGCAGGTTGACGTAGTTGGTGTAGGCCCCCGCCGCCTCCTCGTAGCGGTGAAGCCGCTCGAAAATCGCGCCGGTCGTATGGTGGATTTCGCCGTCGAGGGGTGCGGTTCTCAACGCAGCCTGCGCCTCGTTCAGCGCCTCGTCGAGTTTCGACCGCGAGGCGAGGGCCTTGGCGAGACCATGGCGGCCGCGCGACATACCGGGCGCCACCGACAGCGCATCGCGGAACTCGCGCTCCGCTTCGTCGAACAGGCCCGCCGACCACAGCGCGTCGGCATGCACGACCATCGCTTCGGGATTGCCGGGCGAGTCCTTTGTCAGGCCGGCCGCCTCGCGCTGGGCATCTTCGAAGGCGCCAACCATCAGGGCCGTCTTGACGACACCGATGCGGGCGCGCATCCGCAGCGTCGGTTCCTCGGCCTCGGAGGCGCGGCGGTAGGCATCGCGTGCCTCGTCGAACCGCGTCTCTTCGAAGAGCAGCTCCGCGAGCTGGAACTGCAACTCGGCGTCCGCTCCCTGGCCACGAGCTTCGAGCGACAACATCACCGCCGCACACATGACCGCGACGAGTACTCCGCGACTGGCCATACGCATAGCCTGGTCTCCCCCGGGACGAGTTGCCTCGCCGCCGGGACGCTCGCGCGCGCGTCGGCACAAACGCGCGCAGTCAACCATCCCCGGCCGGCCGCGCCTTACGCTGCCGCTTACTTCTGATAGTAGGCGGAATTGATCGCGATGTAATTCTTCCACTTCTCCGGCACCTCGTCGAGGGCGAAGATCGCCTCGACCGGGCACGCCGGCACACACGCCCCGCAGTCGATGCATTCATCCGGGTGGATGAAGAGCTGCGTCGCTGGCTCGAAATCGCCTTCGTCTTTGCGCGGGTGGATGCAGTCCACCGGGCAGACGTCGACGCACGCCGAGTCCTTCGTGCCGATGCAGGGTTCACAGATGATGTACGCCACACGTTCCTCCGATTGAGAATCCAGCGCCGCCCAAGGCGGCGGTCGGCTAGGCCGACACCTCCAGCGGTGTCGAGGGCAGGTAGCCGAGTCGCAACGAGATATTCCGGGCCAATTCCCAGACGCCCCGGTGGTCGGTCGTCGCCAGGGGCGCTTCGGCCGCGCCGTGCGCGAAGGCGCCGACCCGGCCCACTTCCTGCGCGGTGTAGTCACGAATCGGCGCGCAGGTGCACACGAGACGTTGGGCCCCCTCGGGCAGTTCGCCCGCTGGGCCGAGCCTGATGATCGCGGCAGCGGGTGTTCGCACCTGGGCCGTCTCGGAGAGCTTCAGGCAACTGAGCCGTCGGGTCGCTTGGGCCGCCTGCGCCGTGAAGTAGAGTGCGCAGTGCCCCGGCATCTCGCGCCCGTAGAGCGTGCGCATGGCGACCTCGTCGGCCGCCACGGTCCACAGGTAGGTGACTTCGCCGGTCGAGGGGATCGCGAGGAACATACGGTGCGACGTCCGTAGAACGTAGTCGCGGACCAGCGGATAGGCGTGGAGGCGCAGTTCCGATCCGCCCAGGGCTCGGAACATCATGTCGAGCATCTTGAGCGACAGGCTGTAGCGCGAAGTTTCGTCGTCTTGCCGCACATACCCGCGACGCTTGAGCACGCCGAGGACGCGGTGGGCACTCGAGACCGGCAGGCGGAGTTGCCGCGCCACGTCCGACACGCTCAATCCCCGCGGGGTTCCGCTCAGAACCTCGCAGACGTCCAGCGCTTTGTCGGTCGACGTGCTCGAGACGAGCCGCGCAACAGTCACGGGTATTTCCATCAGGCGGAACGTGTTTTCACAATGGCCCCCGCCACTCTACTTGGTCGCAATCTGGAGGGTCAAGCCTCGCGGGCGGGCGTTGACTCCGCCTTTGCCCCCCCCTACGATGGTGCGTCTCCCGTGTCAAATCTCTCAGGTCAGCAGC
>JAGNJW010000024.1 GCA_018000455.1 Acidobacteriota bacterium
TTCCACAGCGCCGCGAGGCTGGTGTCGCGGAGCACGAAGGCCATCAGACCCAGGCTCAGCACCAGTTTGGCGACCCCCGCGACCAGGCGGGAGAGCGATCGCGGGGCGGCGGCGGACATCACAGATGGTCGGCAGCGGACGGGCCCTGCGACCGCGTCTGGTGCAACCCGCGAGGTATAGCATAAGTGTCGACAGGTCAGCAAGAAGCGGGAACCGCGATGGTATGATTCCCTCCTCACCGTGTCCTCGGCGCTCCCCGTGACTGCTTTGTCCCGACCCCTGCGCATCCTGATGCTGGCGCCCGAGCCGTTCTTCGAGCCCCGTGGCACGCCGTTCAGCGAGTTCCATCGCATCAAGGCGCTCAGCGAGCTTGGCCACTCGGTCGACCTCGTCACCTATCCGATCGGGCGTGACGTGACCCTGCCGAACCTGCGGATCTTCCGCGGCCCCCGGCCGCCGTTCGTCGGCCGCGTGCCGATCGGTCCGTCGGCGGTCAAGGTCGTCCTCGATGGGCTGATGCTCTTCACGATCGCCAGGCGGGCGATCGCGGGCGGCTACGATGCCATCCACTCCCACGAGGAAATGGGGCTGGTCGGCGTGTGGCTGGCGAAGCTGCTCGGCATCCCACACCTCTACGACATGCACTCGAGCCTGCCGCAGCAGCTCAGCAACTTCAAGTTCAGCGGCTCGTCCGTGCTCAGGCGCGTGTTCGACGCGGCTGAGACCCGCATGGTGGGGCAGTCCGACGTCGTCATCACGATCTGCCAGGAACTCCAGGATGCGGTCGTGGCGATGGGTCACGGCGAGCGGGCGCTGCTCATCGAGAACGTCATGGGCGGGGACGTCGACGAGCCGCCGACGCTCACGCCGGCGGCCATCCGCGAGCACTGGAACATCGCGCCGGACGCGCCGATTGTGCTCTACACCGGCACATTCGAGGCCTATCAGGGGCTCGAGATGCTGATCGATGCCGCAGTGCGTCTCGCCACGACCCACCCGGCCGTCCGCGTTCTCATCGTGGGCGGCGATCCGGCGCAGCTCGCCGCGGCGCGGGCGCTCGCCGTCGAGAAGGGGGCGGCCAGCGTCGTGTTCACCGGTCAGCAGCCGGCGCGCGAGATTCCGGCGTTTGTCACCGCGGCCGCGGTGCTGGCCTCGCCGCGCATCCGCGGTACCAACACGCCCCTGAAAATCTATTCGTACCTGCGGTCGGGCAGGCCGATCGTGGCGACCAACCTGCTCACCCACACACAGGTGCTCTCGGGCGACGTGGCGCGGCTGACGCCGCCCGAAGCGGCGCCGTTTGCGGCCGCGATTGCCGGCCTGCTCGACGATCCGGCCGCCGGACGGGTGCTGGCCGACGCGGCCGGCCGGCTCTCCGATGCCCGCTACAGTCGCCAGGTGTACCTGAGCCGCACCGCCGAGGCGTGCCGGCGCCTTGTCGCCCGCGGTGCGGCGGCCCTCGAGGAGTCCGGGTCGCGGTGAGGGTGCTCGTCACCGGGGCGACCGGATTCACGGGGGGCCACCTGGCGGCGATGCTCGCTGGGCGCGGCCGCCAGGTGCGGGCACTCGTCCGCTCGAAGAGCCTCGCGCGCTTTGCCGCCTCCGCGCTGCCCGCCGCGGGTGTCGCGCCGGCGGAAGGCGATCTGAGTTCGCCCGAAGCACTGGCCCGGGCCTGCAGTGGCGTCGAGGTCGTGTATCACATCGCTGCGACCTATCGCGAAGCCGGCCAGCCCGATTCGGCCTACCGGGCCATCAACGTCGACGGCACCCGCCACCTGCTCGACGCCGCGCTGGCGGCCGGTGTGTCCCGCGTCGTGCACTGCTCGACGGGCGGTGTCCACGGCCACGTCGCCGAGCCGCCGGCCAACGAAGATGCGCCGTTCAACCCCGGCGACGTCTACCAGGACACCAAGCTCGAGGCCGAGCAACTGGCCAGGCAGTTCGGCATCGAACACGGGCTCGACGTCGTCGTGGCGCGCCCGATCGGCATCTACGGCCCAGGCGACACGCGTTTCCTCAAGATGTTCAAGGGGGTGGCGCGCGGACGGTTTCCGATGCTCGGGCCGTGCACGGCCTATTACCACCTCACCTACATCGACGACCTCGTCGAAGGCTTCCGGCTGTGCGGCGAAGTGCCGGCGGCTCGCGGGCGCACCTACATCCTGGCCGGCGAGCGCTACACCACCCTCAAGGATCTGGTGGCGCTCGTGGCCGACGAACTCGGCGTCTCGCCGCCGCGCCTCCACCTGCCCGTGTGGCCGGTCTGGCTCGCCGGGCTGGCCTGTGAGCTCGCCTGCGTGCCGCTCAGAATCGAGCCGCCACTGTATCGCCGCCGGGTAGACTTCTATACCAAGAGCCGCGCCTTCGACATCACGCGCGCGAAGACGGAGCTGGGCTACGCCCCGGCGGTCGATCTTCGCACCGGCATCCAGCGCACGATTCAGTGGTATCGGGCAGAGGGATGGCTCTAGTGCGGCTGCCCGGGAGATGGGGCTCGGCTCCGGGGCGCGTCGCCGTGACGGGCGCGCCGGGCGTCGGCAGGACGGCATCACGATGAAGAAGCTGAACGTCGTTCACGTCTGCGACCACCTTGGGTGGGCGGGATCCCGCATGCACGGGGTGAAGCGGCTGTTCGCCTGGATGATGCCGCGCTTCGACGCTACGCGGTTCACCGCGTCGCTCGTCAGCCTGCGCCGGAAAGACCTGTCGGACGACACGCTCGAACAGTTCGGGATCGACGTCACCTACCTGGGCCGGCACAAGTTCGACCCGGCCACCTTCACGCACCTGCTCAAGGTCCTGCAGGACAAGCAGGCCGATGTCGTGCACCTGCACGGCTATGGCGCCACCACGTTCGGCCGGTTGTGCGCCGCGTGGATGGGGATTCCAGCGATCCTGCACGAACACGCGAACCACACCGACACACCCTGGTTCCAGAAGGTGGCCGATCGGGCTCTGGCGCCCTACACCGACATCGCCATCGCGGTCTCGGCCTCGACGGCCGAGTTCACGACGCGCGCCCGACTGATACCGGCCGCTCGTACCTACGTCGTCTACCTCGGCGCGCCGCTCGACGAGTTCGCACGGCCGCGCGGCGTCGACGAGATCGCCGCCGCTCGGCGCTCCTTCGCCATGCCGGAGGGCACGCTCGCCATCGGCTGCGTCACCCGGCTGATGCCGTCCAAGGGCAACGAGTTCCTGGTCGGCGCCGCGCCGAGGGTGCTGGCGGCGCATCCTGAGGTGCGCTTCTACCTGGTCGGCGAAGGCGAACTCGAAGCTCCGCTCAGGGCTCAGGCGGCGGCTCTTGGCCTCGGCGATCGCTTCGTGTTCACCGGCTTCAAGAGCGACGTCGCGGCCGCGCTCAGCGCTTTCGATCTGATGGTCTTTCCGTCGCTCTGGGAAGGCACGCCGCTCACGGTCTTCGAGGCACTGGCCATGGGGAAACCGATCGTCTCGACCGACGCCGACGGCCTGCTCGACGTGCTCGAAGACCAACGGGACGCGCTGGTGGTGCCCAAGCGCGACAGCGCGGCCCTGGCCGGCGCGCTCGGGCGCCTCATCGACGATCCGGCCCTGGCGGCCCGCCTCGCCGACGGCGCGCGTGCCACCGGCGCCCGCTATGACATTGCGGTCTTCGTCCACAAGATGGAGCGGCTCTACGAGCTGCTCCACGAGTCGTCGCGGCCAACCAAGCGGCAGAGCGCCCTGACGCTCGACCTGTCGTTCCTGCACGAAGGAGTCAGGTCGTGAGCGGTGACTGGAACGCGCGCTCGGAGGCTTGGCGGCTCGGCGTGGGCGCCACGGCGACGCTCGGCCTCGTGCTGCTGGCCTGGGCCCTCACCATCGACTATCCGAGGGCGTCCTACGGTTTCTTTTCCGACGCCTCCACTTACTACGGGCTCGGCCACAGCCTGGCCGACGACGGCGACTTCGAGTTCCGGCGGGAGGATCTGGTGCGCGTCTGGCGCGAGTTCCCGAGCGGACCCGAGGGCATCTTCCTCAAGCGGGGCAGTGATCCGGATCTGCGGGTGGACGGCACGGCGCCGTTTGTGCACCTGGACGTCGGGCCCGATCGCGATCCGTCACGGCTGTATTTCGCCAAGTCGTTCCTGTATCCACTGTTTGCCGCGCCCCTCGTCCGCCTCTTCGGCACCAACGGGTTCCTCGTCCTGCACGTGCTCATGCTGGTGGCGAGCTTCGCCTGCGCCTACGCGTTCGTCGCCGCGCGCAGCCAGCCGCAGGCGGCGCTCGTCTTCGCGCTGGCGTTCGTCTTCGTCTCGATCGCGCCGGTCTACTTGGTGTGGCTGACCCCGGATCTCTTCAACATGGGCTTGGTGACGCTCGGCTACTTCTTCTGGCTCTACAAGGAAGTAGCGAGTAGCGAGCGGCCTGGCGGCGGGCCGCGGACGGCCTGGCTGGCCGGCTCGCGGACCGATCTCGTGGCGGCGCTGTGGCTGGGCCTGGCCACCTTCTCGAAGCCGACCCACGTCTTGCTCATGCTGCCTGTGCTGGGGCTGTTCGCGCTGCGCCGGCAGTGGCGCCGCGGGCTCGTTTGCGGACTGGTCTTCTCGGCCGTGGTGCTCGGGTTCTTCGGCGCCAATGTCGCAATCACCGGCGAGTACAACTACCAGGGCGGCGACCGCAAGACGTTCTACAGTGGCGGCGACTCGAAGGGGTTCCCGTTCCAGAGCGACGACCGGACCTTCGACACGACGGGCATCGGCCGCGGCACCAACCGCATCCCGCTCGAAGTGCTCGTCAATCGCGATGTCGTCGTCGACGTGTTCCGCCACAATCTGCTCTACTTCTTCGTCGGCCGGCATACAGGTTTTGCCATCTACTTCCTGCCCGGCATGGCGGCGCTCGTGCTGTTCTTGCTGATGCGCGGCCAGCAGACCGCCTGGGGCTGGCTGACCCTTGCCGGCGGTCTGGGGTCGGCGGTGGCGCTGATGCTCTACATGCCGTACACCTACTCGGGTGGCGGCGGGCCGGTCGGCAATCGCTATTTTCTCGGCGTCTACCCGGTGTTCCTGTTCCTGATGCCGGCCTTCACCCGGCCGTGGAACGCGATCGCCATCGCCGCGGCCAGCGCGGCGTTCGTGATGCCGGTGCTGAGCAATCCGTTCTTCTCGTCATTCCATCCAGGCGAACACACGAAGGCGGGCCTGTTCCGGGCTCTGCCGCTCGAACTCTCGCTCGTGAACGACCTGCCGGTGAACGTCAGCCCGTCGCGCTCGCGCCAGCCCCTGGGCGGCGTGCCGCCGCTCAGCGCCTACTTCATGGACGACAACGCCTACAACCGCGAGGGCGACGCCTTCTGGGTGCGGGGTGAGAGCCGGGCCGACATCATGCTGCGGGCGCCGGCACCGCTCGAGACGGCCCCGGACGGCGATCGGTCCCATGCGCTGCGCGTGCCGCAGATGGAGATCACGCTCGAGACGGGTCCGAAGCCCAACCGTGTCACCGTACGCACGGCGGCCGTGACCCAGGTGGTGGACGTGCCGGCCAACGATCGACGCACGATTGTCGTGCCGATGGGCGACGGTCTCCCGTACAAGCCCTACCCGGAGAACCCCACCAACTTCGTCTACGCGCTGTCGATCGAGAGTGCGACCGGGTTCATTCCGCTGTTCGAGACCGGCGGACGAGACAACCGCTTCCTCGGCATCTTCGTGCGGCTGGCGCCGCGCTACGAGTAGGCCGATGCGCGTGCTGGTCGTCACCGCGAGCCCGCCGTTCATCGAGGGCGGGCATCTGGTCATCGCCCGCGATCTGGTGGCGGCGTGCCGGGCCGCCGGCCACCAGGCCGATCTCGTCGTGACGCCGCAGAACCGCTTCGGCCGCCAGGGCGCCGCTTACCTCGCCGCCTGGCTCACCGACGTCGGCGTCTCGGCCGACGGCGCCCCGGTCGATCAGGTGATCAGCCTCCGCTATCCGGCCTTCGCCGTTCGCCATCCGCGGCACACCTGCTGGCTGAACCACACCATGCGGGAGTACTACGATCTGTGGCCGCGCTTCAGCGCGTCGCTGTCGTGGAAGAACGCGATCAAGGAGTCGATGCGCCGCTCGCTCGTGCATCGGGCCGACCGCCACTTCCTCCACCGCGGCGTCTCGCGCTGCTTCACGATCTCGCGGACGGTGCAGGCGCGGCTGGGGAAGTGGGGCGCGATCGATGCCGACGTGCTGCATCCGCCAGCGCCGGACCGGCCGTACCGGTGCGAAGGCTACGGCGACTACATCTTTGCGATCTCGCGGCTCACGGCGCTCAAGCGCATGGACCTGCTGCTCGAAGCCCTGGCCCAGCCGGCCGCACGGGGCATTCGCGCCGTGATTGCCGGCGACGGCGAAGAGCGGGGGCGGTTGCTGGAGCAGCGCCGCCGCCTCGGTCTCGAATCGCGGGTCGAGTTCCTCGGGCGCATCAGCGATGCCGAGATGCTCGACCACTACGCTCGATGCCGCGCCGTCGCGTTCCTGCCCTTCGACGAGGACTACGGCTTCGTCACCGTCGAAGCCTTCGCCGCCGGCAAGCCCGTCGTGACGTGCAGCGACAGCGGCGGCCCGACCGAACTCGTGACCGACGGCGTGACCGGGCGTGTCACGGCGGCGACCGCGTCGGCGGTGGCTGCCGCGCTCGCCGAGATGATGGCCGATCGGACCCCCGCCGAGCGCATGGGCACGGCGGCGCGCGCCCGTGGCGCGCTGCTCACCTGGCCGGCGACGGTGGCACGGCTCCTCGGCACGGCAGTAGACTGAGATCGCGTCATGGGGTACCGCACGCCGCTCGAGTCGCGCATCGCCAAGCAGGTCACACGCGCGATCACCGACTACGGGATGATCGAAGAGGACGACCGGGTGATGGTCGGTCTGTCTGGCGGCAAGGACAGCTGGGCGCTCCTCCAGATCCTCGCCGTGCTGCAGAAACGCGCCCCGATCGACTTCTCGATCGTCGCCGTGACCGTCGACTCGGGCTACAAGGACTACAAGCACGACACCATCCGCGAGGCGTGCCGGAGCCGGGGCTGGGAACTCCGTATCGAGCACACCACCATCGGCGCGCAGATGGACGACATACTCGAGGCCGGGGATACGCCGTGCTCCCTGTGCGCGCGTCTGCGCCGCGGCGTGCTCTATCGCGTGGCGGATGAAGAGGGCGCCACCAAGATCGCGCTCGGCCATCATCTCGACGACTTCGTCGAGACGCTGCTGCTGAACGTGTTCTTCGCCGGCGCGCTGATGGCGATGCCGGCGCGCCTGGTGTCCGACAACCAGAAACACGTCGTCATCCGGCCGCTCGTCTACGTCACCGAAGGGGACGCCCGCGCCTACACCGCAGAGAGCGCCCTGCCGGTCATCGGCTGCTGCTGCCCGGCATGCGGCGATCTCAGCCTGCAGCGCCAGCGCGTCAAGCGTCTCATCATGGAGCTCGAACGCGAGCATCCCCAGGTGAAGTCGTCCATGATCAAGGCCCTCACGAACGTGAAGCCGCGGCACCTGCTCGACCGCCGACTTCTCGGCGACGGCCCGCACGCGGCGGCCCCGGAGCCCGCGGCGACGCCGTTCTCCCAACTCGTCGCCCTGCGGACACGGTAGGGGAAGGAAGGCGCCACGAGATGCGGGCGGTGCTCCAGCGCGTACGCCAGGCGCGGGTCGAGGTCGACGGCCGGATGGTCGGTGCCATCGGCCAGGGTCTGCTCGTGCTGGTCGGCGTGGAGGAGGGCGATGGTCCGGGCGACGTCACCTATATCGCCGGCAAGATCCGCGACCTGCGCATCTTCGACGACGACGGCGCCGCCGATGGCCGCGTGCGCATGAATCGGTCGGTCGTCGACGTCAACGGCGCGGCGCTCGTCGTGTCGCAGTTCACGCTGGCGGCCGACTGCCGCAAGGGCCGGCGGCCGTCCTTCGACCGGGCGGCCGCGCCGGACGAGGCCCGCCGGCTCTATCAGGAGGTGGTCGCGACCCTGCGCGAGACGGGCGTCACGGTCCAGACCGGGGAGTTCCAGGCGGCGATGCTGGTGACGCTCGAGAACGACGGTCCCGTGACCTTCGTGCTGGAAAGCCGGCGCGCGTGACGCCGGCGGTCCGCCTCACGACGGTGGCGCTCGGAACCCAGGCCGGCCTTGGCACCATCGGTTTGGTGGCCGCGCGCGCCGCCGGCGTGCCCGTGTCCTCGGGGCTCGAGCGGCCGGTCGTCGGTGCCGTGGCCGGTCTGCTCGTGGCGGGGGTGCTGGCGGCGGCGAACTACCGCTGGCTCCACGCGCCGACCGGCGTCTTCACACGCGTACGCTCGGCTGTCGACGAGGTGCTCGTGCCGACGTTCGCGATCCTGTCGCCGCTGCAGATCGTGCTCGTGTCGCTGGCCGCCGGTCTGGGCGAGGAGCTGTTCTTCCGTGGCTGGCTCCAGGCCGTCATCGGCTCGGTGCCGGCCGCGCTCGCCTTCGGCGTGGCGCACGTGGCGGGCCCGCGGATGCTGGCGTTCGGCGTCTGGGCGACCGGCATGGGCCTGGTGTTGGGCGGGTTGGCCACGGCCACTGGCGGCCTGTTGGCGCCGGTCGTGGCGCACGCCTGCTACGACGTGCTGGCGTTCCAGTATCTGGGGGCAGCCGCGCGCCGCCGCGGCGGCGAAGGAGTGTGATCGTGAAGGTGCGACGAAGGCGGTGGACCGGCCGGGCCGTAGCGATGGCCGTCATGTGGGGGCTTGCGGCCGGCCGCGCCAACGCGCAGCAGCGCCCGCTCGTGACCGAGGACCCGCAGACGATCGGCGCCGGGCAGATCCTGTTCGAGACCGGCGTCGACTGGATGCGCGGGATCACGTTCCCGATCTCGGGCCTGCGCGGCGATGTCGTTTCGGGGCCCACGATCGGTGTCAGCGTCGGTGTCGGCCCGATTGCCGAGATCCAGATCGACGGCAGCCCCTATCGGCAACTGCGCATCACCGAGCGGCGCGAGGCGCCGCTGTCGTCGCACCTGAACTTCTCAGGCGCGACCACCTCGGCGGTCGATGATTTCGTCATCGCGACGAAGCTCCGGCTGCTGGGCGAAGCGCGCGGACGGCCCGCCATTGGCCTGCGGTTCGCGACGCGGCTGCCCAACGCCTCGAACGAATCGGGCCTCGGTCACGACACCACCGACTTCTTCGCGTCGTTCCTTCTCGGCAAGACCGTCGCGCGGGTGCGCTGGGTGGCCAACGCCGGCCTGGCCATCGTCGGCGACCCGATCGTGGCGGCCAGGCAGGAAGACCTGCTGACGTTCGGGTTGTCGCTCACGGCGCGTCTCGGACGGGGTTTCGACCTCGTCTCCGAGTACAACGGCCGGATGAATCTGGCCGCGAGTTCCCCGGTGGCGGGCACCGAAAACCGCGGTGTCGCCCGCGCCGGGGCGCGCTTCTCGCGTGGCCGTGTGCGGCTCGACGCCGCGGCCCTCATCGGCGCCACTTCCACCGACCTCGACTTCGGCGCGACGACGGGGCTCACCTGGGTGTTCCGCGCCTTCACGATGCCATGACCATGACCCTGACGATCACCAAAGCCCATGCCTACGGCAACGACTTCCTGTTCGTGCATCGCGACGACGTCGACGGGCGCGACACGGCGGCGCTGTCGCGCCGGCTCTGCGCGCGGCACACCGGTATCGGTGGCGACGGGCTGATTCTCTACTCGTTCACGCCAGGCGGCGCGACGATGCGCCTCATCAACGCTGATGGGAGTCCGTCGGAGCTGTCGGGCAACGGCCTGCGCTGCCTGGCCGCGCTTGTCATCCGCGATCGCGAACGCCGGGGCGGCGGGCCCGACGGCGTGTCGACCGGGGTCGTGGCTAAGACCGATGCCGGCGAGCGTCGGCTCTCACTCACGGCTCGCGGCGACGGCCGCTACATGTTCACCGCCGCCATGGGCCAACCGACCGACCTCGCGCAGGAGACGCTGGAGGTGGCGGGCGAGTCGCTCGTCGTAGCCACGCTGGGCATCGGCAACCCACAGTGCGTCGCCCTGATGGCATCGCTGCCGGATCGCGAGCGCTTCAATCGTCTCGGGCCAGCCCTGTCGACGCATGCGCGGTTTCCCGCCGGCACCAACGTCGAGTTCGCGGTCGTCGAGGCGCCGTCGCGGGTCCGGATCCTGATCTGGGAGCGAGGCGTTGGACCGACCGAAGCGTCGGGCACCGGCGCCTGCGCGGCGGCGATCACGGCGATGCAGTTCGGCGGGGCCGCCCACGACGTCGAGGTGGTGGCGCCGGGCGGCACGCAGCGCGTCGAATGGCGCGCCGACGGCGTGCACCTGACCGGTTGGGCCGAGATTCTCTTCGACGCCACCTGGATGCCCTGACCCTGCAGGCGTCGGGCCATGCAAGAACCGCGATCGGTGTGCGACGCGTGCGTAGCTGAGGCTGCGATCCGGGTGGCCTAGCGACGCGGGCGTGGCGTTGTCGCCGGCGGTGGCGTGAGGCGGGCCAGGGTCGCGTCGAGCCGGGTGGTGTCGTCGCCAATGGCCTCGGCGGCAGCCAGTTCGCCCCGTTCGGCTCGTGCGCAGCCGCTCGAGCGTCGTCGTCAGGTCGACTTGGCCGCGGCGCCGAACCGCGGCTGGCACGCGCTTGGCTTCGTCCGAGGCCAGACGTGCCTCAACGTGCCCGATGAGCGCCGCGAAGGCATCGAGTGTCTCGTCGGCGGCAGACGGTGCGGCGCCGGCGGCGCGGCCCGGCCATTTTGGCGGCAGTATACCGGACGCGCCACGCGCAGTTTGGGGAGGGCTTGATGCGACGCCGGCGGGTGGCAGCGGACGACGGCGAGAAGGCTCACCGTGCCGCGTGCGGGGGCCTGGCGGCGCTCTTGCCCGGTGACCGGCCGCGCGAGAAGCTGCTGCGGGCCGGTGCCGCGGCTCTTGGCGACAACGAACTCGTCGCCGTCGTGCTCGGCAGCGGCGTGCGCGACCGGGACGCGCTCGCCGTAGCGGCGCACCTGCTCGCCGGAGTCGGCGGCATCGTCGGCCTCGGGCGTGCAGCGGCCGCGCGGCTCACCTGCGCGCCGGGCATCGGCGTGTCGCGCGCGGCACGCCTGCTGGCGGCCGTCGAGCTCGGGCGCCGCACGCTGGCATCGACGTCCCAGGCCCGCCCGCGTCTCGTCTCGCCGGCGGCCGTGGCCGGCTACCTGCTGCCGCACCATGCCGGCCATCCGGAAGAGCGTTTCGGCGTGCTGCTGCTCGACACCAAGCACCGGGCCATCCGCGCGCTGACGATCTCGCGCGGCACGCTCGACGCGAGCCTGGTGCATCCGCGTGAGGTGTTCCGGGCGGCCGCCGACCATGCCGCCGCCGCCGTCGTGCTGTTCCACAACCATCCCTCGGGTGATCCGGCGCCGAGCGCCGACGACGTGCAGCTCACGCGTCGTCTGGTCGAGGCCGGCGAGCTGATGGGCATTGCGGTCGTCGACCACGTCGTGCTGGGCGACGGCTGCTGGCACAGCCTCCGGGATTCCGTACCCGGCCTGTTCCGGCGCTGAGCGGATGGGCGCCGCCGGCGTTGGAGTCGGTGCGGACGTGAGCGGCGCGCGGAATGGAGTACGCTTGGAGGTTAGTTCACGCGCACCATGAAGGTTCTCTACTTCGACTGCTTCGCCGGCGCGGCCGGCGACATGATCCTCGGGGCGCTCCTCGATGCCGGGCTGCCGTTCGACGCGCTGCAGCGGGCGCTGGGATCGCTGGCCGTCGACGGCTACCACGTCACGGCCGATCGCGTCGTGAAGGGCGGCATCACGGCGGTGAAGTTCCGCGTCCACGAGCCGGTGCCGGTCGGCGCCGTGGCCGACGCCGGGAACGCCGCAGCCCACAAACACTATCACCTGAGGCATATCCACGCCGCCATCGACCGGTCGGCCCTCAGCGAGGCGGGGAAGGCGCGCGCCGTCCGGCTCTTCACCCGCCTGGCCGAAGCCGAAGCCCACATTCACGGGTCGACGCTCGAGAAGGTGCACCTGCACGAGGTGGGCGCGCTCGACTCGATCATCGACATCGTTGGCGCCGTGTTCGCGCTCGAGTGGTTCGCCGCCGATCGCGTGATCGTGTCGCCGATGAACGTCGGCGGCGGCATGGTGCGCTCGGCGCACGGCGTGTTCCCGGTACCGGCGCCAGCGACCCTGCGGGTGCTCGGACAAGCGCCGGTCTACTCGAGCGGCCTGCCGTTCGAACTCCTCACGCCGACCGGTGCGCTGGTGCTCACCGAGTACGCGACCGGCTACGGTCCGGTACCAGCGATGATGGTCGAGCGCATCGGTTACGGCGCCGGCGATCGCGACCTGCCCGAGACGCCGAACGTGTTGCGGGTGCTGGTGGGCACGATGGCGGACCTAGCGCCGGCCATGCGGGTGGCGGTCGTGGCCTGCGAGATCGACGACATGAACCCGCAGATCTTCGGCGCGCTCATGGATCGCCTCTATGCGGGCGGCGCGCTCGAGGTCTACTACCAGCCCGTGCAGATGAAGAAGAACCGGCCTGGGACGCTCATGACGGTCGTCTGCCGGCCCGCCGACCGCCGCGCGCTCACCGATCTCGTGTTCGCTGAGACGACGACGATTGGTGTGCGCCATCAGGAGATGGAGCGGGAGTGTCTCGAGCGCGAGATCGTCGTGGTCGCGACGCCGTGGGGCGAGGTGCGTATCAAGGTGGCGCGGCAGAACGGCCGCGTGCTGAATGCCCAGCCGGAGTTCGACGATGTGGCGCGACTGGCGTCCGAGCACAGCGTGCCCCTCAAAGACGTCCATGCCCAGGCGCAGCGCGCCTGGCTGGACAGGAGAGACTGAGCGCGGCCGAAGGCCGCGCCGTTCCCTGATCCCTGTTCCCCGGTCCCTGTTCCCTATGCGTTTCTTCCTCACCACCGCCATCGACTACGTGAACAGCCGGCCGCACCTCGGCACGGCCTACGAGAAGATCACCGCTGACGTCATCGCCCGGTATCACCGGTTGAAAGGCGACGACACGTGGTTCCTGATGGGGAACGACGAGCACTCGCAGAACGTGTTCAAGCGCGCGCTGGAGCAGGGCAAGGATCCCCTGGCCTACTGCGACGAGATGGAGCAGGCCTTCCGCGAGACCTGGACCGGCCTCGACGTGTCGTTCGACGACTTCATCCGCACCACCGACCGCCGCCGCCATTTTCCGGCCGTGCAGGCCATGGCGCAGGCGTGTCTCGACAACGGCGACATCTACGAGGGCTTCTACGAGGGCCACTACTGCGTGGGCTGCGAGGAGTTCAAGCCCGAGAAGGACCTGGTCGACGGGTTGTGCCCGATCCACAAGACGACGCCGGAGTGGATCAAGGAGAAGAACTGGTTCTTCCGGCTATCGAAATACCAGCAGCCCCTGCTCGATCACTACGCCGCACATCCGTCGTTCGTCGAGCCGGAGACGCGCCGCAACGAGATCCTGCGCCTGGTCGAGGGTGGCCTCGACGACATCTCGATGAGCCGGGCCGGGCAGTCGTGGGGTATTCCGCTGCCGTTCGACCCCAAGAGCGTCGTCTACGTGTGGTTCGACGCCCTCATCAACTACGCGGCGGCGGTCGGCTACGGCTGGGATACACCTCGATTCGAGTCGCAGTGGCCCGCCGATCTCCACATTGTCGGCAAGGACATCACGCGCTTTCACTGCGTGATCTGGCCGGCGATGCTGATGAGCGCCAAGCTGCCGCTGCCCGGCCAGGTGTTCGGCCACGGCTGGGTGTTCTTCAAAGGCGAGCGGATGAGCAAGTCGCTCGGCAACATCGTCGATCCGCTCGATGCGGCCAAGCGGTTCGGTCCCGACCCGCTGCGGCTGTATCTCGCCAAGGAAGTGCCCTACGGCGGCGACGGCGACTTCACCTGGGAGCGCTTCGAGGAGAAGTACAACGCCGACCTCGCCAATAATCTCGGCAACCTCGTGAGCCGCGTGGCCTCGATGAGCGAACGCTATCGGCAGGGGCAACTGCCCGCGGCAGCCGCGCGGTCGGCGGTGCTCGCCGAAGCCGCGGCCTCGGCGGTGACCGCCTACACCACCGCCATGGAGCGGCTTGCGCTGCACGAGGCCGTGGCCGCGAGCTTCCGACTCGTGAGCGCCACCAACGAGTTCGTGGCCACCAGCCAGCCGTGGGCCCTGGCGAAAGACGCGGACAAGGCCGACGCGCTGTCTGGTGTACTGTTCGACGCCGCCGAGGCCGTCCGAATCGCGGCGGTGCTGCTCAGGCCGTTCATGCCGGCGTCGTCCGCAGAGATTCTGCGCCGCGTCGGTGAGACGCGGCCGGTGGAAGACCTGCGCCTGGGTGACACCGCCTGGCAGACCGATGGCATCAAACAGGTCGTGAACGCCGGGGCCCTATGGCCCCGCATCGAAACCCCGGCGACAGGTTACGTGGCAGTGCAGGGCCGCGCGACGTCGGTCGTCGTCTCACCCAGTCAGGGGACGCCCGTGAATGAATCGACCGCTCCTATCCTCGTACCGCCAGCCGACGTGGCGGCTCCGGCGGTGCCCGTCGCCGGGCCGGCCGCCGCGGCCGAGGCGACGAGCCACATCAGTATCGAAGACTTCATGAAAGTGGAGCTGCGCACGGCGAAGGTGCTCAGCGCCGAGCGCATGCCCAAGTCGAAGAAGCTGCTCAAGCTCTCGGTCGACGCCGGCGAGGCCTCGCCACGCACCATCCTGGCCGGCATCGCCGAAAGCTACGAGCCGGAGGCGCTCGTGGGCCGATCGGTCGTCATCGTCGCCAACCTCAAGCCGCGCGAGATGATGGGCATGGTGTCGCAGGGCATGGTGCTGGCGGCCAGCGCCGACGGCGGGCCGGCGATGCTCATCAACCCCGAACCGGCTCCAGCCGGCTTGCGCGTCAGATAACGTCAGATAAGCTGTCGCCGGCGGCCGCAGCGGCTCACGGAACGGGGAACGGGGAACAGGGAACAGGGAGCAGGGAACAAGGCGCGGGAAAACGCGTGTCACACGCCGCCTGGGCTCGTCCGTTCCAGTTTTCGGTTCCCTGCTCCCCGTTTCCCGCTCTCGGCTCCCTGCTCTCTATTCCCTATTCCCTGCTCCCTGTCATGATCGATAGCCATTGCCATCTCGCCGGTGAGGAGTTCGTCACGGATCTCGAGGCCGTCGTCGGGCGGGCGCGGGCGGCCGGGCTCGAGAGGCTGCTGGTCATCGTCGCCGCCGAGGACGACGCCGAATGGGACCGGGCCAGGGCCCTGGCCGCCACCTGGGACGGCATCGACCTGGCGACCGGCGTGCATCCGCACCATGCCCATCTCTTTGCGGCCGAGCCGGCCAGCGCCGCGGCCCTGGTGGCGCGTCGTCTCGATGCCTGCCAGAGCCTGATGGCGATTGCCGAGATCGGCCTCGACTACCACTACGACTTCTCACCGCCCGACGTGCAGAAGGCGGTCTTCCGGGCCCAGCTCGAGTTGGCGCAGGCCAGGAACCTGCCCGTGGCCATCCATACCCGTGAGGCGGAGGCCGACACTCTGGCCCTCATCCGCGAGGCCCAGGAGGCGGCGCCGCTCGCGGGTGTCTTTCACTGCTTCACGGGCGATCCTGCCGCCGCGGCCCGGGCAGCGGCGAGCGGCTTCTATCTGTCGTTTGCCGGGATCCTGACCTTCCCCCGCGCTGTCGAACTGAGAGCGGCGCTCAAGGGTGTGCCGCTCGACCGCCTGCTGGTCGAGACCGATGCCCCGTATCTGGCGCCGGTGCCGCACCGCGGCAAACGCAACGAACCGGCCTGGGTGCAAGTCACGCTCGAGGCGGCCGCCAGGGAGCGTGGGATGACGGTTGAGGAACTGGCGCGGATTGTGAGCGGGAACTACGACCGCCTTTTCCGGCCGCAAACCCGCGTGCCGAAAGCACTAAGCCGTGACACGGCGCGTTGACACCAGCACGAGCGCTATGGTCGAATTATCCGGTTTGAGTCCCGCCGTGTCGAAGACGACCCTCGATTTGATTCAGCTGTTCGAGCCCGTGCGGGCCGACCTCATCGAGGTCGAGCAGGAGTATCTGCGCCAGGTCGCCTCGCAGGTCGGGGTCATTCCCGAGATTGGCGCCTACATCCAGCAAAGCGGCGGCAAGCGCGTCAGGCCGGCGCTGCTGCTGATGGCGGCGCGGCTTTGCGGCTACTCCGGCCCGCGGGCCGTGCTGAACGCAGCGGTGGTGGAGTTCATCCACACGGCCACCCTCGTGCACGACGACATCATCGACGACGCCGAGACGCGGCGCGGGCAGAAGGCCGTGCACTCTCGCTGGGGCAACGATGTCACGGTGCTCGCCGGCGACTTCCTCTACATCAAGTCGATGGCGATGGCGCTCACCCAGGACACGCTCGATGTCGTGCGCCTGCTCTGCGACATCACCCTCAGGATGATCGAGGGCGAGATCTACCAGCTGACCAAGAACGGCGATCTCGAAATCAGCGAAGAGGAGCACTTCGAGATCATCCGCCGCAAGACGGCGCACCTGTTCGGCGGCTGCGCCGAGATCGGCGCCATGCTGGGCGAGGCCGGCCCCGAGAAGCAGTCAGCGCTGCGCGACTACGGTTTCAACCTCGGCGTGATGTTTCAGCTGGTCGACGATCAGCTCGACTTCACCGGTGAGGCCGAGGCTCTCGGCAAGCCTGTGGGGGGCGATCTGCTCGAAGGCAAGATGACGCTGCCGCTCATCCACCTGCGCGACCATGGCGGTGCCGACGCGGTGGCGCTCATCCGCCGCATCGTGACCGAGCGGCACTGCTCACCGGCCGACTGGGCGCGGCTCAGGCAGCTGATGGCCGAGCACCGCTCGCTCGACTACGCACAGTCGCGCGCCCACGCGTTCGCTGACGCCGCCAAGCGGAACCTGGCGATCTTCCCCGACTGCCCCGAGCGCGAGGCCCTGCTGGCGCTCACCGAGTTCGTGGCCACCCGCGACCGCTGACGCGGTTGCCCGTCCGACCCGTGTCGGCCACGCCTGCTGAACGCGTCGAAGCGCTCCGCCGCCAGATTCGGCGGCACGACGAGCTCTACTACGTCCACACCCGCCCCGCGATCTCCGACCAGCAGTTCGATGCGTTGATGCGGGAACTGCAGGCGCTCGAGGCCGCGCATCCCGAGTTGGTCGTGCCCGAGTCGCCGACGCAGCGCGTCGGCGGCCGGGTGGCCGACGGCTTCACGACCGTCGACCACCGAGCGCCGATGCTCAGTCTCGACAACGCCTTCAACGAAGAGGAACTGCGGGCCTTCGACGAACGCGTGCGCAAGGGCCTGGGCGCCGAGGGCCCCGTCACCTATGTCGCCGAACTCAAGATCGATGGCCTGAGCATCGCGCTCACCTACGAGGACGGCCGCCTGGTGCGTGGGGCGACGCGCGGCGACGGCGTGCGCGGCGAAGACGTGACCGCCAACGTGCGCACGATCCGCGCGCTGCCACTGGTAATCGAAGGCGGTCCCGCGGGTACGATCGAGGTGCGCGGCGAGGTCTACCTGCCGAAGGCGGCCTTCGCGCGGACCAACCGCGAGCGCGAGGCGGCCGGCGAGGCGCTCTTCGCCAATCCGCGCAACACCGCCGCCGGCGCCATGCGCAACCTCGACCCCGCCCACGTCGCGACCCGCGGGCTGCTGGCGTGGACCTACCATCTGGTGGCCGACCAGGCTGTCGTGCCGCCGACACATGACGCCCTGCTGCGGACGCTCACCGCGTGGGGTCTGCCGGTCGAGCCCGATTGGCGCCGCTGTGATGGCATCGAGGCGGTGTGGGCCTTCTGCCTGGACTGGGCCGAGGCTCGCAAGACGCTCACCTTCGAGACCGATGGTGTCGTCGTCAAGGTGAACGACCTGGTCGAGCGCGAACGGCTCGGCGTGACCAGCAAGTTTCCGCGCTGGGCGATCGCCTTCAAGTTTCCGGCCGAGCGGGTCACGACCGTGTTGAAGGAGATTCGCGTCAATGTCGGACGCACCGGAGCGGCGACGCCCTACGCGGTGCTCGAGCCCGTCTTCGTCGCCGGCTCGACGATCTCCATGGCCACGCTCCACAATGCCGACGATGTCGCCCGCAAGGACATTCGCGAGGGCGACACGGTCCTCATCGAGAAGGCTGGGGACGTCATACCGCGCGTCGTGGGACCGGTCGCGGTCGAGGGTGCGACGCGCCAGCCGCCGTGGGTGATGCCGACGACATGTCCGGTGTGCGATAGCCCGTTGCACCGCGACGAGGACGAGGTCGTATGGCGCTGCGGCAACATCAGCTGCCCGGCACGCCTCAGGCGCAGCCTCGAGCACTTCGCCAGCCGTGGCGCCATGAACATCGAGGGGCTGGGCGAGGCGCTCGTCGATCAGCTCGTCACCGCACGGCTGGTTGAAGATGCCGCCGATCTCTACGCGCTCACCGCCGGCCAGCTCGAAGGGCTCGAACGGATGGGAAAGAAGTCGGCGGCCAACCTGCTGGCCGAGATCGATCGCTCGCGCGGCAACGACGTGTGGCGGCTGCTCTATGGACTCGGCATCCGCCATGTCGGCGAGCGCGTGGCGCAGGTGCTGGCGCGGCACCTGGGGTCGATTGACGCCATCGCCCGCCAGACGCCGGAGGCCCTGCAGGTGGTGCCCGAGGTTGGCCCGGTGCTGGCGGCCGCCATCGTCGAATGGTTCTCGGACGACGCCAACCGGACGCTCGTCGCCAAGCTGGCGGCTGCCGGCGTGAAGACGACGGGGCCGGTGACCGCCGTGCTCACCCCCGCAGGCCCCCTGGCGGGCAAAGCCTTCGTCTTGACCGGTACGCTGGCCGCGATGAGCCGTGACGAGGCCGCCGCGAGAATCGAAGCGCTCGGGGGACGTGTGTCGGGCTCGGTCAGCAAGAAGACCAGCTACGTGGTGGTGGGAGCCGAGCCCGGCAGCAAGGTTGAGAAGGCGCGGCAGTTGGCGGTCCCGCTGCTCGGGGAAGCGGAGTTCCTGGCGCTTATAATGACGGGATGACGCGCGGGTTCGCGTGGCTGACGGCCGCCTTGACGGCGACCATCGGCCTTCTCGTCGGAGCGATCCTGGCCGGCTCGTTCGTACCGAGCGCCGCCGTGTCGGCTCCTGTCGTCGCGCCCGCCGTGGCGCGACCGGTCGCGCCCGTGCTGTCGGCGGCCGCGGCCGGCTTCCCGACGAGCTTCGCTGACGTCGCCGAACGCGCCAACCCGGCGGTGGTCTCGATCGACGTCGCCTCGCGCCAACGCCAGCGGCGCGCGACGCCGCGGACCCCTGATGACGACGCTGGGCCGCGGCGTCCCGAAGCGCCGCGGCGCGGCACCGGCACCGGCTTCATCGTCGACCAGCGCGGCCTGATCATCACCAACCAGCACGTGGTGGAGGGTGCGGAACGGGTGATGGTCAAACTCGCCGACGGCCGCAGCTTCCGCGCCACCGTGGTCGGGACCGACCCCGACATCGACCTGGCGGTGCTCAAGGTCGAGGCCGGCGTGCCCTTGCCGGAGCTGCCGCTCGGCGACTCGGACGACCTGCGGGTGGGCGAGTGGGTGTGTGCCATCGGCAACCCCTATGCCTACGAGCACACGGTGACGGTGGGCGTGGTCAGCTTCGTGGGCCGCAAGCTCTTCGACCAGAGTCTCGACCAGTACATCCAGACCGATGCCGCCATCAGCTTCGGCAACAGCGGAGGACCGCTGCTCAACACGGCCGGCGAGGTGGTCGGCATCAACACCGCCGTGAGCCGCCAGGCCAGCAACATCGGCTTCGCCATTCCGGTGAACCAGGTGCGCGAGGTGCTGCCGCAGCTGGTCGAAACGGGGCGTGTGGCCCGCGGCTACCTGGGCGTGGCACTGCGCGGCGTGGACAGCGACTTGCGTCAGGCTCTCGGCCTTGGCCCGGCGGCGGGCGCGATTGTCGAAGACGTCACGCCAGGATCGCCGGCCTCGCGCGCCGGCCTGCGGCCCTACGACGTCATCACCGCCATCGACGGACGTCTTGTCGACAGCGACCAGGCGATGATTCGCGTCGTCTCGCGCGGCGTCCCGGGCCAGCCGGCCCGCGTCGACTACCTCCGCGACGGCCGCGAGATGACGGCGGTGATGAAGCTCGCCGAGCGGCCGACGCGCGTGGCCGGCGGCACGGTGGCGCCCGGGACCACGCCGGCGCCACAGACCACGACCCCGCAACTGGGGCTCACGCTCATCGAGGTGCATCCCGGTAACGCCCGGCGCTACGACCTCCCCAATGATGTGACCGGCCTGCTCGTGCAGCGGGTGGAACCGGTGAGCCCGGCCGCCGAAGCTGGCCTCGAGCGCGGTCAGGTCCTGCTGCACGTCAACCGGCGGCCCGTCGGGACCATCGCCGGACTGCGCAAGATCCTCGCCCAGCGCGCGCCCGGCGACGCCGTCGCCGTGCTGGTGCTCGATCCCCGCCTCGACCAACGTCTCCTGCGCGTCGTGCGCGCCGATCCGCGCTAGCCCATATCCAGTGGAGCCCGATGACCCGACACGGTAGTGCCGCCCGCATCCTCGTCATCGACGACGAAGCCGCGATTCGCGATTCCCTGCGCATGATCCTCGAGTACCAGGGGTACTCGGTGATGGTGGCGGCCACCGGCGAGGAAGGGGCCGCGCTGGTCGAGCGCGAAGCACCCGATCTCGTCTTCCTCGACATCAAGATGCCGGGCATGGACGGGCTCGAAGTGCTGCAGCGGCTCACGCACCTCACGGACGTGACGCCGATCGTGGTGATGTCGGGACATGCCACCATCAGCACGGCTGTCGAAGCGACCCGCCTCGGCGCCTTCGACTTCGTCGAGAAGCCGCTCGAGACCGAGCGTCTGCTGGTGCTCGTCCGCAACGCCGTCGATTCGCGCCGGTTGCGAGCCGAGAACCGCACCTTGCGGAAGGACCAGGAGAAGCGCCACCAGATCGTGGGCGACAGCCCCGGCCTCGCCGCCGTGCGGGCCGCCATCCAGAAGGCCGCGCCGACCAGCGCCACGGTGCTCATCTGGGGCGAGAGCGGCGTGGGCAAGGAACTGGTGGCGCGGGCCGTGCACCGCGAGAGCCTGCGACACGACGGGCCGTTCGTCCAGGTCAACTGCGCGGCGATTCCAGACGAACTCATCGAGTCGGAGCTCTTCGGCCACGAGAAGGGCTCCTTCACCGGCGCCAGCGACCGGCAGATCGGCAAGTTCGAGCAGGCCGACAAGGGCACGATCTTCCTCGACGAGATCGGCGACATGAGCCTGAAGACGCAGGCCAAGGTGCTGCGCGTGCTGCAGGAGCAGGAACTCGAACGCCTGGGATCGAATCGGCTGATCAAGGTCGACGTGCGCGTCATCGCCGCGACCAACAAGGATCTCGAGCAGGAGATCACCAAGGGGACGTTCCGCGAGGATCTCTTCTATCGTCTCAACGTGGTGCCCATCTGGGTGCCGCCGCTGCGTGAGCGTCGCGACGACATCCCGGTGCTGGTGCGGCACTTCGCCGACAGCTTCTCACGCGAGAACAATTTCCGTCGCCGGACCTTCACGTCTGCGGCGATGGAGCGACTGCGCCAGCACGGCTGGCGCGGCAACATCCGGGAGCTGCGCAACACCGTCGATCGGTTGATGATCATGGCCAACGCCGACGCCATCGACGTCGCCGACCTGCGCCTGTCGGAGACGGCGCGCGTTGACCAATCGACGCCGGCGCCCGATAATGACTGGATGCGCGCGCCGACGCTGCACGAGTTCAAGGCGAGCTCGGAGCGCGCGTATCTGGTGACGAAGCTGCGCGAGAATGCGTGGAACATCTCGAAGACCGCCGAGGTCGTCGACACGCCGCGCAGCAACCTCTACAAGAAGCTGGAGCAGTACCGCATTTCTCAGGAGACCGACGGATAGGAGATCGGCCGCAGTGAACCGGATGACCGCCGCGCCGAGCAACCGCGCAAGCGTAGTACTCGACGGGGAGGAAAGTCCGAACTCCACAGGGCAGTGCGCCGGGTAACACCCGGGCGGGGCGACCCGACGGAAAGTGGCACAGAAAAGATACCGCCCTCGCTGTTTGGGGGTAAGGGTGAAAAGGTGCGGTAAGAGCGCACCGCGCGGCTGGCAACAGACGTGGCAGGCCAAACCCCGCACGGAGCAAGACCAAATAGGGAAGCGCATGGCTTCGGCCACCAGGACGGCCCGTCCGATCGACGCTTCCGGGTAGGTCGCTCGAGTCCGCCAGTGATGGCGGGCCTAGAGGAATGGTCATCTCGCCGGAGCCGGAGGGCCGCAAGGCCCGTCGGCGAAGGCGGACAGAATTCGGCTTACAGGGGCACTGCGGCCCTTTCGTTCGTTGACAGGCGAGGCACCGTCGATCATGCGCACACGGATCATCGCGCTCGCGTCCGCTCTGGCGGCCGTGACACTCGTGGCCGTTGGCACGGCACCCATGACGGCCGGCGACGGCCAGGCCGCGGGGGCGGCCGCGCAGGAGCCCGGACCCGGACGTCCGGGGGGCGTCATGCGGCGGCCGGGCGATGGCCGCACGCCGGAGTTCCCGGAGCCCACGATTACGCAGTACAAGCCGCGCTCGACGCTCAAGTTAGCGGTGCATCCGGTGCCGAAGGCCCGCTTCCCGGTCATCGATATCCACAGTCACCAGCCGACGCCGATTTCCGACGAGCAGTTCGCGCGGGTGGTCGAGGGGATGGACGCCGTTAACCTGCGGCTGCTGGTCAACGCCAGCGGGGCGCAGGGCGATCGGCTGACGCGGGCGGTCGCCGCCCTCGAAGCGAGCCGGTTCAAGGACCGCATGGTGCAGTTCACCGACATCGATTTGCGCAACGTCGGCCCCGGCTGGAGCACGAAGGCGGTGGCGCAGCTCGAGGCGGACGTCAAGGCCGGCGCCGTCGGCATCGGCGAAATCTCCAAGGGCTTCGGCCTGCGCTTCCGCAAGGCCGACGGGACCCGCCTCGCCATCGACGATCCGGAACTCGACCCGGTGTGGGCCGCGGCCGGCCGCCTGGGAGTGCCGGTGCTCATCCACACGGCCGAACCGCAGGAGTTCTTCGAGCCGATCGACTTCCAGAACGAACGCTGGCTCGAACTGGCGCTCTACCGCGACCGCCGCTATCCAGCCGGCGAGTTCCCGCGCTTCGAGGAACTCATGGCCGAGCGCAACCGCGTGTTCAAGAAGCACCCGAAGACCGTGTTCGTCGCGGCGCATTTCGCGTATCACGCCAACGACCTGGCCAGAATGGGGGAACTCTTCGACGAGATGCCGAACGTCTACACCGAGGTGGGCGCGATTCTGGCCGAGCTCGGGCGTCAGCCGCGCGCCGCGCGCGAGTTCTTCATCAAGTACCAGGACCGGATTCTCTTCGGGAAGGACAGCTTCCAGCCCGATGAGTTCCCCTACTACTGGCGCGTCTTCGAGACCAGTGACGAGTACTTCGACTACTACCGCGACTACCATGCCTTCTGGAAGCTATACGGCATGGGCCTGCCCGACGACGTGCTGAAGAAGCTGTACTACAAGAACGCCCTGAAGCTCATTCCGGGGTTGCCGAAGGAAGGCTGGCCGCAGTAATGGCGCGCTACCTCGTGACGGGCGGCGCCGGATTCATCGGCTCTCACCTGGTCGAAGAGCTGCTGCGGCGGGGCGACACGGTACGCGTGCTCGACAACCTCAGCACCGGCAAGCGCGCGAACCTCGATGCGGCGGCGGCCGCTGCCGGGGCGGCGGTGCCGGAGTTCATCGAAGGCGACGTCGCCGACTGCGATGTGGCGCGCCGGGTGGTCGAGGGCATCGAGTACGTGCTCCACCAGGCGGCGATGCCGTCGGTGCCGCGGTCGGTGGCCGATCCCGTCCGGGCCAACCATGCCAACATCAACGGCACTCTCTCGATCCTCGTCGCCGCTCGTGACGCGGGCGTGAAGCGGTTGGTCTTTGCCGGCTCGTCGTCGGTCTACGGCGACGCCGCGGAACTGCCCAAGCGCGAGGACATGCCCTACAACCCGCTGTCGCCCTACGCGTTGCAGAAGCAGGTCGGGGAGCAGTACCTCAAGATGTTCACGGCGCTCTACGGCCTCGAGACGGTCACCATTCGCTACTTCAACGTGTTCGGGCCCCGCCAGGATCCCTCATCGCCGTACTCGGGCGTGATCTCGCTCTTCGTCAAGGCGGCGAGTGAGGGCCGGTCGCCGGTGATCTACGGCGACGGCAGCCAGACGCGCGACTTCACCTACGTGGCCAATGTCGTGGACGGCGTGTTGCGCGCGGCGGTCGCGCCGGGCGTCTCCGGCCACGTCATCAACGTGGCGACCAACGGCCGCGTTGCGCTCACGACGCTGTGGGGAGAGGTGCGTGATCTGCTCGGCGCCACCGTCGAGCCGGCCTTCGCCCCGCCGCGTGCCGGTGACATCCACGATTCACAGGCCGATATCACCAAGGCCGCGCGACTGCTCGGATACCGGCCGATCGTGCCCTTCAGCGAGGGGCTGCGCCGCACCGTCGCGTGGGCGACCGGCGGCCAGCCGCAACCCACGCACCAGCCGGTGTGACCCGCGGCCTCGAACGGCCGCAGTGACACGGCCCGCCGCGCCATCACGGGGCCGGGGACACTTCTTGGCGGCGGCCATCCCCGTAGATGGCCTGCACCGCCGCGCCCTCGAAGTCGAGTGCGGATCCGATGCCCTGGTACACCGTCTTGAGCATGCCGGTGTCGATGAGAAAAATGCGGCCGCCGAGGCGTGAGCGGATGTGGAAGTCACGATTCACGGTGTGGCCGACGACGATTCGGTCGGCCTCCCACCTGGCCAGCAACGCCGTCAGCGGCGCCTCGAGCATCGCCGCGTCTTGCGTGGCATAGCCGCGGTACCAGAGCGGTCCGTCGCCGTCGAGCAGCGACCAGCCGCCAAGGCCGGTGAAGGCCGCGGCCTCTTTGGCGAGGGCGATATCGAGCCCTGCCAGATCTGGCGATTCGCCCTTCGCAGTCGCGGCGGCGACGCGGCCGTTCAGCCAGCGCACTTCGGCCGCCGCGACCGCCAGCAGATCCTCCAGGCGGAACCACGGCTCGGCCAGGCCAGCCGACACCAGGCGCGCGACGAAGCGATCGGCCCGCTCGATCTCGCTCCTGGCCCGGGCGTTGACGGCCTCGATCGACTCGGTGGTCTCGGGTGGAGCGCCGGCGTGCATGAAGATGCTGCGCCCGACCTTCACGGCGATCGGCCGCTGGCGCAGCCACCGGCCGTAGACGCCGTCGGGGCCGAGAGCGCGACGGTACTCGATGCAGCCGCGCGGGTAGGCGGCCAGGAAGCCGCTCTGTGCGCGCGTCAGGCCGGGCGGCTGCTCACCCTTCCTGGTGCGGGCGCGGGTCTTGACCAGCCGCTGGTAGTCCCGCCAGCCGTTCTCACGCACCTGGTCGGCGTCCTTGCCGGCGAAGCGGGCGCAGATCTCGGGCGTGGCGTCGCGCAGCTCACCGACCAGGTTCATCGCCTCGTGATTTCCGAGTACCGGCAGCACGCGGCCGCCGTGAGCGGGTGCTTCGCGCTCGATCGCCATCAGCAGGTCGAGGGCTCCGCGTACGTCGGCACCGCGGTCGGTGACGTCGCCCGTCTGGACGAGTGTGGCCGCGCCGCCGGTCCAATGGTCCGATCCGTCGATGAGGCCAGCCGCCGAAAGCACCGCGCGCAGACCGTCGAGGCTGCCGTGCACGTCGCCCACGGCGACGACGCGGGCCGGGGGGTCGCGCTGGGCGCGCGTGATGGGCGCGATTGTGACCACGGCGGCGGCCAGCACGAGCGCGATGCGCGGGGTGAACACGGCTACTCCAAGAATACGTGCTCGGCGCCCTTCTGCCTGACCAACTTCTCGATCGCCCGCCGCATCAGGTCGCGCCGCGACAGCAGGGCCTTCTGTTCATCAGCCGTCAGCCACGCGCCGAGGGCGCGCTCCATGTCCAAGGCCGTCAGCGCGTCGATCCGCTGCCAAAGCGTGCGGTCGACGGTGTTGATGGCGGCGATGCCGCTGGCCGAGGTGCGCGCGGTGAAGGCGCGTGAGTGGTCGATGAGGAAGAGGTGCCAGTCGCCGTCGTAGAGCAAGTTGCCCTGGTTGCGATCGATATTGGCAATCAGCTGATCGAACAGCTTCATGCGGCTCACCTGGCGCGACCACGCGGGCTCGGGGCCCTGCGCCGGCCGGTCGTTGTTCCAGCCGGTCGTGCCTTCAATCCACAGCACCGCGGCGCCGACCTTGCCTTCGATCGTGCGTTCGACGACCGGGGGCACCATATCCATGCCGAGGAGGCGGTCGAGGTGATACGCCGCGATCTCGGCCTTGTAACTTTCGCTGAAGCCTCCTCGCCGCATCGGCGGCAGCGCCTTCCATGCGAAGCGGTCGACCAGCCCGCCCGGCGCGAAGTAGCCACGCTGTGGCTTGGTGACGCCGATCGGCACCGCCTCCATGCGGGTGACCACGCCGGTGGCGAGCTGCTGCTCGACCGCGGCCTCTCGTCCGGTCCAGGTGCGTGAGCACTGTGGCGCGGCGGCGGCCGCGGGCGTGGGCTGACGGGCGGCGGCGTCGCCGGCCCCAAGAAGGGCGAGAACCAGGGCGGCGGCGACGCTCGGGGCAGTGGGGGGCATGGGGAGCTTCCTGCCGGGATTCTAGCCGCGGCTGGAGGCAGTGCGGCAGGAAGACTGCGGGCCGGGCCGCGCGGTGACGGCGGTTGCCTCCGGGTAACGCCGGTTGCCGCGAGGTTTCCAATGGATCGCAGCGCGAAGGGCGGGGCCGTGGCAACGGCGGTTGGCGCCGGCGCCGGGAGCGCCGCGCCCGCACTCGGCGAGGGCCGCCGCCCAAGTGATTGGGCGGTAAGCGCTTGCGGTGCAGCCACGGCACCTGCGGCGGCGCTTGCAGACGACCAGGTGTCCGCACGAGGCGCTGGAGGTGGTGACCGCTGACCTCGGGTGTCCGTCACGGTGCTTCGTGCGCGACATCCACCAACTTCACAGGAGACACGCGCATGACATCCACGCTCACTCGTATCGCCCTCGTTCTTTCGATCGCGCTCGGCCCGATGGCGGCTGCGACCCACGCGCAGGAGGCGGGGGCGAAAGCCGCCGCCACGCCGACGGTCGTCAATCTCAACGCGGCCACGCCGGAACAGCTCGAGGCTCTTCCCGGCATCGGGCCACGGGCCGCGCAGCACATCATCGAGTACCGCACCAAGAACGGCGGCTTCAAGAAGGTCGAGGAGCTCATGAAGATTCAGGGTATCGGGGAGCGCAGCTTCCTGAAGCTGCGGCCGCTGGTCAGCGTCGGGAGCGTGAAGGGTGACGCCAAGGCGCAGCAGTAGGAGGCGGGCGGGGGAGCCGCGGGCCAAGGGGGCCTGCGGCTCCCGGCGGCGGCGCGGCTGGTGTCACGCCGCGGCACGCCGTGGCTACTCGCTCGTCGAACTGCTGGTCGTCGTGGGCCTCGCGTGTGCGGTCATGGCCGCCGCCCTACCCGCCCTCGGTCGCGCGGCCGACACCGCCGAAGCCGCGGGTGCCGCCCGCTACCTGGCGTCGATCGTGGCGCGCGCCCGGCTCGATGCGGCCCGTCGGCAGCGCACGGTCGCCGTGCGCTTCACGCGGCAAGCGCCCGTGGCTTTCAGTGTCGTTGTCGACGGAGACGGCGACGGAGTGCGCGCGGACGACATCGCCGCAGGGATCGACCGCGTGACGCGACCAGACGATCGCCTCGAAGATCATTTTCCCCGGGTGCGGTTCGGGATCGGAGGACCGCTGCCGGCCATCGACGACTCGGGCCTGCTCACCGCGAGCGACGACCCGGTGCGCTTCGGCGCAGCCGACCAGCTCACGCTGACGCCGTTTGGGACCGCCACCGGCGGCACGGCCTACCTGACGAGTCGAGCCGGGGTGCAGTTCGCCGTGCGAATCTCGGGGGTTACAGGTCGCACGCGCGTCTTGCGCTACGACCGTGGGCGAGCCGCGTGGCTGCCGATCTGAGACCCGAGGAGCGCCGCCGCGCACCGCGTCAGTGCGCGCCGCGCTTCGGCGTTGCTGATGTTGCGCTCATCCGGCCGGGTCTGGCCGTGTCGGTCGTGACGATTTCGTCCCTGGGCGCCAGGGTCGAGTCGCTCTCCCCAATTCGGCCAGGAGCCCGTACCGAACTCACGCTCGACTCGCCCGACGGTCGGCGGTGGCCGGTGGGCGTGGTGGTGCTGAGGTGCTGGGTCGCGGCACTCGGCCCCGTGCGCTATCACGCCGCAATGCGATTCGACAGTCCCATTGCCGAGGGTAGCGGGTAGTGACTACCCATCGGATGGGCGGTCGGGTGAGGGTAGTCGCTACCCGTCGGTCCTCTCACGGCGCGTCGCTGGCCGACGAAAGCGCAGCAATAGCCAGTATTCGACTACCGCAGGCGGCTGGCATCGGCCTTGAGTCAGCACCCCTGCAAGGGGGCAGGGCGAATGGAGCATCCACGCGGAGCAGGGGGTCACGGCCTGGGGCACGTCCGCCGGGGGGACCGCCGTCAGGGTCTCCACACGATCGTGCGGGCGCTGGCCACGCATCTCGTGTCTGGCGAGCCACAGGTGCGGCTCGAAGGCGTGCTCGAAGCGGGACTGGCGCGGGCCCTGGGGGCCGATTGGCTCCGGGCCGTGCCTCGCGCCGGCACCGCCACGCGCCTGCCGGCAGCACGCGCCGCGCGCGTCCGGACGAACGGGCCCGTCGCCGGGCAGGATGTCTTCTTCGAACTGGCGCTGCCTGTGCGGCGCCTGGATGCCTGGGACGAGCAGCTGCTCGAAACGGCTGCTCATCTCCTGACGCTGGCGTTGGCGGCCGATCGTCAGCCAGTTGCCCGTGTCACGCCGCTGAGATCGGGATCGGGCGCCGCGCCGCTCATCGGGTCGAGCAGTCTGATGCGGGCGGTGCGCGACCGCATCGAAAGGGTGGCGACGAGCGACTTCACCGTCCTCATCCAGGGCGAGAGCGGCACCGGCAAGGAGCTGGTGGCGCGCCAGATCCACGAACTGAGCATACGCCGGAGCGGACCATTCGTCGCCGTCAACTGCGCGGCGCTCGTCGAGACACTGCTCGAGGCCGAACTGTTCGGCGTCGAGGACCACACGGCCACCGGTGTGCGCGGCCGGCGCGGCAAGTTCGAGCACGCCGACGGCGGCACGCTCTTCCTCGACGAAGTGGCCGAATTGTCGATAGCCGCGCAGGCCAAGCTGCTACGGGCCATCCAGGATCTCACGGTGGAGCGGGTCGGCGGTCACGCGACACGACGGTTGAACGTGCGGATTGTCGCTGCGACCAACAAGCCGCTCGCCGGCCTGGCCGACCGAGGAGTGTTCCGGTCCGATCTCTACTACCGATTGAGCGGGCTGGAGGTGGTGGTGCCCCCGCTCAGGGTTCGGCGCGACGACATCCTCGAGCTGGCGCACTACTTTCTGGCGTGTCACGAGTCGCGCGGACGAGTCGCGCTGTCGGCAACCGCCTCCGACGCGATCCAGGCCTATCACTGGCCGGGCAACGTGCGGGAACTGCAGCGCACGCTCGAAGGGGCCGTCGCCATGTCGCTCTCGCGCGTCATCGATCTCGACGACCTGCCGACGGCGCTTCGCGGCTCGTACGCCGACGTCGTCGTCCCTTCGCTCGAAGCCAACGACAGCCTGCGCGCCTGGGCCAGCCGCTACGCCAAGCTCGTGCTCGAGCGATCCGGCCACAACAAACGCAAAGCGTGCCGCGCCCTCGGCATCAGCTATCACACCCTGCAGGCGCACCTGCGCTATGAGCCCACGCCGGCACCCGCGCCAGAGGTGCGGGACGACGTGGCGTAGGGCGAGTCAATCGGCCCGCGTCCTTGACCGGGGTGGGCGGGCGTAGTACGTTCCTGCGGATCCGTCTCGCCTCCATGGACCCCGCATGAATGACTCTACGCCGACGCCTCTGAAGAAAACTGCGCTGCACGCCGCCCACGTCGCCCTCGGGGCTCGGATGGTGCCATTCGGCGGCTGGGACATGCCCGTCGAGTACTCAGGCATTACCGCCGAGCACATGGCCGTGCGCACGGCCGCCGGCCTTTTCGACGTCTCGCACATGGGGCAGATCGAGCTGGCCGGCCCCAATGCGCTCGCCGCCGTGCAGCACATCACGTCCAACGACGCCTCGAAGCTCCAGAATGGCCAGGCGCACTACTCGGCGCTCACGACGCCCGAGGGCACCTTCGTCGATGACGTGCTCGTCTACCGCTTCGCCGAGAAGCACTACCTGCTGGTCGTCAACGCCTCGAACATCGAGAAGGACCACGCCTGGATCGCCAAACACGCGCCGGAGGCCGGCGAGGTGGCGATCGTGAACTCCTCCGATCGCTATGCCCTGATCGCCGTGCAGGGGCCGAAGGCCACGGCGATCGTGCAGCGCCTGACGGCGGTCGATCTGGCCGCCATCAAGTACTACTGGTTTGCGCACGGAGAAGTGGCGGGCGTGCGTGCCACGCTGTCGCGCACCGGCTACTCGGGCGAGGACGGCTTCGAGCTGTTCGTGCCGCCGCAGTTCGCCACCCAGCTCTGGAACGCCCTGCTCGACGCCGGCAAGCCGGACGGCCTCGTGCCGGCCGGCCTCGGCGCCCGCGACACGCTGCGCCTCGAGGCGGCCATGCGGCTCTACGGCAACGACATGGACGAGACGTCCACCGTGCTCGAGTGCGGCCTCGGCTGGGCGGTCGGCTGGGACAAGACCGAGTTCATCGGCCGCGAGGTGCTGGTGCGGCAGAAGGCCGAGGGCGTGACGAAGAGGCTGGTCGGCTTCGAGATGCTCGACAAGGCCATTGCGCGGCACGGCCACGCCGTCCACCACGACGGCGCCGCGGTCGGGGTCGTCACGAGCGGTACCCACACCCCCTTCCTGAAGAAGGCCATCGGCATGGCCTACGTGCCGAAGGCGCTCGCCACCACCGGCACCGAGTTCACCATCGACATCCGCGGACGGATGGCGCGCGCCGTCGTCGTCCCGATGCCGTTCTACAAGCGTCCGAAGGCCTAGTGCGAGGAGCTGGTCAATGTATCCGAGCGATCTGAAGTACACCAAGGACCACGAGTGGGTGCGCATCGAAGACGGCCACGGCACCGTGGGCATCACCAACTTCGCCCAGCAGCAGCTCGGTGACGTCGTCTTCGTGGAGTTGCCTGAGGTCGGAACCGCGCTCACCCTCGGCCAGCCGTTCGGCACCATCGAGTCGGTGAAGGCCGTCTCGGAGCTGTTCGCGCCGCTGACCGGCACGGTGACCGAGGTCAACACCGCCATCAAGGACCGTCCCGATGCCGTCAACAGCGCGCCGCACGACACCTGGATGATCAAGGTGCAGCTGGCGAACCCGGCCGAAGCCGACGCGCTGCTCGCCGCGGCCGACTACGAAGCGTCGCTCGCGCCCTAGTCACTCGTTCCCCTTTTTCACGTCTGGCCCGCCGATGGATACGTTCGTTCGCCGCCACGTAGGACCTCGTCCACACGACCTGCCCGAGATGCTCGCCACGATCGGCGCGCCGTCGCTCGATGCGCTCATCGACGAGGCGATCCCGGCGTCGATCCGCCGGCCCGACCCGGTGGCGCTGCCCCCGGGGGAAAGCGAACACACGTATCTGATGCGGCTGCGCGGTGTGGCCGCCAAGAACCGGCTGCTCCGCTCGTGCATCGGGATGGGCTACTACGACACGATCACGCCGAGCGTCATCCGCCGGTGCCTGTTCGAGAACCCGAGCTGGTACACGCCCTACACGCCCTACCAGGCCGAAATCGCGCAGGGACGCCTGGAGTCGCTGCTGAACTTCCAGACGGTGGTGTCGGACCTGACCGGCCTGCCGGTGGCCACCGCGTCGCTCCTCGACGAGGGCACCGCGGCCGGCGAGGCGATGACGCTGCTGCACCGCGTGTCACCGAAGAAGCTGACGAGCGGCGGCATTTTCCTGGCCGCCGACACCGTGTTCCCGCAGACGCTGGCCGTCCTGCAGAGCCGCGCCGAACCCCTCGACATCGAGTTGCGCGTCGTGCCCGTGAACGCCATGCCGTTCGACGACCCGAACGTGTTCGGCGTGCTGCTGCAGTATCCAGACGATCGGGGCGCGATCGTCGATCCCTCGGCCCTCATCACGGCCGCGCACGCCGCGAAGGTGCTGGTGGCGGTGGCCACCGACCTGCTGGCGCTCACCGTGCTGACCCCGCCGGGCGAACTCGGCGCCGATATCGTGCTCGGCAACTCGCAGCGTTTCGGCGTGCCGCTCGGCTATGGCGGTCCGCATGCGGCCTTCTTCGCGACGCGCCAGGACCACGTTCGCCACGCCCCCGGCCGCATCATCGGCGTCTCGGTCGATGCGCACGGTCACCGCGCCTACCGCATGGCGCTGCAGACCCGTGAGCAGCATATCCGGCGCGAGAAGGCGACCTCGAACATCTGCACGGCGCAGGCGCTACTAGCCAACATGGCGGCGATGTACGCCGTGTATCACGGACCCGAGGGCCTGACCGCGATCGCCCGGCGCGTCCACGGCCTCACGCAGGCGCTCGCCGCCGGCGTGACCGCGCTCGGCGTCAGCCAGACCAACGGCCACTACTTCGACACGCTGCGCTTCACGCTCACGGCCGCCGAGGCCGCCGCCGTGCGGGCGGGTTCCGTCGCTGCGGGCTACAACCTGCGACACGTGGGCGACACGGGCATCGGCGTCTCGTTCGACGAGACGGCCGGCGAGGAGGACGTCGCCGCTCTGGTCAAGGTCTTCGCTGCGGCGGTGGGGAAGATGGGTGACACGGCGCCAGCGAAGGCAGCCGGCACGGCGGCGGTCGCCGCCGCCGACGCGCTCCCACCGGCCCTGCGGCGTTCGAGCGCGTTTCTGACGCACGCCGTGTTCCATGCGCATCGCTCCGAGAGCGAGATGATGCGCTACCTCAAGATGCTCGAGCGCAAGGACATCGGCCTCGACACCTCGATGATCGCGCTCGGCTCCTGCACCATGAAGCTGAACGCGGCCAGCGAGATGTATCCGGTGACCTGGCCAGAGTTCTCTCGCCTCCACCCGTTCGTGCCGCTCGACCAGGCCGAGGGCTACGCCGAAGTGTGCCGCGACCTGGAGGCGGCGCTGGCCGAGCTCACCGGATTCACGGCCACATCGTTGCAGCCCAATTCAGGCGCGCAGGGCGAACTGGCCGGACTGCTCGTCATCCGCGCCTGGCACCGGGATCGCGGCGAGGGCCACCGCAACGTGGTGCTGATCCCCGCCTCCGCACATGGGACCAATCCCGCAAGCGCGGTGATGGCCGGTTACAAGGTCGTGGTCGTGGCCTCGGACGCCGATGGCAATATCGACGTGGCCGACCTCAAGGCCAAGGCGGCCGCCCACAGCGCCGTCCTGGCCGCGCTGATGGTCACGTATCCCTCGACGCACGGCGTGTTCGAGGATGCCATTCGCGACATCTGCGCTGCCGTGCACGAGCACGGCGGACAGGTCTACATGGACGGCGCCAACATGAATGCGCAGGTGGGCCTGACCAGTCCTGCACTCATCGGCGCCGATGTGAACCACATCAACCTGCACAAGACGTTCGCCATTCCGCACGGCGGCGGCGGACCTGGCATGGGCCCGATCTGCGCGGCCGAGCACCTTGCGCCTTACCTGCCCGGCCACCCACTGGCCGCCACCGGTGGTGCCAAGGGGATCCTGCCGGTATCGGCGGCGCCGTGGGGCAGCGCCAGCATCCTGCTCATCTCCTACGGCTACATCAAGATGCTGGGCGGCGACGGCGTCACTGAGTCGACCAAGTACGCCATCCTGAACGCCAACTACGTCAAGGCGCGGCTGGCCGGCCACTATGACGTGCTCTATGCCCGCGCCAACGGGCGGGTGGCGCACGAGATGATTTTCGACCTGCGCAAGTTCAAGGCGTACGGCGTGGAAGAGGGCGACGTCGCCAAGCGTCTGATGGACTACGGCTTTCACGCGCCCACGGTATCGTTCCCCGTGCCCGGCACGCTGATGATCGAGCCGACCGAGAGCGAGGACAAAGCGGAGCTCGATCGTTTCTGCGATGCGCTGATCGCGATTCGGCAGGAAATCGAGGACGTGGTGACCGGAAAGGCCGACGCCAAGGACAACGTGCTGAAGAACGCGCCGCACACCGCAGCCGCGGTGACGGCCGACACCTGGACCCACCCCTACTCGAGGGAACAGGCGGCGTATCCGCTGCCGTGGGTGAGGACGAGCAAGTTCTGGCCGAGTGTCGGCCGGGTCGACAATTCGTACGGCGATCGCAATCTGGTCTGCACCTGCCCGCCCATGGAGGCGTACGCGTAGCTCGGGCGGACGGCCCGAACCGATGGGAGACTTCCGCCGCATGCGGCCGCTTCGGGTCCTGAACGCCCGTCAGATGCGGGCGGCCGATCGCCGCACCATCGACGACGTCGGCATTGGGTCGATCGTTCTCATGGAGAACGCCGGCCGCCAGGTGGTGGCGGCGCTCGAGACCCTGGTCGACGACTTGCCGTCGCGGACGGTCGCCATCCTGTGCGGCACCGGCAACAACGGCGGCGACGGTTTCGTCGTGGCCCGATCGCTGCGGCAGCGCGGGCTCGAGGTGGTGGTGTTCCTCATCGGCACGACGGCCGACGTGCGGGGCGACGCGCGCATCAACCTCGACGTCCTCGGGCGACTCGGCACGCCGATTGTCGAGATCGCGGAGGCTTCGGCCTGGGAACTGCACGGGTCCGAGGTGACGGGCGCAGATCTCATCGTCGACGCCATCGTCGGCACCGGGCTCAGCCGCCCGCTCTCCGGCCTGCACGAGACGATCGTGGCCGACGTCAACGCGTCGGGCACGACGGTTGTCGCCATCGACCTGCCCTCGGGCCTCTCGGCCGACGCCGCTGAACCACTCGGACCGTCGCTGCACGCGACCGTCACGGTGACCCTCGGCGCCCCGAAGGTGCCACTGGTGCTCCCTCCGGCGGAGCACACGGTCGGAGACGTCGTCATCGCCGACATCGGCATTCCGGCCTTCGTGCTCGATGAGGTCGACGGACCACGCCTCTTTCTGCTGACGCGGGAGTACGTCCGTACGCTGGTGCCGACACGCAGTCCAGATGCGCACAAGGGCGACTTCGGACGGGTCGTGATCGTGGCCGGCTCGCTCGGCATGACCGGCGCTGCGGCGCTCGCGGCCAGAGCGGCGCTGCGCGCGGGCGCCGGACTGGTCACGGTGGCGACGCCCCACAGCGTGCAGCCGGTAGTGGCGGGCCTCGGCAGCGAGTTCATGACGGTGCCGCTGGCCGACGACGAGGGCTGCGTGGCGGCAGACGCCGTCGACCGCGTTCTCGACCTCCATGCCGACGTCGTGGCCATCGGGCCCGGTCTGGGTGCCGGCCCCGGCACGGGCCCGTTCGTGCGCGCGATGCTCGAGCGCTGCGAGGCGCCGCTCATCCTCGATGCCGATGCCCTGAACGCCTGTGCCGGCGGTCCGGCTGTGCTCGTCGGCCGCGAAGAGCGGCCGGTCGTCATCACGCCGCACCCGGGAGAGATGGCGCGTCTGCTTGGGTGCGCCACCGAGGACGTGCAGGCCAACCGCGTCGGGCTGGCCACCGAGTTCGCCGCCCGCCACGGCGTGACGGTCGTGCTCAAGGGCTACCGTACGATCATCGCCACGCCGAGCGGCGACGTGTTCGTGAACCCAACCGGCAGCCCCGGCATGGCCACCGCCGGCAGTGGCGATGTGCTCACGGGCATGGTGGCGGCCGCACTCGCGCAGCTGCTCGATGCGGCCACGGCGTGCCAGCTTGCCACCTATCTGCACGGCGCGGCGGGGGAACTCGCCGACGCCGACGAGGGCGAGATGTCGATGGTGGCCGGCGACATCGTGAGCCATATCGGTGATGCCGTGCAGGAGCTGGCGGCCCGCGAGCAGGTGGCGTCGCGCAGCGAATGAGCGGCGCCGTCACGCACGTCACGGTCGGCGAGGCCGCGACGCGCGCCGTCGCTGCGGCCCTGGCCGCGACGCTGGTCCCCGGCGATCTCGTGCTGCTCCACGGCGACCTCGGGGCGGGGAAGACCGTGTTCGTGAAGGGCCTGGCCGAAGGCCTCGATCTCGATCCCGACGCCGTGACGAGTCCCACGTTCACCCTCGTGCACGAGTACACCGGGGGGCGTCTGCCGCTCGTGCACCTGGATCTCTACCGCCTCGACCGGACGGAGCTCGACGATATCGGCCTCGATTCCGACCTGGCCCAACGCGGCGTGGTGGTGGTGGAGTGGGCCGAGCGCCTTGCACGCACGCCGGTCGCCGCGGTGGTGGTGGTGCGCATTGCCGACCTCGGTGCCGAGGCTCGCGAAGTTCGTATCAGCCATGCGGGCTGACGGTTCGGCGCCGTCCTGAGCTGGGAATCGGCCGCCGCGCGCAGTCCCAGTCATCAGGGCCGCGTGCCACCTCGCACTCGCGGTTGTAGCAACGGCGGTCTTGATGGCTTGCGCCAGCGGCGTTGAGCGAACGTCAGAAGTCGCCGGACGAGCCGTACGGCGTCAGTTCCCGCCTGCAGCAGTGAGGTCGTCTCTCCGCCGCCCGAGTGCGGGTTGTTACTCGGTGCGGTAGTTCGGGGCTTCCTTGGTGATGGCGACGTCGTGTACGTGGCTCTCGCGCGCGCCGGCCGGCGTGATGCGCACCATGCGCGCGTTGGCTTGCAGGTCGGCGATCGTGCCGCAGCCGCAGTAGCCCATGCCGGCGCGCAGGCCGCCGACCAGCTGGTGCACGAGCGACGACAGGCTGCCCTTGTGCGGCACCCGGCCCTCGATGCCCTCGGGCACCAGTTTCTCAGAGCTGGTGCTGACCTTGCCCTCGAGCTGGAAGTCGTCCTGGAAGTAGCGATCGCGGCTGCCCTGGCGCATCGCGCCAATCGAGCCCATGCCGCGGTACTCCTTGAAGCTGCGTCCCTGGAAGAGGATCAGCTCGCCGGGGCTCTCGTCGGTGCCGGCAAACAGGTTGCCGATCATGACCGAACTCGCGCCCACGGTCAGTGCCTTCACCACGTCACCCGAGTAGCGGATGCCGCCGTCGGCGATGACCGGGACGCCGTGGCCTTTGGCGACGTTGGCGCATTCCCAGATCGACGAAATCATCGGCATGCCGATGCCCGCCACGACGCGGGTCGTGCAAATCGAGCCGGCGCCGATGCCGACCTTCACGGCGTCGACGCCGAGCTTGATGAGCGCCTCGGTGGCCTCCGCCGTGGCGACGTTGCCGGCGATGAGGTCGACGTCCGGGAAGCGCCGGCGGATCTCGCGCACGATGTCGAGTACGCCCTGGCTGTGGCCGTGCGCCGTGTCGACGATGATGACGTCGACGTGAGCGGCCACCAGCGCCTCGGCCCGCTCGAGCGTGTTCTGCGCCGTGCCCACCGCCGCCGCGCAGCGCAGCCGGCCGAGCGAGTCCTTGCACGCGTTCGGATACTTGATCGCCTTCTGAATGTCCTTGACGGTGATGAGACCCTTCAACCGGAAGGCGTGATCCACGACCAGCAGCTTCTCGACCTTCTTCTTGTGCAGGATCTCGCGCGCCTCGTCGAGCGTCGTGCCCACCGGTACCGTGATGAGGTTCTCCTTCGTCATCACGTCGGCCACCGACTGGCTGACGTTGGTCTCGAAGCGCAGATCACGGTTCGTGAGGATGCCGACCAGCCGGCCTTCCTTGCTGCCATCCTCGGTGACCGGCACCCCTGAGATACGGTAGTGCGCCATCATCTCGAGGGCTTCATGGATGCGGTGGGTGGGCGAGAGGGTAATCGGATTGACGATCATGCCGCTCTCGGAGCGCTTGACGCGGTCCACCTCGGCGGCCTGGTCCTCGATCGAGAGGTTCTTGTGGATGACGCCGATGCCGCCTTGCTGCGCCATCGCGATCGCCATCGACGACTCGGTCACCGTGTCCATCGCCGCACTGAGCAGCGGCACGTCGAGGGCGATGTTGCGGGTGAGGCGCGTCGAGACGTTGACCTGGGCCGGCAGCACGTTCGAGTAGCGCGGCACGAGCAGCACGTCATCGAAGGTGAGGGCCGTCGACAGCATGGAGTCGAGCGAGGTCGTGGCCGGCGCGGTGGTGGCGGTGGGCAGCGTCATGGGCGGTTGGTCTCTCGGGTCAGATGCGCGAAAGGCCGACGCAGGGGTCGGCCTTGGGGAGTCGCGGAGTGAAGGGAGCGGGTCGGCGGCGGTCCACGGCGTCAGTTGGCTCCGTGGCACTTCTTGAATTTCTTGCCGCTGCCGCACCAGCAGGGGTCGTTGCGGCCGATCTTCGGCTCCGCGTGCTTGACCGTCGTGATCGGGGCGTCGTCGCCGCCGACGCGCGCCGGCCGCGGGCCGCCCGGCGGCGGGAAGCCGCCCGACGGCGCTGCCGGCGGCGGGAAGCCGGATGACGGGACGTCGGAGGGGCCGCTGTAGATGAGCGGAGCTGGTTTGCGCGCGGCGGGACGCGCCGGCACGTTGACGATCGGCTGGTCGCCATCGGGTCCGCCTTCGACCGGCCGCAGCCACCACAGGTAGCGGACCATCTCGGCCTCGATGCGGCTCCGCATGTCCTGGAACAGGACGTAGCTCTCCTTCTTGTACTCGACGAGCGGATCACGCTGGCCGTAGCTGCGCAGGCTGATGCCATCCTTCAGGTGGTCGAGCGAGTAGAGGTGATCCTTCCACTGCGTGTCGACGATCTGGAGCATCAGGTCGCGTTCGACGCGCCGCATGATGTCGGCCGGAATCACCGCTTCCTTGACTTCGTACTTCGCGCGCACGCGGGCCGAGAGCGCTTCGCAGATCTCGGCGGGCCGGCCGTCGAACGGCACCACGGCGTAGTCGTCGTCGTCGAGCGAGAACAGTTCGGTGAGTTCGCGGCGCAGGGCGTCGAGATCCCAGGTGCTGTGGTCGCCGTCCTTGGGGCAGTAGAGTTCGACCTTGTCGTCGACGAGGTCGTCGGCGGTGGCCAGCAGGTAGCCGCGCGTGTCCGAGGTCTCGTCTTCGGTCACCCGCACGGTGCCGTCGAGCACCTCGCGGCGCAGCGTGTAGACGCTCTCGCGCTGCTTGTTCATGACGTCGTCGTACTCGAGCAGGTGCTTTCTGACGGCGAAATTCTGTGCCTCGACCTGCTTCTGGGCCCGCTCGATGGCCCGGCTGACCATGCCGGCTTCGATCGGCACGCCCTCTTCCATGCCGAGGCGCTGCATCAGACCCGAGATGCGATCCGACCCGAAGATGCGCATCAGGTCGTCTTCGAGCGACAGATAGAAGCGCGAGCTGCCGGGATCGCCCTGGCGGCCGGCGCGGCCACGCAGCTGGTTGTCGATGCGGCGGGATTCGTGACGCTCGGTGCCGAGGATGTGCAGGCCGCCGATGGCCACGACGTCGTCGTGCTCGGCCTCGCATTGCGCCTTGAAGTGCGTGAAGATGCGGTCCCAGTCGGCACGCGGCACGCGGTAGTTGTCGCCGTGCGAAAAGTACACCCACGCATCGTCGTCGACGAAGCGCTCCTCGCCCTTGTCGAGCTTTTCGGCGACCTCTTCGTGAAGGCACTGCTGGCGGGCCATGTGTTCGGGGCTGCCACCGAGCAGGATGTCGGTGCCGCGGCCGGCCATGTTGGTGGCGATGGTGACGGCGTGCTTCCGGCCTGCCTGGGCGACGATCTCGGCTTCCTGCGCGTGATACTTGGCATTCAGCACGACATGTTTGATGCCACGGCGCTTAAGCATGGCCGAGATCTTCTCGGACTTCTCGATGCTGACGGTGCCGACGAGCACCGGGCGGCCGACCTGCTGCTTCTCGATGATGTCGGTGACGATGGCCTCGTACTTCTCGGCCGCCGTCCGGTAGACCAGGTCGGGTTCCTCGAGCCGGCGCAGCGGCTTGTTGGTGGGGATCACCATCACGTCGAGCTTGTAGATCTTGTTGAATTCCGGCGCCTCGGTTTCCGCAGTACCGGTCATGCCCGAGAGCTTGGCGTACTTTCGGAAGTAGTTCTGGAAGGTGATGGTGGCGAGCGTCTGGTTCTCGCGCTCGATCTTGACGCCTTCCTTGGCCTCGACCGCCTGGTGGAGGCCGTCGCTCCAGCGCCGGCCCGGCATCAGGCGGCCGGTGAACTCGTCGACGATCACCACCTGGCCGTCCTTGATCATGTACTCGACGTCGAGGCGGTAGTGGGTGTGGGCGCGCAGTCCCTGCTGCACGTGATGCAGCAGCGGCATGTTGATCGGGTCGTAGAGCCCCCCCGGCTGCAGGCGGTGGGCGAGCAGGGACTCGGCTTTGGCGATGCCGGCCTCGGTGAGGGTGACGGTCTTGCCCTTCTCGTCGACCGTGTAGTCGCCCGAGGCTTCCATCCGCTCGCGGTCCTCCGTCTTCACCTGGCCCTGATGGACGAGCCCGCGGGTGAGCGAGGGAATGATGCGATCGACTTCGTAATAGAGGTCGTTCGACTCTTCGGCCGGCCCGGAGATGATGAGCGGCGTGCGCGCCTCGTCGATGAGGATGCTGTCGACTTCGTCGACGATGGCGAAGTTGTGCGCGCGCTGCACCATTCGCGACAGATCGAACTTCATGTTGTCGCGCAGGTAGTCGAAGCCGAACTCGTTGTTGGTGCCGTAGGTGATGTCGCAGCCGTAGGCGGCTTGCCGCTGGTCGTCGTTCAGGTCGTGCTGGATGACGCCGACCGTGAGGCCGAGGAAGCGGTAGATGCGGCCCATCCACTCGGCGTCACGGCGGGCCAGATAGTCGTTGACGGTGACCACGTGCACGCCCTTGCCGGAGAGCGCATTGAGATAGGCCGGCAGTGTCGCCATGAGGGTCTTGCCCTCGCCGGTCTTCATCTCACCGATGCGGCCCTGGTGCAGCACGATGCCGCCGATGAGCTGCACATCGTAGTGCCGCATGTGGAGAACACGGCGTCCGGCTTCGCGCACGAGGGCAAAGGCGTCGGGGAGCACATCGTCGAGCGCTTCGCCGCCGGCGACGCGGGCGCGGAAGGTGGCCGTGTGCTGGCGCAGTCCGTCATCCGGCAAGGCCTGCATCGCAGGTTCGAGGGCGCTGATGCGGGAGACGAGCGGGGCCAGCCGCTTCAGATCGCGGTCGTTCTGGGTGCCAAAAACCTTAGTGAGTAAGTTACCGACCATGCGGGAATGACAGGGGTCAGGAGATTCAATCGATCTTACTGGCGCCGCCGTGGAGCGTCAAGGAACGGCGGGGCGCGGGCCGGCCTCAGTTGGCGGCGTGCCCGGCGTTCTTGAGCAAGAACTGCAGCGGATTGAGGAGACGGTCGTTGACCCGCACTTCGTAGTGGAGGTGCGGCGCCGTGGCCCGGCCGGTCGCGCCTACCGTGCCGATCTGGTCGCCGCGCTTCACCCTGGCGCCGACCTCGACCGTGAACGTGGCCAGGTGTCCGTAGCGCGATTCGAGTCCGAAGCCGTGGTCGATGCGCACCAGATTGCCGTAGGCGCTATAGGTGCTGGCATGGACGATTGTGCTGTCGGCCGTGGCGAAGACCGGCGAACCGCGATTGGCCGAGATGTCGAGGCCAGGGTGGTAATCGGGGTCACCGGTGAACGGATCGCGACGTGCGCCCATGGACGAGCTGAGCCACCCGGTGGCCGGCCAGATTGACGGTGTGGCGGCGGCCAGTTTGTTCCGCTTCTCGACGCTCGACTGCACCGACTGCAGGCGGCTCTCGAGTCCCTGCAAGAGGTCGCGCAGGAGGCCGAAGGTGTCTTCCGGGGAGTTGAGGCTCGGCAGGAGCGCCAAGCCCTGTGCGGGCGTGAACCCGCCGCCGCCCATCGCGCGCGATTTGACGATGGCGGGCAGCTTGTCCATCGCGGAGCGCAGGGCCGGGTCGAGGGCCGAACGTCCGCCGAGATCGTCGAGGGCCGTCTGCAGGCCCTGAATCTGTCCGGTGAGCGCTTCGGTCGTGGCGCGGTAGCTCGAGAGCTCGAGGTTGAGCGTCGTGTGCGAGGCATAGAGGTCGGCGACGTCGGCCTTGGCCTTCCACGCCGCACCCATGCCGATGAGCACCGGCAACGTCACCACCGTGGCCAGCACGAAGAGCGCCGGGCGCAACCCGACGGTGAAGCGCCGAACGACGCCTGTCTGGCGGTCGGCGAGAAGAATCGTGTAGCGCGTTGAAGGCATCCGGTCCGGAGTGTGTGCGGGCAGGCCCACCCGCGGTGGACGCAACTTTCGGAGCATACCACGCTCGTCGAAGGCCCCGGTAGGCGACGGCCGCCGGCAGACGAACATATGGCGAATCTATGTCGCTGGGCCGCCGGCGCGGAACTGGAGGGCCTCGAGCACATGCGCCGCCGTGACGTTCGTGCTGAGGTCGAGATCAGCGATCGTGCGGGCGACGCGCAGCGTGCGGTGCACGGCGCGGCCGCTCAAGCCCAGCCGTCGGGCGGCGGCAGCGAGGTGGCTGGTCGTCGGGCGGTCGAGCGCCGCCACCGACTCGAGTGCGGCCGGAGGGAGCCGGCTGTTGAGCCTCGCGCCCGTTGAGGGCGCGCGGGCGCGCTGCACGGCGCGCGCCGCCTCGACCCGGCCCCGCACGGCGGCCGATGGCTCACCCATGGCGGGTGCTGTCAGGACCTCGAACGGTACCGGTGCCAGTTCCACCGTGAGGTCCAGGCGATCGCGCAGCGGACCCGACACTCGCCCGAGGTAGCGCGCGACGGCGTCCGGCGTGCAGCGGCACGGCCGTGCTGAGTGGCCGGCGTAACCGCAGGGGCAGGGGTTCATGGCCGCTACGAGCGTGAACGCGGCGGGGAAGGCAACCGTGCCCGATGCCCGGGCGAGGCGCACCAGGCCGTCCTCGAGCGGTTGGCGCAGCGTCTCGAGCGTTCGGCGTCCGAACTCGGGCAGCTCGTCGAGGAAGAGCACGCCGTGATGCGCGAGGGTGATGTCGCCCGGACGCGGTGCGCCCCCGCCGCCGACCAGTGCGGCCTCCGACGCGGTGTGGTGCGGGCTTCGAAATGGGCGGGTGCCGACCAGGCCGCCACCGGCGCCGAGCAGGCCCGCGACCGAGTGGATGGCGGTCACTTCGAGTGCCTCGTCGAACGTCAGCGCCGGCAGGATGCCCGGCATGCGGCGGGCGAGCAGCGTCTTCCCAGCGCCAGGAGGGCCGACAAAGAGCATGTGGTGGCCGCCGGCCGCGGCAATCTCGAGGGCGCGGCGCGCCGAGGCCTGACCGTGCACGTCGACGAGGTCTGCTTCGACGGCGGTACCGGCGATCGCGCCTGACGGGGCGGCGGCGCGCGGCCAGACCTCGACCGGTTCCTTGAGCAGCGCCACCGCGTCGGCGAGTGTGGCGATCGGCACCACCCGCAGAGTGTCGACGACGGCCGCCTCGGCCGCGTTCGCCGTCGGCAGCAGCATCGCCCCGACGCCCTGCCGCTGGAGCCCGACGGCTACCGGCAGCGCCCCGCGGGTGGGCAGGACGGCGCCGTCGAGCGACAGCTCGCCCACGATGGCCACCCGCGTCGAATCGTGGCGGGGCACGATGCCGGCGGCGGTGAGAATGGCAACGGCGATCGGCAGGTCGAACGACGCACCGGCCTTGCGCAGGTCGGCCGGGGCCAGGTTCACGGTGATGCGATGGCCGGGGAAGTCGAAGCCGGAGTTGCGGATGGCGGCCCGTACGCGGTCGCGGCTCTCGCGGACGCTGGCATCCGGCAGGCCGACCAGAGCGAAGACTGGCAAGCCGAACGAGACGTCTACTTCGACGGCGACGGGGAAGGCATCGATGCCCCGGAGGGCGGCAGTCTGAACTCGGGCCAGCATATGCCGGCCACGTCCAAGGACGATGCCAGGCGGCGGCCGCCGCCATCCGCCGGGCCGGGCGGCCGTCGACCGTCAGACGACGCACTTCATGCGTACCGATCGCCGACCGGAGGGTGGAGATTGCGCCGTGCCGTCGCTACTGCGTGTCGGCGCTGCGCGACGAGTGGATCTGCAGGCGGTCGCCGATCGAGAGCGCCGAGCCCTTGAGCCGGTTCCAGGCGCGCAGGTTCTCGATCGACACACCGTGACGGCGCGCGATCGAAAACAAGGTGTCGCCCTTTCGCACCCGGTAGACGGTGCGGGTGGCCTCCGGCTCGCGCGTCGTGGTCTCTGCCGCCGCCAGCCGACTGGAGGCGGCACCGCCCGACAAGCGGCCGGCCAGTAGCGCCGCCGAGGGGGCACGCGGCACGACGAGGCGTTGTCCGGGCTGCACGCGGGCGCTGCGCGTGAGGTAGTTCGCCTCCGCCAAGTCCACGCGCGACACGCCCAGACGGCGGGCGATTGTGGCCAGCGACTCGCCCTTGCGGACGGTGTGCCACTGGAGCGCAGAGTGCTCGGGCAGCGCGCCGCTGTAGCCGTCGAGCACCGCCCTCATGGTGCCAATCGGCACGCGGAGCTCGTACTCGCGCGCCCGCACGGGCGTCGTCCAGCGCCGTAGTTCCGGGTTGAGCGCGCGGACGTCGTCGGCGGAGACGCCGGCCCATTCCGCCACCCGTCTCAGATCCACCGGTCCAGTGACGGTCAGCACATCGGGGGCAAAGGGCAGGGCCGCCGGGACGTCGAAGCCGTACTGTGCGGGATTGCGCGCGATGATGGCGGCCGCCAGGATCATCGGCACGTAGTCGCGCGTCTCGCGCGGCAGGTGCTTGGACGACGCGGTCAGCGACCAGAAGTCATCGATGCCCGAACGCGTCATGGCCCGTTGCACGCGCCCTGGCCCGCCGTTGTACGAGGCCAGCGCGAGATGCCAGTCGCCGAACATCTTGTAGAGGGTCTTGAGATATTTCGCCGCCGCCCGCGTCGACTTCTCGGGATCGGCGCGTTCGTCGATGTACCAGTCGTGCTTGAGGCCATTCTCGGTGCCGGTGCCGCGCATGAACTGCCACACGCCGCGGGCGCTGGCGCGCGACACGGCCGTCGGCTTGAACGCGCTCTCGACCAGCGGCACGAACCCCAGATCGAGCGGCAGGCCCTCCTCGCGGAAGACCATGTGGATCATCGGCAGGTAGGGCGCGCCGCGGGTGAGCCCTTCGGTGAGGAAGCCGCGAAGGCGGCCCTGGAAGAGCTCGACGAAGCGCAGCACGCGGTCGTTGAGCGGGATCGGGATGTCGTGTGCCGTGACGGCCAGGTCGGCCTCGACCGCGGTGGCCACGTCGGGCGCCGGCATCGCGTCGGCCTCGGCCGACGGCAGCGACAGCAGCGTGTCGATCGACGCGGGTTCCGAGCCGGTTTCCGTGAAGCCGTCGCCGCTCGAGAGCGTGGCCAGTTCGAGCGCGCTGATGCGGTCGGTCAGCGAGTCGACCGCCACTGACAGGCGCGGGTCGGAACGCCCGCCGCCGGGCATCACGAGCAGCGTATCGAGCGCCAAATCGAAGGCCAGGCGGGCGTCGCTGAGGTGGCCCTGCTGACTGGCGGCCCGACCGGCCTCGAAGGCTCCTTCGGCGGCAGCGATGGCTCGTTCCACAGGATCGACTGGCGGAGCGGACGTGGCCGCGATCGCAGCGGGTGCCCGCACGGGGGCCGTCGCGACCGCGGCCGGCGTGCGGGCCGCGCAGGCGGTGGCCCCAACGAGTAGAAAAAATAGTCCGACTAGTCGCATGCCGTCCGAAGGGTCAGACGCTAACACGCCAGGCGCACCCGGTCAAACCGTGCCGTAGTGCGCCTGGAGGAGCGTCGAGCCGTCGTTGCGAGGCCCGTCAGCGGGGCGTGCCGTCGACCCACACCAGGGTGTCACCGGCGATGTCGCGAGCAGCGGGCGTCACGATCGTCCGCGGTCCGACCAGCAACTGCCGTCCCTCACGCGCCGCCCGGCGCACGTCGTCCTCGCAGATGAAGTCGGCCACCGGGCCCGACGCGCCGGTGGCCGCGGCCGCCGGCGCCGGCGGCGGGGCACCACGCGCGGCCAGCGCGCGGTCGATTCCGGCGCGGACCTCGTCGGCGGGCACCAGGTCGGTGGCCGGCGGCTGGGGGGCGCGCGGAAGGGGTGGCGCGGCAACGCCCTGTGGCCCTGTGAGCGGGCCGACACCGGCCGGCGACGCGGCCCGTGCTCCTCTTGCGGCCCGGGGCCGGAGTTCGTAGGCCAAACGCTTGATGTTGAGGAGGTGGCGCGGCGTGATGTTATCGGAGGTGATATTGCCGCCGTGGCCGCCGCAGCCAAGCGTCATCGCTGGGTCGAGTCCGGTCGTCAGGCCGATCGAACCGTGGGTGGTCGACGTGTTGACGCAGATACGGAAGGCCGGCTTGTGGAGACCGAACTCCAGGATCACCTGCTCGTTGCGCGAGTGGATGGACATCGTGTGGCCCAGCCCGCCGTATTGCAGAATCTGCTTGGCGCGCGTGCAGCCCTCGCGCCAGTCGGCCACTTCGTAGTACGAGAGTACTGGGCACAGTTTCTCAATCGAGAGCGGATGGTCGCGTCCGACGCCTTCGAGCGGCACGATGAGGGCCCGGGTCGTGGCCGGTACCGTCGCGCTGATGGTCGCCGCGATATGGACCGCCGATTTGCCGACCAGCGCCGGATTGGGCAGGCGCTGGGGCGTCACCAGCGCGGCTTCGAGTCTGGCAGCCTCAGCCGCCGTGAGAAAGCATCCGCCGCCGCTCTCGAGCGCAGCTCTGAGCGAGGGCGCAACAGCGCGGTCGACGACGATCGAATTCGGCGATGAGCAGAGCACGCCGTTGTCGAAGGCCTTGCCGGCCAGGATATCGTCGGCGGCCTTGCCGATGTCCGCCGAGGCCTCCACATAGCACGGGGCGTTGCCCGGGCCCACGCCGTAGGCCGGCTTGCCAGCCGAGTACGCGGCACGGACGAGTCCCAACCCGCCGGTGGCGAGAATGACGGCGACGTCGCGTGTCCGCATCAACTCCTGCGTGCCGTGCAGCGTCGCGGTCGTCAGCCAGCCGATCGTGCCAGCCGGCAGGCCCGCCGCGCGCGCCGCGTCGTTCATGAGCGTGGCGGTGCGCGTGATGGCGCCGGCGGCCGCGGGATGCGGGCTGAGCACCACGCCGCACCGCGCCTTGATGCTGATGAGCAGCTTGTAGATGGCCGTGGAGGTCGGGTTGGTCGAGGGCACGATGGCGGCCACGACACCGAAGGGCTCGGCGATCTCGACAATCCGACGGTCGGCGTGCCGGGCCACGACACCCACCGTTCTCATCGGCCGGATGAAGGCGTGCACGTCGCGGGCGGCGAACAGGTTCTTTTCGACCTTGTCGGCGACGACACCATAGCCGGTTTCCTCGACGGCCAGGCGGGCGAGCGGTTCGGCGTGCGCCTCGGCCGCCTCGGCCATTCGCGCGACGATCGTGTCGATCGTCTCCTGGGAGAACTCCGCCAGGATCCGTTGGGCCCCGCGGGCCGTCTTCGCGAGTGCCCGCGCCTCGGCCGCGGACGCGACATCGCGCTCTGTCAAGGTCTTCGGGCTGGCAGGCGCCGTGGCGCCGGGGCCGGAGATCGCCACGGGCGGCTATCCCTTCGGAAGGATCTTCTCGACGTCGGCGTGGGGGCGTGGGATGACGTGCACCGCCACCAGTTCTCCGACACGCCGGGCGGCGGCGGCGCCGGCATCCGTCGCCGCCTTGACGGCGCCAACGTCCCCTCGCACGAGCACGGTGACGTAGGCAGCGCCAATGTATTCGGTTCCGACGAGCACGACGTTTGCGGCCTTGACCATGGCATCGGCGGCTTCCACCGAGCCGATGAAGCCACGCGTCTCGACCATGCCCAGGGCGTCGTGTGCGGTATCCATGCAGGGGTCAACGGCGAACGTCGTGCCGCGCGGCACTGTACCACAATCGTCTTCCGCGCGGTGGCGCCGACTGGCGGGAGGCGCTATCATGTTGCTTCACAAGGCTATGTACAACTTCTCACCCATCCCTACGTGCCTCGCCGTCGTGCTGGCAGGGGCGCTCGCGGCCGCCGGCTGCGGCGGCCAGCAAGACACCGCACCCGCGCAGGGCTCGATCGCCGTGCAGCTGTCGCGGTCGCGCATCGCCCTCGGCAGCCCGGTCGAGGTCACCTACCGCTTCACCGTCGCGGCCGATGCCCAGCCGCTCGGCGTCCGCAAGGCGTTTGTCCACTTCCTGGATGCCGATGGCGAGCAGATGTGGACCGACGACCACGATCCGCCGGTTGCGACTGCGACGTGGAAGCCCGGCCAGACCGTCGAGTACACGCGCACGGTCTTCGCGCCGGTGTATCCCTACGTGGGCCCGGCGAAGGTCGTCGCCGGGCTCTACGACGCCGGCTCGGGTGAGCGCACGAAGCTCTCGGGTAGCGACGCTGGCGGCCGCGCCTACGACGTGGCGCAGTTCGAACTCCTGCCCCAGACCGAGAACGTCTTCCTCATCTTCAAGGACGGCTGGCACGCCGTGGAGTCGGCGGCCGATAACTCCATGGTGGAGTGGCAGTGGACCAAGAAGGAAGCGACGCTGGCGTTCCGCAATCCCCGCCGCGATTCGACGCTGTACTTCCAAGCCGACAACCCCGGGCGGGCGGCGACGGCCGCCACCCAGGTCGAGATTCGGCTCGGCGATCAGGTGCTCGAGACGGTCAAGCTCGTCGCTGACGGCCCGGTGCACAAGATTGCGCTCCCCGCTGCCGTTCTGGGCGCCGACGACATGCTGGAGCTGAGGCTGGTCGTCGACCAGACTTTCGTCCCGGCCCTCGAACCAGGGGCGGCGTCCAATGATCCGCGGGAACTCGGCGCGCGCGTGTTCCACGCCTTCGTCCAGCCGCAGGGGTCGTAACGGCAAGAGGTCATGGAGTTTCGCTGCAGGCTCGGCACCGCGGCAGGGCAGGTCATCGAGGGCGTCTACATGGCCCCGAGTGAGGCTCACCTGCGCCGCGAGCTGGAAGACAAGGGCCTCCACGTTCTGTCGCTGGCGCCGCGCGGCGGCGTCCAGGGGCTGTCGATCGGCCGCCGCAGGATCCGGCGCGACGAGTTCCTCATCTTCAACCAGGAACTTGCCACGCTGCTCAAGGCCGGCATGCCGCTCGTGCAGTCGCTCGACATCCTGCGGCAGCGGTTGACCAACCCCGTGTTCAAGGCGGTGCTCGACGACGTGCACGAGAAGGTGCGGGGCGGCACCGCGCTCTCGGACGCCTTCACCGCCCACGCCGACCTGTTTCCCGGCGTCTACACGGCGTCGCTCGTCGCCGGCGAGCGCAGCGGCTCGCTCGATACCGTGCTGCGCCGGTTCGTGACCTACTCGAAGGTCATCGACACGGTGCGCAAGAAGACCCTCTCGGCGATGTTGTATCCGGCGATTCTCACCGTGCTGGCCGTGGTGCTCGTGGGCATCATCGTGGTGAAGGTGGTGCCGGCCTTCTCGGGCTTCTACGAGAGCTTCGATCAGGAACTGCCCCTCATCACCCGCATCATCGTGGCGGTGTCGGACGCGGTGCGGGCCAACCTCCTGCTGCTGGCGGTGCTCGCCGTCGCCGGCGGCGCCGCCTTCGCGACCTGGGTGAAGCGTCCAGGGCAGCGCGCCCGCTTCGATCGGCTGCTGCTGCGCCTGCCGGTGGTTGGCGCCATCGCCCACAAGTTCGCCACTTCGCAGATCGCCCGCACGCTGGCGGCGCTGGTTGGTGGCGGCATTCCGCTCGTCAATGCCCTCGATACGGCCTCGACGTCGACCGGCAACCGCCATCTCGGCAACGAACTGCGGGTCGTCGCCGAGCGCGTGCGAGAAGGGCGCGGCTTCGCCGCGACGCTGCTCGAGCGGCGCGTGATGCCTGACGTCGCCATCAAGATGATCGAAGTGGGCGAGTCGACCGGCGCGTTGCAAGAAATGCTGACGTCTCTGGCCGACTTCTACGACGAGGATGTCGAGACGGAGGTGGGCCGGTTCGTGACCCTGGTCGAGCCGGTGATGCTCGTCTTCATGGGCGTCGTCATCGCCGGCGTCGTGCTGGCGCTCTACATGCCGCTCTTCCAGTTGTCGACCGTGGTCGGTCGCTAGGATCCTCACCCGATGGCCATCGCCGAGCCCGACGACGCATTCGAGTCCGAGATCGCCCACGAGTTCGTGCCCGTGGCGCCGGTCGATGCCGGAGCGACCGAGGAGGCCGACGCCCGCCGCCTCGCTGACCGCTACCGGGTCGAGTTCCTCGACATGGGGCTGTTCCGGATCGACCAGGAGCTGTTCCGCGGCATCCCGGCGGAGTTGATGCTGCGCTACGGTTTCGTGCCGTTCAAGCGCGACGGCCGGACGCTGGTGGTCGTGGTGTCCGATCCGACCGACCTGCAGATGATCGACGAACTGGCGGTGCTGCTCGGCACCCCGGTGCGCGTGATGGTCGGCGCGCGGTCGGCCATCGAGAGCATCCTCAAGAAGAGTGAGAACTCGCAGCGCGTGCTCGACGACGCGACCGAAGATTTCATCCAGGTGCTCAAGGACGAGGACTCGAGCGAAGACCTCACGGTCGAGCGCCTGACGAGCGACCACAGTCCGATCATCCGCATGGTCGATGCGATGGTGTTCACCGCCATCCAGCGGCGAGCCAGCGACATCCATATCGAGACGCAGGATGACGCCGTGGTCGTCAAGTACCGTATCGACGGCGTGCTCCAGCCGGCCAGCCGGCCGATCGCCAAAGCCTCGCACAGCGCCATCATCTCGCGCATCAAGGTCATGGCCGAGCTCGACATCGCCGAGAAGCGGGTGCCGCAGGACGGCCGCTTCCGGCTGCGCGTGCGCGGCAAGACCATCGACTTCCGCGTCTCGATCATGCCGAGTGCGCACGGCGAGGACGCGGTCATCCGTATTCTCGACAAGCAGTCGATCAGCGAGCAGTTCACCGAGCTGAAACTCGACATCCTCGGCTTCCCGGAGGTCGAGCTGCGGCGCTTCCGCAAGTACATCCGCGAGCCCTACGGCATGGTGCTCGTGACCGGCCCGACCGGCTCGGGCAAGACCACCACCCTCTACGGCGCGCTGGCCGAGATCAAGTCCGTCGAGGACAAGATCATCACCATCGAGGATCCCGTCGAGTACCAGCTGAAGGGCATCACCCAGATTCCGATCAACGAGAAGAAGGGCCTGACCTTCGCGCGCGGCCTGCGTTCGATCCTGCGCCACGATCCCGACAAGATCATGGTCGGCGAGATCCGTGACTCCGAGACGGCGCAGATCGCCATCCAGTCGGCGCTCACCGGGCATCTGGTCTTCACCACCGTTCACGCCAACAACGTGTTCGACGTGCTCGGCCGCTTCCTGAACATGGGCGTCGAGCCCTACCAGTTCATCTCGGCGCTCAACTGCGTGATGGCGCAGCGCCTGGTGCGCAAGATCTGCGAGAAGTGCAAGCAGCCCGTCACGCTCACGCGCGAGCAGCTGGTCGAGTCGGCGATGGATCCCGGCCTGGCCGAGACCCACACCTTCGCCGAGGGTGCCGGCTGCGTCGAGTGCGGCGGCACCGGCTACAAGGGACGCATGGCCATCTGCGAACTGCTCGACTTGACCGACCACGTGCGCGAACTCATTCTCGAACGCCGGCCGATCTCGGAAGTGAAGCGGGCGGCCAAGGAGCAGGGGATGCGCTTCCTGCGCGAATCGGCCGTCGAACGCGTGATGCTCGGACTCACGACGCTGCGTGAGATCAACAAGGTGACGTTCGTCGAATGACGCTCCCGGCGTTCCTTCAGCAGGCCCCACCCACGGTCGCCGTCGACCTCGCGCCGGAGCGCGTGGCGGTCGTCCGGGTCGACCGTCGCGGCGCCACTGCCGCGATTGCCTCACACGGCGTCGAAGCCTTGCCGGCGGGGGCCATCACCGGCGCGCTCTCGGCCCCGAACATGGCCGACGTGTCGGTGGTTGCCGCGGCCATCAGCCGGGCCCTCGTCACCGCCGGCGCCCGCGCCACCCGGGTGTCGCTCGTCGTGCCCGACACAGTCGCGCGCGTGAGCCTGGTGCGCTTCGAGGCCCTGCCCGCCAAAGCCAGCGACTTCGACGAGTTGATTCGCTGGCAGGTGAAGAAGACGACGCCGTTCCCGCTCGACGAGGCCGTGGTCAGCTACACGCCGGGCCTCGCGGTGCCCGGCGCTCATGAGTTCATCGTCACCGTGGCGAGGCGTGATGTCGTCGGGCAGTACGAAGAGGCCTGCGACCTGGCGGGCGCGCACGCCGGCATCGTCGATCTGGCGACCTTCAACGTCGTGAACGCCGTGCTGGCTTCGGCCGGCCCGGTGGCCGGCGACTGGCTGCTCGTGCATGCCGCGCCGTCCTACGTCAGCCTCGCCGTGCTGCGTGATGGGCATCTCATCTTCTACCGCACGCGCGGCGATGAGGCGGAAGGGTCGGTCGCCGACCTCGTGCATCAGACGGCGATGTACTACGTCGACCGCCTGAAGGGGCAGCGCTTCGGACGGGTGCTGCTGTCGGGCGGCTCGAGCGTCGCCGGCGCCGACCACCTGCGGCGCGAGTTGTCCGACCGGCTCGGGCTCGAGGTGGAGGCGGTCGACCCGTTCCACGCCGCGTCGCCGTCGGCGCGGCTCGGTGCGTCGCCGTCGTTGGCCGACGCACTGGCGCCGGGGATCGGCATCCTGCTCCGGGAAAAGGCGGCCTCGTGATGCTGGCCGGCAATCTCGCGACGCGGCCCTTCTACAACGAGCGCCTCGTGCGCGGTGCGCTCATCGTCGCCCTGGCTGCGGTCGTGGCGTGGGCGGCGGTCAACGTCGCGACGCTGGTGAGCCTGTCGCAGCAGAGCGCGATGCTCGGCGATCGTGTTCGCAGCGAGGGTCTCAAGGCCGCGGGCGCCCGCAGCCAAGCCGAGACGGTGCGGAAGGGGCTGGATGTTGCGGAGCTGAAGGCCGTCGCGGGCGCGGCGGCCGAAGCCAACGCGCTCATTCAGCGGCGCACGTTCTCGTGGACGGGCCTCTTCAATCGCCTCGAAACGACGCTGCCGCCAGACGTGCGGCTGGTTGAGGTGCAGCCCCAGACCGACACCAACGGCCGCCTGATTCTCTCGCTCACCGTCGTCTCCCGGAGGATTGAGGATCTCGACGAATTCCTCCAGAGGCTCGAAGCCACCGGGGCGTTCAGCGGCCTTGTCTCCCGCTCGGACGAGGCGCTCGACGACGGCACGCTCGCCTCGACCCTGCAGGGCTATTACGCTCAGGAAGCCAAGCCGGCCGTGGCGGCGTCTGAACCTTCGAGCGCGTCAGCCCCGCGGACGCCGGAGGTCACCCGATGAGCGCCAGTCGCGGAGTACTGCTGCGGCGCGTGCTGCAGGAGCATCGCGCCTGGATCTGGCCGCTCGCGGTCGTGCTCGGCTTGAACACCCTGGCCATGGTGTTCGGCATCCTGCCGATGTCGCGGGCCGTGGCGGCGTCGGAAACGCGGGCGCTCGAGGCATCGGCCGATGCGGCGGCCGCCGGGGCGGAACTGGTCGCGGCGACCTCGGCGCGTGCCGGCCGTGATACCGCCACCCGCGAACTCGGCATCTTCCAGAAAGACATCCTGCCAGGCGGCGTGGCCGAGGCTCGGCGGCTGCTCCAGCTCAAGATCGCGCAGCTGGCCCGGGCGCACGACGTGACCTTCGCCCGCAGCATTGCCTCGCCCGAGACGATTCGCGGCAGCCAGCTGGCACGCCTCCAGGCGAGCATCGAACTGGTGGGCCGCTACCCCGACGTGCGACAGTTCCTCTACGAACTGGAAACCTCGAACGACTTCGTCATCGTCGACTCGATCGTGCTCGCCGAAGGTGAGGATGCGTCGTCGCCCTTGAATCTCACCCTCGTCATCTCGACCTACTTCAGGGCGGTGCCGGATGCCCCCTGAGCGTCAGCGACAACTGCTCGCCGGGCTGGTCGTCGTGTTGGCCGTGCTCGGCGTGTGGCAATACATGGGCAGCTCGCCGGCGCCATTGGCCACGGTGGCGGCACGCCGGACCGAAACCGCCGTCGTCGTTCCGCTGCCGGTGGACGTCGCGCTCGATGCCCTCGAGGGCGCTCGGCTCGGCCCCGATGATGGTGGCCGCAACCCGTTCGTATTTGGCATGCGGCAGGCCGCGCTGCCCGATACCGGGACGCGGCGTGCGGTCACGCGCCCAGCGGGCACGTCGGGGCCTGGGCCCACGATGGCGCCACCCGGCCCGCCCCCGCTGCCGCCGATTCCGTTCAAGTTCATCGGCCTGGTCGAAGGCGCGTCGAGCGCCAAGCGCATTGCCGTGCTCAGCGATTCGCAGGGCCTGGTGGCGCACGGCACCGAAGGGACTATCATCGACGGGCGGTTCCGGATTCTGTCGATCGGCGCCGAATCCATCGATATCGCCTATGTGGACGGGCGTGGCCGCCAGACGTTGCGGCTGAGCGGCCAATAGCAGGGACAACGGGAGAACGCGTGGCGAGATCAGGGACACTGAAGGCCATCGCCGTCGTGCTGGCGCTGGTCGTGGTGGCGGGGTGCGGCGCCAGCCGGTCCTACCGGCGAGGGCAGCAGGCAGACAACGCCCAGCAGTTCGACGAGGCGGTCGAGTACTACCGACAGGCGCTCCAGGGCGCGCCCGACAAGCCGGAGTACAAGATCGCGCTCGAGCGGGCGATGCAGGCGGCCGCGACCTTCCACGTGGCGCGCGGCCGGGCGTTCGAGGCCGAGGGGCGACCCGACGAGGCGCTGCGCGAGTACCGGCAGGCCAGCGAATACGACTCGTCGAACCGCTCGGTCGCGGCGCGCGCCGGCGAACTCGATCGCGAGCTGCGCGAAAGGCTCGAAGCCAGCCGGCCGCGGCCGGCGATTGAGGCGATGCGCGAGGAGGCCCGCCGCAACGCGGCCGAGCCGGCGCTCAATCCGACGTCGAAGGAGCCGCTCAACCTGCGCTTCTCGAACACCAGCCTGAAAGATCTGCTGAACTTCATCGGCAGCTCGACCGGCATCAACGTCACCTACGACCGCGACTTCCAGGATCGCAGCGTCACGGTGCAGCTCGAGGGCGTCACGCTCAACGAGGCCCTGCAGCAGGTGATGCTGTCGAACCAGATCTTCTACAAGGTGCTCAACGAGCGCACCATCATTGTCGCCACCGACAACACCGCCAAGCGCCAGCAATACGAAGAGCAGGTCATCAAGACCTTCTTCGTCTCACACGCCGACGCGGTGGAACTGGCGCAGTTGGTCAACACGGTCATCCTGGCGCCGCAGATGGCGATCCAGCCGCGCATCGCGCCCAACAAGACCGCCAACACGCTCACCGTACGGGCGGCCGCGCCGGTGATGGAGATCATCGAGCAGGTCATCAAGATCAACGACAAGCCGCGCGCCGAAGTGATCGTCGACGTGCAGATTCTCGAAGTGAGCCGCGAGCGTGCCAAGCGGTTCGGCCTGAACCTCACCGACTACGCCATCGGTGGCATCTTCTCTCCGGAGCAGGCGCCCGGCGGCAGTTCGACCAGCACTGGCAGCGGTGGCACGACCACGACCAACGCCGGCGGCGCGACGGCGCCCTCGAACGTCGGCTCGCCGCCCGTCTTCAACGCCAACACGATTTCCACCGGCGTCAGCGCGGCCGACTTCTACCTGGCCGTTCCGGCCGCCATCGTGCGATTCCTGGAGAGCGACTCGCAGACCAAAACGGTCGCCAAGCCGCAGTTGCGCGGCACCGAGGGGCAGAAGATCACGCTCAACCTCGGTGAGGAAGTGCCGGTGCCGAGCACGACCTTTACGCCGCTCGCCCAGGGCGGCGCCAACGCCAACCCCCTCACGTCGTTCACCTACCGGCCGATCGGCGTCATCGTCGAGATGACGGCGCGCGTGACCTACGAGGGCGACATCGTGATGGATCTGACGCTCGAGAACAGCGCCCGCGGCCAGGACTCGACGATTGCCGGCCAGTCGCTGCCGGCCTTTGCCTCGCGCAAGGTGACCACGCGCCTGCGCCTGCGCGACGGCGAGTCGAACTTGCTGGCCGGACTCCTGCGCGAGGACGAACGGCGGTCACTGCGCGGGTTCCCGGGCATCCTGCGTCTGCCCCTGCTGCAGCAGCTCTTCGCCGACAACGACACCAACATCCGGCAGACCGACATCGTGATGTTGCTCACGCCCCGCATCATCCGGTCGCACCAGCTCACCACGTCCGACCTGAGCCCGATCTACATCGGCACGCAGGCCAACATGGCCGTGGGCGGACCGCCGCCGGTCTTCGGCGGCGCAGACGTGGCGCCGCCGCCCGACGCATCGCCTTCGGCGGAGCAGCCTTCCGCGCCGGTGGCAGGCACGCCGCCGCCCGCGCCAGCCGGCCAGCAGATCCCTGCCGGCAGCTCGGCGACGCCCGGCTTCACCGCCGCGCCAGCGGCACCGCCGGCGCCGACCAACCCGTTCCAGCTCGCGCCGCAGCCGGCGGTTCCAGCGCCGGACACGCCGACCACCGCCGCGACAGGGGCGCTGCCGCCGCCTCAGCAGGCCGGCGCGCCGCCGCCGCCGGTCGTCAACCCGTTCGCGGCGCCGGCCGCTCAGGCGCCGGCCATGGTGCTGGTCAGCCCGCCGGGCACTGACTTCCGCGTCGGCGGCGGACCGTACCTCGTGCCGATTTCGATCTCGAACGCCGCGCGCCTGTCGACGGTGTCGGTCTCGCTGTCGTTCAATCCCGCGGTGCTGCGTGTGCGCACGGTCCAGGAGGGTGAACTCATGCGGCAGGGCGGCGTGCAGGCCACCTTCACGCAGAAGGTCGACGCCGCCGCGGGCCGCGTCGACATCGCGGTCGTGCGGACCGGCGATGTGCTCGGAGCCTCGGGCACCGGCGTCGTCGGGGCGGTGCTCTTCGAGGCGGTTGGTCCCGGCACGTCGCCGCTGGCGCTCTCGGGCGTTGGGTCGCTGGCCGGCGGCGGTGCGGCGCCCTTCCAGTTCCAACCGGTGACGGTGGCGGTCAAGTAGGGGACTGGACGTGAGCACCTGGGTCCGGCGCGCCGAGCGTGGCTACAGCTTCATCGAGTTGCTCATCGTCACGACGATCCTGTTGATCCTGGCAGCGGGCATCCAGCCGCTGGCGCGGGTGACGATCCAGCGCCAGAAGGAAAGCGAACTGCGCCACAACCTGCGCGACATCCGCGAGGCCATCGATTCCTACTACGATCTGGTGGCCACGGGTCGGGTGCCGTCGACCGAGCTCAAGCCGGGCAACGAAGGCTATCCTCCGGATCTCGAGACCCTCGTCGAAGGGGTGCCGCTGGCGGGCGATGCGACCGGGCGGAGAGTCAAACTGCTGCGGCGGATCCCGGTCGATCCCATGACCGGCGATACCGACTGGGCGCTCCGCTCGTATCAGGACAAGCCCGATTCGACGCGCTGGGGCGGACAGAACGTCTTCGACGTGCGGTCGACGAGCGGCGGCAAGGCGCTCGATGGCACCAAGTACAGTGACTGGTAGGCCGCGAGGACCGCGATGAGACTGCTACGCAGACAGCCGACACTGGCCGACGGGTTCACGCTGATCGAGCTGCTGATCGTGATGTCGCTCATCGTCGTGCTGTCGTCGGTGGCGCTCGTTGGCTATCAGAACAGCGTGATACGGGCGCGCGAAGCGGTGCTGATGGACGACCTCCACAAGCTGCGAGAAGCCATCGACCAGTACTACGCCGACAAGCAGAAGTGGCCGTCGACGCTCCAGGATCTCGTGACCGACGGCTACGTCCGCAAGATTCCAGACGACCCGATGACCAACTCGGCCGATACCTGGCAGACCGTACCCGCCGAGGCGGATCCGGCCAATCCGACGGCCGAGGCCGGGATTTTCGACGTCAAGAGCGGGTCGGACAAGACCTCGCTCGACGGCACGCCGTACGCCGATTGGTGACGACCAACCGCTGAAGCCCGGCACCGCGGGCGGACTCCCCGCGGCGCGGATCACCGCCCCGCCACGGCGTCACACCCGAATCGTGATTTCCGTGAAGCCTTCCTGGCCGGTCGTGGTCACGACGCGCAGGCGCACGATGAAGGTGCCCGTCGACGTGTAGCGATGCGAGATCTGCGGGCCGGTCGTCGTCGCGCCCGAACCGTCGCCGAAGTCCCAGTCGTAGGTGCGGATGCTGCCCGCCACGGTGCCGGTGATGCTGGCGCTGAAGGTGACCAGGCCGGAGAGATTCGACAGCACCTGCAGCTGCACGCCCACGGTGCTGCGGTCGAAGACGTTCACGACGATCGATGACGTGCCGGTGAAGTTGAAGGCGTCGGTCGCCGTCGCCGAGATGGTGTAGCTGCCAGGCCTGTTGTAGATATGCGTCACCGTCGTCGCGGCGGGCACCGCGCCGAGTGTCTGGCTGGTGCCGTCGCCGAAGTCGAGTCTCACCGACCGGATGCCGGCGTTGGCGGCCGGCGTGAGCGTGATGATCGTCGGCAGGCCGGCTTCCGACGTGTTGGCCGCGCCGCCGACCGGGCTGGTGGCTGCCAGGGCCACCACCGGCAGGTCGCGCGCCGTGATCGTCACCTTTCCGGTGAGCGTGGTGGTGCTGCCACCGACCAGCGCCGTGACCTCGGCGGTGGTGCTGGTCGAGAGCTCCGTGCGGGCGTCGCCGGCGTCGTTCGTGAGCACCGAACTCTGAGATAGCTGGCCGGTCGTCGCCGAGAAAGCGACCGGGACGCCGCGCAGCGGGTTGCCGCCCCTGTCGAGCACCGAGGCGATGATGCCGGTGGTGCCGCCGGTGCTCGGCACGAAGGGCGACTCGGCCCTGAGCGAGACGACGGCCGCCGCGGCGGCGCCGACCAGGATCTCGACGTCCTCAGATTTGCTACCGCCCGAGAAGGCGCCGATCTTGGCGGCGCCCGACTGCGACCCGGCGATGAAGCGCACCGTGGCCTGGCCGTTCTGGGTGCGCGCTTCGCGCGGCTCGACGGTGCCGAGCGACGATGTGAAGGTCACGACCGTGCCGTTCTGCACCGGCGTGCCGGCCGACTCGATGACGACCGCGACGATCTCGGTGCTGCCGGCCACCGGCAGCACGCCAAGCCCGGCGGTCAGGCGGATCGTCGTATTGGTGGGGGCCAGGAGCGGCACTTTGTCGCAGGCCGAGACGGCCAGCGCCGCCAGAAGTGAGCACAGCGTCGTAGTGCGAGAGATGGATGACATGTGGCGGGTCGCTAACGATAATAGTTACGTGCAGTTACGGGGTCAAGGCTGGTGCGGCGCCAGACCGGCTGGCGAACGGGGCTACATCATGGCGGCCCTGCTCGTCGGGCTGAGCGTGATGGCCGTCCTGATGGGCGTGGCCATGCCCGTGTGGAGCAAGCAGGCCCAGCGGGAGCGCGAGGAAGAGTATCTCTTCCGGGCCCACGAATACGCGCGCGGCATTCTCAAGTTCCAGCGCAAGGCTGGCCCCGGCACGCTGCCGCCGAGCCTCGATCTGCTCGTCGAGCAGCGCTTCGTGCGGCGCAAGTACAAGGATCCTCTGAACGGGCAAGACTTCCAGCCTGTCTATCAGACGGCGGCGCCCATCCAGCAGCCGGGAGGCGGCGCGGCCGGCGGCGCCACGCCGGGGCTCGTCAGTCCTGCCGGCGCGACCCCGACCTCGGGCTTCGGCGGCACGTCCACGCAGCAGACGGGCGGCACGTCCACCACGGGCCAGACGGCGGCGATGCCCGGCGCGCCCATCATCGGCGTCGTCTCGAAGAGCAAGGCCACGAGCATCAAGATCTTCAACGGCCGCACGCGCTACGACCAATGGGCGGTCACCTACCAGGACGTCAAGCCCGGGAAGGGACTGCCGCCAGACATTCTGCAGGCGCTGACCCAGGCCGGCGGCGCCCAGCAGGGTCAGCCGGGCCAGCCGCCGACGGGCGGAGGCTTCGGTCAGCCGGGCGGGCAGGGGGGGCAGAACCCCTTCGGACAGCCCGGGCAGGGCAATCCGTTCGGTCAACCCGGCGCCGGCACGGGCAATCCATTTGGCCAGCCTGGTGGCGGCAATCCCATCGGCCAGCCACCGCCCGGTGCGAATCCGTTCGGTGCCCCCGGCACGAATCCCTTCCAGCCGGGCGGCTCCACCTTCACGCCAGCCTATCCGCCGCCTCCCGGACAGACCGGCACGTCGCCGTTCGGCGCGCCGCCTCCAGTGAAGAAGCAGCAGGATTAGCGATCGGCGTCCCAGGCGTCGACGACCGCGTCGTGGAGCGCGACGCGAAGTCGGCGGATGCCGTCGGTGTCGTCTGAGGCGTGCACCCGGTTGGTGAGACACACGACGTAGAGATCGCGCTCCGGGTCGATCCAGAGCGACGTGCCCGTGTAGCCCGTGTGACCGAAGGCGCGGGGCGACATCCTGGCGCCGCACGACGAGGTCGGCAGCATCGTGTCCCAGCCGAGCCCGCGCGAGCTGCCGGGCACCGCGCCGCGCGTGACGGCGCGGCTGGCGAGCGCCGCGGGAATGCCATGCGAGCTGTTCGCCGTGCCGCGCAGGAGTCCAAGCCACCAGCGCGCGAAGGAGCCCACGGCCGCGGCCGTGCCGAAGAGGCCGGCGTGCCCGGCGACACCGCCCAGCGCGGCGGCGTTGCTGTCGTGCACCTGGCCCGCCATCACGCGACCGCGCCACAAGTCGACGCCAGTGGGGGCGATTCGCTGGCGCCACGCCGGCCGCACGTCGAAGGCGATCTCGGCGCCCGGTATCACCTCGGCCACGAAACGGTCGAACTGCGTCGAGAGGCGCTGCTCGAGGGCGGCCTCGAGCAGCACGCCGAGCACGATGAAACCGACATCCGTATAGACGTGCGTCGTTCGCGCGGGATACGCCGCCGGCTGGGCGGCGATCTGCGCCAGGTAGCCGGCAGGTCCTGCGACCGCGCGGTAGTAGGGATGATGAGCAGGGAAGCCGGCCGTATGCTCCAGCAGATCCTGCACGGTGATCGTGTCGTGGGTGGAAAGTCCACCGAGGCGAGAGGCGACGCGCGCCGCGAGCGGCAGCCGGCCGGAGGCCTCGGCACCGAGGGCCAGAGTGGTTGTCGCGATCACCTTCGTGAGCGACGCCAGGTCGTAGATCGTGGCGAGCTCGACCGGCGCCGCGTCGGCGGCGTAGGTCACACGTCCAAGCGTCACGGTGTAGGCGGGCGCGGCACCGGTGCCGACGGCGACGACACCGCCCGGCGTCACGCGGGCGGCGATCGCCGCCGCAAGCACCTCTTGCACGGCGCGCGGCGCCTGTCCGCTCATCCGCGAACGGGCGCCACCCGTGACAGTACCCACGCCGTCGCGACCGTCGTCGTCGCACCGATGAAGACGTACCAGGTGAAGGCCGTCGCCGTCAGGCCCCACACCGCGGTCATCGTGGCCAGGCCGGCCACCATGCCGATAAACGCGTCCCGTTCGCCCACTGACGGCATCCTGGTCGCGAGCAGGAAGGCGCCGAGCACCGATCCCGACGCGAACGACAACACGGCAAGACCGGCGTCGAGCACCGATCGGTCCATGAACTGCGCGCCGAGCGCGACCGCCACCTGCACCACACCCCAGCCGATGGTGATGCGGCGGGAGAGCGCGAGCAGAAAGGTCTCATCGAGCACGCGGCGCGCGCGCGGCTTGTAGAAATCGTTGATCGTCGTCGCCGCCATGGCGTTGAGCGAGGGCGACAGGGCCGCGGCGACGATCGCCGCGACGATGAAGCCGGCGACGCCGGTCGGCAGGTAGTTGACGACGAAGTGCGGCAGCACCTGGTCCGTGCGGGCGAGCGGCTGGTCGAGCGGCAGGTGCTGGTGGAACGTGAAGAGCATGATGCCGATGAGCAGGAACAAGATGAACTGCCCGAACACCACCACGCCGCTCAGCACGAGGCCGGTGGCCGCCGCGCGGGCGCTGGTGGCCGCCAGCAGGCGCTGCACGAGGAACTGGTCGGTGCCATGGGTGGCGAGGGTGAGCGCGACGCCGCCGATGAGGCCGGTCCAGAGCGTGTAGATCGCCGTCGGGTCGGTCGAGAGGTCGAGGACGGTGAACTTGCCGGCGGCCGCGCCCGCGCGCACCACCTCATCCCATCCGCCGGGGATGCGCTCGAGCAGCGCGAAGGCGACCACCGCAGCGCCAGCGGCATAGATGAACATCTGCACCACGTCGGTCCAGATGACGGCGGCGGCACCGCCGCGCACGGTGTAGACGATCATGATGGCGCCGACGATGAGCGTCGACCACGCCGTCGGGACGCCGGTGACGACGCTGATGACAATCGACGTCGCAAACAGCCGGATACCGTCTGCCAGCGATCTGGTCACCAGGAACAGACCGGCCGACAGCGTCGTCACGCGACGGCCGTAACGCCGCTGCAGCAATTCGTAGGAGGTCACGAAATCACCGCGAAAGTAGGCGGGAATGAACAGCGCGCTGATGATCAGGCGGCCGATGATGTAGCCGAGCGCGAGCTGCAGGAAGGTCATGTTCCCGGCGTAGGCGGTGGCCGGGATGCCGATGAAGGTCAGCGTGCTCGTTTCGGTGGCGACGACGGTACAGCAGACCGCCCACCATGGCACCGAGTGGCCGCTCAGGAAGTAGTCGCGCGTCGTGTGTTGGAAGCGGCCGAACCACGAACCGAACGCCGTGATGGCCGCCAGGTAGGCGACGATGACGGCGTAGTCGAGCGGGGCGAGCACGCGCCAGTATAAGCTTCAAGAGTGAACGTCCTCGGGATTGATGCGGGTGGGAGCAAGACCGTGGCGTGGTTGGCTGACGCCAGCGGCCGCGTCGTCGGCGAAGGCCGCGGGAGCGGTGCCAACCTGCACAGCGCCGGCGAGCTTGCCACGGAGAAGACTCTCTTCGAGGTGATGCACGCGGCGCTCGGCGATTGCGACGCGATGCCCGGCGTGGTCGCCGTCGGCATGGCGGGCATGGATCGGCCCGACGACGAGGCCACCGTGCGCGCCATCCTTCGCCGGCTGGGCTGCCGTGGTCAGATCGTGGCCGTCAACGACGCTCACGTCGCGCTGGTGGCCGGCGCCGGCGACGCGCCGGGCATCGTCGTCATCGCGGGCACCGGCTCGATCGCTTACGGCATCGGCCCGGCCGGCACGGCAGCCCGTGCCGGCGGCTGGGGCGAGGTCTACGGCGATGAGGGGTCGGCCTTCTGGGTCGGCGCCCGGGCGCTGGCGGCAGTGGTGCGCGCGGCCGATCGTCGCGGCCCGGCCACGGCGCTGTCGTCGCTGGTGTTGCGGCACGCCGACAGCGATCGCATCGAGGGTCTCGTGCGCCATGTGCACACGCGGCCCGATCGCCGGCAGGTCATCGCCGCCATGGCCGGCTTGGTGGCCAGGGCGGAAGCCGGGGGCGATGCGGTGGCCGGGGAGATCCTGCGAGCCGCGGCATCCGAGCTGGTCATCGCCGCCAAGTCCGTCATCGAGCAGCTCGGCATGCGTGGCGAGCGCTTCCATGTCGTGCTGTCGGGCGGCCTCTTCAAGATGGCGCCGGCGCTGACGTCGATGCTCGGAGCGCTCGTCGCCGACCTGGCGCCGAAGGCGACGGTGGGCATGCTCGCCGATGAACCGGCGCTGGGGGCCGTGCGACTGGCGCTTCAGGCGTCGCGTGGCGAGCTGCGATTGCCGGTCTACGCCGGCGCCCCGCCGGGGCGCGCATGACGCTCTATCTCGTCGACGATCACGGCGCCGCCACCGCGCGCGTCACGACGCTGGTGGCGACCGCTGTCCGCGAGCTGCCGTCGATCGTGCTCGGCCTGCCGACCGGCCAGACGCCCCTGACCTTGTATGGGGAGCTGGCGGCCGCCGGCCTCGACTGGTCGGGTGCACGCACGTTCAACATCGACGAATTCGCGACCCTCTCCGCCGACCACGCCGGGTCGTTTCGCCGCTTCATGGATCAGCACCTCTTCCGCCACATCAACCTTCCGCTCGAGGCGATCGGTTTCCTGCGCGGGGACGCGCCCGATGAGGCGGCCGAATGCGTTCGCTACGATGCCGCGGTCGCCGCCGCGGGTGGACTCGACCTGCTGCTCGTCGGCCTGGGCGCCAACGGACATATCGGGTTCAACGAGCCGGGCGAGTCGCTGCAGGCGGAGTCGCACGCCGTACACCTCCACGCCTCCACCCGCCGGGCCAATGCCGGTGCCTTCGGCGGCGACTGGCTGAAGGTGCCGGATCGGGCCCTGACCATGGGGATGCGCCAGGTTCTCTCGGCGCGGCGGGTCGTGATGCTCGCCACGGGACCGTCGAAGGCCGAGGCGGTGGCGGCGATGCTCGATGGGCCGCTCACCACGTGGTGTCCGGCCTCGTGGCTGCAAACCCATCCCGACGTCACCGTGGTACTCGACCGGGCGGCGGCGGGCGCGCGGACGCCGGGCTAGCGCTGCACTGCGCCCTCGAGCAGCGCCCGGAGACGCGGTTCGATGTCCTCGCCGATGGCGTCGCGCAGGCGGTCGTCGGCCTTGCGCAACCGGCTCAACGCCTTCTGATAGGACAGGCCGGTCTTCTGCATCACGATCGCCGCCTTCACGTTCCAGCGGGCGCGCTTCAGCAGGGCGTCGGTGGCCTCGAGCTCGAGACCTGTGACGATGTGCACCATCCGCCGGGCGCGATCGCGCAGCTTGTCGGAGCCCGTACGGAGGTCGACCATCAGATTGCCGTAGGTCTTGCCGATGAGCACCATGGCCGCCGTCGTGAGCGTGTTCAGGACGAGCTTGGTCGCGGTGCCGGCCTTGAGCCGTGTCGAGCCGGCGATGGCCTCCGGCCCGACGGCGGGCGCGATCGTCAGGTCGACGAAGCTCTGCAGCTCGCTGCGCGGATCGCAGGTGACGAAGATGATCCGCGCGCCGGCGCCACGGGCGCTCGTCAGCGCGCCGCGCACGAACGGGGTCATGCCGCTGGCCGAGACCCCGACGACGACGTCGCGCCTGGTGGGCTTGAGCCGCTTGGTGGCCCTGGCCCCCTGCCCGTAGTCGTCCTCGGCGCCTTCCTTGGCGCGCAGGATGGCTGCCTTGCCACCGGCCATGATCGCCTGCACCAGCTGCGGATCGGTGCCGAAGGTCGGTGGCATCTCGGCGGCCTCGACCACCCCCAGGCGGCCGCTGGTGCCGGCGCCCACGAAAATCACGCGGCCGCCTTTCCCGAGCGCCTTGGCGAGCATGTCGGCGCCCACGGCGATACGGTCGCGCTCGCGCTGCACGGCCGCCAGGACCTTCTTGTCTTCCGCCAGCATGAGATCGACGACGCCCGCGGCGGACTGCTTGTCGATGGCGAGCGTGGCGGGGTTGATGGCTTCCGTCGGCAGCGACTGCCACTTCGAGGATGGGGACATCGGATGGTGGGCGCGTCGATCGCCAACCTCGCATGCTAGCCCCGGCACCTGGCGGTGTCAACGACGGCGCCCCGCGGCGTTTACAATGCCAGTGTCGTGCCGTCCATCGATCGCTACCTGGCGCACCTCGAGCTCGAGCGGCGTGTCTCGCCGCACACGCGCTCGGCCTACGCGCTCGATCTCGGTAAGCTGGCGGCCTTCGCGGCGGGCGAGGGGACGCTGGTCGAACGGCTGGGTCTCGACGCGTTGGAACGCTTCGTGCGGACGCTGATGGCGGAAGGACGTTCGCCTCGCTCGGTCGGGCGCCTGGTGGCGGCCGTGCGCGGCTTCTACCGTTTCGCGTCAGCGGAGCACGCCGTCGAGAACCCGGCCTCCCAGCTGCAGGCGCCCCGCGCCTGGAAGCCGCTGCCGAAGTTCCTCACCGTCGACGAAGTGGACGCGTTGCTCGGGGCGCCTGACGTGGCTGGTCCGCGCGGTGTGCGCGATCGCGCCCTGCTCGAACTGCTCTACGCGACGGGCCTGCGCGTGTCGGAACTCCTCGGCCTGACGCTCGCGCAGGTGGACCTCGAAGGTGGGGTCGTGACGACGATGGGGAAAGGCCGCAAGGAGCGCGTCGTGCCCATCGGCGACGAGGCCGTCCGGTGGATTCGCCGCTACCTTGCGGAGGGGCGCGGCCGTCTGGTCGGCGCACGTCCGCAGCCGCGGCTGTTCGTCAACACCCGCGGCGGCTCGCTGTCCAGGATGGGCTTCTGGAAGATCCTTCGCGCCTACGGCGTCGCCGCCGGAGTCAGCCGGGCGATTTCCCCGCACGTGCTACGCCACTCGTTTGCCACCCATCTGCTCGAGCGCGGCGCCGACCTACGGGCGATTCAAATGATGCTCGGACACGCCGACCTATCCACCACGCAGATCTACACGCACGTGCTCGACGAGCGCCTGCGCTCGGTCTACGAGCGTTTCCATCCGCGCCGATGACACCCGCGCGTGTCATCGGCGGGGCGGCCCTCGTCCTGGCGCTCGGCGTCGGCCTCGTCGCCTGGCGCGTCAGCCTGCTGCCCGCGCCTCTGCCGCCGGCCGCTCGGCCGACCGGCCTGCCCGAAGTGCGCGTCGCCTATCACATCCACACCAACCGTTCCGATGGTACCGGCACGGTTGACGAGATCGCTTCTGCCGCAGCCGACGCCGGTCTCGACGTGGTCATCTTGACCGACCACGGCGACGGCACGCGTCAGCCGATCCCCCCGCATCGCGTCGGTGGCGTTCTCGTCATCGAAGGCGTCGAGATCAGCAGCTGGGCCGGCCACTACGTGGCCCTCGGCGCTCGAGCGTCGCCGTTCCCGCTCGGTGGCGTGCCCGAGACCGTCGTCGACGACGTGGCTCGCCTCGGAGGGTACGGCATCGTCGCCCATCCCGGCTCGGCCAAAGATGACCTGAAGTGGCGCGACTGGGACGCGCCGTTTCCGGCCATCGAGTGGCTCAATGCCGACAGCGAGTGGCGCGATCGACCGCGCCGCTTGTGGGACGCGGTCGTCACCTACCCATGGGCGCCGGTCGCGACCATCACGGCCTTGCTCGACCGGCCGGTGTTCGAACTCGCCGAGTGGGACCGCCACGCGGCGATGCGCCCAGTGACCGGGCTGGCCGCCTACGACGCCCACGCGCGTATCGGCCTGCGCGGAGTGGGCGAACCGTACGACGGCACGGTGGCCCTGCGCGCGCCCGGGTACCGGTCGATGTTCCGTGCCTTCTCGAATGTCGTCGGGCTGGATCGAGAAGGCTGGGGCGAGGACGCCAGGCGCGACGCCGAGGCCGTCCTGGGCGCGCTCAAGGCGGGGCGCGCCTACACTGTGCTCACCGGGTACGGCGACGGGCGAGTCGTGACATTCGTCGCGAGTTCGGGCGGCGTGACGGCCGGGATGGGGGAGCACCTTGTGCCATCGGCACCGGTGACCGTGACGGCTGAGACCGTCGCGCCGTCCACGGCGACGACGACGCTCGTGTGCGACGGTCGCCCGGTGGCATCCGCCGCCGGCGCGCGCCTCACGTGGACGACCACGTCGCCGCCAGGTGCCTGCCGGCTCGAGGTCGCGCTCGAGGCGGCCGGCTCTCACTCGCCGTGGATCGTCACCAATCCCATCTATATCCGCAGCGAACTGCGACGCGGCGACGTGTCACGCGTTCTGACTCCGCAGGTCACGGTGCCGATCGCCGCCAGCGGCGAGCGAGCATCGTGGGTTCCGGAAGCGGACCCCGGATCGAGTGCCACCGTCGAGGCCGTGACGGGACGGGCTGGACGCCTCGAGTACCGGTGGCAGCTCGGCCCGGCAGGCAGCGCGCAATTCGCCGCCATACGCCTGCCGACCCCTTCCGATCTCGCCACCTTCGACCGTGTCGTGCTGCGGGCCTTTGCCGATCGGCCGATGCGGGTCTGGCTGCAGCTTCGCACGCCCGCCGATGGCGGGCACCGCTGGGGCACGTCCATCTATCTCGACGAAACGCCGCGCCAGCTGACGCTGCCGTTCGCGCGGTTCCTCTCGATCGACCGCCGCGCCGGCGCCACGGTGCCACTCGACCAGGTCACGGCGCTCCTGCTCGTGACCGACACGGTGCACGCACGCCCCGGCCAGCACGGCACGGTCACCTTCGACGAACTGTGGTTGGCGCGCTGACGGCAGGCTACGTGCGCACGGTGAGCAGCAGGTAGACCGCGCCGGCGCCGAAGAGCAAGTTCGGCGCCCAGGCCGCCAGCAGCGTCGGCATGGCGCCGCCGGCGCCGAAGGCGGCAAAGACACTGATCATGGTCCAGTAGGTGAGCGCGAGGACGATCCCGACACCGACGCCGTAGAGCGCCCCCCGCCGGCCTGTGGTGACGGCAAACGGTACCCCGATGAGCGTCATGACGAGCGTGACGAACGGGAAGGCGACCTTGCGGTAGAGCGCCACCTCGTCTTCGCGGACGTCGTAGCCGCTGGCGCGCAGTTCCGCGACGTAGCGCTTGAGCTGCAGGTAGTTCATCTGCGACGGCGGCGGCGCCTCGGTCACAAAGGTGTCTGGTGATTCGAGGGTGAGCGCCTGCGTCTCGAAGCGCTGATAGGTCGCCACCGACGCGTCGGCGGCGAATTCCCGCGTCCAGCCCTTGCGGGCCTGCCAGGTGCTGGTCGAGGTGTCGGCGGCGACCGCCACGGCGGCGTAGACGCGCTCGCGCACGAGACCCTCGTCGCCGCTTGCGAAGGCCAGCACCGTGAGCCCGTTCAGCTCGCGGTCTTTCGAGTTGTAGAACTGGTAGTGGTACAGCCGCCCGTCCTCGCCCGTGAGCCACTTCCGGTTGAGCACGTCGAAGGTCCGTGGCGTCTGGCCGCGGATGATGTAGTTGAGTTCGGCCGCCTTGCGGTTGGCCGGCCCGAGCACGAACTCCTCGAGTCCGAAGAGCGCGCCCGAGGCGACCAGCGCCGCGACCAGCAGCGGCACGGCGGTCCGGTAGAGGCTGATGCCGCAGGCCCGCATGACGATGAGCTCGCTCGACTTGGTGAGGGCACCAATGGTGACGACGGCCGCCATCAGCACTGCCAGCGCGATGATGTAGTAGAGGAACTGCGGCGTCGCCCACCAGAAGTACTCGAGCAGGAGCGCCGTCGTGGCCGTGCCCTTGAACAGCTTGTCCGACAGATCGATGAACGTCGAGATGTAGAAGAGGCTGGCCATGCCGATGAGGCACAGCGCGAGCACCCGCAGGTACATCACACCGACGTAGAGGTCGAGCAGCGTCGGGCGCAGCCACGACAGGTTCGGCACCCGCGACACGAACGAGCCGCGGGTGGCGTTCCACGCGCCGCCGAGGCGGCGGGCGAGGGCCGGTGGCAGCAGGGTGCCGCTTCGGCGGGCCGGCCGGGCACGCCGCCAGAGGGCGAGGCTCCCGGCCAGGCCCAGCACGATGTTGGGTAGCCAGCGCGCCAACCACGGCTCGAGGTGCCGGCCCTTGGCCAGCGACTCGCCGAGCCACATCACCGCGTAGTAGATGAAGATGACGGCCAGGCCGAGGACGAAGCTCGCCAGTTTGGCGTCGCGCCGGTCGGTGGCGCCGAGCGCCACGCCGAGCAGCACGAAGACGAAGCAGGCGGCCGGAATCGAGAACTTCTTGTGGATCTCGAGCCACTGGCCGTGTGAGGAGTCGCCGCGGCCCTCAAACTCGGCCGCCCGCGCCATCAGTTCCGCAATCGACATCTCGCGTTCGCCGCGCGCCGGGCCCTGACGCGGGAAGACACTTTCCGGATCGAGCGGCACGATCGTCTCGGCGAAGGTCACCACTTCGTAGCCGTCGGGGTCGCGCTCGGTGGTGTTGTGGCGTGTGCCGTCGATGAGGACCATCTGAATGGTGCGCTTCGCGCGATCGGCGAGCATGCGGCCGCGCTTGGCCACGTAGAGCACGGGGTGCTCGGGCGAGCGCGTGTCGGCGGCGACGACCCCGGTCCAGCCGCCGCTGTCCGGAACGTCGCGCACGTAGACCACGAAGCCGGGGAAGTCCTCGAAGAAGACGCGCGGTTTCACTTCGCCCTCGGCGCGGTCGGCGACCAGGCGGCTGGTGATCTCGCGGAAGGTCTGGTTGGCGTCAGGGATGGCCCAGATGAGCACCCAGGACGTCGCCGCCCAGCCGAGCACGCCGATGAGGAGGGCCGGCCGGAGCAGCCGCAGCACACTGAGCCCGCAGGCCTGCATCGCGACGACCTCGCGATCGCTCGACAGACGCCCGAGAGCCACCAGCAACCCGACCAGGAGGGCCATCGGGATCGTGAGCCCCAGTGCCTGGGGCACCAGCGTGCCCATGACACGCGCCACCGCCAGCCAGGGGACGCCCTTGGCGATCATCGTTTCAGCTTGCGCGATGATGAAGGGGATAATCAGGATGAACGTGAGCACGAGCAACGCAAGCGCGAAGGGCGCCAGGACTTCGCGAATCACGTACCGGTCGAGCGTGCGCATGCGCGGCTGAGTCCGATTGTACCAGCAGCATGCCGTCACCACCTGTCAGGCTCGCGCTCCTCTGGCACATGCACCAGCCCTACTACCTCGATCCGGAGACGGGGGAGTCGGTGCTGCCATGGGTGCGGCTCCACGCCCTCAAGGACTACTGGGGGATGGTGGCGCTGGTCGACGAATGCCCCGGCATGCGCGCGACCTTCAATCTGGTGCCGTCGCTCGTCGAGCAGGTCGAGGCCTACGCCAGCGAGCGCACCTGGGACCGCCAGCTCGTGCTCGGGCTGCGCGAAGCAGATGCGGTCGAACGGGCCGACGTCGAGTGGTTCGTTCGCGAGGGCTTCCATGCGCATCTGCCCACGATGGTCGACCCATATCCTCGCTACGCCGAGCTCTGGCGGCTGCGGGCGGGCGGCCAGCCGTTCGACGTCGCCGCGCTGCGCGACCTTCAGGTCTGGCAGAAGCTGGCCTGGGTCGATCCCGACATCGCTGCCACCGATCCCCGCGTGCAGCGCCTGCTCGCCAAAGCCCGCGGTTTCGACGAGCACGACAAGGGGGTGCTGCGCGCCGTCGAGCTCGACGTGCTGCGCAAGATCGTGCCGGCTTACCGCGCGGCCGCCCTGCGAGGACAGGTCGAGCTGTCGTGCTCGCCGTACTTCCACCCGATCCTGCCTTTGCTCTGTGACTCGGCGGCCCATCACGACGCGCACCCGGGCGCGCCGCTCCCTGAGCCGCCGTTTGCCTGGCCGGCCGATGCCGACGCGCAACTCGCCCGGGCCCTCCAGGCGCACACAGCGTGGTTCGGCCAGCCGCCTTGCGGCGTGTGGCCATCGGAAGGCAGCGTCTCGGAGGCGGCGGCGTCGGCGATTGCCCGTGCCGGGTTTCGCTGGATGGCCAGCGACCAGGACATCCTGGCGCGCTCGCGGGCGCTCGAGGGGCACGACACGTCGGAGGCGGCGCGATTCGGCGTCCACGAACTGGCCACGCCCGACGGCCCTGTCCGGGTGCTGTTTCGCGACCGCGAGCTGTCGGATGCAATCGGCTTCCTCTACCAGCGCTGGCCGACCAGCGCCGCCGTCGACGACTTCGTCGACAGGTTGCGGGCGATGGGCGCCCACCGCGGAGCTGCCGACGGCCGCCAGGCCGTGGTGCCGGTCATCCTCGACGGCGAGAACGCGTGGGAGCACTACGGCGGCGGCGGGCGGCCATTCCTGCGCGCTCTCTACCGGCGCCTGGCAGACGCCGCCGACATCGAACCGGTCACCATGCTCGAAGCGACCAGCGGGGAAGTCACACCGCTGTCTCGCCTCTTTGCCGGTTCCTGGATCAATGCCGACTTCGGCATCTGGATCGGCCACGCCGACGACCGCCGAGCCTGGGCGCAACTGGCCCGAGCCCGAGTGCAGTTCGCGGCGCGCACACCCGAGCTGGCGGTCGAAGCGGCCGCCGAGACCTTCGACGCGCTGCTGGCCGCCGAGGGCAGCGACTGGTTCTGGTGGTACGGCGACGACCATTCCTCCGAGCACGACCGCGACTTCGACGCGCTGTTCCGGCGGCACCTGCGCCGCGCCTGGCGCGGGATGGGACTCGAACCGCCCGAGGAACTCTACCGGACCAACATCACGACGGCCGTGGCCGGCGACGACGTCCTCCGGCTGCGTCCCCTGAGCGGAGCGACGGCCAGCGGAGCGAGCTACTTCGCGCGCCTGGGGGCAGAACCGCTCGAGCGGACTGCCGGAGCCATGCACCGGGTCGGCTCGGCGGTCGTCACGCACTGCGACATTGCCGCCAACGACCACGGGCTGATCCTGTGGACCGAAACCGCCGAGGGCGCGCAATCTACGGTTGAGGTGGCGTCGCTCGACGCCGAAGCAACTCAGTTGGTCGTCGAGCTACCGTCGTTTCGGTCAGAGCTCGCATGGAGCCAAGTGGGCGCCGCACCCGGCGACGTCGTGACGGTCAGGGTCGTGGCGCGAGACGCCTCTGGCCGCATCGTCGAGACGGTGCCGGCGGACGGGGTCGCGCGCCGGGTCGAGCTGCCGCCTGCGGCCGGCGCCTGGACGGCCTGATCGGGCCGGGCGCTGGGGCGGGTCGCCGGACGCCCAGGTCGGCGTCGACTCAAGCGCCCACGGCCCGGACCGACGGCCTCAGCCGGCGCCAGCAGGGCAACCACCCACAAACCATCAACAGGGCTGTTTAGCACGGTAAATCATCAACGTCTGATAATATATCTTATGTAAACTAAATACCGAATGAACGGGGGAAGGGCCTTGCTATCGAGGTTGACGGCGCGCGGCCTCCTCCATTGATGGACGCCAATGGCCTGCCGGCGGAGCCCGATCACGGACGCCGTGAGGTCGCCGCGAATGGTGCCTCAGGCTTGCGACGGCGAGCCCCGGCCGCGGCTACGAAGCCGCATCGCGGGCTGCTCGACGGCGCCCCCAAGGCGGAACGGACGCTGGTCGACGCTGTGGGCTACTGCTGCTGGCGGAGATCGTCGAGGATGGCTTCCAGGGCGCTGATGACCTCGTCCTTCGACGCGTTCTTCTTGCTGAACGTCAGGCGGAGGTTGAACGCCTTGGTTGGCGGACGGAAGCTGAACACGAACGCCTTCGGACGGCCGGGGCCAGCCTTCGGCTTGTCCTGTTCCTTGCGCAGTTGCTCCCGGGTCACGCCCTGGGTGGCGATCTTCTCGACCAGCGCCAGCATCTTCTGCAAGTCGCCCTGGCGAGCCACCTGCAGCAGGATCGACTTGCTGGCGATGTCTGCCAGCCGACAGACTTTGCGAACTTCAGTCGGGATCGTCGTGAGGGACAGCGACTCAGTGATGGACGTCCGCGACTTCCCCAGCCGCTTCGCCAGATCCTCGTGGGTATAGCCGCACTTCGAGCTCAGGCTCTGCAGCGCCTCGGCTTCTTCGAACGCCGTCAGGTCTTTGCGCTGGATGTTCTCGACCAGCGCCAGCTCGAGCATCTCGGTATCGTCGACATCCCGGACGACGACCGGAAGCTCGACGATTCCGGCTCGGATGGCAGCCTGATAACGTCGCTCACCGGCGATGATCTGGTAGCGATCGCCGCGCTGCCGGACGATCAGGGGCTCGATAATCCCCTTCTCGGTCAGCGATGACACGAGGTCCGAGAGGTCGCCCATCGCCTGGCGCGGCTGGTCGGGGTTCGGATCGACTTTGTCGATCGCCACGAGACGGCCGATTGGTGGCGCCGCCGAGGCGGCGAGCGTATCGACGTAGTGCGCGTCGTGGCGCATCTGGAGGGCTACGGGAAGGCCGCGTGGTTTAGGCACGTTCGATCACCTCTTCGCACAGGCTGTAGTACTCGCCCGCTCCCGACGACTCGGGGGCGAACGTGAAAATCGACTCACGATACGCGGGACTCTCTTCGAGACGCACGCTCTTGCTGATGACGGTCTTGAAAACCTTGTCCCCGAACACCTTGCGGATCTGCGCAAGGATGTCCCGGCCGAGGGCTGTCCTCTTGTCGTGCATCGTGATCACGACGCCGAGGATCTTGAGCCCTGGGTTGGGCCGCTGGCGTACTTTCTCGATGGTCTCGAGCAGGTCGTCGGTGCCCTCGAGGGCGAAGTACGACGACTGAATGGGGATGAGCAAGTGGGTCGCGGCCACCAGGGCATTGACCGTCAGCAGGCCGAGTGCCGGCGGACAGTCGATGACGACGTGGGTGAACGCGGTGAGGCGCGCGAGGTGGTCCTTCAGGCGGAACGGTGCGTCGAGCTCACCGACGAGCCGGGATTCAAGCTTGGCAAGCGAGATGCGGGCAGGAGCCACCGAGAGGTTGGCGACGGCCGTCGGCTTGATGACCTCGAGCATGTCCAGGGCCGGGTCGACGAAGACATCGTACATGCCCCTTTCAACCAGCCTGAGGTCGAGGTACGACATGCTGCTGTTGGCCTGCGGGTCGAGGTCGATGAGCAGCGTCGACTTGCCGCGAAGCGCGAGCGCCGCCGCCAGGTTGAGCGCGGTCGTCGTTTTTCCGACGCCGCCTTTCTGATTCGCGATGGCGAGGATCATTGATGACGGGTTGAGCTGCGGCTGTGTTGGAAGTAGCGACCACCCGGGGGGACCGAGTGCTGGCCATTCTAGGAGTCCCTGTGCAACCGCGTCAAGGCTCGACCGCGCCGAATTGTGTGTCGGCGGGTAATTGCAGGTCCTAAGTGGTTCTGCGTGTGGAAGTTAGGGAAATTGTCGGCCGGCCGACAATCGCGTCGATGTTCGGCACCGGAGAGGCGCCACCACTACATCTTGTATTTGCCGAGGTCGTCTGGGTCGAGACTCTCGAGCCACTGGTGGAGGCGCTCGCCGTCGACCTTGGCCGTCGTCGCGTCGATGGTCTTGGCGTTGTCGATCACCGACTCCTCCACCCAGATCGGCGACCGCGTCCTGAGCGCCAGGGCAATGGCATCGCTCGGTCGAGCGTCCACGGCCACCTTGCCGGCAGGCGTGTCGAGGTGGATGTGCGCGAAGAAGGTGTTGTCTTTGACACTCGACACCACCACCCGATCGACGGTTGCCTGCAGGTCGTGAATCACGTTGCGCAGGAGGTCGTGGGTCATGGGGCGCGGCGTGTGAACGTTCTCGATCTGGAGCGCGATGGCGTTGGCTTCGAAGACGCCGACCCAGATCGGGAGAATCCGCCGGTCCTGGTCGTCGTGGAGGATGACGATGGGCATGTTCGTCACGGGGTCGACCGTGAGACCCTTGATCGTCATCTCGATCAGCACGTCGTTACCTCTGTCTTTCTGACGGTGGCGGCCGAGGGGCGACCCCAGACACCGTAGGCCCCCGCGCGCTCGATAATCACGGGCACGACCGTGCCGAGCCACGACTCGTCGCCGGGGAAGTTGACCACAGTATTGCCCGACGTGCGCCCGGCCAGCTCCCACGCTCGGCGCCTGCTGGTCGTGTCGACGAGCACATTGACGGTCTTGCCGACCGAGGCCTCGTGCAACTCGGCCTGGATGCCCTTCTGGAGCGCCTGCAAGGCCACGATGCGCCGCGTCTTCTCCACTTCCGGAACGTCATCTGCCATCCGCTGAGCCGCCAGCGTATTGGGGCGAGGTGAGTACTTGAACGAGAACATGCTGTGAAACCGGACGTCCGCGGTGAGCGACAACGTCTCGGCGAAGTCGTCGTCGGTCTCCCCGGGGAACCCAACGATCATATCGGTCGACAGTTGGAGGTCCGGCAGGGTCAGCCTGAGCTTTTCGATGAGCGTCAGGTACTCGGCGCGGGTGTGCCGGCGGCGCATCGCCTTGAGCACGCGTGTCGAACCTGACTGCACCGGCAGGTGCAGGTGGCGGCAAACCTTGGAGAGGTCGCGCATCGCCGCAATCAGGCGATCGGAGCAGTGTCGCGGGTGTGGGCTGGCGAAGCGGATGCGCTCGATTCCGCGTACCTCCTGCACGGCCTCGAGCAATCCGGCGAAATCGCATCCGGCGTCGTCCGGCGCCTGGTAGTGATTCACGATCTGCCCGAGCAGCTGCACTTCCCGCCGGCCAGAGCCCGCGAGCTCCTCCACTTCACGCAGGATCTCTGCCTTGGCGCGCATCCGCTCGTGGCCGCGCGTGTACGGCACCACGCAATACGAGCAGTAGTCGTTGCAGCCTTCGACGATCGTCACGAAGCCCTTCACGGGGTCGTCCCGGCGGGTGAGACCGAGGGGGAAGGTCGGTTCGTCATAGGGCGTTGAGATGTCGACGAGCGGGGCTGGCGCGCCCTCGGCCTGCGCGACCAGCAGCGGCAGCAGCTTCACGCGCTGGGTGCCGATGACGATGTCGACCAGCTTCGACTTCGCCAGCACCTCCGCGCCCTCCTGCTGCGCGACGCAGCCAGTCACGGCCACCATCGGAGCGCGGCCGCTACGCGTGGCGAGGCCCTTGATGTCGCCCAGTCTGGAGTAGAGCTTCTCCTCGGCGCGTTCCCGGACCGAGCAGGTATTGATGACCACCAGGTCGGCGTCGTCGTCGGTGTCGGTCGCCTCGAATCCGGCCTGTTCCAGTAGACCGGCCATGCGTTCGGAGTCGTGGACGTTCATCTGGCAGCCGTATGTTTCGATTAAGTATTTCCTGGCCATTTACGGGCGCACCTTCGCTTTCGCCCGTCGGCTACTTTCGCCTTTCGCTTTCGCCTCCGGGGTTACTTTCGCTTTCGCCTGGAGCAGGGTGCGGGCCGCCATGAGGACGTCGCTCGAGAGCGCGCTCTCCCCCGCCATCATGCGGGCGATTTCCAGCTCGCGCCCGCGATCGTCGAGGCGGGTGACGGCGGTCACGGTGCGCGGCCCCTTGGCCGTCTTGTCGATGGCGTAGTGGGTGGCCGCCAGCGCCGCGATCTGCGGCAGATGGGTGATGCAGAGCACCTGGCTGCGGTCGCCAAGCGACCGCAGCTTCTCGCCGACGACCGAGGCCGCCCGGCCGCCGATGCCGGCATCGACCTCATCGAAGATGAGTGTGCGAGTGGGGTGTTCGCCCGCCGCCAGGGTCTTGAAGGCGAGCATGATGCGAGAGAGTTCGCCGCCTGAGGCGATCCGCGCCAGCGGGCGCGGATCCTCGCCGGGGTTTGCGGCCAGGAAGAACTCCGCCGTGTCGATGCCGCCGGCATGCCAGCCTTGCGGCGAGTCGGTCGTCGAAAGCCGTACCTCGAAGCGGGTTCGCGCCATCCCCAGTTCTGCCAGGCCGGCCTCGACCGCAGCACCCAGCGCCTGGGCGGCCACGTGGCGCGCCTTCGACAGCGTTCCGGCCACGGCGGCGAACGCGGTGCGGGCGGCGTCGAGTGCGGCGCGCGCGGCGTCTTTGTGTTGAGGGCCTTCGGTCAGGGCGTCGAGTTCGCGTTCCAGGGCCACCGTTCGGTCAATTACCTCGGCGAGCGTTGGACCGTGCTTCCGCTTGAGGCGCTCGAGCAAGGCGAGCCGGTCTTCGATTTCCTGGAGTCGGCCCGGCGAGGCCTCGAGCCGCTCGCCGTAGTCGCGAAGCGTCAAGGCCAGGTCGTCGAGCTGGGCCTTGATGGCGTCGCGGGCGGCGGCGTGGGGCGCAAAGGTGTCGTCGATGGCGGAAAGCTCGCTGATCCGCTTCCAGACCTGGGCCAGGGTGCCGAGGGCCGCCGTCTCATGGTCGTAGAGCAGGCTGTAGGCTTCGGCACACAGAGCCTGCAGGCGGCCGGCATGACGCAACACGTCGCGTGTGCGCTCGAGCGCCTCGTCCTCCCCTTCCGTGATGGCCGCCTTGCGAAGCTCGGCGAGGTGGAACTCCACCAGCTCGAGCCGACTGGCCCGCTCGCCCGCATCGAGCTCGGCGCGCGCCAGCGACTGCGCCGCTTCGCTGACTCCGATCCAGGCAGCGGCAACGGCGCTGGCCTGCGCTCCGAGGTGCGCCCAGGTGTCGAGCATTGGCAGGTGCGTGGCCGGGTCCAGCAGCGCCTGATGCTCGTGCTGACCGTGAAGTTCGACCAGTTCGCTCACGAGGGCGCGCAGCGCGGCGGCGTTCACGAGCTGGCCGTCGACGAAGGCGCGCGATCGGCCCAGCGCGGTGATCTCGCGGCGCACCACCACGTCGCGTCCGTCTGGCGTCTCGAGTTGCGCTTCGATGCTGGCGCTGTCTTCGCCCGTGCGCACCAGATCGGACGACGCTCGACCGCCGAGGAGAAGCCCAACGGCCTCGACCAGCATCGATTTACCGGCGCCGGTCTCGCCGGTCAGGACGTTGAACGACCGTTCAAATTCGACGGCAGCCGACTCGATCACCGCGAGGTTCTTGATCGCCAGGTAGCGGATCATCGACGAGTCGCCAGGGTTCGGCCACGGGCGCGGGGCGGTGGAGACGGAAGTGCCATCGTATCATGGGTTTGACAGAATTTCGCACGGCGTGCTACGGTTGCACACTCGCGCTGTTCCCAGCGGCGCATCTCTCCCCTGACAGTGGAGGTGTCGTTGCGCACGTCTGGTTTGTTCTTCCTGGCCCTGCAGGCGCCGGAGGCTGAAGTTCCCGCCCGCGGGTCGCTCAGCATCCTGCAGCTCGTAGCAGATGCCAGCCTCGTCTCCAAGGTTGCGCTCGGGGTGCTCGTCATCTTCTCGATCGTGTCATGGGGCATCATCCTCTCGAAGTCGATGTCGCTGCGCCGAGCCCGGCAGCAATCGAAATCGTTTCTCGACGTCTTCCGCAAGAGCGCCAGGTTCTCCGAGGTCCAAGGTGTCTGCAAGTCGCTCGAACACTCCCCGCTCGTCGGGCTCTTTCAGGCCGGCTACGCCGAACTGAACCTGCAACTGCGCGCCGACCCCAAGACCCCCCCGGCCAGTCCGGCGGCGCCCGCGCCACGTCCAACTCTCAAGAGCCTCGCCGCAGTCGATCGCGCGCTGCTCAGGGCATCGTCCGTCGAGGTGAACAAACTGGAACAGCAAGTGACGTTCCTCGCGACCACCGCGAGCCTGGCGCCGTTTGTCGGGCTCTTCGGCACGGTGTGGGGCATCATGTCGGCCTTCGCCGGCATCGGCGCCCAGGGCTCAACCGACCTGGCAGTGGTGGCCGGGCCGATCGCCGAGGCGCTCGTCGCCACCGCCGTCGGCCTCTTCGCGGCCATGCCAGCCGTCTACTTCTACAACGACTTCACCTCGACGGTGAAGGTCATGGCCTCCGAGATGGATGACTTCGCGCTGGAGTTCCTGAACATCTCGGAGCGGAACTTCACCTAGGAGGCGGCCGATGCCGAAGGTGATGGCTTCTTCGCCGGGCAGCGGCGGCCGGTCGCGCGGCCGCCGCGTCACGACCTCGCTGGCCGAGATCAACGTGATCCCGCTCGTCGATGTGATGCTCGTGCTGCTCATCGTGTTCATGGTGGCAGCCCCGATGCTGCAGAAAGGAATCGAGGTCAACCTGCCGGTGGCGGCGCGCGCCAGCAAGCTGTCCGAGGAGCGGCTCTACGTGACGGTACCCGAGTCCTACCGTCGCGACAAGCGCGTGCAGATCGGTGATGACCGTCAGGGTGTGCCGATTGCCGCCCTGCGCGAGCGGATGCGCCAGGCCATGGAAGGCCGCGATCAGAAGGAAGTGTTCCTGCGCGGCGATGCCACGGTGCAGCTGCAGGAGCTCACCGAGGTGATGGACGCGCTGAAGATCGGCGGCGTCGAGCGGGTCGGCATCCTCACTGCCACGCCCGCAGGACGTCAATGACGATGGACGCGGTCTCGCAGGTGCTCGCCGTCAGGCACGAGGTCGACAATGCCGGCCCGATGCTCGGCGTGTCGGCGGTCGCGCACGTCGTGTTGGCGGTGGCGGTGTTCCTGGTGCCCGCGGCTTGGATGGGCATTCGCGTTGCCGAGGAGGAGCCGGTCATGACGGTGAGCCTGGCTGGCCCGGTCGGGCCGCAGACCGGCGGCCGCCAGGCCGAGAGCCGTCAGGCGACGCAGGCGGTAGCGCCGCCGACGCGCCGGCCGGAGCCGGTCGCGCCTCCCACCGCCAAGACCCCCGAGATGATCGAACCCACCAAGGCGCCGCCGAAGAAGAACCCGCCGTCCCCCGTGAAACAGGCGCCGAGAGACGCCCCAACCCGTACGGCGCCATCGACGGGCGCCGAGGTGCGGTCGGGCGATGCCCTCGCCAACACCGGCACCACTAGCCGCGTGCCGTTCGGCGGCACGGCCTCCGGCGCCGGCGGTACCGGGGCCCGCATCGATGTCGGCACCTTCTGCTGTCCGCAGTACCTGGCCATCATGCAGGAACGAATCCTGCGCAATTGGGAGAGCAAGCAGCAGGCGCTCGGCACGACGATCGTGCTCTTCACGGTGCAGCGCGATGGCACGCTCACCGACGTCGCGGTCGAGAGAACCAGCGGCAACGCTTCGCTCGACTTCATCGCGACGCGCGCCATCCGGCTGACCGAGCGGATTCCGCCCCTGCCTCCGGAGTACACCAACCCGTCGCTCACCGTCCACCTGACTCTCGAGTACCAGCGATGACATCGACCGTCCGCACGTTTGTCTTCATCGCCGCGGCCGCCGGCGCCGTGGCGGTCGGGCGCGCACAGACGCCCAGTCCGGCGTCGCAACCACCCGCCCCGGCGTCGCAGACGCAGCAGCCCTCGGAGGTGAGCACGCGGATCATGGGCGACACCGGCGCACCGCCAAGGATCGCGGTGCCCGATTTCCTCGTGGCGGGCGGCGACCCGGAGGCCGCCGAGCTCGCGAAACTTCTCGCGCAAGTGCTCTACGACGACCTGGCGTTCGAGGGGGAGTTCGTCATGATCCCCCGCGACACCTACGCGTCGATTCCGGTCGCGCGGTCGCTCTCGGATGCGCCGTTCGATCGCTGGCGCGAACTCGGCGCCGACGGGCTGCTGATTGGCGTGGTGAGCAAGACCGGGGCGAACATCAAGGTCGAAATGCGTCTCTTCGACGTGCGCTCGCGCCGTCAACTGCTCGGCCGTGAGTACAGCGGCGCCGCGACGAACCCGCGGCTCTATGCCCACACCATGGCGGACGAGGTACACCTCACGCAGGCCAACCTCCAGGGCGTGGCGCGGACCAAGCTGACGTTTTCCTCCGATCGGGTGCGCGATCGGGCCACGGACACCATCGAGCAGCGGAACGTGAAGGAGATCTTCATCGCCGATTACGATGGTGCCAACCAGCGCCGGGTCACGGTGAACCGGCAGCTCAATGTCTTTCCGTCGTGGTCGCCGGACGCCCGTGCCATCGCCTACACCTCGTACCGCCGCGGCTACCCCGACATCTTCATCTCCCTCATCTACCAAGGGACGATGGAGACGCCCACCAACGGCACCGGCCAGAACTGGCTGCCGGCGTTTTCCCCCGACGGCACCCGCATCGCCTTCACGTCGAATCGCGACGGCAACTCCGAGATCTACGTGATGAACCGCGACGGCTCCGGACTGCGCCGGCTCACGACGCACCCGGCGATCGACTCGACCCCGACCTGGTCGCCGTCCGGTGCGCAGGTGGCCTTCACGTCGGATCGCACCGGCGCGCCGCAGATCTGGGTCGTCAGCGCCGACGGGCTGAACCTCCGCCGCCTGACGTCAGAATCGTATGCCGACCGTCCGACCTGGTCGCCGGCGCCCTACAACGAAATCGCGTTCGCGGTGCGGACCGGTTCTCGCTTCGACATCAAGATCTATCAGATCGACAACGGCACGACGCGGCAGATCACGTTCGGTGAGGGCACCAACGAGAGCCCGGCATGGGCGCCCAACGGCAAGCACCTCGCGTTCATGTCGACCAGGACCGGCCGCGCGAGCCAGATCTTCGTCGCCCGGCGTGATGGCCGGGGCGTGCGACAGATTACCCGTGAGGGCAACAATTTCACGCCCAACTGGTCGGCGTCGCAATAGCAGCAGGCGCGATCGATGGGCCCGGGTACGACGAGGACAGGAGTCAGATGATGCAGTGCATGTGGCGCAGGTGGACGATGATGGTGGCGGTGGTGATGGTGGCGGCAGTCGGCGCTTCGTGCGCGAAGAAGACACCACCGGTCGTGCGGCCTGCCCCGCCGCCCGCCACGACTGACGACGCCGGGATGGGCACCACGCCGGCGCCGCCGGCACCGCCGGCGCCGGTCCGCGACGAGCCGATCGCGATGGCCCCTCCGACCGACCCGGCCATCGGCAGCAAGAACCTCGATGAGCTCAACCGCGAGTCGCCGCTCGAGCCCGTCTTCTACGCGCTCGACAGCTACGAGCTGTCGGCCGAGGCGCGCACTCAACTCCAGGGAGCCGCCGACGTCCTGCGTCGGAACGCCACCTGGCAGGTGACCGTGGAGGGACACTGCGACGAGCGCGGCACGGCCGAGTACAACCTGTCGCTCGGCGAGCGGCGCGCCCTTGCCGCCAAGGCCTACCTGGTGTCACTCGGGATTCCGACCGAGCGGCTCAGGACGGTGAGCTACGGTCGGGAATTTCCCTTCGACCCCGGGCACGACGAGGCAGCGTGGGCCCGCAACCGGCGGGCGCATTTCGTCATCACCGCCAAGTGAGACGGCGTCGTGGCTGATCGATCAAGTATGCTGACAGCAGGTACACCATGACCGTGACTGCCTTCCGCATGGCCCTCGTGGCCGGCTTCGTGGCGACCTCCTTCTCTCCGGCTCTCGCCCAGCGGCGTGAGCTGCAGCAAATGGCAGCCGATATCCGCATCCTGCAGGAGCAGACGCAGCTCCTCCAGAACGCGCTCTCGGGCCTCACCGACGCCCTCACGGTGGTGAACCAGCGGATCGACGAGCAGACGGCCGTGACGCGCAAGACGTTCGCCGACGCCAAGCTCCAGGCCGACGCGGCTGGCAGCGACATTCGCGTCGTGCGCGAGCGCGTCGACGACACCAACGTCCGCATCACGTCGCTCTCGCAGGAGGTGCAGTCGCTGCGCGACGCCATCGCCGCGATGCCGGTCCCCACCTACTCGACCGACCTGGGCCTGCCTGGAACCGGTGGCGCGCCTGGGGCTCCGGGCGGTGCGGCTCCAGGCGACCCGGCCGCCACACTTCCACAGCCGGCCGGTCCGAATACGATGTCGCCCAGCCGCCTCTACGATCTGGCCTGGGCCGACTACACGGCCGGCAACTATGATCTGGCTGTCGAGGGGTTTTCGAGCTACGTGCGCTCGTTTCCGAAAAGCGAGTTCGCCGACAACGCGCAGTACTACATCGGCGAGAGCTTCTATCAGCGCGGCAAGCTCGCCGAGGCCGTCGATGCGTTCGGGCGCGTCATCTCGACGTATCCCACCAGCGACGTCGGTGGCCAGGCCTACTACAAGCGCGGAATGTGCTACGAGCGTCTGAACCAGCCGGATCGCGCGCGCGAGGACTACGACGCGGTCATCAAGGCGCTCGGCGACACCGATGCCGGGCGTCTGGCCAAGCAGCGGCTCGACGCGCTCAGCCGCACACGGCCACAGTAGTCGGCGCCGGAAGTCACCTGATCACCTTTCTTCTCGAGGACATCGACACATGGGCAGCGTGAACAAAGTGATTCTGGTCGGCAACCTGGGCCGCGACGCGGAAGTGCGCGTCACGCCGAGCGGCGCGCCGGTGGCGAGCTTCAGCATCGCCACCACCGAGAACTGGACGTCGAAGGACGGCCAGAAGCAGGAACAGACCGAGTGGCACCGCATCGCCCTGTGGGGCAAGATGGCCGAGACGTTGCAGCCCTACCTGACCAAGGGCAAGCAGATTTACCTCGAGGGCCGGCTGCAGACGCGGCAGTGGGAGAAGGAAGGTCAGAAGCACTACACGACCGAGGTGAAGGCCGACAAGGTCGTCTTGCTCGGTGGCGGCGGGCGCGGCGGAGATCGTGGTGGAGATCGTGGCGACAGTGGCGGCGGTTACAGCGAGCCAATGGGCCAGCCAGCCGGCGCGATCACCGACGACGACATTCCGTTCTGAGAACAGGGAGCAGGGAACGGGGAGCAGGGAGCGGTCGAGCGCAGCACGCGCCGTCGTTCCGTGCTCCCCGTTCTCGTTCTACTACTCCCTGCTCCCTGCTCCCTGCTCCCTGCTCCTAGGTCCCCTTACGTCCGTAGCGGTCTTCGAGCCGCACGACGTCGTCGGTCTCCGGCGTCGACACTTCGAAGATGTCGCTGTCTTCGAGGGCGGTCATCCGATGCACGGTCGGCGGCGTGACGTGCACGGCATCGCCCGGCACGAGCTCACGTCCGACCAGTTGCTCCCCCTCCTGACGCTCGAAGAGGATTCTCCCCGACCAGACGAAGATCGTTTCGTCCTTCCGATGGTGGAACTGCAGACTGAGGGCGTGGCCCTTGTTGACGTGGATGACCTTGCCGACGTACCGATCGGTCACGGCCCACCACAGTTCGTAGCCCCAGGGCTTCTCCACCCGCTTGAGCGGCTCGGTCACGTT
>JAGNJW010000047.1 GCA_018000455.1 Acidobacteriota bacterium
GCTTGGGACCGGCCACGATCATCAGCCCGCCCAGCGAACTCTGGTGCATCGTCGGCAGGAGCATGGCCAGCGCGATGATGTAGGGCATCGCGCGCGCCAGCCGCTGGCCCCAGCGCCGGCCGAACGCCGACCATCGCGGGTGCCGGCTCGTGGCGGCCCGGTCGAGCGCGGCCGGCAGCATCTCGATCCAGAGCACACACACGTAGCCCATCACGCAGATCGCCACCTCGAGCAACACCGACGAGAGGTTCCACATGGGCGGCATGGCCAGCCAGTACATGTTCCAGGGCCGGCCCAGGGCGACCATGATCGAGGCGCCGCCCAGCGAGTACGCGATGGCGCCCACGAGCACCGAGGGCCGCACCAGCGGATGGTACTCGCCGCGGTTGAGGAGGTAGCAGAGCAGGCCGACGGAGTAGGCACCCGCACCGATCCCGGTGAAGACGACGACGTTGACGGGCTCCCAGATGCCCCAGGCGTAGCCGTCGTTCATGTTGCTGACCGCGCCGAGGCCCGCCACGAAGCGCCAGATGATGACGCCTTCGGCGATGCCGAAGAGCGCCAGCAGCGTGACCATGCCGCGGTCGAGCAGGGGGCCGCCGATCGGCCTGGGGTGTGGATGGTGGTTCATTTCGAATCCTCGCCGTGATGAGCCGACTCGTCCTCGGCGCGCCTGCGGTTGCGCCGGATGATGGCGGCCGCGCCGGCGTAGAGGGCGATGGGAGTCAGGCCATGCAGGTAGGGCGCATGCGAGACCGACTCCGAGAGACTCGCCGGCGACTCGCTGGGCATGTCGGGCAGGCCCAGATCCTGGAACGACACCCCTGCGGCGGCCAGGTACAACGACTGGGTGCCGCCGCCATCGCTCTCGCCGTAGACGCGGGGCTCGTATCTGCCCGGCTCGGCCGAGATGCGACGCCAGGCCTCGGCCAGCAGGTCGGCGCGGCGGCCGAACACCACCGCCTCGGCCGGGCAGACCTCGGCGCAGGCGGGATTGGCGACAGACAGGGGGCCATCGTGCGTGGGATCGGCGCGGTGCCGGCAGAGTTCGCACTTCACGATGCGCGGATTCGCCGCGAGCCACTCGAACTTGGGAATCGAGAAGGCGCAGGCGATCTCGCAGTAGCGGCAGCCCAGGCAGAGATCCGGATCCCAGACGACGATGCCGGTGCCCTTGGGCTCGCCGGGCACGCGCTTGCTGTTGCCCTGCTTGTGGAGCGCGCCCAGCATGCAGGCCGATACGCACGACGGATCCACGCAGTGCATGCACTGCCGCTTCACGAAGGCGGTCGAGGCCCCGGCGGCCGAGGGCTGCCTGAGGTTGCGCGTCTTCACGACGTTCCTGGTGGTGCAGTCGAGTTCCGTCGGCTCGCCATCCCAGGGCACGCCATTCGACTCCTTGCACGCCGCCACGCAACCGCCACAGCCGATGCAGCGGGTGGAGTCGTACAGCAGCCCCACCGCGTCGGGTTCAGCCACGACGCGGGGCCGGGCCTCGGCTCGACTGGGAAGCGCGGCCGCGGTCGCCGCGACGGCCACGCCAAACAAGGCGCGACGGGAGATCGTGAGGGCCATCAGCGCCTCGGGACTGGCGGGTAGACGGTGATGAGGTACTGGGCCAGGGCAAACATGGCCACCCACAGTCCCACGGAGCCGAAGAAGGCGGCACGGTGGAACGCGTCATCGTCGATCGGGCCCAGGGCAGCGCGGCCCGCCAGCAGCAGCGGCACGACCACGGGGAGGGCGAGAATGCCGACGACACAGCACTTCACGGAGAGAACGGCCCAGGAGGGCGGCGCCTTGGGGGCGGGGGCGGGCATGAGTCGGAACTGGTGGGCGAACATCTGAAGGCCTCGCTTCCTGCGGATACGAACAACGATCTCCGGTGGAGCAAGGCGACGGCCATGTGCGGAATGGCGGGAAATGCCCGAATACCTGGGAAAACAGCCGCAACGAGTGCGCGGCGGGTGCTAAGTCCGTTTGCAGGTGTTAACGGACCTGGCACCCTGCGCCTGCACGACGTGGGAGGGTGAACGATGACTGGCGCCTACGCGCCTGGAGCGCGCTCGGCGGCCGACGGCTCGGCTTCGATCCTCAGCCGCTTCAACTTGGCGAGGAGTCCGACCCGGGAGATGCCCAGGATGCGGGCGGCGGCGCTGCGGTTGCCGCTGGTGTAGCTCATCACCGCGCGAATGTGCTCGTCTTCGAGGTCGGCCAGCGTCCTGCGTACGTCCCTCGGCGCCCGCGGCCCGGTGTGGGTGACCGCCGCGCGGACGTGCGCGGGCAGCGACGACAGGCCCAGCACCGGGCCCGTCTCGAGGACGACCGCGCCGGCGATCACGTTCTCGAGCTCGCGCAGGTTCCCCGGGAAGTCGTAGGCCTCGAGCACCTCCATCACCGGCTCCGAGATGGACTGGATGGCCTTGTCGTTCTGGCGGCAATAGCGGTCGAGGAAGAAGTAGGCGAGCAACTCCACGTCGCCGCGCCGCTCGCGCAGTGGCGGCACGACGATGGTCGAGATCGAGACGCGGTAGTAGAGGTCGCTGCGGAACCTCCCTGCCTCGATCTCCCGCTCGAGGTCCTTGTTGGTGGCAGAAATCAGGCGCACGTCGGCCTCGCGCTTCCGGGTCGAGCCGAGCCGGTAGTACTCACCGCTTTGCAGCGCCCGCAGCAGCTTGCCCTGCACCGAGAGCTCGACGTCGCCAATCTCGTCGAGAAACAGCGTCCCGCCGTCGGCCTCCTCGAAGATGCCGGGCCGGGCCGCGTCGGCGCCGGTGAACGCCCCGCGCTCGTGGCCGAAGAACTGCGCCTCGAACAGCGACGAGGCAAAGGCGGCGGCGTTGACCGGGATGAAGGGCTTGCCGGCGCGGGTCCCGAGCTGGTGAACGGCGCGCGCCACCAGTTCCTTCCCGGTGCCGCTCTCGCCCCGGATCAGCACGCTGTTGTTGCTCAGGGCGATCCGCTCGACGTCGCCCAGCGTGCGCATCAGGGCCTTGTCCTGCGTGACGAAGTCCTTGAAGACCTCACGGAAGCGTGGGCCCGCCGTCCCGCTGGCCTGGAGCTGGTGCAGCTCACCGCGGCGGCGCGAGCCTTCCAGGGCGCGGTCGAGGCAGGTCACCAGTCGCTCGTTGTTCACCGGCTTGCAGAGGTAGTCGAAGGCGCCGAGCTTCATCGACTCGACGGCGAGCTCCACGTCGCCCACGCCGGTGATCACCACCACCGCCACGTCGGGGTGGTGGCGCCGGATGTGGCTGAGCACTTCTCGCCCGTGCACCACCGGCATGTCCATGTCGAGCAGCACCAGGTCGAACTGGCCAGTGGCGAGGCGGTCGGCGGCCAGGGTGCTGTCGGCCAGTACCTGGGTCTCGTAGCGCCCGGTCTGCGCCAGCAGCGTCTCGAAGCAGTTCAGGATCGCCCGGTCGTCGTCGAGAATCAGTATGCGGTTCACGCAGCGCCGGCTCCCTTGACCGGCAGGAGAAAGCGGAAAATCGTCCCCTGGCCCACCTCGCTCTCCACCTCGATCCGACCGCGATGCTGCTTCACGATCTCGTCGATGATGGCGAGCCCCAGCCCGGTGCCGCCCGAGGCCTGGCGGGTGGTGAAGAAGGGGTCGAAGATCAGGTCGCGGTGCTCGGGCGCGATGCCGCACCCGTTGTCCTCGACGGTGAACTCGATGGTCTTGCCGCCCCGGGCCGGATGGGCACGCACCGCAATGTGGCCCGAGCCGTCGCCAGGGAGTGCCTGGAGCGCGTTCTCGAGCGCGTTCACCACCACCTGCTGGAGCTGGGCGGCGTTACCCTGCATTGCGGGCAGTGCCGGATCGAGGTCCTGGTCGACGCGGTAGTGCTTGAGCCGGTTGTGCAGGAGCCGCGTGGCGGCCCGGATCACCGCCGCGAGGTCCACGTGCTGATCGAGCCGTCCCTCGTCTTGCCGCGCATAGGCCCGCAGTTCGCGGACGATGATGCCGATGCGGTCGGCACCGTCGCTCAGGTCCTTCAACAGCACTGGGACCTGCTTGCGGAAGAACGGGTAGTCGAGCCGCGCGAGGCGCAGGTCGGGCCGGCGCCCGGCCTCGGCGTCCAGGATGGGCAAGACGTCTCCGAAGGCCTCGGAGAGCAGGCCCATGTTGCCGTGGATGAACTGGATGGGGTTGTTGATCTCGTGGGCGATGCCGGCCACCAGTCGGCCCAGCGACGCGTGCTTCTCGGTCTGCACCAGCTGCATCTGTTTCTCTGAGAGGCTCGTGAGCGCCTCTTCGAGCTGACGCTCGCGGGTCCGCAGCCCGCGCACGATGGTGCTGGTGATGGCCATCGACGCACTCATGGTGACGAGCAGCGAGAGGGCCAGCACCGCCCGGAACGGGGCCTGCGCGCCGGCCACGGCCGAGACGGCGGTGAGGGCGTCGCTGGGCACGACCGCGCCCCACTCCGGCACGACCAGCGAGAGGAACAATCCGAAGGCGCCAGCCCCGATCAACAGCGCGGCGCGCCTCGGGAGGAACATCACGCCGGCGTTCGCGTGGATGAGATAGAGGCAGACGAGCGGGCTCGTGCCGCCTCCCATGAAGTGGAGGAGCACGGTGAGGGCGACGAGGTCGAGGCCGATCTGCAGGCCTGCCTCGATGGCGCCGCCGGCCGGATCCGGGCTCGTTCGCCGCTGGTAGCGGTGGTATGCGGCGAACACGACGTTGTACGAAGCGATGACCACCGCGACGGCCAGGGTCTTGCCGACGGCCAGCGCGATTCCGAAGACGTTGACCGCGACGACGACGGCGAGCACGAGCCCGCAGACGAAGAGCCAGCGCACGCGGATGAACCAGCCCAGCAGCCGCCGGAGTTCGGACACGCGCGGCGGCTCGGGCCTGGCGGGTTCTCCGCCGGCCGACGGCGGGGTCGGCCCGAATACGGCGACACCGGCGCGGCTCCTCCGCCCGGGCGCACGCTTCAACGAACGCAGGAAGCCGCCTCCCGGGTAGGCCACCGCGTTATAGACAGGCGTATGGAACTGTGTGTCGACGCTCACCGACGAACAACCGTTTCTGCTCGGTGAAAACTGACCAGGGCTGGGACGCCGGCGCATGTGTGCGGCCGGTCGATGGTGATTCTATACCCCCGTGACGGGGTGGCGTCGAGTCCCCCTCGCGCGCGGCGAGGGCAGGCCCGTTCGCCAAGGGCCGACCGACACAGCGGCGACATGGTGCCGGTCTCGGGCCGCGTGGTCGATCGATGGCCACGTACTCGTATATGTGAGGCAGCTGATGCTGATTCCCGACCTGATGCTGCTGTCAGTAGTGCTGGCCCTGGCCGCCTGGCGACGTTTCGCGCCATCCCGGCGACCCGGGCTGCGAGTCGCGGCCGTCGCCCTGGGTGTCGTGGTCGCGGCCGCGCAATGGGCCCTCTGCGGCTTCACCTGGCAGGATCTGCCGGCATACATCCTGCTGGCCCTGAGCGCATTGCCGCCGATACGGACGGGTGCCGTACTGCGCCGGGTCGGCCGGCTGATCTTCGTTGGCATCGCCGTCGCCGTCATCGGCGTCTGGATCCTGCCCGCGGTCCCGACGCTGCCGCAGCCCGACGGCCGCTACCCTGTCGCGACACAGGTCTACCGCTGGACCGATGCCGCGCGCGACGAACCACACACGCCGGATCCCGCCGATCGGCGCAGCGTGATCGCGCAGGCCTGGTATCCGACGATGCGCAACGAGCATTCACGCGAGATCGCCCGCCTCGCCTACATCGACGGCAGCGGCGACATGCCGGCCCAGGTGAGCGTCATGCCCGGCTTCCCGCTGCGGCGCTACGGCCAGATCGACACCCATGCCGAGCACCAGGCGCCGCTGGCGCCCAGCGATCGTCCCTGGCCGGTGGTGATCTTCTCGCCGGGCTATGGCGCGCCCCGCGCGGTCTACACCGGGCTTGCGACCCGGCTCGCCAGCCGCGGCTTCGTCGTCTTCGCGCTTGACCACCCGTACGAGTCGGCGGTGACCGAGCTTCCAGACGGCCGGGTGGTCGGAACCCGGGAGATCTTCCTGCCGGGTGACCGGGGCCGCATCAGTTACATGGTCCGCCAGCAGGTCGTGAGGACCGCCGACGTGCGTTTCGTGATCGACCAGCTCGCGCATCCGGACGCGCTGTCGCCGCCGCTGCGCGGTGGCCGAATCGACGCCTCGACGGTCGCCGTCATCGGCCACTCGTTCGGCGGCGCGGCCGCGATCGCGGCGTTGAGCGAAGATCCGCGCGTCGTGGCCGCCGCCAACATCGACGGCACACCATATGGCGACCTGCCGGATCGCCAGTTGACCCGGCCCTTCCTGCTGCTGCAGAGCGACCAGGCCGAGACGCACCACGGCGACTTCTTCATCAACGGCAACGGGAAGCTGCTCGCCCGCATGACCGCGCCCGGCTTCCGCTACGAGATCAAGCACGCCAACCACTACAGCTTCACCGACGCGCCGTTCTTCTTCGCGCCGCCAGGCCGCTGGCTGCTGGCGCAGGTGATGGGTGGTGGACGTGGTCCGGCGGCCACACACCAGGCGACGGCCGATATCCTGGCGGCCTTCCTCGGCGGCCCGCTCACGGGCGCGGCGTCAGATCTGGCTGCGGCGGCCGCCCGCTACCCGAACGTGCCGGGCGGCGCGGTGGAGCGCACGTCGCGCGGCGCGGCGTCGGCCGCGGAGAGGTAGACGCGGCGCCGCCGAGCCGATGACCGACCCGCGAGTCACTTCACCATCGATCGAAGCTCGGGGAGGTTGGCGCGGACGATCTCGCGGAGCTCAGGTGACCAGCCTGGCAGCTGCCTGGATTTCGTCGGGCGACATGTCGCGCAGCACCGTGGTGATCCCCCATTCGTGGCCAAACGGATCACGGACGCGCGCGAATCGCTCGCCCCAGAACGCGTCCGTGGGTTCCATCAAGACCGTCGCCCCGTGCGCCTTCATGGTTGCGACCATCGCGTCGCAGTTGTCGACGTAGAGGTGAATTGCAACGGTCGTGGCACCAAGGTGTGTTGGACTCGTGGTGCCGCCGTGCTCCGGCAGTTCTTCGCTGACGAAGAACCGTGACGTCCCCACCCGGAACTCGCAGTGCATCACGCGCCCATCCGGCATGGTGAGCACGAGGCGCGGTGCGACACCAAACACGGCGG
>JAGNJW010000006.1 GCA_018000455.1 Acidobacteriota bacterium
TCCGTCAACACGCCGCGCAGGGCCGCATGCTTGGCACGCAGCGTCGCCACCGACACGCCGTCACCGTACCACGGCGCCCCGGGAAGTACAAGTCACTTCACATAGTTATGTCCTGACAGGCCCTAACATCAGGACGCCGGCGCGAAGTAGCCGCGCTTGGTGCGCGCCACCGTACCCTGGCGGTTCACCTGCACCGTGAGCCGCCGCCAGGCGCCGTCGCGCTTGGGGTTCGTCGAGGCGTAGCCGATCACGTACTGACTAGCGAGTTCGTCGGCGATCTCACCGTAGATGCCGGCCAGATCCTCGGCGCGCTGCGGCAGGAAGGCGCGTCCGCCGGTTTCCTGCGCCAGTTGCCGGAGCACGAACTCGGCCTCGCGAAACCCCTTCGACATCGATGTTTCGCGCGACTGCAGGCCGATGGTATAGATCGTCGTGGCCGATCGCCTCGCCAGGTCGAGCACTTCCTCGAAGGTCACGAGGCTCGACGTGTCCTCGCCGTCAGAGAGCAGGACCACCGCGCTGCGGCGGACGTCGTCGTCCGACTTGGCCTGCACCTTGGCAAGCTCTTTGAGCGAGATGTAGAGCGCGTTGTACATCGACGTCGAGCCGCCCGCGGTCGTGCCGCGGATGGCCGTCTCGAGCGCCTGGGCGTCGGCGGTGAAGCCCTGGAGGATCTCGACGCGCGTGTCGAAGTCCACGACCTGCGCCAGATCCAGCGGTCGCAGCTTCCTGGCAAAACCCACGGCCGCATCCTGCGCCGTGCCCATCCGCTGTTCCATGCTGGCGCTCGTATCGAGCAGGAGCGAGAGGGCAATCGGCAACGTCGTGCGGTTGAAGTACGTGATCTCCTGCTTGGCGCCGTCCTCGACGATCGAGAAGTCCTTCGCGTCGAGGTCGGTCAGGTAGCGCTGCTTCTGGTCGGTTACCGTCACGTTGAGTGAGACCATCTCGACGCCGGCGCGATAGACCTGATCGGGTGGCCGCCTGACCTGCGGCGGCTGAGCCGAGGCCGACGCCAGGGTCAGCGCCGCGGCCACCGCCACGGCGCTGGTCACGACGGAAGGCGAACGCGTCACTTTGATTGTCCCCTCGCGACGCCGCCGTAGGCCGTCAAGCCGGGCGACGCGGCCGTCACCTGGAAGGTGTCGGGTGGAATGAGGGTCTGCGGACGCACGTAGACCACTCGGAACTGGTGGGTGAGCACGCGGGCGACATCGGTCATCGCCTGGGAGAATGCCATGCTGGAGACGACATCGCGACGGGTGCCGCCGGTCTGGCTGACGCCGCGGTCGAACAGCGTGTCGCGCTGCCGGGCGTTGTCGTCGAACCTCGCGCGCCCCGGTGTCGAGAGCGTCACGACATGGAGCGAGGCCCCCGATTCCTGCAGGCGCTCGAGTGCCCGGGTGAAGTGCATCGTGCTCAGCTCGGGCGTGGTCGCACTCAGCACGACGATCGCGGCCCGCTCGGACTCGCGCCGCGACAGCCCGCCGGCCGTTTCGTAGACGGCCTCGATGAGCGTGGCGCCGGCGCCCGGCCGCGCGAAAACCTTGCCGATACCCGCGGTGAGCGCTGCCGGCACGCTCGAGTAATCGGTCAGCACGGTTGGCCGTTCGCCGAAGGCGACCAGGGCTACCGGACCGACGTCGCCGAGGGTGGCGATGAACGCGGTGAGCGCGCTGCGCACGTCGGGAATCGTGGATTCGGCGGCCGCGCTGGTGTCGACCAGCACGGCTATCGGCATCGGCCCCGTGGCCGGGGCGACACGCACCACTTCGCGCGTGACGTCGTCCTCGCGGATGACGATGTCGCTGGCCTGGACGTCGTCTTTCGCCGCACCGGTCTCGCGGTCGATGAGCGACACGTAGGCGATGCGCTCGCGGGCCTGCGCGCCCAGGATCACGCCGGCGGCGAGCGACGCCGCCAGACAGACCACGATGAGGTGAATCGGTCGATGGACCATTGAGGCGGTGGCCCGGAAAGGCGAGTCCAGGCTCAATGGCCAGTATAGTCCCGCCCCGGGCCGCCGCTCCGCGCTGGGCAGCCGCCGACACGCGGGGCTACACTTGACGGCTGTGGCGGCCGGTCCCGACTCGCGCACCCTCAAGACCCTCGGTCAGCTGAGCACCGTCGGCCTGGCGTTCGTCTTCGCTCTGGTGATGGGCTTTGGCGCCGGCCTCTGGCTCGACCGGCGGCTCGACACCGCGCCGTGGCTGTCGCTGCTGGGATTCGGCATGGGGCTGGCGGCCGGCATCTTGAACGTGGTGCGCACGATGCGATCGGTCACCGAGGCGGGCCGCGAGGACTCGCCGGGACCGCCCTCCGCAGGGTCATGAGGGAGCCGGCCGACTCGATGCTGTCGCGCCTCGAGCGCGATTCCCTGCTTGCGGCCACAGCCATGGCGCTCACGGCGTTAGCCCTCTGGCCCGACCGGCCCGGGCGGGCCCTTGGCGTCGTTGGCGGTCTCGCCCTCATCGCGGTGAGCTATCGGGGCATTCGCGCCGGCGTGGATGGGTTGTGGCGTGCCCCGGCGCCTGCCGCCGGAGCCCCCGACACGCCGGTTTCGCCGGCCCGGCCGCCGCGGGCAGGGTTCGTGAAGTTTTTCACAAGGCATGCTATACTCGCCGTCGGCGCTTACGTTATGATGGCGCGTTTCGAGTTCGATCCGATAGCGATGCTGGCGGGAGTCACCGCGCCGGTCGTTGCCGCGGCCGTCGAACTCGTGCGAACAGTTCGGGCTCGCCATGGCGGGCCGCATTCAAGGTCTTCGTAGGAGGCGTGTGTTGAGTACTCGGTCAATCCTGTCTGCGTTCGTGATGCTGCTGGTCGCGGGCCTCGTGTCGCCCGTCTACGCCCAGGACGCAGGTGCCACGAACACCGCGCTGGTGCAATGGTCGATCATCACGGCCGGTTTTGCCCTGGCCATCGCGGCGGCGAGCGGCGCGCTCGGCCAGGGCCGCGCGGTCAGCTCGGCCACCGAGGCGATCGCGCGCAACCCCGGCGCCGCTGGCGAGATTCGTGGCGCGCTGATCCTCGGTCTCGTGCTGATTGAATCGCTGGTCATCTACGTGCTTCTCATCTCGCTGATTCTGTTCTTCCTCAAGCCATTCGGCGGATAAGACGCCGGCAGACATGGCGACACAGGGGCAGGTCACTCGCGTGACTTGCCCCTGTTGGTCTGTACGGCCGGTCGGCGTCGCCGTTGCCGCGTCGCGGAGTACCACGTGAGTGCCAGCCGGTTCGGCGGCCTCGATTTCCTGCTTATCCTGGTGATCGTCGCCTGGGGCACCAATCTCTCGGTCATCAAGGTCGCGCTGCGTGAGTTTCCGGTGCACGCCTTTAACGCCTTGCGGATGCTGCTGGCCGGAGCCGCCTTCGCCGTCGTGCTGTGGCGGATGCGCCCCGAACGTCGCCGCGTCGCTCCCGCCGACCGCGGTCGCGTCGTGTTCCTCGGCCTCATGGGCGGCACCTCCTACCAGATGCTGTTCGTCTCAGGCGTGCCGGCGACGAGCGTGGCCAACGCGGGCCTCATTTTCGGTCTCACGCCGGTGGTCGTGTCGCTCTTCTCGTCGATGGTCGGCCACGAGGAACTGCCATGGACGCGGTGGGCGGGTGGCGTGCTGTCGGTAATCGGGCTCTACTTCGTCGTCGGAGCCGGGGCCGCCGTGACCCGGAACTCGCTCATCGGCGACGCGCTCATCTTCGCGGCGATGCTGTGCTGGTCGGCCTACTCGGTCGCCTCGCGGCCGATGCTGGGCCGCTATTCACCCACGATGCTGACGGCCTGGGCGGCCATCATCGCGGTGCCGCTCTATCTCGTGTTCGCCGTTCCGTCGTTAGCCGCGACCAACTGGGCAGGCGTCTCCTGGTGGAGCTGGACCCTCATGACCTGGTCGTCCATCTTCTGCCTCGTGCTGGCCTACGTGATCTGGTACACCGGCGTGCAGCGTCTGGGCGCCACCCGGACATCCGCCTACAGCAACCTGACCCCGATTGCGGCCATGGCAGTGGCCTGGCTGTGGCTCGGCGAGGCCGTCACGGTTGGCCAGGGCGTCGGCGCCGCCGCCATCCTTGGCGGCGTGTTCATGACGCGCCGGTCACCGGTGGTGCTCAAGCCCCTGTAGAGAGGCGCTTCGGGCGGCCTGGGACCAGGCTCGGTGCAGAAGCGAAATCAATGCGTGGTGTGACGGTCGCCGCCCGTCATCAGCTGTTGCCTTTTCGTCCCCCAATAAACTAGTCTGCCACCCCACGGAGTGGTGTCGTCCCGGGCTGCGGGACAAGCCTCCCCGTCTTGCACGACATGTTGGGTCTGCCGCCGCACTCGTTGCGTCGCCGAGACCGACAGCTCGGCGTCTGAGGCCATCACCCAGACCACGGGCGTGAACTACCTCCGGCCGGTGAACATCCTGGCGCCTGCAACGGCGCGCCTGGGCTTCCGCCTGCTCTGGTAATAGGCGGGTTGGGGCGGGGGGCTCCGGTCCCTCCCGCGCCCTGACCCCACGGTCGGACTCCTGTGGGGGAGTCTCTCGAGGCGGACGGCCTGCCGCGCCAGCGGGGGCTTCCGCCTCTTTTTTGTCTCGGCGACCGTTGGGATCTCCTGCCCTGATGAGCCATGGGCGGATCGGGCGCAGGGCCGTCGCGCTGGCCACCCTGATGGCCGTGGTGAGTCTGGGCTGCCGTAACACGGACGGCGGAGTCGCCGCCGAACTATGGCCGGCCGGCACCGTGGCTGGCGGCAACGTCCTGCTCGTCACGCTCGACACGCTGCGCGCCGACCGCCCGACCGTCGACCTGATGTCGCGGCTGAGCGCGCTGGCGTCGACCAGCCACCGCTTTCGCACGACCGATGCGCACGCCCCCCTCACGATGCCGTCGCACGCGTCGATGCTCACCGGGCTGCTGCCGCCCGCGCGTGGCGTTCGTGGCAATGGCGCGTTTCGCCTCGCCGACACCCACCTGTCACTGGCCGAGTGAAGCGGCAGCCCTGGCGTCCCTCGCCCGCTAGCCGCGTCCTCCGAAGCGTCGACACCCGTACAAGAGAACGGGCCGGGGGATTCTCCCCGGCCCGTGATGGCCGGCCACCGAGAGGTGGCCGTCGACTGGTAGCCGCTAGAACGAGAAGCGGACCGCCAGCTGGAAGGTGCGCGGGTCGAGCGTCGCGATGATGCGGTTGAACTGCGCCCCGTTGCTCAGGTTGAAGTTGGTCACCGCGTTCGAATTCAGCGCGTTGAACAGGTCGGCGAGCACCGTGAACTTGAAGCGGTCGATCGTGAACGACTTGTCGGCACGAAGGTCCACGATGCTGACCATGTCGGAGTAGTTGTTGTCGATGTTCTCCTCGAACACCGTCGCCGTGCCGGCGTTCGGCAGCGTGAAGGCGATGCGGCGGGCGTAGGGCCAGCCGCTCTGGAGGCGGAGGTTGGCACCGAAGCCCACTTCGTAGGGGAACACGTAGCGGCCGAGGAAGCGCGCCGTCCAGTTCTGGCTCTTCTGGCGGTTGTCCACCGTCTGGATGTACGACTCGCCGTTGGCGTTGTAGCCGGTGGCGATCGGATCCGAGGTCAGCGGGCTGGTGCTGGCGCTGTCGCCGCGGCGCAGCTCGTTGCGCCACTGGTAGTCGAAGCTGCTCTGGAAGAACAGCCCACCCGGGAAGCGCTTGTTGAGCCCGACGCTGACCGTGTCGAAGTCGTCGTCGCCGCCGCCGACCGTGTCGGGGATGTTGGTGACCACGTTGTTCACGACGCCGCGCAGGCTGGCCGGGATGTCGAAGACCTGCAGCGACTTCGTGCTGGTCACGCCGTTGACGAAGTCGCGAATCGTGACCGGCACCGTGGTCGGCACGGTGAACTGCCCGACGCGGGCGGTGTTCAGCGTGGTGAACTCGTCGCGCGTCATCTTGCGCACGTAGGCCACGCGGGCCGACGACTCACCCCAGAACTGGCGCTCGAACGAGAGCGAGAACTCGTCGGCGTACGGGGTCTTGAGGTCGGGATCGATCGTGGTGCTGGTGCCGCCGGCCGAGGAGACCAGCACGCCCAGCTCCTGCACGCCGTCGAACAGCCGGTTGCCGTTCAGGTCGTTGAAGCGGTAGTCGCGACGGTTGGTGCCACCCGGGTTCAGGTTGCTCATCCGATCGGCGAAGTTGTAGTAGTAGCGGCCGTAGAAGCCCTTGATGACGGTGCGGCCATCTTCGGTGGGCGAGTAGCTGACGCCGATTCTGGGCACGATCTTCGTCGACGTGAGCAGGGTCTTGCCCGGCACGGTCGTCGGGGAGAAGATGGCCGAGAGCACGGGATTGCGCACGGCATCCTTGTAGTTTGGCTCCTGCTTGTCGAGGCGCAGGCCCAGGCTGAGGGAGAGCTTCTGATTGATGCTCCACCGATCCTGGATGAAGGCTGCCAGGCGGGTGTTGCGATCGTCGGGACCGTTCCAGCCGCTGCCGAAATCGCCGGGGGCGCCAAGGTCGGTCACGCGGACGAGGTCGAGGGCCCCGTCGAGGTCGCGGTAGAAGATCGGCCCGGACGTGCCGTTGTTGGCGAACTTCGACTGATCGTCGAGCCACTCGAGGCCGAACTTGAAGTCGTGCGAGCCGGCCGCTTCCGGCAGGTAGTAGCTGGCCGTCAGGGTGATCTGCGGCTTGTTGCGGTCGAAGGTGAACGGCCCTCCAGCGTCGGCGGCCAGCCAACCGGCGCCGGTCGAAACGCCCGTGCCCTGGTCTTCCCGGGGCGGGTTGGAGGCAAACGGCACGGCCGGTTCCATCGGCCAGCCGAAGCCGAAGAGGCCAACCTTGACGTCCACGAACAGGCGGTTGGTCCACACGCGCTGCCACTGGCCGTTGTACATCCACGATCTGCTGTCCTGCGCGAGAATCGAGTCCGGACCGGTCGTGTTCGACAGCCCGCGACGCGGCTTGAACTTGCGCGCCCACTGGTAGTAGCCGATCACGGTGTCTTTGCTCGACGCCTTCCAGGTGGCCTTGCCGGTGGCGTTGTCGAACACGCCCAGGTCGCTGAATTCGGGGGCCACGCCCGAGATGATCTTGTCGATCTTGAAGTGGTTGTAGGCGGCGTAGAACCACACCTTGTCGCGCTTGATCGGGCCACCGATGTCGGTGTGGCCCTCCCAGAAGAGCAGGTTGGGCTGGCCGGTGTATCCACGCGTCGACGAATCGTCGTCGATGTTGTCGCCGACGAAGCCGCCGTCCTGGAAGGTCAGGTTGTTGAACGACTTGAACTGGTTGCCGCCGCTCTTGATGGTCGAGAACACGGCCGCCCCAGGCGTCATCATCGTCACGTCGCCGCCGGCCGCGCTCACCGTCACCTCTTCGTGGGCGAAGAAGTCCTGGTAGATGCCGGCGCCGCCGGTGCCTTCCGTGGTGTCGACACCATCGGTGATGACACGGTTCTGGTTGCGCACGCCGAAGCTCTCGTAGCTGGTCTGCTGGCTCTTGTGGCTGCCGCCCACGTCGAACCCGCGCATGCGGACGCCCGGCGCCTGGCCCAGCGTGGCCCACAGGTCGGTGGCCGACGGGATCGTGGCGAGCTTCTCGGCGCCGAATTCCGAGCCGATCTTGGTCGACGAGACGTCGACGACGGGCGACTCGGCCGTGACCGTGACGGTTTCCTGCAGCGTGGCCACCGCCAGCTGGATGTCGGCGTTCAGCGTCTGGCCCAGCGCCAGGACGATGTTTTCACGCCGGGTGGTCTGGAAGCCGCCCAGTTCGAAGGTCAGGGTGTAACGTCCGGGAGGCAGCGACGGGAAGCGATAGCGGCCGTCGGTTTCCGAGACCGCCGTCTGCACACCGATCAGCGCGGGTGATTCAGCGGTGACGGTCACGCCGGGCAGAATGCCCTTCGAGGAATCCATCACGATGCCGGTCAGCCTGCCCTGTTCGTTCTGCGCCGACGCTGGATAGGCGAAGGCCGCGAGAAGGGTGAGCGCAAGCACGCTTCGAGCAATAGTCATCAAGGTCCATCCTCCGGGTGGGGCGTTAACAAAGACATAACGCTGCGGAGCACTTGTGCCGCAGCGTCTACGACTTACAAACGGTGACAATATATCCGCTCATTGTAGTGGCAGCGCCGTCCATAAAAAATCACCAAGTTCAGGTATTTCAACACTGAAAACCAGGGTAGTCGACTCATTTCGTCAATTAATTGACGCCGCACGCAGACTTTCGCCCCCTCGTGGCGATCTGCGGTAGCCTCTCGAGGTGGACCGCGCCGTTACCTACAACTCCTACCTCAAGGTCGACGAGCTCCTGGCGCTGCAGCAGCCCCGCTCGGAGGGGCCCGAGCACGACGAACTGCTCTTCATCGTTATTCACCAAGTCTACGAGCTCTGGTTCAAGGAGATCCTCCACGAGCTGGATCACGTCCGCGCGCTGCTCGACGTAAACGACGCGCACCGGGCACAGCACACCATGAAGCGGGTGCTGACGATCCTCAAGGTGCTGGTCGCACAGCTCGACATCCTCGAGACGATGACGCCGCTCGAGTTCCAGTCGTTCCGCCTGCGGCTGGAGCAGGCCAGCGGCTTCCAGTCGGACCAGTTCCGCCAGCTCGAGTTCGTGCTCGGCCGCCGATCGGAGCAGGCCCTCGACCGGTTTCCCGCCGGCAGCCGCGCCCGCGCCGCTCTGGTCATCCGCCTGCGCGAGCCGTCGCTGTGGGGCAGTTTCCTCGCGTATCTGGCGCGCGAGGGCTACCGTGTGCCCGCCGAGCTGCTCTCGGCCGAGCCCAGCGACCCGATCGTGGCGTCACCCGCGCTCCAGCAGTTGCTCGTCGACGTCTACAAGACCGACGCCAAGAACTCCGAGATGTGCGAACGCCTGGTGGACCTCGACGAAGGCGTGCAGGAGTGGCGGTATCGCCACATGAAGATGGTCGAACGCACCATCGGCACCCATGCCGGCACGGGCGGATCGGCAGGGGCGGCCTACCTGCGCACCACGATTTCGCCGGCGTTTCCCGATCTCTGGGCGATCCGGTCGCAGCTCTAGCTGGCGTCGGTGCAGCTGTGTCGACGCCAGGCGCCCTCGTGCCCCGAATCCTTGACTTCGTACAACTCGCCCGCCGACGTGGCATCAGCGAAACGGCGAGTGGCCACGGCCCAGCCAAACAGCACCGGCAGCACGGCTGCCAGCATCAGGCTGGGACGCCACGACCTGCCGCGCGGTGCCATGTCTTCCCGACCCAAGCGAATGCCTGAGCGCATGCTGCGCAGCGAGTGAGGCGGTCGGGGCTACGTCGCGGCCGCCCGGAGCAGCGTAGCAGCCAACGTGCCCTCCCACTGCGCGACCGAATAGTGGTCGACCACGGTCTGGCGGCCGGCTGCACCCACACGGCCCCGCAACCGAGGGTTGTCGATCAGGCGGCACAGCACGTCGTACCATTCGTCCGCCGACGACGGCAGGAAGCCGTTCACCCCAGGCTCGACGATTTCGTTGTTCACGCCCACCGGACTCATCACGCTGGCCGCCCCCATGGCCATGCTGACCAGGCCCTTCAGACCGCACTTGCCTCGTGTCCATTCGTCGTCGGGTAAGGGCATCAGGCCGATGTCCATGGTGCGCAGCAAGGCCATCTCGCTCTGCTGCGACCACGCCTCGCCGCGGAGTCCGAGCGGCTGATGGGCGAACGCGGGGTCGCCCATTACGCGCACCTTGACCCGCTCGCCGTAGCGCGCCTGCACGCGCTCGAGCACCGGGAGTACCTGGGCAAGGTGCGCGACCGTGGACGCACTGCCGCTCCAGGCGATGGTGACTGGGGCGTCACGCCGCCGCGAGCCGTCGGGGGCGAACACGTCGGTGTCCACGCAGGTGGGCACGACCACGACGCTCGGCGAGTGCAGGCGCGCCCACGCGGCGAGGTATTCGTTGCCGGCGACGACTGAGCGCGCGCGCCCGACGATGGTCGCCACCTTGTCGACGTTCTTGAGCCTGGCGAAGCGGGCGTTGGCCGCCGATGTGGCCCGAATCCAGATCGCATCGTCGAAGTCGAAAACCACCGGCGCGCTGAGGCCCGCGAGCCACTCGCTCCATGCGCCACCGAGGAAGAAGGCTTCCCGCTGCACGAGCCACACGTCCACGTCGCGCGCACGGGCGATGCTCCCGAGGCGCCGAATGGCGGCGCGCGCGGCCACCATGGCCTTGCCGGCGACGTTGCCACGGCCATAGAAGGCCCGGAGGTCTTCGGCGTCGAGCACCCAGTCGTAGCGGAGGGTGATCCCGCGGGCGGCCAGGCGTGCGCCGAACGCCTCCACGCGGTAGCGCTGCGACGGGCTGAGACCCGGGGCCTGCAACGCGAGGAACCCGACGCGTGTCATGCGCGGTGCCGGAAACGTCAGCCTGTGGGCCGCTCGGCCACGACGAACATCTGCCCGGCCAGCGGTCGCCACGGCAGCCGCAGGTACACGGGCATGAGAAAACTCAGGCCCCCGAGGCGGCTCTTCACGGTCAGCGGCAGGAAGCGTGGCACCATCGTCGTGACGCGGAAGCCGCTCGCGGCCAGCCAGTCGCCGAGCGAGACGTCGGTGAAGATCGCTCTGTGCGTGTAGTCGTCGAAATACCGGCCCGGTTGCAGGCGGAAGTTCGGCTGCACGAGGCCCAGGCGGCCGCCTGGCTTGAGCACGCGGCGGATCTCGCTGGCCATCGCATCGAGGACAGGCCACTCGAAGTGCTCCAGGAAGTTGCTCGCGAAGACGAAGTCGAACTCGGCCGCGGGCATCGCGCGCAGGGCCTCCAGGGCATCACCCACTACCGTCTCGACGCCGGACGCCGCCGCCTGACGTACCGTGTCGGAGAGATCAACGGCCACACGCCTCCTGGCGGCAACGCCGTTGATGAAGTAGCAGTAGCCGGCGCCCAGTTCGAGCACGGCCGCATTCGCCGGCACGTAGGCGGCGAGGTAGCGGTTCAAGTGCGCCCACATCTGGCCACGACGCGGGTCTTCCGCGAACCGGGTGGCGAAGTACCGCTCGTGCTCACTCATGCGGGACGCTCCCGATCGCGCGGCCGGCGAGGACCTGCGCGTTCGAGCCGCATCAGGCGCTTGCGCGTGATGAGCGCGATCATCTTCAGGCCCAGAAAGAACGCCTTGATGGGATCGCCGGTGACCGACGAGGTGCCGACCCTGGGCAGGTAGTTCAACGGGATCTGAATCACGCTGTACTTGGCCCGCAGGCTGGTGATCATCATCTCGGGTCCGAACTCGCTCCCGCCGACCTTGAAGTAGGGCAACAGCGCGCGTGCCGTCTCGCGGCGCACCAGGCGGTAGGTGCAGCCCACGTCGGTCAAGCTGGTGGCGTTGTAGAGGAACTCCATGTATTTGGCGACCGCCCAGTTCCCCCAGCGCAGGAACAGGCCCATGTTGGCGCCCTGCCAGATGAGCTGCTGCGACGTTCGACTGCCATAGACGATGTCGAAGTCTGCGGCGTACGCCAAGAGCTTGAAGACGTCGCTGGCGAGGAATGTCGCGTCAGGCTCGCAGATGATCAAGTAGTCCCTGTCGGACTCGCTCAGCCCGCGGCGGATCGCGTTGCCATACCCCTGCCGTTGTTCGTGGATCTCAACCGCGCCCGTGCCAGCCACTTCTTCGGAGGTGCCGGCGGCGGCATTATTGTTGATGACCATGACTTCGTCCACGACCCCGGTCGCGAAGAAATCCGCGATGACCTGACGGATGGAATCCTTTTCGTTGTAGGTCGGCAGGATCACGCAGACGCTATGGCCGTTCCACATGGAGCCCTCAGTTGGCGTGAGCCGGGGCTGGCGTTCGGGCAGCGCCGGGGAGCAAGTAGACCGCCGAGAACAGGAACACGGCGTGGAGCGGCAGGATGGTCTTGTAGCCGTAGGTCCATGGAGCCGCCATGACCATGGCGATGAGATGGCTCACGGCAAACGTGGCGACGACCAGTCTCACATCGCTGGGCAGGCGGCGGACGAGGAGCACGGCGCAAAACAGGGCGGTGAGAACCAACAGCTCCGGATGCAGGACCGAGCCGCCGGGCATCCCCCAGTGGGTCATGCCCAGCGAAAACGCCACCTTGCGCAGCTCGAGGCCGAGCACGCCGAGCGGGTCGGCCAGCACCAGGCTGCCGGCCGCCACGACGCTTTCGAACATGGACGGCGTGTGGCTGAACATTGCCGGCACAGGATTTGGTGTCACCTCTGGCGGCACCAAGAAGTACGGAAGCTGGATCCACGAGCTGACCAGCACCACGGCCTTGCCCGACATGATCCAGTTCCTGATGGCAAACGGGGCCAGGCCGAGCGCGAATCCGGCCGCGACGCCGGCGGCCACGCGAAGGCGCGCCCCGGGGAGCACGGCCTTGCCCCACAGCACGATCGCCAGGATGAACAGCGGCGTGAACGTGAGGAACGAGGGCCGTGTGCCGGCCGCGATCGCGCACGAGACGCCGGCGGCTATCGTCCACAGTCCCCGGCGCGTGATCGCCAGCCGGCAACACACGAGCGACAGGAACACGACGCCCGTGAATAGGCTGTCGGTGTATCCGATGAGGGCGTAGGGCAGCATGTGCGCGTGAATGAACCACGTCAGCGCGGTCATACCGGCGATGGCGGCCCACCACCGCTGGTCGCGCCAGCCCAACGCCCACGACAGCGGCAGCACCGCCGCGACCGACCAGCCATTGACGAGGCGGATGACCGAAAAATCCTCGCCGATCACTGCCTGGGCCAGACCCATGACGTACGGAAACACGGGATAGAAATAGAACGGCTCGCCGCGGCCCACCGGGAGGCCGTTGGGCATCAGCCATCCCTCGAGGATGACGTTTCTGGCGTTGCTGACGTAGGCCAGCGGATCGTCGCCCGACCACATGTGAAAGGTCCACGCCGTGTACGGGATGGCGTTCTCGGCGGCGGCGTAGAGCAGCCAGCCGAAAGCCCCGACAAGCGCCGTTCTGGCCACGATGTCGCCCACCCGCCGGCGGCTGGATCGCGGCAGCCCTGGTGCGTAGGCCCAGAGCAGCGTGCCGAACAACACTCCGACGGACACGGCCACGACTGCCAGCGACCAGTCGATGGTCGACGGCGCCTGGTAGGGGGCGGCGATGGCCGGGTCGAAGGGACGCACATCCAGGTCGCCCGTCACCGGTGTCGTGACCCGCACGGCAACGGCGGGTGACACTCCGGCCGGCTTGTCGTACACGACCTCGAGGTCGACGCGGCCGGCTGGCACCGGCGCATCCGTGGACCACGTACCGTTCACGGCCGGCCCTGATTCGCTTAGCAGTGTCGTGCCGCTCACGCGCACGAGCAGCGCCCCCTGCGCGTCGACGCCAACGGTGACCACCGCCGAAGCAGGAAGGTAGGCGACTCCCGTCCACGTGGCCCGGATCGGCACGCTGACTTCCCGAGGCTGCGGCTCAATCCGGGCGCCGTACCTCTGCAAGTCGTTCAGGAAGTGCCACCCGATGTTGTCCCGGTCGAACTGAATCGCCGGATCGATCCGGTAGTCGTGGCTGCCGAAACGCCATGGCAAAGCCACTCGCTGCGGCGGTGCGTCCACCATCTCGAACTGGGCACGCCATCCGGTGGCTACGCTGCCCTCACCCAGCCACAGTTGCAGGGGGATGCCCGCGCCAAGCGCCAGCACTACGGTCAGCGGAATGGATCTTCGCGGCGGAACCAACGCCACGACCGCGACCAGCCACACCGCCCCGACCAGCATCCACCGCGCAGGTTGGCCAAGGGGTGGTCCCGAAAACGCCGAGCCGAACGCGCCGGGCGCCACCAGCGTCGCTGCCGTGAGCGCCAGCGCGACCAATGCACCCACGCGCGCGGGTCTGTCGCCGACGGCTGAGGGGGGCGGGGTGGAATCGGTCATCCGGGCGCCCGATTATACCGGGCGACCCTGCGCGCGCCGCGCAATCCACGGCCCAAGTCCCGGGTGCCCGGCCGCCGCGTGCCTTGAGCCCTCGGGCCGAACCAGCGATAATGCCACGGGCGCTCCCGCCTTCGAATTCCCTGATGCACACCTGGATTGTCACCGGCGGTGCCGGCTTCATCGGCAGCAACTTCGTGCGACGGGCCGTGGCCTCGGCCCGAGAGACGCGGCTCATCGTGCTCGACAAGCTGACCTACGCCGGTCACCTCGAGAGTCTCGACGGGCTGGTCGACGGCCAGCGCGTGACGTTCGTCCAGGGCGACATCGCCGAACGGGCCGACGTGCGGGCCGTCGTCGAGCAGGCGCGGCCAACCGCCATCGTCAACTTCGCCGCCGAGAGCCACGTCGATCGTTCGATCGATGGCCCTGGCGAGTTCGTGCGCACCAACATCACCGGCACCTTCGAGCTCCTCGAGGGTGCGCGCGCTTTCCTCCAATCGGCCAGCGAGCCTGAGAAGGCGGCATTCCGCTTCCTCCACGTGTCGACCGACGAAGTCTACGGTTCGCTTGGTCCCGAAGGCGCGTTCACCGAAACGACCCCGTACGCGCCGAACTCCCCCTATTCGGCCAGCAAGGCCTCGGCCGACCACCTGGTGCGCGCCTACCACGAGACCTACGGCCTGCCCACGCTGCTGACGAACTGCTCGAACAACTACGGCCCGTATCAGTTTCCCGAGAAGCTCGTGCCCTTGATGGTGACCAACGCGCTCGACGGCAAGCCGCTGCCGATCTACGGCGATGGTCTGAACCGCCGCGACTGGCTGCACGTCGACGACCACTGCGACGCCATCTTGCGCGTGCTCCAGGCCGGAGTGCCGGGCGAGAAGTACAACGTGGGCGGCAACGCCGAGCGTACCAACCTCGACATGGTCGACGCGCTCTGCGCGGCCCTCGAGCTGGCGGCTCCTGGCGCCGAGAATCCGCGCCTCAAGGCGGCCGGCGTGACTCACTACGACGATCTGAAGGTGTTCGTGAAGGACCGCCCTGGACACGACAAGCGCTATGCCATCGACGCCTCGAAGATCGCGCGGGAGCTCGGCTTCAGCCCCCGCTATTCCTTCCAGGAGGGCCTCAACCAGACCGTGGCGTGGTACATCGCCAACCGCGCCTGGTGCGAGGCCGTGACGCGCGGCAAGTACGACCGCGAACGGCTCGGACTCTCGGTGGCCAAGTCGTGAAGGGCATCATCCTGGCGGGCGGATCGGGCTCACGGCTGTACCCGGTGACCCTCGCGGTCTCGAAGCAGCTCGTACCGATCTACGACAAGCCTATGATCTATCACCCGCTCACCACGCTGATGTGGGCGGGCATCCGCGAGATCATGATCATCACGACGCCGGAGGATCAATCGGCGTTCCAGCGGCTGCTCGGAGACGGGTCGCGGTTCGGCATTGCGATCACCTGGGCGGTGCAGCCGAAACCTGAAGGGCTGGCGCAGGCATTCATCATCGGCCGCCAGTTCGTGGACGGATCGTCGGTGGCCCTGGCGCTCGGCGACAACATCTTCTACGGCGACAATTTCCCAGCCACGGTGCAGCGGGCCGCGGCCCGCGAGAGCGGCGCGACCGTGTTCGGCTACCAGGTGAAGGACCCCGAACGCTACGGCGTCGTGGCGTTCGATGGTGAGCGGCGTGCGATCAGCCTCGAAGAGAAACCCATCGCGCCGAAGTCGAACGTGGCGGTCACCGGGCTCTACTTCTACGATGGCCGCGTGTGCGACATCGCTGCCGGACTGCGTCCCTCGAAGCGTGGCGAACTCGAGATCACCGACGTGAACCGCCAGTACCTCGAGTGGGGTGCGCTCGGCGTCGAGATGCTCGGTCGCGGCATGGCCTGGCTCGACACGGGCACGCACGAGGCCATGCTGCAGGCGTCCACGTTCATCCAGGTGATCGAGGAACGCCAGGGGCTGAAGGTGGCCTGTCCCGAAGAGGTCGCATTCCGCATGGGATACATCGATGCGGCGGCGGTGCGCCGCGCCGGCGAGCTCATGGCGAAGAACGAGTACGGACAGTACCTGCTGCGGTTGCTCGAAGGATGAGACCGTAGGGCCGTCATGATCGTTACCGAGACGAACCTCGCCGGAGTGAAACTGATCCAGCCTGTCGTGCACCGCGACGACCGCGGGTTCTTCGTCGAGACCTACCATCAGCGCCGCTACGTCGAGGCCGGTATGCCATCGATCTTCGTCCAGGACAACCACTCGCGCTCAGTCAAGGGCACGGTGCGTGGACTGCACATGCAGCGCACGTCGCTTCAGGCGAAGCTGGTGCGGGTGATTCTCGGCGAGATCTTCGACGTGGCGGTCGACGTGCGCGTGGGCTCACCGACCTTTGGCCGCTGGACGGGTGCGCGGCTGTCGGATGCCAACGGTCACCAGTTCTACGTGCCCGAGGGCTTTGCCCACGGTTTCGCCGTGGTGTCGGACGTGGCGGAAGTCGAGTACAAGTGCAGCGCGTTCTATGACGTCGCCGACGAGATCGCCATTCGGTTCGACGACCCCGCAATCGGCGTGGCGTGGCCGGTGACGTCGCCGATCCTCTCGCGTCGTGACGCCGGGGCGCTGCCGCTGGCCGAGCACCTGCCGCAGTTGCCGCCCTTCGCCGCGCCATGAGCCCCGGGACCACACCCGTATAGGTCGTGATGCCCGGTTCACGAATCGCGTCCCGCCTTCGCCGATGAGCCGCCGCCTGCTCGTCTCGGTGGTGGTGGCGGCGTCGCTGTTCGCGTTCTACCTGCCGAGTTCGATTGACGGTGTCATCTCGCAGCCATTGTCGGTCGTGTCGATCGCCGGCACCTGCGTGTTGCTGGCGAGCATGTGGCTTCTGTCGGACCGGCAGACGCCGCCGCTCAGCGTCGCTGCTGCGCTCAGCATCGTCCTCCTGCTGGCGATCTTCACCGTGATTTCACCGTTCGAGCAGACGTCCCGAGGTGTGGCGCTGCTCTACGTCGTGCAGGCGCTGCTCTTCCTGCAGAGTCTCAGACGCCTGCGTTCGGCCGCCGTGGAGACGACGTTCGTCGCGGTCACCGTCGTCAGCCTGGTGCTCGGCTACGCGCTGGCGCTCGATGTGGCCATGGCCGATCGCTTCGTGCTGCAATGGTACGGAGCGTTCTACCCTGAGCTGCTCGGCAACATGGTGACCATCGGCAACAAGCCCGTGCTGACCTTCGCGACGCACTCGATGGCCGGGTTCATGATCTACCTGTTCTTCTTCATGCATCTGACGGCCTGGCGCATGCGCGGTGATTGGTGGCGCCTGGCCGCCGCTGTCGCCTCGGTGGGGCTGCTCGTCCTGCTGCGCTCAACCACCGGTCAGGCGTTTGCCGGGCTCGCGGCCCTGCAGCTCGTGCTGCTCGTCCACTACCTACCAGCTCGGGTCCGGGCGCTGGCGGTCGTGGCCCTGCTCGTTGCCGGCTACGGCGTATTCACGGCCCTCGGGATGGATCTGGGGGCCCTGGCCTCGCAGGTCGGCGATGCCATCGTCGGCGACCGCATCCGCGGGCTCTTCTCGCGCTATGCGTCCGATGGACTGCTCGCGTCGAACATGTCCTACCTGTCGAATTCACCACTGTGGCCGATCGGGCTGGGCGCCACCGATGCGCTCTATCTGGGCGATTCCGGCGTGGTCGTAAATCTGCTGCGGGGCTCGGTGCCGCTGCTCCTGGCGGTCTACGGTGGGTGGTGGCTGTTCCTGCGGGCCAATCTCACCGACCGGCGGGCGGCGGCCTGGATCTGGGCGTGTACGGTGCTCTTCGAGATCGGCTTCACGCCGCTCCAGTACTTCCGGTTCGTGGCGTTCGTGCCGTTTCTGGTGGTCTATCTGAACTCAGTCAGCGTGGCTCCCACGCGGCCAGCCGCACTTGGTGCCCTGGAAGGTCCGGGATAAGATCGACGCGCTTCTTGCCATGGAACCGCCGCTGTCGATCGAGCCTCCGCCTGGTCACGAGCCCCCCGCGAGGCGGGAGGCGGTGGATGTGCGCGATCAACTGCTGCTGCTGTGGCGCTTCCGCCTGGCGATCGTCGGCGCGGCCGTCGTACTCGGCGCGGCGGCCGTCCTGTTCAGCCTACTCCGGACGCGGCAGTTCGAGGCCACCGCGACCGTCGCGGTCAGTGCGTCCCGCCTGAACGACCAGACCCCGGCCATGGTTTCGCCCGAGGGCTACGTCACGTTGATGACCACGCAGGCCGTGGCCGCCAAGGTCATCGCCGGCCTGAGGCTGGCCGACCTGACGCCCTCGCAGTTGCTCAACGACCACATCACCGTTCGCGCGGTGCCCAACTCGAATCTGGTCAAAGTCGTAGCGCGCACGACGTCGGCCGATCAGGCTGCGGCCCTGGCTACCCGCTTTGCCGAGGAAGCGGTGGCCGCCGCCTCGCGCGCCGGCCGTATCGACGTCGAGACCATCGAGAGCGATCTGAAACGGATGCTCGATGCTGCCGCCGAACGGCTGACGGCCGCCGAGCGCGCCTATGACGAGTACCGCACCTCAGCCCGCTTCGAGCTGGTGGAGCGCGAGGTCGAGACGCTCGTCAGCCAGCGCGGCGAACTGATGGACGTGGTCGTGCAACTCGACGGCGAACGGGCGCGTCTAGCCAAGCTCGAGAGCGACCTCGCGAAGCTGTCGCCCGTGACGCCGCTTCGGCAGGCGGTCGTGGACGCCCCGGCTCTGGCTGAGGCTGCCCGTGCGGCGCTGCCCGAGGGGCGCGACTTGCTGGGCCTCGAGATGACCCGCGAGTTGCCGAACACCGTTTACGCCAATCTCGACGAGGAAGCGTCCAAGACCCGGGCCCATGTGGCGTTCCTCGACCGCCGGCGGCAACGCCTCGCCGCCGCCGCCGGCCTCGAAGGCAAGCAGCTGACGCGCCTGACGCAGCTCTACGAGCGCGAATCGAAACTCGAGGCGCTCGACTCCGAACGCCGGCTGGCCAGAGACAGCTACGAGGCGATCAGCTCGCGCCATCAGGTCACCCGGCTGAACGCCGTCGGTCGCACACCGCAGTTGCTCGTGGTCGACCCGGCGATGGCGCCCGACCTGCCGATGAGCCGCTACACGCTTCGTAACCTGATCCTCGGTGTCACGGCCGGCTGTCTGCTCGGCTGCGTCGGCGTGCTGTTGCGCGAGGCGCTGGCCGGCGCCCGCCGCGCGTGACGGCGTTGCCCATCGCCGCGACGGGCTGATGTCGACGCCGCTGCGCACTGCTGCCGCCCCCACCTGCCGGCGCTGTGGCACGGCCGGCGACGTGTGGCACGCCGGCCTGACCGACCGCATATTGGCGGCGCCTGGCACGTGGTCGGTCCGCTGGTGCGCCGGCTGCCGGCTGACGTGGCTTGACCCGCAGCCCCATGTCGACGACCTCGGCCGCCTCTACGAGGGGTCGTACATGACCCACGCCGCCTCGCGAGCCGATGCCGCCGTGGACCGCGTCACGGCATGGTTTCTGGCCCGCGCCTACGGCTACGGCGGCCACGGGGACGGTCAATCGTGGCTGCGCACGCTCGGTCCCCTCGATGATCTCCTGGGAGGCCGGGTGTGCTGGCTGCCGGCGCATGCCGGCGGCACGGTACTCGACGTGGGCTGTGGCAGCGGCGCATTCCTGGCACGTATGCGCGCCCTGGGCTGGCGAGTGGCCGGCGTGGAGCCCGATCCGGCGGCGGCCGCCGCCGCCAGCGACGTCCATGGCGTGGAGGTGATGCCGGATGTCACCCACTTCGCGGGGCGCGCGTTCGAGGCCATCACGCTGCACCACGTCGTCGAGCACCTCCCGGATCCCGACGCCAGCGTCGGCGCCCTCGCCGCTCGGCTGGCGCCGGGCGGCCGCCTGGTCATCGTCACGCCGAACATCGACAGTCTCGGGCGGCGGCGATTCGGTCGGCACTGGGTCCACTGGGATCCGCCGCGGCACCTGCGGATGTTCAGCCGTCCGGGGCTGGAAGCGGTCGCGACCGGCGCCGGGCTGGCGATCGAACGCAGCTGGACGACCGGCCGCTACGCGCGGTTCGTTGGCGCCGCCAGCCCGGCGATTCGCGCGACCGGCCGCGTGCCCGACGAGGCTGGGCCCGCCGGCCAGCGCCTGACGGCGGCGGCCTTCCAGGCCGTCGAGCAACTGCTCGGTCTGGTCGCGGCCGATGTAGGTGAAGAACTCGTCGTCGTCGCGCGGCGCCGCTCAGGCGCGATCAGCGACGGCGGACTCTGAAGTCGAGTTCGTAGCACGGGAATACGCCCGTCCAGCCCGCTTCATACCACTCCTGCGTGAGGCGGGTGCTGTTGACGAGGGCGCCAAACGCCCGGCGCAGCGCGTAGCGCACGTAGAACGGTACCGGCGCCTTGAAACCAAGCGTGACGTCTTCGAGCACCAGGCCCGTGTCGACCTGATAGCGCGGCACGCGGCGACGGAACAGCGGATCGTCGGCCAGATAGGAGAACGAGTAGAGGCCGAACGTCTGGCGGTGGGTGTAGTCGGAGTAGAAGTAGGGGTTCGAGAAGTGCGGTACGACGGTGTGCAGCAGCCCGCCAGGGCTGAGCACGCGCGCCAGCTCGCGCACGATGCCGCCGAGCGGTTCGACGTGCTCGAGGAAGTGATACGAGTGGACGGCGTCGACCGCCCCGTCGGGGATCGCGGCGAGCACCTCAAAGACATCGCCTACGACGTCGACCCCGTCGAAGTCGAGGGCATCGACGGTGATGGCCTCGGCGTGGCGACGCGCCGGCCCGCATCCCAGTTCGAGCACGCCCCGTCGTGCCCGGACGAGGTCGGCCAGCTTTCCGTGTTTGTCGAGCACGCCGGCCGAGTATAGCCCGAGCCTCAGGGGCGTCGCTGCACGTCGAGTGACGAGTGCCAGCCGCGCGTGGCCACGAAGGCGCGCAGACGCCGGAATGCGTCTGAGGTTTCCGCCGGCGCGGCGCCGCCATTGGCCCGCGCGAGCAGCGTGCGCGCCGGCCACTCCACACCGAGGGTGATGGCCATCACCAGCCAGCGATTGACGACCGAGAAGTGCTTCCACGCGTAGAGCAGCCGCCCACGCAGGGCGTAGAAGAGGCGCGCGGCCTTCACCTGATCGCTCGACAGGCCGCCGGCATGGTAAGCGGATGCGTCTGCGAAGAAGACCGAGCGGTAGCCGGCCAGCCTCGCCCGCAGCGACAGATCGACCTCCTCGAAGTAGACGAAGAAGCGCTCATCGAAGCCGGCGAGCGCGTCGAACAGCGCCCGGCGGATTACGAAGTAGGCACCGATCACCTGATCGACGTCGCGCGTTGTCGCGCAGTCGTCGGCCGTCAGCAGATGCCGTGGAAACAGGCCCGGCACGACCCGCCCGAGTCCCGTAGCCTCGCCGAAGATGATGCGCGGCGACGGAAAGCGGGCCGCCGACGTCGACGGGAGACCGTCGTCGCCGAGCAGGCGGATGCCGCAGATACCGACGTCGGCCTGTGCGGGCGACTCGAGGAACGCCAGCGTCCGCGCCAACGTGTCGGGTTCGAGACGGGTGTCGGGATTCAGGAACAACAGGTAGTCGGCGGCGCTGCCTCGCGCGCCCTGATTGCAGGCGGCCCCGAAGCCGTGGTTGGAGTCGTTGCCGACGACGGTGAGCGGCAGGCGCACGGTGGAGGCGGTGGAGGCTCGCCTCATCGAGTCGTCTGTCGAAGCGTTGTCGACGACCACCACGCGCGCCAGTGTCACGCCGGCCGCGCCCTCGGCAATCGACTGCAGGCATGCCCGGAGGGCGTCTCCGGTGTTCCAGTTGACGATGATGATGTCGAGCGACGCGGGCATATGGTAAACGGCGGTCAACGAGCGGGCGCCCGCAGGCCCGAGGCGATGAGCGCGCGCCACCTGGCCACGTCGTGGGCGCCGATGAGTCGCGGCAAAGACACCGTGTAGACGAGCAAGGCTACGGCCAGCAGCGCACCACGCCAGGAAAGCGCCTCGACCCTCGTGACGATGGCGAACCAGGCGGCCGTGGCCGGAATCGCCACCATCCACCTGAACAGCGTGGGCGCCACCTCCGGCACGTGCCGCCGCGACATCACGAGCAGCAGCGTCACATCGAGCAACATGCGCGCCGCCCACACCAACGCCGCGCCGTTGATGCCCGCCACGGGCACGGCGAGCCACAGCGCCGCGATGAACAGGGGAAGCTGGAGCACCTGGAGCACCGCCGTGATCCGCGCGCGCCCGACGGCCTGCAGCAGATTCAGCGGCGTGATCGCCAGGCTCTGGAGCACCACCGACAGCAGGAGCCACTGTGCCGCCTGCGCGCCCTCACGCGAGAACTCGGCCCCGAGCCACAGGCCGAGCCATTCGGGAGCCAGGGCGGCGGCGATGGCCGCCACGGGCAGGAGCAACACGAAGGTGTAGGTGAGGCCGCGCGAGAACAGCCGCGAGACATCGCGGGAGCCTCGGGCGTCAGCACTGCTCAGCGCCGGCAGCAGCACCGCACTGAGGGCCACCGGCACAACCGTGAGCTTGCCGATGAGTTCCTGGGGCGTGGCGTAGAAGGCGACTGCGGCGAGTGACAGCAGGCTACCCAGCACGAATCGATCGACGTAGGCCAGCGCCGCGCCGGCCACGCTGGCAACGTTCATCCACCAGCCCGTGGCGACAACGTCGCGAAGATGGTGCCATTCGACGTGCCAGCCACGCCCCCGTGGCACCTGGCGGCGAACGAGCGCCAGCAAGGCCACGGTGCCCACGACCCGCACGCCGGCCAGCGCTGCCACGGCGGCGGCGACCGACGTTGTGAACGGCAGCACGAGCGCCGGGCCCAGATACGTGAACACGCCGAGAGGCACGCGCACCGCGTTGGCCAGATCGAAGCGGCCGTAGGCTTCGAGCACGCCGCGAAGGCCAGCCGAGAGCGTCATGAAGGGCGCTGCCACGGCCACGCCCACGATGGCTGCCGCCACCTCACCTCGCAGGGCCAGCGGAATCGCCAGGGCATCGAGTGCAGGCTCCCGAGCCACCAGTAACACCAGACTCGCAGTCAGTCCGGCGAGACCAAGGATGAGAAGCGTGCCCTGGACCATCGGAGCGATGTCATCCACGGTCTCGAGCGCGAGACGGCGCGCCACTTCGAGCGTCAGCGAACGGCCGAGGCCGAAGTCGAGCAAGGCGAACGCGCCGACCGCCACCCAGGCCAGACTCAGCACCCCGAGCTTCTCGGCGCCGAGCCCACCGAGCAGCCACGGCATGGCCACCGTCGCGGCGACGGCGGGGGCCAGTTGGCCGAGCAGGGTGAATGCGACGTTCGTCGCGAGGGAGCGAGGCGGTGGCATGCGATGGCGGCGCGGGCCGCGCGACCGACTGGCGCCAGTCGTCGCGGCGATTCTTGGCCCTGCGGATCGTAGCAGATGGCGCTCGTCGACCGATCCCCGGTGGTATGCTCGCCGTCGCCTGCATGCGCCTAGCCATCGTCCAGTCGAACTACGTCCCCTGGAAGGGTTACCTCGATCTGATCCAGTCGGTGGACGAGTTCGTGCTCTTCGACGACGTGCAATACACTCGTCGTGACTGGCGCAACCGCAATCGCATCAAGACCGCACATGGCCTGACGTGGCTGACGATTCCGGTGCAGACGACAGGACAGTATCTGAGCCTCATCAAGGACATCGAGGTCACCGATCCCGGGTGGGCCGAGAAGCACTGGAAGACTATCGCCGCTGCCTACGCCAAGGCGCCGCAGTTCCGCTGGTTCGCCGATCGGTTCGAGCCGCTCTACCGTGAGTGTCGTGAGACGCGCCTCAGCCAGATCAACCGGTGCTGGCTCGACGCGGCCTGCGCTGCCCTGGGAATCGGCACTAAGATCACCTGGTCCATGGATTACGCGGTGGCGACCGGCAAGACGGAACGGCTGGTGAGCATCTGCCAGCAGGCCGGCGCCGACACCTACATCTCCGGTCCGAGCGCACGCGACTACATCGACGGGGCAATGTTCCGTGAGGCAGGAATCGACCTGCAGTACTTCGACTACGCTGGCTACCTGCCCTATCCGCAGCTGCACGGTGCGTTCGAGCACCACGTCAGCATCGTCGACCTGCTCTGCCACCTGGGCCCAGAGGCCCCGCGCTACCTGAGTCGTACCTGACCATGCGGCTGTCGGTCGTAGCCACCCTGTATCGCTCCAGCGCCACGCTGGCGGCCTTCCATGCCCGCGCCTCGGCGGCGGCCGCAGCCCTCACGGCCGACTACGAGATAGTGCTCGTGAACGACGGTTCGCCCGACGAGTCGCTCGCCATCGCGCGCAACCTGCTCGCCCACGACCCGCACGTCCGCATCGTCGACCTGTCGCGCAATTTCGGCCATCACAAGGCGATGATGACAGGGCTCGCCCATGCCCGCGGCGACCGGGTCTTCCTCATCGATGCCGATCTGGAGGAAGAGCCGGAACTGCTGGCGCAGTTCCACGAGACCCTGCAACGCCAGGACGCTGACGTCGTCTACGGCGTGCAGGCGGCACGCCGCGGCAGCGCCTTCGAGCGCCTGAGTGGCTGGATCTTCTTCAAGGCCTTCAACTGGATGTCCGACGTGCCGATCCCGGTCAACGTGGTGACGGTGCGGCTGATGACGCGCCGCTACGTCAATGCCTTGCTGGAGCATCGTGAACGGGAGACGATCATCGCCGGACTGTGGGCCATCACCGGCTTTGCGCAGGTATCGGTGCCGGTCACCAAGGGAGAGAACCGCGGCTCGTCGTACAGCCTGGGCCGCAAGGTCGCGGTGCTCGTCAACTCGGTGACGTCGTTCAGCGACCGACCGCTCATCGCCATCTTCTATCTGGGTGTCGTCATCGGCGTTACCGCGGCGATTGCCGCCGTCTACCTGGTCATCCAGCGGCTGTTCTTCGGCGTGGCGCTGCCGGGGTGGCCGTCGCTCATCGTCTCGGTGTGGATGCTGGGCGGCCTGATGCTGGGCAGCCTTGGTATCATCGGCATCTACGTGTCGCGCATCTTCATCGAAACCAAGCAGCGTCCGTACACCATCGTCAGGCAGGTTTATGAGCGTTCCGCCGACGGGTCGGTCCGAGGCGATACTCCAGACGGTCGAGCGCTACTACACTGACCGGCTGCGGGAGTTCGGCGCCACGGCCCGCGGCGTCGACTGGAATTCCGCCGAGTCGCAGGTGCTGCGCTTCGATCAGCTGCTGCAGGTCGTCGACGCGGCGGCGCCGGCGGCGGCGCTGCTCGACGTGGGGTGCGGATACGGCGCGCTGCTCGACACCGTCCGCCAGCGGGGCCTCGACCTCGACTACCGTGGCTTCGACATCAGCCACGACATGGTGGCCGCCGCACGCGCCAGCCACGGGCACGACTCCCGGGCGGCCTTCACGACCGACCCGGCGGCCCTGCGGCCGGCCACCTATGCCGTGGCGAGCGGCATCTTCAACGTCAAGCTGCATCACGACGAGGCCGACTGGCACGACTACGTCTGGGCGGCCATCGCGTCGCTGCACCAGGCCGGCAGCCGTGGCTTCGCCTTCAACATGCTGTCGACCTATTCCGATCCGGAGCGCCGCCGCGACACGCTCTATTACGCCGATCCGCTCGAGGTGTTCGATCGCTGCAAGCGGCAGTTCTCGCCACGGGTGGCGCTGCTGCACGACTATCCGCTGTTCGAGTTCACGATCGTCGTGAGAAAGTAGCGGCCATGGCGGATATCGTCGTCTTTGGTCTCGGGGACATCGCGCGGCTGGCCCACTTCTACTTCGCCACGGATTCGCCGCATCGCGTCGTGGCCTTCACCGTCGATGCCGCCTACAAGACCGCCGACACCTATCTCGACCTGCCGGTCGTGGCCTTCGACGAGGTGGCGGCCCGGTATCCGCCCTCCGCCTACGGAATGTTCGTCGCGCTGAGCTACACCGGCATGAACCAGCTGCGCGCCAGTAAGTACGGCGAAGCCCGGGCGCTCGGCTACGCGCTCGTCAGCTACGTCAGCAGCCGCTGCTCCTGCCTCACGCAGCACCCGATCGGCGACAACTGCTTCATCCTGGAAGACAACACGGTGCAGCCGTTCGTGCGCCTCGGCAGCAACGTCACCCTGTGGAGTGGCAATCACATCGGCCATGACACCGTGGTTGGCGACCATTGCTTCATCAGCTCCCATGTCGTGGTCTCAGGGCACGTGGCGATCGGCACGCACTGCTTCCTGGGCGTCAATGCCACGATCCGAAACGGCGTGACGATTGGCGATCACACGCTGGTTGGCGCTGGGGCCCTGATCATGAAGTCCACGCCCCCGCGCTCGGTCTACGTTGCCGCGCGGACGGACCGCTTCGCGAAGTCCAGCGATCAGGTGGAGTTGTAGCCGCATGCGGTGGGCCAAGCAGGGACGCATCCTCGACCCTCACGGCCAGGCCGCCTGGGTCGGCACCCACGCCGCGCTGCCCGTCATCCACGAGATCGAGGGCGGCCAGCGCATCTACTTCAGCTCGCGCGACGGCGCCAATCGCTCGCACATCGGCTACGCCACGATGGCGCTCGACCGGCCCGCCGCGCCGGCGGTGTTCGCGGCCGCGCCGGTGCTCTCGCCGGGCGCGCTCGGCGCCTTCGACGATGCCGGGGTGACGACCTCGTGCCTGGTTGCTCACGACGGGCGGCTGTTCCTCTACTACACGGGATGGGCACTCGGCGTCAGCGTGCCGTTCTACCTGCACGCCGGCCTTGCCGTGAGCGACGACGACGGCCGTTCGTTCACGCGAGCGTCGGCAGCGCCGCTGCTCAATCGGATCGACGTCGACCCGTATCTGACGGCTTCGCCGTGGGTGCTCGTAGACGAGGGCCGCTGGCGCATGTGGTACGTCTCGGGCACCTCCTGGGAGGCGGGTGCTGCGGGCCCCGAGCATCGCTATCACTTGAAGTACGCCGAGTCGGTCGATGGACGGCACTGGGTGCGCCATGGGCAGGTGTGCCTCGACTACGCTTCGCCGGCCGAGCATGCGTTCGGGCGCCCGTGCGTCGTCAAAGACGGTGATCGCTACCGGATGTGGTTCTCGGCGCGTGGCGAGCGATATCTGATGGGCTACGCCGAGTCGCCCGACGGCATCACATGGACCCGCGACGACAGCGCCTGTGTCGTGCATCCGTCGGCCGAGGGCTGGGACGCTGAGATGATCGCCTACCCCGTGGTGGCCGGTCAGGCCGGCCGGCGCGTGATGCTCTACAACGGCAACGGCTACGGGCGCACCGGCATCGGGCTCGCGACCGAGATCGCGTGATGGGCACGGCCTCGTCGGCGTCGGCCGAGGCGAGCCTCGAGCCAATCGTGCTCACCGCCGCGTGCGCCGCCGCCCTCCTGGTGGCGCCGGTCACCGGCGGTGCCGTGCACGACGCGCCGTCTGTTGGGGCGGTGTCGCTCATCGCCGCTCTCGCCGTGGCCTACGGTCGGCCGCTCACGAAGCTGTTGCAACTGCCGGCGCTGGTGCCCCGGCATCTGGTCGCTGTCATCGTCGGCTTCTGCGCCGTCAGTCTCGTGCACCTGGGAGCCACGGCGTTCCTGAACATCGACGCGATGTCGGCGCTGGTCGTCGACGTGGCTGGCGCCGTCGTGCTCACCGTCATCGCGCGCCGGCTGCCGCCGCTCGGCGCCGCTTCAGTGCCCGGCGGCGGGCTCGCCGCACAAGCCCTCGTGCTGCTGGCATGCGCCGGGCTCGTCACGGTCTGGGCGCGCGAGACGATCACGGCCGTGCCGCAGACGATCGCGACCGGCACGTTTCCCGCCTGGCAGGACTACTTCCTGCACGCCGCCGAGATCAGCTACATGCGCGACTACCCGGCCTTCGACGCGCACTCGCAGTACCTGACCGCCGTGCCGCAGCCGCTCTACCATCGTGCCAGTTACACCATGGCAGCCGTGCTGTCGGTGCTCGGCGGCGTGCCGGCACTGAGTGCGGCCACCGCCTTCTGGATACCGTCGGGCCTGCTTCTCTGCATCGTGGCAACCTATGCCTGGGGCGCGGCAATGGGCACCCCACTCACCGGCCTGGCGGCCGTCGCCGCGGCATTCCTGGTGCCCGACGCGTCCACGTATGGCCTCGAGAACCGTTTTCTCAGTTTCCACTGGCTGCTTCAGATGGCGGCCGGATCGGGCTTCGCGCTGGCGCTGACACTCACCGCGCTGGCGCTCGTGGCGACCGCGAACCGCGAGCGTGCAGTCCACGCGCTGGCAGCCGCGATGGTGCTCGTCATCGCCGGCGCGGGCTTCCGCGTGCACGTCAGCCTGCTCTCGACCGTCATGGTCGTGGTGCTGGCGCTGCTCACGGTGCGGATCACGATCACGGCCCGTACGGTGGCGTTCGGCGCCGTGGCCGTCGCCCTGGGCTTCGCCATCCTCGTCTGGATGGAGTCGGTGGCGCTGGCGCCGCACATCCTCAGCGGTGGCACCAGCCCACGGGTATTCTTCGTCTCCGTCCTCACGCAGGCCTCGGCGCTGCCGTCGCCGTACGTCGGATGGACCGCGGGGCGCGGCGAACTTGTCGCCTTCGTGCTCGGCTACCCGCTGATGCTCGTCGCCGGCTGCGGCCTATGGCTTGTCGCTCTTGGCCTGGCGTGGGGCGGCGGCGCGCTCGGCCGTCTGGGCTGGCAGGTAGGTGCGGTGCCCGTGGCGCTCGCTCTCGCGCACATGGCCGTCATCCGCTTCGTGCCCACCCCATTGCACGGCGACCCGACCGACTTCGGACATCGCGCCTTCGTGCTCGTCTATCTCGTGGTGGCCGGGCTCGGCGCCGTCGGACTGGTCACGTGGCTGCGCGCATGGGCGCTCAGCCGCTGGTCGCGCTCGACGTTCGTGGATGCCGGCGTGCTGGCCGCGGCGCTGCTCGGTCTCGTCGTGCCCTGGCGGGATGGCGCCGGCATTCAACAGCGCTGGACTCCCGCGTATGCCGAGATCCCGGTGCCGCCGGCCACGCTGCAGGCCGGCGACTACGTGCGCCGGCACAGCGCGCCTGGCGATCAGATTCTCGCCGCCAGCGAAGATCCGCAGGCGGTGCTCGTCGCGCTGACCGAGCGACGGGCCTATTTGTCGCGCACAGGCCTCTACCGCTCGCTTGGTCCCGCGTTTGCCGGATGGGCCGACGCGCGTGCTGCCGAGCATGCCGCGCTCGCCGGCATCTCGACGTTCGAGGAGCTACGCGCCTTCGGTGCCCGCACGGGCGTGGCCTGGTACGTTGCTGACACCGCCGCCAGTCACGCCTGGCCCGCCGCCGTGACGGCCCAGTGCGCCTGGTGCGGCGACGGCGTGCGCGTCTACGACTTGCGCGGCGCCGGCGCGCCAGGCCGATAGGTGGCCTCCATCATCCAGTGGGTGTACGGCACCCACCGCCGATGGCGAACGACACCAGTGACCTCGCCGAAGGCGCCCGCGACGAGCGAGGTGTAGCCCTCCGCCGTACGCACGTGTTGGCCGCGGTCGCGCGCGATGAGGTAGCGCGCCAGCGGATGCTGGCCGCGGGCATGCACCGGATCGATCGAGGCGAACCGCCCGCCCGCCCGCACTGCCAGGGCGGCCAGCACCGCGAAGTGGCGCGCTTCATCATCGTCGAGATGGTGCAGCACGCCCGAGGCGATCACGACCTCGAACGGCGGCACGCTCGTGACGTCAGCCTCCGTCAGCAGTCCGCACGTGAATGTGCCCCTGGCGCCGAACCGTTGCCGCGCCGCGGTGACGTAGGCCGCGCTGATGTCCCAGCCGTGATAGTCCACGCCCCGGGGCAGATAGGCCAGTAGCTCGCCCGTGCCGCAGCCGACGTCGAGCACGCGCGTGCCGGCCGACGCTTTGACGATGTGGCTCACAAAATCGGTGCGGCCCGCGTGGCCGCCCATCAGCCGCTGGAAGGTGTCGTAGACCGCGGGGCTCGACAGCACGGCACGGAGTCCGGAGGTGACCTGGGCCATGCGCTCTCAGCGAGGACGAGTAATGCGGCACGACATGGCAGGTTGCGCGCCCGGCGGAACGAGGAAGGCGAGGCGTGCCAGGCCCAGGCCGTCGGCCGCTCGCGCCATGGTGCGAAGCGCCAGGCCGTGGCGGCGCTGGAACGACGGATCGACGAGAGCCCGCTGCACGAAGCGATAGGTTACCCCCCGATCGAACTCTGGTGTCACCCCGAATTCGCGGCGGCACAGCCGCCGCACCTGCGCCACCGAGATCCAGTTGAGCGACGCCCACGTGCCGGCCGGATCGACGACCACCGGCGAGGCGAGGATGCGCCGTTCGAAGACCCGCCACGTGAGGGCTTTGGTGCCGAGCGTGGGGATGCCGAAGTGCGGCTCGAAGGGAAAGCGGTAGTTGGGGCAGAGGAAGTGGTAGCTCGCACCCGGCCCGAGTGCCGCCCACACGCCGCGCAGCACCGCCCCGACATCGCCCACGTGCTCCATGACGTTGATCGAGAACGCCAGATCGAACGCCTGCCCAGACGTGAGTGATTCGGCCCCGATGTCGAGTCGTTCGAGGGCCAGGCCCTCGAGGCCGGTGTAGTCGTCGACGAGCCCGCGCAGGCGAGCCATGTGGGTGAAGCCGGCCCCGAGGGGTTCGAGCGCCGTCACCCGATAGCCCGCAGCCTGTAACGCCGCACTCAAGAGCCCGGTGCCGGCCCCGATCTCGAGCACACGCGCGCCGGAACCCACGCGTGACAGATCGCCGGCGATCACCGAGGCGCCGAATCTGGCTTCGCCGGCGTAGTCATCGACAAGACCCGCGAGATCCGGCGCCGCGGTCAGCAGATGGCGTCGGGCCCGATCGATCCAGGCATCGAGGGCTGGCAGAATGGAAGCGGAAGGCGAGGCCACGGAGGTCGCTTCATGTTACCGTCGGCCAGCAGCAACCAGGGCCGGCCACTCAAGGTACACTCACTGCGCTCCCCGTACGACTCCGTCATGTGTGGCCTGGCAGGTTTCTGGCATCCCGATTCGCACGCTCCCGCTGCTTCCCTCCACGACGTCGTGGGCCGCATGGCCGATGCCATCGTGTATCGCGGGCCGGACGATCGCGGCACCTGGGTCGACGAAGGCGCCGGCGTCGCACTCGGGTTCCGCCGTCTCGCCATCCTCGACCTGTCGCCGGCCGGACACCAGCCGATGGTGTCTCGCGACGACCGCTTCGTCGTCACCTTCAACGGCGAGATCTACAACTACCGGGACCTGAGGACCGAACTCGAAGGACTGGGCGCGCGTTTTCGTGGCACCTCCGACACGGAAGTGATGCTGGCCGGCATCGAACGCTGGGGGCCGGCCGCCACCATCGCACGGCTGTGGGGCATGTTTGCCATCGCGCTGTGGGACCGGCACGATCGCACGCTGTGGATTGCCCGCGACCGGCTCGGCAAGAAGCCGCTGTACTACGGCTGGTCGGGTGGCACGTTCCTCTGGGGATCCGAGCTGAAGGCCCTGCGTGCTCATCCCGCGTGTCCCACGAGCATCTCGCCGGCTGCGCTCGCCTCGTTCCTCCGCTTCGCTTACGTGCCGAGTCCGTACAGCATCTACGAAGGGCTGCACAAGCTGCCGGCCGGTGCCTACGCCGTCGTGCGGCCGGGCGGCACCCCGCGCATCACCCGCTACTGGGATCCACGCGAGGTCGTCGAAGCCGGCACGCGGACGCCCTCGCGGCTCGACGACGCTGCCGCCGTGGAGGAGCTGGACGGCCTGCTGCGTGATGCCACACGGCGGCGCATGGTGGCGGACGTTCCGCTCGGCGCCTTTCTGTCTGGCGGCATCGATTCTTCCACCGTCGTCTCGCTGATGCAGGCCGAGAGCCCGCATCCGGTGCGCACGTTTACGATCGGGTTCGACGAGGCGGGATACGACGAGGCCCAGGACGCCCGGGCGGTTGCCGCGCATCTGGGCACGGCGCACTCCGAGCTGTATGTGACGCCAGAGGAAGCGCGGGCCGTCATCCCCGGGCTAGCGCGCATGTACGACGAACCGTTCGCCGATTCGTCGCAGATACCGACCGTTCTCGTGGCGCAGATGGCCCGTCGCGACGTCACGGTCGCCGTGTCGGGCGACGGCGGCGACGAGGTGTTCGGCGGCTACAACCGCTACGTGTGGGCGCCGGATCTCGTACGGCGCACCAAGGCGTATCCCCGTTGGGCGCGCCAGACCGCCGGGCGCCTCGTCACCGCCGTCGCGCCCTCGACGTGGGACGCCGTGGGCCGGCTCGCCGGCGGCGCATCGGCAGCGCTCGGCCAGCGGGCGCTCGGCGACAAACTTCACAAGCTCGGCGTGGCGCTCTCCGCGGTCGACGCCGATGCCCTGTACACGGCGCTCGTGTCGCAGTGGCAGTCGCCGCCGGTGGCCGGCGCCGCCACGGCGGAACCGCCGTGGCTCTTGCAAGACGTCCGTGTGCAGGCCGTCGCGCCTGGCTTCGTCGAGCGCATGATGCTCGTCGATACGATGACCTACCTGCCCGACGACATCCTGGCCAAGGTCGATCGCGCCAGCATGGCGGTGAGTCTCGAGGCGCGGGCGCCGCTGCTTGACCACCGCGTCGTCGAGTGGGCGTGGCGCCAGCCGTTGTCGCGCCGGATTCGCGGTCGTCAGGGCAAGTGGGCGCTCAGGCAAGTGCTGCGGAAGTACGTGCCCGACACGCTCGTCGACCGTCCGAAGGCGGGCTTCGCGGTGCCGATTCACGCGTGGCTGCGCGGACCGCTCAGGCCGTGGGCCGAGGCGCTGCTGAGCGAGTCCGCGCTGCGCGAGGCCATGCTCGACCCGGCGCCAATCCGGCGCGCCTGGCACGAGCATGTCGGCGGGCGGGCGAACCACCTGCCGCGGCTGTGGACGGTGCTCATGTGGCAGGCCTGGCGGGCCGAGGGATGAGCGCCGAGTCGCCCGGACGGATCCGTGTCGTGCGCATCATCGCCCGCTTGAACATCGGCGGGCCGGCCATTCACGCCACGCTGCTGCACGAGCGGCTCAATCGCGCGCGCTTCCAGTCCACTCTCGTGACCGGGAGCGAAGAGGCCAGCGAGGGCAACTACCTCGAGCTGCACGGCAAGGCCGCCGACGTCGAGATCATTCCCGACCTCGGGCGCGAGATCCGGCCGCTCAGCGACACGCAGACGCTGTGGCGCCTGGTGGCGCTCATGCGGCGCCTCAGACCGCACGTCGTGCACACGCACACGGCCAAGGCGGGAGCGGTGGGCCGTGCAGCGGCGATTCTGGCCGGCGTGCCGCTGGTCGTGCACACCTATCACGGGCACGTGCTGCGCGGCTACTTCTCGCCGGCCAAGACGGCTGTCTACCGGGCGATCGAACGCGGCCTGGCCTGGCGCACCGATCGCCTGCTCGCGGTCACGACGCGGGTGGCCGACGAGCTCATCGCGCTCGGCGTCGGCAGGGCGGCGCAGTACCGCGCCGTGCCGCTTGGCTTCGACCTGGCGCCACTGCTGGCGGCCGAAGGCCGACGGGGCGAACTGCGTGAGGAACTCGGCCTCGGTGACGCGCCGCTCATCGGTATCGTGGCCAGGCTGGTGCCCATCAAGGCGCACAGCGTGTTCCTCGCTGCTGCCGCGCGCGTGCGAGCACAGATTCCGGCGGCGCGTTTCCTCATCGTCGGGGACGGCGAGCTGCGGCCGACCCTCGAGCAGCAGACAGCCGCCCTCGGTCTTGCCGACGCGGTGCGTTTCCTGGGCTGGCGCGCCGACATCGATCGCCTGTATGCCGACATCGACGTCGTGGCGCTGACGTCGCGCAACGAGGGCTCGCCGGTGGCGCTCATCGAGGCGATGGCCGCCGGTGTCCCGGTAGTGTCGACCGAGGTCGGCGGCGTGGCCGACGTCGTGCAGCACGGGGTGACCGGCCTGCTCGCGCCGATGGACGACGTCGACGGCGTGGCGAACCACATCCTGACGCTGCTGGCGGCACCGGACCTGCGGCGCGCCATGGGCCAGCACGGCCGGACGCGCGTCGCCGCCACATACGGCGCCGATCGCCTGCTACGGGACATCGAGACGCTCTACGAGGATCTGGTGCGGGACAAGCACGTCGGGCCGTAGTTGGCCCCCCGTCTTCGCGCGGGCCGACTTCTGGCATATCCTGCCATTCGGATGCGCACTGGCTCCCGAATCCTGTTCGCCGCCGCGGCGATGCTTGCGGCGTCCACGTGGCTGGCCGCTGGCCGCTCCCCCGAGGTGGCGCAGACGGCTGCCATCGCCACGCCCGCACCCTCGGCCGACTACCTGGGCTCGGCCGCCTGCGAGTCGTGCCACGTCGAGGCCTACACCCGCTGGAAGACGTCGTTGCACATCCAGATGACGCGGCCCGTTGCCGAGGCCACCATCCTTGGCGACTTCTCGCGCGACGCGAAGCTGACGGCGCATGGTCGGTCGTACCAGTTCGGCACGCGCGACAAGCAGCCGTTCGTCACGGTGCGCGCGTCCGGACGCACCGCCGAGACGCACCGGGTCGACTACACGCTCGGTTCCAAGCGCTTCCAGGGCTACCTGTCGATGCTGCCCGACGGTCGCATGTACGTGCTGCCCGTGTTCTGGCACGTCGAGGCGAAGCGCTGGATCGACTGGCAAGAGACCACGCCCATCCCCGACGGCGCGCACGATCTGAAGCAGATCTGGAACGTCAACTGTTTCAACTGCCACGCGACGAACCTCGATCGCGGCTACGTGCCGGCGGGCGACTCATATCGGACGTCGTGGACCGAGCTTGGCATCGGCTGCGAAGCCTGTCACGGCCCGGGCAAAGCGCACGTGGCCTTGATGAAGGTCTGGGAAGAGGACCCGGCGTCGATTCCCACCTACAGCTCGCGGGCCAGTAACCGGCAGTTGAGCGAGATCCTGAAGATCTTCTCACCGCGGTCGGCCGAACCACGCCGCACGTTCGACACCTGTGGCTACTGTCATGGCAACAAGCGGAACGTCTTCACCGACTTCGAGGCCGGCGACCGCTACGAGGATCACGCCCTGCCGTTCCTGCTGAGCGAGCCGCTGACAGAGTTCGACGCCCAGGGCGAGTTCTGGCCCGACGGCCGCCCCAATCGCTTCAACCGGACGCAGGCGCTCACGCTGACCGGCTGTTTCAAGGCCGGAGCCATTGCCTGCACCAACTGCCACCTCGCGCACGGGACGTCCGACAACGCGTTCTCCCTCAAGCTGGACGTGACCAGCGGACGCACCGGCGACGCCCTGTGCACGCAGTGCCACCAGGGCCCGGCCGGTGCAGCCGCTGCCGGCGAGCCGCATCAGCCGCTGGCGCGCATCGCGAGCCGCGCGCCAGATACCCTCGAGAGCCGCCAACCGTGGACCGATGCCGAGCTGGCGCGCCACTCCTTCCACCCGGCGGAGTCGCCAGGCAGCCGCTGCATCAACTGTCATATGAGCGACGTCAACTGGCGGTTGCTCATGCGCCGTCGCGACCACACGTTCCAGTCACCCGTCCCGGAGACGACGGCGGCCTTCGGCGTGCCGAACGCGTGCACGACCTGCCACGACGACAAGACGCCCGAGTGGGCAGCACGTCAGATGGACGCCTGGTGGGGCGACGGCCCGCGACGGCGACAGAGCGTCGCGCTGGCCACCACGATGTATGCCGCCGGTACTGGCGACGCCACGACGGTGCCGGCTCTGGCCGCACTGGCTGTCGATCGGTCGCAGGGAGCGGTCATCCGGGCCAGCGCCCTCGAGTACATCGCCAGACTGGCCGGCGCGCGTGGGCTCGAGTCGTCGTTTGCGGCCAGCCAGACGTCCACCGAGCGCGGCCGTCAGGTGGTAAGGCGCGAGCCGCGCGACGGGCACGTCGAGCCGCGTGTGTTCGGCGCACTGCTCGGCGCCGCCTCCGATCCCGAACCGATGGTGCGTGCCGAAGCCGTGCGCACGCTCGGTGTACTCGACCAGCGCGACGAGCGCGTCGTTGCCGTGCTGATGGCGCGCGTGGTCGACGAAACGCGCGTGGTGCGCGCGCGCGCCGCCGAGTCGCTGCTCGCGCTGGGTGTCGTCACGGCGCCTGGCCGCGCCGGCGAGGCCCTGGCGCTGGCGCAGCAGGACCTCGCGACGGCTCTCGGCGCCTTCCCTGAATCTGCCCCGATGCAGACCACGCTGGCCTGGCTGCTGGCGCAGCGTGGCGAGGACGCGGAAGCCGATCGCGCGGTGGCGGCGGCGATCGCCCTCGACGCCACGACGGCGCGTCCCTACGTGATTCGCGGCGTGCTCGCCGCCCGCGCCGGCCGCTTCAGCGACGCGATCACGAGCTGGAAGGCGGCACGGGAGCGCGATCCGGCCACGCCCAACATCAACCAGATGATCGACGAGGCCACGCGGCGCCTCACGTCGCCCAAATAGAAAACCGGCGGCCCCGTGAGGGACCGCCGGTTCTGGAACACGCGGGTGAAAAGGGCTCAGCCCTTCTTGAGCTGGTCGATGAGGCCCTTGGCTTGCGCTGCCTCGGCCGAGGTCGGCTCAACCGCGATGACCTTTTCCATCATCTCGATGGCGCCCGGCATGTCGGCCTTCTGCAGCTTGCCCAGGCCGAGCTTGAAGTACGGCTTCGCCCAGGTCGGGTCGACGTCGATCGCCCGCTGGTACCACTTCATGGCCTCGTCCGTTTCGCCCTTGGCAAACTTCACTTCGCCGAGGTTGTAGAACACCTCGCGTCCGGCGCCCAGGCCCTGCGCGGCTTCGGTGAGGGCGGTGTCTGCGGCGGGGAAGTCACCCTTCTCGAGATTCGTCATCCCAATCTCGATCTGAGCCTTCTCGGCGTTCGGATCGCCGTCCGGGATCTTGGCGTAGGTCGCGAGTGCGCCGTCGTAGTCCTTCTTCATGCGCTGGGCGCGACCGACCTGCAGGTGCAGGGCGGTGAGTGCCGGCACCTTGACGAGCATGGCCTGGTAGGCCGCGATGGCGCCGTCGAAGTCGTTGGCGTTCATCATCGCGTCGGCGGCCGCCAGGTCCGCCTGCAACTCCTTGGTGTTGACACCCGCCAAGGCCCCGCCGGCGCCCGCGGCGCCGGGTGCGAGGGTGAACTCCACGGGGGGATTGGGCTGTCCGATCGTGCGAATCGGCACGTTGCCCTCCGAGGGCAGGAACCCCGGCGCGGACGCCGTCAGCTTCCAATTACCGGCACGCAAACCGATGATCGAGAAGCGGCCCCTGTCGTCGGTCGTCGCGGTGAACGACGGCGGCGACGCCGACGGGTTCTCGGCTACCACGCTCGCGCCCTTGAGCGGCTCGCCCTTGTCGTCCTTCACCACTCCGCCGATGCGGCCCGTCTGGGCCATCGCGGGAAGTGCGCCGAGCAGCACGACCATTACGGCCGCAAGCGACAGCTTCAGACTCTCACGCATCGTTATATCTCTCCTCGAAAACCGGAAAACCTTCGAAGTATATGCTAGCAGCCCGGTAGGCTTCCCGCTATGACCAGTCAGACGCTCCTCGCCGCCGTTCTGGTGGGCGCACTCGCCTTGGCCGGCCCGGCCGTGGCCCAGAACACCGCGCGTGATGCCCACGCTGCCGGGGTGGATTCCGCCCGTTTGGCCGAAATCGACGCGATCGTGGCCAAGGGCATCGCCGATGGGCGGATGCCCGGCGCGGTGGTGGTCGTGGGCCGGGGCGACACCGTGCTGTTCGAGAAGGCCTACGGCCAGCGGGCGATCGCGCCCCTGGCCGAGCCGATGACGCTCGACACCGTCTTCGACATGGCATCACTGACGAAGGTGGTGGCCACGACCACGGCGGTGATGCAGCTGGTCGAGCGGGGCGTCGTGCGCCTGACCGACCCGGTGGCCACCTGGGTGCCGGGGTTCGGGAAGTACGGCAAGGGCGGCATCACCGTACGTCACTTGCTGACCCACGTGTCGGGACTGAGACCCGACGTCGACCTCGGTGACCCCTGGAAGGGCTACGAGGCGGCGATCGCGCTGGCCGTCGACGAAGTGCCGCAATCTTCGCCAGGGGCACGCTTCGTCTACAGCGACATCAACTTCTTCCTGTTGGGTCACATCGTGCAGCAGGCCTCCGGCTTGTCGCTCGAACGCTATACCGCCGATCGGGTCTTCACCCCTCTCGGGATGACCGATACCGGCTACCTACCGCCCATCGAACGCGTCGGGCGCATCGCGCCCACCGAGCGCTGCCGTTTCCTCGATGCCTGGCCGTGCCAGGCACCGGACGTCGAGCCGCTGCGCGGCGTGGTGCACGATCCGACCGCCCGCCGGATGGGCGGCGTGGCCGGTCACGCGGGCCTCTTCAGCACGGCGCGTGACCTGACGCGGTTCGCCCGCATGCTGCTCGGCGGCGGGGCGATCGGGCCGCGCCGCGTGCTGGCTCCGCTCACGGTGGCCAAGATGATCGCGCCGGCCAGTCCGGCCGGGATGCCGTCGGCGCGCGGCCTCGGCTGGGACGTCGACACGAGCTTCTCGTCGAACCGCGGCGAGCTCATGCCCATCGGATCGTTCGGGCATACCGGCTTCACCGGCACGTCACTGTGGGTCGATCCTCGCACCAGGCTCTTCGTGATCTTCCTCTCGAGCCGCCTCCATCCGGATGGCGGCGGCGACGTCGGAGCCGTGCGGGCGCGCGTCGCCACGATCGCCGCCAGCGCCATCACCACGCCGACGCTCGACTCGCTGGCCGGGGCGACCATGACCGGCACCGACTTCGGCGCCAGCGCCCAGCCCGGTGGCGCGGTGCAAGGCGCGCCGTCGCCGAGCGTGCTGCCCGGCATCGACGTGCTCGTGCGCGACGGCTTCGCCGTGCTCAAGGGCCGCAAGGTGGGCCTCGTCACGAATCACACCGGCCTGTCGACGGCGGGCGCTTCGACCATCGACATCCTGCACCAGGCGCCGGGCGTGACGCTGGTGTCGCTCTTCAGTCCGGAGCACGGCATCCGCGGGCAGCTCGACGTCGAGAACGTGCCGTCATCGAACGACGAGCGCACCGGACTGAGGATTCACTCGCTCTACGGCGCCACCCGCCGGCCGACCGCCGAGATGCTCGAGGGCATCGACACGCTGGTCGTCGACCTGCAGGACGTCGGCGCGCGCTTCTACACCTATCTCGCCACCATGGGCTACGTGCTGGAAGAGGCCGCGACCCACAAGCTCAAGGTGGTCGTGCTCGATCGGCCGAACCCGATCGACGGCTGGCATGTGGAAGGCCCGCTGGCGAGCGCCGATCTGCTCAGCTTCATCGCCTACATGCCGATGCCGATCCGGCACGGCATGACCATCGGGGAGCTGGCCCAGCTCTTCAACGCCGAGGGAAAGATCGGCGCCGATCTGACCGTGGTGCAGATGGAAGGCTGGCGGCGCGAGCAATGGTTCGACCAGACCGGACTCACCTGGGTGAATCCGTCGCCCAACATGCGTAGCCTCACCCAGGCCACGCTCTACCCCGGCATCGGTGCCATCGAGTACGCGAACATCTCGGTCGGCCGCGGCACCGACCAGCCCTTCGAGCAGATCGGCGCGCCGTGGATCGATGGCCGGCGTCTGGCTGCCGCACTCAACGCCCGCCAACTCGCCGGCGTCCGCTTCTATCCGGTGCGCTTCACGCCGTCGTCGAGCGCCTACGCCGGCCAGGCCTGCCAGGGCGTGTTTCTCGTGGTGACCAACCGCGAGCAGCTGCAGCCGACGCGTCTTGGTATCGAGATCGCGTCTGCCCTCTACGCGCTGCATGGCGAGCAGTTCGATGCGAGGACCAGCGACCGCCTCGTCGGCACGCCGGCTGCGCTGGCGCGCGCCAAAGCCGGCGATGACCCGGCCGCCATCGTCGCGTCGTGGGCCGGCGCCGAGGCCAGCTGGCGCCGGCTGCGCGCCAACTACCTGCTGTATCCGTAGTCGCGCTCAGCGCGTGGCGTGGTCGACGACGAGCGCGCCCCAGAGCAGCGGCAGGTAGATGATGGTGACGAAGAAGAGCCGCCGCGCCGTGGCGTGCGTGCGGGTGGCGGCGAACTCGAACGACAGCCACAGCACGACGGCCCCGAGCACGATCGCCGTGGCAAGGTAGCGCGGCCCGGCCAGCCCGAGGAGCGTCGGCAGCAGGCTGACGGGAATCATCGCGGCGGCGTAGAGCACGGCCTGGCGTCCTGTGCTGCGCCCGCTCGGGTCGACCACCGGGAGAAGGGGCATGCCGGCTCTGGCGTAGTCGTCGCGGTGCATCCAGGCAATGGCGAGGAAGTGCGGCATCTGCCAGAAGAACACGATGCCGAAGAGCGCCCAGCCGCCGGCCGACAGCGAGTTGGTGGCCGCGGCCCAGCCGATGAGCGGCGGCAGGGCCCCGGGCACGGCGCCAACGATGGTCGAGAGCGACGACTTGAGCTTCAGCGGCGTGTAGACAATGACGTAGCTCAGCACCGTGAGGAAGGCCACGAGCGCCGACAGGGGATTGGCGAGGAACCAGAGCTCCGCCAGGCCAATCGCCGACAAGGCCACGCCGAACCAGAGCGCGGGTGTAGGCGCCAGGCGCGCCGACGGCAGCGGCCGTGTGCGGGTTCTGCGCATCAACCGATCGGTGTCCCTCTCCCACACCTGGTTCAGCACCGATGCGCCACCGGCCACCAGCGTCGTGCCGAGCACGGTGTGAATGAGCCGCGCGATCGGCGCTTCGCCGTCCATGCCGAGGTAGTAGCCGGCGAGCGTCGTCAGCACGACGAGCAGGTTCAGCCGCGGCTTGGTCATCGCAACGTAGTCGGACCACGCCCTGCTGGCTGCGGTCGCTGGGGCGGCGGGCAGGTCGTCGTCGTCCACGGTGGTCTCGGAGGCCGTCACGGCACCGGCACCGGCAACGACAGAGCGAGCGTGGCCGTGCCCTGCGCCGTGACGGCGACCGCGCCGGTCGTCGTGCCGGCCGCTTCGTGCCAGGCCTCAACGGTGTAGGTGCCTGCAGGTAGATCGGGTAAGGAGAAGGCGCCGCTGGCATCGGTCACGGCGAAGTACGGGTGGTTCATCACGCCCACCCACGCGTTCATCCAGGAATGGACGTCGCAGCTGAGTGCCACCATCACCTCATCGGTCGAGAAGGTATGGCTGTAGCGCACGCCCTGCACTGGCTGCCCCTGGTTGAAGGGTCGATTCACCGCGGCCTCGGCGCGCACGTTGTGCAGTAGCGGATCGGAGTTGATCACCTGGAACGGCTGGCCCACCCGGACGCCGACCACCCGCGGCGTGTACCAGCAGCGCTGCTGGTCGAGCACGACGGGTTGCGATGGCACCGGGAAGCTGCGACCCTCGAGGCCTGCCTTCACGTAGACGAAGACGTTCGCCAGCGCGCCATCGTCGTTCACGACGTAGCGCTCGGTTGGTCGCTCGGCTCCCGCTACGAGCGCGGCGCACGCTTTGTCGCCATCAACACGAATGGTCTGCCGTGCGGGCGGCGTGCCCTCGAGGACGACGCGGCCGGTCACGGTACCGGTGGTCGACAAGTCGAGAGGAGCCGATTCTCCGGAAGCCGTCCCCGCGGGCGAAGGCGCGCTGGTGCCGCAGGCCGCCGCCATGAGCGGTGCCGCGGCCAGGACCCAGACGCCGAGCGCGCGCACCATCCGCGCGGCAGACGTGGTCATGGCTATCTTTTTGCCGGCGCCGTGCCGCCGGCATCGCGGATCTTGCGGAACACGCGGTCTTCCATCCAGTGGCCGTCCCAGAACTCCACCGGATTCACCTGCACGCCGCCAACGAGCATCGTGAAGTGCAGATGGTCGCCGCCGGCCAGACCTGTCGCGCCCGAGCGTCCGAGCGTCTGCCCCTTCTCGACAGCGTCGCCTCCTTTCACGTCGATGGTCGAGAGATGGCCGTAGAGCGACTGCACGCCCAGCCCGTGATCGACGACCACACAGTTGCCGTAGATGCCGAGATAGGCGGCGTGGACGACCACGCCCTTGTTCGCCACCGTGACCGGTGCCTGTTGCGTCGACGCCAGATCGAAGCCGAGATGGGTCTGCTGATCGACTTCCTTGCCCTCGTAGAAGTAAGTGCGGTGATCGGCGAAGCGTGACTCCACCTGCGTGTTGCCGAGCTGCGCGAACGCTTCGGTCCACAGCATCTCGGGAGCGGTCTTGCTGGCGAGGCCGGCGATGGTGGCGTTGTTCTGCTGGCGCAGGTCGCGGTTGATGGTCAGGAAGGCGGCGAGCAGATCGTCGGTCTGCAGTGCGAGCGACGGCGTGTTCGAGGCAATCGCCGGCACCACACGTGACAGGAAGCCGCTGTCGATCGGAATCTTCGAGCGCTGGAACACCTTCGGGAACGGCTGCCGTTCGAGGTTCGCGGTGGCGCCGTTGCCGGCTTCGTCGCGGGCGAACACGGTGACCGGTGTGCGGGCGTCCTGGTCGTAGGGCAGCGCGAAGAACGCCACCTTGAGGGCCGGGTCCGACAGGCCGACCGATGAGCCTGGGAAGGCCGGGAACGAGACGTCCCCGACCTTGACGCCGGCCGCGACGTCGGGCGGCGTGGCGCGCAGCACGACGAATTCCGAGCCGCCGAGGTTCAGGAAGTGATGGGTGGAGACGACGCCCACGCGCGGAGGTTCGAGCCGCACGGTGACGTCTTTCGTGGCCGTGGCTTCGGCCTCGCGCCAGCCGAAGAGCACGGGCCGGGCAGCCGTGACGGTGAGCGTGGCGGGACCAGCCACCAGTTCCGGCTGCGAGGCCTTGCCAATCGGCCGGATGACCCACAGCCGGTCGGACGATGCCTGCCGCACGTCGCCGGATGTACCGGTGGTGTCGTCGAGCGAGAAGACGTGCATCGCCTTGCCGCCCTGCGTGAGCGCGGCCGTCAGGCGTGTGAGGCGGCCGGCCGGGGCGTCCACGAACAATTCGAACGAACTGTTGTGGCCGATGAAGGCGCCAGGGCTCTTGATCTCGATGACCGGTCCGGCCTCGCGGCCGGCCAGGAACCAGGCCGCGGCGCCGCTGGCGAGCGCGATGACGACAACCGCAACGAAGGCGCGCCGGATGAACTGCATCACCCGATTCTAGCCGCTCCGAGCGCTCGTCGCGTCGCGGTCCCGAGGCGCTGTGGGCGCTCGCGCCCGAAGCGCGCTGCCCGGTTGACAGCGCTGGTTGTGACGAGTATCTTTGAAGTTTCCTGATGGTCCGACCTGACTATCAGATGCGTGCCGGTATCGTCTAGGGGTCAGGACACGTGGTTCTCAGCCACGGGACCGGGGTTCGAATCCCCGTACCGGTACCAACCTTCTAAGTTCTTCCATCCGAACTGCTTCCAGGTTTTTTCGCGGCGCCATCAGCCGCTTCGCCATGCGGCTCGCCCGGCCGATCTTGAAAAAATCTTGAAACTTCGTCCGGGCAGGCGCTGAACGTCTTGCCGTCTTCGAGGCGCGCCACGGCCGCCTGCAATGCTTCCAGGCGCTGGTTGTCGTAGCGCTCGGTCGTGACGATGGAGGCGTGGCCCAGCAGGTCACGCACCTGCGCCAAGGGCACGCCGCGCTCGAAGAGACGGGACGCGTACTCGTGCCGCAGGTCGTGCCAGTGCAGGTCGATGACCTGGAGCTGCTGCTGGCTCTCGGCCGCCAAGTCCTTGTACGTGCCTTTGCGCCACTTGGGCGCGCTGTCGTGGGCCCTCAAGATCGTGAGAATCTTGCGCCGCTTTCCAACCATGCCGGGGCGTGCCTGTTCCTGGAGACGAGAACACGACCGAATGAAGCCGTAGGCGATTGGGTCAGAGGAAGGAGGGCCGCCGGGGTGGTGACGTGGGCGGCGCGTGCAGGTGGTTGACCCGACTGAGAGGCAGGATATCGCGAGGAACGGGCATGGTCAATGCGGGCGAGCGGCCCGGCTACGACCTACGCCGCAATAACGCTGATGCGCGCGGCGCCGCGGGAGCGCGGCTTCTTCCGGATCACGATCTCCACGTCCCGGTCCAGAACTGTCAGCAGCGTCATCAGCCGTTCGACCGAGAAGCCGGCAAGCTTGTAGTGGCGCAACGCAGACACTTTCGGCTGCGTCAGCCCCAGCAACTGCGCCGCCGCGGTCTGGGTCAGGTCCTGCTGTTCGAGCACCTGATTGAGGGCATAGGCCAGCCGCAGCTTGGCGTGGCGCTCGGTCGCATCTGGATAGCCGAGGTCCTCGAATACGTTCTTGGTTCCGCGGGTGATCTCGATCGAGTCAGCGCGTCGCTTTGCCATGGTGGTCCTCGTAGTCTCGCTGTGTCGCTTTCAGTCGCTGTTCCACGAGGTCAACGTCCTTCTTGGCGGTCCGAATTCCTGACGGCGATTTCTTCTGGAACGCATGCAGCACGTAGACGGCTTTTGCGAACCGCACGGTGTAGACCGCCCGGTAGGCGTTGCCGTCGTGCGACTCGACAATCCCCAGGACGCCGGGGCCGAGCCCCTACCAGGGTTTGGCGGTCGGCTCGCTACCGCCGAACTGGGCGACACCAAGCGCATTCCCCATGTCGTCCCTGACCGGCTCGGAGAAACGCAGGAAGTCGCGCTTCGCCGACCCGACCCAGTGCAGGGGCTTCTCATTGGTCGCCAAGACACGACGCACACAAGCAATATCCCACTTTGGGTATAAGCGGTCAAGCTCGCTGGTGCGCAGGCCTGGCAGAGCCATCGCGCAGCTGCCGACTCAACGCCCGCCGCCGCGGGTCCGCAGCACGCTCCAGCGCCCCATCACATTCTTGAACTCGGCCCGCGCCGCCTCACACGCCGCCACCTGACGCGCGGTGGGTGCGACGTCGGCGTCCTGCATCGACAGGGCGGCCGCCATCAAGCTCCGGCTCACGCCGTCCAGCGTGGGCGGCCCGGCGGGCGGGGCGGGGCCAAAGCGGAGCGGGGCCGGTCGCGGTTCCGGTGCCAACGCCTCCACTTCGGTCCGCAGTGCGGCAGCATCGCCCGAGGCTGCCGCGCCGGTGCGCGCCACCAGGGCCCGCGCCTCCAGGTAGGCGGCGTTGGCCGCCACGGCGCCGTCATACATCTCCCTCGACAGCGTCGCCAGGCGCGCGAGATCCGCGGCCGGGGTCTTGACACGGGGGTCGAGACGGAGCGTGAGGGGACGGGTGTACTGTTGGCCGGCGACGGTGAGCAGGACCTGGTATTGGCCGGCCGGCGCCCACGGCGCCTGCACCGACGGATACGTGCGGCCGGGCACCGCGCCGGTCGCGCCGCCCCCTTCCCGGGGCTCGTCGCCGATCGGATCGAAGTGGAGATCCCACGAGAAGCGGTGCATGCCCTTCGTCGTCGACAACACCATCTGCGGCGCCGGCCAATAGAGCGGCACCCGGCAATTGGGAGCGGTCGGGTCCTTCTGGCAGATGCGGTCGTATCCGGCCGGATCCAGCGCCGGGTCGGGGACCAGCACCCGGTCGTCGCTCGAGAGGGACCTGACGACCGTCCCGCGCGCGTCGAGGATTTCCAGCGTCACCGGCCCCGTGACGTCGGCGGCCAGGTAGTAGTCGATGAGCCCGCCGGGCAGCGGATTGTCGCCGTGGGGCAGCTCCGGCGTCCACTCGGTGGGATCGTTGGTGCCAAAGCGCACCCGCACGGCCGTGGCGGGCGCGAACAGGAAGGCTGAGGTAGCGGCCTCGGCATCGGCCAGCTGGCGCAGCGGCGTCACGTTGTCGAGGATCCAGAAACCGCGCCCGTGGGTGCCCGCCACCAGGTCGGAGCACAGGCACGTCGCGTCGTCCTTCACTTGAATGTCGCGCACCGACACCGCCGGCATGTTCATCCTCAACGACTGCCAGTGGCCGCCGTCGTCGACCGAGAACCACACCTCGGTTTCGGTGGCCGCGTAGAGCAGTCCGGGCTTGCGCGGATCCTCACGAATGGAGTTGGCCACCGCGCCGGGCGCCAGCCCGGTGTTGATCTCCGTCCACGTCTTGCCCCCGTCCTTGGTGCGCCAGAAGTGCGGATTCATGTCGTCGATCCGCATGGTGTTGGCGGCGGCGTAGGCGGTGCCCTTGTTGAAGTGGCCGGCCTCGATGTTGAAGATCCGCGTCCACGGCTTGATCTGAGGCGGTGTGACGTTGGCCCAGTGGGCCCCGCCGTCCATCGTCACCTGGATGTTGCCGTCGTCGGTGCCGGCCCAGATCACGTTGACGTCCATCGGCGAGGGCGAGAGCGCGGTGATCGTGCCCTGGGCGTCGACGCTGACGCTGCCGGCGTACTTGCCGGCGCTCTCCGGCACAGCCCAGGTGGAGCGGGCCAGGTCGGGACTGATGCGGGTCCAACTGTGTCCGCGGTCGCGGGTCTTCCACACGGCGTTCGAGGTGTAGAAGAGCAGATCCGGATCCAGCGGCGACCACTGGATCGGCATGGTGCGCACGTTGCGGTTGAACGGCCCTCCCCGCGGTCCCATGTCGGGCCCGACGCTGGCCGTCTGGCCGGTCTTCCGGTCGTAGCGCGTCACGTCGCTTCGGCTGCTGCCAAACACCACGTCGGGATCGCGTGGGTCAGGCGCGGCGATGCCGTACTCCTGGATCATCACGGGATGCCAGTCGTGGAAGGTGATCATGCCGTCGTCCGAGCGGCTCTTCACGCACGCGGAGCCCGAGTCTTGCTGGCCGCCGCACAGGCGGTAGGGGAAATCGTTGTCCGCCGTCACGTGGTACATGGCCGCCGTCGGCTGGGTGTACCAGTTGCTCCACGATTCGCCGCGGTTGGCGCTGATGACGGCGCCTTGATCGGACACGGCGAGGATGATCTTGGGGTCGTTCGGGTTGATCCAGATTTTCTGGTAGTCGTCGCCGCCATAGGCGCCGCGGATGGCCGTCCAATGCACGCCGCCGTCGTCGCTGCGCCACATGACCACGGTGGCGCTGTAGACGATGTTCTCGTCCTTGGGGTCCACGGTCAGCGTGGGCAGGTCGCCGCCGCCGATGCGCGCCAGGGGACGCGTGTCGACGTGGGGCGTCGCGGTGCCCATGGCGCCAGCGGGCACGTTCACCGGCGTCCAGTGGGCGCCGGCGTCGGTGGACTTGTACAAACCCACCACGCCGGTCGTGCTGGCGGGCTCAGCACCCCTGGGCGTGCCAGCCACCATGGCGTAGAGCACCTTCGAGTTGCTGGGCGCCAGCGCCAGATTCGCCTGGATGACGTTGGGCAGCCCCTCTGACAGCGGTTGCCAGGTGGTGCCGCCGTCGGTCGACTTGAAGATGCCGGTGCCGGCGCCGCCGAAGGCGCTGCCTTCACGGAAACTCTGCTGCTGCGGCCACAGCGTGGCGTAGATGGTGTTCGGATCGGCCGGGTCCATGATGAGGTCGTTGCCGCTCGTGTACTCGTCGCGGTAGAGCACCTTCTCGAAGGACCGGCCGCCATCGAGCGACCGGAAGATCCCCCGCTCGGGGTTGGGTCCGTAGGGATGGCCCAGCACCGCCACGAACAGGCGATCCGGGTTGGTCGGGTCGACCACCACGTCGGCGATCATCTGGCTGTCGCGCAGGCCCAGGTGTGTCCACGTCGCTCCGGCATCGGTGGACTTGTACATGCCGTCACCGGTGGACAGATCGGGGCGGATGATGCCGCCGCCGCTCCCGACATAGATCACGTTCGGGTCGGACGCTGCCACGGCGATGGCACCGATCGAGCTGGTGGGCTGGTGGTCGAACAGTGGCGCCCAGGTCGACCCGTAGTCGGTCGAGCGCCACACGCCGCCGTTGTCGAAGCCGATGTAGAACACGTTGGGCTGGCTGGCCACGCCGTCGAGGGCGCGTGTACGCCCGGCGCGAGTCGGACCGATCGCGCGCCAGTGCATGTCGCTATAGAGATCCGGCGATTGGGCCGCGACGAGCCCGGTCGAGAACGTGACCAGGACGAGGGCCAGGACAGCGCGGGTAGTTGTCGTGCGCACGGAAATCGCCTCCTTGAGTGCCCGGCCGCCACCGGAAAACCCAGCCGAGGCCCGATCGGCACTCGGCATGGCCCGGACGGCGTGGACGAAGGCCAGTGTATGACATGGCGCGTCGAAGACGTTCGAGCACGCCAAGCGTCCTCCCGAGGCGTCAGTTCATTGCTCGTACGCGCGTTTTCGGCCTGATTTCTCCCGGCCCGATGGCACGTCGCCTGCAGTCGAGGGATGCAGGGTCAATCGGGACCCCCGGGAAGGAAGGTTGACCGTGAAGAGCCTCAAGTACGCCCTCGTTGCCGCACTCGTCGCCAGCACCGTCACCTTGCAGCCCATCACCGCCCTGGCGCAGGGTCGCGATCGACGCGATCGCCAGGAAGACCGCCGCGACCGTGATCGTTACAACGATGACCGCGGTCGTTACGAGCGCTACGACGACCAGCGCGCCGTGCCGCGAGGCTGGCGCAACTACGACCACCGCCGCTACGAGCCCGGCCAGCGCCGTTACGACGCCGCCCGCTACTACCGCAACGACCGCCGCTACCGTCCCTACCGGATGGGCAAGAACGACCGGATCTACCGCGGTTCAGACAACCGCTACTACTGCCGCCGCGACGACGGCACGACCGGCCTCATCGTCGGCGGCATGGCCGGCGGCATTCTCGGCAGCATCATCGCTCCCGGCGGCTCGAAGACGCTCGGCGCGATCCTCGGCGCCGGCGCTGGCGCCCTCATCGGCCGCGAGATCGACAACGGCCTCGAGTGCCGCTAGCGCTCACGGCGGAGCCGGGAACGACGATTCGAAGACGACGGGCACGAAGCACGCCGGCACATGGAAATCTGGCGTCGGCGTGCCCGTCGGCGCGTACGCGAGGTAGTGCCGCTCGCCGCCCAGCCGGCCGACTCTGAACAGGTTCATCCGCCACGCGTCACCCGCCGCGGGCGCGCCGCCGAAGGCGGCAAACGGCAGCCGCATCACTGCCCGCCAGACGCCCGCGTCCTCGTCGATGGTTGCCGCGGTGTCCATGCCGCCGTGCCAGCCCCACTCCACATCGACACGCGGACGATGGACAGCCAAATCGCACCACTGACCCGTCGGCGCGACTTCGAACTCCTTGTAGCTGTCGCTCCCCGGCTCGCGCGGGCTCGCGATGAACGCCTCACAGACATCGCGCTCCCAGAGCGCAGCCCGCTCGACGGAGGTGTCGATTGCGGCGTCGATGTCGAGCTCGGTGAAGCCGCACTCGAATCCCAGCCACAGATGCGACGCCGTCCACAGGAGTCGCGCCGTCGTGTCGAGTTCCGTCGGGGCCGGCGCCCCGCTCCACAGGCGTGAGAGCCGGTGCGGCGGCGCCTGCCGCCAGGCCGCCTGGTCGAAATCGGCCACCAGCGGCGGCGGGGAGGAGCAGAACGGCGCTCTGACGATCATGCCTGTCGGTGATTATAGGAAGCGCGCTCGCCAGCGCGACAGTTCATAATCACCCCATGAAGGCACACACGTTCGAAACCCAGGCCAGCATCACGCCGGCCCGCGCCCTCGAGGTCTTGAAGGATGGCAACGCGCGGTTCGTCAAGAACCTGCGCGTCAACCGCAACCTGCTGCAGCAGGCCAACGAGACGCGCGACGGCCAGTGGCCGTTTGCCACGGTCGTGAGCTGTATCGACAGCCGCACCTCGGCCGAACTCATCTTCGATCAGGGCCTGGGCGACATCTTCTCGGTGCGCATCGCCGGCAACGTCGTGAACACCGATATCGTCGGCAGCCTCGAGTTCGCCTGCCACCTCGCCGGGTCGCGGCTCATCGTCGTGCTCGGGCACACCTCGTGCGGTGCCATCAAGGGTGCCTGCGACCGGGTCGAGATCGGCAACCTGACGGAGCTGCTCTCGAAGATCCAGCCGGCCGTCTACGAAGAACACCAGACGTCGGACCCGGCGGCGCGCAACTCGGCCAACAGCGCCTTCGTCGAGAACGTCGCCAGTCTCAACGTGCGCCGATCGGTGGCCGCCATCGTCAATCGCAGCTACATCCTCGAGCACATGATCGAATCCGGCACGGTGGCGATCATCGGCGCCAAGCACGACCTGTCGACGGGCACCGTCACGTTCTTCGACGACACCTGGGTGCACGACGCGGCATCGATCCGGGCGACGAGTGGTCGTGCCGCCGCCGGTGGCGCGAGCGGCCCACCTCCGGCGGAGCGTCCGTAGGAGCGCTAGTTCCGGCTCCGCAGCACCGGCGAGTGCCCGGTCTTGAGCGCCTCGTCGAGCACGTTCCACGTCACGAGGCCGTCGTTCGAGCGCGGCTCGAGCAGGTAGAAGGCCAGGCGCGCCAGCGGCTGCGTCATCGTGACGCGATACGCTCCGGCGGGCACGGTGCGGTCTACGGCCGTCCAGGTGCCGGTGACCGTCCGCTCCTGGTGGCTCTCGAATTCCCGCGGCGTCGTGACCGAGGTGGTGACGGTGAACTCTTCGAGGGGCAGCGACAGCGGAGCATCGACGCGCTCGAGCTGGATGCCGTGTGCCCGCAGGCGCTCGATGGCCGCCTTCTGCTCGGCCGGCACGAAGTAGGCCGCGGGCACGCGCTCGTGGTCGGTGGCCGCGAAGGTGGTCTCGTCGGCCATCGGCTCCGGTTTCACGACGTTCGCGCGCTTGTGAATGATTTTTCCGGAGTAGGGGTTCACGTCCTCCCCGACATCGCCCATGAGAATCTCGATTGGCACGGAGGCACGCGTCACCTCGGAGCGGATCGAGAGCTGGCTGCCGACCAGCGGTGCCGCGTCGGCCGCTGCTGTGGCGCGCATGAGCGCGGTGGCGTTGGCGTGCGCGTAGCCCAGCACCTCTTCGAGGTAGCGGCGATCGGTCGTGACGCGCTCGGCAAACGGCAGGTAGGAGTAGGTTTCGCTCAGGATGCCAAAGCGGTTACGCATTCCCCAGTAGTTGTGGGTGTAGCGCGGCAGGTCTTCCACCGTCGTCCATACGCGGTTCGGGGCCTGGCCCGACACATTGCCGTACGAGCGGAACTCCCACTTGTCTTTCGTCCGGATGTTCTTGGTCACCGCCGCCATCCAGTCACGCGACTGCGCCACGATGCCGGCGTCGACGGCCGGGTTGTTCGGCGTCTCGTAGGTGAGGTGATAGGCATGCCGCGAGCCGTTGGTCGTGTGCAGATCGACCATGACGTGCGGATCGAAGTCGTTCAGCAAGCGCACCATCGACCGCGCTTCCGGCGTCTCGAGCTTGATGTTGTCGCGGTTGATGTTGAGCCCCTGCGCGTTGGGGCGCGTGCCTTGGCCGCCGATCGGCCCGTGCTGAAAGCCGCGGCTCGTGAGCGTGACCTTCTCGTTGCCGTCGGCGTTGTAGATCGGGTTCACGAGCAACACCATCGACGTCAGCCAGTCGGCGTGTTGTCCTCGGGCGATGTCGCGGATGAGCGCGAGCACCGCTTCCTTGCCCTCGACCTCGCCGGCATGGATGTTCGCCTGCAGGTAGACCCGCAGTCTGCCCGACGCCTTCACCGTGGCCGGGCGTGCGTCAGCGAGCCGGCCAACCACGGCCAGCGGCAGGCTGCGGCCCTCGAAAGTGTAGCCGAACGACGTCAGATGGACGAGGCCGGAGGCCTGGTCCACCGTGGCGAGGAACGTCTGCACGTCGTCGTAGCGGCTGGTCTCGGTGAAGCCGGAACGCTCGGCTCGCGTTTGCAGGCCGTCGAGTGCGGTGCCGGGGCGCGTTTGCCCCAGCACGGCCGTGCCGGCAAGACCCACGCCGACGACGGCGACGACCGAACTGGTGCGGAGATGGCGGATGCGCATGCGGCCGATCTTATCCGGGCGCGAGGACGGGACGCGGGCCGCCTTGCTCGCTTGAGTCGACCGCCCCTCTGACGTAGGCTGTCACTCCACCCGATTGTCCGTGCGAATTCGATCGTCATGCGTGCGCCCCGCACTGAGGCGTCTGGCCGCGCTGGCTGCGTTGATCGCCGGGTTGGTCGCGGGATCGGCATCGGCGCAGCCAGCCGCCACGCCGTCGCTCGTGCGCCGCGCGGCGCCCGACGACGTGACCGTGCGGGCCTGGCGCGTCGAAGCGCCGCTCGTTATCGACGGTCGCCTCGACGAAGCCGTCTATACCCGGGTCGAGCCGCTCACCGACTTCCTCCAGCAGGAGCCGCGCGAAGGGCAGCCGGCGACCGAGAAGACCGAGGCGTGGATCCTGTTCGACGACACCAATCTCTATATCTCGGCCCGCAATTGGGACAGCCATCCGGAACGCGAAGTGGCCAACGAACTGCGCCGCGACAACGGCAATATCCTCGGCAACGAAAACTTCACCTTCGTCATCGACACCTTCCACGACAAGCGCAACGGCTATCTGTTCCAGACCAATCCGCTCGGCGCCCTGCGCGACATGACGGTGACCGACGACCAGCAGAACTCGGCGTGGAACGGCATCTGGTACGTGAAGACGCAGCGCTTCGACCAGGGCTGGACCCTCGAGGTGGCCATCCCGTTCAAGACGCTGCGCTACCGCGGCAACGGCACCCAGACCTGGGGGATCAACCTGCGGCGTCTCGTGAAGTGGAAGAACGAGTTCTCGTATCTGTCGCTCGTGCCGGCCGCCCTCGGCACGAGCGGCGTGAGCCGGATGGCCTCGGCGGCCACCGTCGAGGGCATCGAGACGCCGGCCGAGTCGAAGAACCTCGAGCTCAAGCCCTACGCTCTTGGCACCTCCACCGCGGCCCGGCGGTCGGGCGCGCTCGACCGGGACCTCGGCGTCAATGCCGGGATCGACTTCAAGTACGGCCTGACGCGCAGCCTGATCGTCGATGCCACCTATCGCACCGACTTCGCGCAGGTCGAAGAAGACCTGCAACAGGTGAACCTGACGCGCTTCAGCCTGTTCTTCCCCGAGAAGCGCGACTTCTTCATCGAGGGCCAGGGCATCTTCGACTTCGGCGGCGTGCAGGCTGGCAACAGCCCGGGTGACGTGCCACTCATGTTCTACAGCCGGCGCATCGGCCTCAGCCAGGGCCAGGCGGTGCCGGTCGTGGGCGGCGCCCGTCTCACCGGGCGGCAGGGGCCCTACAGCATCGGCTTTCTCGACATCCACACCGAGGCATCGGCCGAAGCTGCCGCCGCCGCCACCGCCTTCACGGCGCTCAGGCTGAAGCGCAACCTGCTAAGGCGCAGCAACGTCGGCGTGATGGCCACCCGGCGCGGACCCGCGGCCGTGACCACGCCGGCCTCTCGCGGCTCGGGCGAGGCCAGCTACACCTTCGGCGCCGACGCCACGCTGCTGTTCTTCAAGTCCATCAACCTCACGGGGTATGCCGCGCGCACGCGGGTGCCGGATCGCTCCGGACAGGTCGTGGAAGGCAACAGCTATCGCGGCCGCTTCGACTACACAAACGATCGCTATGGGCTGTCGGGCGAGCACATGCTCATCGATCCCGACTTCAATCCCGAGCTGGGCTTCACGCGGCGCACCGACGTGCGGCGTACTTTCACCCAGGCGCGCTACAGCCCGCGGCCGCGGCGCAGCCGTGTCGTCCGCAAGCTGACGTGGCAGACCAGCCTCGACTACGTAACCGATGCCGATGCCAGCGCGCTGCAGACACGCGAAGCCTCGGGACTGTTCCGGGTCGACTTCCAGTCGAGCGACCAGGCGTTTGTCGAGTACTCGCGCGAGTTCGAGCGCCTGCCGGCGCGCTTCACCGTGGCGCCAGGCGTCTTCGTGCCGGCCGGCACCTACGGGTCGGAGACGACGCGCATTGGCTACAACATGGGGCAGCAGCGCCGCATGTCAGGACGCTTCTCGCTGGCCAGGGGCACGCTCTACGGCGGCACCCGCACCGAGGCGACCTACAGCGGCCGCTGGGGCGTGCTGCCGCAGTTGTCGATCGAGCCGTCGCTCTCGCTCAACTGGGCCGACTTGCCCTACGGCTCGTTCAATGCCCGGCTGGTCAGCTCGCGGGTCACCGTGACGCCGACCGCGCGGATGCTCATCAGCAGCCTCGTGCAGTTCAACGTGGATGCCCACACGCTGTCATCGAGCGTGCGCCTCAGGTGGGAGTACACCGGGGGCAGCGAGCTGTTCGTGGTCTACAGCGACGGGCGCGACACCGAGGCGCGACCAGGGCAGGCGCTGCAGAACCGCACCTTGGCGCTCAAGGCGACGCGGTTGTTCCGATTCTGAAACCGTGCCGCCGGGGCCGCCCGCCGACGTTCACGGTTCGCCCTTGGCTGCGCGGTTGACAGATATATGCAAGCGTCCGTATGCTTTTATGCATGCGAACGACGCTGGATCTTGAAGACGCTGTGATCGAGCGCGCTCGGCGGCGAGCAGCCCGCGACGGTACTACCCTGACCGACGTCGTCGAGCGTGCCCTGCGGCTGTTCCTGACGCTCCCGCCCGCGACGCCAGCTCCGCTTGCGTCGCGGTGGGTCGTCGTGAAGGGCGAACGTCCACCCGCCATCGATGTCGCGGACCGCGACCGCCTCTACGATGCGCTCGGCGAGCGCCCTCTGTGATTGCGGTCGACACGAACGTCCTCGTCTACGCCCACCGAAGCGAATACCCCCAGCACCGGGCGGCGCTGGGGGCACTGACCGCGCTGGCTGAAGGGCAGGAACTGTGGGGCCTGCCGGCGCCGTGTCTGTCGGAGTTCCTTCGCGTCGTGACACATCCCGCGATCCTCAAGCCTCCCTCGACGATCGAGCAGGCGACCGCCGCCCTCGAAGCACTGCTGCAGTCGTCATCATTGAGGCTCCTCCTGCCGGGCGAACGGCACGCCCCGATGGTGTTCGATTTGTCGCGGAAGCACCAGCTCACCGGGAACCTGGTGTTCGACGCGCAGATCGTCGCCGTGTGCCTGGAGCATGGCGTGCGCGAGATCCTCACCAACGACAGGGACTTCCAGCGGTTCGACGAGGTCGAGGCGCGGCCGCTCGAATCAAGGTAACGGCACCCGCCGCACCTCGGGCTCAGGCGCCGGCCTCCAGCACTGCGCGGACGCTGGAGGCCACTCGACCATTCAGCTTCGGAAGACGGCAGGAGCCCGCGCCACCGGTGGACGCGGGCTCCTGTGGGTCAATGCGATCGGCGGCCTGCCGCCTAGCGCTGCTGCGCGGTCGTGGCGGTAAGCGCTTTCAACATCGCTTCCAGCGCCGCGATGCGCTCGTTCAGCGCATTGATCTCGGCCTTGCTCGTCCGGTCTACGACGAAGCTCTCGAAGAAGACCGAGGCGAGCACTCGCTTGTGCTCACACCCGTCGGCTCCTCGCACCGTGTCGGTCACGGTGGCCCAGTCGACCGGTTCCGCCAGACGCGCGACGACGTGGCTCACCTCGAACGTGCCAGGATCGACCATCGCGTGCCCGGCCACCGCCGAGGAGAGGAGGTAGTCACCCGCCACGAGGTCCCGGCCGGTGTCAACGACCCACATCTCGCCGTTGCCGACCGCCTCGACGAGATGCGGATTGACCGATTCGCTGAGATTGGCCGACGCCGCGTTCTGCCTTGCGAGATAGGCTCCCATGATGGCGGAATCGTTCGCGCGCTGGCTCTTGGCAACGCCGTACAGAAGCTCGGACGCGGGATTGTCTTCCAGCCGGCCGTTCTTGCCCGTCAGCGAGACGAGCATGCCGCGTTCGATGACTTCGTCCGTGCGGGCGAAGTGGGAACCCGTGAAAGCGTTGTACGAGACGACGCCCGCAGCGACGTCGATCGATCCGACAGTGCTTCCGTCGCGCCGGAACCGCACCAGGGTACCGTCGGCGTTGAGCTTGTCGAACGCGGCGACGCCCTGACCGCCGTTCCCGTCGGTTGCAATATTGAGGCTTCCAAAGGCGCTCGGGACAGAGGGCGGTCCGACCAGCAGTTTGGCAGATGCATTGCCAGCCCCGATTTCGACGTCGCCGTTGTTGAGGATCGTCATACGGGTGGCGCTGATTGTCGTTCCATTGGTGGTCGTGGCGAAGTTGATCTCCGTGCCGTTGGCCGTTGGCGTCCAAGCCTCCGTCGAGATGATCTGTAGGAATCCCTTCTCGGAAGTGAACGCTGTGCCGTTGTGGCCGGCACCCTCGAAGCGAAACAGGTTCGCACCGTTGCCTGTGGCGGTGGGTGAGCTGATCGTTCCGCCATGGCGCCGGCTGATGAATGTGACGTCGCTCTGGGAGACGCCGAAATTCTCCAGCCTCTGGACCGGCGTGATCGTGCCGGAGTTCAGGCCGATATCGCCGCTCGTCGCCACCTTGAACCTGGAAGTGCTGCCGGTCATGAAGTTGATGGTGGCGCTCGGTGAGATGTTGTTGATGCGGTACTCGCCGGTGCTGTTGTTGTAGCCCTGGAACTGCCTGAGTGCGCCGGTGTGGTCGTAGAACAGCATGCCCGAGTAGGCGTTGGCGCCGCCACTCAGGTTCTGCACCGCCAGTCCGGTCTGCGTGCCGCCGGCGTTGGTGAATCGCGAGTGGAAGATGTCGAACGGCGTGGTCGTGTTCAGACCGATCGTGCCGCCGGCGTCGTAGAGGCTCGAGTTGATGAGGTCGACGTTGTTGAAGAACTTGCCGATGTAGTTGGCGGTGCCGTTGTTCACCTGCGGGATGGGGTCGCGATCGACGTCAGCGCCCGACGTGTCCGAGTTGTCCGTCGCCGCGTTCCGCCGTGCCGCCGGCGTCAGCAGGTAGTCGGCGGCCGGCCGGCCGCCGAGCGTCTCGGCGTTGGCGGCCGACACCGCGTAGGGTACGGCCGTGAGCAGCGTGCGCTCGGCGGCGGGGCCGCCCGGCCGCTGCACGCTCAGCCAGCGGGCCGCCCCGCCGGCGAAGAGCTCCACCGGCAGGCCGTCGGAGCTGGCACCGAGGTACACGGCGAAGGCGCCGTTGGCGTCCACGGTCAGCACCTGTGTTTCTTGCCAGAGCAGCCGGCCGCCGGTCTCCTGGTCGTAGATCGAGAACTCCACCGGCTCGGTCGTGGCGGCCTTCGCGCCGAGGACGACAGGCAGGGCGCCGTTCATGCGGATGATGCGGTCGGTCGAGGGGCCAGAGGTCTGTGCGAGGGCCGCTATCGGGCTGGCGGCCAGCGCGAGGGCGAACGTCAGGCTGAAGGCTATGGGACGCATACGAGTCTCCTTTGGGGAAGGTGAGCACACCATACCCAAGTCTTCCCGGTGGCACCAGCGTCATTGCCCTCTGAGTCACCTCACCATTTGACCTGTTGCTGCGATTCCTGCCACCCTCACCGGCGATGACACGGTGGATGGTCGCATTGGGTTTCGCGCTCGCCGCGTCCCTTGCGGCGAGCCTGCTCGGGCAGATCGACCTGCTGCAGACGCTCGAACTGAAGACCTACGACCTACGCATGCGGGTCGTGGCGACCGGCGCGGGCGCCGCGCCGCCGATCGCGCTCGTGCTCATCGACGACCACTCCATCCGCCAGCTCGAGCCCGCCGTGGGCCGCTGGCCGTGGCCGCGCCTCCTGCACGGCATGCTCATCGACTACCTGGCGCGTGGTCCGGCCAAGGTCGTCGTCTACGACGTGCAGTTCAGCGAGGCCGATAGAGCCAGCCGCGAGATCCTCGGTGCGCCGTGGACCGGCGCCGAGTCCGACGATGCGCTCGTCACGGCCGTGCGGCAGGCCGGCAATGTGATCGTCGCGGTCGAGGCGTCGAGCGAGGGTCTCGTCGATGCGGCCAGGAACACCCAGCCGCCGCTCGACGGCGTCGCCTCGCTCCGGCGGACGTGGCCCATTCAGGGTTTCGCCGAGCGTCGTCCGCTGCTGACGCCGCCGTTTCCGGAGCTCGCCTCGGCCGTGCGTGCCGTCGGCCACGCGCGCCTGGCCTACGACCTCGACGGTCCCGCCCGGCGCTACGTGCCGTTCGTTGAAGTGGCAGGAAAGGTGGTGCCGTCGCTGCCCGTGGCGGCGGTCGTCGCGGCCACCGGCGTGACGCCCGACCGTGTCTCGGCCACCCGCTCGATGCTGCATCTTGGCGAGCGGAAGGTGCCATGGATCGAGCAGGTGGTGCCCGACTTCTACGGCCCGCCGCAGACGGTCTACCGGCCGCTGGTGCCCTTCCGCGGACCGACGATGCGGGCCGATGGCACGCCGACGTTTCCGTCGTACTCGTTCCAGGATCTCGTGCTCGCCGAGCAGCAGATCCTCGATGGGCAGATTCCGCATCTCGATCCGGCCACGTTCAAGGATCAGATCGTGGTGGTCGGCGTGAGCGCCGAGGGGCTGAAGGACACCTTCACGACGCCGTTCGGTGAGGGGCAGATGTCGGGCGCCGAGTTCCACGCCAACGTCATCGATGCGCTGCTTGGCGGCCGCAGCATCGCGCCGGCAGCGCCGTGGCAGCGGGGCGCGGCGGTGCTCGGACTGACGCTGTCGGTGGCCGCCGTGGGCGCGTTGGCGGCACCCTGGATCACGGCACTGGCGACCCTCGCGCTGGCTACGGGCTTCGTGTGGTTCGCCACCCGCGTGCTCGGGCAGGGGCTGTGGCTGCCGCTGGTCGTGCCGCTGCTGGCGCTCGGCCTGACGTTCCTGGCCGATCTGGCCTGGATGTACTTCGTCGAGGGCCGGGAGAAGCGGCGCGTCAAACGGCTCTTCTCCCGCTACGTCTCGAAGGACGTGTTTCAGCAGCTCCTCGCCAGTCCACTGGAGGCGGCGCTCGGCGGCGAGCGCCGTGAGATGACGGTGCTGTTCTCGGACATGCGCGGCTTTACGACGCTGTCGGAGAGTGGCGAAGCCGAGGATCTCGTTCGCCAGTTGAATCAGTACTTCACGCGGATGGTCGAAGTGGTCTTCGCCCATCGCGGCACCATCGACAAGTTCGTCGGCGACATGGTGATGGCGCTCTACGGCGCCCCGCTCGATGATCCCGACCACGCCGACCATGCCGTGCAGACCGCCCTCGCCATGGTGCGCGAGCTCGCGCAGCTGAATCGCCTGTGGGCCGTGGAGGGCCGCGCAGCGCTCGACATCGGCATCGGCATCAACACCGGCGAGATGATCGCCGGCAACATCGGCAGCGCCACGATCATGAGCTACACCGTGATCGGCGACAACGTGAACCTCGGCGCCCGTCTCGAGTCACTCAACAAGGATTTCGGTACCCGGATCCTGATCTCCGAGGCGACGCGGCGTCAACTCAAGGGTCACTACGATCTCAAGCCGCTGGGCGACGTCACGGTCAAAGGCAAGACCAGGGCCGTGGCCGTCTTCGAGGTCCGGGCCTAGCGCCGGCGCGACACGGCGCCCGGCCGTGAGATGAACCGACCCGTTCTCACGCTATTGTCTTGGGGCGGCCACCGTGGGTGTGCCCTCCGGAGGGGCCCGATCCGGGTAGGATTGGGGCAGTTCGCGCCACGGACGACGGAGCATCAGCATGAATCGACGAGCACTCGTGACACTTACCGTAGCCGCCGCGCTGGCATTGACCCCCATGGCGTCGGCCGAGCAACTGGGCAAGCTGGGGGGGGTGCTCAAGCGCGCGAACCAGATGCGCGACATCCAGATGGACGACGCCGAAGAGGCCCAGCTCGGCGCCGAGGTCAGCCAGCGTATTCGCGCCCGCTACGGCGTGGTGCAGAATCAGGCCGTTCACAAGTACGTCTCGCTCGTCGGCACGGCGCTCGCCCAGGTCAGCAGCCGGACGGGCCTGGCCTGGAAGTTCATCGTGCTCGACACCGACGCCGTCAACGCCTTTGCGGCGCCAGGCGGCTTCGTGCACATCACCAAAGGGGCGCTCGCGAATCTGAAGGACGAGTCGGAACTGGCCGGCGTGCTCGGTCACGAGATCATCCACGTCACCGAGAAACACACCATCCGCGCCATCCAGAAGGGCAAGTTCGTGCAGATGGGCGCCGACGAGACGGTGGCCGGCAACAGTGCCTTGCTCGGCAAGCTCGCCGACAAGGCCTACGAGATCGTCGACTCGGGCTTTGGCCGCGGCGACGAGCTCGAGAGCGACGAGAAGGGCATCGTGCTCGCCAACACCGTCGGCTACGCGCCCACCGGCATGAACGGCTTCCTCAACATGCTCATGGAACGCAACAAGGCCACGGCGAGCACGTCGAAGAACGGTCTGTTCGCGTCGCACCCCGAGACCAAGGAGCGCGTGGAGAAGATGACGAAGCAGATCGCCTCGGCGAAGCTCTCGGCTACGGCCACCGTGACCGAACGCTACACCTCGACGATCACGTTCACACCCGTTGCTGTCACCGAGATTGCGAGCGTTGAAGCCGGGTCGTCGGGAGCCGCCGGCGGCACGGCGAAGCCGGCCGAGGAGCCGAAGAAGAAGGGGATTGGCGGCCTGGCCAGCGCGTTGCGCCCAGGCGGGGGCGAGAAGAAGTCCGCCCAGGTCACCGGGTCTGGTGCGGCGCGCGGCGCCGGTCAAGAATCGGCCGCCAAAGGCGGATCGAATCCGGCGCTCGTGGCCGTAACCGTGAGCGCGGCCGATGTCGCCGCCTTCAAGCTAGCCGGTGGACTCAAGTGATGGCGCTCCGGTTCTGACGCGTGCAACTCCCTCTGGCTACAGGCATCGCCCTCGCCATCGTGCTCGCGGCGCTGGCCGCCGTGCGCAACCGCTTCGTCCGCCCGCGCCTCGGGTTCGCGGCGGTGCTGCTGGTCGTGGCGCTCGGCTTCGACATTGCCCTGGCGCAGGATGTCGGCGATGCCGCGCTCGTTGGCGGGCTCGCCCGTCTGCTGCTCGTCGCTGGCGGCATCGTGGCCGGTGTCGGCCTGCTGTTCAATCCCTGGCGGCACGACCGCGTCTCCGAGCGCGTGCCGGGTATCGTGCAGGACGTCATCGTCATCGCGCTGTTCGCGCTGGCGGCGACGCTCCTCCTCGACGAGAAGTTCCTCACCACCTCGGCCGTCGGTGCCGTCGTCGTCGGCTTTGCCCTGCAGGACACGCTCGGCAACCTCTTTGCCGGTCTCGCGATCCAGATCGAGAAGCCCTTCCGCGTCGGGCACTGGGTACGGATCGGCGAGTTCGAAGGACGCGTGCAGGAAGTGACCTGGCGGGCGACCAAGCTGCTGACCAAGGCCGGGCAGTTCGTCATCGTGCCCAACAGCGTCATGTCGAAGGATCCGATTCTGAACCACTCGGAGCCGACGATTCCCACCAGGATCGACGTCGAGATCGGCGCCAGCTACGACGTGCCGCCGAACGACGTGACGCGGGTCCTGCATGAAGCGCTCGACAACGCGCCGCTCGTGCTGCGCGAGCCCGCGCCCGACGTGCTATTCGACGATTTCGGCGCCTCGGCGCTCATCTACCGCGTGCGCTTCTGGATCGACGACTACGGCAAGGACGGCGCCGCGCGCGACCAGGTCCGGCGCAACATCTGGTACACCTTCAAGCGGCATGGGATCGAGATTCCGTATCCGATGCAGGTCGAGTACCACCGCGAGGCGCCCGATCCGCACTCGGCCGAGCACCTGAACGCGCGGGCGGCGCGGCTCGGCGCCGTCGACATGTTCGCCGGTCTCGACGACGACGAGCGTCTGCGTCTGGCCCAGGGGTGTCAGGAACGACTGTTCGGCGCGGGCGAGCGAATCGTGCGGCAGGGCGACGAGGGCCGGTCGATGTTCGTCGTGCTGGCCGGGCGCGTGCGCGTGACGATTGAGCCGTCGGGCCAGGAAGTGGCGGTCACTCCCGCCGGCGGCGTCTTCGGCGAGATGTCGATGCTTACGGGAGACCCCCGCACGGCGACCGTGACCGCGCTCGACGACGCCGTGCTGCTCGAGGTGACGGCCGACCAGTTCCGCGACCTGGCCGTGCGCCGGCCCGGTCTCGTGGAGCACGTGAGCGGCATCGTCTCGGCGCGGCGGCAGCTGCTGGCCGAAGCGAAGGCGGCCTCAGACGGCGCGCGCGTCAGCGCACATGCGCCCCTGACGCTGCTGTCGCGCATCAAGGCCTTCCTGAAGCTCTAGCAGGCTGCTGGCACGGCCGGCTATTGTGCGGTGACGAGGATGTGATCGCCATTCGGGGCCTCGAACTCGAGCACGACGCCGGGGCCGTAGCGATCGAGATCCTTCGGGTCGAGGCGCACACCGCGTTCATCCAGGCCCGAGGCGTACTGCCCGAAGAGGATCGGCCCGGATTTCAGTCGCAGCAGCCAGATGGGCAGCGTGACGGTGGCGAGGGTGTCTTCGTGGGCGTCCCAGGCCAGGATCTGGACACTCGTCACGGTGCCGGGATTGCGGCGCGAGGCGAGTCCCTGCGTGTAGACCGGCCGCCGGTCGGCGTCCATCTCGAGAATGGGTCGAAGGTCGGCGAACTGCCGCTTCGCGCCGTCAAACGCCGCCGCGGCGCTCTGGCGGCTGGTGTCAGGGGAAACCCGGACGTTCTCGCTGAAGAACATCGCTCCGAAGGCGGCGACCGCGACGACGGCGACCGCTGCCACCACTGCGATACCCGCCAGCACCATGGGCCAGCGTCGTTTGCCTGATGCCATCTCATCTCCCGAGACGGAAGTGCCTGAACCAAGGTTCAGAGCGTGAGCTCTGTACCGGCGCCGGTCTCGAGCGCTCGGCGGTAGACGAGGTCGGCGGCCACCACGTCTTCGACGGCCATCCCGAGCGACTTGAAGATGGTGACTTCGTCGGCGTTGGTGCGCCCCTCGAGGCGCCCGCGCACCACGTCTCCCAGTTCGCCGGTCACATGCGCGGCCGGGAAGCGACCCTCGGCAATGCCGAGCACGACGTCCCCGGACTCGACCAGTGCGGCGGCGCGGGAATCGACCACGAGACGTCCGCGGGCGACCAGCGCCGGATCCATTTCCCGCTGATCGGGCCGGCACGCACCGACCGAGATGACGTGGGCGCCGGTGGCGATCCAGGCGTCGTCCACGACCGGCGTCGGCGACGCGGTGACGAGCACCACGATGTCGGCGCCGTCGACGGCCGCCTCGGCAGATCGTGCTGCCGTGAGGGCCGCCGGGACGTGTCCGCTCATCTCGGTGACGAAGCGGTCACGGCTGGCCGGCGTCGGACTCCAGATGCGCACGTCGGTCAGGGGCCGCACGGCCGCGAGCGCCTCGAGGTGACTCCTCGCCTGCACCCCCGACCCGAGGATGGCCATCGTCGACGCATCGACTCGTGCCATGTGCCGGGCCGAGACCGCCGACACCGCGGCGGTGCGCGCTTCGGTGATGTAGCGTCCGTCCATCAGGGCGATCAAGGCGCCGGTGTCGGGATCGAGCAGCAGAATCGTAGCCAGATGCGACGGCAGTCCCCGCTTGTAGTTGTCGCCGAAGACCGTGACCAGCTTGGCGCCCAATTGCGGTGGCTGGGCCACGTAGGCCGGCATCAGCCCGAAATACGCCTGCTGCGGTCCGACCAGGAGCACACTGCGCACGGGCTGGAGGACGTCGCCAGCCGAGAAGCGCGCCAGCGCCATCTCCATGGCGGCGATGAGGTCGGCAAATGGCAGGAGGGCCCTGACGTGGGCCTCAGTGAGCAGGCGGAACCGCTGCGGCATGCCGCATCCTCGCACACCTCACGCGGCGGTGGAGGGCCAGCTGACGGCGCGGGCCGCGGCGGTGCGCACGGTGTTCACGTGAATCCGCACGATATCGTCGACATCCGGCGCGTAGCCGCCGCTCATCGCCACCGCCACCGCCACCCCCGCCGCCTGGCAGCGTCCGAACACGTAGTGGTCGCGGGCCAGGAGCCACTCGATCGGCGCTCGAGCACCGTGGGCAGGTGGCTCGCCAGCACTCTCAGGTCCCCGCTCTTGCGGGGGTGGTGCCGGCGAGCACCGCCTGACAAGATAGTAGCGACTGCCCGCGCTTGGCGCGACGCTCTCGCCGCCGCGCCCCATTCGACGATGATTCATCAGATCCGCACCATCGATGCCCACACTGCCGGCGAGCCGTTGCGCCTCGTCGTCGACGGCCTGCCGGCGCCCGAAGGCGCCACCATGCTCGCCAAGCGGGAGTGGGCCAGGAAGCACCTCGACCATCTGCGCCGGTCGATCATGCTCGAGCCGCGCGGCCACGCCGACATGTACGGCGCGCTGCTCACCGAGCCGGTCACACCCGGCGCCCATGCCGGCGTGCTCTTCATGCACAACGAAGGCTGGAGCACGATGTGCGGGCACGGCGTCATCGCCGTGGCGACGATCGCCGTCGAGCGCGGCCTGATGTGGGACGCTGCCGCGGCCGGCACCGGTGATACCGTCGAGATGACGCTCGACGTGCCGGCCGGTCCGGTCAGCGCCAGCGTCACGAAGGTCGAAGCGGATGGCGGCACCCGAGTGACCGGCGTGTCGTTTCACAACCCGCCGTCGTTCGTGCTTGCGCCCGGCGTGCCCGTGACCGTCGGCGGGCGGACCTTCACCGCCGACGTGTCGTTCGGCGGCGCCTTCTACGCCATCGTCGACGCCGAGAGCGCAGGACTGTCGATCGATGTCGGCAAGTTGCCGGAGCTGAGGCGCATGGGCATGGCGATCGCTCGCGAGGTGGAGAAGCTCGTGAAGGTCGTGCATCCGGCCGAGCCTGGGCTGGCCGGCATCTACGGCACGATCTTCACGGCCCCGGCGCAGGCGGAAGGCGCACACCTGCGCAACGTGACCATCTTCGCCGACGCCGAAGTGGACCGCTCCCCGTGCGGGAGCGGCACGGCGGCGGTGATGGCGGTGCTCGATGAGATGGGCGTGCTGTCGGCCGGCGACGGCACCTTCGTGCACGAGAGCCTGATCGGCACGCTCTTTCGCGGCAAGGTCGTGTCACGTCAACGCGTGGGCGAGCACGCGGCGATCGTGCCCCAGATCGCCGGCAGCGCCTGGATCACGGGCGAACACACCTTCCTCATCGACGCCGACGATCCGCTGCGGGCGGGCTTCCGCATCTGACCCCGGTCATCGCCTGAGGTGGCGCCCGGGCACCCCTTCGTCCGGCGGAGATGATCGTACAGCGTCAGTTGGCGAAGCCGGAAGAAGTGGTGCCCGGGCGCCACCTCGACTGATCGCGCTACTTCGTGGCCGCAGCGGCGCCCAGCGCGCCGAGCTTGCCGAAGTCGATCTTCGAGGCGAACTCGTGGAGCTGCTTCACGTCGGTCAGGCGATCGCCTTCGACCGAGACGAGGAAGCGCTTGGCGACCACGAGGTTGAGCTCGCCGTCCTTGCTTTGCTCGTTCCACTTCTCGAAGCCGGGATTGCCGGCCACGGTCGTGGACTTCTCGTAGCCGTCGTCGGTTTCCTTCTCGTAGCCCGACGTGAGGAACATCGCCCATGGCGCCACGAGGATCTGATTGAAGGCCGAGTCGACGATCTTGACCTCGATGGACTGGTCGCCGTTCTGGTAGCGCACCTCGGTCTGCGAGAACGCCACCGGCGCCGTCATCCGTTCGCCCTTCGGTTTGGCCATCGTCCAGCCCGGTACCTCGGGAAAGGCGGTCTGCAGGTCGCGGAAGCTCACCGGGTCGCCGACCTTGCCGCCGTTTGCGCCGCCCATGGCGGCGGCCATGCCCTGCATCGCCTTGGCGAAGTCTTCCATGCCTTTGGCGGCCTGGCCGGCCGCCGGCGCCGCGCCTTCGGTGAGCGCGCCGGCCGCGGCTTCGCCGGCCTTGGCCATATCCTCGCCGGCCTTGACCATGTTCGAGGCGGCTTCCTTCATCGCATCCGCCGCCTTTTCTTCCGGCGCCTTGCCGCATGCGGCCAGCATTGCCGTCAGCCCCATGACCATCAGAATCGTGTGCCCTGCGCGCATGGTTCGAATCCTCCAGCGCCGGGAGATGGCGCGTCCGTCTCGAATGATAGCGCGAGAGCGCGCGGTCGCCCCTCAGGCAAATCCGTCGTTTGGGTGTGCCATTTCGGCACGCGACTCAAGTAGTCGGGCCGACTCGCCGATTCGACCCCCATGAAGACTCCGGGCCCGTGGCCTCGTCGCGCGCTGTGTCTGGTTGCGGCCACGGCGGCGTTCCTCGCCCTGGCCTCGCTCTCTCCGCGTGCGGCCGCGTCCGTACCGGCGGGCCCCCTCGACCGGCTTCGCGCCGGCAACGGCCGCTTCGTGAAGGGCGCCGCGCCTGTGGTGCCACTGGTGCCGGCGACGCGCCCTGGGCCGACGAGCGTGCAGCACCCGTTTGCCATGGTGCTCTCATGTGCCGACTCGCGCGTGCCGCCCGAGTTCATCTTCAACGCCAGCCTCGGCGATCTGTTCGTCGTGCGCGCCGCCGGTGAGGTGGTGGACAAGTCGGTGCTGGCCACCCTCGAGTTCGGCGTCGCGCACCTCCACATTCCGCTGCTCGTCGTGATGGGCCATGAATCGTGCGACGTCGTGCAGGCAGCCACCGGCGCCGAGCAGCTCGAGGGGCCGAACCTCGACTATCTCGCGACGCACATCCTGGCCGGCGAGCGGCACGGCGCGGCCGATCGAAAGGACCTGCGAAGCGCTATCCTCGCCAATGTCGAACAGGTGATCAACGACGCCATGAGCAGCAGCATCCTGCGCGCGGCGACGTCGAGCGGCCAGTTGCAGGTGGTTGGCGCCTACTACGAACTCGGCAGCGGTCATGTGGTGTTCTCCGAACCGATCGGCGCCCTGCCGACGGTGCACGAGTAGCGCCATGGTTGCGCGCACATGGCTCGCCACTCTCGTCGTGTGCGTTGCCGTGGACGCCGCGGCGCAGGCGCACGAGCCGGCGACCGTCCCGGCAAAGCCCGCAAAGACGGTCGCGAAGGAGGCCGCCGCCGCCGCCCCGGCTGCGACCGCGGCATCGGCGCATCAGCCGCCCTCACCAGGTCGGCGTCCTGCCCCCGTCGTGTCACGCATTTCGGCCTCGCCACGGGCGGCCGCTGACTCCGGCGGGCACGCCGAGCCAGACGGCCATGCGGAACCGGCACCGGCCGCGAAGAAGGGCTACGTGGCCATCGGTGCCAGTCGCCGCCCGCCGGTCGGCGACCATGCGGCGGCCGAGCCCGGTCACGCGGCATCTGGCAAGCCCAGGCCGGTGGTGTCGGGCGCGGCCGCGCTCCAGGGGAGAGCGCTGGCGGCTTCGGCTGGTGCCGTCGACGCGGCCACCGCCGCGCCGAGCCCGCCGCCGGGCGCTCACAGCGGCGACCCTGGCCCGGCCGTCGCCTCCGACGGCAAGCCCACGAAGCTCTCAGTGGTTCACGGACGGCTGGCGGCTGCCCTCGCCGAAGCCCGCACGTCTTCCGGCGCCGCGACGCCGTCGGCCGAGTCCGCCGCCGGTCACGCCGCCACGCCCCGCCAGAAGCCGGGGGAGGAAGGCGCTGCCGTGCCGCGCGTGACGCTGACGTGGCCTGAGCCGCGCTGGTTGCTCACCTGGCCCCCACAGAGCCGCCAGGCCACTTCGTGGCCAGGCTTTGCACCACCGGTGAGCCAGATCCACGACGATCGGCAGTGACGCGAATCGTGACACGGCCCGTCAAATCGGTGGGCCGGGGTCGTCGCCTGGCCGCACGAACACGCGGAATTACGCCAGAAAGCATCCGACCGCAGCCGCGCGGTGGCGGCAAGGGAATTGCGAACGACCCCGGCACGATGCATCCCAGATGTCCCCGGCTGCTCGCTCTGGCACTGGTGGCGGCCATGGCCGCGACACTGGCCGCGCAGTCGTCACCGGCCACCATTGGCGGCGCCCTGCCGCCGCTCTTCCCGGTCGACAACTGGTGGAATCAGGACATCAGCCAGGCGCCGGTGGCGCCGGAGTCGGCAGCGCTCATCAACTTCATCAACAACGGCGGCACGCGCCGGCTCCATCCCGACTTCGGTGGCGTGGCTGGGCCGAACGAGATCTACGGCCTCCCCTACGTGGTGGTGGCCGGGGATCAGCCGAAGCGCCAGGTGCAGTTCTACTACGCCGGTGAGAGCGACGGCGTCGGCGTGCCCTTCTATCCCATTCCCGATCAGGCGAAGACACAGCCGTACTGGATCGAAGGCGGCGCGCCGGGCAACCAGGCGCCGGGCGGCGATCGCCACATGCTGCTCGTCGACAAGGACAACCGCCGCCTCTACGAACTGTTCGATCTCGGCTGGAACGGCTCGCAGTGGACGGCCGGCTCAGGCGCCTACTTCGACCTTCAAGCCAACGGCCGCCGTCCCGATGGCTGGACCTCTGCCGACGCCGCCGGCCTCGCCATCCTGCCCGGACTCGTGAAGTACGACGAAGTGTACGGCCCGGGCGAGATCACGCACGCCTTCCGCGTGACGGTGCGTGCGACGAACGACCACTACGTCTGGCCCGCCTCGCACGTGGCCGGCAACAACACCTCGGCGCCGCCAAACGGCACGCGCCTGCGCCTCAAGGCGTCGAAGGACATCTCGGGCTTCCCGCCAGAGATACAGAAGATTTTTCGTGCGATGAAGACGCACGGGCTGATCGTGGCCGACAACGGCAGCGACATGTACGTGGGCGGTGCGTTCGATCCCCGCTGGAACAACGATGTCCTCAACCCGGCGTTCCGTGGCCTGAACGCCAGTGACTTCGAGGTGATTCAATTGGGCTGGCGTGGCGGCACCGCGCCACCGTCGCCCACCTGTACGCCGGGCACACCGACCGACCTGTGGGCGACGGTGAACGGCTATACGGTGCAGCTTGGATGGACGCCGCCTGGGGGCGTGCTCGGGCATCTCGTCGACGTAGGGTCGGCCCCCGGTCTCACCAACATCACGTCGATTCCGATTGCCATGCCGTCGACCGGGCTCGGTGGCGCCGTAGCCGCGGGCCGCTACTACGTGCGGACGCGCGCGGCCCAGGCCTGCGGCGCGGGTGCGGCGTCGAACGAAGTGGTCGTGGACGTGCCGGCCGGGTGCGCCGTGCCCACCGCGCCGGGCACGCTCGCCGTGGCGTTGGGAGCCAACCGCACAGTCTCTCTGACGTGGGGCGCGGCCGCAAGCGCCACGACCTACGTGGTCGAGGCCGGGTCGGCGCCTGGACTGGCCAACATCCTTGCGACCGACGTCGGCGCGGCGCGCTCGGTCGGCGGGCCGGTGCCGCCGGGTACCTATCACGCGCGCGTGCGTGGCCGGAGCACCTGCGGACAGACGGGACCGGCCTCGAACGAGGTCGTGGTCGTGGTGCCGTAGGGCACGCAATCCGTTCGTCCTACCAGCCGATCGCCACGCCGTCCTTGCGCGGATCCGAGCCGCCGAGCAGCACGCCCGTGGCCGGTTCGATCATCACGGCCTGATAGCCGCCCATCTGCGCGCGTCCGTTGCGCAGGCGATGGCCGCGCGCCTCGAGCGACGCGCGCACGTCCGGGCCGATGCCCTGCTCGAGCGCCAGGTGCGTGTCCATGTGACGCATGCGCGCCGCCTCGCCCGCCGCCTGCACGTGCATGCCGAAGTCCACGAGGTTCATCACGACTTGCGCGTGCGCCTGCGCCTGGTTGTCTCCGCCCATGACGCCGAACGACACCCACGGCCGGCCGTCCCTCACGACCATCGCCGGCACGAGCGTGTGCAGCGGCCGTTTCCCCGGTGCGATCTGGTTGGGATGCCCCGGCGTCAGCACGAAGCCGCAGCCGCGGTTGTGCAGGGTGATGCCCGTGTCGCCGGCGACGATACCGGCGCCGAAGCTGGCAAAGAGCGACTGGATGAACGACACCACGTTGCCCCGGTCGTCAGCGGCGCTCAGGTAGACGGTGTCGCCGCGATCGCGCCCTGCGAAATCCGGCGCCGCCGGGGTGCTGCCCGGCAGCGCCGCCGGCCCGTAGGTCGCGGCCTTCCTCATGTCGATCTCCAGGCGCCGCCTGGCGGCGTAGTCCTTGGAGAGCAGCATCGGCAGCACGTCGTCGGGCACGAAGGCCCGGTCGGCCAGGTAGGCGCCGCGATCGGCGAAGGCGATCTTCTTGGCTTCGGAAACCAGGTGCAGGTAGTCGGCGCTGTTGTGGCCCATCGCCCTGATGTCGAAGCCCTCGAGGATGTTCAGCATCTCGAGCGCGACGAACCCCTGCGTCGACGGTGGCATCTCGTGCACGTCGACGCCGCGGTAGTTCACGTGGATCGTGTCGACCCAGTCGGGGGTGTGGCTGGCGAAGTCGTCGGCGGTGAGCAGGCCGTCGCGGGCTCGCATGTCGGCCTCGATCGCCGTCGCGATTGGGCCGCGGTAGAACGCATCAGGGCCGTCTCGGGCGATGAGCTCGAGGCTGGTCGCGAGCCGCCGGTTCGAGAAGATGCCGCCCATCGCTGGGGCCGTGCCGTGGGGCAGGAAGGTGGCCATGGCGGCCGGATCCTGCGCCAGGCGAGGTGCCGCCTCCGCCCACTCGTTGGCCATGAGCTCGGCGACCGGGAAGCCCTCGTGCGCGTAGCGGATCGCGGGCGCCAGCGCCGATGCCATTGACAGCGTGCCGAAGCGCGCGAGCAGCGCGTCCCAGCCGCTGACGACGCCGGGCACGTTGACCGTGAGTACGCCGTCTGAGGGCATGGCCTGCAGCCCGCGCCTGGCGAACGCTTCCGGCGTTGCCGCTCGGGCCGAGCGCCCGCTGGCGTCGAGTCCGTAGACGCGCCGGGTCACGGTGTCGTAGACCAGCGCGAAGAGGTCGCCGCCGATGCCGTTCATCGACGGCTCCACGACGGCGAGTACGCCGGCGGCCGTCACCGCCGCGTCGATGGCGTTGCCGCCCTGCTGGAGCACGGCCAACCCGGCGGCCGAGGCGAGCGACTGGCTGGTGGCGATCATGCCGCGCCGGCCCACGGCGGGCGACCGGGTGGCGAGGATGTTGCCCGACGGGCGGTCCCCGGGCGCCGAGGTGAAGGTGGTGGTCATGACGAGCGCGGGCGTCTCCGACGCGGGCCATTCTAGCCGTGATTGCCTCGCGGTCCGGCCGGGTCTGATGAATTGCTCAACGAATCCCCACGCGTGAAACCCTGCGAGGCTGGCCGCCGTCCAACTAGATGTCGGTCACGCACGAAGCGTGCGGTAGCCGGCGTTCAGACGGGAGGTTTGATGATGTTTCGCGTATTGACCTGGAATTTCTCCGACACCGCCGAGCCGGTGGTCGCGGGCTTGCTGCTCGCGACGCTGCTCCTCGCCATCGTTCTCCTGTAAGCCGGAGGACGATCGCTGCGCCTGGCACGCACCCTACGTGGTGTCGTGGCCAGGCGTTTCGACGTACAGCGCTAACGCGATCCGGGCGGCGCCTCGACCGCGGCCGAGTAACTCTTGCGGGCGCGAATGGTCACGCCGGGACGCTTCACCCGCACCTCGAGCTTGTGTGGTTTGCCGTCGAGCGTCTCGGGCGCAAAGGCGAGCAGGTACTGGCTGCGCAGTTCCTGCGAGACCCGGGTGAACGTCGATGCCAACAGGTCGGTCTTCTGCAGCTCGAACGAACCACCGCCAGTTTCCTCGGCGATCCGCCGGAGGTTGCGATCCGGGCGCGAGCGCACCCGGCGCACGCCGTTGAAGAAGTCGACCGACAGCCCGATACCGTAGACCATCACTTCTTCGTCGCGCGCCCGATCCACGATCGCACCAAAGCGCGTCTTGCTCGCGGTGTCGTCGCCGTCGGTGAAGAGAAGCACGACCTTCCGGCCATCCACCCCCTGCAGGGCGTCGATGCTGAAGGCCAGACCGTCCCACAACCGCGTCGAGTTGCCGAACTGCAGGTCGTCGAGCGCCGCGATGAGCTCGTCGCGGTCGCTCGTGAAGGAGCCCGACAGCTGCAGCTTGTCGTTGAAGGCGCCGACCTGCGCGCGGTCGACGGGCAGCAGACGGATGAGAAACTGCTCGGTGGCCTGGTTGAGCAGCTTGAGGTGCTCGGTCATGCTCGCGCTCGTGTCGAGCATCACGACGGCCGTGAACGGCTGCGGGTCGTTCGAGAACGACGAGATCGTCACCGCCTTCCCGTTGTCGAGGATCTCGAACTCATCCTGGGCCAGGTCGGCCACGAGTCGTCCGCTGTCGTCGACCGCCGTGGCATACACCGGCACGGTGCGCACGGCCGACCGGAACGTCGGTTGCTGCCCGGCCAGCATGGCGATGGAGCCGACGACGGCGAGGAGGGTGCACAGCAGGCGGGTCATACCAGTCAGCGTAGCAACCGGGCCTCCACCGCGCAACGCCTCACCGCACTTCGGGCGCCGGTTCCCGGCGCCGTCAAGGATGCTCCAGGGCAACCGTAAAGCTCACCGAGTTGGCTGCCTGGGCCGGTGCGAACACCTGCACGCAGTACGTCCCTACGGCCACTTCACCGCTGATTTCTGCCGAAGTGCCGTTGATGGCGACCGACGAGCGTGCGAGCAGGCACCCCGTGCCGTTCGCGTTGGGCACCCCCAGGCCGATCGAGAGTGGCGTGGCTGGGGCGATGGCGCTCACGCTGGCCCTGACGGTGCCCGCGACCTGCGCGTAGAAGCTGCGTGACGCACTTCCTCCCGGGCCAACCGCCCCTGGGAAGGATACCGACACGGGTGAGGTGATGGTCGTGGTGTCGGTGCTGGAAGTCGGCGAAGTGGGGCTGTTACCGCAACCGGCGGCGCAAACGAGCCACATGGCGACGAGACCAGCGCGGCCAAAGCGGGGCGTCATTCGTAGTACCCGATTCTCACGGCGAAGCGCACGGCCTGGGTCAGCGTGCCAGGGTCGAAGACCGACACGCACCACACGCCTTGTCTTGTGTACTCGCGAATCTGCGGCGACAGATCCGAGGTGGCCACCAGGCGCGTGCTCAGCACGCACTCGGTGCCGCGCGGTACGCCGAGGCCCAAGCCCACCCCAATGGCTGTCGCCTCGCGACTGTCGGTGGTCGTGACGCTCGCCAGGGTGACGAACACCCCGGAATCCTGCGTCACGGTGAAGGAGTAGAACTGCGTGTCGCGCACTGCGAGCGTGCCGGCGAACGCGCGCGACGCGCGGTACGCCAAGGTATCCGGAACCGATGGCGACGTTGGCGTCTGAGCGGTCTTGCCGCAGCCGGTCAACATGCCGGCCAGGCCGAGAGCGAGGATCAACCGAGTCACGGGTGTGCGATCGTGACCGAAAAAGGCGCTGGCGCGGCCAGGTTGCCAACGTCGTAGATGCGCGCGCAGTAGGTGCCGGGCGAGAGCGTGGCGCTCACGTGCGGACCGGCGCCAGACTGGGTGTTGAGCGACGCAGTTGTACTGCAGTCCGTGCCGTCCGGCACGCCGACGCCCAGCCCCACCCACACGGTCGTTGGCACCGCGCCACCGCCCACGCTGTCGAGCGTCAGGGTGACGGTGCCGGTGGCACCGACATCGAAGGCATAGAAGCGGGAGCCGTTCACCGTCAGGTTGCCGGCGAATTGCTCCGACACCGTCGGAGCGACAACCGTTTCGGTGGTGGTCGTGGTGGTCGGTGAGGTGGGGGTGTCGTTGTTGCCGCAGGCTGCGGCGGTCGCGGAGTACAGAACGAGCACAAGATAGAACAGTCGCTGGCAGGCGGTCATCGCCTCCCGACTTAGCAAAACCACTGCCACTGTGCCTCGGTGCCGCGCCCCGCCGAGATGAAGCGCTGCTGTCTCCACTTGGGAACGCCGCTGTCTCCGCTTGGGAACAATCGTGTCCTCTGTCGGCGTCAGTCTGCCGCCGCACTGCACTACGATCAAGGCGTGTCGCGCCCAGTGGATGCCGGGTTGTGTGGCCACTGCGCCTGGAGCCGCAAGGTATCGACCGCGGTGTCGACCTTCATCATGTGCTCCCGTGGGCTGAGCGATCCCGCCTTTGCGAAGTACCCCAGGCTGCCGGTGGTGGCGTGCCCAGGGTACGAGCCCGGGCAGCCGCCGCGCCCCGATCCAGGGGCAAGCCGACGCAGTAAGCTGGGTGTGTGTTCAAAGGAGAGACGATGTCGAAGACGATGTTCGGATGGGGGCTGGCGCTCGTGATGGCCGCGCTTGGCGGCTCTGCGTGCGCCGACGCTCAGACGGCGCCGCCCCAGGCCCCCGCGCCCGGTACCGGCGATCAGGACCAGGTGGTGGCCACGGTCGGCGACAAGACGTTCACGCTCAAGGACGTCGAGGCGCGGTGGCAGACGGAAGATCCCGGCGAACGCGCCCGCGTGACGCAGTTGCTCTACCAGCACCGTCGCCAGAGCATCGATCTGCTGGTTGGCGATCACTTGATTGAGGCGGCGGCGAAGAAGGCGGGCCAGCCGAAGGACACGTTTCTTGCGGCGGAGCTCGAGAAGCGCCGCGGTGCGATCACCGACGCCGACATCCAGAAGGTCTACGACGAGAACCGCGATCGCGTTGGCGCGTCCACGGTGGCCGACCTCAAGGAGTCGATCACCAAGTTCATCGGCGGCAGTCGCGATGCCCAGAACATGGCCGTGCTCGTGAACGAGCTCAAGGCCGCGGGTCCAGCGGTGAGCATCGCGCTCGATCCGCCGCGCTCCGAAGTTGCTATTGCCGCACACGACCCGACACGGGGGCTGGCGGATGCGCCGGTGACGATCGTCGAGTTCTCGGAGTATCAGTGCCCGTTCTGTGCTCGCGTCACGCCCACACTCAAGGCGCTGGAACAGAAATACCCCGGCAAGATCCGCTTCGTCTTCAAGGACTTCCCGCTGCAGAACCACCTCCAGGCGCCCAAGGCGGCCGAAGCGGCGCACTGCGCCGGCGATCAAGGGAAGTACTGGGAGCTGCACGACCGGCTGTTCGCCAACCAGCAGCTGCTGCAGGTGCCGGAGCTCAAGAAACACGCCGCCGCCGTCGGGCTCGATCAAGCCGCCTTCGACCAGTGCCTCGACTCGGGCAAGCATGCCGACAACGTACAGGCCGATCTCGACCTTGGCAGCCAGATGGGCGTGGGCTCGACGCCCACGCTGTACATCAACGGACGCGTCGTCACCGGCGCGCAGCCGTTGGCGGTCTTCGAGAGCATCATCGACGAGGAGCTGGCGCGGAAGTCTGGGAAATAGGGGATCGGGGCCAGGCCCCTTACGAATCAGTAAGGAGCCTCGCCCCCGTTCAGTTCGTCAGGAGCACGACTTTCCCGCGCGCGCCCGGCGCCATCACGCGCCGGTGGGCCTCGGCCGCCTCGGCGAGCGGGAGTTCCGTGCCCACGACGGGACGTAGCGCCCCCGACGCCAGTGCCTGGCCGAGCGCTTCGTGCCCGCGCGCCACTTCCTCAGCGGTCAGCCCCCACAACGCGAGACCCGTGACCACGGCGTGCTTGGCCATGATCTTCCGTGGATCGATTTCGATCCGGCCGCGGCTGCCGATGATCACGATGCGTCCCCGCGGCGCGATCATCGTCAGATCGTGGTCGAGGTTCACGTTGGCCAGCATCTCGAGGATGATGTCGGGCCCACGGCCGCTCGTGAGCGCCTGAATCCGCTCGACGTGCGCCCGATCGCGGTGAGCCACGACGTGATGGGCGCCTTCGGCCGCCACCAGCGCTTGCCCGTCGTCGGTGCCGGCCGTGCCGATCACGGTGAGTCCTGCGGCCCGTGCCATCTGCACCGCGGCGAGCCCTACCGAGCCACTGGCCCCGTGCACGAGCACGACATCACCACCGCGGGGTGTCGCCCGTTCGAGGGCGACGTGGGCGGTGAGGCCAGGCACGTTGACGGCGGCGCCCTCGGCGAACGACACGCGATCTGGCAAGGCGTGCACCTGCCCGGGCGTGCAGAGCACGACCTGCCGGTAGGCGCCGTAGGCCTGGTGGTCGGCGGTGCCGCCCGTGTAGACGCGGTCGCCCACCGCCAGGCCGTCCACGCCGGTGCCAATCGCCTCCACCACGCCGGCGCCGTCGGCGCCTGGTGAGTAGGGCAGAGGTGGCTTGATGGCGTAGGTGCCTGTCAGCATGTAGGTGTCAAACGGGTTCACGCCCACGGCATGCAGCCGCACCCTGACCTGCCCTGGCCCGGGCTGCTGGTCCGGCAGGTCGTCGTAGCGAAGGACGTCGGGGCCGCCGAAGGCGTGCGCGCGGATGGCTTTCATGACGGCAATTCTAGAACAGGGCCGAGGCCCGAGCGGAGCATTGGTCGCGCCCCTAGCCGCTAGCCCCGTCCCCCAGTACGCTATGTCAATGAACTGGCTGTCCCGACTGGAATCACCGCAGAACGCCCTGGCAGTGCTCACGGCGATGATCACGCCAGCCGTGCTCATCTCAGCCTGTGGCGCCCTCATCTTCTCGACCAGCTCCCGCCTCGGCCGCGTCGTCGACCGCGTGCGCGCCCTGTCCGAGAAGTTCGAGCTGCTGGCCAAGCATCCCGAGGGCGACGACATGGCCGCCGACCGCCGCCAGCTGGTCTTCTCACAGCTCGATCGCCAGACGTCGCGGGCGCGTCTCATTCAGCGGGCGATGGTGGCGTTCTACACCGCGCTCGGCATTTTCGTGGCCACGAGCGTCGCCATCGCCGTGGTGGCCGCCGTCGACGGCAGCTTCACCTGGGTGGCGGTGGTGTTCGGCGTCACCGGTGGCTTGTTCATGTTCTACGGCAGCGTCCTGCTGGTCATCGAGTCGCGGATGGCCATGGGGGCCATCACCTCCGAGATGGACTTCGTGTGGAAGGTCAGCACGCGCTACGCGGCGGGCAAGCTGGATGAGGCGCGCGGCGGTCCGGCCACCTGGCTCGGCAAGAAGATCGGCTGATTACCAGGCCCGCACCCCCGTCGCCGCGGGCCGGGTGTATACTCCGCCCCTCGCGACGACCGCTCATGCGGCCGCCACGAACCTTTTCGCAGGGGGTTCCCATGGCTGTGCCCGTCTCACTGACCGTCAACGGTCAGTCCCACCAGCACGACGTCGATCCGCGGCTGCTGCTCGTCCACTTCATCCGCGATGTCCTCGGGCTGACCGGCACCAAGGTCGCCTGCGACACCAGTCAATGTGGCTCGTGTACCCTGCTCGTCGATGGCATCGCCGTCAAGTCCTGCACGTGCCTGACGGCGCAGGTCGACGGCGCCGCCATCACGACCATCGAGGGCCTGGCCGCGCCGGGCACCCTCCATCCCATCCAGGAGGCCTTCTGGAACAAGCACGGGCTGCAGTGCGGGTTCTGCACGCCGGGGATGGTCTTCGCCACCCACGAGTTGCTGCGCCAGAACCCCGACCCGACGCCCGAGGAGATCCGCCACGGCCTCGACGGCAATCTCTGCCGCTGCACCGGCTACCAGAACATCGTGCGCTCGGTGCAGGATGCCGCCAAGGCGATGGGAGGCGCAAGGTGAGCGCCCGCATGTTCGGTTCCGCGATCCGCCGCCGCGAGGATCCGCGCCTGCTCACCGGCGCCGGCACCTTCACCGACGACATCCAGCTGCCCGGCATGGTGCACGCGGTCATGCTGCGCAGCCCCCATGCCCACGCCCGCATCAAGGGCATCGACACGACTGCGGCGAAGGCCGCGCCCGGCGTGCTCGCCGTCTACACCGCTGCCGACACGGCCGGCCACCTGAAGGCCATGCCGTGCGCGTGGCTCCTGCCCAACGCCGACCTGAAGGTGGCCGAGTACCCCGTGATGGCGCGCGACACGGTGCGCTACGTGGGCGACGTGGTCGCCGTCGTGGTCGCGAAGACCCCCGACCAGGCTTACGACGCCCTGGACCTCATCGCCGTCGAATACGAGCCGCTGCCGGCGGTGGTCGACCCCCACAAGGCTCTGGCCGCAGGGGCGCCCGAACTGCACGCCAGCGCGCCCGGGAACCAGGCCTTCCACTGGACCGTCGCCGGCGGCGACGCCGCGGCCGCGTTCTCGGCGCCGGGCGTCGTGGTCGTGAAGGACCACATCGTGCAGCAGCGCCTCATCCCCACGGCGATGGAACCGCGCTCGGCGGTCGCGCAGTGGATGGCGGCCTCGGGCGAGCTGACACTGTGGAATACGACGCAGAACCCCCACATCGTGCGCTTCATCGGCTCGATCGTCATCGGGGTGCCGGAGGACAAGCTGCGTGTTGTCGCGCCGGAAGTCGGCGGCGGATTCGGCAGCAAGATCCCGCAGTATCCCGGTGAGTTCATCGCCTGCTTCTGCGCGATGAAGTTGAACCGGCCCGTGAAGTGGACCGAGACCCGCTCGGAGAACTACATCGCCACGACCCACGGCCGCGACCACGTGCAGGATGTCGAGATGTGCGGCACTCCCGACGGAAAGATCACCGCCGTGCGCGGTACCGTCTGGGCCGGCATGGGCGCCTACCTGTCGACCGCTGCGCCTGGCATCCCGACGATCCTCCACGGCCTCATGCTGTGCGGTCCCTACCTCATCCCCAACGTGCACGAGGACGTCTACGGTGTCTACACGAATACGACGCCCGTCGAGGCCTACCGCGGCGCCGGCCGCCCCGAGGCCACCTACTTGCTGGAGCGGCTCATCGATCGCTTCGCCGCCAAGATCGGCAAAGACCCCGTCGAGGTGCGGCGGTTGAACCTCATTCCGAAGTTCGACGATGGTCACGACGTGGCCACCGGCCTCACCTACGACAGCGGCGACTACCACGCCAACCTCGACAAGGCGCTCGCCCACGTCGGCTACGAGGCGCTGCGCAAGGAGCAGGCCGAGGCGCGCACCAAGGGCCGCCACCTCGGCATCGGCGTCTGCACCTATGTCGAGATCTGCGGGCTCGGACCGTCGCAGGTGGCCGGCGCGATCGGCTTCCAGGGCGGCTTGTGGGAGAGCGCCATCGTTCGCTTCCACCCCTCAGGCAAGGTGAACGTGTTCATCGGCACGAAGCCGCACGGACAAGGCGAAGAGACGACCTTCGCCCAGATCGTCGCCTCCGAAGTCGGGGTCGACGTCAACGACGTGAAGGTCATGCACGGCGACACCGACAAGACTCCGATGGGCTGGGGCACCTACGGCAGCCGCACCACGGCCGTGAGCGGCGCAGCACTGGCGATTGCCGTGCGCAAGATCAAAGACAAGGCGACGGCGCTGGCCGCGCACCTGCTCGAGGCCGCCGTCGAAGACATGGACTACGCCGATGGCAAGTTCTTCGTGAAGGGCGCGCCGGCCAGGGTCAAGACGATCCAGGACATCGCGATGATGGCCAACGTCGCCTGGAACATGCCCGCCGGGATGGAAGCCGGCCTCGAAGCCTCGAGCTTCTACGACCCGCCGAACTTCGTCTATCCATTCGGCACGCACGTGGCGGTCGTCGAGGTCGATCCAGCCACCGGCGCCATCGCCCTCAAGCGCTACGTGGCGGTCGACGACTGCGGGCCGCAGATCAACCCGATGATCGTCGAAGGCCAGGTGCACGGCGGTGTCGTGCAGGGCGTGGCGCAGGCGCTCTGGGAAGAGGCTGTGTACGCCGACAACGGCCAGCTTCTCACCGGCTCGCTCATGGATTACGCGATCCCGCGCGCCGATTTCCTGCCAGACATCGAGGTGCTGCACACCGTCACGCCCTCGCCGCATCATCCGCTCGGCGTGAAGGGTATCGGCGAGGCCGGCACGATCGCCTCGACATGCACGGTCTACAACGCCGTCATGGATGCGCTGCGGCCGCTCGGCGTCGACGACGTGCGGATGCCGTTGACCCCCGAACGCGTGTGGCGCGCCGTGCAGACGGCGGGGAAGGGAGCCTGATATGTACGCGCCGTCATTCGACTATCACCGCGCCTCGTCGGTGGCCGAGGCGCAGCAGCTGCTCGCCGCCAACCCGGGGGCGAAGTTGCTCGCCGGCGGGCACAGCCTGCTGCCGATGCTGAAGCTGCGCCTGGCCGCGCCCAGCGCGCTCATCGACATCGGACAAATTACCGCGCTCAAGGGCATTGCCGTGTCCGATGGGGGTCTGCGCATCGGCGCCATGACCACGCACGCCGAGGTCGCCGCGTCGCCCCTCATCGGCACGCACTGCCCGGTCGTGGCCGAGGCCGCGGCCCGGATTGGCGACATGGCCGTCAGAAACCGCGGCACGATCGGCGGCAGCGTCGCTCACGCCGACCCGGCCGCCGACCTGCCCACCGTGCTCAGCGCGGTTGGCGCGCGGATGGAGATCGCCGGCGCCGGCGGGAAGGCGCGCGTCGTCGAGGCCGCGAACTTCTTCGAGGGCCTGATGGCGACCGCGGTCGGCGAGGGCGAGATCCTCACGGCCATCCTGGTGCCCGCCGCCGCGGCCGGTACGGGCGCCGCGTATGCCAAGTTCGCGCATCCGGCGTCGCGCTATGCGGTGGTGGGCGCTGCGGCGGTCGTCGCCGTCGCCCGCGGTGTCTGCAGCCGCGCCATCATCATCGTTGGCGGCGTCACCGCCACGCCGGCTCGGCTGGGCTCGGTGGAAGCTGCGCTCACGGGCGCGCGGCTCACGGCCGATGTCATTGCCGCGGCATCGGCGAAGGTCGCCGGCGATCTCGCCGGCGACCTCATGGGCGACCTGTTCGCGTCGGCCGAGTACCGGCGGCACGTGGCCGGCGCCTGGGTGGCCAAGGCCGTGACGGCCGCCGCCGACCGGGCGCGGTGAGCCCGACACCCCTGTTCGCGTCGATCGACGACGTCCAGACACGCCTGGCCGGCGCGGGCTACGTGGCCGACCGCGGACTGGCGACGTCGATCTATCTGGCCGTCACGCTGCGCCGGCCGGTGTTCCTCGAGGGCGAGGCCGGCGTGGGCAAGACGTCGGTCGCCGCGGCGATCGCCGCCGCGCTCGGCGTCGAGCTCATCCGGCTCCAATGCTACGAGGGGCTCGACATCTCGCACGCCGTCTACGAATGGGATTACGCACGCCAGCTACTGGAGCTGCGGATTCTCGAGGCGGTCGACACGGTGGATCGCGTGTCGGCGCGCCGCGAGCTCTTCAGCGACCGCTACCTGCTGAAGCGGCCGTTGCTGCGCGCCCTCGAAGGCGAGGTCGGTCGCCCGCCGGTGCTGCTCATCGATGAGGTCGATCGCGCCGACGAAGAGTTCGAGGGCTACCTGCTCGAACTCCTGTCCGAATACCGCATCACGATCCCCGAGCTCGGCACGATCGAAGCGATCGAACCGCCGGTGGTCGTGCTGACCTCGAACCGCACGCGCGAAGTGCACGACGCGCTGAAGCGCCGCTGTCTCTACCAGTGGATCGAATACCCGGCCTTCGACAAGGAACTCGCCATCGTGCGCCAGAAGGTGCCGGCGGCACCAGGTGAGCTGTCGCACCAGGTCACGGCAGTCGTGCAGGAACTGCGCACGGCGGAGCTGTACAAGGCGCCAGGCATCTCCGAGACCCTCGATTGGGTGGCGGCGCTCGTGGCGCTCGACAAGACTGCCCTCGACCCGTCGACCATCGAGGAGACGCTCGGCGTGGTGCTCAAGGCGCGCGAAGACATCGAGGCGATGAAGGGCGAGCGGCTTCAGGGGATTCTCGCCCGCGCCATGCTGCAGGGCGTCCGCCGGAGCGGCTGACCCCGTCACCGGGTGCGCACGTCATGACTCTGCCGGCCAATCTCGTCGTGTTCGGGCGCCTCCTCCGGTCGGTGGGACTGGACGTGGCAACGACCGGCATCGTCCTTGCCGTCGACGCGCTGACCCGGGTGGGCGTGGCGCGCAAGCACGACGTCTATCACGCGCTGCGCACGGTGCTGGTCAGGCGCCGCGACGACGTGCCGCTCTTCGACGCGGCGTTCGACGCTTTCTGGCAGGATCACGGCGAACGCTGGGGCCGGCGCGACTTACGCGCGATCGGCGAGCCGCGCACCGGGGTGTCGCTGCAGATCGAAGCCGTGCTGCCGGAACTCGATGCGCCGCCCGGGGATCCCGCCGAGGGCGAGGCGGCACAGCGACGACCGATCGGCGAGTTGCGCACGTGGAGCGGCGCCGAGGCCCTGCGCGATCAGGACTTCGCCGACCTGACGCCGTCGGAGCTCGCCGCGGCCCGCCGGGCGCTCGACGGGCTCGCCTGGCATCCAGGGGAACGGCGCACGCGGCGCTGGGTGCCCGGCGCCGGGCCGGGTATCGACCTCCGGCGAGCCTGGCGGAGCAGCATCGCCACCGGCGAGCTGCTCGTGCTGCCGCGGCGGACGCGCACCGTCAGGCCACGGCCACTCATCGTCTTCTGCGACGTCAGCGGTTCGATGGAGCGCTACTCGCGCATGCTGTTGCACTTCGCCCATGCCCTCACCCGCACGCATCAGCGCGTGGAGGCGTTCACGTTCTCGACGCGCTTGACGCGCATCACGCGGGAACTCGGCGCGCGACGGGTCAACGATGCGCTCGCCGCGGCTGCCAGGCGGGTGCCAGACTGGTCGGGCGGCACGCGTATCGGCGACGCGTTGCGCGCATTTCACGTGCACTGGGCGCGCTACGTCCTCAAGCGCGGCGCCGTCGTGCTCGTCGTCTCCGATGGCTGGGACCGCGGCGAGCCCCAGGCGCTCGCCGGCGAAGTGGCGCGCCTGCAGCGCAGTTGCCATCGTCTCGTGTGGGTGAGTCCGCTGCTCGGCAGCGCCGACTACCGGCCGCTCACGCGCGGACTCGTGGCGGCGCTGCCGTTCGTAGACGACTTCCTGCCGGTCCGCACGCTGGCCAATCTCGAAGACCTCGCCCGGCATCTCGACACACTGCCGTCGCGCCGGCCGCCGCGCCGCCGCGCGGCCCAGTCGCATGGGAGACTTGCGTCATGACACTCGACGGCACCTACACGTTTCCGGCCCCGCGCGAGCGCGTGTGGGCGCTGCTCATGGATACCGACGCCATCGCCTCGTGTGTGCGTGGCTGCGAGCGGCTCGAGCCGCTCGGCGGCGATCGCTACCAGGCGAAGCTCGTGGCCACGGTGGCGGCCATGTCCGGCTCGTACGAGGGCACCGTGGCCATGCTCGATCAGGTGGCCCCGGCGTCCTATCGCCTCGTCATCGAAGGGTCGGGCACGCACGGGTTCGTGAACGGCGAGTCGCGCATCACACTGCGCCAGGAGGGCGCCTCCACTATCGTGGATGTCACCGGCACGATGGACGTGGGTGGAACGATCGCCCGCCTGGGTCAGCGCCTCATCGGCAGCGTGTCGAAGATGATGCTCGACCGCTTCTTCGCGTGCATGCAGGGGAAGGTTCCGGCGTAGACTCGCGGGCATGACTCTGCACCTCCTCCGCGTGGTCGCGCTCGTCGGTTTCGTCGTCCCCGGAGTCGCATTCGCGCAGACGCCCGCGGCCGTCTCCGCCGACGCCGAACGCCGGATCGAAGCCGGCCTGCGCCAAGTCGTGACATGGCGGCGCGACTTCCACGAGCACCCCGAGCTCGGCATGATGGAGACGCGCACGTCGAAGATCGTCGCCGACCATCTGCGGTCGCTGGGCATGGAGGTGCAGGTGGGCGTGCCCGGCGCGGCCACGGCGGTCGTCGGCGTGCTCAAGGGCGGCAAGCCCGGTCCCGTCGTGGCGCTGCGCGCCGACATGGACGGCCTGCCGGTCACCGAGCAGGTCGACCTGCCGTTCAAGTCCACGGCCAAGGCCCAGTGGAACGGCGTGGAGACGGGTGTCATGCACGCCTGCGGCCACGACAACCACATGGCGATCCTGCTCGGCGCGGCCACGGCGCTGGCCGGCATGAAAGACCAGCTGCCGGGCACGGTGAAGTTCATCTTCCAACCCGCCGAAGAGGGCCCTGGCGGGGCCGAGCCGATGGTGAAGGCCGGCGTGCTGAAGAACCCCGATGTGCATGCCGTGTTCGGCCTCCATGTGTTTCCGTTTCCGGCCGGGCATATCGTCTACCGGTCCGGTCCGCTCATGGCGAGCGCCGACGAGTTCACCATCACCATCACCGGCCGGCAGACACACGGCGCCGTGCCGTGGGGCGGCGTCGATCCGATCGTCATTGGCGCGCAGATCGTCACCGGCTTCCAGTCGATCGTGGCGCGCCAGGTGAACATCGCCGAGGCGCCGGCGGTGGTGACGGTGGGGAAGTTCACGGGCGGCAACCGCTCGAACATCATTCCAGACACGGTGGAGCTCGTCGGCACGATCCGTGCCTTCGACGAAGGAGAGCGCACGAAGATCCGGCAGCGCGTGCGCGACATCGCGGTCAAGTACGCCGAGGCGTCAGGCGCCACCGCGAAGGTGGAGTTCGGGCTCGGCTATCCGGTGACGAAGAATGACCCGGCGCTGACCGAGCGCATGGTGCCGACGCTCAAGCGCGTCGCCGGAGAGGCGCAGGTGAAGGTGGGCGCGCTCACCGGCACCGCTGAAGACTTCTCCTACTTCCAGCAGGACGTGCCCGGTCTCTTCTTCTTCCTCGGCGTGACGCCGCCGTCGCAGGATGCGTCGAAGGCGGCGCTCAACCACTCGCCGCTCTTCTTCGCCGATGAGACCGCGCTGCCGGTGGGAGTGCGCGCGATGACCCACCTCACGCTCGACTACCTGTTCGGCCCTACGGCACGATGAGCGGAGTGTCGAGGCGCACGCGCAGGATGGTGCCCGCCGGCAAAGTGACGTCCTGGCCTTCGGTAGCGGCAATCACGCCGCCGCCGCCGACGAGAATGCCGGTCAGCACGCCCTTGAAGCCGCCGAGGATGCCGCCGATGATTGCGCCCACGCCGGCGCCGGCGCCAATCTTCGCGGTGTCGCCCTTGAGGCCTTCACTCTCGAGCGCCTGCAGCACCGTGGCCCGCACCTTCATCGTCTCGTTGCGCACGGTCACCTGATCGAACAGCAACGTCAACGAGCCCTTGCGGTCGATGCGGCCCGGCCGGTTCACCGTCGTCACCGTGCCACGGAAGACCGAGCCGGCCGGCACCAGCACGTGGTCTTGATTGTCGATGTTGAGCACCGTCGTCGCCTCGATGCGGTCCTCGACCTTGGCCGTGGCCGTGGTGAGGGTCGACAGCAACCGCACGTCGACCTCGGTGCCGACCGGCAGCTCGCGAGCGCCGCCAGATGGCGCCGAGGTGCTCAGGCCGCGCGACGCCGCCTGCGCCCGCATGCGGATGCGGTCTAGCCGCGTGCGGACATCGGCCACCTCGCTCTGCGACACCTTGCCCTCGCGGCGCAGCTTGCCGCGCAGGTAGGCGATGTCGTCGCGCACCTCATCCAGCTCGCCGTCGAGCGAGCCGGCCTGGGCGGCGTCACGGCTGCGCGCCTGGGCGACGTCGGCGGCGACCGTGGCCGCCGAGTCCTCGAGCGTTTGCAGATCGGCCGTGGTCACCTGCTCGGCGGCGACGGTGGTGGTGAGGGCGAGGAGGGAAGTGGCAAGGGCGAGTCGGAACATCAAGGCCTCCGCGGGAGTGTTGGTCCAGTATGGCCGCTCCACGGCCGGCAAATGCGGTCGCGAACCGGTCGAGCTGGTGCCGGACCAACGTCGGCGGGGCGGCCCACGGGCGGTCAGACCGGCACTACTTGTGACGCAGCGCCGGCCGTGGTGGTTTCCCCCGACAGCGGCGGCCGGCCGCCCAGTTGAGATATCCTGCGGGCGCCTTCCCACCTTCAGGAGCCATCGAATGAGCGTCACCCGCCGCGATTGTCTCGCCACCTCTGCTTCCACGCTGGCCTTGGGCCTCGGCCACGGCACGCTCTTCGCCCAGCCCGCCCAGGCGCCGCCGGTGACGAGCTTCTCGGACCTGCGTCGCGGCGTCGGCATCTTCAAGGGCAGCGGCGGCACGATTGGCTACCTCGTCAACGGGGCCGGCGCCGTGGCCATCGACAGCCAGTTCGCCAACACCGCCGCGATCGCCGTGGCCGGGCTGAAGCAGCGCTCGCCGCAGGGTATCGAGATGCTGCTCAACACCCACCATCACGGTGACCACACCGGTGGCAACCTGGTGTTTCGCGGCGCCGTCAAGCGCATCGTGGCCCATGTGAAGTGCCTCGAGTGGCACCGGAAGACCGCCGCGGCGGCCAAGAGCGAGTCGCAGACGTCGTTTGCCGACACTACCTTCACCGACAGCTGGAAGACCAGCTTCGGTGATGAGACCATTCAGGCCCGTTACTACGGCGCCGGCCACACGAGCGGCGATGCCGTTTACCACCTCGAGAAGGCCAACGTCGTTCACATGGGCGACCTGCTCTTCAACCGCGCGCATCCGAACATCGACCGGGCGGCTGGCGCCTCGACGGCCAGCGGGATCACCGTCCTCGAGAAGGTCGGCAAGGCCCACTCGAACGACGCGATCTTCATCGCCGGCCACGCCAAGGACGACGCGGTGCAGTGCACCAAGCCCGACCTGATGCGCTTCCGCGACTATCTCTCGCTGTGCATGGATACGGCGCGGAAGGCCATCGCCGCCGGCGAGTCGAAGGACGAGCTGCAGAAAAGGATGACGGTGCTTCCCGGGTTCGAGGACAACGCGTCACCGAACGCGCGCCTCACGCTCGGCTTCGTGCTCGGGCTCTGCTACGACGAGCTGTCGGAGGCGAAGTGATGCCTAAGAGTGCGCTGCCGCTCACGCTGTGCGCTCTCGTGGCGCTCGCCACAGCCCTCGCCGCGCAGGCGCCGCCGGCCCGCACGCCGGCCATGACCGAGGCATCGGCCGGCAGTGGACCGCTCGACCGCCTGGCGTTCCGCCAGATCGGGCCTGGCGCGCCCTCGGGCCGGATCGACGATCTCGCCGTGCTCGAGAGCGATCCGTCGACGTTCTACGTGGCGGCCGCGACCGGCGGCATCCACAAGACGACCAACAACGGCGTGACGTTCACGCCGGTCTTCGACAACGAGAGCACGTCGTCGGTGGGCGATGTCGCGATTGCGCCGACCGACGCCAACCTGATCTGGGCCGGCACCGGCGAGAACAACAACCGCCAGTCGTCGTCGTGGGGCGACGGTATCTTCAAGAGCAGCGACGGCGGACGCTCGTGGAAGAACATGGGCCTCCGAACCAGCAAGCACATCGCCCGCGTCATCGTCGACCCGGTGGATTTCAACGTCGTGCACGTGGCGGCGCTCGGTGACCTGTGGGCGACTGGCGGCGAGCGCGGTGTCTACCGCACGCTCGACGGCGGACTCACCTGGGACCGGACACTGCACGTCGACGACGACACCGGGGCCACCGAACTGGTGATGGACCCGGCCAACAACAGCGTGCTCTACGCCGCCACCTACCAGCGGCGACGCGCGCAGTGGGGCATGAACGGCGGCGGCGCCGGCAGCGGCATCTGGAAGTCGGTGGATGCCGGCGAGACGTGGACGAAGATCGAAACCGGAATTCCGGCCGGCCCCAAGGGCCGCATCGGTCTCGACATCTACCGCGCCAATCCGAACGTGCTCTACGCGCGCGTCGAGCACGCCACCGAGGGCGGCGTCTACCGCACCGACGACGCCGGCGCCACCTGGCGCAAGATGAGCGACGTCAATCCGCGCCCGATGTACTTCAGCCAGATTCGCGTCGACCCACAGACCGACTCTCGCATCTACGTGCTCGGCGTGCAGTTGCACGTGTCGGACGACGGCGGCCGGACGTTCCGCACCGACGGCGCCAGCCGCATCCACGTCGACTTCCACGCCCTGTGGATCAATCCGGCCAACCCGAAGCACCTCATCCTCGGCGGCGATGGCGGCGTGAGCACCTCGCACGATCGCGCCGCCACCTGGCAGTACTTCCCCAACCTCGTGCTGGCGCAGGCGTATCACGTGGCCTTCGACATGCGGACGCCGTTCTACCACGTGTGCGCCGGGCTGCAGGACAACAACACCTGGTGCGGCCCGAGCGGCACGCGCACCAACTCCGGCATCGCCAACGACGACTGGTACGTCGTGAACGGTGGCGATGGCTTCCAGCCCCTCATGGACCCAAGCGACCCGAACGTCGTGTATGCGGAGTCTCAGGATGGCCGCATGAACCGCATCGATCGGACGACCAACGAGCGCACGGCCGTGCGTCCGGAGCCGCTCGAAGCCAAGGAGGGGGAGCCGTCGCAGTTCCGCTACAACTGGGACACGGCGATGCAGCTGTCACCGCACGACCCCTCCACCATCTTCATCGGGGCCCAGATGCTGATGAAGTCGAGCGACAGAGGCCGCTCCTATGCGCCCATCAGCGGCGACCTCTCGACCAACACCAACCGCGAAACCCTGTCGATCATGGACACGAGCGACAAGGAGGTCAAGATCGCAAGAAACGACGGCGTCTCCGCCTGGGGCACGATCGTGACGCTTGAGGAGTCGGCGCGCCGGGCCGGCATCATCTGGACGGGCACCGACGACGGCGTCGTGAGCGTCACGCGCGATGCCGGCAAGACGTGGAGCAACGTCACCGCGCACTTCGCCGGCGTGCCCAAGTGGACCTATGTGTCTGACGTGGTGCCCTCGCAGCACAGCGACGGCACCGCCTACATCACCTTCGACGGGCACCGTGGCGGCGACTACGACACGTATGTCTTCGCCACCGCCGACTTCGGCGCCACGACGCGTTCGATCGCGGGCAACCTGCCGAAGGGCGAGGTCGCGCGCACGATCCTCGAGGATCCGAAGAACGCCGACCTGCTCTACCTGGGGACGGAGACCGGCCTGTGGGTGTCGCACAACCGCGGCGGCCAGTGGACGCGCGTCAAGGCGAACCTGCCGACGACGCCCATCTACGAGATGAAGATCCATCCACGCGACAACGACCTGATTCTCGCCACGCACGCGCGCGGCGTCTGGATTCTCGACGACGTCGGCATCATTCAGCAGTGGTCGAAGGCCGCCGCGGCCGGCACCTTCGCCTTCCAGCCGGAACCGGCGATGGCCTTCAACCAGGCCAACGACAAGATGAAGGGCTTCGAGGGCGACATGCAGTTCCTCGGGCTCAACCCGGCCCCTGGCGCGACCCTGGCCTACCGGCTGGCAAGCGATGCGAAGCAGGTGAGCTGGATCATCCGTGACGGCAGCACCCAGGTGCGCGAGCTGAGTGGTGACGACATGAAGAGCCGCAACACCGCCGGCCTGCACATCGTGAAGTGGGACTTGCGGGTGCAGCCGCTGGCGCCGTTGACGCCGCCCCCGGGCGCACCGGCCTCCGGCGGCGGCGGTGGCGGTGGCGGCTTCGGTGGCAGCGGCAACAACGGGCCGTACGTGCTGCCCGGCAGCTACCGCGCGACGCTGCGCGTCGACGGCAAGGACCTCCAGACCGTGGACGTGACCGTGGCCGGCGACCCCGACATCACGATCACCGATGCCGATCGCAGGACGTGGTTCGAAACGGCCAGGAGCCTCCACGAACTGCAGGCCGAGGCCAACGGCGCCGCCGAGATCGTGCAGAACGCCAGCGCCCAGATCACGCTGCTCAAGCAGCAGACGGGTGACCTTACCATCCCGCCGGCCGTGAAGACGTCGATGGACGCGCTCAGCACCGAGCTCGAACGTCTGCGCCGGCGCCTCGGGCTGGGCGGCGGTGGCGGCGGATTCGGAGGCGGCGCCGAGAACGTGCGCGGGCGCATCGGCCAGCTCAAGGGCGCCATCATGGGCTCGACCTCGGTGCCGACCACGACGCAGATGGCCATGATCCGCGAGGTGCGGGCGGCGCTGCCAAAGGTCGTCGAGGAGGCCAACGCGGCCGGCCGGAAGATGCCGGCGCTGGTGCGTGATCTCGTCGCCGCCGGCGTGATCTTCACGCCGGTGAAGTAATGCCGGCGGGACGTGCCCTGCAGGCGGCCTAGGCTAGGCGGTCTCCAGCACCGGCACATCGTGCCGCGCGGTGAGCGCCAACATCCGTCGCAGCACGTCGGCGTGACGCTCGGCATCGTGGGGCGGGCCCATCGAGGCGCCGAGGGGCGCCTCGACCGCCAGCGCCCGGGGTGGCGCCAGCTTGCGCGTGATGTCGGGCAGCACGGTGAGCGAGACCGTCGCGATGCCGCGCCGTTCGAGCGCCACCTGGACCAGACTCACGGTCTGGTGACACATCGGTCACACCGGGACGAGCAGCGCGATGTCGACGCCGTCGCGTGCGAGCAGCTCGGCGGCGGCCGGCGCCGACTCTTCGATCAGACGCTCCGGCCGCGTGATCGAGCCCATGAACGACAGATGCCTCGGCGCCACCTCGCCGATGACGCCGGCAGCGGCCAGCCCGCGCAGCCGGTCGAGCGGGAAGGCTACGTTGCGATCGGCGGCGATCGGCGCCGGATCGAAGGCGTCGCTCTTGTGGTGCATGGTGAGCGCCGCCACCTCCGCATCACCCGCCAGCGTGCGGAACGACCAGTCGCCGTACTCGAGGTCGAGGTCGAACGGCGTGTCCCCGGGCATCACGAGGCCGGCCGAGGTCACGAGCGCCACCCGTGCCTCGGCCAGAGCATGATGCAATACGGCCGGCGCGACCGCGCCGGTCCGATGCCACCGGTAGGTGCGCAGCAGGAACCGGTGCCTGAACGGCAGGTCGGTGGGATACATCAGCGTGAAAGCCGCGATCGCGCGCGGCGCCGTGGCGCGGTGTCTCAGATGCCTGGGGACTTCTTGTCGATGTTGCCCGACCAGAGGTATTCCTGCGTTTCCTTGACGATGATGCCGCTCAGCGCCAGCAGCGAGATCAGGTTCGGCACGGCCATCAGCCCGTTGGCCACGTCCGAGAAGCTCCACACCGCTTGCAGCGTCGACACCGAACCGACGAAGACGGCGGCGATCCACACCACGCGGTAGAGCGTGTTGATCGGCCGGCCGAACAGATACTCTGCAGCGACCTCACCGTAGTAGGCCCAGCCGAGAATCGTGGAGAAGCCGAAGGTGAACATGCCGATCGTCAGCACCCAATTGCCCACCACCGGCAGGTCGCTGAACGCCCGTTGGGTGATCTCGGCGCCGACCAGCCCCTCCGACCAGCCACCGGAGTTCACGACCACGATGCCGGTCAGGGCGCAGACCACGACCGTGTCCCAGAAGGTACCGGTCGAAGAGACCAGCGCCTGCCGCACGGGATTGCGCGTCTGGGCGGCGGCAGCCACGATCGGCGCGCTGCCCAGGCCCGACTCGTTCGAGAAGAGCCCTCGCGCGATGCCGAACCGCATCGCCTCGCGGACGCCGGCGCCCATGAAGCCGCCGAGGGCAGCGTGGCCCGAGAAGGCGGAGTTCACGATGAGCGCGATGGTGCCCGGCACGCGGTCGATGTGCATCACGATGAGCACGAGGCAGCCGAGCACGTAGAACACCGCCATGGCCGGCACCAGCCGCTCGCATACGCCGGCAATCGACTTGATGCCGCCGAGCACGACGACGGTCGTGAGCGTGGCCATCACCACACCGGTCAGCCAGGTGGGAACCCCGAACGTGGCGTTGGCCATCGACGAGATCGAGTTGGCCTGTGTCATGCACCCGATGCCGAAGGCGGCCACCGCGGTCAGGAGCGCGAACGTCTTGCCGAGCGCCTTGCTGCCCAGGCCACGTTCGAGCGCGTACATCGGCCCGCCCGCCATGGTGCCGTCTGCGGCCTTCACCCGGTACTTCACGGCCAGCACGGCTTCGGCGTATTTCGTCGAGATGCCGAAGACGCCGGTGAGCCACATCCACAGCACCGCGCCCGGCCCGCCGGCCGCGACCGCCGTTGCCACGCCGACGATGTTGCCGGTGCCGATGGTGGCGGCCAGAGCCGTTGTGAGCGCCCCGAACTGGCTGACGTCGCCGTCGCCGTCCTTGTCCTTCGCCACCGACAGCCTGATCGCCAACGGGATGAATCGCTGGATGAACTTGAGCCGGAACGTGAGGAAGAGGTGCGTGCCGAAGAGCAGGATGAGGAGCGGGGGACCCCAGACGAGGTCGCTGGCCTGGGCCAGGAGGACTTCGAGGCTTTGCATGGCGGTGCAGTGTAGCAGCCTTTGGGGTCGGGTCCGCCTCGACCCGTCGCTATAATCCCCCCGTGCCCCTGCCCCCTGGTGCGCGCCTCGGCCCTTACGAGATCGTCGCGCCCCTCGGCACCGGCGCCATGGGCGAAGTCTTCCGCGCCCGCGATGGGCGGCTCGGCCGCGATGTCGCCATCAAGGTGCTGCCGCCGGCCTTCGCCGCCCGGCCCGACCGCCTGCGCCGCTTCGCGCAGGAAGCCCGTGCCGCCGCCGCTCTGTCGCACCCCAACGTGCTGGCGGTCTTCGACGTGCACACCGAGGGCGAGGTGCCCTACGTCGTGTCCGAGCTGCTCGAGGGCCAGACGCTGCGCGAGGCGGTGATGCGGGGACCGCTGCCCGTGCGGCGGGCCATCGACGTGGCCGTGCAGATCGCTTCCGGCCTGGCCGCGGCGCACCAGAAGGGCATCGTGCATCGTGACGTCAAGCCCGCGAACATCTTCCTGACCTCCGATGGCCATGCCAAGGTGCTCGACTTCGGCCTGGCCCGCATCGCGGAGCCGGGCGACACCGACGCGGTGTCGACCAATCTGAACGACGACCCCGCGACGACGCCAGGCGCCGTGCTCGGCACGGTGGGCTACATGGCGCCCGAGCAGGTGCGGGGCGAGGTCGTCGATGCGCGCGCCGACATCTTCGCGCTCGGCGCGGTCTGCTACGAGATGTTCTCCGGCCGTCGGGCCTTCACCGGCGAGACCTCGGTCGAGGTGATGGCGGCGATCGTGCGCAGCGATCCGCAGGAACTCCCGGCCAACGTCGTGCCGGCGCCGCTCGAGCGTGTCATCCGCCGCTGTCTCGAAAAGCAGCCGGGGCAGCGATTCCAGTCGGCCAGCGACGTGGCGTTCGCGCTCGAAGCCTTCGGCGCCGGCTCGCTCAGCGACCCTGCGGTCATCCTGCCGACGGCGTCCACGCCGTGGAGGCGGGTGGCGGCCGCCCTGGTCGGCGGTCTCGGGCTCGTAGTTGGCGCGCTGTGGCTGTGGCGTGCCGGGCCACCGGCCGACCCACCGCTCGTCGTCTACGAGGCCAAGACGTTCGATCGGCTGCCGGTGATGAACGCGCGCTTCATGCCCGACGGTCAGACGATCGTCTACAGCGCGGCGACGCAGGGTTTCGCCCCGGCCCTCTACGTGGTTAGTGCCACGGCCGAAGCACCCGAGCCGCTCGGTCTCAGCGACACGCACCTGCTGTCGGTGTCGAGCAAGGGCGAGCTGGCCCTCATCGTCAACGCCCGCTACCAGGGGCAACGCTTGTATTCCGGAACGCTGGCGCGCATGACGCTCGGCAGCACGCCACGCGCCATGCTCGAGGGCGTGCGCGAAGCCGACTGGGGACCCGACGGCGACTCGATGGCCATCGTGCGCGACCTCGGTACCGGCCGCGATCGCCTGGAGTTTCCGATTGGCACCACGCTCTACGAAGCGAACGGCTACCTGAGCGACCCGCGGGTGTCGCCCGACGGCTCGACGGTGGCGTTCCTCGCCCACCAGTGGCGTTTCGACGACCGCGGCGTGGTCATGGTGGTGGATCGTCAGGGCACCGTCACGACCCTGACGGGCGAACTGTGGTCCATCGAGGGCCTGGCGTGGAGCGCCGACGGCTCGCGGTTGGTGTTCTCGGGCAACGAGGCCGGTGGCAGCATGATGCAGCCGATGTCGGTCAGCCCGTCGGGTGGCGATCGCTTCCGGACCGTGCTGAGCGTACCCGGCCGCCTCATCGTGCACGACATCGCACGAGATGGCCGGTGGCTGGTCGTGCGGGAGGACCTGGCGCTCGGCGTACGAGCCCGTGTGCCCGGCAGCGATGGCGAGCGGGAGCTGTCGTGGCTCGGGTCGTCGAACGCGCGCGGACTGTCGGCCGACGGGCAGTGGATGCTGATGGTCGATGTGGGGATGCGCAGCGGGCCCACCTACGGGGTGGTGCTCCGCAAGACCGATGGCACTCAAGCCGTGCGCCTCGGTGCCGGCAGCGCGCAGCAGCTCTCGCCCGATGGCGCCTGGGCTGCGGCCATCATCGCCTCGCCGCCCGAGCTGGTGCTGTATCCCACCGGCGCAGGCAGCCCCGTGCGCCTGGCGGGCGGACATCTCACTCGACTCATCTCCGCCGAGTGGTTTCCCGACAACCGCACGCTGCTCGTCTGCGGCGCCGAAGCGTCGAGCGTGCCGCGGTGCTACCGGCAGGAGATGGCGGGCGCCACGCCCACGCCGGTCACGGATGAGGGCGAGTTGGCCACGCTGGCGCCCAACGGCACGACCTTGCTCATCACCCGGGCCGACGGATCGTTTCACGTCCGATCGATCGATGGGGGCACGCCTCGTGCTCTCCCCGCGCTCACGCCAGGCGACCGCGTCGTCGGATGGTCGCGCGACAGTCAGCGCGTCTACGTGCAGCACGGCTCCGAGGCGCCCGCAGCGGTTGAGCGCATCGATCTCGCGACGGGCGTGCGCACCGTCGTCAGGACGCTGGCCTCGGCCAGCTTCGGCTCGGCCGTCAGTGTGATCGTCGCCGACTGGATCGACGACGGCCGCTGGTACGCCTACAACTACAGCACCGTGCCGTCGATTCTCTTCGCCGTTACCGGCGCGTCGCCCCGCTGACTCAGTGGGTCAGCGGGCGGTCACGGCAGGTCGAGCAGCGGGATCGGCTGCTGCCCGTTGGCCTGGAAGGCGTCGAGCGTGAACTTGAAGCCGAACGGCTGGCCGAGCTCGTCGGCGGCATAGGGCGTATCCGGGCCCTGGTCGGCATACGACCAGCCCAGTCCGCCCACCAGTAGTCCGCCCCCCTCCTTGACGAAGCGCTCGATGACGGGCACGTGGCGGGCGGCGAAGTCGGGCGGCGGCTCCCAGTCACTGGCGTACCACAGCACCGACGCGCAGCGCAGGTCGGCCGCGAGGGAGTCTGGCGTGACCACCAGGAACGTCCAGCCGCGTCGATCGATGAACTGCCTGACGGAGGTCAACTGGAACTCGCGCAGAAACGTGCCCTCCCAGAACGCGATCGTCGTGGTGGCCGGGCACCCCTCCTCGGCACCCGCGTCGTCGAGCCAGCGCAGCGCGTTCTCCGCGAACACCAGGTTGTCGGCGCCGAGGCCGCTGATCTCGTCGTCGCGCGTCAGGCCGTCCTGCGCGTAGACCAGCACGTGGCCGGCACCGTAGTCGCGGGCGGCGATGAAGTCGCGCGACTCCTTGTCGTCCGGGCCCACGAGGTTCTGCACCTCGCCGGGCATCCGGGCGATCGAGAACCAGGCGCCGGCGTCGCCGTCTCCGGCCGGCGCGCTGTCACACATGCCGTGCACGCAGACGCTGCCGGCATTGCCCGACTTCATGTAGAGCTTCAGCGATGAGAACAGACTGCGGACGGCCCGTTCCTTCTCGCGTTCGGCGCGTTCGGCGGCAGCCACGGCGGCCTGTTCCTGCCTGAGGGCCTCTTCGGCGTTCTGGCTCGCCTGCACGCCGAAGATCAGACTGGCGACGCCCAGCACGGCGATGGCGATCGTGACCGCGATGGCGGCCCAGCGGGCGCGGCGTCGGCCGCGGACGCTCCGCTCGGCGAACATCAGCTCGTGCCGGTTGAGCCACGGCGCCCGCGCGCGCACGAGCGGCGACAGCATGGCGCTGCGCGCGCTGTCGCTCCAGAGCAACCCCCGTCGGGCGGTGCGATCTTCGGCCCGCGCCCATTCCAGGGCCGCCACCGACAGCTTCTGGCGAGTCGCCAGCGGCACCGCATCGGCGCTCACCTGATGGATCCAGACGATCAGGCGGCCCCAGCCGCGCACCAGCGCGTCGTGGGCCGGCTCCGCATAGCCCTCGCCGTCGGTCTCCTTACCCTCCACGACCAGCCGGGCCGCGGTCAGCCGGCGCAGCACGTCTTGCACGCGTGTCCCCTCGGCGGCGTCAGTGAACTCGAGCTCCGCGTCGCTCACCCGACGCTTGGCCAGGCTGCCCGCGCCGCCGCTGACCATGCGCAGCATCAGGCGCTGCATCGACCCGCGGTGAGCTTGGTCTAGGGCGTCGTACTCGGCGTCGGCGCGCGACCTGAGGGCGCCGACAACACCGCCGAGTGCGTCGTAGTCTTGGCGCGTCAACGCGCGATCGGATGACTGACGGGTGACGTATCGCACATACATCTCGCTCAGCGCGAACGACAGCAGCGGCAGGCCTCCGGGCGTATTGGCGACGTCGTCGAGCAGGGTGTCGACGAGCGTCGCCGGGTCGAAGTACAGCACCCGCGTGGAGGCGGGCTGCTCGATGACGGCCTTGAGATCGGCACGGCTCATTGGCGGCACGACGTAGCGCGCGTCCTTCCACCGCGCTGCGAGAGCCGACCGGTCGAACTGCGGCTCGAAGTCGGTGCGCAGGGTCAGGGCGACGGTGACGCGCCCGGGATGGGCGTCCAGCAGCCCGGCCAGCAACTGCATGACCGCCTCTTTCGCGGCGGCCGCCTTCGCCATCGTGACCAGTTCCTCACACTGATCGACAACGACGAGCAGACGACGCTCAGGATTGACGCGGCACCACGCTGCGACAGCCGCGGCGATGCCCTCGGCACCGGCCGGCATGGCCCCCGGCGCCAGCGTGGCGACCGCCGCCGCCAGAGCGTCGAGCGGCGCCGTGCCGGGGCGAACCACCGGCAGCAATTGCCAGCCGCGGTCGGCGTCCAGCCGTGGCAGCACGCCGGCTTTCAGCAGGCTTGATTTCCCCGTGCCGGACGACCCGAGCACGGCCACGAAGGGCTTGGTAAAGATGGCCGTCTGCAGGGCGGCGATGGCCGCCTCGCGGCCGAAGAACAGATTCGCGTCGGCGCGATCGTAGGCGGCCAGGCCTCGCCACGGGTTGGCATCGAAGGTCAACGGCGGTGCTGGCGGCAGCGAGATGTCGCGGCCGGGCGCGAAGAAGATGAACTCACCCTTCTCATGCTTGTTCAGCGGAAAGAGGCGCGGCGTCTGGCGCGTGCCGGCCTCGATGGCCGCCGTCTGCAGGCGTTCTTCGATGTAGAGGTAGAGTTCGGTCGCCGTGATCACGCCGTCACCACCGGCCCTCGGCACGACGTCCCCGGCACCTTCGAGCGCCTCGAACAGGGCGAGGGCGAACGGCGAGTGGCCACCCTGGTCGGCGCGGCTACCGAGCGAGCCGCCACTCAACTGGTCGAGCGCCTTCTGGTCCTGCGAGGCTGAGGTGATGACCTGCCACGCCGGATCCCTCACGAAGCGGTCATAGCGCTCCTGATGGATCACCTCGGGCAGCGGCGTGAAGCTGCGCGTCGTGCTCCAGCGAAAGGCGCCGGAGAAGCACGAATCGAGGATGACCAGCATGTGGCGGCAGCTGAGCGCCATGATGGCGTCGTGTACGAGCGGCATGTGCAGGAAGGTCGAGGGGTCGCCGCTCTTCGCGTCTTGCGGCAGCAGGTAGCCGTTGGGACCCTGATCGCCGTCGAGCGGCAGTCCGTGACCGGCGAAGTAGAAGCACACGCGGTCGTCAACGCCGACGCGGGCCGGCAGGTCTTCCTTCAGCAGGCGGACGATTCGCGCCTGGCTCGCGTCGGCCTCGACGAGCATCATCACTTCGTAGCCGTGCTGTGTGCGGAGGATCTCGCCCACCCGTGTGGCGTCGTTCACAGCCGTCCGGAGCGGCGGAATGCCGTGGCCGTAGGCATTGATGCCGATGACGGCGGCAACCGAGCGGCGAAAAGGCGGTAGCGGGGCGGTGGACATGCCCCGATGCTCGGGCCGCGGCCCCGGCAAGTCAAAGCGTTTCTGTTACACTCGCGCCCGACTCGGACCCGTTGAGGTCCACTCAACCGAAGGAGCAGACAGCATGCCGAAAGCCGACAAGCCGCGAGGGATGGCGATCAAACGTGGTGGGGCCGTCACTGCGACGAAGGTCGTGAAGAAGGCCGCGAAGAAGGCAGCGAAGAAGCGGTAGGCCTCAGGCGTCCACGGGCAGCGGATCGAGCGCGATGCGCGGCCAGCCGGTGGCCCGCGACAGCGCCAGCGCCCGGTAGCGCGCTTGGTCCTCGGCGGCGGTCGCCTCGTCCGTTGCCTGCAAGTACGACTGCTCAAGATCTCGTGGCCGCACGGGCTTGTAGAAGAGCGCCGTGCCCTGATGGTCGGCGCTCTGAGCGCGGTGGAACCGGACGAGCCGCGAGCCAACGATTTCACCGAGCGCGGCGGCTGGCACGGCGACCGGATCGCCGGCCAGGGCGGCCAGCCGCGCGCACATCGTCGGTACGTCGAGGAGCGCCGGGTCTCCGGGCCTCGCGCTGTCTTCCGCGCTTCCCACGCGTGCGCCTTCGAGCGCCGCCGCGCAGGCCCGGGACCGCGCCGGGTCGCGCCTGGCGGCCTGCAGTGCCTCGACGAGCGCGGCGAGCGCGCGGGCCACCTCGTCCATGGTGTCGAGAGCCAGCAGCGAGTAGGGCACAGTGGCGAAGCCGCCGCGGTTCTTCGCGTCATCGAGGAACGTGGCGAGTGCCGTCGCCAGGCCCAGGCCGACCTCGACCGGGGAGGCATCCGGCCTGAGCGTGCGCATGAACTGCCGCCACGGCCACGTGCCGGTCGCGGGTGCCAGCGCTTGCGAGGCGAGCATGAACCCGGCGACATGCCGCAGCTGGTAGGCCGCTTCGAGACAGTTCATGTAGCAGTCGCGGAAGAGGACCACATCGGCGCGGCGGCCGCCGCGGAAGGCACCGGCCAGGTCGTTCAGCCGCATCGACTCCCGGGTGCGTTGTCCCGAGGTGGCATCGTTGAAGATGCCCATCGGGCCGGCCGCGTGTCCGAAGAACGAGACGAGGTAGCGCTCGGCCGGACACGCCTTCTGGCCGAAGCGCAGGAACTCCTGCAGGACGTCGGCCCGGGCGGCGTTCAGATCGACCCGTTCGCGCTGCAGCGTCACCGCGGCCGTGCCGGCACGGACGCCGTCCTTCACCTGCTTCCACAGCTCGTGATTCTCTGGCCGGATGTCCTCGAACCCGCGGTCCTTCGGCTCCAACTGCTCGAGCGCGCCACGATACACGCCGCGGCGTCGCTTGAAATCCACTTGCGCGGCGATGCTCACGCTGGTGAAGTCGGCGGCGTCACAGATGGCCTTGAGCTCGCGCCGTGCGGCGGTGTCGAGCGGGCCGGACGCATCCGGATCTTCGGCGATGGTGTAGGCCAGCACCGCCCAGGACTTCCGTGGGGTCACACCACGCATGGGTCACCTTCCCCCGCGCTTCTCAGCGCCCGACCAGCCACGTCAGGATCTGCTGACGCACGCGCGGGTCGGCGAAGTACTTCGTATGGGCGACGGCGCTCTCGCCTTCAAGGAGCAGCGGATGCCCCACCGGGAACAGCGGCGACCCGTTGCCGGCGAACACGCCGTCGGACGGCACGACCAAGTCGTTGCCCCCCTTGAGCAGGGCATTGAGCGCGCGCGAGCGCACGAAATGCCGCAGCCCGGCCTCGGCCGGGGCCACGTTCGACGCGACGGCGAAGTAGCGCGTCGTCCCGATCTGACTGGGGGTGTTGAGCCACCTGGCGAAGTCGCCCGCCGGGTTCATCGACTTCAGTCCCTCCAGATTGCCCAGCGCGCCTATCGCCGCGAGCTTGGCGAACTCCACGATCATCGACAGAGCTGGCGCGCCGAAGCTGTCGGGCACGAAGTTGAGGATGTTCGTGAACACATCGAGCAGCGTCTCGACGTGTTCCGGGTCGGCCAGAGCCGTGCCGGCATTGGGCACCCCCACGAGCACCACCTTGCCGACGCCGATGGTGCGGCCGCCGAGCGACAGCTCCGATTGCTTCTCGCTCAACACCCGGCTGACCAGCCCGCCGCGCGAGTGGCAGACGATATCGAGATCCAGCCTGACGTCGTCGGGCATCTGCGACACCAGCCAGCGCACGTTGGCCGCCGGATCTTCCGAGAGGAAGAGGTGGTCGAACGCAAAGACCCGGCCCTCGTACCTCCGGTAGAGGGTCTCGACGTCTGCTTTCGGCAGCGCAGCGAAGGCCATGTGCGAGCGACTGAAGGTGCCGTGCACGAGCAGCAGCGCTTTGCCCGCGCCGATGCGCGACCAGCCGTCGCGGTCGATCGGACTCGCGTCGGCCTGCCGGTAGTCGTCGGGCGTGACGGTTCGCACCCGATAGGGCCAGCGGGTCGTCTCGAGCCAGTGCACGGCCGATGCTGCGGCGGCCCCGAGCATCGGGCGGAGCAGGGGAAACACCAGCTCCTTGATGACCTTCCTGCCCACCAGCCCGATGACGCCACGGGAGGCGGGCTGCCCGGACGACTCCTCCGGCACGGCACTGCGAATCCGGTAGGTACGCCCCGCCGAAACGGCGTCGCCGCTGCGGCTGGCGGGACCGCTGGCCGCGAAGGACCAGGACACGACGCCGAGTTCGTCTGACGCGAGCACCATCTGACCGTAGCCTTCGGGCGGCGCCTTGAGCTGCACCTCGATCGCGGGCGGTCTCTCGTCGCCGCGGCTGGCGGGGCCGACGTGACGGGCGCCATCGATGGCGATCGTCTGCGTCATCCTGATATCCGCACTCTGGAGCGCCCGCTGCAGGGCGTCGGTGGCGAAGTCTGCCGTGTCGTCCAGGCCGCCGGCCGTCACTCCCGTGCCGACAGTGCCCGCGAGCGACGGTGCCGTGACCACGGCGTGACCGATGGCCACCCGGCCACCAGACGCCGGCAGGGCCAAAGCGCGGCGTCGCACCAGAAGCGATCGCGATTCGGTCGTCCAGTCGATCGAGCTCGGCACCAGAGCGCCATCGCCACCCTCGGCTTCGACGGCGAAGCCTCGGGAGCGGGCGCCAGCGGCCTTCTGCAGCGCGGCCGCGAATGCCGAGCCGGCCGGGGGCGATTCGGCCGACCGTACCGCGGACTGTTCGAGGTCGGTGAAGTCGACGACCTGGGTGGTGACGACGAGCTTGATCGTCTCGAGGCCGTCGACCCCGCGAAGCGGATCGCCGAGGTCGACGAAGGGGTAGTTGGCTGGAAAGCTGATCGGGCCGGTGAGCTGATGCGACGCGCCGGCGGCGAGCTGGCCCTGCCACGGCACCGTGATCTCGCTGCCGGTGCCGAGATAGAGCACGGCCACGAAGAGCGGCTCGGTGTGCGCGTTGACGATGCGGAAGCGGACCTTCGAGCCTTCCTCGACCACCACGTGGCCGCCGTCGCCGTCGAGCGCCGCGGGCCCCCACGTGCCATCGGCTTCGCGCAGCACCTCGATCGAGACGCGCTTGCGCAGCCCACTGCCCGGCGACGGATTGTCGAGCGAGAGCACGCGCCGGAAGCGGGCGACCTTCTCGAGGTTCTGCACGACCACGGCCTCGTCGCCGTGACCCTTCGGGGGCATCAGCAGGTCGCCCGGGCTGTCGACGATCGCCCAACTCGGGGCGTCGAGCGCACCGGCCTGCGGCACCGGATCGGCGGGCGACGCGGCGGTCCGCGCTGACAGGCCATAGATCCGCACCGCCGCTGCGGCGTCTGGGCCCACCATGCGCAACACGGGCGAGGCGGCCAGACGGGCCGAGAGCGCCACGTTCGCGCCTGGGCCGGCCAAGTGGACCGCCAGGGACTCACCCGTGGCATGGGCCGTCTCGAAAGCCCTGGCACCTGCCACGATCGCGCCCGCGGCGCGCTCCTGTCTGATTTCGGCTCGAGCGGTGAACGGCGTGACCGCGCGCACGATCACTTCGCCGAGCGCCGTTGAGGCCTCGTGCGCCTTGGTGCCGGCTGGGTGCACGGCGTAGGTCGAGCCCACGGTGAGTCCCTGCGCGCTGCCGGCCGCCAGCGCCACCGTGTGGTCGCCTCGCGACGTCACCGGAACGAAGAGCGTGGGTGCTACCTCGTCGACACCGAACACCACTTTGTCGGTCATGCCCTCCATCTGCGGATGCTGCACGCGGTTGTAGGCGTTCACCTGTGCCGACACCACCTCGAAGACGTCGCGGTAGGTCGTAGCCGGCGAGGCCTTGCGCAACTCCCGGCACAGGAAGTAGGTGAGCGCGCCGTGCGGGCCGCCGCCCTCAGCCGGGAAGTACTCCTTGGCTTCCTCGTCGTCGCGGCAGCCGGCGATGAGCACGTACTTGTCGGCCAGCGGCAGCCAGCCGCTGGCGCCTGAGCGTGTGCGTGCCAGTTGGCCGCCGGGAATCGGCGAGGGCGGCAGCTCCGACACCGGCCTGAGGTCGGGCTCGATGCTGCGGGTCTTGGCGCCCGAGGCGTCGCGCGTGACGGTGCCCGAGTGGCAGGCGTCGACCAGCACGGTGATGTGCGGTGTTCTGGCGGCGAGCGCGGCCAGCTTGAGATGGATCTCGTCGTCGGTGATGTCGCGGTTCTCGCCCGGCTCGCGTGCCGTATCCCACGGCATCAGCGTGCTGTCGAAGCCGCTCGGCTCGTCGCCCTCGCGATCGCGAATCTGCGAGCCGTGACCGGCGTAGTGGATGACGACGATGTCGTTGGCGCCGGTGGCGGCGACGAGCGCGTCGAAGGCGCCCAGCATCGCCTCGCGCGTGGCCTGCTCGTCGAGCAGTTGCGTGATGTTCGCCTCGGGGAACCCGAAGCGCTCGACGAGCACGCTTCTGACCAGGTGCGAGTCGTTCACGCAGCCATCGAGCGTGCGGATGTTGGCGTAGGCGTCGATGCCGAAGAGCAGAGCGCGTTTGGGGGTCACGCCGCGCAGTTTACTCCTGCTTCTTCGTCTCGTCGGCCGCCGGCGCCGAGAGCATCGGCATGCCGTCGGCGGCGCCGGTGCCGATCAGTCCGGTCTCGCTGTAGATGCGCAGCTTGTCGCGGGTGTCGATGATGTCGAGGTTGCGCATGGTGAGCTGGCCGATGCGGTCCTGCGGCGTGAAGAAGGCCTCGCCGCGTTCCATCGTGAGCCGTTCCGGCTTGTAGGTCAGGTTCGGACTGGTCGTGTCGAGCAGCGAGTAGTCGTTGCCGCGGCGCAGTTCCACCGTGACTTCGCCGGTGACGGCGCGCGCCACCCAGCGCTGGGCGGTCTCGCGCAGCATCATCGACTGCGGATCGAACCAGCGGCCCTGGTAGAGCAGCCGGCCCAGGCGGCGGCCGTGGTTTCTGTACTGCTCGATCGTGTCTTCGTTGTGGATGCCGGTGACGAGCCGCTCGTAGGCCAGGTGCAGCAGCGCCATGCCCGGCGCCTCGTAGATGCCGCGGCTCTTGGCTTCGATGATGCGGTTTTCGATCTGGTCGCACATGCCAAGGCCGTGGCGGCCGCCGATCACGTTGGCTTCGGTGAAGAGCGCCAGCGCGTCGGCGAAGGTGCGGCCGTTCAGCGCGACCGGCTGACCTTCCTCGAAGCGCACGCTGACCGTTTCGGCCTTCACCGCCACGTCGTCCTTCCAGAACGCCGCGCCCATGATGGGCTGCACGATGCTGATGCCCTTGTTGAGGAACTCGAGGTCCTTGGCTTCGTGGGTGGCGCCGAGGATGTTCGAGTCGGTCGAGTAGGCCTTCTCGACGCTCATCTTGTATTCGAACCCGTGCGCGATCATGTACTCCGACATCTCTTTGCGGCCGCCGAGCTCGTCGATGAACTGCTGATCGAGCCACGGCTTGTAGACGCGCAGATGCGGATTGGCGAGCAGCCCGTAGCGGTAGAACCGCTCGATGTCGTTGCCCTTGAAGGTGCTGCCGTCGCCCCACACGTCGACGCCGTCTTCCTTCATGGCGACGACCAGCATGGTGCCGGTCACGGCCCGGCCGAGGGGCGTGGTGTTGAAGTAGGTGGCGCCGCCGGTCGAGATGTGGAACGCGCCGCACTGGATGGCGGCGATGCCTTCGGCCACCAGCTGCGGCCGGCATTCGATGAGCCGCGCCTTCTCGGCGCCGTAGGCCATCGCCTTCTTCGGGATGTCGTCGTAGTCGGTCTCGTCGGGCTGGCCCAGGTTGGCCGTGTAGGCGTAGGGAATCGCGCCCTTGGCTCGCATCCAGTGCAGCGCCGCGCTCGTATCGAGGCCGCCCGAAAACGCGATGCCGACTTTTTCGCCGACCGGAAGTGCCTGAAGAATGTTGCCCAACGGAAGCTCCTTGTGAACGCCCTATGATACTTGCGCACGGCGCGTGGGGTCCTGCCCTGCCAGTCGGCGCCGTATCCGCAATGCGTGACCACGCGGCTCATCGGCGCCACCGTCGCACCCGACGGCGGACGCGTCGATTGGGTGCGCGACCTCCCGGCACTCTTCGATATCAGGGAGGCCTACGTCACGCCCGACGGTGGCACGCTGGCGTATCTGGGCACCTCACTCGCGACAGGGCCAGGAATCTACCTGCACGACATCGCCACCGGCCGGACCACGACGATCGCGCCGTTCCACGGAGCGACGTTTCTGCTGGGCAATCCGGTGCGTCCCGAGGTCTATCTGTTCGACAACACGGGGGCGACCGTGCTGTCGCCGGCCGGCACCCGTCGTATCGACCTGCCCTGCCGGCCGATCGCCCGTCCTGGTATCAGCGCTGACGGCACTCGAGCCTCGGTGTGGGTGTCGTGCGGCGCGCTCCCGGTCGGCACCCTCGGTACGATCGTGTTCGACATCGCGACTGGTGCGGTCGTCTCGACGCAGCCGTACTACGGCAAAGTGAGCGCGGACGGCGGCGTGCTCGTGACGCGCGACTCCGCCGACGGGGTCTTCCTGCTGCAGCGGCGCGACGCGGTCACTGGGCAACCGCTGACCGAAGTGACCAACCCCGGTTTCGAACTGATCGTCGACCACGGCACCGGCGACGTCATCAGTTACAACCGTGGCTCCTCGGCGCACCTGATGGACGGGGTCACGCTGGGCGCCAAGTGGTCGACGATGTTCGGCAGCTCTGGCGCTTCGAACGGCCCGGAACCCGTGATCGACCCAGCCAACGGGATGCTGTTTGCGGCGACCGACAGCGGTGGCGTCTACATGGCCGATACGCGCGGACGGCGACTGCTCGGCTGGGTCCCGTTCCCGGCATCGGGATGGGCGCAGCTTGCTGTGGGGCCGCCGGCGCCGCGTGCGCCGACCGGTCTGGCATCGACGGTGACGGGCCGTGCCGTCACGCTTTCATGGAACGCCAATGGTCCCCCAGCCGCCATCACCCGCCATGTACTCGACGCGGGCTCCGCACCAGGACTGAGCGACATCTTCAGCGGGCTCGACGTGGGTCCGCAGACCTCGTTCTCTGCGAGCGGTGTGCCGCCGGGCACCTACTACGTCCGCGTGCGGGCGGGGAACTTCACAGGGCTCAGCTCGCCGTCGAACGAAGTGGTCGTGCAGGTGCCCTGAGCGGCGGATCAGTCGGGCCAAGTGACGCTGGCGCCGCGCCTGGTCAAGCCGACCAGGAACAGCCGCGCGGCTTCGTCGAAGGCCGAGACGTTAGTTGCCTCGACATCGAGGGCGAGGTCTCGTTGCTCGAGGGCGGGGCCGCAGGCGCGTTCCAGGTCGCGAAGGTCCGCGGCGCAAAGCGGACCGCTCACCACGACGTGAAGCCGCCCTTCGTGAACACGCACCCGGATCCTGGCCACTGCCAATCGTGTTGCAAGTTCGAGGCCCGCTCGGATTCTGGCGTCAATTCAGCCGGTTGGCGGTCTGGCGGCGCCACCCTGACGATATGTCGTCGATCGTGTCATTCAGTGGAGGAGCTGCCCGCCTTCGGGCGGCGGATGCCCAGCTTCTTCATCTTGGCGTGCAGGGTCGTGGGCCGGGTGCCCAGTTTCTCGGCCGCGCCGCGGGCGCCGCTGATGCGCCACGCCGAGGCGTCGAGGGCGGCGAGAATCGCGTGCCGATCGGCATCGGCGAGCGTCTTCACCGCTGACGCGGCCGGCGCCGGTGGAGCGGTAGCCGGCAGCCAGATCCCGTCGGGGGACACGACCGGACCGCTCGACAGAATCACGGCGCGCTCGATCACGTTCTGCAGCTCGCGGACGTTGCCAGGCCAGTGGTACGCGGCCAGCATCTCCATCGCCTCGGCCGAGACCTCCCGTGCCGGCTTGTTCAGCCTGGCCGCGAACACGCGCAGCAGGTGGCGGGCGAACACCGGGATGTCGTCGGCGCGCTCGCGCAGCGCCGGCAGCGTGATCGGGAACACGCTCAGCCGGAAGAAGAGGTCGGAACGGAAGGTGCGGGCGAGGATGGCGTCTTCGAGGTTGCGGTTGGTGGCGGCGATGACCCGCACGTTCACCTTGAAGGGCCGCGTGGCGCCCACGCGCTCGATTGTCGAGTCCTGCAGCACGCGCAGCAATTTGCCCTGCGCGTCGCCCGGCAGGTCGCCGACCTCGTCGAGGAACAGCGTGCCGCCGTCGGCAATCTCGAACTTGCCGGCCTTGCGCGCCACGGCATGGGTGAAAGCGCCGCGTTCGTGGCCGAAGAGCTCGCTTTCCACCAGTCCTTCCGGCATGGCCGCGCAGTTGACCGGCACGAACGGCCCGCCGGCCCGCGGACTACGGGCGTGAATCCGGCGGGCCAATAGGTCCTTGCCGGTGCCCGTTTCTCCGAGCAGGAGCACCGTCGTGTCGCCGGCCGCCACCAGGTCGGCCAGGCGCATCACTTCCTTGAAGGAGGCACTGTCGCCAATGACCTCGATCTCTTCCCGGGTGGCCTTCACCTCTTCCTGCAGGCGTGCCACGCGGCGCTTCAGGCCACGTCGTTCGTCGAGCAACGCCGAGAGGCGCTGGCGATCGTGCTCGCTGGCCTCATAGAGCTGGGCGTTGGCGATGCCGATGGCCGCCTGCGCCGCGAAGGCCTCGAGCCGTGCCACGTCCAGAGGCCCCGGAGGCGACTCACTCGTGAAGCGCGGCGAATCGAGGCCGACCACGCCGAGCGTGTGGTCGCGCACCACCAGCGGCACGGCGAACGCGGAACCGAGCGGCGTCGCATGTACTCGTCCGACATCGAACCAGCGATCGTCGTCGCGGGCGTCGGGCACGAACACGACCCGGCGGCTCGTGAAGGCCAGCCCCATGATGCCGGCGTCGGCTGGGATCTCGACCTGACGGAAGGCGTGGGCGCCCGGACCGCGGAACGCGACCGAGCGCAGGTGCCGCTCCTTTGCGTCGTGCAGCAGCACCCAACTCGACGTGGCGCCGAACACGTCCTGCACGGCGTCCAACGCCGCTTCGGCCGCGCCTGCCACGTCCAGGCGGGAGGTGAGGGCGCGCGCTGCCGCGATGAGGGCGTCTTCAACCGAACGGTCGCGCGAATTGGGGGCGTCAGAGGGCATCGGAATTCAGGGAGCAGGCGGCGTGCGCCACCGGATTGACATCTTACCAGCGGCCCGCGGACGGCCCGTCAGGGACGCGATGGCCCTCGACCACACGCCGACGCTCACCAAATATCGCGAGTACCCGCTCGCCAGTCAACGGAAACACGTCAAAATACCCGGAGAACACCCTCACGGCGACGTTGCCACGTACGGCAGCGGCCTTGCAATCTACTAACCTCTGTGACTGTGACTATGAAAACCCCTTGGCTACTGCCGCGCCTGCAGGCGCTCCGCGAACGTACGGTGCCGGCATGAGCGCTGGCGTCATCTGGCCCGGCGCCCCTTACCCGCTTGGCGCCACGTGGGATGGCCTCGGCGTCAACTTCGCGCTCTTCTCGGCCCACGCCACCCGGGTCGAACTGTGTCTGTTCGACTCGCCCAACGATCCGCAGCCGTCACGCGTCATCGTGCTGCCCGAGCAGACGGCGATGGTCTGGCATGGCTACCTGCCAGACATGCGGCCGGGGCAGTTGTATGGCTACCGCGTGCATGGCCCCTACGCGCCAGAGGCCGGCCATCGCTTCAACCCCAACAAGATCGTGCTCGACCCGTATGCCAAGGCGATCGGACGCATGGTGCACTGGGGCACCTACGAGATGTTCGGCTACGACGTGGCCAGTGGCGGCGACGACCTTTCGTACGACGAGCGTGACAACGCCGCGCTGGCGCCGCTGGCCGCCGTCATCGATCCGGCCTTCACGTGGGGCGACGACAAGCGCCTCAACACGCCCTGGCATCAGACGGTGATCTACGAACTGCACGTCAAAGGCTTTTCGGCCCGCCATCCTGGCATTCCGCCAGAGATTCGTGGCACCTACGAAGCGCTGACGACCGACGCGGCGCTCGACCATCTCACGAGTCTCGGCGTGACGGCCGTCGAGCTGATGCCCGTGCACCACCACACCGACGACCGGCACCTGGTGGAGCGGGGCCAGAGCAATTACTGGGGCTACAACACGCTGAGCTTCCTCGCCCCCGACCTGCGCTATTCGGCCAGGCAGGGGCCCGGCGAGTCGGTGCTCGAGTTCAAGCACATGGTGCGCGCGCTGCACGCCGCGGGTCTCGAGGTGATCCTCGACGTGGTCTACAACCACACCGCCGAGGGCAACCAGCTCGGCCCGACGCTGTCGCTGCGCGGCATCGACAACGCCACCTACTACCGGCTGTCGCTTGAGAACCGGCGCTATTACGTCGACTTCACGGGGTGCGGCAACACGCTCAACGTCACCCAGCCGCAGGTGCTGCAGCTCATCATGGACAGCCTGCGCTACTGGGTGCTCGAGATGCACGTCGACGGGTTCCGCTTCGATCTGGCCAGCGCGCTGGCCCGCGAGTTCCACGCCGTCGACCGGCTCAGCGCCTTCCTCGACATCATTCATCAGGATCCGGTGCTCTCGCAGGTCAAGCTCATCGCCGAGCCCTGGGACCTCGGCGTCGGCGGCTACCAGGTCGGCCAGTTCCCGGTGCTGTGGACCGAATGGAACGGCAAGTACCGGGACACCGTGCGCAGCTTCTGGCGAGGCGATCCGGGTTCCACCTCCGAGATGGCTACCCGCCTGGCCGGCAGCAGCGATCTTTACGAGCACAGCGGGCGCCGGCCTTACGCCAGCATCAACTTCGTGACTGCGCACGACGGTTTCACGCTGCACGACCTGGTCAGCTACAACGAGAAGCACAACGAGGCCAATCACGAGGACAACCGCGACGGCGAGAGCCACAACCTCAGTTGGAACTGCGGTCACGAGGGGCCGACCGACGACCCCGGCGTGCGCGCGCTCCGGGAACGTCAGAAGCGGAACATCCTCGCCACCATGTTCCTGTCGCAGGGCGTGCCGATGCTGAGCGGCGGCGACGAGATGGGCCGGACCCAGCTGGGCAACAACAACGCCTATTGCCAGGACAACGAGCTGAGCTGGACGGACTGGACGCCCACCGAAGACGCCGTGGAGCTGCTGACCTTCACCTCACGGCTCATCCGCCTGCAGGAAGAAGAGCCGGTCCTGCGGCGGCGTTCGTTCTTCCAGGGCCGGCCCATTCGTGGCGGCAACGTCAAGGACATCGCGTGGCACGACCAGGCAGGTGTCGACTTGAACGACCGCGAGTGGCAGTCGGACCTGCGCTGCTTCGGGATGCTGCTGGCCGGCGACGCGATCGATGAAACCGACTCGCGCGGGCGGCGAATCGTCGGCTCGACGCTGTTCGTGATGTTCAACGCCGATCCGGCGGCCGCGGCATTCGCGCTGCCGACGCCCCACCGCGGCGCCACCTGGTGTCGCGTGCTCGACACAGCCGACCCGCACGCCAGCCCCGATCGGTTCCCGGGTGCTGCCACCTATCCCCTCGACGGCCGTTCGGTCGCCGTCCTTCGCCTGGAGGCTGTGCCATCGACCCTGGACGCGCCCCGGCAGAGAGGTTCGTCTCATGACCACTGAACGCCGCACCAAGGCTGCGAAAGCGCCCGCCGGCACCACCACCCGCCAGCCCAAGACGCCGTCTGCGGCGACCAAGGCGCCCGCGGCGACCAAGGCGCCCGCGGCGACCAAGGCGCCCGCGGCAATCAAGGCGCCGTCTGCGGTACCCGGCGCTGATGGCCGTCGGCGCGTGGCCGTCGATCGCCTCCTGCCGGAGGTCGACGCTGGCCGGTTCCCGATCAAGCGGACGGTCGGTGAGGCCGTCGACGTCACCGCCCACGTGCATGCAGACGGTCACGACGTGCTCGCCGTGCGGCTGCGCCACCGCCCGGTCGCGCGTCCGCAGCGCCCGTGGACGGAGCTGACCATGGCACCGCTCGGCAACGACGAGTGGCAGGCCAGTTTCCTGGTCGAACAGCTCGGCTCGCACGAGTACACCGTCGAGGCGTGGGTCGACCATTTCCTGTCGTGGCGCCGCGAGCTGGCGATCAAGGCCAAGGCCGGCGTCGAGATCTCGACCGAACTCGTCGAAGGCGCAGCGCTCGTGTCGGCTGCAGCGGCGCGCTGTGCGCCGCCGGCCGGACCCGCCGCCGGCCAGGGTCGCTCGGCGGCTGATGGCAGCGATGGCGCCGACGACGATCGCGTGCATCTTGAAGCAGCCGCGGCCATGCTCGCCAGCGATGCCGAAGTCGGCGTGCGCGTCAGCGCGGCCCTCGACGACCGGTTGCTCGAGTCGATGGCCCGTCACGCCGATCGCAGCCTGGCGTCGACCTACGACCGGGTGCTACAGGTGGAGGTCGACCGTGAACGGGCGCGGTTCGGCGCCTGGTACGAGATGTTCCCTCGATCCTGGGGGCCCAGTCCCACCCGCGGCGCCACCTTCGCCGAGGCTGCCGCCCATCTCCCCAACGTCGCGGCACTGGGGTTCGATGTCGTCTACCTGCCCCCGGTTCACCCGATCGGCACCAGCTTCCGCAAGGGTCGTGGCAACACGCTCGTCGCAGGACCGAATGACCCGGGCAGTCCGTGGGCCATCGGCTCGCCCGACGGCGGCCACAAGGCGGTCGATCCGGGTCTCGGCACCCTGGCCGACTTCGACGACTTCGTCGCAGCCGCCCATCGTGTCGGCCTCGAGGTGGCGCTCGACATCGCCTATCAGTGTTCGCCCGATCATCCCTACGTGACCGAGCACCCCGAGTGGTTCCGGCAGCGGCCCGACGGCACGATCAAGTACGCCGAGAACCCGCCGAAGAAGTACCAGGACATCTATCCCTTCAACTTCGAGACCGAGGCCTGGCCGGCGCTGTGGGAGGAGCTGGCCAGCGTGTTCCGGTTCTGGATCGGGCACGGCGTGAAGATCTTCCGCGTCGACAACCCCCACACCAAACCGTATGCCTTCTGGGAGTGGGCCATCGCCGGCGTCCGTCGCGACCATCCCGACGTGATCTTCCTGTCGGAGGCGTTCACCCGGCCCAAGGTGATGGCCTACCTGGCGAAGCTCGGCTTCACGCAGTCGTACTCCTACTTCACCTGGCGCAACACCAAGGCCGAGATCGAAGAGTTCTTCACCGACCTGGCCACCTCCGGCGTCCGCGAATTCCTGCGGCCGAACCTGTTCGCCAACACGCCCGACATCCTGCACGCCTACTTGCAGCAGGGCGGCCCGCCGGCGTTCATGACGCGGTTGGTGCTGGCCTCAACACTCGGCGCCAGCTACGGCATCTACAGCGGTTTCGAACTGTGCGAGGGCCGCGGCGTGCCGGGCTCGGAGGAGTATCTGGACTCGGAGAAGTACCAGATCCGCCACTGGGACTGGGAGCGTCCCGGCCACATCAAGGATCTCGTGGCCGCCGTCAACCGCATCCGCCGCGAGCACCCGGCGCTGCACTACGACTCCGGCGTCGAGTTCCACGTCACCGACAATCCGCACGTCGTGGCCTACACCCGCACCTCACCCGACGGCACCAGCCGCGTGCTGGTCGTCGTGAACGTCGATCCACGCAACCCGCAGCACGGCTTCATCGCCGTGGCGCCCGAGGCACTCGGCCTCGACAGCACCACGCCGTTCCGCGTGCGCGATCTGCTCACCGGCGAGGTATTCTCCTGGCAGGGTTCCCGGCACTACGTGCGGCTCGACCCGGCCGGGGTGCCGGCTCACGTCCTGGTTCCGGCCACGTGAGTCAGCGGCGCTGACGGTCCGCGCACGTCGGCTGGGGCCCCTACGACTATGACGCTCAATGCTCTGTGGAACGCCCGGCTCTTCTCGGTCGGTGGCGAGGCGGTTACCGTCGCGGCCGTCGTGCTTGCGGTATTGCTGCTGGGGTTGGGGTATGCGGTGTCGCGCCTCATCAGCCGGCTGCTGGCGCGGGCCCTGGCCGCCCGCGTGTCGCTCGAGCCCGGCGCCGCCGTCGCGGCCGAGACGCTGAGCTTCTACGGTCTGTACATCACCGTCGGCCTCGTCTCGCTCAATCTGGTCAACTTCCCCCTGACGGTGTTCACGATTGCCGGCGGTGCGGTGGCGATCGGCGTGGGCTTCGGCAGCCAGAACGTGATGAACAACTTCATCAGCGGGCTGATTCTGCTCTTCGAACGGCCGATCAGGGCCCGCGACCTGGTGTCGGTCGAAGGCATGCACGGCATCGTCGAGCACATCGGCGCCCGGAGCACGCGCATCCGGCAGCCCGACAACACGCACATGATCGTGCCCAACAGCTACCTGGTCGAGAACAGCCTCATCAACTACACGTTGTCGGATGACTTGCTCCGGACGACGGTCACGGTGGGCGTGGCCTACGGCTCGCCGGTGCGCGACGTCGAGCGCCTGTTGATGGAGGCCATCGCCGCACAGCCCGGGATTCTCGTCGAGCCAGCGGCCAAGGTGCTCTTTTCCGATTTCGGCGACAACTCCCTGGTCTTCCAGGCGCTCTTCTGGCTGCGCGCCCGCTCGATCCTCGACCGGCGTCAGGTCGAGAGCGGCCTGCGCTACCACATCGACGAGCTGTTCCGCGAGGCCGACATCGTGATCGCCTTCCCCCAGCGCGACGTGCATCTTGACACGCTCAGCCCGCTGGAGATTCGCGTCGTCGACCGAGGGGCGCCTGCGCCGACGGCGTAGCCTCTACCGCAGGGCCCACCGGGGCGATTCCCAGGCGCGAGGCGGCTTTGATTGAGGGTATTATCGGCCGCGTCCGGGGCCGCCGTGCGCGCCCGGCGTGCCATGGTTCCCTGCGCTTCGAGCGACGTTTGCCGCCATCACCTCGACGGTGACGTATCCCCGCGATGACCACGACAGCGTCGTCCGAGACACCGGCCGGGTCCGAGCCAGGCACCAGGAAGGCCCCAGCCGTCACCGGCTACGGGTTCGGCACGTTCCAAGGGGTCTACACGCCGAGCGTCCTCACGATTCTCGGTGTGGTCATGTATCTGCGCCTGCCGTGGGTCGTCGGCAGCGTCGGACTCGGCCGGGCGCTCCTCATCGTCACGCTGTCGGTCGCGATCACGTTCCTGACCGGACTCTCGATCTCCGCCATGGCGACCAACATGAAGGTCGGCGGCGGTGGCGCGTACTACATGATTTCCAGGACGCTCGGCCTCGAGGTCGGTGCCGCCGTCGGTCTGCCGCTGTTCCTGGCCCAGGCCTTGGGCATCGCCTTCTACGTGGCCGGCTTCACGGAGATCGTGATCGGCTACTTCCCCGATCTGGCCCCGGTGACGCTGGGCGCGGCGGCCCTGGTCGTGCTCACGGGCCTGGCCTACTGGTCGGCCGACCTGGCGCTCAAGAGCCAGTTCCTCATCCTGGCCCTGCTGATTGCGTCGCTCGGGTCGCTGTTTGCGGGCGGGACGCCCCCCGACGAGCGCGTGCTCGGCGAGGGTCTTGCCGCCCTGCCGTTCTGGGCCACCTTCGCCGTGTTCTTTCCCGCCGTGACGGGCATCGAAGCCGGGCTCGGCATGTCGGGCGACCTGAAGAACCCGGCGCGGGCCCTGCCCCTCGGCACGCTGGGGGCCGTCGCGACCGGACTGGCCATCTACCTGACCATCCCCGTGTTCGTCGCCCAGGTGGTGCCCGACCGGAGCACCCTGCTCGGCGATTCGCTCGTCATCGCCCGCATCGCGAAGTGGCCGACACTCATCGTGCTGGGTATCCTGGGCGCCAGCCTGTCGAGCGCCATGGGCGCGCTGCTCGGCGCGCCGCGGACGCTGCAGTCGCTGGCCCAGGACGCCATCCTGCCGCGCATGCTCGGGCGCGGGTACGGCGAGGGCAAGGATCCGCGGCTGGCGACCCTCGTCGCCTTCGTGATTGCGCTCCTCGGCATCCTCCTCGGCGACCTGAACGCCATCGCGCCCGTGCTCTCGATGTTCTTCCTGACCTCGTACGCCGTGTTGAATCTCTCGGCCGGCCTCGAGGGCCTGATCGGCGGTCCGGCGTGGCGCCCGAGCTTCCATGTGCCGTGGTGGGTGTCGATCCTGGGCTTCGTGGCGTGCGTCGCCGCCATGTTGATGATCGACCCCGGGTCCACCTTCGTCGCGCTGCTCGTCACGGTCGCCGTCTACCACTCGGTGCGGCGGCGTAGCCTGAATGCCCAGTGGGGCGACGTGCGCTACGGCGCCCTCATCCTGCTGGTGCGGCTGGCCCTCGACGGGCTGTCGCGGCGCCAGCCCCACGCGCGGTCTTGGAATCCCAACGTGCTGGCGTTGACCGGCGTGCCCACCACGCGCTGGCACCTGGTGGTCATCGCCCGTGCCCTGGCCGGCGAGGCCGGACTCCTGACGGTCGCCACGGTGTTGTCCGAGGGCCCGAACGGCCGCCACGATCGCATCGATGGCACCAGGAAAGCAATCGAAGGGCACTTGGCGTCGAAGAAGATCTCGGCGCTGGTCAAGGTCGTGACCGATGCGGATGTGGTCGAAGGGTTGATGTCCCTGGTCAAGTCCTACGGGTTCGGTCCGCTCACGCCGAACACCGTGGTGCTCGGCAAGTCGGCCACGCCCGACGACGCCGAGAGACACGCCGACCTGCTGATGGCGATCCAGCGACGCAAGCTCAACCTGATCGTCGTCCACGAGGGCGAGGATCTGCCGGAGCTGCAGCGGGCCCGGCGGATCGATCTCTGGTGGCGTGGTCTGCGCGACAATCTCGGGCTGATGCTCGCGCTGGCGTTCCTGCTCAAGAAGCAGCCGGCGTGGGCCGACGCCGATGTCGTCGTGTGGCAAATCGTCGCGTCCGAGGACGAGGTGGCGCCCACCTCCGACCAGCTTCGGAAAGTCACGACCAGCGCGCGCTTCGACGCCAAGGTGATGGTGGTGTGCGAACCCGGCCAATCCATGCGGGCCATCCGGCGTCATTCGCGGCAGGCCGACCTGCTGTTCCTCGGCCTGCGCGCGCCCGAGGCCGACGAGGACGCCACCAGCTACGCCGCCTACTACGCCAACCTCGTCGCCCAGACGGACGGGTTGCCGCCTACCGTCCTGGTCGGCGCCGGCGAGCCAGTCGACCTGCACCGTCTCTTCGTCGGTGGGGCCTGACAGCCGGTGATGCGACGCTCGCGACCCATCGCCGCCACTGGCGATATCTGGTCAGTGTCCCACGACTCGCGAAGCGTCCACGGTGGATTTGCCGGTAAACCGGCCGTTCCTCGCCGGATATGCGCCGGTACCCGCCTTGCACTGGTGAAGGCGTGAACAGTACTCCGAGCCATCAGCCGGCAACCGCGATCAGCTCCTTCGACCTCCACCTCCTCGCCGAGGGCACGCACTACCGCAGCTTCGAAAAGCTCGGCGCCCACGTCGGTGAGCGTGACGGCGTGGCTGGTGTGAATTTCGCCGTCTGGGCGCCCAACGCATCACAGGTCGATGTCATCGGCGATTTCAACCACTGGCGAGCCGGAGCCACGCCGCTCCGGATGCGCCCGGAAGCGAGTGTCTGGGAGGCCTTCGTTCCCGGCGTCGGCCCCGGTGAGGCCTACAAGTACCGTATCGAATCGCGCTTCAACGGCTACGTGGCCGAACGCGCCGACCCCTATGGTTTTGGCGCCGAAGTGCGGCCGAAGACCGCCTCGAAAGTGGTCGACCTCGAGGGCTTCAACTGGACCGACGGGGCATGGCTGGACGAGCGCCGGAAACGCGACATGCTGGCCTCGCCGATGTCGATCTACGAACTGCACCTCGGCTCGTGGCGCCGGTCGCCCGACGACGGCAACCGCTGGCTGACCTATCGGGAGATGGCGCCATTGCTCGCCCGTTACGCGCGCGAGATGGGCTACACGCACGTTGAGCTGCTGCCGGTCACCGAGCATCCCTTCGACGGGTCGTGGGGCTACCAGACGGTGGGTTACTACGCCCCGACCAGCCGCTTCGGAACACCACACGACTTCATGTTTCTCGTCGACACGCTGCACGCGGCCGGCATTGGCGTGCTGCTCGACTGGGTGCCCGCCCACTTCCCGCACGACCCGCACGGGCTCGGGTTCTTCGACGGCACGCACCTCTACGAGCACGCCGATCCCCGCCAGGGCCACCATCCCGATTGGGACACGCTGGTCTTCAACTACGGGCGTACCGAGGTCAAGAACTTCCTCATCAGCAACGCGCTGTTCTGGATCGAGAAGTATCATCTCGACGGCCTGCGCGTGGACGCCGTGGCCTCGATGCTCTACCTCGATTACGGACGACGCGACGGCGCCTGGATCCCGAACCAGTTCGGCGGCCGGGAGAACCTGGAGGCCGTGGCCTTCCTGCGCGAGCTGAATACGGTGGTTCACCAGGAGCATCCCGGTGTCATCATGGCGGCCGAGGAGTCCACGTCGTGGCCGATGGTCTCGCGTCCCACCTATATCGGCGGGCTCGGGTTCGGCGTCAAGTGGAACATGGGCTGGATGCACGACATGCTCGACTATCTCTCACTCGATCCGGTCTACCGCAGTCACCACCATCACCGGCTGACGTTCAGCCTGATCTACGCCTTCAGCGAGAACTTCCTGCTGCCGTTCTCGCACGATGAGGTCGTGCACGGGAAGCGTTCGATGCTCGAGAAGATGCCGGGCGACGACTGGCAGAAGTTCGCGAACCTCCGGTTGCTCTACGGCTACCAGTACGGTCATCCCGGGAAGAAGCTGCAGTTCATGGGCGGCGAGTTCGGCCAGCGCAAGGAGTGGAATCACGATGTCAGTCTCGACTGGCATCTGCTGGAGGATCCGCGGCATGCCGGCCTGCAGCGCTGGGTGCGCGACCTCAATCTTCTCTACCGCGACTCGCCGCCTCTCCATGCCCGCGACTTCGATCCGTCCGGGTTCGAGTGGATCGACTGCAACGACAACCAGCGCAGCCTCGTCAGCTTCATACGCCGCGGACACGATCCCGACGACGTCATGCTCTTCGCGTGCAACTTCACCCCCGTGCCGCGCTACGGCGAGCCGGTCGGCGTCCCGGTGGGTGGCGTGTGGCGCGAAGTGCTGAACAGCGACGCCACGGAGTACGGCGGCGGCGGCGTCGGCAACGGCGGGCAGGCGACGGCCATCGAGGCGTCGCATCATGGGCGCCCCTACCGGCTCGATCTGGTCGTGCCACCGCTCGGCGTCGTCGTCCTGCGGTCTGGCGGGGCGCGCCATTCATGACGCGCGTGCCGGCCAACCAGCCCTTGTGGTATCGCGACGCGGTCTTCTACCAGCTGCACGTCAAGACGTTCTGCGACAGCGACGGTGACGGCGTGGGCGACTTCCGCGGCCTGACCAGCAGGCTCGACTACCTGGCGGCGCTCGGGGTCGACTGCCTGTGGCTGCTGCCGACGTTTCCGTCACCGTTTCGCGACGACGGCTACGACATCGCCGACTACTACTCGATCCATCCGGGCTACGGGACGCTCGACGACTTCAAGCTGTTCCTCGAGGCGGCGCACGCGCGCGGGCTCAAGGTCATCACCGAGCTCGTCACCAACCACACGTCCGACCGCCATCCCTGGTTCCAGGAGGCGCGCAGCTCCACCGACAACCCGCGGCGCGACTGGTACGTGTGGAGCGACAGCGACGAGAAGTACAAGGACGTGCGGATCATCTTCCTCGACACGGAGGCCTCCAACTGGGCCTGGGATCCCATCTCGAAGGCCTACTACTGGCACCGCTTCTTCAGCCACCAGCCGGATCTGAACTACGACAACCCGGCGGTGCGCGAAGAGATGTGGAACGTGATGAGGTTCTGGCTCGACATGGGCGTCGACGGCTTCCGCGTCGACGCCGTGCCGTACCTCATCGAGCGCGAGGGCACCTCGTGCGAGAACCTGCCTGAGACGCACGAGGTGCTGAAGTACCTGCGCCGACAGCTGGACGAGAACTACACCGGCAAAGTGCTGCTCGCGGAAGCCAACCAGTGGCCCGAGGACGTGCGCCCCTACTTCGGTGAAGGCGCCGGCGACGAGTTCCACATGGCGTTCCATTTCCCGCTGATGCCGCGGATGTTCATGGCGCTGCAGCTCGAAGACCGCAAGCCGATCGTCGAAATCCTGGAGCGCACGCCGGTGATTCCCGAGGCCTGTCAGTGGGGCATCTTCCTGCGTAACCACGACGAACTCACGCTCGAGATGGTCACCGCCGAAGAGCGCGACTACATGTACGACGAGTACGCGCGCGACAAGGTGGCGCGGATCAACCTCGGCATCCGCCGCCGGCTGGCGCCGCTGCTCGATGGCGACCGGCGCCGTATCGAGCTGATGAACGGCCTGCTGATGTCGCTGCCCGGCAGTCCCATCCTCTACTACGGAGACGAGATCGGGATGGGCGACAACATCTATCTCGGCGACCGCAACGGCGTGCGCACGCCGATGCAGTGGAATGGCGGCTGGAACGCCGGCTTCTCATCGGCCGATCCCGAGCGGCTGGCCTTCGCCATGATCTCCAACGCGGTCTACGGTTATCAGGCCGTCAACGTCGCCGCGCAGGAGCGGAGCGAGCACTCGCTGCTCAACTGGACGCGCCGCCTGATTCGCGTGCGGCGCTCGACCAACGTCTTCAGCCGCGGGTCTCTGACGTTTTTCCGGCCGAAGAACCACCGCGTGCTGGCCTACATCCGCGCCCTCGACGGCGAGCAGGTGCTGGTCGTCAACAACCTGGCCGGCAGCGTGCAGGCGGTCGAACTCGACCTGCGCTCGCTGGCCGGACTCGTGCCCATCGAGATGTTCGGCCACAGCGTCTTCCCACGGATCGGTGAGCTGCCGTACCTGCTGACGCTCGGGCCGTATGATTTCTACTGGTTCAGGCTGCGCCGTGTTTAGAACCAGCGACGGATCTCCGGCGATTTGCAGGGAGTGGTGAGTGTGGCGGACGACAGTCTGATCCCGGACGACCTGCTCAGGCAGATCATCGGCGTCGGGCAGGTGGACCTGCTCGTCGGCCTGCCCACGCACGATCTCGGTGGTGGCGTGGCGGAGGCCGTCCAGGCCGTGCGCGGCTGCTTCCGCACGCACTTCCCCCGGCTGCGTACGGCGTTGCTCAACGTCGACCGCGGCTCGGGCGATGGCACGCAGGAAGCGGTGCAGCACTGCTGGGACGACGGGGCGCCGGCGGCGGTCGGGTCGAGCGGCCTGCGCACGACCCACTGCATGACCACGTCGGCGACCACCTGGGCCGAAGACGAACGGACGACGCGCTGCGTCCTGGCGGCCGGCGACCTGCTGCAGGCGGGCACCGTCGTCGTGCTCGACGCCGATGTCGAGGGTCTGACGCCGTCGTGGGTGGCGGCGCTGGCGGCGTCGGTTCGCGACAGTCAGGTGGATCTGGTGGCGCCGGTCTACCAACGCCATGCCGCCGAGGGGTTGCTTGTCACGCAGCTCGTGCGTCCGCTGGTGCGGGCCGTTTACGGCCGGCACCTGCGCGAACCGCTGCTGGCCGAGTTCGGCTGCTCGGGGCGCCTGGCGGCCAAGTGCACGCAAGCCGGGTGGGACGCCACCCCCGCGCAACGCGCGACGAACTTCTGGATCACGGGCGAGGCCCTGCGCGGCGGCTTCACGGTCAAGCAGGCCGATCTGGGCTCGCGCCGGCTGCGACCGGGCCGCCGGAAAGCAGCACTGTCGGACGTCTTCCGTCAGGTGGTCGGCTCGGCCTTTGCCACCATCGAAGCGCACGCCGCCCACTGGAGCACCGTTCCGGACCGGGCCGAGGTGCCACTGGTCGGCCCGGCGGCCGCGCCGACCGATCCGGGCCCGCCACCCGCCTTCGATGGGGCAGCGCTGGTTGGGTCTTTTGCGCACGACGTCGCGGCGATTGATGAGATCCTGCGACGCATTCTCTCGCCGCGGACGCTGGCCGCGGTGAGTGCTGGTAGCCGCGACACGCCCCCGCAGTTCACGGCCGAGGTCTGGGCCGCCACGGTCGCAGAGTTCCTGGTGGCCCATCGCCACGGCGTGATGCACCGCGATCACATCGCGCAGGCGTTGTTGCCGCTGTACACGGCTCGAAGCGGGGTCTTCCTCCTGGAGCATGGCGACGACACGGCTGAGGCGCTCGAGGCCGCCAGCGAAGACGTGTGTCGGGCCTTCGAGGGGGTCAGGACGGAAATCTTGGAGCGCTGGCAGCTGCCGGCATGAGGATGCACATGGGCGAGATGGTGCTAGAGGCAATTCAACAGGCGAGCACGAACTTCCTGCGCACTGCCGCCGAGCTGGTTCCCCGGGCGGTGGTGACGATCAGCCTCGTCCTCGTCGGGTGGATCATCGCGGTGCTGCTCAAGCGCGTGACGCGCCTGGTGCTCACCCGAACCGGCTTCGGGCGTCTCTGTGAGCGCCAGGGCCTGGCGGAAGCGCTGCGCAACGCCGACCTGCCGCCCGCCGCGGTGATCCTGTCGTCGCTGGTGTTCTGGGTGGTGTGGATCGGCTTCCTGTTGTCGGGCGTCGACGTGCTCGGATTCTCGGCGCTTCAGGGCCTGGTGCATGAGTTCGCCCTGTTCGTGCCGCGGCTGCTGGTCGGCCTGGTGATCGTCGTCGTCGGCCTGGTGTTGTCGAACGTGGCCTGGCGGGCGACGCTGCTCGGGGCCGTCAATGCCAAGCTGCCCTCGCCGCGTGTCTTGGCCGGCACGGTGCGCACGCTCGGACTGATCCTGACGGCGGCCATGGCGCTCGACCAGATTGCCGTGGCCCGGACGATCGTGCTCACTGCGTTTGCGATCGCCTTCGGCGCCGTGATGCTCGGTCTGGCGATCGCCTTCGGCGTTGGCGGCGGCGGCGTGGCCCGCCGCATTCTCGACCATTGGTTCCCAGAGCGCACGGCCCAGCCGCGAGACGATCTGGGGCACGTCTAATGAGCGATAGCGCCGGCGACCGCGACCGCCTCTCGACCTGGTTCCGTCACGAGCTGCCCGGGCATCTGCCGGCGTGGCTCGCGACCCAGCGCTGGTTCGGCGGCAAGGCGCTCGCCATCGAGGCGGTCGACGTGCAGGACGTCGTGTGGCTGCCGGCGGCGGCCCGACCGGTGGCATTGGTCGTTGTGAACGTGGCCTATGCGCCGGCTGGATCCGGCAGGCACGACCGCTGCACCCTGCTGCTCGGGCTTGATGATGCTGAGACAGACGCCGCGATTGCGCCGGCGCCGAACGGCGGCTACGTCACCGACCAGGCCGCCGAAGGCGAGCCGGTGCGTGCGCTGCTGGCCGGCTTGCTCGGCGGTACGGCCGCTGTCGGCGTCAACGGCGGCGCGCTCGTCTACGCCGACACCACGCCCGATGTGCGGCAGGTGCTGTCGGCGGCGGCGCCGCCGGTTGTCAAACCCGTGGGCGTCGAGCAGAGCAATACCTCGGTCAGGGTCGGCCAGACGCACGTCTTCAAGCTGTTCCGCCGGCTCGAACCCGGCGAGCACCCGCAGCTCGAAGTGGGACGCTTTCTCGCGCAGGCCGGTTTTCTCGCGGTGCCTCGGCTCGAAGGATCGCTGGTTTATCGTGGTGCCGACGGGCAGGAGTCGGCGCTTGGCGCGCTCGAAGGCTGGGTCGTCAACGAAGGCGACGGCTGGCGCCACTTGCTGGCCCGGCTCGACGCCTGCCGCCAGGATGTCCACGTGCGGGCCGATCTCTACGCCGACCTCGTCTCGCTCGGCGAGACGACGGCCGACTTCCACGCGGCGCTGGCCACTGAGACGCGCCTCGACGCGTTCTCGCCCGAGCCTGTGAGCGCCACCGATGCTGCGCTCTGGCAACAGGACGCCGAGGCCCAGGCCGAGCGTACCTTTGCACTGCTCGGGCAGCGGCGCTCGACGCTGGCACCCGACAGCGCCAGGCTCGCCGAGACGGTGCTGGCGGCGCGTCACGCCACGGCCTGGCCGCTTCTTGCCCTCGACGAGGCGACGACCTTCGAGCGCATCCGGATCCACGGCGACTACCATCTCGGGCAGACGCTCAGAATACCTGGCGGGTTCGTGATTATCGACTTCGAGGGCGAGCCCTCCAAGCCGCTCATCGCCCGCCGGCAGAAGCAGTGCGCGCTCAAGGACGTGGCCGGGATGCTGCGCTCGCTCGACTACGCCGCGGCCACCTCCGATCTGGCGGCCGGCGTCGATGTCGCAGAGGCCGCGCCCCCGGCGGCCATGCGGCAGGCGTTCCTCGAGGGGTACTACGCCCAGGCGGCTCGTCGCGGCGGCAGATTCCTGCCAGCAGTGGCCGAAGCGCGGGATGCCTGGACCGGCCTCTTCGAACTCGAAAAGGCGCTCTACGAGGTCGAGTACGAGCTGAACAACCGGCCGGCGTGGGTGCACATCCCGCTCCGGGCTCTCGCCAGACTCCTCGCCGCGGCCGAGTAACCCTGGTCGCCGGGTCGCGCCGAACCAGGCGCCTGGCCAGGTGTCGCCATGGTTCGCGACATATCGTCAACGCCATCGGCCTGCGTCCGTAAACCATTGATTAAACGGGGCATGTTGGCGGCATTGCCATTGCAACGTCCTGGCATATCCGAAGGAGGTGAAGGATGCCCACACTCAGTAGCCGCCGATTCACGGCCGACCCGCTGATCCCGCTGCCGCCCGATGCGATTGCCAGGCCGGCGATCGCACGCGTGCGGTCGGAGTTCCTCGAGATGCCTAGCCTGGCCTTGACGACCGACCAGGCCCGCCGCCTGTTCGGCATGCCGTCGCGTCTCTGTGAACATGTGCTCGACCAGTTGGTGGTCGAGGGGTTCCTGCGGCTTCGCCGCGGTGCCTACACGGTCGTTGGTCAGGCATGAGTGAGCCGGTCGGTGCTTCTCAGCCCACGCGCGCCCCGTCGTTGCCGGGGCGTCCGTCCAGATCCGCCGACTGGCGCGGCACACTCGGGGCGATCGTCGGCGCTGCCGGGGTCGACTTCCGCGTCTGGGCGCCTGCGGCCCGCGCCGTGGACGTCGTCGTCGGGCGTGATGGTCACGAGACGGAGACACGCCCGCTGACGGGCGCGCCGGATGGGCTGTTCTCGCTCGCCTGGCCTGACCTCGACGCCGGCGCCAGCTATCACTACCTGCTCGACGGCGACGGGCCGCTGCCGGATCCAGCCTCGCGGTCACAGCCGCTCGGCGTTCACGGCCCTTCGGCGATCGTCGATCCCTCGTATGTCTGGGCGGACGAAGAGTGGGCCGGCATGCCGCTCGAGGCCCTGACCATCTACGAGCTGCACGTCGGCACCTTCTCGCCGGCCGGCACCTTCGCCGGCGTGACCGAGCGCCTGCCCGACTTGCAAGAGCTCGGCATCACGGCCGTTGAGCTGATGCCCGTGGCTGACTTCCCGGGCGGCCACAACTGGGGCTACGACGGCGTCGCACTCTTTGCGCCGGCGCGCTGCTACGGATCGCCCGACGACTTGCGACGGCTGGTCGATACCGCCCACGGGCTCGGGCTGGCGGTGATTCTCGACGTGGTCTACAACCACCTCGGACCGGACGGCGCCTACCTCTCGCGCTTCAGCCCCTACTACTTCACAGGTCGCCATCCGAGTCCCTGGGGCGCCGGCATCGACCTCGATGGCCCCAACAGCGCGCGCGTACGCGAGTTCTTCATCGAGAACGCCCTTCATTGGGTGCATGAGTACCACGTCGACGGCTTGCGACTCGACGCCACGCACGCGATCCGCGATGGCAGTCCGCGACACTTCCTGGCCGAGCTCGCGGCGGTCGTGCGCGGCTCGGTGCCCGGGCGCCCCGTCCACGTCATCGCCGAAGACGATCGCAATCTGGCGCGACTCGTGACGCCGGCCACGAGCGGCGGCTGGGGGCTCGACGCCGTCTGGGCCGACGATTTCCATCATCAGATGCGACGGCACCTGGCCGGCGATGCTGACGGGTACTTCCGCGACTACGGCGGCAGCGTCGTCGACGTGGCCGATACGCTCACGCAGGGTTGGTACTACACCGGCCAGCACTCCATCCATGCCGACAAGGAGCGGGGAACCGATCCGGCCGGCGTGCCGCTGAAGCGGTTCGTCGTGTGTCTGCAGAATCACGACCAGATCGGCAACCGCGCCGTCGGCGACCGCTTGCACCACGGCGTCGACCACGCGGCGTTTCGCGCCGCCTCGGTCGTGCTGCTGATGGCGCCCGAGACGCCGCTGCTCTTCATGGGGCAGGAATGGGCGGCCTCGAGTCCCTTTCAGTACTTCACCGATCACAACGAGCAGCTCGGCCGGCTCGTCAGCGAGGGCCGGCGTCGTGAGTTCGCCAGCTTCACGGCGTTCGCCGCCGGCGGCCCGCAGGCGATTCCCGATCCGCAGGCGCCCGAGACGTTCCACGCCTCGCGCCTCAAGTGGGAGGAGCGGACCAAGGCACCCCACGCCGCGATGCTGCGGTTCTACACGGCGCTCCTGGCCTTCCGCCGCTCCCACCTGCGCGAAGACGGCCCGGGCGGCTTCGAGGCAGTGGCCCTGGACGACGTCACGCTGGGCCTGCGCCGGACGCAGGTCGGCGGGGGGGACGTGCTGGTCGTGGCGCGGTTCAGCGGTGCTGGCGTCGTCACGCTCGGGCCGGAACTCCTGCCACCAGGCGATCGTGAATGGACGTGCCACTTGACCAGTGAAGACGCGGAGTTCACCGACTCGCCCGCGCGCCCGACCCTGGTCGGCCCCGCCCACGCGCCGTCGATTCGTTTCGAGGGGCCCGCCGCCGTTATCCTGATGGCCGGCGCCCCTCTCACCGACGGCGTGCGCCACGGCGCGGCCGCCTGACCACAGTGCCAAACACTTCACAGACCTCGTCCCTACGCCCGGCGCCAACGACTCCCGGCGCTACCTATCGGCTGCAGTTGCACCACGGCTTCACCTTCGCCGAGGCGGCCGGACTTGCGCCCTACCTGGCCGCGCTCGGCGTGACCCACTGCTACTGCTCGCCGATCTTCACCGCCAACCCCGGCAGCATGCATGGCTACGACGTCTGCCGCCACTCCGAGATTAATCCCGAGCTCGGCGGCGAAGTGGGCCTGGCGAGCTTCAGCCAGGCGCTCACCCGTGAGGGCCTGGGCCTCGTGCTCGATTTCGTGCCCAACCACATGAGCGTCGATCCCCACACCAACGAGTGGTGGCGCGACGTGCTCGAGAACGGTCCGAGTTCGCCGTTTGCGCGCTTCTTCGACATCGACTGGGATCCGATCAAGCCGGAGCTGAAAGATCGGCTGCTGCTGCCGGTGCTCGGCGAGCCGTACGGCGACGCGCTCGACAGCGGCGCCATCACGCTGCAATATGGCGACGGCGCCCTCCACTTCGCCTACGGTGCCCTGCGGCTGCCCGTCAATCCGCGCCGCTCGACGCTCGTCTACGACACCGGCCTCGAAGCGCTCGAGGCGGCGATGGGGGCCAGCGACGACCTGCGTGAATTCCAGAGCATTCTGACCTCGCTGCGCAACCTGCCGCCGTACACCGAACGCGATACCCGCAAGATCGTCGAGCGGCAGCGGGAGAAGGAGGTGGCACGGCAGCGCCTGGTGCGCCTCACCGAATCGTGTGAGGCCGTGCGCACGCACATCGAGCACGCGGTCGGGACCTTCAACGGCCGGCCCGGTGAAGCGGCGAGCTTCGACCGCCTGCACGACCTGCTCGAGCATCAGGCTTACCGGCTGGCCTCGTGGCGCACTGCGGCCGACGAGATCAACTACCGGCGTTTCTTCGACATCAACGAGCTGGCCGGACTGCGCGTCGAGGATCCGGTGGTGTTCGAGGAGATTCACGGCCGCCTGCTCGACCTGCTGGCCTCGGGCACGGCGTCAGGCGTGCGCCTCGATCACATCGACGGCCTCTTCGACCCGCTCGCCTACCTCCACGCCCTGACCTCGGGGGCCGCGAAGGCCCGCGACGGGAGCGCGCCGCCGGCGCCGCCCTACATCGTGGTCGAGAAGATCCTCGGCGTGGACGAGGCCCTGCGGGCAGACTGGCCCGTGGCTGGCACGACCGGCTACGAGTTCATGAACGACGTCAACGGCGTGCTCGTCGACGCGCGGCATGCCAAGAAGATGCGCCGCTTCTACGAACGCCTCGTCGGACGGCAGGTGTCGTTTCCGGACGTCGCCTACGACAGCCAGCGCCTGGCCGTCTCCAACTCGCTCAGCAGCGAGTTCCAGGTGCTCGCGCAGGCCGTCAACCGCCTGTCGGAACGCGATCGGCGCTCGCGGGACTTCACGCTCGGCAGCATCCGGCGCGCGCTGCGCGAAGTGGTGGCGTGCTTCCCGATCTATCGCACCTATGTCGACGCGGGCCGTGGCACGGCGGCCGACGTGGCGGCCGTCGATGCCGCCATCGCCGAAGCCCGGCGCCGCAATCCGGCCATGGAGACGTCGATCTTCGCGTTCCTGCGCACGGTGCTGCTGCCCCCGGCCGGGGCCGACGACACGCGTCTCAAGGTGGCGCAGCGCTTCCAGCAGTACACCGCGCCGGTGCAGGCCAAGGGCGTGGAAGACACCGCCTTCTATCGCTATCACGCGCTGACCTCGCTCAACGAAGTGGGTGGCGATCCGGCGCACTTCGGTCGCTCCGTCGAACACTTCCACCAGGCCAACCGCGCCCGCCAGGAGCAGTGGCCGGGCGGCATGCTGTCGACCACCACGCACGACACCAAGCGGAGCGAGGATGCACGGTCGCGCATCACGGCCATCAGCGAGCTGGCCGACAGCTGGCAGCACGAGGTGACGCGCTGGCGACGTGTGAACGCGCCCAATCGCACGCGGCTCGCGGGCGGTCAAGCGCCCGACCCCAACGACGAGTACCTGTTCTACCAGGCCCTGCTCGCGACCTGGCCGGTCGACCAGGTGTCTGGCGACACGACGCCGCCGCCGGCGACGGCGCCGCCGGACGTGGTGGCGCGCCTGACCGCCTACATGCACAAGGCCCTCAAGGAAGCGAAGCTGAACACGAGCTGGATCGCGCCGAACGTCGACTACGAGGCGGCGACGGCGCGGTTCATCGAACGGACGCTGAGCGGTCGCACGGCGCCCATCTTCCTCGCGCACTTCGTGCCGTTTGCCGAACGAGCCGCTCGGGTCGGCATGATGAACTCGCTGGCGCAGCTCGTGCTGAAGCTGGCCTCGCCTGGTGTACCCGACTTCTACCAGGGCACGGAGCTGTGGGACCTGAGCCTCGTCGACCCCGACAACCGTCGTCCGGTCGACTTCGACCTGCGGCGTGGCTACCTGGCCGAGATGGCGCCGTTGCTCGAGGTCGACGCCGAGGCGGCACCGGCGGCCGATCGGGCCCGGCTGACCGCCGAGTGGCTCGCCTCGTGGCCGGATGGTCGCATCAAGATGTACCTCACGGCGCTTGGGCTACGCGCCCGCCGCACCTGGCCCGACCTGTTCCAGGCAGGGGACTACGTGCCACTGGCGGTAGAGGGCGCGGCGGCAGCGCACGTCGTGGCCTTCGCGCGGCAACACGGCGGCCGGGTGCTGCTGGCTGTTGCCCCGCGGGTTGGCACGGCACTCGCCGGTGGAGCGCTGCCGATCGGCCCCGAGGTCTGGGGCGCCACCGCGGTGGTGCTGTCTGGAACAACCACGCGTCATGAGTACTGGAACCTGGTGACCGGCGCACGCGTGCCTGCCGCGGGCGGCCGCCTGCCACTGGCCGATGTCTTCGCGGTGTGTCCGGTGGCGTTGCTCTCGGCCGAGGCTGCCGGCTGAGCACGTCGCACTGGCATCGACCCCGACTCGCGGCTAAACGGGCGCCACGGACTGGTGTCGGGCGGTGCCCGCCGTCTACCTGTTCAGCTGGAACTAGACCAGCGGGAACAGGCGGTCGAAATTCGCGCCGACCACGTCGGCTATCTGGGTGTCGGTTGCACCCGTATCAGCCAGGGCCCGGCGCTGTGCCTCGAGAATCGCCGGTTGCCATCCACGCGGGAAGAACGACGAGTCGGTGCCGAAGAGCAGGCGCTGCGATCCCATCACGTCGAGCGAAGCGCGGAAGGCATCGCGCAGTGTGAGGTGCGGCGTGTAGCGCAGCCAGCGGTTCGACGACGACGTGTCGAAGTAGACGTTCGGGCAGACATCGGCGAGCATCAGCGCCTCGCGCAGGAGTCCGGCGCCGAAGTGCGGCACGATGAATGGCAGCCGCGGATGGGCAAGTGCCGGACCCTGCAGGTCGAGCGGGTTGCCGAAACGCATTTCGAAGCGACTCGGCAGCCCCAGCTTCGTCCGGGCACCCACCGACAGCAGGCCGCAATGCACGAACACGGCCGTGCCGGGGGTTGCCGCCGCCATCTCGCACACGCGCGCGACCTCGGGCCCGTGGATCGCATAGCGATGCATGGCAGGGAACAGGCAGATACCGCGCAGCCCGTGCGCCGCCGCCCACGCCACGCGGTCGAGGGCATCCTCCTTCATCGGATCGAGCATGTAGAACCCGATGAAGCGTCCGGGATGCGCGTTGACAGCGGCCGCTACGGCCGCCTCATCAGCCGGCACCGAGGCGATGAGCGCGGCCCGCGCCACCCCGTGGCGGTCGAGTTCGCCCACCCAGTGATCGGCGAGCGCGGCCACCGACCGTGGTTCATCCCAGCCGAGGGCGCCGGCAACGACGCCGACACGGCCATCAGCCGGCAGGCCCTTCTGCGCTCCGAGCGTGTCGAAGAACCCGGGCGAGAAAAAATGCACGTGCGCGTCGCAGATCATCGGAGCCGTCCTGTGGATGCGTAGTGAGTGATGCGGCGATGCCAGTACCAGGTGAGCACGATGCCACAGACGATGAGTCCGGCCGAAAGCCCCATCCAGAGGCCGCGCACGCCGTAGCCAAGCGGGAAGCAGAGCGCGTAGGCAATGGGCAGGCCGATGAACCAGTGGCCGGCCAGGTTGACCATCATCGCCATCCGCGTGCTGCCCAGTCCGCGCAGGGCGCCGGTGGCCACGGCCTGGAGTCCGTCGAAGAGCTGGAACACGGCGGCCACGAGCAGTAGTGAGGCGCCTAAGGCGACCACGTCCGGGCCCGGGGAGAAGAGCCCGATGAGTGCGCGTGGCGCCACGAGGAAGCCAAGGGCGGTCGTGCACATGAAGCCCGCGCCGAGCAGGATGGCCATCCAACCGGCCCGCGCCGCCCCCCGTGGATCGCCGGCGCCGACGCGGTTGCCGACCCGCACGGCGCCGGCCGACGCCACGCCGAGTGGCACCATGAACGCCGTGCCGGCGATGTTGAGCGCGATCTGATGCGCGGCGCTCGAGACCGGATCGAGACGTCCGGCAAGCGCCGTGGCCAGGCCGAACACACCCACTTCGAGCGTGACCTGCGAGGCGGCGGGGAAGCCGAGCCGCCACAGACGCACGAAGCGCTCGCGCGACAGGCGACGCGAGACATCCGTGAGTCCCGTCGCGCGCGCGCGGTCGACCCAACGCGCGGCGAACCACAGCACGCCGAGCATGTAGACACGCGAGATGCACGTCGCCCACGCGGCGCCGGACACGCCGAGCGCCGGCAGGCCCAGCTCACCGTAGATGAGCGTCCAGTTGGTGGCGGCATTCAGCAGGTTGGCGGTGACGAGCGCGAAGGCGATTGGGGCGACGACGTGCATCCCCTGCAGGTAGCGGCGGACCGCGGCGTAGAGCAGCAGCGGCAGCGTGCTCCAGATCACGATCCCGAAATAGCCATGCAACAGGGGCATCACCTCGGGGTGGAAGCCCACATGCGGAATCGCCGCCAGCACGCCCAGCAAGACGCCCATGATCGGGAGGGTGAGGGCCGCGCCCATGGCGAGCCCATGCACCAGCCAGCGATGGCAATCGCGGTGGTCGCCGGCACCGTGGGCTTGTGAGACGAGCGTGTCGAGCCCGAGCAGCAGGCCCATGCCGAACACCGCGAAGGCCATGTGCACCGACGTCCCGATGCCGGTGGCGCCAATCGCTGCCGGCCCGAGCGGCGCCACCATGATGGTGTCCACGATGCCCATCGACATCCAGCCCAGCTCGGCGAGCACGACCGGCAACGCCAGTCGCAGCATGGGAGCCAGCTCGGTGCGGAGGGATGACATCGGCGCACCGATGGTACCACCCGCCCGAAGCAGGAGCTGGGCCTGGGCCCTTCCGAGACCGTAGGGGCCTCAGACCGTAAGGGCCTGGCCCCAACCGCCGCCGGCACGAGGATTGCGCCAGGTCGCAGATCCTGCTGCGCTCCCCGCGCACATGGCCGTTCTCACGCGTCGCCGGAGCCGCCAGGTGCGCCAAACGGCGTGCACGAAGTTCACGGGCGCACAGCTGGTTGACGGTGCAGGTCACTGGGTGCAGCAGGAGCAGCCCGCCCGCGTCACCGACTTCCTGCTGGCGTTCCTGAGGGGCACGCGGGGCTGATTTCGCATACCTTGCCGAGAGGCCGCGGGTGAACCGAGCGGTCGGAGCGGCCGTTCCCGGCCGCAGGGAGTTGATATGGCGAAGTACATGGTGAAGGCGGCGTACACGGCGGAAGGCACCCGGGGTCTCGTGAAGCACGGGGGGACGGCCCGTGTCACGTCTGTGACCAAGGCAGTGGAGAAGATGGGCGGCAAGGTGGAGGCGTTTCACTTCGCCTACGGACCGGCTGACGCCATCATCATCGTCGACGTGCCGAACGAGACCGCGGCGCTCGCGCTCAGCCTGGCCGTGAACGCCTCAGGTGCCGTCACGCTCGAGATGGTGCCGCTCATCTCGGCCCAGCAGGTGGATGAGGCCGCGAAGCTGAGCGTCGGCTACGTGCCTCCCGGCGCCTGATAGTCCCACGAGGGCGGCGGGGTGATCTCCGCCGCCTTCAGGCTCGACTCGCGGCAGAATCGGCGCTCCCGTTCCCGTGCCTGGAGGCGTCATGCCGGACCGCCGCGACTCCTGAAGTACACGGACCAGACCGTTGCGGTCGCGATCCGGCGCGCCGCGCTCAGTCAGCCCGCTGCCAGGAGCCGAAGCTGTCCTGCGCCCAGCGGACGCCGCGCATGTCGAGCCACTCGCCCGGTTCGGCGCCGACGCGCGGATCGGAGCCCAGACGCAAGACGTTGCCGTCCGGATCGGCGATCTGCATCTCGCGCGCCCAGGGGTAGTCGCTCGGCGGATGGCGCACGATCGCGCCGCGTGCCTTGAGCTCATCATGCAGCGCGTCCGCATCGGCCACGCCGATCCAGACCCACGTGCCCGGATGTCCCTGGTCGCCCTGGCACAGCATCAGCGTGCAGCGCTCGCGCGAGACCGACGCACTGCCCATCGCATCGCGCCAGTCTTCAGAGAAGCCAAGCACCCGCACGTAGTAGTCGAGGCTCGCTCCGAGATCCGCCACCGGCAGAATCGGGGCGGCGGGGTGGAACTGGGCGGAAGGTATCGGATCAGCCATGGGCGTCGGTCGGCAAGCGAGTTGCTGTGGAGCCTGCCCCGTTTGGCACGAAATCGGCGCAGGATCCATGCCATCGGGGACAGGGGCTTCGGCTACCTTGCGCCGGGGCGCGCGGGCATCTGGTCCTTGGCGAACCGCGGCAGCTTGTCATCCCGCATCGCCAGGTGGTACACCGCGCTGGCGATTGCCATCGCCGACATCTGCGCGTCGCTTTCGATGATGCGTTCGTAGGTGTCGAGGTTGGTGTGCCAGGTGTGGGTGCCGTACTCGATCGGATCCTGGCCCACGCTGATGCCCGGCAGGCCGATCTCGTTGAACGACGTGTGATCCGAGCCTCCGCGCGCGCGCGACCGCGTGGCCGACGCACCCATCACGCCGTTGCCCTCGAACGGCGCGACCAGCGGCCGCAGCACGTCGGCCGCCGACGGCGGGCCGAACACCGTCATGCCGCGTGCCTTGCCGGTGCCCGAGTCGATGTTGAAGTAGCCGGCGAAGTGCTCGTACTCCGGCTTCGGGGCCTCGAAGGTGCCGAAGTGCTGCGCTACGTAGGCGACCGAGCCGCGCAGGCCCTGCTCTTCGCCGCTCCAGAGCGCCAGCCGGATGGTGCGTCTGGGCTTCACGCCGATCGCCTGCAGGATGCGGATCGCTTCGAACATCGTCGACACGCCGATGGCGTTATCGGTCGCGCCCGTGGCCGCGTGCCACGAGTCGAGATGGCCGCCGAGCATCACCACTTCCTGCGCCTTGTCGCTGCCGGGGATCTCCGCGACGACGTTGTGCTCTTTCCGCCCATCGGGATACGTCTGGTTGACGATCGTCGCTTCGAGCTGCACCGAATGACCGCTCGCTATGAGCCGCGCGATGCGGCCGTAGTCTTCGTTGCGCATGACCACGGTAGGCACGGCCTTGGCGACGTCGAAGGTGCGGTTGTTGAAAGCGCGAATCTGCCCGTGCTCGCGTCCCGCGTCGTTCACGCGAAGCGCCGCGCCCTGGTCCTTGAGGAACACGTTGAGCTGTTCCTGGAACTGGTCGGCCGTGAGCGGCGCCATCTTCGGATCGGTGGGCGCGGCCGGCGCGGCCGCCGGCGCCGCGAACGGCGAGGGCGGAGGATCGGGCGAGAACTGCTGGCGCGCGTCGTTGTCCTCACGGCGCTTGGCCGGCGGATCGATCGTCACGGCCAGCGATGCCGGTTCCCCGACCAGCACCGCCCGGTCCTTGAGGTTGCCGGTCAGCCGCTTGAAGAAGGCGTCGGCGTCGGCCTGCGTGGGCCGGTCGGGCGGATCGACGATCACGGTCGAGGCCGTGACCGTGCCGTCCGTGCCTGGCGTCCAGGCGAGCGCCTCCACGACCAGGCTGTCTTTCACCGGCGAGACGAGATGCACTGACGTCCTCTCGTTCAGCCAGCCTGAATGTCCGAAGTCCCACTCCTCGAGGTGCGCGTTCTTCAGGCCCGCCGCCGTGGCCTGCTGCACGAGCCAGTCCTGTGCCCGGCGCAGGTTGGGCGAGCCCGTGAGGCGCGGCCCGTAGACGTCGGTCAGGTAGTGCAGCGTCCGCATGATCTGCGAGTGGTCGGTCGCCTCGCGGCGGATCTTCCAGACGATGTCCTCGTCGACGCGCTCGCGGCTGGCCGCCGGACGGTTCTGCTCGCCGTCCTGGGCGGCGGGGGTCGAGAGGAGCCCGGGCGCCGTGGCCAGGGCGCCCAGCATGGCGGCGGCAAGTAGTGTGTTACGCATCCGCGGAATATACATCGGCGCCCACCGCAATCGACGGACGCCGCGCGCCGCTCCTGCCAGGGCATGCCGTCGACTACCGTGGCGACGAGACGGCACCGTGACCACGTTCGCGCCGTCTCGGCGAGACTCGACCTAAGTCTACCGGTCGCCAGACAACCCTTGCGCGCTCACTTCGCCATCGCCTGACGGCGACCCGTCGCTGCACGTCGTGCCCCACCCCCGACGAAAACGCTCACGTTCTACGCCACGTACAACGTGAGGCTTCCAGCGATCACAACCACTGCGTTTCGCTTGGCCGTGCCGTGCGCCATGGCCGCCGCCATCCTCGTCGGGTGCGGCACAGTTACGGCCGAGGCGGGACACCCTGAGCCGGTCGAGCCCTGCGTCCGGTCGCAAGGCTACTGGAAGAACCACCCGAACGCCTGGCCGGTCGGTCACCTGATGCTGGGCAACCCCGCCAACCCCGCACACACCTACACGGCCAAGCAGTTGTTGCTCCTGCTGCGCCAGGCAGTGCGCGGCGATGCCAGCGTGAACCTGGCGCATCAGTTGATTGCCGCGAAACTCAATATCGCCGCCGGCTCGAACCCCGGCCCGGTCGCGGCCGAATTGGTGCGGGCTGACGTGCTGCTTGGCGCCTTCAGACGTTCGCTGCCCCATGATGTCGCGCCGCGGACGCCGATTGGCGCCGACATGACCTGGGTTGCCGGCAAGCTCGAGAAGTACAACGCGGGGCTCGTGCCCGGCAGCTGCGGCCCGGTCAACCGGGCGCCGGCCGCCCACGCCGGCCCCGACCAGACGACGGCGGTGGGCGCGACCGTCACGCTCGACGGCACCGGCTCCAGCGATCCGGACGGCCAACCCCTCACCTTCAGCTGGACCCTGGTGTCGGCACCCCTCGGCAGCACCGCTGTGCTCGCAAGCGCCGTCAGCGCCCACCCGACCTTCGTCGTGGACCTGCCCGGGCAATACACCGTTGGTCTCACCGTCAACGACGGCGCGGTCACGAGCGCGCCCGATACGGTGGTGGTCTCGACGCTCAACTCGGCGCCCACCGCCGATGCCGGGTCCGACCAGACGCGGCCCGTCGGGGCAACGGTGCAGCTTTCCGGAGCCGGGTCGAGCGACCCGGACGGCGACCCGCTGACCTACGCCTGGAGCTTCGTGTCCGGCCCGGCTGGCAGCCAGGCTGTGCTGTCGAATCCGGCCGCCGTCGCGCCGACGTTCGTCATCGATCTGCCCGGCACCTACGTCGTGCAGCTCCATGTGTCGGACGGCGCGCTCCAGAGCGCGCCTGACAGCGTCTCGATCGCGACCAGCAACTCGCCCCCGGTGGCGCGCGCCGGCGCCGATGCCAGCGGGCTCGTGGGCCAGATGGTGACCCTCGACGGCGGGGCGTCGAGCGACGTGGACGGCGATCCACTGACCTACCGGTGGTCGTTCGTCTTGCGGCCGGCCGGCAGCGCGGCTTCTCTCGACGACCCGGCTACGGCCATGCCGCGGTTCACCCTCGACGCCTTCGGCGACTACCTCGTGCAACTGGTCGTCAGCGATGGCCTGGTCGACAGCGCGGCAGATACGGTGGTCATCGGCACGGGCAATACCGCGCCTGTGGCGCGCGCCGGTGCCGATCGCACGGTGGCCGCCGGCGCAGTCGTGGAACTCGATGGCAGCGGTTCGACCGACGTCGATGGGCACACGCTCACCTATGCATGGTCGCTCGCCGCGGTACCGGCGGGCAGCACCGCCTCGATCTCCGATCGAACGGCGGCACGCCCGACCTTCACCGCCGACCTCGCGGGCGCCTTCGTCGCCCAATTGATCGTCCACGACGGCGCAATCGAGAGCGCACCCGACACCGTGACCATCACCGCGGACGCGGTGCAGCAGAACCAGCCGCCGGTCGCGGTCGCCGGGCCGGACCAGACCGTGTCACCGGGCGCAACGGTCGTGCTCGATGGCACGGCGTCGAGCGACCCCGATAGCGATCCGCTCGCTTACCGCTGGTCGCTGTCGCGCCCCGCCGGCAGCGCTGCCGTGCTGTCTGACGCCACGGCGCCCTCACCCGGATTCGTGGCCGATGTCCCCGGCTCCTACGTGGCGCAGCTCATCGTCAACGACGGCCTCGTCGATAGCGCGCCCGACACCGTGACCATCTCGACGACGAATACCACGCCGGTGGCCGTGGCCGGCCCCGACCAGCGGGTGCCGACAGGCAGCCTCGTGACGCTCGACGGCAGCGCATCGCTCGATGCCGACGGCACCCCGCTCGCCTACGTCTGGAGCTTCCTGTCGCGGCCGCCGGCGAGCGCTGCCGCGCTGGCCAACGCCGCCTCCGCCGGCCCGACCTTCACGCCCGACCTCAATGGCGACTACGTCGTCCAGCTCATCGTCGGCGACGGCCTGGTCGAGAGCGCGCCCAACACGATGGTCGTCACGGCGGCCCCGGCGGCCGACCTGCGGATGCGCGCCGACCCGGTCGCCGCCCAGCCGGCCCTCGGCGCCCAGGTGCAGGTGTGGTTCTACCTCCGCAACAACGGCCCGGCCAGCGCCACCGGGGTCACGGCATCCATTCCCGCGCCAGCGGGGTTGCGCTACTCGCACTACGGCGCGGCGGCTGGCACCTTCGACGGCACGACCTGGACGATCCCCGCGGCGATGCCGAGCGGCACGGAGTACTGGATCACTACCGTCTATGTGGCCGATGCCGCCGGCTCGCACGTGCTGCGTGCCACCGCTTCGACCACCGATCAGGTGGACCCTGACCCGGCCAACGACGCGGCCGCGCTGACCATCACGCCGATCGCGGCCGCCGATCTGCGGGTGAGCATGTTCACCCCGCCCACCGGCACCATCGCGCCGGGCAGCGGCGTGGGTCCGTACGGCCTGTTCGTCGAGATCCTCAATAGCGGGCCCGCACTAGCGTCGAATGTCGTGCTGAACTTCCTGCCGCCAGCCGGCTTCACGGTCACCGGCAGCTCCGCCGGCGCCGGCGTCTATCCCGGCGACTATCACCCCTCCACCGGCGTCTGGAACATCGGAACTCTCGCAGCGGGGACCGGCAGGAATCTCATTCTGAGCGCCATTGTCAATGCGACCGGGCCAACCGGGTTCACGGTGTCCGTATCGAGCGCGTCGCCGGATCCAAACCCGGCCAACAACGTCTTCATCAATCCGCCCATCAACCGGCCGCCGACGGCCAACGCCGGAGCCAACCGCGCGGTCGGCACCTACGACACCGTGATGCTTGACGCCGGCGCCTCCACCGACCCCGAGGGCGACGCGCTGACCTTCCAGTGGGCGTTCACCCTGCGTCCGATGGGCAGTACGGCCACGCTGTCGGACGCGGCCTCGGAGACGCCGTCGTTCATCGCCGACCAGCGCGGCTCGTACGTGCTGCAGCTCAGCGCCTCGGATGGACGTGGTGGCGTGAATGCCGCTTCGGTCACGATCACGGCCGACGAGCGGAACGGCCGGCCGGTCATCCGCTCCACGCCCGTGACGACCGGCGCGGTCGGGGTCGCCTACCGCTACGCCGTGCTGGCCACCGATCCCGATGCTGGCGACACGCTCACCTTCGCGCTCGTCAGCGCTCCCGCCGGGATGGCGATCGACGAAGCCACCGGTGTCATCGACTGGGTGCCGAGCGCGGCGCAGGCCGGACCCCAGGCAGTCGAGGTACGGGTGGTCGACGCCGCCGGTTTCCCGGTCAGCCAGGCGTTTGCGGTGCAGGTCTCGTCCGCGTCGAACCAGGCGCCGCTTGCCTCCGACGATGCCCATGAGGTGCGTCTGGGTGAGTCGCTGGCGGTGGGCGCCCCCGGCGTGCTGCAGAACGACACCGATGAGTCACCCCTCACGGCCACGCTCGTACGGCCGCCGTCCAATGGCACGGTCGTGCTCGGCCGGGATGGGTCCTTCACCTTCACGCCATATACGCAACGCGCTGGCGAACTGGTACTCGCCCAGGGCGTGAACCTGGGTGCGCGCGTGCCGGGTGTGGTGGTCAACGCCGACGGCTCGTGTCCGGCGTGTGTCATCGACGAAGACCCCACGACCGAGTGGTATCCGGGGTTCGGCGCCACACAGCCTCCGACCATGGAGCTGGCCTTCCCGCAGGACGTCTCCGTGTTCGAGGTGCGCATCCTGCCATACCGGAGCCGCACCAACACCGCCGCCGCCGGTGTTCTGACGATGTTCGACGCCCAGGGCACGGAGGTCTACACGAGCGGCAACGTCGAGCTGCCGGCGCCTCAGCGCCTCGGCCGGCTGGTGCTGCCGAGCGGCGTGGCCGGCGTGCGGCGTGTGCGCTTCGTGACGACCGCCGGCGACGCCGGCGGCACGCTCGGCGCCGGCTTCACCGAGTTCCAGGTCATCGGGTCGGCACTGCTCGCAAGAACCGCTTCCGTCGAGCCGAACCTGGCCGAGCGGCTCGCCACCACCGCCGCCGCCAGCAGCGCCTTCGCCGGCAACGCACCCGACAGCATCAACGACGGCACCCCGTCCAACTGGTACGCGGCCTCACCCTCGGCCGGAGAATTCATCGAGCTGACCTTCCCGGCTGACGTCAGGGTCACCGCGATCCAGGCGCCCAATCCATCGCTGACCCCAGGCGGGTTCCTGAGTTCCGTGGCGCTGGCCTGTTCCGGCACGTTCACCTTGATCGGGATCGACGGCGCGGTGCTGTTCGACAGCGGCGTGGTGAACGAGCCGAGCGGCGGCCTCTCGGAACCGTTCACGCTGGCCGTGCCAGACGTGTCCGGGGTCAGGCGCGTGCGCTACACCTCGGCCGGGTGCCCGGCGTCGTTCCCGCAGTACACCGCCGGCTTCTCCGAAATCCGGGTCATCGGCACGACAGCCACCGACGCGCCCGCGTTCGATGCGCGCAAGCGCCTGCACGCCCTGCTCGGACGCGAGGTGCACTCCACGCCGGTGGTCGTCAATCTCACCGACGACAACGGGGATGGCGTCGTCGACGCGAACGACGTGCCCGACATCGTCGTGCCGGTCGAAAATCCCGCCAATCAGCTGCGCGGCGAGATCGTGGCCGTGAGCGGCGACGACGGCCGCGTGCTCTTCACCGCGGGCGCACCGGATCTGGTGTCGCCCTGGTCGGAAGTGGCCGTGGGCGACCTCGATGGCGACGGCCTGCCCGAGATCGTGGCCGTGCACGCCGATGGCAACCGGCTCATCGCCTTCGACCGCACCGGTGTCGAACTCTGGCGCAGCGACGTGGCCCCGCTTTCCACCTTCAACCTTGGCGGTTCGGTGATTGCCACCGGCGCGGTCTCGATTGCCAATCTCGACGGCACCGGTGGTCCCGAGATCATCGTCGGCGCGACCGTGTTCGACCACACCGGCCACTTGCTCGGCCGCGGCGAGACGCTCGGCGGCACCACGGGCGGCACCAACCTGCGCTCGGCGATCTCCACGGTGGCCGACATCGACCTCGACGGCGCGGCCGAACTCGTGGCCGGGCCCACGGCCTACCGTTTGTCGGGCGGCACGCTCGCCACGGCGTGGCGGCGAGCCGATCGCGCCGACGGCTTTGCCGGTGTCGGTAACTTCGACGACGACCCCAGGGCCGAGATCGCGATCGTGGCCAATGGCGTGGTCTATCTGCTGAACGATGACGGCAGCGACGCCGAGGTGTGGAACGCGCCGACGCACGCTCCCGTGCCGCTTCCGGGCGGCGGCCAGGGTGGCGCACCGCTCGTGGCCGACGTCGACGGCGACGGCTGGCCCGAGATCGGGGTGGCCGGCGCCATGAGCTACGTGGTCTTCAACCGCGACGGCGCGGTGCGCTGGCGCAGTGCGATCAGCGACCGCAGCTCGAACTCCACGGGCTCGACGGCCTTCGATCTGGACGGCGATGGCACACTCGAAATCATCTACCGCGACGAGTACTTCCTGCGGATCTATCGTGGCTCCGACGGGCTCCTGCTGAGCAAGGTACCGGTCTCCTCGGCCACCTGGGCCGAAGTGCCCACCGTGGCGGATGTCGACAACGACGGCCACGCCGACATTCTCGTGTCGTCGGATCTGGGGTCGGGCGCGACCGATACCGGCGTCATCGTCATCAACGACGCGCTGAACTTGTGGACGCGCACGCGGCGCATCTGGAACCAGCACGCCTACCACGTGACCAACGTGACCGAAGCGGGTGCCGTGCCCGTCGTCGAAACGCCGCATTGGCTGCTGCCCGGACTGAACGCCTTCCGCACCAACGCCTTCGGCGAGGGCGAATCGGCCGACGCCAGTGACGCGTTCACCTACGTGGCCAGCGACGGCGTGCTGCAGTCGAACATCGGCACGGCGCGGATCGCCGTGCGGCCGGTCAACGCCGCCCCGCGCATCTCGTCGAGTGCCGTCACGACGGCCGCGCCAGACGTGGTCTACACCTACGCCGTGCGCGCAGTCGACCCGGATGCCGGCGACGTGCTCACCTACTCGCTGCCGACCGCACCGAGCGGCATGACCATCGACGCCGCCTCGGGCTTCATTCGCTGGACACCGCCGGCGGCCGGTCAAGGTCCACAGCCCGTCGTGGTGCGCGTCGAGGACGTCCGCGGCCTCTTCGCACTTCAGGGCTACACGCTGCAGGTCAGCCCGGCCGTCGCCGTGCCCGATGTCGTCGGACAGCCGCAGGCCGCGGCCGAAGGCGCCCTCGCAGGTGCCACGCTCACCGTAGGCGGCATCAGCTCCCGCAACAGCCCGACCGTGCCGGCCGGCGCGGTGACCACGCAGGCGCCCCCGGCCGGCGCGCTGGTGGCCACGGGCACGCCCGTGAGCCTCGTGATCTCCACCGGCCCCGCACCGGCAGGCACGGTGCCCGACGTAGTCGGGCAGGCGCAGTCGAGTGCCCAGGCCGACATCGTGGCCGCGCTGTTCGTGGTCGGCGCCGTGACCGGCCAGAGCAGCGCCACGGTACCGGCCGGCGTCGTGCTGGCGCAGACGCCCGCCGCCGGCGCCATCGCCGCGACGGGCTCGCCGATCGCGATCGTGGTGTCGTTTGGCCGGCCGCCGGGCACGCTCGACCTCGACGGCGACGGCTACACGGGCGACGGTGGCGACTGCAACGACACCAACGCCGCCATCAACCCCGGAGCGTTCGACATCCCGGGCGACGGCATCGACCAGAACTGCAACGGCGTGGACTCGGTAGCGGGTGACGCCACGCCCCCCACGGCGACGCTCGTGACGCCGGACGACCTGGCCGAGATCACGATGCCGACCGACATCCTCGGCACGGTGGGCGACTCGAACCTGCTGCGCTACACGGTGCAGATGGCAGAGGTGGACGCGACGACCTTCACGACCATTGGCTCGGGCACGGCGGCCGTGACCGCCGGGGTAGTCGGGCGTCTGGATCCGACGCTGCTCGAGAACGGCCTCTACCGCGTGCGCCTGGTGGCGGAGGACGTCAACGGGCAGACGGCGGTGGATGAGCGGGTGTATCGCGTGACGGGCGAGATGAAGGTCGGTGTCACGCGCCTGTCGTTCACGGACCTGCGTGTACCGGTATCCGGCATCCCGATCTCGGTGGAGCGCCACTACGACAGTCGCGTCAAGACCGGCCGCGACTTCGGCATCGGCTGGACGCTGGACGTGAAGGCCGGCACCTATCGCCACAACCGTCCTCCGGGGGAAGGATGGATCATCCGCGATCAGCCGTTCCTCGGCGACTTTCTGCCTTGTGTCGGCGGTTCGCTCGAGACGCGATCGCACCTGACCGAGGTGCGGCTGTCCGACCGTGAGGTCTACCGCTTCGCGCTGGAGGTCGTCAACGGCACCGTTGGGATTTCAAACGCCTGCGAAGGCACGGCCCGTTACCGCTTCGTGGACGGCACGTTGCCAGGTGCCACGCTCCAGATCCTCGATGGAACGACCGTGCTCTACCTGCGAGGCGGTCCCGACACCGTCATCGGCCTGGACGACTTCATCGCCAGCACTCCGCGCCCCTATCAACCGTTGCGCGTGCGGCTGACCACGATCGACGGGCGGGTCATCGATCTCGAGGGCCGCGAGGGTATCACCAGAGCCGCGGACGCCAACGGCAACGCACTGACGATATCGGCGGCGGGCATCGTGCACAGCAGCGGCCGCAGCATCGCGTTCACGCGCGACCACGCCGGACGGATCACGACCATCATCGATCCGCGCGGTGCCACGCTGGGCTACGAGTATGACGGTGCCGGCGATCTGGTGGCGTTCACCGACCAGGGGGGCCAGTCGACCCGATTCGCCTACGACGGGGCGCACAACCTCGTCGACATCCTGGATCCGTCGGGTAATCACGGCCTGCAGGCAGAGTACGACGCGGAGGGGCGGCTCATCGCGATGATCGACGGCCGCGGCGCCCGTCTCGCCTTCACCCACGATCTTGCCGCTCGGCAGGAGCGCATCGTCAACGCCCGCGGTCACGCCACGCTCGTGACCTATGACGATCGCGGAAACGTGACGAGCGAAGGGAAGACCGTCACGATCGCAGGCGTCTCGACCACGGCCACCTCGACGTTCGAACATGACGCGGCCGGCAACCCGATAGTCGAAGTGGATCCCGACGGCGTGCGCCGTGAAACCAGCTACGATTCCGACAACCCGGTGCGTCAGGTGATCGACCCCGCGGGTCTGGCGTTGGCGACGGCCGTCGACTACCTGGCGCAGTCGCGGCCCGGTTCTCTCACGAATCCGGCCGGGGAGACGATCACCCTGAACTACGACGCGCGTGGCAACCTGACGCGCTGGACCGAACCGGATGGAAGCGTGCTCTCTCTGGTTCGTGACGAGCGGGGCCGCCCGACGGCCACCACCGATCCGGCCGGACTTGGCACGACCGTCGTGCACTCTCCGACTGGCGAAGTCCTGCGTGAAGAGCGGCGCGATGGGGCAGGCCGCCTCCTGGCCCGGATGGACTACAGCTACGACGCCAATGGCAACAGGGTGACCGAGACCGAGACGCGCACCACAGGCACTGACGTTCGCCAGGTGACGACCAGCTACACCTTCGACGCGCTCAATCGTCCCATCGCGGTCCGGGATCCGGCAGGTCACGTCGCGCGGGTCGAGTTCAATGCCCTCGGCCTGGAGTCCGCGCGCATCGACCCGCTGGGTCGCCGCACGACATTCGCGTACGACGAGCGCGGCGCCCGGATTCGGACTGAGCATCCGGATGGCACGATCGAATCCACGGACTACGACGAGTCTGGCAACGCCATCAGTCATACGAACCGGGCCGGAGCAACGACTACGGTACAGTTCGATGAGCTGAACCGGGCCGTGCGGACGTCGATGCCGGACGGCACTGTGGTGCAGACCGTGTTCACGCCAGCCGGGCGCACGGCCGCCAGGATCGACGCGGCCGGTCAACGCACGACCTATGACTACGACGCAGCCGGCCGTCTCGTCCGCACCGTCATGCCCGAGGTCGTGGACGCCCGCACGGCGATCCTGATCCGCCCGGAGGTGGTGCGCGAACTCGACGCCATGGGCCGCGAACTGGCAGTGACCGATCCCAACGGGCACCGCACCACGCACGCTTACGACGCGGCGGGTCGGCCCACGGTCACGACCTTCGCCGACGGCACGACGCGCGAGGAGGTCTACGACGCCGCCGGGCGGCGCGTGGCAACCATCGATGCCGCCGGTCGCCGGACCGCGTTCGAGTACGACGCGCTCGGCCGCCTGACGGCCGTAGTGGACGCGGCAGGAGGTCGCACGCTGTTCACCTATGACGAGGCGGGCAATCGCCTGACCCAGACCGACGCCCTGGGCCGGACCACCCGGCACGAGTACGACCCGCTCAACCGTCGCGTCCGGACGACGCTGCCTTTGGGCGAGTCGGAGACGCTGGCCTACGACCCTGTGGGCAACGTTACCAGGCACGTCGATTTCAACGGCGCCGCGACCATCTTCGACTACGACGTGTTGAACTGGTTGATCCGCCGGCGTACGGCTGACGGCCTCGCGGTGTCGTTTACTTATACCGTCAGCGGGCAGCGGGCCACCGCGGTCGATGCGCGCGGCACGACGACCTACACCTACGACGCCCACGAGCGCCTGTCGCGCGTGACGCACCCGGGGGGCGAAGTCGTCGAGTACCACTACGAGGCCAGCGGTCGTCTGCGGCAGGTCGTGAGCCCTGGCGGAGCCAGCGACTACGCCTACGACGCCATGGGCCGGCTCGCACGCGTGAGCGACCCGACCGGCACCGCGCAGTATGGCTACGATGCTGCGGGCAACCTCGTCGCCACCATTGGCGCCAACGGCGTGACGACCCGCCGAACTTACGACGCCGTGAACCGCGTGCGGGAGATCCGCCACCTGGCGCCGGGCGGCACGCTGGCCTCCTACGTCTACGACTACCTGCCCACGGGCCAGCGAAGCCGGGTCACCGAGGCCGACGGTTCGTCAGAGCAGTACACCTACGATGCGCTCGGCCGCCTCGTGCTCGAGACTCGAACCGTGACGAACCCACGGACCGTGAGCTACGCGTACGACGCAGTGGGCAATCGCACGCGTATGGTGCGCAATGGGGTCGAGGTCGCCTATACCTACGATGCCAACGATCGGATGCTCACGGCCGGAGGCACGTCGTACGGCTACGACGCCAACGGCAGCCGCGTCTCGCAGACGACAGCAGGCGCGCTGCGCAGCTTCAGCTGGGACGGCAACCGGCGGCTGGTCGGGGTGACTGACGTGTCGGGTTCGCGCCGGTTCAGCTACGACGCCGACGGACACCGCGTCGCGCGCGAGGCCGGCGGCCAGACGACGCGCTACCTGATCGATGCCTACAACCCGACGGGACTGGAACAGGTGCTCGAGGAGCGCGACAGCGTCGCCGGCCTCACCGCGCGCTACACGCTCGGCGTGACGCGCCTGTCGATGACCCGCGGCGGCACCGTATCGTTCTACCAGACGGATGCACTCGGCAGCACGCGCCTGCTCACCGACGCGACCGGCGCCGCCTCAGACGCTTACGGCTACGACGCGTTCGGTATGACGACGGTGGCGGTCGGGCCCACGGCGAACACGTTCCGTTTCGCCGGTGAGGAGCAGGACGCCGACCACGACCTCTACAACCTGCGCGCGCGTTGGATGGATCCGTCGACGGGACGGTTCGTGTCGCGCGACCCGTTCGCCGGCGTTCCGGAGCGACCGACCTCGCTGCATAAGTATCAGTATGGCGACCTCGATCCGGTGAGCAACCGCGACCCTCTGGGGCTCTACACGCTGGGCGAGGCCATGACGGTGCAGGCACTGCACGGGAACCTGACCACGCTGTCCGTTAGCGCGCTGCGCGTCTATAACATCCTCGACACCGTGAGTGACATCCTCACGGTCGTGAAGATGATTGGCAGCATGATGAGTGGCGGCGTGGCGGGCCTGGTCGCCATGCCACCGGGTGTCTCACTCGATGCCCTGACCAACTACAACCCGGCCGTCAAGCGCCTCGACGTCGAGGGGGCCGCCAATGCTCTCGAGCAGAACATGGGGACCATCCTGAGCAAGGCCAGGACGCCGTGGGTCAACTTCCTGGCAACCGAAGGGCGCAAGACCGAAGCGTTCCTGTTCTACCTTCCCAGCCTGATCTCGCATCCATCGATTCCGCTGACGATTCCGGGCGCCGACGTTGGGTTCGGGCGACACAAGATTCGCGTTCGCGCAGTACTCGGTGGCTGCGGCCTCAGTCGAGTCATAGGTGCCGGGATGCAGATCAACGCTTCGATGGGCGGGCGGGAGCCACTGAAGCAGATTTGGCGCATGAGCTACAACCCGTTGGGCACTGGAGCGGCGCTGCCGTCCGGTGGCGTCGGTTGCGCGCAGTCGCCCCTCGATAGCTGGCACGACCGCCCCGGCTTCGAATACCTGTTCCACGTGCTGAAACCGCGATGACGACGGCGCGTCTTCGTGGGTCTCGATGGAGGCCGGCCAGCCCCGACTCGTGGATGCCTGGCGCGAGGCCCTCGAGCATCACCTGCAGGCGCTCGCTGCGGTTGTGGACGCCGGCCCGGCTCGCCCGCGGACCCACGACGGCATCCACGCGCGGCAGTGGCGATCCGAGTTCGTGCGAGTAGACGGTGAGATCGATCGGATAGAGCGCCGCCGGATCGCTGCCGGGCGTTTGCAGCTCCAGCTCGGCCTGGACGAAGACGCGCTGCCCCGCTTCCACGCGCACGAGCACCGTGCTCGTCGGTACGACCTGCAGCTCAGGGGAAAAGGATGCAGCGTCGGCCCCGAGGTGCCTGCACCCGTGCCGTCAACAGCCACTTGGTAGGGCTGCGTCGACGTCCACGTCCACGGGATCGGTTCGTTGACGGGACGATTGGTCACGGTCCCTTGAGGCAGGAAGCTGCCCCCCGAACGACGTGGCGCAGGAGCTCGGGCAATTCGCTCACCGCTGGCGTGAGCTAAAATTGGCCGCGTTCCCGCCATGTCTCAATGAGTGACGTCACCCGCCTGCTCGAGCGCTGGAACGCCGGGGATTCGGCCGCCATGGCGGAGCTGCTCTCGGCCGTCTACGACGAGCTGCGGCGCGTGGCCGACCGCATGATGCGCAGCGAACGGGACGGACACACGCTGCAGCCGACGGCGCTCGTCAACGAGCTCTACGTGAAGTTCGCCGCGCTGCGCGACCTGCGACTCGAGAACCGCCGGCACTTCTACGGCGCCGCCGGCGAGGCCATGCGCCGCATCCTGGTGGACCACGCCCGCGCGCGGAAGGCCAAGAAGCGCGGCGGCGCCGACGCCATCCGCGTGCCGCTCGAGGACGTCCCCGAGCACGAGCTGGCGGCGGCATCGGCGCTCGACTACGAGCGCCTGGACGCGGCCCTGGCCGCGCTCCGGACGCTCTCGCCCGAGCGGGCCGCGGTGGTGGACCTGCGCTACTTCGCGGGCCTGTCGATCGCTGACACCGCCGAGGTGCTCGAGATCTCGCCCGCCACGGTCGTCCGGCACTGGACGTTCGCCCGCGCCTGGCTCTTCCGCGAGATGCAGGATCGCCCGGACGCGTGACGCGCCATGGCGCCGCACGACTGGAATCGCATCGACGACCTCTTCCAAGCCGCGCTCGGCGTTGCGCCCGAGGACCGCGCGGGGTTCATAGACGCCGCATGCGCGGATGACGAGGATACCGCCCGCGAAGTGCGGGCGCTCGTCGATGCCCACGGCGCGGCGATAGGGTTTCTCGAGCCGTTGGGCGTGGCGCCAGGCGACGGTGCCTCCACCGACCTCGCGCCGCTGGCCGCCGGGTTGCGTGTGGGGGCCTACGAGGTGGTGCGCGAGATCGGGCGTGGCGGGATGGGCGCGGTGTACCTGGGGCGTCGCGCCGACGGCCAGTTCGCCCAGCGAGTGGCGATCAAGGTCATGAGCGCCACCATCGTCGACAGCGACGCGACCAGACGCTTCGAGGCGGAGCGGCGCATCCTGGCCGGGCTGCAGCATGCCGGCATCGTCTCGCTCATCGACGGCGGCACCACCGCTGCCGGACAGCCGTATCTCATCACCGAGTTCGTGGACGGTGTGCCCCTCACCGCCGCGGCCCGGGCACGGATGCTGCCGCTCGTCGACCGACTCCGACTCTTCCGCAAGGTGTGCGATGCCGTGCATCACGCCCATCAGCACGGCGTCGTGCACCGCGATCTCAAGCCGGCCAACGTGCTGGTGACCGACGACGGTACCGTGAAGGTCCTCGACTTCGGTGTCGCGAAGCTCGTCGAACCAGGGGCGCCCGACCTGACGCGCGACAGCGCGTTCGCGGCGCCGCTGACACTCAACTACGCCAGCCCCGAGCAGTTGCGCGGTCAGCCGGTGACGACGGCATCGGACGTCTACGCCCTCGGCGTCCTGCTGCACGAGCTGGTGGCCGGCGTGCGACCGCGGGATCTGGAAGGCCGGCCCCTCGACGAGGCCCTGCGCGACGTGCTCGAGCATCCGACGCTGCGCCCGAGCGTGGCCGCCGGACGGGCGCTCGACCTGCCGTATGCGGCGGCGGCCCTGCGCGGCGATCTCGACGCCATCGTGCTGAAGGCGCTGCGCGTCGAGCCGGCGGCGCGGTATGCGTCGGCCGACGAGCTGTCGCGCGACCTGGGACGCGTACTGAACGGCGATCCCGTCACGGCGCGCGAGCCGTCGCTCGGCTACGTGGCGAGCCGGCTCGTGCGCCGTCACCGCGCTGCCGCCACGGTGGCGGCACTGGCCGCGATCGGCGTGATGGCGGCCCTCGCCGTGGCCGTGACGCAGTATCGACAGGCCGAGTCGGCGCGCGCCGAAGCCGAAGCACGCTTCGCGGACGTCCGTGCGATGGCCAACGGCCTCATCTTCCGCCTCGACGATGCCGTTCGCACCAAGAGCCCGACCGAGGCCCGCCAGCTGATCGTGGCCGATGCCCTGCAGTACCTCGATCGTCTGGCCGCGTCGTCGTCGGAACCGGCGCTGCGGCTCGAACTGGCGCTCGGCTACCGCCGCATCGCCGACATCCAGGGTGGGCCCAACGTGGCCAATCTCGGCGATCGCGAGGGGGCGGCGGCGAGCGCGCGCAAGGCCGCGGCCGTGCTCGAGGCCCTCGAGCGCGAAGGGGCAGAACGGGAACGGACGCTCGAGGCGCTGGTGGCGACCTACCGCCTGCTCTCCACGGTGGTGCCGCTCGCCGATCGGCCGGCGCTGGCGAAGGCAGCGGTAGCCGCCGCCGAGCGCCGCGTCGCCGTCAACCGCACGGACGAGGCCCGTGTGTCGCTGGCGTCGGCCTACTTCTCGATGGCGGTGGTGGCCGAGTCGACCGACAAGCGCGCGCACTTCGAAGCCGCCGGACGAGAGTTCGAGGCCCTGCTGGCCGAGGCGCCCGACGACGCCCAGCGCATGCGCAACGTGGCGCTCGTCTCCAAGAACCTGGTCGATATCTACAATCTGCAGGGCGCGCGGGCCGAGGCCGACGGGCATGCCGCCCGCGCGGCAGAGCTCGATGCCGCACGCCTGGCCAAGGCGCCGAATGACCGGCAGACGCGGCTCGATGCCGCCATCTCGTTTGCGCAACTGGGCACCCGGCAGCGGGACGAGCGCGAGCGGCTCGCGCTCTACGAACGCAGCCTGGCCTTGCGCGAGCAGGTGGCGGCGGAGGATCCGTCCGACCGCTTCGCGCGCCTGCTGCTCCGGCGTTCGCTGGCGCAGGTGGCGCGCGCGCGATTCCTGCTGGGGGACTGGGCGCCGGCGAGGGCCGACGCGCGCCGGGCCGTAGAACTCTTCGCGGGCGACGCCTCGGTCGATGCCGCAGACCGGCAGTGGCGGGGCTGGGCCCACCTGATTCTCGCCGACGCCACCGTGATCCATCCGGTGAGCGCTTGCGCGCATCTCCGTCAGGCGGTCGAGGACTTCGGCGCGGTCGCCGCCGTGATGTCCGTGCCGACCGCCGACGTCACTCGGGTGCAGGCGCGGATGCCGGGCTGTGCGGCAGGTGCGAGCCCGCCGGCAGCGCGCTGACTGACGCATCCATGGCGGCGGCCGCCGACAGCGTCTTCGAGGGAGAGTCCGGTGCTCGCTGCCCGAGGCCGCTAGAATGGCGGTACCGTGCCTTCTCCCGCCGCCCTGTCACAACTGCTCCAGGACATCCTGACCAGCCGCGTCTACGACGTGGCCAGGGAAACCCCCCTCGACGTCGCGCCCAGGCTGTCGCGCCGGTGTGGCCGCGAGGTGCTGCTCAAGCGTGAGGACCTGCAGCCCGTGTTCAGCTTCAAGCTGCGCGGCGCCTACAACAAGATCGCGCACCTGACGGCGGCCGAGCGCGCCCGCGGCGTCATCACCGCCAGCGCCGGAAATCACGCCCAAGGCGTGGCGTTCTCGTCGAGGAAGCTCGGCCTGCGCGCCGTCATCGTCATGCCGCAGACCACGCCCCAGATCAAGGTCGACGCGGTGAAGGACATGGGCGCCGAGGTCGTGCTCTCGGGCGATAGCTACGCCGACGCTCAGGCGCACTGCGACTCGATCGTCGCAGGCACCGGTATGGTGTTCGTGCACCCCTTCGACGATCCACTGGTGATCGCCGGTCAGGGCACGGTGGGAGCTGAGATTCTCAGGCACAGCCAGGACCGCCTGTCGACGGTGTTCGTGCCGGTGGGCGGCGGCGGGCTCATCGCCGGCATCGCCGGCTATCTCAAGGCCGTCCGTCCCGATGTGCGCGTCGTTGGGGTCGAGCCCTTCGAGGCCGACGCCATGTACCGATCGCTCGAGGCGGGCACCCGTGTGCGGCTCGACCACGTCGGCATCTTTGCCGATGGCGTGGCCGTGCGCGAGGTGGGCGCGCGGACGTTTCCCATCGTGCAGCAGACGGTCGATGAGATCGTGCGGGTGACCAACGACGAGATCTGTGCCGCGATCAAGGACGTGTTCGACGACACGCGCAGCGTGATGGAGCCGGCCGGCGCACTGGCCGTGGCCGGCATGAAGGTGTGGGCGGGCCGCGGCGGCGCCGGCGGGCAGTCGCTGGTGGCGGTGTTGAGTGGCGCCAACATGAACTTCGACCGCTTGCGCTTCGTGGCCGAACGCGCCGAGGTGGGCGAGGCGCGCGAGGCGCTGCTGGCCGTGACGATACCCGAGCGCCCGGGCGGCTTCCGCGAGTTCTGCGGCGCGATGGGGCGGCGCGTCGTGACCGAGTTCAACTACCGGCTCAACGGACGCGATCAGGCGCACATCTTCGTGGGCGTGGCCACCGAGTCGCGCGAGGATGGCCGGGCGCTGGCGGCGTCGCTCAACGCGCGTGGCTACACGACCGAGGATCTGACCGACAACGAGATGGCCAAGCTGCACGTCCGCCACATGGTTGGCGGCCATGCGCCCGGTGTGCGCCACGAGCGGCTGTGCCGGTTCGAGTTTCCCGAGCGCCCGGGCGCCCTGACCGGGTTTCTCGACAAGCTGGCCGGCCGATGGAACATCAGCCTGTTCCACTACCGCAATCACGGCGCCGACTTCGGCCGCGTCCTCGCCGGTTTCGAGGTGGAAGATCAGGACCTGGCGGCCTTTACCAGCTTCCTCGACGGACTCGGATACGCCTACGCTGCGGAGCGCGCCAACCCCGCCTACACGTTCTTCCTGGGCTCAGGCCGCACGTAGTCGGGCCTACACTGGCGCCCATGCCCACCGTTGCCACCTCTACCCCGCCCGGCACGCCCGCCCCGATCGGCCCGTACAGCCACATCGCGCGCGTCGGGACGTTCATCACGATCGGTGGCACGGCCGGCTTCGATCCGGTGACCGGAGCGCTCGCTGGGCCGGATGTGTCGTCGCAGACGCGGCGGATTCTCGAGTCGTTCCGCGTGATGCTGGCGTCTGTCGACTCCGACCTCGCCCACGTCGTGCACGTCAACGTGTTCCTGCGGCACATGACCGACTTCGACGCGATGAACCGCGCCTACGTCGAGGCGATGGGTGACCACCGTCCGGCTCGCACCGTCATCGGCGTCGCCGAGCTGCCGAAACCCAGCGTCCTGCTGACGATGAACCTGACCGCCGTCACCCTCTAGCGTCCCTGCCCCCGTTGGCACGAAATCAGCGCACTTTTCATGCCATTGGGGGCAGGGCCGCTACAATGCCAATTGACCGTCACATGCGCCCCGTCGCCCTGCTGCTCGCCGTTGCCGCGATAGCGACCCCGGCGGCCCGCCAGGCCGTGCCGGACCCCGTCGTGGTCGTCGAGACGAACCTCGAGGCGCGGATGCGGGACGGGGTGGTGCTACGCGCCGACGTCTACCGTCCGGTCGTCGCCGGCCGCCGCCCGGCGCTGCTCCAGCGCACGCCCTACTCGAAGAACCCCGAGGCGCCCGACAGTCAATACCATCGGCTGGCCCGGGCCGGCTTCGTCGTGGTCGTGCAGGACACACGCGGCCGCTACATGTCGGACGGCGTGGCCGTGCCGCACGACGAAGGCGCCGATGGCTACGACACCATCGAGTGGGTGGCGCAGCGCCCCTACGTGGACGGCCGCGTCGGCATGTTCGGTGGCAGCTACAGCGCCACCGTGCAACTCCTGGTCGCGCCCATGAAGCCGCCGCATCTGGCGGCGCTCTTCCCGTCGGCCTCGTATGCCAGCCGCTACGACATGGTCTTCCAGGGCGGCGCGTTCTACCTCGGCGACGGTCTGAGCTGGAATCTCGGCCAGGCCAAGGACGTGCGCCGCCGGATGCTCGAGCCGGGCGCCCACCGCGACGGCGAGCTGGGCCTCACGCCGGAGGAGCGCACGCAGTTGCGCGAGCAGTGGTACTGGCATCTGCCGCTCAACTCGATCGAGGCCCTGCAGCTGCGCCGCTACGCGCCCGGCTACTGGGACCTGCTCGCGCATCCCTCCTATGACGACTTCTGGACGACCTTCGACGTCGCCGCGAGGCATCCCCAATTCGAGGTGCCCGCCTATCACCTCACTGGGTGGTACGACAGCCTGCTCAATGGCACGCTGGCCAACTTCAGCGGCCTGCGCGCCCACGCCGGCACCGAACGGGCGCGCCGCAACCAGCGGCTCATCGTGGGCCCGTGGACGCACGCCCGGCCCACGGCCGCCACGACGAAGATCGGCGACGTGGACTTCGGACCCGATGCCGGCTTCGACTCCGAGGGCCTCATCGTGCGCTGGTTCCAGCACTGGATGCCGGCGGCGCACAGCCCCGCCAACCCGGGGCCAGGCAAGACGGCCGACCTGGCTGGAAACGCGCCCTACCCACCCGACTGGCCGGGCGCGCCGGTGCGCCTGTTTCTCATGGGAGAGAATCGCTGGCGCGACGAGCAGGAGTGGCCGCTGACCCGCGCGACGCCGACAGCCTTCTACCTGCAGAGCGGCGGCAACGCGCGCGGGCTCACCGGCGACGGCCGCCTCGAGCGCGCGGCTCCGGGCAGTGGGTCCACCGAGCCCGACACCTTCACCTACGATCCGGCGACGCCGGTGCCCACGGGCCTCTCCGGCGCCTACTCGCGCATGCCCGTCGATCGGCGCGAGATCCAGCAGCGCGACGACGTGCTCGTTTACACCTCGCCGCCCCTCACCGCGCCGCTGGAGGTCGTCGGGCCCATCAGGGCGGTGCTGTGGATCGCGACGACGGCGACGGACACCGATTTCACGGCGGCCATCAGCGACGTGCAGCCGGATGGCACGGCCCGAGCGCTTACGGACGGGATTCTGCGCGCGCGCTACCGCGCCAGCCGCACCGCGCCGTCACTACTGACGTCCGGCGCGCCCTACGAACTCACGATCGAGGTCGGTGCCACCGGGAACGTCTTCCTGCCCGGCCACCGCATCCGTCTCGAGGTCTCGAGCAGCAACTTTCCGCGCTACGACCGTAACCCCAACACCGGAGCACCGTTCGCCTCCGACGCCGCGACCGTGACCGCTCACCAGACCGTCTTCCACGACCAGGCCAAACCGTCGCGCCTCGTCCTGCCGGTGATCCCCCGATGATCCCAGTGTCTCTTGTCCGCGCGAGCGTGGTGCTCCTGCTGGTTGCGGCGCTCGGCGCCTGCCGCGCCGATCGACCTGCGAGCCCCACCTCATCCGCCGCCGCGCGCGTCAAGTTGGGCTACACGCCGGCATCGTCGGTGGCGCAGCAGGCGCTCGAGACCCGTTTCCGTGCGCTCATCTCCGCCGACTCGATGTCGTCGCTGCACCGGCCCCTCACCGAGCGCCCGCATCCGGCGGGTTCGGCCGGGACCCTGCAGGTCGTGAAGTACCTCCAGGACACGCTGGCCGGCTTCGGCTTCGACGTCGTGACCCACGAGTATCAGGTGCTGCTGGCCAGGCCCCGGAAGATCGAGATTACGATGATGGCGCCGACGCGCCGCGCGCTCAGTGTCAACGAGCCCGCGATCTCCGACGACCCCACCTCGAGCCATCCTGAACTCGGCGGCGGTTATGTGGCCTACTCCGCGTCGGGTAGGGCGGCCGGCCAGGTCGTCTACGTGAACTACGGTCTGCCTGCCGACTATGCGGAGCTGGCGAGTCTCGGCGTGTCGCTCGAGGGCAAGATCGCGCTGGCGCGCTACGGTCGCAGCCACCGTGCGGTGAAGGCGCACACGGCGGAGCAGGCCGGCGCCCGCGCGCTCATCCTCTACAGCGATCCCGGGGACGACGGCGCCGTCAAGGGCCCGGCGTGGCCCGACGGGTACTGGCGCGGCGAGCACATGGTGCAGCGCGGCAACGCCAAGTACAGCTGGTTCTGGCACGGTGATCCGCTGACACCCGGCGTCGGCGCCACCAAGGACGCGCCGCGCCTGGCAGAAGCGACCGCCCCCACGCTGCCGAAGATCCCCGTCGTGGTTCTCGGTTGGGGTGAGGCGAAGCACCTGATGGCAGCGCTCGGGGGGCCAGATGCCCCAGAACGGTTTCGCGGCGGCCTGAAGCTGCCCTACAAGGTGGGCCCCGGCCCCGCCGCGGTGCGCGTCAGCGTCGACATGGACCAGGGCCTGCGCCCGATCTATGACCTCGTCGCGTCGCTCAAGGGCACGACGACGCCCGAGCGTGTGGTGCTCTTCGGCACCCACCACGACGCCTGGACCTTCGGCGGCGTCGATCCCGGCACCGGCGCGACGGCGCTGCTGGAAGTGGCAAAAGGCCTCGGGCAGCTCGCCAGGAGCGGCTGGACTCCGGCGCGCACGATCTCATTCGCCTTCTGGGATGCCGAGGAGTTCGGCCTGGTCGGCTCGACCGAGTACGCAGAGGACTTCAAACAGCGGCTCCAGGAGCAGCTCATCATGTACGTCAACACCGACATGTACATGAAGGGCCGGTTCGATCCGGGCGGCGTGCCCTCGCTGACCGCGTTCGTCACCGACGTGGTCAGAGACGTTCCCCAAGGTGCCTCCACCGTCTACGACGAATGGAAGGCGTCGGAGGTGGCGCGGCAGAAGGTCGCCGACACCGGAGCGTTCACGCCGGATCTCGAACCACTCGGCAGCGGCGCCGACTTCGTCCCGTTTCAGGACCATCTGGCCGTGCCCACCATGGCCATCGAGTTCATCGGCGAGAACGGCTACGGCTTCGGCACCTACCACACGAACTACGACTCGCGCGCCTACGTCGAGAACATCGCCGACCCGGGCTTCGAGCAGGGTGTCCTGATGGCGCAGGTGCTCGGCACGCTCGCACTGCGCATGGGCGAGGCCGACGTCGTGCCCTTCCGCTTCTCGCACTACGCGGCGAAGCTCTCGCGCGCCATCGACGACGCCGAAGCATGGGCGGCAGACGCCGGGCTGGCCGCCGAGTCACAGAGCTTGCGGACGCGCGCGCAGGCGGCCGCGACGGCGGCTCGCCGTCTCGAGACCGCCATCGACACCGGACTGGCCGCCGGCACGCTGACGCGCGGTTCGGCTTCCTCGCTGAACGACCGGCTCGCCCGCATGGAGCAGACGCTGGCCGACGACGACGGTGCGCCCGACACCAAGTGGTACCGGCACGTGTTCTACGGCTGGAACATCTACTCGCTCTACGACGGCCAGCCCTTTCCGGGGCTGGCCGAAGCCTATCGCCTGAAGGACGCTGCCCGCGCCGCTCACGAGCGTGGCCGCATCCTGCGCGCGCTCGATCGGATGGTGGCCGAGCTCGCCGCGGCCGCCAGCACCGCGGCTGGGCGCTGATGCCGGTGGACGTGCGATGGCCGAAGCGCAGCAACTGCTCCTCTGGCAATGGAGCACCGCCGTCCAGCTGACATCGCTCGTCATGATCGCGACCTTCTTCGTGGTGCTCGCGCGTTTTGATCGGCGTGCGGAACTGCGTTGGTGGGCGCTGGCGTGGGCAGCCAATCTGCTGGCGCTGACGGTTACCCTGGTCTTCTGGTACGTGCGCCCAGATTCGTGGCAGCCGCTCGTGCCTGGCCTCTACATCGGAGCGAAGACGGCCTTCGTGCTGCTCTTCGTGCAGGGCGTCTGGCTGGTGACGCGGCCGGGCGCGCGCCTGTTGAGTGCGACCAGACTCACCGTCGCGGTCCTGGCGTCGGGCCTGGCTGGCGCGGTGTTCCTCGGCTCGGTGCCGGCGGTGGGCGTCGCGCAACACCTGCCCATGGGCGTCGTGTTCGTGGTGCTGGCTCTCGTCACGGCGCGTGCACCGGGACTTCTGTGGCTGGCCGTGGCCGTCGGCGCCCGCGGCGTCGTCGCCCTGTTCGAGGCTGGCGCCTACGCGCTGCAGATGACGGCCGGTTGGGAGAGCGACTGGCAGGCCGGCTCGGCGGCGTTCCTCTCAGCCAGCTCGGCCTTCGACATGAGCGCGGAGTGGCTGCTGGTGCTCGGCAGCGTGCTGACGGTGTCGGCGCGCACGCAGCGCGACCTGGAGGTGACCAATCTCGAACTGCTGTCCGCCCAGGAGCACCTGCGCACGCTGGCCGATCGTGACCCCCTGACCACTCTGGCCAACCGGCGGGTGCTGGCGGAGATCTTTCGTGCCGTGCAGCCGGTGGGCGCCATGCCGCTCTTCTTCGATCTCGACCGGCTCAAGGCCCTGAACGATCAGCATGGCCACCTGGCCGGAGACAGCTGCCTTCGCGATTTCGCCGCGGCACTGCGCGACTCGTTCCGGCCAGCCGATCACGTGGTCCGCTACGGCGGCGACGAGTTCCTGGTCGTGGCGCAGGGGCTCGATCGCGCCTCGGCCATCGCCCGTGTCGAGGCGTTGTCGACGCGGGTTCGAGGAGATCGCCGGGACGCGCCGGCCTACGACTTCTCGGTCGGCATGTCGGAGCTGCTGGCCGACGGGCAACCCGAGGCGGCCCTGAGCGCGGCCGACGCCGAGATGTACCGCGCCAAGGCCGGCAAGTAGACGTGCCGCACCGTATGGCTCGTGCTAGCATCGGCGCGGAGTCGCGCACCATGGATTCGGGCCGACGACAGTTCCTCAGAGGATCGACTCTCGCTGGCGCAGCCGTTTCGGTGCTCGGTTTCGACCTGGGCCCGGCCGAGGCCGAGGTGCGGGCGCTGAAGATCGCGCGCACCACCGAGACGCGTTCTACCTGCCCCTATTGCTCGGTGAGTTGCGGCGTCATCATCCACACGCTGGGCGACCGCTCGCGCAACGTCACGCCGACGGTGGTGCACGTCGAGGGCGATCCCGATCATCCGATCAACCAGGGGACGCTCTGTCCCAAGGGCATCACGCTCGAGCAGAACATCGTCAACGACCGTCGTCTCACGACCGTGAAATACCGCGCGCCAGGCGCCACTACGTGGGAGGACAAGTCCTGGGACTGGACCATCGCCCGCATCGCGCGGCTCGTCAAGGACACCCGCGATCGCCATCTCATCGAGCGCGACGCGCGCGGCCGTTCGGTGCGTGCCTTCACCGCGATGGGCGTCGTCGGCGGCTGCACCGACACCAATGAGATCAACTACCTGCTCGTGAAGGCGTTCCGCGCCGGCCTGGGCGTGGTGCCGATCGAGCAGCAAGCCCGCATATGACACGGACCCACGGTGGCCAGTCTGGCCGCCACGTTCGGACGCGGGGCGATGACCAACGGATGGACCGACATCGAGAACGCCGACGTCATCCTGGCGATGGGCGGCAATCCCGCCGAGAACCACCCGGTGGGCTTCCGCTTCGTCATGGAGGCCAAGCGCAACCGGCGCGCCAAGCTCGTGTCGGTCGATCCGCGCTACAACCGCACATCGGCGGTCTCTGACGCCTTCGTTGCGATCCGCGCCGGGACCGACATCGCGTTCCTGGGCGGGCTCATCCACTACGCGCTGTCCAAGGAGCGCTACCACCGCGAGTACGTGCGGCTCTTCACCAACGCCTCGTTCCTCGTCAGCGACGACTACGCCTTCGACGAGGTTCAAGGCGTGTTCTCCGGTTGGAACGACCAGGCCAAGGGCTATTCCGACACCTCGAGCTGGGCGTATCAACTCGACGAGCGCGGCCATGCGAGAGTCGACCCCTCGCTCGAACATCCGCGCTCGGTGTTCCAGGTGATGAAGACGTTCTACGCGCGCTACACGCCGGCGCAGGTGGCCGACATCTGCGGCTGCACGACGTCCGACTTCGAGAAGGCGGCCGAGCTCATCACCAGCACGTTCGAGGCCGGCAAGGTCGGCACCATCTGCTACGCGCTCGGCTGGACGCACCACAGCCACTCGGTGCAGCTCATTCACGCGGCCGCGATGCTGCAGCTCCTGCTCGGCAACATCGGCCGGCCGGGCGGCGGACTGAACGCGCTGCGCGGCCACTCGAACATCCAGGGCGGCACCGACTGCGGCATGGCGTACCACAACCTGCCGGGATACATCCCCATCCCGAAGGCCGATCACGCCACGCTGCAGACGTTCGTCGACGCCGTGACGCCGAAGGCGCTCAGGCCTACGGCCACCAACTTCTGGTCGAACACCGATCGCTTCGTGGTGAGTCAGCTCAAGGCCTACTACGGCACCGCCGCGACGCCGTCCAACGGCTTCGGCTACGACCTGCACCCACGGCTGCCGCAGTCGGCCGAGGGCGCCGACGAGAACTGGAGCTGGGCCTACATGTTCGACCGCATGTACCGCGGCGACATGGAAGGCCTGTTCGCGTTCGGCATGAATCCCGTCAGCAACGGGCCGCACTCGAAGAAGGTCGTGTCGGCGCTGTCGAAGCTGAAGTGGCTGGTCGTGGCCGAGAACTTCGAACAGGAGACGGCCGCCTTCTGGCGCGACGATATCCAGGCGCTGGTGGACCAGACGCCGGCCGACGTGGCGACGGAAGTGTTCATGCTGCCGGCCGCCAACTTCGCCGAGAAGGACGGCGCCTTCGTGAACTCGGCGCGCTGGATCCAGTGGAAGTGGAAGGCCGTCGACCCGCCGGGCGAGGCCCGGCCCGACCAGGAGATCATCGCGCGCATCTTTCTGGCCGTGCGCGAACTCTACGCCCGCGAAGGCGGCGTGCACCCGGCGCCGGTGGCTGCGCTCGACTGGTGGTACTCGAATCCCGCCAGCCCCTCGCTCGATGAGGTTGCCAAGGAGATCAACGGCTGGGCCATCGAAGACGTGAAGGACGCCGCCGGCACCGTCGTGCTTCGCAAGGGCCAGCAGCTGTCGCGATTCACCGAGGCGCAGGCCGACGGCAGCACGGCGTCGGGCAACTGGCTCTATATCGGGATGTACACCGACGCCGGCAACCTCGCCAAGCGCCGCTCGTTCGCAGACCCGAGCGGACTCGGACGCTATCCGGAGTGGGGATTCAGCTGGCCGGCCAACCGCCGCATTCTCTACAACCGCTGCTCGGCCGACGGCCAGGGCCAGCCGTGGGACGGCTCGCGCGTCGGCATCCAGTGGAACGGCACGCGCTGGACCGGTGACGTGCCGGACTTCGGCGCCGACAGCCCGCCCGGGGACGGGGCCGGCGCGTTCCTGATGCTGCCGGAAGGGCAGGCACGGCTCTTCGTGCCGGGGCAGTTCGTCGAAGGGCCGTGGTCGGAACACTACGAGCCGGCCGAGTCGCCGGTGGCCAATCCACTTCATCCGGTGCAAAGCAGCAATCCCGCTATCCACCGCTTCACGACCGAGCACGACGTGTTGGGCAGCGCCGACAAGTTCCCCATCGTCTGCACGACCTATCGCTTGACCGAGCACTTCCACTACTGGACCAAGAACAATCCCTACTCGATGCAGCTCCAGCCGGAGTTCTTCGTCGAGATCTCGGAGGAACTCGCGCGCGAGAAGGCCATCGCGAGCGGCGACCGCGTGCGCGTCACCTCGGCTCGTGGCGAAATCGAAGGCAAGGCGATGGTGACCAAGCGCATCAAGCCCTTGCTGGTCGCTGGCAAGGTGATGCATCAGATCGGGTTCCCGATTCACTGGGGCTTCCTCGGCCGGGGGCGGCAGCGCGGCTCGCTGGCCAACCTCGTCACGCCGACGGTGGTCGATCCCAACTCGCACGCACCCGAGTACAAGGGCTTCCTCGTAGCCCTCGACAAGGTGGAGGCGTAGCGACCGTGGCGTCGGCCCTCGATATCGTTCGCGTGTCGGGCACGACGCCGCCGGCTCCCGGCGTGCGCGCCGTGCCGCAGGTCGTGAAGCTCATCGACACCTCGACGTGCATCGGCTGCAAGGCCTGCGAGGTGGCGTGCCAGGAGTGGAACGACCTGCCGCCGGAACCGACCACCCAGGACGGCACCTACCAGACCCTGCCCGACACCACGGCTCACTTCTGGAACCTGATCAAGTTCAGTGAGCACGAGAGCCCGAAGGGCTTTCACTGGCTGATGCGCAAGGACCAGTGCATGCACTGCACGGAGCCAGGTTGCCTCATCGCCTGTCCCGCGCCCGGCGCCATCGTGCAATACGCCAACGGCATCGTCGACTTCGAGCAGGAGGCCTGCATCGGCTGTGGCTACTGCATCACCGGCTGCCCGTTCAACGTGCCGAAGTTCTCGAGCGATACGCGCCGCGTCTACAAGTGCACGCTGTGCGTGGACCGCGTCGGGGAAGGACTGCAGCCGGCCTGCGTCAAGGCGTGTCCCACCAGCTGCCTCCAGTTCGGCACCAAAGGCGCGATGCTCGAGCTGGCCGAGCACCGCGTCGGCCAGCTCAAGGAGGACGGCTTCGCCGAGGCGGCCGTCTACGATCCGCCGGGTGTTGGCGGCACCGGCGTCGTGAGCGTGCTGGCGTTCGGCGATCGCCCCGAGCTCTACGGCCTGCCCAAGGATCCCACCGTCCCGGCGGCCGTGCGGCTGTGGAAGGGCGCCCTCAAGTGGACGGGCAACGCCGCGCTCGTCGCCGGCCTCTTCGTGGCGGCGCTGCACTACATCCGCTACGGCCGCAAGCATGGTCCTGGCGCGGCGCCACCCGGAGGCGCCGCGGCATGAGCACGCCACGCCGTATCGTGCGCTACCCCTTCGGCGAGCGCCTCGTGCACGCGTCGGCGGCCGTGTCGTACGTCTACCTGCTGCTGACCGGGCTGGCGTTCTGGTCGCCGGCTTTCTACTGGCTGGCGATCGTGATGGGCGGCGGCTACCTGTCGCGCGCGCTGCATCCGTGGGCCGGCGCGATCTTCGCGCTGGTGGTCGGGCGGATGTTCGCGATGTGGCGGGCCCAGATGCGCACGACCGACGCCGACCGCGCCTGGCGCCGCCAGATGGCGCACTACGTCCGGAACGAAGACCAGCACGTGCCGCCGGCGGGGAAGTTCAACTTCGGGCAGAAGCAGCTCTTCTGGGTGATGTCGTGGGCGGCGCTCGTGCTGTTGGCCTCGGGCCTCGTGCTCTGGATGCCGCAGTGGGTGCCGGCGTCGCTTGCCTGGGTGCGCCAGATCTCCGTGCTCACGCATGCCGTCGCGGCACTCGTCACCATGGGCGCCTTCATCGTGCACCTCTACATGGGGCTGGCCGTCGTTCCCGGCGGGCTCCACGCCATCCTGCACGGCGAGGTGAGCGACGCGTGGGCGCGTCACCACCATCCGCTCTGGCTCGGCGACGAGGGCGCCTCCGGCGGGACGTCCACCCCGGCCCCGGCGCCGGTCACGCGTGACGCCGAACGCTGAGGCGGTTGCGACCGCCATCGATGCCCGGATCGCCCGGGCGCGGGTGCTGGTCGCAGCGCAGCCGGCGACTTCAGCCCTGCTCGACTTCTACGCAGGTCTGGCGGCGTGGCAGCGGTCGCTGCTGCGGCGGGTGCCAGAGGTCGTGCGCGTGCCAGCGCCACAGGCCACGCCGTTCGCTGCGCGGCTCGACGTCGCGGCCATCGCCGAATCCGTGCCCCACCTGCTCAGCTGGCTCGGCGACCACGCGCCGTCCGCGCTTTGCCAGGCCGTGCCGGTGCTGGCCGCCGCGAGCGCCGATGCGTGGCAGGCTCGCATCACCGCCTCGCTTGGTGAAGCGGATGAGGCGGTCGACGAGGTGGCTGCCGCCTTCGTCTGCGAGGCCGTGACGCAGCCCTTCGCCGAAGCGGTGGCCATGGCGATGACGCCCCCGGCGTCGACCCGCACGCCGTCGGCCGGTGAGCCCGCACGCTGTCCGCGCTGTGGCGGGCTGCCGGTCGCGGGGGTGCTGCGCGAGCGTGGACATGGCGCGCACCGCGCGCTCGTCTGCGGCCGCTGCCTGAGCGAGTGGGCCGCCCCGCGCGTGATGTGCCCGGCCTGCGGCGGCCTCGACGTCGAGGCGCTGCCGGTGTTTCGTGCCGAGTCCTGGCCGGGGGTGCGTCTCGATGCCTGCGAGCACTGCCGCACGTATCTCAAATCGGTCGACGTGAGCGTCGACCGGCACGCCATCGCCGTCGTCGACGATCTGGCGACGCTGCCTCTCGACCTGTGGGCGGCGGAGCAGGGCTTCCACAAGGGGCGGCCGAACCTGCTTCGGCTGTGAGGCGTCGGCGCCGACGATCGGCCCGTGGCATGATGGTGGTGGAGGCGACGCGCGCCGCGGATGTCCGCCGCGCCGCTCGGCAGTGCGATGATCGACGACATGGAGCGCCGGGCCTTCCTGGCTGGCGCGTTGCTGGCGCTGCCGTCCGTCGCAGGGGCACGAGGCGGGCAGGTGGGCGGCGTCGTGCGGGTGCCGGCCGGCGAGGATCGGTCCGGCGCGCCCAAGGGGCTGGGCATCAGCACCATCGATATCAAGATTACGACCGCCGATGCCGGCGGCGCCCTGCTCGTCATCGAGAACACCAACCGTGCGAAAGGCGGGCCGGCGCGGCACCTGCACACGGCACAGGACGAAGTGTTCTACGTGCTCGAGGGCGAGTACGTCATCGAGGTTGGCAGCGAGCGCTACGCGCTCGGCCGGGGCGACACACTCCTGGCGCCACGCCAGGTGCCGCACGCCTGGGCCTACGTGGGCGCCGGCACGGGACGGTTGCTCATCTCGTTCACGCCAGCAGAGCACATGGAGGCCTTCTTTCGCGAAGTCGCGAAGACGAATGCCATGCCACCCAGGGATCCGGCGATCTGGAAGGCCCATGGGATGGAACTCGTCGGGCCGCCGCTGGAGGTCTGAAGGAGCACCAATGCCGACCGCGTACCGAATCGACACGGAGGCCGAGATCGTCTGGAGTCGCGCGTGGGGCGTGCTGGCCCAGGGCGATACCGCCGCACACTACAGGCGCCTGTCCGCCGATCCGGCCTTCCGACCCACGTTCCGTCACCTCGTCGACCTGCGCTCGGTCGTTCGAATGGACCTCTCGCCCTCGGCGATTCGTGACGTGGCCAAAGCCGGCCTGTTCGCTCCGGGCGCCCGGCGGGCGTTCCTGGCGCCGAAAGACATCCACTACGGGCTGTCGCGCATGCTCCAGGCCTTCGTCGAGATCGAGGGATCGGAGATCGGCGTGTTCCGCACGGCCGCCGAGGCCGCCGCGTGGCTGGGCATCCCCGAGGAGGCGATCGACATGCCTGGACCTGGCGAGCCTGGCTCGACAACATCCGATTAGCCGCGGCCGCTCGACCGGTGGGCGGCGGAGCAGGGCCGTCCCACGCGACCGCGGCGCGCGGCTGCGTCTCTGCTGTAGACTCCGACTGAGCGGTCTCGGAGTGTGCCCAAGCTCGCAGGCAGGCGCCGGAAGGCCCGGTTTTCGCCCCCTCGCGGAGTGCCCATGCCATCAGCGTATCGGATCGACGCGGAACTGCAGGTCGTGTGGAGTCGTGCCTGGGGCGTGCTGGCCGAGCACGAGAGCGCCGAGCACTACCGACTGATGGCCGCCGATCCCGCCTTTCAGTCGTCCTTCAAGCAGATGTGCGACCTAGGTTCGGTCGACCGCATCGAGATGTCAACGGCGGCCATCCGGGCGCTGGCAAAGACGGCGGTCTTCGAGGCGGGCGTACGCCGGGCGTTTCTCGCACCGGCCGACGCGCACTACGGCCTGTCGCATGCTGCAGGCCTTCTCGGAGCTCGAAGGTACCGAGATCGGTGTCTTTCGCACCGCCGCTGAGGCCGCGGAGTGGCTGAGCGTGCCGGAGAAGTCGGTGGGAGCGCCCTCGCTCGGCGCTCAGGACGTGCAGGAGTCCGACTAGCAGTGCCAGGCCCTTGCCCGGCCGGCCGGGGATGGCACCGCGGTGCTGTCGCGGTGGTTGATAGAATTGCGGCGTGACGCCGATTTGCGCGCCGGTCCGCCTCAAGCCCGGTCACACCCTCGCGACGCTGCCCGGTGCACGGCCCTCCGACGCCATTGCCGCCGGCACCGCTCCCATCGTCGGCGGCCTCGCGCTCATCATCTGGGATCCGCGGGCGCTGGGGCACAAGAAGCTCGACGCCATTGACACCGACCAGATCACGCCGGCCGCCGACTGCGTGTCGGAATCCCTCGATACGCTGGACGAGCGCTGGAAGGCGGGCTCGTTCCGCTATCTGATGCCCGACTTCCGAGCCCGTGTGCATCGCGGCGAGACCTTCGTCATCGCCGGCGATCGCTTCGCCATCGGCAGCTCGCGCGAGATGAGTCCGGCCGGCCTCAAGGCCATCGCCGAGGAGGTGGGACTGCAGATGGTCATCATCTGCGGCCACAACATGGGCGACATCTTCCGCCGCAACAGCTTCAACCTCGGCCTGCACGTCGTGCAGAGTCCCGACGCGGTGGCCGATGCGCAGGATGGCGACGAGTTCACGTTCGACCCGGCCAGCCGCCAGATCGTCAACGTGACCAAGGGGCGGACCTACACCCCCGTGCCGCTCAGTGCCAAGGAAGATGCGATCCGCCAGGGCGGCGGCATCTTCGCCGTGGGCCGGCGTGAGTTCCGTGACGCGAGCGCGCGGCTGCCGAAGGTCACGTGGCCCGACCAGAAGTCGGCCCGCACGCTCAGCACCACCCAGCAGATCATGTGGGCCCACCGCGTCGACACCGACGCGTCAGTCGATCCGGGTGCGACCATCCGCGTCTTCGCCGACCTGCTGCCGGCCTCCGACGGCACGGCGCCCTTCGCCATTCACACCTTCAACCAGATCACCGGCGGGAACTCCATTTACCCGCGACAAGCGGCGGTCGCCAACGACCACTTCGTCTTCACCGGCAAGGACGACGACGACAAGCAGACGGCCATCGGCCGGCAGTTCGCCGAGTTCCATGGCTTGGAGAAACCGTTCTACGCCAACCCCGGCGACGGCATCTTCCACTTCTATTTTCCGGAGCAGGGCCTCGTAGAACCCGGACAGTTCATTCCGGGGGCCGATTCGCACAGCCGCGCCTATGGCGCCTACGGCGCCGTGGGGATGGGTGTGGGCTCGACCACGCTCGGATTCGGCTGGTCCACCGGCTACATCTACTTCACGATGGCCAGGCAGCGCCGCGTACGCTTCACCGGCCGTCTCGGTGAGTGGGTCACCGGCAAGGACATCGTGCTCGAACTGCTGCGCCGCTGGGGAGCGAAGCAGTCGCAGGGCATGTCGGTCGAGCTCGTGGACGCCGACCGCCAGCTGCCGATGACCTACCGCAACACGATTGCCAACATGATGGCCGAGGCCGAGGCGCTGAACGGTATCTTCGCGCCCGACGAGACGACCTATGCCTGGTTCCGCGCCAAGGGGATGACCGACCTGACATATCCGCCGCTCGCCTGCGGCGCCGACGCGGTGTTCGAGCTCGACGAGGCGCTCGCGCTCGACGACCTCGCCCCGATGATCGCCAAGCCGTTCTCTCCGGGCAACGCCTTCCACGCCGAGGAGGTCGCCCGCGAACGCATCACCTTCGACAAGGCGATGATCGGGTCGTGCACCAACGGCAGCTACGACGACCTGCTGTCGGGCGCGCTCGTCCTCATCGCCGCTCGCGCCAAGGGCCTGACCGAGGCCACCGGGGAGTTCGTGATCTTCCCCGGCTCGCGCGGCGTCACGCAGGCCATCGAGCGGCCGGATCCGCGCCTCGATGGCGAGTCGATTGCGGCCGTGTTCCGCGGGGTGGGCGGCCAGATCCGCGACTCGTGGTGCGGTCCGTGCTTCGGCCAGGGCGCCGATGCGCTCATCGCCGGCCAGCGCGCGATCACCACCTTCAACCGCAACTGGCAGAACCGCATGGGTCACGGCGGCGAGGGCTACCTGGCGAGTCCGTCGGTGGTGGCGGCCTCGGCGCTGGCCGGCTACATGGCGCCGCCCGCCGAACTCGGTCTCCAGTGGGACGCCGACCGGTTCGGCGTGTAGGCGACGCGATGCGAATCGTCATCATCGGCGGCGGACAAGTGGGCTCGTCGCTGGCACGGTCGCTGTCGGGCGATCACGAAGTGGTGGTCGTGGATCACGCCCCTGAGGTGGCCGATCTGTTCCACGCCATGGATGTCGAGTTCTTGCTCGGCAGCGGCACCAGCGCCGACGTGCTGCAGCAGGCCGACATCGCGCGGGCCGATTTCTTCGTGGCAGCGACGGCGCTCGACGAAGTCAACATCGTGGCCTGCGCGCTGGCCAACCGCCTCGGTCACCCGAAAACCATCTGCCTCGTGTCGCGGGCGGAGTTCCTCGATGGCGGCGGGCTGAGCGCCTTCGGCATCACGCGTCTGGTCTGGCCCGAGGCGCAGCTGGCGGCCGACATCGAGCAGATCGTGACCTCCCCGGGCGCCATCGACGCCGAGGTCTTCGCTGGTGGTATCGTGCGCCTGCTCGAGTACCGCCTCGCCGCCGAGTCGCCGCTGGCCGGCGCCTCGCTCGGCGCCTTGCACCTGCCACGCGGATCGCTCGTGGTGGCGGTCAAGCGCGCCGGCCGGATCTTCGTGCCGCGCGGGGCCACCACGCTCCAGGCCGGCGACAAGGTCATCATCATGGGCACGCCCGACGCCATGCGTGCCGTGGAGTCGCTGGTACTCGCCGGCCGCACCCGCGGGCGGCTGCAGGTGACCATCATCGGCGGCGGCGATGTCGGCCTGCAGCTGGCCGAGCGGCTCGAGAAGACACCGTCGATCGATCTGCGGATTCTCGAGCGCAGCACCGCCCGGGGCGAGATGCTGGCGGCGCGGCTCAAGCGCACCTTGGTGCTCAACGGCGACGGCACCGACCTCGAGTTCCTCGAATCCGAGAACGTGGGCCAGAGCGATGTGCTGGTCTCGGTCATCGACAACGACGAGCGCAACCTCCTGGCATCGCTCCTCGGACGTCAGCTCGGCGTGCCCAAGGTCATCACCCGGGTGGGACGGCCGGCCAACCTGCGTCTCTTCGAGCGCGTCGGCATCGACGTGGCGATCTCGGCTCGGGGCGCCGCCGTCGATTCGATCCTCCATCAGATCACCGGCGGCACCACCAGCCTGCTCGCCGTCATCGAGCACGGAGAAGCGCGGGTCTTCGAGCTCACCGTGTCGCCGTCGTTCGTCCCCCGCGAGCTCAAGGCCATGGGCGGTTCGCAGGACGCGATCGTGGCGGCCATCCTGAGGGACGGCACGGCGGTGGTGCCGCGCGGCGACGACGTCATCTGTCCAGGCGATCGCATCGTCGTCTTCTGCACGCAGGAAGCGGTCGATCGCGTGCGCGACTACTTCACGGAAGAGACACGCTAAGCCGGCGCGCCGCGACCGACCATGCGTTATTCCCTCGTCGTACACGTCTGCGGAGTCATCGTCCGGATGTTCGGCGTGATGTTCATCGCGCCGCTGGCGGTGGCGCTGTGGTACGGCGAGCGTCACGACGCCCTCGGCTTCGGTCTCTCGGCGGCGCTCACGGTCGCCGTCGGTCACCTGATGCGCAAGGCCGGTGGCACTTCGGCCGAAGACGCGGTCGAGCGAATGCGGCGCGTCGAAGGACTCGCCGTGGTGGCGCTGTCGTGGCTGCTCATCGCGCAGCTGGCGGCCATTCCGTTCGCCTGGGCCGGGGCCGGTCCGATTGATGCGCTCTTCGAGTCGATGTCGGGACTCACGACCACCGGGGCCACCGCCTTTCGCGACTTCTCGCTCTTCGGACGCGGCATCTTCTTCTGGCGCTCACTGATTCAGTGGCTCGGGGGCATGGGCGTCATCGCCCTGTTCGTGGCCGTGCTGCCGCGCCTGGCCATCGGGGGACGCGAGCTGTTCTTCGCCGAAGTGCCAGGCCCGAGCGACGACAAGGTCAGCCCGCAGATTCGCCGCACCGCCAGCGTGCTGTGGCAGCTCTATGCGGGCCTGACGGCGCTCGAGGCGCTGGCCCTCATGGCCGCCGGCCTGTCGCCCTTCGACGCGGTGTGTCACGCCATGACGACGCTCGCGGCCGGCGGGTTCTCGCCGCACCCCTCGTCGATTGCGGGCTACGCGAACCCGGCGGTCGAGTGGATCCTCATCGTCTTCATGTTCATCGCCGGCGCCAACTTCGCCCTGCAGTACCGCGCGCTCTCGAAGCGCGATGCCCGCGTGCTGGTGGTGGACGAGGAACTGCGGGCCTACACCGGGGTGGTCGTCGTGGCCACGGTGCTGCTGGTCGGCGCCCTCGGTCTGGCGGGCGGCGTCGGCATCACGATTCGCCAGGCGCTGTTCCAGGTGCTGTCGATTGTCACGACGACGGGATACGCGAGCACCGACTTCCAGTTGTGGAACGACCAGGCCAAGATGGTGCTGCTGGTGCTGATGTTCATCGGCGGCTGCGCCGGCTCGGCGTCGGGTGGTCCCAAGGTGGTGCGGCACCTGCTGCTGGCGCGCTTCACGCTGCAGAGCCTTCGCCGCGCGCTGCATCCGCGAGCGATCCTGCCGACCAAGCTCGGCGGCCGCGTGGTGCCCGATCCGATCATGCAGACCGTGGTCGTGTTTTTCCTGTTCTACCTGCTCGTGTTCTCGATTTGCACGGGCATCGTCGTCGCCCTTGGCGCCGATATCGTCACCGGCATGACGGCCACCATCGCCTGCCTCGGCAACATCGGCCCGGGCCTTAATCAGGTCGGGCCGATGGCCCACTTCGGCGATCTGCATCCGCTCAGCCGCGTGGCCCTGACGCTGGTGATGTGGATCGGCCGGCTCGAAGTGCTGACGGTGCTCGTGGTGCTGCGTCCCGAGGCGTGGCGATCGGGACAGTGGTCGGCCGCCAGCCGGCGGATGGCCTGAGCGGCGCCGGTGGCGCGCGGTAGAGTAGCCGGGCGGCGGACCCGCCGGGACGTCGTCAGCGAGGATACCCACCATGCCGTTGATTCGGATCGCCCGGGCGGCAGCGCTCGTCACGCTCGTGGCTCTCGTTCCGGCCCTCGCGGCCCAGGCGCCGCCGCCCGCGCCGGCCGTGGACCCCGGGCCCACCGGGCCGAGTCCGTATGACATCGTGCGCGCCTGGCATCAGCCGTTCGCAGCGCCCGGCTTCGCCTTCGGCGGCAACTCGGGAGTGTTCGCCGAGTCGCCCGACCGCATCTTCGTCGCCCAGCGCGGGGAGTTCCGCCTTCCGTCGCCGCTGCCGCCGGAGTATGCCGGTTTCGCCGGGTCGCTCAAGATGAACGTCCTGACGCTGACCGATCGCCGCGTGTGGCAGAACTGCCTCTACACGCTCGACCGCAACGGCCGCGTCAAGGAGCGCTGGACCCAGTGGGACCACCTGTGCGCCGGATCGGACGGTCCCGGCCCGCATCGCCTCAGGATCAGCCCCTACGACCCGGCCCGCCGCGTCTGGGTCGTCAACGAGACGTTCCACACCATCTACGTCTTCTCGAACGACGGCAGGCAGCTCCTGAGGACGCTCGGCGAGAAGGGCGTCCCCGGTGCCGATGCCGCGCATTTCGCCAAGCCGCAGGACGTCGCCTTCCTGCCCGATGGCCGCATCCTGATTGCCGACGGCCTCGACAACCACCGCGTGATGATCTTCGACCAGAACCTCAACTACCTGTCGGAGTTCGGCGGCAAGGGGTCGGCGCCCGGCCAGTTCAACGGCGTGCACGCCGTGGCCGTCGGCCCCGGCGGCCGCATCTTCGCGCTCGACCGCACCGGCGGCCGCGTCAACGTCTACCGCACCACCGCCGACCCGGCGAGGGTCGAGGTGGAAGCGTCGTGGCCCGGCTTTTCCCTGCCGCTCGACCTCATCGTCAACGACGACGCGCTGTGGATGACCGACCTCAAGCCGCTGCGTTTCATCAAGCTGGACTTCACCGGCAAGCGTCTCTACACGTGGCTCGTGCCCGCCGACCTGCCCGACGGCTATCTCGAGGTGCACACCTTCTCGGTCGACTCGGCCGGTAACCTCTACGGCGGCGACAACCAGTACGGCCGCACGCAGAAGTTCGTGCCGAAGCCCGGCGCCGATCCGGCCCTGCTCATCAAGGCGCCGTGGCGGGCGCGCTGACGCGTCACCCGGGTGTCGCCGTCCGCGCGTGAGGGACGGGGCGGAGGCAGGCGTGGCGAGCTACCCGTTTCAGCGAGGCGCGGCGGGCGGTCAGGCGTCGGCGCCGGTGTCGTCGTGCTGCAGACGCTGGGCCAGCCAGGCGCGGGCGATCCGGAAGTCGCGCTTCGCGGTGGCCAGCGAGATGTCGAGCAGTTCGGCCGCCTCGGCCCGGCCGCAGCCGAGAAACGCGCAGAGCTGCACCAGTTCCGCCTTGCGCGGATCGATGACGGCGAGTTCGTCGAGCGCGGCGTGCAGATCGAGCAGGTCGGTGTCGTCCGGGTCGACGAGCTGCAGGTCCTCGGTGAGGGGCACCCGATGCCGCCGGGCACCGCGCTTCTCGGCCTGTCCGCTGCGCACGTGGTCGATGAGGATGTGGCGCATCGCACCCGAGGCAAAGCCGAAGAAGGCTCGCCGGTTCGGGAAGTGGGCCCGGTCCTGCTTCAGCATGCGCAGGTACAGGTCGTGGACCAGCATCGTCGCCTGGATGGTGCCCGACCGGCCGCCGCGCATGTAGCGCGCCGCCATCTGCCGCAGCTCCGGGTAGACCTCCGCCAGCAGGCGGTCGAGGGCCCCCTGGTCGCCCTGGGTCCAGTGCTGCAGGAGCTGCGTGAGATGGCCGTCGGGAACGTCGCTCATGCGTCGTGCCACGTAGTATCCCGGAATTCGCGTCGCCGGCACCACCCGCGCGTCGGCGGTGAGCCCTCAGGGGGGCCGTTCCCGTTCATAGGAACGAGGCCACCGAAAGGACGCTCCCCGATGACGAGACCGACACCCGCTCTGCTGCCGGCCCTGCTGTTCGCCACGCTTGCGTGCGTGGCCGGAATTCCCGCCGCGTTCGCGCAACCCGCACTGCCAGGGGCTCCCACCAACCTGCAGGCCACGGTCAACGGCAACAACCTCAGCCTGACGTGGAATGCGCCGTCGACGGGCGGCGCGCCGTCCGGCTATACCCTGCTCGCCCGCACGACCCCCGGCGGCCCGCTGCTGGTGGCGCTGCCGCTCGGCAACGTCACGTCGTTCGCGGCGGCCGGGCCGAACGGCGTGTTCGTGCTCAGCGTTCTGGCCGCCAACACGTCGGGCCCCGGACCGGAGTCCAGCGCCGTCACCGTCACGCTGCCGACGGTGCCAGCGCCGCCGGGCGCCCCCACGAGCCTCGTCGCCAGCGCGCTCGGGAATACCGCCACGTTCACCTGGAACGCGCCGTCCTCCGGCGGTGCGGTGGCGAATTACGTGCTCTTCGCCGGACTCACTCCGGGATTCGCCCTGCCGATCGCCTCGCTGCCGCTGCCGGCGTCGCAGGCCGGCGTGGTCGTGCCTGGCGTGCCGCCCGGCACCTACTACGTGCGTGTCGTGGCGCAGAATGCCGGCGGCACGAGCGCGCCGACCAACGAGGCGACCCTCACGGTAACCGGTCCCCAGGCGCCTGGGGCTCCCACCTTGAGCCAGCCCACGGGCGCCGGCAATACCCTGAATCTCGCCTGGACGCCCGGCGGCGGCGGCCTGCCCACGTCGTACGTGCTCACCGCCCTCACGACCGGCGGCGCCGTGCTGGCGACGGTGCCGCTCACGGGCACGGCGGTGTCGTTTGCCAACGTGCCCAACGGCACCTACGTCCTGCGACTCGTGGCCGTGAACGCGGTGGGTGCGAGCGCGGCGTCGAACGAGGTCACGGTGACGCTCCCCATCACGGGGCCGCCGCCGCCGATCGTGCCGCTCGGCAGCGACATCCTCAGCTCGGACGCCAACTTCGCCAGCAAGCTGGCGCTCTCGGCCACCGGTCATCGCGTCGCCGTCACCGCGTTTGGCACCGCCAACGGCACGACGCGCGTCTACGAACGAACCGGCGGCACCTGGACGCAGATCGGCGGCGACATCATCGGCGAGGCGGCCGGTGATCGGGCCGGCACCAGCGTCGACCTGAACGCCGCCGGCACCCGCGTCGCCATCGGCGCGTATCTGAACGACGGCGGCGGCGGCGCGTCAGGGCACGTGCGTGTCTACGACCTCGTCGGCGCGACGTGGACGCAGGTCGGTGCGGACCTCGACGGCGACGGCAACTCCTGGGGGCTGGGCTGGAGCGTGGCCCTCTCGGCCAGCGGCGATCGTCTGATCGCCGGCGCGCCGGGCAACGGCAGCACCACCGGTCGCATCAAGGTCTACGAGCTGGTCGGCGGCACGTGGACCCAGCTCGGGGCGACGCTGACGGCGGGCGATGAGTTCGGAGACGCGGTGGACATCTCGGCCGACGGCACGACGATCGCCGTCAGTTCACCGTCGGCCGCCGGCTTGTCACGCGCCGGCACCGCGCAGGTCTTCCGCCTGAACGCCGGAGCCTGGACACAGGTCGGGAACACCCTGCAGGGCGAGGCCATCGCGGATGTCTTCGGCGATGGGCTCTCGCTTTCCGCGAACGGATCGCGCATCGCCGTGGCAGCCCCCCGCGACACCGAAGGCGGTGTCAGCGGCGGCGGCGCGGCCGCCGGCAAGGTACGGATGTTCGACCTGGTGGGCGCCACCTGGACGCAGGTGGGCGGCGACGTCCTGGGCGCCGTGGGCCTCAACGGCGAGAATCTGGGCGAGACGGTGGTCCTGTCCTCCGACGGCACGCGCTTCGTGGCGAGCGGTGCGAGCCAGAACCTCGCGAAGGTCTACACCCTCGTGGGCGGTGCGTGGGTGCAGACCGGGACCGACATCGTGGGCCAGACCGGGCAGGCGGCTCGCCCCGAAGGCCTGGCGCTGTCAGACGACGGCCGCACCGTGGCCCTCGGGTTCGTCAATGGCACGCCGAGGCGGGTGCGTCTCTTCAGCATCGCCCCGTAACCGGCCGCGCTCGGCCGTGCGACATCACGTCCCGGCGGCTGCCGTCGGGCGTGATGTCGCGCATCGCGCGCGCCGCGGCCTGGGCCATCCGCGCGCGGGGTAGTATCTCGAGTCATCGCCATGGACACCACCCGCTGGCTCCGGATCGAAGGGCTCTTCCACGAGTTGGCGGACCTGCCGCCAGGGGCGGCGCGCGACGCCGCTCTCGCCGCCCGATGCGGTGACGACCAGGCGCTGGCGGCGGAGGTGCGGGCGCTGCTCGACCAGGACGCCCACCTCGAGGCCGGCGCCAGCGCCGCCGATCCGCACCTCGGGCTGCGGCTCGGCCACTACGAGATCACCACGCTCATCGCCCGCGGCGGGATGGCGGCGGTCTACGAAGCGCGCCGCGCCGACGACCAGTTCCAGCAGCGCGTCGCCGTGAAGATCATGGACCTGCGGCTGTCGGATCCCGGGCTGGCGGCGCAGTTCCGGGCCGAACGCCAGATCCTCGCCGCACTCGAGCATCCGTCGCTGACCCGGCTGCTCGACGGCGGCGTCACCACCCTGGGCGAGCCGTACCTGGTGATGGAGTACGTCGAGGGGCAGGCGATCGATCGCTACTGCGACACCGGGCGCCTCGACGTGCCGGCGCGGCTGCGCCTCTTCATGGAGGTCTGCGACGGCGTGGCGTTCGCGCACCGCAACCTCGTGCTGCACCGCGACCTCAAGCCGTCGAACATCCTGGTGACGCGCGAGGGGCGCGCGAAGGTGGTGGATTTCGGCACCGCCACGCTGCTGCAGCCGGATCGGCTGGCCACCACGTCGATGGCGCCGCTCACCCCGGCTTACGCGAGCCCGGAGCAGCTCACCGGCAAGGCCGTCGGCACGGCGAGCGATCAGTACAGCCTCGGCCTCGTGCTGTTCGAACTGCTGACCGGCGGCGCGGCCTTCGGCGAGCGGACGTCGCTGATGGCAGCCGTCGAGCGCGCGCTGGCGGCCACGACCACGACTGCGCCGCACCTGGCCGTGACCGAGGCCGCCGCCAGCACCCGCCAGACGTCGCTCGCGAAACTGCGGCGGACGCTCTCGGGCGACCTGGCGACGATTCTCGCCAAGGCGCTGGCCCACGAACCTTCGGCGCGCTACGCCAGCGTGCAGCATTTCGCTGACGACGTCAGGCGGTGGCTGAGCGGCGCGCCGATCCTCGCCCGGCCGCCGTCGCTCGCCTACCAGTCGTCGCGTTTCGTTCACCGGCACTGGGTGGCGACGTCGGTCGCCGCCACGCTGACGGTGGCCCTCGTCGTCGCCACCGGCGTGTCGCTGCAGCAGGCCGCGCTGGCGCGCCGCCAGGCCGACGAAGCGCAGCGGCAGGCGGCCGCGGCCCGGACCGAGTCGGAGAAGAACCGGCAGATGAACCGCTTCCTGACCCGCATGCTGTCGTCGGCCAATCCGACCTGGAACAACGCCAACGCCGCCGTGGCCTCATCGATCACCGTGCGCCAGGTGCTCGACGGCGCCGGGGCGCTCATCGGCACGGAACTGGTCGATCTGCCCGACGTCGAGGCCGAGATGCGGCGGACGCTCGGGCGGACCTACATCGGCCTCGGGGCGCCCGACCAGGCGCTGCCGCACCTCGAACGCGCCCTGGCGCTCTCGACCGCCCGCGGGGACGGGGGCGGGGAAGCCGCGAGCGAGATGGCGCTCGCCACCATCCGTCTGCATCGCGGCGACTACGCGGCGGCGGAGGCCCTGCTTCGCAAGGTGCGGCGCTACCTGCTGGCGCACGAGCGCGACGTCGACCCCGAGATGGCGTTCATCGCGACCAGCGACCTCAGCACGGTGATCGGCTACCTGCGGCCCGGCGATGCCGAGGCGCTCGAGCTGATTCGCGAGGCCATCGCCGTGGCTGATCGCGCCAATATCACGGCCGGCGTGGCGGTCGCGGTCAACAATGCCGCGACCCAGCTCTACCGGGCCGGCCGGCTCGACGAATCGGAAGCCGCCTACCGCGATGCCGAGCGCCGGATGACCGCCCTGCCCGCACCGCCGCCCGAACTCCACATGCTGCGCGCCAACCTGGCGAACGTGATGCGCGTGCGCGGGCGGGCCGAGGACGCCGAACGCCTGGCGGCGGAGGCGGCTGCGGGGGCGCGACGCTCCTGGCCTGCCGAGCACCCCTATCACGCGCAGATCCAGCAGACGTGGGGGCGCGCGCTTGTGGCCGCCGGCCAGCCGATGCGGGGCCGCGACGCGCTGCTCGAGGCCCTGCGCCTGATTCGACGGCTGCGGTCTGCCGAACACCCGGACATCGCGACGCCGCTCATCGGACTGGGCGTGGCGTATCGCGAACTCGGCGATCTCGCGGCGTCGGAACGGGTGCTGCGGGAGGCGCGCGTCCTGCTGCGGGCGCCCACGGCCGGCCGGGACCGCGCCGCGGACGCCGCGGGCGAACTCGGCATGACGCTGCGCGCGACGGGGCGCTTGGGCGACGCCAGTCCATTGCTGCAGGAGAGCCTCGAACTCTACCAAGCGCAGTACGGTCAGGCGCATCCCCTGACGCAACTGGCGCTGGCGCGCCTCAGGGGCACGGCCGACTAGCCCGGGCCGCATGCCGCGCCGGCCGTCGCCGCGCGCGGCTATGCCTCGGCCGAATGGCGCAGGGGCCGCGGCGGGTCGTGGCGGGCGGTGAGCCGCGAGATCAGCGGCAGCAGCACGAGGCCGGCCACGGCGGCGACGGTTCTGAACGGGAACCCGTCGGCATAGGCCACGAGCGCCGGCACGCCCAGCAGCGGCTCGCCGCCGCCGATCCGCACCAGTGCCGACACGGTGAAGGCGACGACCGAGCCCGTGCGGTTGGCCTTCGGATCGAACAGCGCGTAGACGAGCTGCGGGAAGAGCAGCACGAACACGAGGTCGCTCGTGAAGAACCACAGCGCCTGCACGCTCTGCACCTTCAGCGCCAGCGCGAAGGCACAGACGCCGAAGAGCAGGATCGAGGCGCGAATCGTGCGTCCAAGCGCCACGATCGACAGGGTCGGCCGCAGCAAGCCCTTGACGACGTTCCAGCTCAGCATCGCGCCGGCCGACAGGATCGACGAACTGAAGCTCGACGTGACGGCGCCGATGATGGCCGCCAGGCCCAGCAGCCCGACGGCGGGTGGCACCGCGCGCGCCAGCAGCAGGGGCAGCGCATCGGCTGGCGTCACCGCGAGCCGCGCGGCCGCGGCGGTGTCCCACGGGTAGGCGAAGGCGCCGATGCCCATGAGCAGCGGCGGCACCGTGAGGACGATCGTCAGGAACCCTGCCAGCACGGAGTGGCGCGCGGCATCCTTCGGCGTACGGCACGAGAGCACACGCTGGAAGTACGAGTTCCAGGGAATGCCGCCGAGCACGAGCATGAGGGAGGTGTCCCACCACTCGAAGACCGCACGCCCTTGCCAAGCGTCGCTCTGCGGCACGAGTGGCGGCAGCACGCTCAGGGACTCCGGACGGGCGGTGGCGTAGTGCTGCAGCGCGCTCGCCAGGCCGCCAACGCCGTCGAGCACGTAGGGCAGCGCCACGGCCATGCCGAGTACCACCAGCCCGAGCTGCACGATGTCGGTATAGGCCACCGACCACATGCCTCCGGCCATGGTGTAGGCGGTGGTGACGGCGGCGGCCAGCAGGATCGCCGTCGTGAGTGGCATGTCGAGCAAGACGCCGAAGGTGGCGCCGATGGCCACCAGCAGCTCAGCGCTCCAGAAGAGCTCGCCGGCCAGTGCCGGCAGGAACAGCACCGCGGCCCAATGTGCGCCGAAGCGCGCCTCGAGCGGATCGATGAGCGTCGTGAAACCGGCTCGCCGCATCGTGCCGGCGAAGAACAGGCCGCCGAGGATCAGGCTGAGGCCGAAGCACAGCCCGCCCTGGATACCGAGCTGCAGCGACGACTGGTAGACGCCTTCGGTCGTGCCGAGCAGGTAGCCGCCGTCGACCCAGGTCGCGGTCATGGTCAGCGCCGCGATCCACAGCGGCATCGTGCGGCCGGCCACGATCAGGTCGGCGGCGGTGCCACGGCCCACCTTGCGCGCCGCCAGCCAGCCTACGACGAGGAATGCCGCGTACATCCCGACCACGGCGAGGGCGGCTGCACTCATGCCGCGGGTGATTGTATGCGCACAGCGCCTGCGGGAGGCCGCCGTCGGTTGCTATCACCTGTGCTCTCCGATATGGTTAGTCCGTTTTCACGCACCGTTCGCGACTTCGGAGGCGGCTTCCATGCAGGTGATTCCGGTCACGGCCGTCCATCGTGGCTTCGGGACGACGTCCCGTCGTGACAAATGGTGGGCAGCGCCACTCAGCGTGTTCCTCGGACTCTTCGCGTTCGTCGTCTATGCGACGTGGGCCGCGTTCCAGGGCGACCACTATCACTTCGGGCCGTACCTGTCGCCGTTCTATGCGCCGGAGCTCTGGGGGTCGTCGCCGCATGCGTGGTTCGGTCCCCGACCCGACTGGTGGCCCGGCGTCGTCCCGTTTTCGCCGGCGCTGCTGATCCTGCCGTTTCCCGGCGGTTTCCGCTTCACCTGCTACTACTACCGCGGCGCCTACTACAAGGCGTTCTGGGCCGATCCGCCGTCGTGCGCGGTGGGCGAACCCCGCAAGAGCTATCTGGGCGAGCACTCGTTCCCCCTGATTCTGCAGAATGCCCACCGCTTCTTCATGTGGGTGGCCATCGTCTTCATCGGGCTGCTCGCCTACGACGCGTGGAAGGCGTTCTGGTTCATGAATCCTGCGACCGGCGCCACCGAGTTCGGCATCGGCGTCGGCACGATCGTGCTCGGCGCGAACGTCGTGCTGCTGGCCAGCTACACCTGGGGCTGCCACGTCCTGCGCCACGTGCTCGGCGGACGGCTCGACGAAGTTTCGAAGTCGCCGGCCTGCGACACGGCGTATGCGTGCGTGTCGGGGCTCAACGGGCGCCACCAGCTGTTTGCCTGGTGCAGCCTGTTCTCGGTGATGTTCGCCGATCTCTACGTCCGCCTGTGCTCGATGGGTGTGTGGACCGACGTGAGGCTGTTCTGATGGCGGCACACGCGTCCTATACCTACGACGTGCTCGTCATCGGGGCCGGCGGCGCCGGGCTGCGCGCGGCCATCGAAGCGGCCAGCGCCGGAGTGTCGGTGGGCCTCATCTGCAAGTCGCTGCTCGGCAAGGCTCACACCGTGATGGCCGAGGGCGGCATGGCCGCAGCCATGGCCAACAACGACGATCGCGACAACTGGAAGGTGCATTTCGCCGACACGATGCGCGGCGGCCAGTACGTCAACAACTGGCGGATGGCCGAGCTCCACGCCAAGGAGGCACCCGAGCGCGTGCGCGAGCTCGAGGCCTGGGGCGCGGTGTTCGACCGCACTTCCGATGGTCGCATCAACCAGCGCAATTTCGGCGGCCACCGCTACCCGCGGCTGGCCCACGTCGGCGATCGCACGGGCCTGGAGCTCATCCGCACGCTGCAAGACCACACGACCTACCTCGGCGTCACCGTCCACATGGAGCATACGGTGATCGAGTTGCTGCTCGATGGCGGGCGCGCGGCCGGGGTGCTGGCCTACGACCGCGAGCGAGGCCGCTTCCACGTCTTCAACGCCAAAGCCGTCGTGATGGCTACCGGCGGCACCGGCCGCGCCTTCAAGATCACGAGCAACAGCTGGGAAGGCACGGGCGACGGACACGCCCTGGCGTATCGCGCGGGCGCCGAACTCATCGACATGGAGTTCATCCAGTTCCATCCCACCGGCATGGTGTGGCCCCCGAGCGTGCGCGGTATTCTCGTCACCGAGGGCGTGCGAGGTGAAGGCGGCGTGCTGCGCAATAGCGAAGGCCGCCGCTTCATGTTCGACGACATCCCCGACAACTACAAGCCGCAGACGGCCTCCGATCCGGAAGAGGGCTGGCGCTACACCCAGGGTGACAAGAGCGCACGGCGGCCACCCGAGCTCCTGACCCGCGATCACGTCGCGCGCTGCATCAACCGCGAGGTCAAGGCCGGCCGCGGCTCACCCCATGGCGGCGTCTTTCTCGACATCGCGTGGATCAAGGAGAAACGGTCCGACGCGGCCGACCACATCAAGCGCAAGCTGCCGAGCATGTACCACCAGTTCAAGGAACTGGCCGACCTCGACATCACGACCACGCCGATGGAAGTGGGACCGACGACGCACTACATCATGGGCGGCATCAGGGTCGACGCCGATTCGCAGGAATCCACCATTCCCGGCCTGTTCGCGGCCGGAGAGTGCGCGGCCGGCATCAACGGCGCCAATCGTCTCGGGGGCAACTCGCTGTCGGACCTGATCGTCTTCGGCAAGCGGGCCGGCGAGTACGCCGCCGAGTTCGCCCGCAAGGGCGCCCAGCCGAAGGTGGACGAGGGCGCCGTCGACCGGGCCCTCACGGCGTCGCTGGCCCCGTTCGAACGCGGCAGTGGCGGCGAGAACCCCTACAAGGTGCAGCAGGATCTGCAGGACGCCATGCAGGCGCTGGTCGGCATCGTCCGCAACGAGAGCGAGATGCAGGACGCCGTGCGCCAGCTGGCCGGCTTCAACGAGCGCGCGGCCCGGGCGGGTGTCGAGGGCCACCGCGAGTACAACTCCGGGTGGCATACCTGCATCGACCTGCGCAATCTGCTCGACGTCTCCGAGGCCATCGCGCGCTCGGCCATCGAGCGCAAGGAGAGCCGCGGCGGCCACTTCCGCGAGGACTACCCGGAGAAGGTGGCCGAGTTCGGCACCTTCAACATCGCCGCGCGCCGCCAGCCCGACGGCTCGATGCAGGTCGCACGTGTCCCCCTGAAGGACATACCGGCCGAACTCAAGCAGGTCATCGACGAGGAGAAGCAGTGAGCCAGGCCACTTTTCGAATCTGGCGAAGCGAGCCCGGCTCGGCCGATGGCGGCTTCAAGGACTACACCACCGAGATTTCCGAAGGGATGGTGGTGCTCGACGCCGTGCACCGGATCCAGGCCGAGCAGGCCCCCGATCTCGCCTGCCGCTGGAACTGCAAGGCCGGCAAGTGCGGCTCGTGCTCGGCCGAGATCAACGGCAAGCCGCGCCTGATGTGCATGAGCCGGCTCAACTCGCTCGACTTGAGCGAGCCGGTCACCGTCGAGCCGATGCGGACGTTTCCGCTCATCAAGGACCTGGTCACCGACGTGTCGTGGAACTTCCGCGTCAAGAAGGGGCTGAAGAAGTTCGCGCCCCGCACGCCCGATGCGGCCGATGGCACGTGGCGGATGGCGCAGCGCGACGTCGACAGGGTGCAGGAGTTCCGCAAGTGCATCGAGTGCTTCCTGTGCCAGGACGTGTGCCACGTGCTGCGCGATCACGACAAGCACGAGGAGTTCATCGGCCCGCGCTTCCTGCTCTACTCGGCGGCGCTCGAGATGCATCCGCTCGACACCGGCGATCGCCTTGGCGACCTCAAGGACGTCAACGGCATCGGCTACTGCAACATCACCAAGTGCTGCACCAAGGTCTGTCCGGAGCACATCCACATCACCGACAACGCGATCATTCCGCTCAAGGAACGGGTCGTCGACCGGTTCTACGATCCGGTGACCCGCCTGCTGCGGATGATCACCGGATAGACTGCGGCACCAACGCGAGGGAGGGAGCCATGTTCGAGCTCAAGCGGCTGTCGGCGCCGGCCATCCCCGGCGCACTCGCCAAGGCGGAGCGGTACCGGCTGCTCAACGAGCCGGAACAGGCGAGAAGCATCTGCGAGGACATTCTGGTCGCCGAGCCCGGCAACCGGGCGGCCAAGACCATCCTGCTCCTGTCGCTGACCGACATGTTTCCCGACCAGGAAGCCGGCGCCCTGTCGCGTGCCCAGCAACTGGTCGGGACCTTCGAGGCCGAGTACGACCGGCTCTACTACGCGGGGTTGATCGCCGAGCGGCGTGCCCGGGCGCTCCTGCGGCGCGCCGGTCACGGCCGGACGCTGACGGCCGGCGAGCTCTTGCGGGAGGCCATGCAGGCCTACGAACGCGCCGAGGCGATGAAGCCGGCCGACAACGACGATGCGCTGCTCAGGTGGAACGCGTGTGCGCGCCTGTGCGACGCGCAGCCAGAGTTGATGGTGACCGACGACGTCCCGTCGACGCCCGTGATGCTCGAGTAGGCGGCGGCAGGAACCCGCAAGGAAGGCGGACGGCATGCGTGGCGTGAGAGCGAGCGTCGGACTACTCGTGATGTCGGTCGCAGTGGCGCCGGGAACCGCCCGGGAACAGGCGCCGCCCTCGGCGCGCGCCGACCAGGTCATCCTCGTGACGGTCGATGGCGCGCGCTGGCAAGACATCTTCGGCGGCATCGACCTCGACATCCTGCGTAGCACGAGCGGCGAAACGCCGGTCGAGGAGACCGACACCTATCGGCGCTTCTGGGCGCCCACGCCCCGCGAACGGCGGGCCAAGGTGATGCCGTTCCTATGGAATCGTCTGGTGGCCCAAGAGGGGGTCATGCTCGGCAACCGCGCCATCGGCAGCCGCATGCAGGTGGCCAACCGACACAGGTTCTCCTATCCCGGTTACAGCGAACTGCTGACCGGCCTACCGCACGACGACGTCATCGACAGCAACGACAACAAGCGCTACCCGTTCCTCACCGTGCTCGAGTGGCTGCGCCAGGATCTGGCCTGGCCGGCGACCGGCGTGGCGGCGTTCGGCTCGTGGGAGACCTTCAACTACATCGCCGAGCGCGAGGAGGGCGCCATCACGATCAACGCCGGCTTCGAGGCCTTCGACCATCCCGACCCGGTCATTCGCACGCTGAGCGAACTGCAGTTCCTCACGCCCAATGGGTTCCACGGCGCTCGCCACGACATCTACACGTTCCGGTTCGGACTCGCGCACCTGATGACCGCACGGCCGCGCGTCGTCTACTTCGCCTTCGACGAGACCGACGACTGGGCCCACCTCAAGCGCTACGATCTCGTGCTCGACGCCCTGCACCGTACCGACGCGCAGCTCGAGCAGCTGTGGACGTGGCTACAGGCCGATCCGCAGTACGCCGGCAAGACGACGCTCGTCCTCACCGTCGACCACGGGCGCGGCCGCACGGCTAGAGACTGGAGTGACCACGGGGCCGAGGTCGTCGGCGCCGAGGAGACCTGGCTGGGCTGTTTTGGCCCGACGGTGACGGCACGGGGCGAGTCGACCGACGCGGGGCCGTTCCATCAGCGCCAGATCGCCGGCACCATGGCCGCCATCCTCGGACGCGACTTCCAGAAGGCCGTGCCAGGCGCCGCCGTGCCGCTGGCCGCCTGCGCCGGTGGCCGTTGACCGAGCCTCGCAGACCGGCTCTTGCCAGCCGTCAGTACCGCCGCCGCCGGCATTGCGCAGCCGCCGTGCTAGTGTCATATCCGTATGCACACCGGCTCCTACGTCAATGGCACCTGGTACCACCCCGCCTCGAACGAGATCGCGCAGAACATCAACCCGGCCGACACCTCCGACGTCATCGCTGAGTTCCCGCTGGCCACCTCCGCCGATGTCGACCTCGCCATCGACGCCGCGAAGGCCGCGTGGACGAGCTGGCGCAAGACGCCCGGGCCCGAGCGCGGGCGCGTGCTGTGGCGGGCCGCCGAGATCGCGCGTCGGCGGGCCGACGAGATCGCCCGCACGCTGACGCGCGAAGAAGGCAAGGTGCTCAGGGAAGCCAAGGGCGAGGTCACCAAGGGCATCTCGCTGCTCGAGTACTACGCCGGCGAGGGCTTCCGCATGCACGGCCGGACGCTGCCGTCGGAAGCACGCGACACCTTCGCCTACACGTTACGCCAACCGCTCGGCGTCGTCGGGCTGATCGCGCCGTGGAACTTCCCGTGGGCGATTCCGGTGTGGAAGTCGGCGCCAGCCCTCGTGGCGGGCAACTGCGTGGTGTTCAAGCCGTCGGAGCTCGTGCCCGCCACGGCCGCCCTCCTGACCGAGATTTACGAAGAGGCCGGCCTGCCGCCCGGGGTCTTCAACATGGTGGTCGGCAGCGGGCCCGAGGTGGGCGAGGCCATGGTGCAGGCGAGGGCGCTCAGGGCCATCTCGTTCACCGGCTCGAACAAGGTTGGCGGCGAGCTCTACGTCAAGGCGGCCAGACGCGGCGCCAAGGTGACGTGCGAGATGGGCGGCAAGAACGCCGTCATCGTGATGCCAGACGCCGATCTCGACAAGGCGGCCGCCGCCATTCACGGCGGCGCCTTCGGCTCGACGGGGCAGCGCTGCACGGCGACCTCGCGCATCATCGCCCATCCCGACATCAAGCAGGCGCTGGTCGACCGGTTGGTGGCATCGGCCGCGAAGATCAAGGTCGGGCCGGGCCTCGACGAGTCGATGGACATGGGCCCGTCGATCGCCGACAAGCAATGGCAGACGGTGATGCAATACATCGACGTCGGCCGGCGCGAAGGCGCGCGCCTGCTCACCGGCGGCACGCGGCCCGATCACCTGGCGCACGGCTACTTCATCGCGCCCACGATCTTCGACGACGTCGACCCCGGCATGCGGATCTTCAAGGAGGAGATCTTCGGGCCGGTGCTCTCGGTGGCCACCGCGACGTCGCTCGAAGAGGCGCTGGCCAAGGCCAATGATGTCGAGTACGGACTCACCACCTCGATCTTCACTCAGGACATCAACACCGTGATGCGGTTCGTCGAGGACGTGGAGGTGGGCATGGTGCACGTCAACGAACCCACCGTCGGCGGCGAAGCGCAGCTGCCCTTTGGCGGCACGAAATCCACGGGCGTCGGCGAACGCGAGATGGCCGAAGAAGGGCTGAACTTCTTCACCGACATCAAGACGGTGTTCGTGAACTACGGCGGCCAGGCCGATCGGGCACTGACGCGGTGACGCCGGCCATCGCCGAGTCGGTCACGCCGGCCCTGGACACGCCGGTTGTCGTACAATCATCGGCTGAGCATCTTGCATGAAACTTCTTCAGGCGGCCTCGACCTCGATCGGATCGAAAATTCTCATCGCCCTCACGGGACTGGCCCTGGCGATCTTCCTGGTCGGCCACCTGGCAGGCAACCTGCTCTTCCTCGCCGGTCCTGACGCCTTCAACCACTACGGCCACACCATGGTGAGCAATCCGCTCATCTACGTGGCCGAGGCGGGTCTCATCGCCGTGTTCCTGCTGCACCTCGGCAAGGCCGTGGCGGGCTTCCTGGCGAACAAGGCCGCGCGGCCGCAGGGCTATGCCGCGAAGAAGTGGGTCAAGACGAAGAACTCGGCCAGCCGCAAGTCGCTGGCCTCGACGACCATGATCGTCACCGGGTCGATCACGCTCCTGTTCGTCGTCTCGCACCTGCTGACCTTCAAGTTCGGGACCTACTACGAGACGCCGACGGGCATCCGCGACCTCTATCGCCTGCAGCTCGAGATCTTCACCAACCCCGGTTACGTCGCCTTCTACCTCGTGGCCATGGGCGTCATCTTCTTCCACCTGTGGCACGGCCTGTCGAGTGCCGCGCAGTCGCTCGGCATCGACCATCCGAACTGGACGCCGCGCATCCTCGGGCTGGGCAAGGTCGCCACGGTCGCGATCGCGGGCGGTTTCTTCCTCCTTCCGATTGCCACCTATCTCATTTCGCGGGGCGCGCGATGACGCTCGATTCGAAGATCCCCAGCGGGCCCATCGCCGAGAAGTGGGACCGGCGCAAGTTCGAGAACAAGCTCGTCAACCCGGCCAACCGGCGCAAGTACGACGTGATCGTCGTCGGCACCGGCCTCGCCGGCTCGTCGGCGGCCGCCTCGCTCGGCGAGCTCGGCTACAAGGTCAAGCTGTTCGGCATCCACGAGAGCCCACGGCGGGCCCACAGCATCGCCGCGCAGGGCGGGATCAACGCCGCGAAGAACTACAGAAACGATGGCGACAGCGTCTACCGGCTGTTCTACGACACGGTGAAGGGCGGCGACTACCGGTCGCGCGAGGCCAATGTGTTCCGCCTGGCGCAGCTCTCGGTGCAGATCATCGACCAGTGCGTGGCGCAGGGCGTGCCGTTCGCGCGCGAGTACGGCGGCCTGCTCGACAACCGTTCCTTCGGCGGCGCCCAGGTGTCGCGCACCTTCTACGCCCGCGGTCAGACCGGGCAGCAGCTGTTGCTCGGCGCCTACCAGTCGCTGATGCGCCAGGTGGATGCCGGCACCGTGGACCTCTATACCAGGCGCGAGATGCTGGATCTCGTGATGGTCAACGGCCAGGCGCGCGGCATCGTGACCCGCAACCTCGTGACCGGCGAGCTCGAGTCGCACAGCGGGCATGCGGTGGTGCTCTGCACCGGCGGTTACGGCACGGTGTTCTATCTGTCGACCAATGCCGTGAACTCGAATGTGACGGCCGCCTGGCGCGCCCACAAGCGCGGCGCCTGCTTCGCCAACCCCTGCTTCACGCAGATTCACCCGACGTGCATTCCGGTGAGCGGCGAGGAACAGTCGAAGCTCACGCTGATGTCCGAGAGCCTCAGGAACGACGGCCGCGTGTGGGTGCCGAAGACGCAGCGCGACCAGCGTCGCCCGTCGCAGATTCCCGAGGCCGAGCGCGACTACTACCTCGAGCGCCGCTACCCGAGCTTCGGCAACCTCGTGCCTCGAGACGTGGCGTCGCGGGCGGCCAAGGCGGTCTGCGACGAAGGCCGCGGCGCCGGTGAGTCGGGCTTGTCGGTGTATCTCGACTTCGCCGACGCCATCGCGCGCCTCGGTACCGAGACCATCCAGGCCCGCTACGGCAACCTGTTCGACATGTACAAGCGGATCACCGACGAGGATCCGTACCAGGTGCCGATGCGCATCTTCCCGGCCGCGCACTACACGATGGGGGGCCTGTGGGTCGACTACGATTTGATGTCGACCCTGCCGGGCCTGTTCGTGCTCGGCGAGGCCAACTTCTCCGACCACGGCGCCAACCGCCTGGGCGCGAGCGCGCTCATGCAGGGACTGGCCGACGGATACTTCGTGGCGCCCTACACCGTGGCGAACTACCTGGGTGGCGCGTCCCTTCCGGCAATTGCGACCGACCATGAGGCCTTCAAGGACGCGCGTGCGGCCTCGCAGGCCCGAATCGACAAGGTGCTGGCAGTGAAGGGCTCGCGCACCATCCGCGACTTCCACCGCAACGTCGGCCAGATTTGCTGGGACCACGTGGGAATGGCCCGCAACGAGGAGGGCCTGAAGGGCGCCGTCGAGCAGATTCGCGCCTTGCGCGACGAGTTCTGGCAGAACGTCACCGTGCCGGGCGACAAGAACAACATGAACCCGGAGCTCGATTACGCCGGCCGCGTGGCCGACTACATGGAGTTCGCGGAGTTGCTGGCGCTCGATGCCCTCGAACGGCGCGAGTCGTGCGGCGGCCACTTCCGCGAGGAGTTCCAGGCGCCGGACGGCGAGGCGCTCCGCAATGACGACGAGTACTCGTACGCGGCGGCGTGGGAGTTCCAGGGCGTGGGCACTCGGCCGGTGATGCACCGGGAAGAGCTGGAGTTCCACGAAGTGCACCCGTCGCAGCGCAGCTACAAGTAGGGTTTTCAATGTCAATGACCGTCACGCTGAAGGTCTGGCGCCAGGCCAACTCCACCGCCCTGGGGCGGTTCGAGACCTACACCGCGAAGAACGTCCTGCCCGACATGTCGTTCCTGGAGATGCTCGACCTCGTGAACGACGACCTCACCAGGGAGGGCAAGGATCCGATCGCATTCGACTCCGACTGCCGCGAGGGGATCTGCGGCAGCTGCGGACTCGTCATCGACGGCATCCCGCACGGGCCGGATTCGGGTGCCGCGACCTGCCAGGTGCACATGCGGCGCTTCCGGACCGGCGACACGATCACCATCGAGCCCTTTCGCGCCAAATCGTTCCCGGTGCTGAAGGATCTGGTGGTCGACCGAAGCGCTCTCGATCGCATCATCGCGGCCGGCGGCTACGTGTCGATGAACGTCGGCGGCGCGCCCGACGGCAACAGCATTCCGATCGCCAAGGACATCGCGGATCTCGCGATGGACAACGCGCAGTGCATCGGCTGCGGCGCCTGTGTGGCGGCCTGCAAGAACGCTGCGGCACACCTCTTCACGTCGGCCAAGCTCAGTCACCTGGGTGTCCTGCCGCAGGGCGAACCCGAGCGCCTGCGGCGGACCGAACGGATGGTGGTGCAGATGGACAGCGAAGGCTTCGGCAGCTGCTCCAACGAAGGGGAGTGTGAGGCGGTGTGCCCGAAGGGCATCTCGATTGCGAGCATTGCGCGGATGAACCGCGACTTCCTGAAGGCAGCGCTCAGCCGCTAGCGCCGCGGGGACCCTCCGAACGCGGCGTTGAGTCGATGAGGGCTGAGGCGCAGGGGGCGGCCGCGGCATCGTCCTCCGCCTCCCCTTCGCTCCGGCATGCCGGGTCGACTCCGGCGCGCGCACAACGACACTGTCCACATGGAGGACCGGCAGGGCTGCCGGTGCTAAGAGGTCGGCGTCGAACGACGCCGTAGTCGCCCCCTGCGCGGCGTCCTCGTGCGATTCACAGTGTGAGTCCCGGTAGGGATCAGCCTCATGCCGGTGGTGGGCGTAGAATTCCGGTGTGCGTCGCCCGCGGTTCACGTTGCTCGTCCTGCTCCTGCTGGCTCTTGGCCCCGCGGCCGCGCCAGCGCAGACGCCGACGGGCGGTGTCGCCGCCCGCCTGTCAGCGCTCGTGACCGGACCCGAGGGCTATCGTGTGGGGCCGATCGGGCTCACGGCGGGGGAGCGCAATATCGCGGCGCTCGAGCCCTCACTGCCGGTGCTGTCGACGCAGCCACGCATCGCGCTCGTCGGCGGGGTCGATGGCTCCGGCGACGGCACCCGCGTCGTGCTCGACCTCGTGACGTGGCGGCTCAACGACACGTCGATCGTCAGGAATCGCCGGCGCTGGCAGGTCGCGGCCGTGCCGTGCGCACTGCCCGACCGCTGCGACCCTGTCGCGGGCGCCCCGGCCGCCTCGCCTCAGGCGGCACCGACGTTTCCTCCCGAAAATGGGTTCTTCGACGCGCCGGACCTCCGGGAAGCGCGCTACCTCTGGCGCTGGATCACGATGCTCGGGCCCGACCTCGTCATCGAGGTCAGGCACGGCGACACGCTCGAATGGCGCGCCAACGCGCTGGCCCGCGCGCGAGTGCCCCGAAGCGCTGAGGCCGCACCAGGCTCGCTGGCCGGCGCACTCGGCCTTGGTGCGCCCGGGGGCCTTGCCCCGGTCGCGGCTCTGCAGGTCAGCGGGCCGCCGGCCGAGGTGACGCGCGCCCTGCGCGAGTTCCTCGACGGCCCGCCGACGCCGTCGCCATCGCCGCTCAACCGGCTGCTCGTCGCTCGACAGGTGCGCTCGCCGCTCGACATCGCGCGCATGCTGGCGCTGCGCTATCCCGCGTCGCCCATCATGAGCTACATCCCGGCGCTGTCGTGGAGTGGCGCGATGCGGCTCACGGCGTTTACCGGAGACCTGCAGTATCGCGATCGCGCCGTGGCGCAGATGACGCCGTTTCTGTCTGGTGAGAAGCCCGCCATGGCCGAGCCGTTCCTGCTCACGAGTCTGGCCGGCCATCAGGCCTTCTTCGATCTGGCGGAGGCGACCGGCAATGCGAATGCCGACGCCCTGGCCACGAAGGCGGCCGACGCCATGTTGGGCACCGGGCCGGAGGAGATCGTCAAGTACGCCACGTCGTGGACCGACGACATGTTCATGGCCACGTCCGTGCTCGCGCGTGCCGCCAGGCGCACCGGCGACGCCAGGTACGCCGCGGCCGTCGCCCGGTTGCTGACGTCCTACGCGGCGCGGCTCCAACGAGACGATCGTCTGTTCATCCACGCCGGCAGCGGTCCCCATGCCTGGGGACGCGGCAACGGCTTTGCCGCGTTCGGCCTGATGGAAGCGCTCACGTACCTGCCGGCCACGTGGGTCGCGCGCCCGCAGGTGCTCGAGAGCTTCCGCCGGCTGATGGACGGCATGCGTCGGCACCAGGCGGCCGATGGCTCGTGGCATCAGGTCGTCGACGAGCACGGCACCTACCGGGAGTTCACGGTCACCGCGATGGTGGTGGCGGCCATGGCGCGCGGTCTCAGGCTGGGGTGGCTCGATCGCAGTTTCGATGAAGTCGTCGAGCGCGGCTGGCGCGCCGTGCAGATCCGCATCTCAGAAACCGGCGATCTGGTCGACGTGTGCACCGGCACCGGCGCCGGCAGGAACGCCACCCGCGAGTACTATCTCACCCGTCCGGCCATTTTCGGCCCCGACGACCGCGGCGGGGCGATGGCGCTCACGGCCGCACTCGAGATCCACGCGCTTCGCGCGCCCAGGTAGGAGGCCAGTCCATGCGCTATGCCCTTGCTCTCGCCCTGGCGGCCACCGCCGCGGCCTGCACCGCGCAGGCCCCGACGAGGCCCGAGGATTCGGCGGCGTCGGGCGCTCCCGCCTCGTTGCAGGCCCTGCTCGAGAGCGAGCTGTCAACGATTCCGGCCACAGCCGGAATCTGGGTGAAGCACCTCGCCACTGGCGAAGAAGGCGCCGTCAACGCCGATCAGGTCTTCAACAGCGCCAGTGTCATCAAGATTCCGGTCGCAGCGCAGGCCCTCGAGATGGCGGATGCCGGCACGCTCTCGCTCGCCACTCGACTCACGCTCGGTGCCGACGACGTTCGTGGCGGCTCGGGCGTCTTCCGCTACCACGATCCCGGCCTGCAGCCGACGCTGCGCGACGTGCTGCTGCAGATGATCATCACGAGCGATAACACCGCCACCGATCTCGCCATCGCGCAGGTTGGTGGCGTGGCGTCGGTGAACGCCTGGATCACCGCGAAGGGCTATGCCGACGGCATGAAGCTCACGCAGACCACCGGTGAGTTGTTCGCGAAGTACGCCGCGCTGACGCCCGCCGACGACCGCAACGCCAGGACGACCGGCGACACGGCCTACTGGCTCGGCGAGCTCACCCCGCGCGCCACCGGCCGGATGCTCGAAGCCATCGAGAGGCGCGAGCTGCCATCGAAATCCGGCGCCGACGAGCTGTTGCGCCTGCTCAAGGCGCAGCAATCGGGGGCACGCCGGCTGCCGCACTTCCTGCCGCCAGGGGTGAGTGTCGCCCACAAGACCGGCGACTTCCCGCCGGTGCTCGCCAACGACGCCGGCATCGTCTACGCCACGTCGGGCCCGATCGTCGTCTCGTTCTTCCTGAATGCGATCACCGAGCCGTACGGCGAGGCCGAAGACCGCATGGGACGCATCACCCAGACCATCGTGCGCTACTTCGACCACTAGGGTTTTTCGCGGGCCAGGCGCGCATCGCGGCGTCCGACAGGTTAGGCTGTAGGGATATGTCCGATTCGTGCCTCGTCCGCTCCGCTGGTCGCTTCCGTTCGTTCTTCGTCGTCGGCCTGGTCGCACTCGCGACGGCGTCCGGCGCCTGCAACGCCAAGCCCGGCAGCGGCCCCGCGCCGTCATCCGATGCGTGGGCGGTCGTCGATGGCCGCGAGATCAAGCGCGACGACGTCGAGAAGGCCTACCGTCGTGCCGTGCAGTCGCAGTCGGCGCCGTCGGACGAAGAGGCGCTCACCGCGAAGCTGAACCTGCTGAACGAGATGATCGTGCAGGACATCCTCATCGCCAAGGCGGTAAGCCTCAAGATCGAAGTGCCCGAGGCCGAGCTCAACTCGGCCTACGAGGAGGGCAAGCAGGAAGTGCCGCCGGCGCAGTTCCAGCAGGAACTGGCGCGCCGCCAGATCACCGAGGCCGACATGAGGGAGGGACTGCGGCGCGAATTGCTCGTGCAGAAGCTCCTCGAGCGGGAGGTCTCGGCGAAGGCGTCGGTGACCGACCAGGAGATCGCCGACTTCTACAACGCCAACAAGGCGCAGTTCAACTTCCCGGAAGAGGCCTACCACCTGGCGCAGATCGTCGTCACGCCGGGGCCCGACCAGGAGCTGAACAACCGGAGTGGCAACGACGCCACCACACCCGAAGAAGCTACCGAGAAGGCCCAGATGCTGATGGAGCGCCTCAAGGGCGGGGCGCCCTTTGCCGACCTGGCGCGCGATTTCTCCGAAGACCCGCAGTCGGCACCCCGAGGCGGGGATCTCGGTTTCATTCCCGTGTCGGCGCTGAAGGAGGCGCCGGCGCCGCTGCGCGACTCGGTGCTCAAAGCGACGCCCGGCACCGTCAGTGCCGTGAGCGTCGGCGGCGCGCACTCGATCGTGCTGCTGGTGGCCAAGGAGGCCGCCGGCCAGCGCGACCTCACGACGCCGAACGTCCGCGACGGCATCTCCGCCACCCTCAAGGGCCGCAAGGAAGCGCTGCTGCGCACCGCTTATCTCACCACCGCCCGCAGCGACGCCACGGTCGTGAACGTGATCGCCCGCCGCGTGCTCGAGTCGCCCGGGCAGCTGCCGACGTTGATGCCGAAGGCGCCGGGCACGCCCTAGCCCCCTAGCCCCTCCCGTCCGCGTGCGTGGCCCGCTACACTATCGGGCCATGCACCTTCGACCCGCCCTGAAGCTCATGATCGCGGCCGCGCTCACGGTCGTGCCCGCGTTTGCCGCCCAACAGACGCCCGACGAGCCGTTCTGGCCCGGCGTCCAGTACGACGCGACGATCCCCACCCTCAAGCAAGTCGTCGGGCACGATCCCGGCGCCGAGATCACCACCCCGGACGAGGTCGGCGCCTATCTTCGTGCCCTCGCCCGGGCCGTGCCCGAGCGCACCCGCCTCGTCGAGTACGCGCGCACGTGGGAGGGGCGGCCGCTGTGGCTCATGGTCGTCGGCAACGCCGAGCGGATAGCCGGCCTCGACCAGGTGAAGGCCGACATTCAACGGCTGGCCGACCCGCGCGGCCTGACGACGGCCGAGGCCGATCGCCTCACGGCCACGCTGCCGGTGGTCGTGTGGCTCGTGCACGGCGTGCACGGCAACGAGATCAGCTCGGCCGACGCGGCGCTCCTCGAGGCGTATCACCTGCTGGCGGCGCGCGGCGATGCCGGCGTCGACGCCGTACTGCGCGACGCGCTCGTGCTCATCGACCCGATGCAGAACCCCGACGGCCGGGCGCGCTTCATCTACCAGAACCTGCAAGGCCGCGCTGCCTCGCCAGACCCGGCGCCCTACAATGCCGAGCACGACGAGCCGTGGCCGGGCGGCCGCTCGAACCACTACCTGTTCGACATGAACCGCGACTGGTTCGCGCAGACGCAACCGGAAACGCGCGGGCGCATCACGATCGCCCTCGAGTATTTCCCGCAGGTCAATGTCGACCTGCACGAGCAAGGCGGCAACAACAGTTACTACTTCGCGCCGCCGGCCGATCCCGTCAATCCCCACTACACGAAGGCGCAGCTGGAGGGATTCGAGCTGTTCGGCCGCGCCAACGGCGCCCGTTTCGACGAGCGTGGCTGGGCCTACTTCATCCGCGAGGTCTACGACGGCTTCTACCCCGGCTACGGCGACAGCTGGCCGATGATGCACGGCTCGATCGGCATGACCTACGAGCAGGCGTCCGCTCGTGCCCTCGCCTTCGCCCGCAGCGACGACACCGTGCTCACCTACCGCGACGGCGTGATGCACCACTTCAACGCCGCCATCACGACGGCGATCACCGCCGCCAGGAACCGTGAGCGCCTGGTGCGCAACTTCCTCGAATTCCGCCGGAGCGCCGTGGCCGAAGGTGAGAAGGGCCCCGTGCGCGAGTACGTCCTGCTCCCCGGCCACGATCCGTCGCGCGCGGCCGCGCTGGCGAGAAACCTCGCCACGCAGGGTATCGAGGTGCGCCGTGCCGAGGCACCGCTCACGGTGGGCGCCCGCGTGGTGCCGGCCGGCGCGTATCTCGTCTCGAACGTACAGCCGGCGGCCCGGCTCGTGCGTAACCTGCTCGATCTCGACACCAAGCAGGACGCGCCGTTCATCGCCCGCCAGGAAGAGCGGCGCCGGCGCCGCCAGCCCGACCAGATCTACGACATCACCGCGTGGAGCCTGCCGCTCATGTACGACGTCGAGGTCGTGACGAGCCCGACCGCGATCACGGCGACCTCGACACCCGTTTCAGCGCGCTATGACGCGGCGCCGCCGGCGCGCACCGTGGCGGCCGGCAAGGTCGGCTATCTCGTGCCGTGGGGCTCGGCCGCCGCCGCGCTCACGGTGGACGCCGTGGCCGGGGGCCTGCGCGTGCACAGCGTGGGCGGAGCGTTCACGCTGGGTGGACGCAGATATCCCATTGGCACGGCGTTGGTGCGCACGGCCGGGAATCCCTCGGACTTGCAGGCGCGGATGTCGGCGCTCTCGACCAAGCACGGTGCCGAGGTCGTGCCCATCGACTCGACCTATGTTGAATCCGGCACTTCGCTCGGCAGCAACGATGTGGCCTTCGTGAAAGCACCGCGAGTGCTGCTGGCGTGGGACCAGCCGACGTCGACGCTATCGGCCGGCTGGGCCCGCTACGTGCTCGAACGGCGCTACGGCCAGAAGACGACCACCGTGCGCACGGCGTCGCTTGGCCGCGTGAACTTCGCCGACTTCGACGTGGTGGTGCTGCCGTCGGGCAACTTCTCGGGCGAGATCGGTGAAGCGGTACTCGCCAGGCTCAAAGACTGGATTCGCCTGGGCGGGACGCTGGTCACCCTGGCGGACGCGACGCGCTGGGCCGCCACGAGCACCGCCGGTCTGCTCGACACCCAGGCGCTACTCAAGGACGGGCGGCCGGATATCCCCGCCACGACCGGGCCGGCGTCGTCGAGCAGTCAGGCGAGCACCACGTCGCCGGCGCCTGCAGTCCCAGCGACCGCTGGTGCTCCAGGGGCCTCGGAGGCGGCCGGGGCTGCACCGTCTGGCGCCAAGGCCAAAGGCGCCAGCAGCGCCGCTTCTCCGGCCCCGACGGCCGAGCCCACGGTCGCCAGCGCCGGCTTTGACTTCGACAAAGCCATCCAGCCGGATCGCGAGCGTCCGGATGCACAGCCTGGCGCGCTGCTCAGGGCCACGGTCGACACCGACCACTGGCTGAGCGCCGGTCAGGACGACGAGGCCCAGGTGGTCATCGAAGGCTCGCGCGTGTTCGCGCCGCTCAAGCTCGACGCCGGCAGAAACGTCGTCTACTACGCCGGGAAGGAGACGCTCGTCGCCTCGGGTCTCATCTGGCCGGAAGGCCAGGACCTGCTGGTCCGCAAGGCCTACTTGATGCACCAGCCGATGGGGCAGGGGCATGTGATTGCCTTCGCCGAGGACGCCAACTACCGAGCCTACACCGAGGCTACGATGCTGCTGTTCATGAACGCCGTGCTGCTCGGCCCGGCGCACTAGGCGCTGGTGGCACAGTACCGCCGGCAATGACCTGAATCTGCGCAAACGGGCAGCTCATTACATAATCCTGGCCAACAGTCGACCGATAACCTGAGCTGGCAGGGGAATCGCCTGTGCGTGACGTTCACGCTACCAGCGGGACTCACCGAACGCCGCCCCAAGAAAATGTCGAATCCGAGTACCCGCTGGTTCCTCCGCGCCGCCTTCGTGGCCGCGTTCCTGACGTCATTTTCGAGCGCTGCCCAGGCCCAGCCGGTGCCAACGGTGACGGCGACGCCGCTGGCGTCGCCGCTCATCGGCGAGCCACTCGTCTTCCCGGTGACGTTCGCCAACACGGGGTCGGCCACAGGCTTCGGACCGTTCGTGGACCTCGTCTTGCCGGCCACCGGGGCCGACGGCGCCGGCGCGGCCATCGACGACGGCATCACCTTCGTGTCGGCGACCTACCTGGGAGCACCGGTCACCGCCACCGTGCTGGTCTTCGATGCGCTGGGCAACGCCACGCATCCCTACGCGCGCACGGCAGCGAATGTGCCGGTCGTGGTCAGCGGCGGCACGCCCGGCGACCAGCTCGTGGTGCTGCAGCTGCCCTTCGGCAGCTTCACGACGACCCAGCCGACCGCCACCCTTCAGGTCACCACCACCCTGAGCACGCTCGCCGATGCCAACGTGGCGCTCAACATCCGGGCGCGTGGTGGCTTCCGATACGGCGCCGATGCGCTCGACAATCCGCCGGCCGATCCGTCGATCCTCGGCGCGTTCACGCCCAACCAGCCGGTCACGCCGTCGATCTTGCGCCTGACCAAGACCTACATCGGGCCTGAGGACGAGACGGCCACCGGTCCGAACTTCCCGCGGCAGTACCGCATCGACGTCGACATCGCCACCGGGCAGACGCTCACCAACGTCGATCTCACCGACCTGCTGCCGAACAACCAGCAGTTCCTGGCGGTCGTCAGCACGCTCGTGAACGGCGGGGCCGTGGCCACAACCGCCGTCGCCACGCCGTCCACGACCACGCCCGGCGGCACCCTCACACGCCGCTTCGCCTCGGTCACCGGCACCGCCGGCACGCAGGATGCGTCGCTCATCTTCAGCTACTTCGTGCCGCGGCTGAACGCGGCAGCGTCGCCCGTCATCAACGCCTCGACGGGCGATGACGCCACCAGCGTCAACGATGCCCAGGCACAGGGCGCCTGGACGCCCCTCGACGCGCGCGACGGACCAACCACCGTCGTGAGCGATGTCACCGTCAACGACCACACGCTGACCGCCAAGTCGATCGCGATCCAGAAGAGCGTGGCCATCGCCGTCGACACCGGCGGCGCCGGGCCGACACCCGGCGACACGCTGGAATACACACTGTCGATTCAGGTGTCTGACTTCTTCGCCATGCAGGACCTGGTGCTGACCGACGTGATCTCGGACGGCCAGCGTCGTGATCCGGCCTTCGTGCCGACACTGGCCGTTGCCGAGCACAGCGGCGGCTCGCTGGCCGCCGCGGCCATGAACGCGGGGAACTTCGCCTTCGTGGTCGCCACCGGCACCACCGGCGAGACCACGGCGACGTTCCAGATCGGCCCGGAGCAGGTCCTGCGGGGTCTCGACGCGCGGTTGCTCGGCGGCTGCGTACCGGCGGGCGGCACCGGTGGGCCGCCGCCCGACTGCACGACCTTCAACGGCGGGGCCACCACCGTCACCGTGGTCTATCGCACCGTGATCCAGGACAGCTTCACCGACACGTTCCCATCGGGTGATGCCTCGGTCGACCACGGCGACACGCTGTCGAATGCGGTGACGGCGCTGGCGGACCTCCTCGCCGTCGCCGACGCCGTCACGCCGACCGGCAGTAACGAGGCCGACACGAGCGGGGCCGGCGTGGCCATCCTCACTGGCACGCTCACCAAGACCATCTACGCCATCAACGGCAACACCAGCTACGGCGCGCCGCAGCTTGGCCCGGGCGACACGGTTACCTACCGCCTCCGCTACACGCTGCCCTCGAGCGACCTCGAGCCGGTGACCATCACCGACTACCTGCCCCTGCCCGTGCTCTTCGCGACGGAAGTGGCCGGGCCGTTCAACGCCACGGTGAACGTGGCAGCACCGGCCGCCGGCACCGCCAAGTTCGGGCCGGGCGACACCTTCTTCGCGCTCTCGGGCTCGGTGCCGACGATGGCGAGCGATGCCGCCGGCAACAGCGTGCGCTTCACCTACCCGGCGTTCGATGACCCGACCAATACGCCGACCACCATCGACATCCTGTTCACGGTGACGGCATCGGCACAGCCCTTCGCCGATGGACTGTTCCTCACCAATCAAGCGCGTGTGGAGGAGGGGACCACCAACGCCGGCGCGTCGATCGTCGACGCCATCGTGCAGATTCAGCTCAACGAGCCGAACGTGCGGGTCACCAAGGGCGTCGTCACGAGCAGCAACACGGCCGACGTCTACGCGCCCGTCACCGTCGGCCCGGTGTCGTTCAGCGCGCCGGGCTTACCCGGCTATCGGGGGGCGGGCGCCATCACCTCGAACGGTCTGGCCGCGACGCCGATCAACAGCAATGTCTCGCTGCTCGACGCCGGCGACGTCGTGACGTTCGCCATCGTCCTGGAGAACACCGGCAGCGGTCCGGAAGGCGCCTTCGATGTCACCTTCCACGACACGCTGCCGGCCGGCTTCGTCGTGCCCGCCAACCTGGCCGCCCTCAACCTGAGCGTCACCAACGGTGCCGGCGCGGCCCTGCCGTTCACCGACCTTGGCGGCGGGCCCTTCGCCGGCGGCGGACTCTTCGGCGCCGGCCTGAGACTCAACGACCCGGGCGCCGCCCAGGGCGCGCTCACGACCTACGGCGCGACGTCCGGCACGAACATCGCGATCGTCACCTACGACCTCGCTCTGGCCACCGCCGTGGGAGCGAATCAGACGCTCACCAACACCGCGACGCTCACCAATTTCGCCGGTGTCGAGGGCGGCCCGGATTTCACGACCGTCGATCGGCTCGATACGGCCGCCGTGGCCACCGCGTCACCCACCATCACGAAGACCATCACGGCGACCAACCAGGCGCACACCGCGGGCAACAACGTCGCCATCGGCGAGCGGGTGTCCTACCAAGTCACGCTGCGCATCCCCGAAGGCACGACCCCGTCGGCCGTGCTCACCGACGTACTCGACGCCGGACTCGCGCTCGTCAGCCTCGACAGCCTCACCCCGTCCTCGCCTGCCGTGACCGCCGCGAGCGGCACCTTCGGCACGGTGCTCACTGCCGCCACCATCGGCCCGGAGCCCGTGGGCAGCCCGACGGCCATCAACCAGGGTCGCCGTATCAGCCTCAACTTCGGCACCCTGACCAACACCGATACCGACAACGCCACCGCCGAGACGGTTACGCTCGCCTACACGGTGGTGGTGCTCAACGCCCCCGGCAACAACCGCGGCCAGTTGCGCAACAACGCCGCGACGCTCGCCTACACGGGCGGCAGCGTGGCGGCCTCGGCGCCGAACGTCACCCTGCTCGAGCCGACCCTGCAGATCGTCAAGACGGCCCTGCCCACCGGCGGCGACGCCGGTGACCCGGTCACGTTCACGGTCACGCTCTCACACGGCGCCGGCAGCAACACCACGGCGTTCGACGTGTCACTCGTCGACATCCTTCCGGCGGGCCTGACCTTCGTCAGCGCGTCCCAGACGTCCGGCACCGCGCCGACCACGATCAGCACCGCCGGCAGCCTCGCCGCCACGTGGGACACTTATCCCACCGGCAGCACGTCGACGTTCCAGATCCTCGCCACCATCAACTCGGGGCTGGCCTCCGGGACGGTGCTGACCAACACCGCCTCGGCGACCTACACCAGCCTGCCGGGCACGGTGACGACGGCCCAGTCGCCCTACAACACGCTGTCGACCGAGCGAACCGGCAACCCCGCGGACCCGGGCGGCGCCGAGAACGACTACCTGGCATCGGGGTCGGCGGCCGTGACCGTCAGCAACGCGGCCGTCACGAAGGTGGTCGTGTCGACCAACCAGCCCCACACGACCGGCACGGCGGTGGCGGTCGGCGAGATCCTGACCTACTCGGTCACCGTGTCGGTGCCCGAGGCCGTCTCGAACGGCGTCACGCTGGTCGACACGCTCGACGCCGGTCTGGCCTTCGTCGGCTTCGACAGTCTCGTCGTCAGCAACCCGGCCGCCGTGACTACCAACGCCAGCGGCGGGTTCGCCGGTGTGCTGAGCAACGCCGTCGTCAGCAACCCCGGCGGAGCGAACCCCGTTACGGCCGGCAGCCGTGTGACGTTCAACTTCGGCACCGTCACCAACACCGATACCAACAGCACCATCGCCGAGACCATCACCCTCACCTACCGGGCGATCGTGCTCAACACCCCCGCCAACGTCCGTGGTCAGGCCCGCAACAACAGCGCTGCCTGGACGGCGGGTGGCAGCACGGTGACCGCTTCGGCACCCGACGTGACGATCGTCGAGCCCACGCTGGCGGTGACCAAGACCGCCGCCCCCATCACCGGCGACGCCAACGACACGGTGACCTTCACGATCGTCGTGGCGCATGGCGGCGCCAGCAACAGCGACGCGTTCGACGTCGTGCTGTCGGATCCGGTCCCGGCCGGCATCACCGTGACATCCGGGCCGACCTCGACGGGCGGCCTCGCCCCGGCCTCGCTGACCATCTCGGCCGGCACCGTGACCGGCACCTGGCCGTCGTTCCCGTTCGGCGCCACGTCGACCATCACCGTGACCGGCACGCTCGATCCGAGCATTGCGCCCGGCACGGTCACGACCAACACCGCCACTGCGACCTGGACCGGCCTGCCGGGCCTGGTTGGTGCGACCCTGTCGCCGTACAACGCCTTCGGCGTCGAGCGCACCGGCAATCCCGGCGACGTGGGCGCGGCGGCCAACACCTACACCGCGAGCGACCCTGCCTCGGTGACCCTCAACAGCAACACCCTGTCGGGCCGCGTCTACGAGGACGCGAACAACGACGGCGTCTACACGGTGGGCGAACTGCCGATTGGCGGCGTCATCATCACGCTGACTGGCACCGACCACCTCGGGGATGCGGTGAACCGCACGGCCGTGACGCTGCCCGACGGCACCTATCAGTTCACCGGGCTGCGGCCGGGCACCTACACGGTGCGTGAGACCCAGCCGCTCGCCTATGCCGACGGCCTCGATAGTGCCGGCAGCCAGGGCGGCACCGTCGGCAACGACGTCGTCTCGGCCATCGACATCCCGCTTGGCGGTCCGACGACGGCCATCGACTACAACTTCGGCGAGCGCCCGACGGCCGACCTCCAGGTCGTGAAGACCGACAGCCCCGATCCGGTCGTACCAGGCACGACGCTGACCTACACGCTGGTCGTGTCCAACAACGGGCCCAGCGTGGCGGCCAACGTGGTGGTGCGCGATCCGCTGCCGACGGGCACCGCGTTTGCCTCCCTCACGGCCCCCGGACTGGCGTGCACGCCGCCGGCCGTCGGCGCCTCCGGCGACCTCGTCTGCACGGTGGCCACGCTCGCCGTTGGCGCCACCACCACGGTCACGCTCACCGTGCAGGTGTCGCCGACCCTGCTCGACGGCGCCGTCATCACCAATGCCGCCGCCGTGCGATCGGATACCCCGGACCTGGTTCCGGCCAACAACACCGACATCGAGCCGACGACCGTCGCCGCGGCGACGAGCGTGGACCTGTCGATCACCAAGGCCGATGCCGCCGATCCGGTGGCCCTTGGCAGCAACGTCGTCTATACGCTTACCGTGCGCAACAACGGGCCGGCCAATACCACCGGCGTCACGGTGACCGATACGCTGCCGGCCGGCGTCACGCTGGTGTCGGCACTGCCGAGCCAGGGCGCGGCGTGCACGGGCACGGCCACGGTATCGTGCGATCTCGGTGCGCTGGCCTTCGGCGCGCAGGCGACGGTCACGGTCACGGTGTCGCCGTCGACACCCGGCGTCATCGTGAACACCGCGTCGGTGACAGGAGCCGAGCCCGATCCGGCGCCTGGGAACAACACGGCGAGCGAGCCGACCACGATCGGGAACCCATCCGACGCCGACCTTGCCGTGACCAAGATCGACTCGCCCGACCCGGTCGTCGTCGATGGGCTCGTCGCCTACACGATCGTCGTCGAGAATCGCGGACCGGCTGCGGCCTCCGCCGTCCTGGTGACCGATGCCGTGCCGGTGAGCACGGTCTTCGAGAGCCTGGGTGTGCCGGCCGGCTGGGTGTGCACGACGCCGGCCGTCGGGGCAACGGGCATGGTCTCGTGCAGCGTCGCCACGCTGGCGTCCGGGGCGAGCGCCACCTTCGACCTTCGCGTGCGGCTCGTCGGCGGCACGCCGCCCGGCACCACGCTCAGCAATACCGTGAGCGTGTCATCGGCCACGCCGGATCCCGATCCGGCCAACAACACCGACACCGAGCCGACACTCGTCGCCGGGCCCGGGGCGGCGGATGTCGCCATCGTGAAGACGGATGCTCCGGATCCGCAGGCCGCCGGCGCCCCGGTGAGCTACAGCTTTGCCATCACCAACCACGGCCCGGCGACCGCCACCAATGTCACGGTCTCCGATCCGCTGCCCGCGGGAACGGCCCTGGTCGCCGCGTCCCCCGGCTGCAGCGTGGCGGCCGGCGTCCTCACCTGCACGGTTGGCACGCTCGCCCCGGGCGCGAGCACGGCCGTGGGCATCACGATCAGCACGCCGCCGGTGCCCGGAATGCTGACCAACGTGGCTACCGTCAGCGCGACGGAATCCGATCCGGTGCCGGCCAACAACTCCGAGCCCGAAGACACGACGCTCGTGCAGCGCGCCGACGTCCGCATCGCCAAGGCCGGGCCTGCCACCGCCACGCCCGGCAGTACTCTCGTCTACTCGCTGACCATCACCAACGACGGGCCGTCGGTGGCCGACAACGTCACGGTGACCGACCCCACGCCTGCCGGCCTGACGTTCGTGTCGACCAGCGGCGCGTGCACCACGACCTTCCCATGCCTGCTCGGCACCATGCTGCCGGCCGAATCCCGTGTCATCACGGTCACCTTCCAGGTGCCGGCGGCCTACACCGCGCCGGACCCGATCGTGAACGTGGCCTCGGTATCGACGACCACGGCCGGTGACAACCCGGCCAACAACAGCGCCTCGGTGTCGACGCCGCTCGCCTTCGCCGGCGACGTCGCGGTGGCCAAGACCGCCAGCACGCTCTCGCCTGGGGTCGGCGCGAACTTCGACTACCTCATCACGGTCACCAACCTCGGTCCGTCGAATGTGACCAACGTCGTCATCACCGAGTCGCTGCCGGTCGGCGTCACCTATCAGACGCACGTCGCTTCGCTTGGCAGCTACGTGCCCGGAACGGCCCTCTGGACGATTCCCGCCCTGGCCGCTGGTGGCGGCAGCGCGACGCTCACGCTCACCGTGCGCGCCGATCTGGCGGGACCCCTGCCGAATACGGCCACGCGGACGTCGAGCGACCAGCCGGATCCGAACCCGCTCAACGATCTGGCGACGGTGACGCCGGTGGCGCTCAACCTGACCGACGTATCGATCGTCAAGACGGGACCGGCCACCGTGCTCGCGAACGGGTCGGTCGTCTACACCCTCACCGTCACCAACAACGGTCCGGCCGTGGCGCTGGGCGTCTCGGTGGCCGATCCGACGCCGGCCAACCTGACCTTCGTCTCCACGTCAGGAGCGTGCACCACGGCCTTTCCGTGCGCACTGGGCACGATGACTGTCGGCGAGGTCCGCATCATCACCGCCACCTACACGGCGGGCGTCGTGGCCAACGGCACCGTGGTCACGAACACCGCCACCGTGTCGAGCACGACACCAGACTCGAACCCGGCCAACAACACGTCCAGTGTCGATACCACGATCGATACGCGCGCCGACGTCGGCGTGACCAAGGCGGTGACCCCGGCACAGGTGCCGGCCGGGCAGCCCGTGACCTACACGGTGATGGCCACCAACAACGGGCCGAATCCGGCCACCGGAGTCGTCGTCACCGACCAGCTGCCGGCGGGCGTCTCCTACCAGGCGTCCACCGCGTCGCAGGGCGTCTACGACCAGGTCACCGGGCGCTGGACGATTGGCGCCCTCGCCGTCGGCCAGACCGTCACGCTGACAATCACCGCCATCGTCGACCTGCCGGGGCCGATTGCCAACCTGGCGGTGCGCACCGGCATGAACGAGCCCGACACCGATCCGTCGAACGACTCGGCCGTCGCGGTCGTCAACAGCACGCCCTACACCGACATCGGCGTGTCGAAGACGGCCAGTACGCTCACGCCGGCTGTCGGCGCCCCCGTCACCTTCACCATCACGGCCACCAACCGCGGGCCGTTCGCGGCGCCCGCGGTCGCCATCGACGACGTGCTGCCGGCGGGTCTCGTCTTCGTGTCGGCGACGCCGTCGGCCGGCGTTTTCGTTCCGGCGACGGGTCGCTGGACCATCGGCCCCATGGCGGTCGGCGCTTCCTCGACGCTGTCGCTCGTCGCCACGGTCGCGCAGGCCGGTACGCTGGTGAACCGCGCCGTCGTCAGCGGCGTCGGCCTCACCGATCCGAACCCGGTGAACGACCAGGACTCGGTGGTCCTCAATCCCACGCTCGCCACCAACCTCCGGGTGACGAAGACGGCGCTGCGCCCGATCGTGGGCATCTTCGAGTTCGCCGAGTTCCTCGTCACGATCACCAACGACGGGCCGAGCCCGGCCACCGGCGTCGTCGTGACCGACGAACTGCCCGCCGGCCTGTCGTTCGTGTCGGCCCGCACCTCGCAGGGCGACTACGTGGCGGCCACCGGCGTGTGGACGGTGGGCGCGCTGGCGGCCAGCCAGACCGCCACGCTGCAGCTCACGGCCATCGTCAACCAGGCAGGCACGATCGTGAACACCGCCAGGCTCACCGCCAGCGTCGAGCCGGACCCGGATCCGTCCGACAACGTCGACTCCGCGCCGATTGTGACGCCGCTGCCATCCGCGGCCCAGTGCTCCGACGTGGAAGTCACCCAGCAGTTCTCACCCATGGTCCTGCCGGGCGGGCAGCTCCGATACGTCTTTACCGCCACCAACCGCGGCCCCGGTTACGCCGGCGACGTGATGATCTCGGGCCTGGTGCCGGCGGGCACCTCGATCACGGCGATGAATCCATCGCCCGGCGGCACCTGCGCGGTCGTGAACGGTGAAGTGCACTGCACGTGGCCGGGCCAGACACTCATCGGCGTCGGACGCAGGGTCGAAATCTTGCTGCAGGTGAATCCAGCCGTGGCGCCTGGCACGCTCATCTGGGGCTGGTTCATGTCGATGACGAGCACCATCGACTGCAACCACGCCAACGACGCGGTCGACAACTACGTCTTCGTCGGCGGCGGCGCCGCGCCGACGGTCGATCTGCAGCTGCGCGGTGCGATCGCCGATGCCGTGGGCACACTCGCGGCGAGCCGGGCCGTGCGTGTCGGCGAGATCGTGACGCTGCGTCTGGCGATTACGAACCACGGTGGCGTCGATGGCGGCGGCGAGTACGCCCTCATCCTCAGCGAGGCGGGCGCCGTCACCGTCATCGATGCGACGACGACCCACGGCAACTTCGGCGTATCGGGGCCGGCATCTGGCGTGTGGATGACCGGCGCCATTGCGCCCGGCGCGACCGCCTTCGCCGACATCCGCGTGACGCCGAAGACCACCGCGGCGGTCAAGCTGCTGGTCATGCGCACGCTCGGCGCCCCGATCGATCCCGACGCGACCAACGACTCGCTCGAGCTCGAGATTGACGGTGTGGGCGCGGCGCCGGTGAGCGGTCGCTGGGTGGCGGCGGGAAATGTGGATGGGGCCGCAGGCGGCGAGATCCTGACCGGCACCGGCGAGGGGGAGCGGCCGCAGGTGCGCGCCTTCACCGGCGCGGGCGTCGACACCGGCCTGCGTTTCAATGCCTTCGAGCCGGCCTTCCGAGGCGGCGTGCGCCTGGCCTCGTGCGACATCGACAACGACGGCATCGCCGAGATCGTCACCGGTCAGGGACCGGGCGGATCGGCCGTGAAGGTGTTCCGCGTCGTCGGGGGCGTGGTGGCCGAAGTCACCGGCTTCCTGCCCTTCGAAGCGGGATTCACCGGTGGCGTCTACGTGGCCTGCGCGGACCTCGATGGCGACAACCGCGCCGATGTCGTCGTCGGCGCTGGCCCTGGACGTGCCCCCGACGTGCGCGTGTTCACGGTGTCGAGCGCCGGGACGACCCTGCAGGCTTCGTGGACCGCCTACGAGCACGCGTTCTCTGGCGGCGTGCGGGTCGCGACCGGCGCCTATGCCGGCGGCGTCGTGGCGCCGTTCCAGGTGCTGACCACGCCCGGCGCGGGACGTCCGGTGGATCTGCGGTTGTGGGCGGTGGGCACGGGTTCGGCCGTGGCAGTGGCCAGTGCGACCGTGCTGCCGGCCGACTACACCGGAGGTGCGCTGGCAGCGGCCGGTGACATCGACGGCGATGGTGGCCTCGATATCGCCATCGCGCCCGATGGCGGCGCGCCGAGCCTGCTCAGGGTGTTCTCGCTCACGTCGCTCCAGTGGATCATCGATGCGCTGCCGGGAACTGCCGGCTTCAGAGGCGGCATGCGGCTCGCCATCGGCGGGCTCACGGGTGGCCCCGGACGTGCCGAGCTCATCACCGGCCAGGGGCCCGGCGGGCTGCCAGACGTGCGGGTCTTCCAGCACGGCCACAGCGGCGGTCTCGAGCGCGTGCGGCTGCGGTCGCTCGAAGTGCCATAGCGCCGTCCTGGCGGGGCGCCACGGCGGGCCAGCCGTGGCCATCACGGCACGCTTTACGACCGGTGTAGAGTAGTCGGCGGCTGCGGCTTTCGCGGCGGGGGAGACTGCTCATGAAACTCGGCTTGTCGCTCGTGGCGTGCACCGTCCTGGCCGGCGCGTCGTTCGTGGCCCTGCATCACGGTCCTGTCGCGCCGGTCGCGGTGCTGGCGGCCGAACAGGCCGCGGCGACGGCGGTCTACTATCCGCCGGCCGGCAGCTGGGCGAAGAAGCCGGCCAGCGAGCTCGGGATGGATCAGGCGGCGCTCGAGGCCGCCGTGCAGTTCGCCCAGACGCGTGAGTCGACGCGCGCCGTCGACTTCTCGGATCAGGAACGCATCTTCGGGACGATGCTCGGGTCGGTGCCGAACATCCGGGCCAAGACCAACGGCCTGGTCGTCTACAAGGGTTACGTCGTGGCCGAGTTCGGCGACACCACGTGGGCCGATCCCACCTACTCCGTCGCCAAGAGCATGCTCTCGACCGTGGCCGGCCTGGCCATGCGCGACGGAAAGATCGCGAACCTCGACGAGCCCGTCGGCCGCCTCGTGAAGGACGGCGGCTACGACTCGCCGCGCAACGCGCTCGTGACCTGGAAGATGCACCTGCAGCAGGAGACCGAGTGGGAAGGCACGATGTTCGGCAAGAAGGACGACTTCGTGGGCAAGGAGGCCTTCGGCGAGGGCGAGCGCAAGCCGCGCGAGTTGAAGCGGCCCGGCACCTACTACGAGTACAACGACGTGCGCATCAACCGGCTCGGCCTGTCGCTGCTGCGCGTCTTCAACCAGTCGGTGCCCGACGTCTTCCGCACCGAGGTGATGGACGTGATTGGCGCGTCGAACACCTGGCGCTGGATTCCGTACCACAACAGCTTCGTCGACCTCGGCGGCAAGAAAGTGGCGTCGGTGAGCGGCGGCACCAGGTGGGGCGGCGGCGTGTGGATCAACGCCGAAGACATGGCGCGCTTCGGCTATCTGTGGCTGCGCAGCGGCAAGTGGGGCGAGCGGCAGATCGTGCCGCCGGCCTACGCGAAGGCGGCCGTGTCGCCGAGTCAGCACGGACCCGACTACGGCTACCTGTGGTGGCTGAACACGCAGGGGAAGAACTACCCGGGCCTGCCGACCACGGCCTACGGCGCCCGCGGCGCCGGCAGCAACACCATCACCATCCTGCCGGAACAAGACCTGGTGGTTGTCTGGCGCTGGCACGCCGGCAACGAAGCGGAGTTCGTGAAGCGCATCGTGGCGGCGATCAAGCCGACGTCGATGATCCGGTAGGGCTGACGGCCTGGAGGCGAAACCGACGGGGCGGGAGCCCCGTCGGGGAGAGCTAGCGGGCGACGGTCCAGACGACCTTGGTGCTGGGGGCACTCACCGCAGCGCGGGCCGAGACGTGCTTTGAAGCAGGCATCCTCGAGTCTCCAGGTTGGGCGTCGTCGTACTGGCCCGCCAGATAGCAAGCCTCGTGCCGTCTCGAATCTGCGCGGTATTTCGCCCCGGTTTACGCGCTCTGCCCCGCCCGGCCATCCGTCGCTGACGGAAATTACACGGGCTCGTGGCATCGATTGCTACATCGATCGGGCCCGAGATGGTTCAGACGGGCTGACCAGGGGTCAGCACGACAGACACCTGTGGTTGTCCTTGGCGTCGAGGCCCTCGAGGTAGGCGATGAGCTCCGGCCAGGGCTGCACGCGCTGTACCGGTCCGTTGGCCATGTCGATGGTGGTCTGGCCTTCGCGGTTCACGGCCAGCAGGTCGGCCCCCTTCGAGACGAGGTAATTGATCATCGCGAGGTCGCCGAGCGCCAGGCGGCTCACCTGCGAGGCCGCGCGCAGGTAGCCGTCGAGCAGCGCCGGCGAAAAACGCCTGCGCCTCGGCGATGTTGTCGAAGCCGTGCGCCTGGGTGTCGACCGGCAGATACGGCGTGACGTCGATCTCGAGATCGAGCAGGTCCCGTCCGTTTCAGGCACAGCTGGGCTTCAGGCGGACGTTCTGATCCGCGCTGCGGGCAGGGCGAGGGGTTCCCCGGCGCGATGGCGCTAACCCTCTCAGACGCGCAGTCTGGCCGAATCCCTCGTCCGGCGCGTCCACGGAAGGGAGGCGCCGTGTCGAGTGCCGTCGTTGTTGATTCGCCACCCCGTGCCGGTTTCGCCGGCCCCCGGTTCCACGTCGGCTCGCCAGCCAGCGGGCCGGTAACAGCGGCGCCGTCGTCGCGGGTCCGCCTCACTCGTCGAGCCGTCAGAAGCGAGCCTTCCCGCCACGTTGCCGCAGCCCCTCACGCCTCGCAACGGGAAGCGGTCACCACGTGTCGACAGCTGCTGGCCGACCAGCACGGCGCGGTCGTGGACGCGGTCCGCTTCGTGTCGGCGCGACACCGCCTGTCGCGCGACATGGCGGATGAGCTGCGTGGACGCGTGATGCTGCACCTCGCCTCCAACGACTACTCCGTGCTACGGCAGTGGCGGCGCGAGTGCAGCCTGCACACCTATCTCGTGACCGTCATCACGCGTGTCTTCCTCGACTACCGCAACCAGGAATGGGGCAAGGCCAAACCGCCTGTCGTCGCCAAACGGCTTGGGCCGGTGGCGCTGATGCTCTGGCGGCTCACCCACCGCAAGCGCCTCAGCTTCGACGAGGCCGTCGAGACGCTGCATTCCGACCACGGGGTGACCGAGACGCGGGATGAGCTGTGGGCCATCTATTCCGGGCTGCCCGCCCCGTCTGGCCGCTATTTCGTGGATGTGAGCGAGCTGGCGCACACGGAGCAGCCGGGCGCCGAGGCCGACGCCCTCGTGCGTTCCGCCGAGCGTCGCAAGCTCGCCGGCCGTGTGGAGGGCGCGCTCGCCAGGGCGCTCACGGGGCTGTCCGCCGACGACCGCCTCATCGTCAAGCTGTTCTTCACCAACGGCATGACGCGGGCGCAGATCGCGCGGGTGCTCAGGCTCGACCAGCAGCGGCTCTATCCGCACTTCCTCGCCCTGATGAGCCGGCTGCACGACGCGCTCACCGCCCAGGCGATCACGGCCGACGACGTTCGCGGTATCCTTGGCGCGGTCGACCTGCCCGCGGGAGGCCCGGTACTCGAACAGTCGTGCCAAATGGGATGAGGCCGACCCGTCCCTCGAAGTGGAACGCACGCACTCCCCCGCGTGTGGTCCCACTCCCGAGAGAGTCTTGGACGAAGCCGAGAACATCGCCGCCGGCGCTCCTTCACTGACGTCGTGTTCGACGGACCTCGCCATCGCGTGCCTTGTCGAGGGCACGCTCCCCGCTCCCCTCGCCTCGTGCCTGCTGGCACATCTGGCCGACTGCGACGATTGCCGCGAGGTCGTGGCGACGGTGGTTGCCGCAGGCCAGGGACCGCCGCCCACGCCGGATGACCTCGCCGACCCGACGAAGTGAAATCGGTTCTACACTGTCCCGCTAGGAGTCTGCGCGGCAGAAACGCGCAGCGGCATTCGGGCGTATAAAGGAGCATGCCGACGACCTTCCGTCCGTATGCTCCGGATCAGTCGCTCCTGTTCCCCGCCTCGCCACGCGACTGGTTGC
>JAGNJW010000048.1 GCA_018000455.1 Acidobacteriota bacterium
GCCGAAGACGATGCCGAGCAGGACGCCGGCGACGACGGCCTTCACGGTGAACTCGCCGAGGGGGAGGTCGGCGGAGGCGTGCTGGGCGCTCATGCAGGCTCCTGGAAGCGCAGGCGTGCAGGACGAACAGGCGTCGAGCGGAGTCCGGCGCGTGTGCCGCCGCCGGAAGCGGGCGTAGTCTACACCTTTGGCCGCGGTTGGTTGGGGGCGTTGGCCTGGTCCACGTTGGCGGTCGGAGGATAGACGTCGCCGCCGAGCTGGGCCATGATGAGGCGGCCTCTGCCAACTCACATGCGCATACCGGTCATCTGCAGCCTTGCCCTCACGGCATTCGTCGCGATGGGGCGTCCGCCTGACGCCTCGGCGCAGCCAACGATTCCCGACCAGCCGCCGGCGGTGGTGCCCCCCGCCGCGGCGCCGACCTGGTCGATGGGCCAGCCGCCCATCTACACGTGGCAGACGGGTCTGCTCATCGACACGCAGCGCCCCGCGGCGCTCGGCCTGTTTGGCGTGCAGAAAGACCTGCTCAGCCCGATGGTGGGGCTGGCGGCGCTGCGCGTCGAGGGCGTGCTCGGTGGGTCAGAGGGGCATGTCGAGGGCGGTGGGCGCCTGCTCTTCGTGAGTCCGGTCGGGCGCCTGCATGCCGGGATCGATGTGGATGCCCGGTCGGGAGATGCCGACTGGCTGGTGGGCCTCGACCTCAACGTTCGCCGTGGCGGCGTCCTGGGGCGCGGCACCAGGCTCCGCATCGACTGGATGCCCTGGCGCGACAACACCGTACTCGCCGGGGTGCACGTGCCGCTTGGAGGGCGAGCGGGCACGACGAGGCCGCGCACCGATCGTGTCAGGTTTCCGAGCGCCGCAGCCGCATGGCCCACGGCCGCCCGCGTCGATCTCGCGGCACCGCGCCGCGAGCTCCGGGCCGCCGCCGAGGCGCTCACGCGGTTGGTCCTGCCCCTGCGGAGCCGGCTGGGCGGCGATGCGCGCCAAGCCGTCGCCGAGGATGTCGCGGCGGTCAGCGCGCTCGGCGCGCCCGACGATCTGGCGCAGCGCATGGTCCGCGGCTGGACGCAGTTGTTCGCGGTGGCGCTGTCGGCCGGCGGCCCTCCCGCAGACGCCGTGGTCTCGCGTGTCGCGACGCGCGCGCGGCGCATCATCCTCGAGGACGTGCTGCTGCCGTTCGACGGCATGTTCGCGCAACGCCGCACGCCGGCGACGCTGACGTACTACGGGCCGCCGGCCGCCCGGCGCTTCGAGGCGGAACTTGCGGCCATGGCCGACCTCGCGCCGGCGCAGCGCATGGCCGCGGCAGCGGCCTTTGCCGCGGCCATCGACGAACTCGACGGCGTCCGTGCCGGTATCCGCGCGGTGTGGCACAGCGATCGGCGCGTGTTCGTGCCGCTGCAGCTGGCGCTGCCGCCTGACGAGAGTGACACACAGGCCGAACTCGACGCCCTGATCGAGCGCGCCACCGGGAACCAGTTCATCGACGGCAACCGCATCTATTACGTGCTCAACGAGGCGTTCCAGTTCGAGTTCATGCGCGCCGTGCGCAAGGCAGAGCAGTACCACGTCCTCTGGATCCACGACGTGCGCGGCCTCGGCGACGTGCCACAGGTCGACAAGGTCTCGGCCATGCACGTGCACGAGTACCTGCAGGCCCTCACCACCCGCGTCCGCACGTACGACGAGGTTGGCCGCCTGCCGCAGTACTTCATCGTCCTCGACCAGTTCTACTACCAGGCCAACAACGGCCGGCTGTGGATGAACCTCCTCGAGGATCCCCTGGGGCGCACGATCACGCTGCCAGACGCAAGCGCTGCCGAGCAACGCGTCCTGCGCGCGGCGCAGCAGGAGCTGCGCGACGCGGTCGCCACCTCACGACGGCTGCAGGCCGGTCGTGCGCAGCACGGCGAGGCGTGGCTCCGCGGGCTCGTCAAGGTGCACGTCAACATCACGCACCCCTCGGATTTCTCGTTCTGGGCGCCTGGCCTGATCAAGATCGCCGGCGTGCCCGACAACCTGATGCGCGACCACCGCAAGATCGTCTTCTACGACATCACCGAGGATGATCCCTACCGTGGCGAGGTGGTCTTCAGCGGGATGGGGCTCGGCGAGTGGTATGCCGGGCCCACCTGGGAGGATCGCGCGCTGATCGTCGAAGGGCCCGCCGCGCTTGCGGTCAAGGGGGCCCTACGGCGCGTGTTCGAACGGCAGCGCATCCCGACGAACGCGCTGCCCGAGGTGTTCCAGGCCCGGCCACTGGCACCTGACTACGCGGCGCGCGTCGAGGCCGAGCGCCGCCGGGCCGAGGCGGGCGTGATCCCGCCGGCGCGCGCGATGCAGGCCCACAACGACGTGGGCTACGGCGACAAGAAGGCCAGCGTCGTGAAGGCGCTGCTGGCGAGCCTGATGCCGCGGGGCACGGTCATCATCTCACCCGACTCGCTGTGGGAAGACGCGCTGCTCGGGTCGCTGCTCATGGGCAGTGCCCTCAGGGGCTGCCGCGTGATGGTCATTGCCCCCGATATCGACAACGCACCGGGCACGGCGTGGCCCGTGCTCGCGCGCATGCACATGGTCTTCAGCCGGTTGCTCGCGCTGTCGAAGGGGCTCGACGCGCGCATCACCGCCGAGGGCGGCCTCTTCAAGGTCGGCTTGTTCAGCGAGGAGTCCGAGGTGGGCGACCAGGCGGGCCGCATGCACGAGATCCGCCGGAATCTCGGCGCCGCATCGGAGTGGTTCGCGAAACTGGCGCCATTCGATCGTGCCGGGCTCGATCAGTGGTCGGCCCAGGCCGAAGCCTTGTCGCGGCAACGTCCGGCTCAGTACCTCGCCAGGCCGAGCAAGGCGATGCGCCCCAAGCTCCACATGAAAGGCTTTTACGCCGCAAGCGCCAGCGGATGGGACGGGCTGTTCGACCACCCCGAGATGATGACGACGGTCATGGAGTACCAGGACCAGCGGAGCCGCCAGGTGAGCGCCGATCGAAATGCCGAGGTCGATGTGCGCGCCGTGCCGCGCGCGGTCTGGGCGGCGCGCAAGCGCCTGCTCGCGGCGCATGACGCGACCTTGACGCCCGAGCAGCGGGCCCGCGTCGTCTTCTACATGCAGATCGGGTCGTACAACATGAACGATCGCAGCATGCTGCTCGATGGCGAAGTCGCGATGACCGTCGCCGGCCCGGCGGCCACGACCGGCATGCTCGACTTCCTGACCATCGCCGGCCTCTCGAAATGGGTCGACCACCAGGAGCAGATCGACGCGATGATTCCGCCGCCGTCGGCGCTCCACCGCTTGCTGGCGCGCTGGGCACGGAGCTTGCTATAGCGGGGGCGATGGCGCGCCGGACGCCGGACGCCCCGTTCGGGGCGGCGATGGCGTGGAACCCGCATCGTCGCGGGCTCCACGCGTGAGGGTGCGCTACTTCTTGCGGAGGATCTCGTCGAGCAGGAGGTAGCGCTGGCGCGTCTCGGGGGCGGCCTGCGACGTGGCGTCGAGGTGCATGAACGAGAAGTTGCTCTCGGGGCCGAAGGCGGGCCAGGTCGGCAGGCCCGCGCCATTCGGATTGCCGCTCTTGATGAAGTTGGCGAAGAACGACTCCATCACCTCTGACAGCGCGTAGTCGGCCGGCTGCCACGCGTAGTGGGTGTTGGTCGCCAGGTTGCCGAGCGCGTACTCGATCTCGGCCGAGTGCACCGCACCTCGCCACGCGGGCGGCGCCGCGGCGGCCGTGGCGTTCGTGATGATGCCGCCGGCCGTGCCCGGCGTCTGGTTGGCGGCGCCGAGGAACTTCGGACGTGGGCGCGAGAAGAACCAGCGGTACACCGGCGTGCCGCTCGCCTTGCGGTGGCCCTCGCTGACGCGCCACATGTTGTAGCCCATGCCCTGATCCGTCGCCAGCGTCATCGCGGCGTCGAGCACGTCGGCCTCGCCGCGGCCGGCGGGCGCAGGGTAGAGCGCGAGCACACGATCCGCGTTGGCGCCAAAGGCCTTGCGAACGGCGGCGACGTAGCCATCTGGCGTCGCGGGCTGATCGCCGAGCAGCGACTTCGGCGTGCGGTCTTCAGACACCCAGCCGATCAGCAGGGGCACCTTTGCCAGTTGCCCGGCGTCGACGTAGTCGATCAGGTCGTGCGCGGGGATCTGGTGGCCGTCGGCGACGGCTTCGAACCGGGTGAACGCAGGCTGGGCCGTCAGCCCCAGGATCTTCGTCGCCGGCATGGCGCGCAGGTCCTTCAGCGACGCGGCGCCCGCGGCCGCCATGAAGGCGGTCCCGTGCTTCTCGCCGTCGGCCAGCGACGGTGGTCGCGTCGCCTGGATCATGCTGCCGCTCTCCATGATCGCTCCGGCGAACAGGCCGCGCGCAAGCGGAGAGATCAACTGCACCGACACCGAGCGCGAGCCAGCCGACTGCCCGGCGATCGTGACGCGTGCCGGATCGCCGCCAAAGGCCGCGATGTTGGCCTGCACCCACGTGAGCGCGGCCGTCTGGTCGAGGAAGCCGTAGTTGCCCGACGCGTGGTACGGCGCTTCGGCCGTCAGCTCGGGATGGGCGAGGAAGCCGAACACCGTGAGCCGGTAGCTGATGGTCACCGAGACGACGCCCTTCGACGCCAGGCTCTCGCCGTCGTAGCGCAGCTCGGAGCCGTCGCCGGCCATCAGGCCGCCGCCGAAGAAGTAGACCAGCACCGGCAGCTTGTCGGTCGCTGCCTTCGCAGGCGTCCACACGTTGAGGTAGAGACAGTCTTCGCTCATCCCGGAGTTGCGGAACTCCATGTCACCGAAGATGGGGCGCTGCATGCAGCTGTGCGCGAACTCGACGGCCTTGCGGACCCCGGTCCAGTGCTTCGCGGGCTGCGGGGCCTTCCAGCGCAGGTCGCCCACCGGCGGCGCGGCGAACGGGACGCCCCGAAAGACGCGGATGCCCGCCTTCGTCGTCGTACCCTCGATGACACCGTTTGCGGTCTTGACCTGGTCGGCGGCCCCGTGCGCGGGGGCAACCGCAGTCAATGTCGCGATCGTGCAGATGGCGATCCCGATCCTGTGCAGTGACATCACACGCCTTCTCCGTTCGTTGAAGCATGATCACGGATCGCGCATCGCGCGTCCGGCGCCGAACAGCGTATCGCCACCGCGCCGCGGGGCGGTGCCGACTGGCGACACCAGCGTCCGGCTCGTAACAAAGTGCGGGCCCCGCGGCGGCCGCCCGCGAGGTACTGCGGCGTCGCGCCCTGCGATTCGCAGCTCCCCGAGTTGGCGCCCATGGTGCCGCACGCCAGTCGGTGCCTTCATCACTTCTTCACAGGAGCTTCAGCGACCCTTCACGACACCTCAGCATTGCGGCGCTACGATCCCGTCCATCAACTACTCGAGCCGCGCGCCAGAACGAGACACCGTGAGCGTTCGGCGATGAGGAGCGGGCTGGGGCGGCCGTGGGGGGGCCACGACGCGCCGGCCGGCTCGGTGCAGGAGGGGGACGGCAATGGCTGCAGGTCGCTGGATGGGAACGGGGCTCCTGGCGGTGGTGGCGGGCTTCGTGGGTGTGGCGTCAACGGCTGCCGCGCCGTGCGGGACGTTCGCGTCGCCCACATCGTGCTCGCTGACGGTGAACGGGACGACAACCTACACCGCGTCGAATTTCACGCTGGTCAACACGACGGGCTCGGGTGGGGGCAACGTCTACGACGCCGCAGACATCGCGATCGACATCTTCGACGGCGGAGGCGGCATGGGCGGCCTCACGTTCACCAAGGCCGCTGGCAGCCCGACGCCGGGCGTGGTCTTCTTCGTGAACCCGGGCGAGACGTCGGGGTTCCTCTTTTCGTACGATCTGGCGTTAACGGCGGCGCAGCCGGGGACGGCGACCTTCGGGACGGGCTTCCAGGTCGCCATGACCCAGTCGAACGCGCTGAACGGGCTGGCGACCCTCCAGGGCATCGTCAGCGGTTCACCGGGCGTTTCGTGCGTCGCGTCCTCCAGCGCCCCGGCGAACAACTGCGCGTTGCCAGCCGCGGTGGTCGACAACCTGACGTTCGGCAACTTTCTGACGCTGACGGGCAACAGCGGCAACGCATCGGTCCTGCGCTTCACCCACACCTTCAGCACGAACTTCGAACCAGGGGCCCCGACGCCAGGCGTGCCTGAGCCCGCGAGCCTGATGCTGCTCGGCCTCGGCCTCGCTGTTGTCGTGAAGCGGCGCCGCTGAACAGGGGCGAGAGGCGGATGCCGTGTCAGACCACGGCGTACAGCCGCCAGCCGTCCTCGCCGCCCGCGAACGTGTGACGCCCGCGTTCCTCGAAGCGCAACCCCGACCCGGCCACGAGGTCCTTCACGGTCCGCGAGACCAGGACCTCGCCGGGGCGGGCGAGCGCCGCCACTTCACGCGCGATGTCGACCGCGTGACCCGACGGGGGCATGGCGGAGGCCAGGCACTCGCCGGTATGCAGGCCGAGGCGCACACCGCTGCCCGAGGCGCGACACACCCGGGCGACCGCAGACGCGGCGCGCACCGCGCGCGCTGGCCCGTCG
>JAGNJW010000001.1 GCA_018000455.1 Acidobacteriota bacterium
GCAACCAGTCGCGTGGCGAGGCGGGGAACAGGAGCGACTGATCCGGAGCATACGGACGGAAGGTCGTCGGCATGCTCCTTTATACGCCCGAATGCCGCTGCGCGTTTCTGCCGCGCAGACTCCTAGCCTGGATTTTTCTGGGCCACGAGTCGCACGAGGCGCGTGGTCTGTGGATCCCAGTCCGACACGCCCTTGGCGTCTTCGAACGTGAGAATCCGAAAACCGGCGAAGGCGCGACGCAACTCATCGGGGTCGACGTCCACCGGGCGCCGCTGGAGCTCGGAGCGGTCCGACGCGAAACTCTCCACGACGACGATGCCGCCGGGCCTGAGCGAACGATGGAGCCGGGCCACGTAGTCAGGGTCCGCGATGACACCAGGACCGTAGATCACGGCAATCACGTCCCACCGGTTCGTGCCAGCGTCGAAGTGCTCGACGGTGTCCTGCACGGCGGTGATGGTCAAGCCGGCGCGCGCGGCCTGCGCTCTGGCCACGGCCAGGCCTTCTGCCGACACGTCGACTCCGGTGACGGCCCAGCCCTTCGCGGCCAGCGCGACGGCGTTGCGCCCTTGTCCCATCCCGATGTCGAGCGCCCGCCCGGGAGGGCGTCCCTCGATGGCCGCCACCAGCAACGCGTTGGGCCTGGTATCGAAGTTCGGCGACTTGCTGGCGTAGATGTTGTCGAACATGAGCGGCCACGCGTCGGTGCGCTCGCGCATCAGTCGCAGCACGGCACCCATCTCGCGCGCCACATCCGGTTGAGCGAGTCCCTTGGCAACCAGGCTCTTCTGATAACCCTGCAGGATCTCGAGCGGGCCGTTGGCCACCGGCGCGACCTTCAGCCAGCCGAGGAACTGCTGCCACGCCGCATCATCTGCGCTCTGCGCGTGGCCGATGATTCCGACGGCAAGCGCGCTGGCAGTGACGAGCGCAAGCGACGTCCGTATCCAACTCGACGGCGTGGGCATCGAGGGACGGTACTTCATCCCGGTCGTCAACGCCTGGTTGTCTTCGGTCTCGGCGCCGCCGCCGTCTCGAACTCCGTGGTGCGGTCGCGGTCGCCCGCCTGCAGGCTGGCGACGACCGTTCCCATGACGATCTGGTCGCCAGGCCTTAGCCGCACCGGGCCCGCAATCCGTGTTCCGTTCACGAAGGTGCCGTTGCGGCTGCCGAGATCTTCGAGATCGACCCGGCCCGAACCAACGACCAGCCGCGCGTGGCGTCGTGACACGCCCATCTGATCGAGCACGACCTCGCTGTCGGCACCGCGGCCGACGACGTGTGCGCCCTCGCCCAACCGTACTGACTGCTGCCCGATGAGCAGCTGCACCTCGGTGCCGGTCGACGCTGCTGCACCCGGCGCGGGTGGAGGTTCTGTGGCGCCGACGAAGGCGTAGCCCACCCGGTGCACGGTGCGAATCAGCTGCTGGGAGGACGGCGTTTCGCCAATGGCCGCACGCACCTCAGCCATCAGCCGGCTGAGACTGCTCACGCCGACGGCGGTGTCGGGCCACAGCGCGTCCTCGATGGCTTGCCGTCGCACCACCGCCGGACGCCGCGCGAGAAGAAGGTGCAGCAGGTCGAACGCCTTCGGTGACAGGTGGACGCGCGCCGCCTGCCTCGACAGCGCGTATGTCGAGCTGTCGAACGTGAAGTCCCGAAACGCCACGTGGAGATCAGGCAGCGACATCGTCGTTCGAGGAGAAAAATCGCGATTCGCGAGGGGATTCCGAACCACTCACTCGCGCCGGCCTTGTAGGGTCGATTCTGCCACGAGTCCGGAGGGCGGCCCACGCCCTCGGTGGTCACGGAGGTGATACATGACACGCACCAGAGCTATCGTTCGGCCGTTCACGCTTGCGGCGGCTTCGCTGCTTCTGAGCTTTTCCACCCTGTCAGGTCCAGCCGCGGCCCAGGAACGTGACCACGACAAGCGTGGCTCTCACCGCGGTGATCCCATCGTCGGCACGTGGTTCATGACCACGCCGCTTGGCTGGACCGGAATCTACACCTTCCATCAAGACGGCACCTGGACCGGCGTCGTCAGCCTGATGTTCGGCGCCCCGCCGCAGGCGCCGACCGGCGCCACCAACGCCAGCATGGACCACGGCGTGTGGCGCCGCAAGGGCCACGTGATCGAAGGTGCATACCTGCGCTTCCGGTTCAACCAGATCACGGGAGATCCCGTGCAGGTCGCGCGAGTCCGCACGCTGGGGACGGTGGACCGCGGCGGCAATACCAGTTCGGGCACCTGGATTGCCGATCGCTGGGATTGTCCGGGACCGCTCGCGTGCCCCGATCCGAATACCACACCGCCCGACGCCGTCTTCGAGCCGCTGCCGCCGCTCAACAGCTTCACCATGACGCGCCTGCGCCTGCCGTAGCGCCGGCCGCAGAGAGGGCCGATCAGGGCCTTCCTGCGCGGCCTTCCGTGACACGGACACGAACATCGCCGGATGCGCCTGCCGCCCCTGGCGCATCCGGATTCTTCGCCCGGCCAGCCACCTGCAGCGGAGTGCGCCGCGAGCCGCTGGGCCTACCCCGCAGGTGACGCCGGGTGTAGTCTCTGAGGCAGGTAGTTCCAGATGGAACGCTCGCCTCAGGGGTGGTCGGGGTGACGCTGGCGGCCGGCGTCATGCTGGGCCGGTACCGAATCGAGGATCTGGCCGGCGCTGGCGGCATGGGCGAGGTGTATCGCGCCTACGACACCAGGCTCGATCGCACCGTGGCGATCAAGGTGCTGCCCGAAGCGGTCGCCGGCGACGCTGGCCGGCGTGAGCGCTTCGCGCGTGAGGCGCTGGCGATTGCGCGCATCACCCACCCCCACATCTGCACGTTGTACGAGTTCGACAGCGCCACGCTGCGGGCGGGCGCCCCGGCGGTCGACTTCCTGGCGATGGAGTACCTCGACGGCCGGACGCTGGCCGCCGCGCTGGCGGGCTCGTCCGGCCTTCCGCTGCCCGACGCGCTCCGCCTGGCCATCCAGATCGCGGATGCCCTGGCCGCGGCGCACGGGCAGGGCATCGTCCATCGCGATCTGAAGCCGGGCAACATCATGCTCACCAGGGGTGGTAGCGGGCGTCCTGACTCGCATGTGAAGCTCCTGGATTTCGGTCTGGCCAAGCTGCGCGCGCCCGGCCAGGACCCGGCATCGCAGGCCGCGCCAGACACCGCACACTTGGGCGGCCGGAGCGCGGTCTTCGGAACGCTGCCATACGTGGCGCCGGAACGGTTCGAGGGCCGCGAGGCCGACCAGCGGGCCGACCTGTTCGCGTTTGGGGCGATCGTCTACGAGATGTTCGCCGGCCGCCCGGCGTTTGCGGGCGACAGTCAGCCAGCCCTCATCGCGTCTCTCATGACGTGTGAGCCGCCGCCGCTCAGTTCGCTCAACCCGTTGGTTCCCCATGCCCTCGATCGCGTGGTCGCGAAGTGCCTGGAGAAAGATCCGGAGTCGCGGTGGCGCGACGCGCAGGATCTGGCTAACGAATTGCGCTGGATTGCCGAAGACAGCGGCGCGCGTCTGGTTGTGCCCGCACCGCCGGCCCGGGTACGGTCGAACCCGCCGATCGGAGCAGTGGTGGTTGCCGCCGGAGTCGTCGCCGCGGGGCTCTGGTGGTTCGCAGCGGCGCCGGCGCTGGTGCTGCCGCCGATGCGAACGATACCTCTCACAACCTTTCCAGGGTCGGAGTTCGACCCAGCCCTCTCGCCCGACGGCGAGCGAGTGGCGTTCACATGGACGGGACCTGCTGGAGATGGCACCTACGACCTGTATGTGAAGCAGGTCGAAGGCGGCACCCCCCAGCTGTTGCACGATACAGCGGGCGAAGTGTTCACGCCCGCGTGGTCGCCAGACGGCCGGCAGGTGGCCTTCATCGCCCATCTCGACGCCCCCGTCGATGAGCCGAGTGACGGCCTGTTCGTGGTGCCCTCCTTCGGGGGCGCAGCGCGGCGGCTCGACACTTTCCGCCATGACGGGTCTGAGCACCACGGGCTCTCCTGGTCGCCAGACGGCGAGCGGCTGGCGATCGGTCATCGCGAGACCCGGGGTTCCGCCAGTGCGATCTGGCTCTTCTCGATCGCGGATGGCCAGCGGCGTCGGTTGACCCATCCGCCGACAGCCTCCATTGGCGACTCGTTTCCAAGATTCTCACCAGACGGGCGTACCGTGGCGTTCCGCCGATCGTCCGAACTGCTGGACCGGCAGGACATCTACCTGGTCGCGGCCGCAGGAGGTGAAGCTCGACGCCTGACGCACCGGCAGTCGCCAGTGACCGGCTTCGACTGGTCTTCCAATGACACGCTGGTGTTCTCCGCGGTGCTACTGGGAGCCGAGCGACCAGATGGCCTCTGGCAGACGGCGATCTCTGGCGGGGAGCCCGAACCGCTGGCGGTTGGAGAGGCAGGACGATACCCGGCGGTATCGCGACACGGCAAGCGGCTGGCCTATTTGCGACGTACCGAGCGCGCCAGCATCTGGAGAGCGGGCGGACCCCGCGCCTTGCCAGAGGAACGGACACCGCGCGAGTTGATCGCGTCGACGTCATGGGACGGCGCCGCGTCGTACTCACCAGACGGATCACAAATCGCGTTCTCGTCGAGCCGATCCGGATATCTCGAGATCTGGGTGGCAGCGAGCGATGGCTCGTCGCCCCGCCAGCACACGTTTCTCAAGCAATACGCCTACGGGCCACACTGGTCGCCCGATGGTCGCTACATCTCGTTCACGTCGAACGCCGCCAACAACCCCGTCGTCTATGTCGTCAGCGCCGCCGGCGGAATTCCCAGGCCGGTCAACGTCGGCACATCGAACGACCTGGCCGCGGGTTGGTCACAGGACGGCCAGTCGGTCTACGTCCGATCGAACCGAGGCGGCAGCATCGAACTCTGGCGGGTCCCGCTCGACGGCAGTCCGCCGGAACAGATGACGTTTGGCGGAGGGCACCAGGGCATGCAGTCAGCCGACGGAACGCTGTACTTCACGAGGCGGTCGGTCAACCAGGACGGTCCGCTCGGCGTCTGGAAGCGTTCCTCCAGCGACCCACAGCCAGCGCTCGTCGTGCCCTTCGGATACGCCCGGATGTGGGTTCTGCTCGATTCCGGAATCTGCTACTTGAGACGGCCGAAGGAAGGGCCTCCGGTGATCGAGTACTACGACTTCGGTACACAGACCACCAGGGTCGTCGCCGAGCCTGGCCCATCCGCAACGGGCTGGTTCATGTCTGGAACACCTGACGGCCGCTGGATCACCTACGACGTCAACGAGTCGGAACACGACATCATGCTCGTGGAGAACTTCCACTGATGCCGGCCTGTTCGCGCGGTTGAACGAGCCTCGTCCCCCAAGAGCGCTCTCATCGGAGCGGCTCGTTCATGGTCAACAGCCAGACGTCGCCGGTGTTGGCGGCCACGTCGAAGTAGATCGTCCGGTTGTCTGGTGCGATCGAGAACCCCTCGATCCCTCGGCCGGTCAGTTGTTGTAGCTCTTTGGACTCGCGACCGGACTGGCACTATCGCTCCAGTCAGTCGCCATCGGACGATGAAGCGGCGAAGGAGCCTGCGAACCCCTTTCCAGCACTTCTGGCGCACCACATTATCGCAACTTCATCGGGGTTTGCGAACCACTCGCCGCCGGCGCTCACCTATGGTCGCTGTCGGTGCGCTCCCGCACATCCATCACGGGAGCGTCGACTCACCGTGCCTACGGAGGTCGCCATGTCGAACACTCGCTCAGCCATTCGAACCGTCGCTGCCACAGCCGCGCTTGCGCTATCCGCCGTGTGGTCGCCGCTTTCCGTCCAAGCGGATCACCAGGTCGATCGTGATCTCCGGCGTGTCTGGAACGCCCGTCCTCGAGTCGTTAGCTCGTCGGTGCAGCTCAATCCCAGCGGGTATGCGCCGCTGGCAGCGGTCGTGCAGGTCACTACCGACCTGCCGACACGGGTGAGACTCACACTTCTCGATGAGCGACGCCGCTGGACCGTGGAGTCGGGCGATGCCTATCAGACGTCGCACAACATCGTCGTGCTCGGCCTGAAGCCCGACACGCACCACTCCATCGATGTTCGCGTCGAGAGTGCTGATGGCCGCTATCGCCACGGCAACCGCCTCGCGGTGACGACAGACCGCCTGCCGGCGGACTTTCCACCGATCTCAGTGGACTCGGATCCGCGGCGGGTTGCTCGGGGCTTCACGTTCTTTGCGGTCGCCAAGTGGCCCGGCGCGCGCGATCCGCTCTACGGTCTGGTGGTGGCGGTGGACGTTACCGGCGAAATCGTCTGGTATTACAAGACAGACTTGCACGCCGCCGACGACGTGCGCCGCCTGCGCAACGGCAACATCATGATCACCGACCTCGGCAACCTCGCCGGTCAAGCGGTCGAGATCGACATGCTCGGCAACATCGTTCAAAGCTGGCGGCCCAGGCTACGGCCCTCGAACCTGCCCAACAGCACCTTCGTCGACATCGACACGCTTCACCACGACATGGTTGAGCTGCCGAACGGCCACTTCCTGACACTCAGCAGCGAGCTCCGCCTGGTCAATGATTTCCCCACGCTCGATCCCGGGCGCCCGACCGAAACTGCCAACGTCGTCGGTGACGTCGTGGTGGAATTTCGTCGCGATGGCTCGATTGTTAACGAGTGGAAGATGTTCGACATGCTCGACCTGCATCGCATTGGGTATCAGTCGGTGCTGGGATTCTGGAACGCGGCCTACGGCAACCCGACGGGTGGTACACGGGCCTGGACGTGGGGCAATGCCGTGTCGTACGTAGCCGAGGACGACTCGATCCTCATCTCGCTGCGCCACCAGAACGCCGTCATGAAGTTCAGCCGAGCCTCCGGCGCAATCAAGTGGATCTTCGGCGATCACTCGGGATGGGGCCCGACCTTCCAGCAATACCTGCTCACACCGGCGACCGGCGCAACCTGGCCCTATGGCCAGCACGGCGCCAAGATCACGCGCCGGGGAACGCTGCTACTGCACGACAACGGCAACTTCCGCGCCATGCCGCCAGATGCGCCGACGCCTGCTGCCGAGAACTTCAGCCGGGGCGTGGAGTACCGTATCGACGAAGGTCGCATGAAAGTCGACCAGGTCTGGGAGTTCGGCGGCAACCAGTACTACGCGATGTTCGTTGGCGACGCCGATCTCCTGCAGCGAAACAACGTGCTCGTCACCTTCGGCGGGCAGGCGAAAGTGAATGGTGTGCCAGTGGATGGGGCGGGACACCTGTCGGCCCAGATTCTCGAGATTGACCGGCGGAGGAAGCGCAGCGACATCGTGATGGAGATTCGCGTGTCTGACCCTGCGACATCCTACTCAGTCTATCGGAGTCAGAAGATGTCGTCTCTCTACCGGTAGCGCGAAGGCCGGCGGCGCTGCCTGGCGCGACTGAGCCGTGCTGTGCATGGCGGCTTGCGCGCTCAGCACAAGATCGGTGGCGATGCCCGCCGAGCGCAGCACGCCGTTCAAGGTGGAATCGAACAGGTAGTCACCGACCACGACGAGCCGCCCGTGTTCGAACGGCTCGGGCTGATGCGCCTCTTGCACCGGCCGCAGTGGGAAACCTCCCGGCGCTCCGCTCAGCGCGCCAGCCCAGCGATGCACGCGGGCTTCCACCACGCGTCCGCGGGCCTCGACCTGAAGCGCAGTGGGCAGCGATTCGATCGCGCGCGCCACCAGTGTCTCGTCGTCGGCGTCGCAGAGCGCCAGCGCGTCGGCGCCGGCGAACAGCCAGCCGAGCACGCCGTGGGCCGCGTCGCCGCCCGAACGCTCATCGTAGACACAGCAGCCGCCGAACGCGTCGAGCATCATCCACGAGCCGGCGACCATCCGCCGCCAGAACGGTTCGGCAAACAGGATCGAGACACGCAGGTAGTGCGCCGGCCGGTCGTAGTGTGCGACGTGGCGCGCGATCGCCCGGCGCAGGCGCTCGCCGCCCCACTCGATACTGCGCAGCTGGCCATAGGGTAGGGCGACGACCACGGCGTCGAAGTCGTCTGTCGCGACGTGTTGCCCGCGCTCGACCGCCACGGCGTAACGTCCGTCGCCCTGCCGCGACACACCGACGACGGGCGCGCCGAGCTGCACGTCGGTGGCCGTGAGTTGGGCGGCCAGTTGCCGCGGCAGCATCTCCATGCCGCCGTCGATGCGGTACTGCGCGTCGTACCCGGGGGCGTTCTTGAGAAAGTTCCGCAGGCCAACCAGCCCATTGGTGAGGTGCGGTTCGGTCGCCAGGTCGCTGTGCGCCGTGATCGTCAGATAGCGCCGCGCCACGGGGTCGTCGACCTCGTCGAGGATGTCTTCCGCCGTTTGTCGGGCCCAGGGGTGCCGGTTGTCGTCCTCGCCGAAGCCGCGGTACCAATGGGCCATCGGCATCATCGCGCCGGCCTTGCGGCGGAAACGTTCGATCGCCGCCAGGGCGGGCTCACCGATGTGCGCGGCCAGCTCACGATCGTCGCGGATGAGCACCCCGTCCAGGGCCACCGTGCTACTGCAGGTGGGCAGCGGACGCAATCCCAGCTCGCGCACCAGCTCCTTGAGGGGATCGCGACCAATCGCCTCGTAGTCGTAGCATTCGGCTACGCCGGCCTCGTAGGTGGCCGACGCCGTCGAGAACCGCCGTGTCTGGATCTTGCCGCCCAGGCGATGGCTGGCCTCGAACAGCGAGACACGACAGGCGCCTCCGGTTTTCTGCTCGAGCAACCGGGCGGCCATCAGGCCGCCTGGACCACCGCCCACGACCGCAACTCTGGTACCCCTCATGCCCCTCTCTACGCACGGAGCGATGAGAACCGGACATTTCCCTCACTCCTGCCCGGGCTTGTCCACGTTGCGCCGTGGCTACGGCAGGATGGCGAACACCCGCACCTGGCCGCCCGACCCGCCTTCGAGCTTGATCGGAGCCACGACGAGGTAGGCACCGGTGGCCGGGAGCCGTCCCAGATCGGCCAGGTTCTCGAGGTGATACTTTCCGGCGCCATTGACGATGCCGTGCACGGCGTAGTCTTGCGACAGCCCGTAATCGACGCTGCCGTCGTCGATGCCGATGCCCCTGATGGAGCGCTCCTGCACGAGCAGCGTGGCGGCCTCGACCGAGAAGCCAGGGAAACGCATGTGTCCGTCGGCGTCGCGCGGATAGTAGGCCTGCTGATCCGGCCACTTCCGGCTCCACCCTGTTGACATCAGGACGATGGCGCCGTCGGGAAGGCGGCCGTGCGTGGCTTCCCAGCCGAGCACGTCGTCGACGGTCAATCGATAGTCGGGATTCTGGGCGCACTTGGCCGTGGCGTCGATGACCGCCGCCGGTCCCCACAGCTGGCCTGCGGTGAGCTGGTCGACCGACGCCTGATGATCGGCCGAGTGGATCGGCGCGTCGAGATGAGTGCCGAAGTGCTCCGGCAGCGCATAGGCCCCCATGGACGTGGCGCCACTTGGCTGGCGGCTGAGGATGTCGTAGCGGAAGGGCGTGGTTGGCGCATCCGACCAGTACGGCGTCGTTGCACTGAGGGCGTGGCTGAGGTCGACGATCCGGTCTGTTCGCAGGAGGTCTGCCACACCGGTCGGTCGAGTGTCGGTCACGGCGGGTTGCGTGGCCTGCTGGCAGCCGGCCATCAGAAGGGCGCCCGCCACCATCGTCCAGTGCATCGTTGTGTTCATCCAGTGCCCCTTGCGCCGTCGGTCACGGCCAGCGCCCTTGCGGCAAAGCCGACACCATCGCGAGCATGCTCACTGCCCTTGCCGCTGGGCCGTGACTCGCACCGTCTCATCCACGAACACCTGGCCGTTGTCATCTCGGTAACCGTCGAGCACGGCCGAACGTGGGCTGGCTGCCGAGAGCAGCACGCCGACCATCCCCAGGAGCACGACTCCGGCGGCGATCGCAGCTCCGTGGGTGTCGAGCCGGCGGCTGCACCCGGCGCGCGCGGCCAGCGCTTCGAGGGCGATCGCCTGGAGCACCCACAAGACGGGCAGGTAGGCCACCACCAGCCGGACATAGCCGTAGAACAGCCACGTCGACGCCAGGAGCGTGACGACCGGGATGGCGAAGAGCCACGCCATATCGGGTGAACGTCGGTGAAGCAGGTACCACCCGAACACCAGGAGTCCGAGGTGAATCGGCGCCAGCCACGTCGCGTCGGGTTCGACGACATCGACCCGTCGTCGCATGCCGTCGACCCCCACTGGTGTATCGAGGGGGCCGTATCCGAGCGCCAGAGCGCCGTACGCGATCCTGGTCTTTCGCTGCAGCAGCTGCAGGGCGTCGGCCGGATGATCGAGCCACCAGGCCACGCCGATGCGGTAGCCGTCCGTGTACAGCCGGTGCACGGAGGCCACCGAGAGATCGAGTCGCCCAGCGTCGAGGAGCGCCTCCTCTTCGGCAGACGTCGGCACGAGCAACGGGTGATCGCTGTTCGGGCCACCGTCGGCCTCGGCGTGATTTGCCAACGCGAAGCTGAACGCACCGTAGCTCGTCACGGGCGCCAGGCGCGGCAGCGGCGCGGTGAGCCTGGAGGCATTGCGGGTGTTGAAGGCGTCGATGCTGCGCCAGTTCGCGATCGTGCTGGGAGTGAGCGCCGCCGCCACTCCGGCCGCGTAGGCAGCGAGCACCAGCAGGCGCGATGCCGCCGCTCCGGAACGAGCCACATGAATACCAATCAGCACGCACCCGAGCAGGAACTCGGCGCGCACGACCGACGTCAGACCCGCCACGACGCCGATGGCGAACGCCGCCCCCGCTGCCGTCGGCCCGGGAAGGTCGAACCAGGCGTGGCGCCTCGCCAGCACCATCACGGCGAGCAGCCCGGCCAGCAGCAACCCATACAGCGCCTCGGTGTTCGCCACGGTGCCCTGCACGGCGTGTCCGAAATGAAAGACGGCGATCGGCGCTATGAGGGCAAGCACGCATCGCCCGCCGACGAGCCGCGCAAGCACCGCCGCGCCGCCGCACGCCAGGCCGCTCAGCAGCGCCACGAACGCCTTGACCGCAGCTGGATCTGCCGGTGACCCTGCCGTCGGGTCGTAGCCCGCGACAGCGTAGAACGCCGCCAGGACGAAGGGCCAGCCGGAGGGGTGGAACGGCACGCCGTTGTCGAACGGCTGACCGGCGACGATGGCCGAGGCGAAGGCCGAGAACGCGCGCGCGTCGCCGAGATAGAACGCCGAGCCGATGGCCTCACGCTCGTTCCAGATGACCGGCAGCAGGAGTCGCACGGCTGTGGCCGTGGCCGTCACCAGAGCCACGAGCCCTGTGTCATGGCGCGTCCATGCTTGGACTGGCGTCGGTGCCGACGGGGATGACGCCCTCGACTTGACGCCGCCCGCCGCCGCGCGGCGCTCTGACCGTAGTCGGCGTGCCATGCTCGCCGCGAGTGTACACGGCGCCTCGGCGGCGTGGCTCAGTCAGGGGCGTGCCGCCCCCGGGCTCACGACCCTTCGGATTCCCAACCGGATTGTGATACTCAACAGGCAACGGAGGTCGCCACATGCGAACCACAGCGCTTTTCACCGTCGGCGTCATGGCTCTCGGCTTGGTCGCCTGCTCGGATTCGGCGCCGCGCCCGTTCGGAGAACCGGAGACCAAGGCTATCAACGAGCTGGTGGCCGAATTCGTCACCATCTACAACGCCAAGGATGCCCCCAAGCTGTCGCGGCTGTTCACGGAGGGCGGCGCCGTGATGCCCCCCAACGCCTCCACGATGCGCAACACGGAGAACATTCGCGAGTACTACGTAGGCCGCTTCGCGGCAGGCGCGGCGGATCTAGTCCTGGAACCCCAGACGATCGCCGGCTCGGGCAACCTGGCGTTTGCGAGCGGCGACTACCGGTTGAACATGAAGCCGCCTGAGGGTCAGGCGCACCGCGATCGGGGCAAGTTCATCTTCATCCTGCGAGCGTTCAACGGCCAGTGGCGTCTCGATCACCTGATGTTCAGCAGCGACTTCGGTCCCGAGGGTGGCCCGGCTTCCGACTGATCGTCCCGGCATCCAATCTGGAGCGCCGTCATGGCACGCTTCACACTGCTCGCCAGACGGCACAACGCACGACTCACGCCTCTGACACGCGCCTGACACGATGTGCCATTCGCCACGCCGACCGCCGCGGCAAGCGGCAGACCAGCGTGGCGATGACAACGGCTCCGCGTGGGCTTACGGCACGACCACCGTCTGCGGAGCCGTGAACGTGCTGCCGCCGCAGGCGTTCACCGCCTGCACCCGCAAGGTGTAGGAGCCGGACGGAACAGCCACGCTCAGGCTGCGTCCCCCAAGCGGCAAGGCGCCCGTGAACACGCCGCTGGTCACGTCGAGCACGAAGCTGCTTGGCGCCGGACCGCTGGTTGCCGTTTCCCAGTCGAGGAACAACGTGCTCCCGGAACTGAAGGCCAGGAAGTTCGACGGCGGCAGCGGCACGCCGGAGCAGCCGCCGGGGAACGTGAGCGTGACGGCGTTCGATGACGTGCTGGAGCCGACGGCGTTCGTGGCCCGCAGACTGAACGTATAGGTGCCGCCAGGCACGGCCGGGAAACTGAAGGTGTCCGACAGGCCGAGCGGCAGGGAGGCACTCACGGTGCCGCTCACGTCGAGCACCAGGCCCGTCGGAGCGCCGCCGCCGAACGTGTTGGTCCAGGCCAGCGTCAGCGCCGATCCGGCCACCGTCCCGAGCAGGTTGCCGGGCGCCGAGGGCGGCACCGGCACGTTCATGTACAGCGGGATCTCGTTCGAGACACCGCTAGACCCGCCGCCATCGACGGCGCGCACCCGCACGTAGAACGTGCCGGTCGGCGCACTGACGGTGAACGACGGTACCGCGCCGAGCGGCAGCGACACCACCAGGCCGCCGGGCGTGACGCCAGCCTCCAGCACGTAGCCGGTCGGCGCCGGACCAATCGCCGGCGGCGTCCAGCGGAAGGTCACGACGGAGCCGGCCATCGACGAGATGCGCAGCGCCGGCTGCACGGTGGTGGGTGCATTGACCGCAATCGACACGGTGGCCAGATTGCTCGGGCCGCCCGCATTGTTGGCGCGATACGTGAAGGCATCGCCGCCCGTGTAGCCCGCATTCGGCGTGTAGGTGAAGCTGCCGTTGGCCGAGAGCGCCACCACGCCGTGGCTGGCGTTGGTGCCGAGCGATGTGGTGAGAGGCGTCGTGCCCGTGTCGTTGCCAAGCACTCCGAGTGCCGGCACCGACAGCGGCGTGTTGAACGCCGTCGAGTACGAGTCGTTCACCGCCGTGGCTCCGGTGATTGCCGTGCAGACGAAATCCCCGATCGAGATCGTGTCCACCGCCCAGCCCGTGGAGGACACGGAGTTGTCGCTCGCCATGCGCCAGCGCAGTTGCACGTTCTGGCCACCAGCAGACAACGGCAAGTTCACCACCGTCGTGATGTAGCCGCCGGCCGAGGTGCCCGACCACGCCTGACGCCCGGCGATGGGGCTACCAAAGGCGGTCGAAATGGTCGCGTTGTAGCCGCCACCCACGAACGAGCCCCCGGCCGTGATGATGTCCTGGAAAGCGCCGCCGCCGATGCTGAGTTCCAGCACGCCGCCGTCGAACGTGCTCTCGGTGATGTAGTTGTGACGGAAGCTCAACCGGTTGGCGCCGGCGGGCACGGCAATCAGCGGGCTGACGAGCACGTTGTCGCTGACCGTCGAAGGATCGGCCGCGAACGCGCGGTTGGGCGCCGTGTCTGGCGAGGTGGTATTGGTGGCCCAGAGGTTCGCCGCGCCACCCAGCGTGCTGGTCGTCCAGCCGGCAGGCAGCGCCGGCGCCACGACTGCGTCGAAGTTCTGTGAGAAGGAGCTCGCGATGGCGCCGACCTGGAAGGGAGGGTAGGCAAACGTCTTCGTGGCGCCGCCGCTCTCAGCGGCTTGAAGGCTTGTCGTCACGGTGGCGCCACAGGAGGCGCTGACGACGAACGTGAACGTGCGGCACGCGGTGGCACTAGGCGCGATCACGCCGTAGGACTGGGCGCCCGAGGGCGACGTCACGCCGCCCGATGCCAGTAGCGTGCCGGTGACGCTGCCGCTCGAGGTGAGACCGGAGTTGGTCATGCACAGCGACACGCCAATGACCTCGCCAGGATCGAGGTGGCCGTTCGGAACCGACTCTGAGACGACTGTGCCAGTCGTTCCGATGATGCCAGGAACGTCGAATGCCTCCACGACCCGGGTGTTGCTTGCCCCGGTGCCCGCGTTGGTGATCTGCGCGCAACGCCCGGCGCAGTTCTGTGAAGATGGGCAGGAATTACGGCACGTCCACTCACAATAGCGCCAATTTCGGGAATACTCGGTCACGCTAGTAATTCGCGTCAGACCTTGACTTTCGGGACCGTCGCAGCCGACTTCCCCCGAGCTGTCCGAGACATTCCGGAGGGCGAATCACGCGGCGGTACAAGCCCGGCGCGGGGTCCGCATCCGTCGTCTAATGGAGCATGGGGCCATCGATGCACGCCGCCCATTCGCTCGTGCTCGCGTTTTCATTCGTCGCTGTCGTGGCGTGCGACGAGTCGGTCCTCGGACCGAGCGCGAGCCTCGACCGCCAGTTCACGCTGGCCCCGGGCGAGACGGCGCACATAGAGAGCACGAGCCTCAGCGTGCAGTTCACGGGCGTCGGGGACGACTCGCGCTGTCCCGTTGACGTCGACTGTATTCAGGCCGGCAGTGCACTCGTGCGAATCACGGTGATGGATGGCCGCGCGCGACGCGATTACGAGCTGCACACCGCCGATGCCTCGCCGCTGCGCCACGGCGACCTGACGATTGCGCTGGTCGAACTCGCGCCCGAGCCCCGCAGTTCGCGCGTCATCAGGCCAGAAGACTATCGGCTGATTCTGAAGGCGACACGGTAGACGGCGGATGCCCGGCCTGGCGTGACCGGTCGATCTCGTCGCTGCACAAGACGACAGGCGCTGGCCTCCGGCGCAACGAGACGCTGCGCGGTCGCGGGGGCGTCGCATGATGTCCGATATACTTCATGGCGCAAGAGGAGGCCGAGAGATGAGCAACGAGTCGTTCAAGGCATTCATGTCACGTGTGAACGAAGACGAAGGGCTGCGCGAGAAGCTGCGCGCGGCTGGCGGCGGCGATGGGCTGTCACTGCAGGCGCTGGCGGAGTTCGCCGGCGCCCACGGTCATGCGTTTTCGGTCGAGGATGTGACCTCGGAACTGTCCGACGCGCAGCTCGGCGCCGTGGCTGGCGGGCTCACCACGGCCCCGCTGCTGTTTGACAAGGCCTCGCCTTACCTGACGTTCTACAAGCTCGGCGGGTCCGACTTGATGAGCACCTACATCAAGCTCACGTGAGACCGGCTGGAGACGCGCTTCCCATCACGCCGCCGGCCCCGGCGAAGGGACCGGCGCGTCTCAGCTGCAGTACCGCCCGAATCGACCGGCGATGAACCCACCGCCGCGCTTCGCAGGCACGAACGCCCGCGACGTGGTCCGCGCTGTGTTCGATGAAGCCGGATACACGGAGGCCGAGCTCGGCCGGAACCTTGGGCCGGGCATCGCCGCCCTGATGTCGGTCGGCGCGCACGTCGCGCACGTCGGGCGCGCCCGGTCCTATGGCGGACACACGGCGCAGGCCCTCCTGGCGCGGCTGTTCCTCCTCGGGCAGGCAGCGACGTGGGAAGAGGCCTGCGACCTGCTGGGCCACGACCGGGTGACTTCGTTTCGTCAGGCTGGCTTGCTCACCGGCGACACCGGGTGCCTCGCCGCGGTGGGCATGACGCCGGTGGGCGAGCTCCTCATCGCCCACGACCGCCGCGATGCGCATCGATCGGGCGCGGCCGCGTTCGTGCCAGGCCCGGCTCCGGCGACGCGCCGCTTTGCGGATCTGGCGATCCGCCGCCCCGGCGCGACGGTGCTCGACCTCGGCTGCGGCCAGGGGCTGCTGGCGCTGCTTGCCGCCGAGCTCGGCGGGCGGGTCGTGGCAACCGATCTCAACCCGCGCGCGGTCGCCTTCGTCGCCTTCAACGCCGCGCTGAATCGCCTCGACAACGTCGCCTGCCTCCAGGGCGATCTCTTCGCGCCCGTCGCCGGCCAACGCTTCGATCTCGTCCTGTCGAACCCGCCGTTCGTGATCTCGCCTGCCTCCGCGTTCCTGTATCGTGACGGCCCCGGCATCTGCGAGCGCATCGCGCGCGAGGCGCCAGCGTGTCTTGCCAGCGGCGGCGTCCTGCAGATGGCGGCGAACTGGCCCTGCCATCGTGGCCACGACTGGAAGGCGGACCTGCTTGCCTGGTGTGGCGACGCCGGCTGCGACGTCTGGGTGCTGCAGTCGGACCGTCTCGATCCGGTGACCTACGCCACCATCTGGCTGAGGCAGGCGCACGACGTCCTGTCCGAACTGGGACCCGATCTCGATGAGTGGCTGGCGTTCTACGACCGGGCCGGCATCGAGGCCATTGGGGCCGGCGTCATCACCATGCGCCGCCGGGGAGAACGTGACCCCGGGCCGCCGTACTGGTTCGAGATCCGCGACATGCCGCCGCTGCATGGTCCCGGCGGGGACACGATTGCGCGCGTGCTGGCCGCCAGGGATGTGCTGGCACGGCTCGACGACTCGACGCTGCTCGATGCGTTCGTCGCCCTCGCGCCGGAGGCCAGGTCCGTGGCCACCCGCCGCCCTGCCGCGACCGGATGGGAACAGAACACCAGTGAGCTGCGGCTCACACGAGGGCTCGCCTTAGCGCTTCGACTCGACCCGGCCGGCACCGCCATCGCGGGGTTCCTGGATGGCACGCGGCCGGCACGCGCCGCGGTCGAGACATTCGCTGCCGCGGTGGGCGTGCCGGCAGCGGCGGTGATGCCCGGCGTGCCCGCGCTGCTGCGACGGTTGATCGAAACGGGACTGGCCGTCGTGCGCGAGGGAGATGCGAGCGACCCGGCGTCTGCACCAGGTCGGCCATGACAGGGACGAGCGAGTGGGCACCCCGGCCGCCGTCATGGGAAGGGCCGACAGCGGCGAGCGCAGGCGCTGACGACAGCAATTACCGCCCGGACCCGCGCCGGCCTTGCCGCTGAAGATCACGGTCTCGTGCATGCGCTTCACCTGCACGTCGAGGAGCGACGCGGGATCGACGTCGATGCCGAGCTGCCGGCGGATGAACGACGCGAGTCGCTCCTTGTTCCGGCGCTTCACGCGCCCGAACTCCTGCCTGAACCGTGGATCGTCGGCCAGCGGCGCCAGGCGGCGCAGCTGCGACAGGTCGCAGGCCCAGCCCGGGCCGAGTCGGCTCGTGGCTCGTATGCGTGGCGCAGCTTCGAATCGAGAGCGACGCACGCGCGATTCAGATCGTCTAGAATCGCTCACGTTCTGCTCCGTGGCTCGCCCATCGGCCACACTGTCACCCCTCGACTCGTGAGATCCAATCGATGGCCGCACTCCTTTCGCCGATGGCCACCTCCCGCACGCCGCGTTCTCGCCGGACGCTGTTGGTTCTGAGGGTGCTCGTCGCGCTGGTGGCGTCGTTTTCGGCTCCTGGCCTGGCGGCACGACGCCCGATCCACGAATTCGTGAACGTAGTGACGATCGCCGGCCCGTGTTGCACCGACCAGGGCAACGACCTCGCCGTCGATACCGAGGGCAGCATCCTGGTGGCCGGCCGGCGCGGCAGCCTCGACCTCGATCGCGACGAAACGATCGACGTCAAGGCCTGGGGCTCACCCGATCCGCTGGTGTCCAAGGCCACGCTCACGGGCAAGATCAATACCGGGTGGACCCTGGGACTCGGCGGCCCCAAGGACGAATTCGAAGAGTGCCTTCATATCGGGAAAGAGACGCTACAGTCCAAGGGGCTGCACGACGGCTTCCTCGTGCGCTACGATCGCGCCGGCGCGCCACTCTGGTCGAGGGCGATTAGTGGTGCGGGGCGGGACGTCCTGACCGGCGTCAAGACCGACGGCGACGGGAATGCCATTTTCGTCGGCATCGTCAAGAGCGCGGTTGACGTCGACCGCAACGGCACGATCGACGTGACCGGGAACGCCGACGGCACGGCCGGGATTGCCTCGTTCGGCCCAGCCGGCCGCTTCCAGTCAGCGCCTTCTATGCGCGCCTCGATGCCGAAGGCCAGGTGATGTGGATCAAGGCGGTATCGGGCTCCGGGCTGCAGACGGTCGGTTCACTCGCCGTGGCGGGCAACTTAGACCTGCTGGTGTTCGGGGGACATACCGCGGCCGCCGATACCAACGGCGCCGGCGATCTCGAGTTCAAGAGCATGGGCACGCGGAAGCCCCGCAACCAGCTCGATGGCAACGGCTTCCTCCTACGCGTGTCGCCGAGCGGAACACCCATCTGGGCCCGGCGCGAGATGGCCGGCGCCGACGATGGCCTCGAGGGCTTCGTGGCGATTCCCGACGAGCGGGGCGAGGTGCAGCAGACGCTGACGGTGGTCGGTGGAGACAGCGACGTCGTGAATGCCGCGGCCTTCACGGCCGACGGCCAGTACCCGTACTTCAAGGGCTTCACGAGGCTGGGTGCCGACTACGAAGGCGGCGGCGCGATCGAGGGCGCGTCGGCCGGACACCTGCTTGGCGACCTCGATCTCGCGATCTCCACGACTGCCGATTGACCACGCCGGAGCGCCATGTCCACACCGTCGTCCCAGCCCTCCCGCCATTGCGTGTCGTGCGGCGCTCGACTGCGCGGGCCCTTCTGCAGCGAGTGCGGCGCCGCCGCGAACCGGCCGCCGGGTGCTCCCGAGCGCGCCATCTGGCCCTACATGCTCGTCGTCGCGTTGCTGCTGGCGCTGGTGGGCACGATCGTGATGACCAGCCGTCGCGCCGCCGCGCCGCCCACGGTGACGGGTGCCGCCTCGGTGGCAACACCTCCTGGAGTCGGCCTGGCCACCCCTGGAGCGGCAGGGCTCGATGCCGCGCCCGGATCCGCGCCGGTGGACTTGAGCACGCTGACACCGGTTGAACGGTTCGATCGGCTCTTCGACCGGGTGATGCGGGCTGACGAAGGCGGCGATACTTCCACGGTCACCACGTTTGCGCCGATGGCCCTGGCCGCCTTCGAGATGCTCGACTCGCCGGACGCCGACGCGCGCTTCCACGCCGGCCTCATCAGAATCGCCACCGGCGACTTCACCGGCGCCGCCGCGCTGGCAGCGACCATCGCCGCAGAACAGCCGACGCACCTCTTCGGCATCCTGTTGAAGGGCCGGATCGCCGAGCAACAGCAGAACCAGACGGCGCTCGCGGCGGCCCGCCGGGAATTCCTGGCCGCTTACCCGGCCGAGAGCGCCGCCGAGCGTCCGGAGTATCCCGGCCACCAGGTGATCATCGATCGGTTCCTGCAAGAGTCGTCGCGGTAAGAGCGCGACAAACCGTCCCTGCCTCGCTCGGTCGTCATGCGGTAGGCTGTCGTGGCCATGCTGCTTCATCACATGTTTTCAGTGGACGACGACGAGTGGCGGCGTCGTCTACGGGCCGTTGTCGAGGGCCATCCGTCGGCCACCGAGCCGTGGGGCTGGCAGATCGATGGGCATCACCTGCCGGCCGCCAAGCACGCAGAGTTGCTGGAGCTGGCGCGCCTGTACGTCGCGAATCTCCGCGACGGTCACGCGCGCGTGCGCATGGCCGAGGTCGAGGCACACCTCGCAGCGACGCGGTTCGCCCGGGTGGGGGGCCTGACCGACGACGCGGTCTCCTGCTACCGCATCCTCAGCCCCGTGGTGCTGATCGAGTTCGATCACCAGCTACCGGTCGGCACCAGGTCGGTGAACGCCTCCGGCCGCCACAGCCGAGATCACATCCACGCCGTAGTACGCACGCCGAACGGCAACGACGACGGCGCAGGCCTTCAGCGTCAGCACCTCGCCACGCACCCCCAGTGACCGATCGCGCATCCTCGACTGACGCCATGGGCGCCGTCCCGTCGGACCCGTTCAATCTCGAGCGCTTCTTGCGCGCTCAGGCCCCCGTCTACGAGCAGGCACTGGCCGAGATCCGCGCGGGGCGGAAGCAGTCGCACTGGATGTGGTTCGTCTTTCCCCAGCTCGCGGGACTCGGCGCGAGTCCGATGGCGGTACGCTTCGCCATCTCGGGGCTCGACGAGGCAGGCGCCTATCTCGCGCATCCCGTGCTGGGACCGCGGCTCGTCGACTGCGCCGAGGCCGTGCTCGGCGTGGAGGACCGGACCGCCCATGACATCTTCGGCTCGCCCGACGACATGAAGCTGCGCTCGTCGGCGTCGCTCTTCGCCCGGGTCTCCGCGGCGGGCTCGGCGTTCCATCGCCTGCTCCAGCGCTACTATCCGGAGGGACCGGATCCTCGCACCGCCGCCCTTCTCGACAAGCCGTTGTAGGCAGACAGCGAACGACGGCGTGGTGGACCAGAACCGCGCCAGTTGGAGCCAGATCCGCATTTGGCTGACGGACTTGCACACTCTCCAACGCGTTGGCCGGTGCCCCGAATCGGGCGGTGCGGGTGCCACAGGACCACCGCCCCCGGCGACGCCCTCGCGTAATCAGTTCCATCGGACGCGTCGTCTTCGGTCGAGCGATCTCTTTGCACCGTGTCGAAGGGGGGAGAGCCTACGCGCGCCTGTCCACAAACGTGCGGGGTTCGCGCGGGCGCCCGGACGGGTATCGCCTGGCGTCACGTGTCGACGCCCAGAGCAATGCAGGGCCGACCACGCGATTGATCGCCGACGTCATCATGCCGAACTCGCGCTCGGTGTCGAGCCGTAGCGCCCGGATCCGCTCGCTCACCCCAGGGTTCCCCGCGCGCAGGTAGCGCTCCATCGCCCAGAGCGCGGCGCCGTACCCGGCGCGAAGCTGCGAGGCGGCGATGCCCACGCGGCCACGCACCCTGGGGTCGGCATCGGCACGATACCGCTGCCAGCGCAGCATCATGGTTCGCATCAGGCGAAAGAGACTCGGCCCGTTCCTCTCGAAGTCCAGACGGAATGCACGGTCCAGTAACACCTTCGATTCGTCCCGCGAGATCGCCGGATGCCGGAAGTTGAACTTGAACTGACCGTGCGTATCCGCCAGATCGACGTCGTTGAGGAGCCGCCCCTCCGAGGTGACCTGCGCGTGCAACGCCGTGCCCGGCATCGGCGTGTACAGCATGAACTGGTGAAAGACCGTCTCGTGAGCGATGGCACGCTCGATGTCCGCGCCGATGTTCTCCGGCGTATGGTGCTCCAGGCCGATAATCGTCGAGCCATGCACGCAGATGCCGTGCGCCTGCAGCTCGCGCACGAGCGACAGTGTGTCGGTTCCCTTGAGCTTGGTATAGCCCGTATCCGTCGATTCGAGACCGAGCCAGATCCATTCGACTCCGAGCTCGACGAGCTCGCGGATGTCGTACTTGCGAATGGCGTTCGCCGACGAAAACACGTACATCGCCCAAGTCTTGCCCGCCGCCTTCATGCAGTCGAGCAGCTCCATCGCCCGGCGCTTGTACAGCAGGAAGTTCTCATCCATCATGAAGAACGACGAGACACCGAGCGCGCGCTCCGCGTGGCACATCACACGGAAGAGTTCCTCGCCGCGCTGATAGAAGTTGACGAACTTGCCTTTCCCGCCGAAGAAGGCTGATGTCGTGCAGAAGTTACAGCCGAGCGGACACCCGACGGACGGCACGATCGTGGCCGCCGGGCTGCCGCCTCCACGCGGGCTGGGTAGGCCCATCATGCGGAAGCCGAACGACGACGCAATCAACGGGTGCACCAACGGACGGTCCGGGGCCTCGCCCAGGAACGCCCGCATCCACGCCACGCCTTCTCCGCGCACGATGTGGTCGGCATCGATCGTCGTCTCGATGTCCGGTGTCGATGTCACGTGACCGCCAACCACAATCGTGGAGTGCGGTGAGTGCAACCGCACGAGGCGGCACATTTCGCGGACCTTGCCGATGTTGACCACGATCGCCGAGATCCCGACGATGTCGTAGTGGCGTACCGTCAGTTCCTGGACGAAGCGCTCGCGGGTGGGGAAGTCCAGCAGCGTACAAGGCGCCGAGATGTTCTGGTGAATGAACATCAGGCCCCAGCTGCGGTGAAACATGCGCAGCGAGAATGGGCCCTGGGCTCTCGTCACTTGGTTGTGGTACAACTCCACGGGATTGATGAGGCGCGACCCGTACTCGTCGTCTTGCGCGAAGGGCTTGAAGACGGAAGACAGGAGCACACGCGCTCGGGTGCCCTTGGGATGACGCATCGGCAGGCCTCCTCGATGAACGAGCACCCCGGATGATACGTCCGCGTACGCGACGCAGAAACGACGCGACAGAACTCTTACAATGGCCGGCGGCGCACATGACGGCCGTCAAGCGCGTGGCATGCGTCGCTCGTGTGCGAAGCGTGTACCAGACCGGCGCCTTCGCGGAGGGCTGACGCCATCGCCCGCCTGGAGCACGTGCTGGGTGAGGTGGTGCGGCGGGCGACGACCCTGGCCGAGCGGCTCGCGGCGCCGGCCGCGGACATCGACTTGGGGGGCGGCGACCTGGTCGACGAGGACCTCGCCGACGATCGCATGGCTCGCTGGGTCGATGCCGCTGCGCTCGGGCAGCCAGCCGCCTTCGCCCGCAGGCTGGCGTGGTCCGGGCTCGACCCCGCACACGCGCGACGGATCGTGGGCACGGCGCGGCCCCCGACCGTCCCTCCCCCCTGGGCCGCCGTCCTTCGCTACATCCTGAGCGGTTCGCGGCCTCCGTTGCCGGCAAGCTCGCGGCCGGCTAACGCCACGCGCGTGCTCGGCGCCGGCAGCGACTACGCCGTCCCCCTCGATCCGGCAGACCCCCAGCCGTTCGAGGACGTGTGGCGCCCGGTGGTGTTCGCGGCCAGACGCCTTCTGGCAGCGCGCTTCGCCGGGAGGCCCGACCTCTTGTCGTGGCTCTCCGAGCCGGCGGCGTCGACGCTCGAGCGGGCGCTGCTGGTCCGTCTGGCGCATCTTGCCGCGCCGGCGTTGTACGAGGAGTTCGACGGGCATCGCCCGGTCGGGCCCGTGCTGCTCGCGCGCATGATTGGCGATCGACCCGGCGGTGACGGGGATGCTCGTTACCGGGCCTTCGTGGCACGGCTCGGCCGCGAGGAGGGCCTGGGGGCGCTGGCGGTCCGCTGGCCGTCATTGGCCCGACTCGTCTCGCTTGCGGTGAGCGACTGGGTGGACGCTGCCGCCGAACTCCTGGTGCGCTACGCCGCCGATCGGAGGGCACTTGCACCGTTCATCACGGGCGGCGATGGCGCACCCGGCGTCATCGCGGGCATCGCGCCGTACCTCTCGGATCCACACCGCGGCGGCCGGACCGTGGCCATCCTCGAGTTCGAGTCGGGCGCCCGCATCGTCTACAAGCCGCGGCCGCTGGCGATGGAATCGGCCCTGCAGCAGCTTCTCGCCTGGTGCAATCGGTCGGGGGCTCTGCCGTGCGACCTCCGCACGGTCCCGGTGCTCGATCGTGGCGACTACGGGTGGATGGCCCACGTCGCGGCCCGGCCATGCGAAAGCCGGGACGCCGCAGAGCGCTACTACACCCGTGCCGGCATGCTGCTCGCGCTGCTCCACCTGCTTCGTGGCACCGACTGCCACTGGGAGAATCTCGTCGCGGCAGGTGAGCATCCGGTGCTGGTCGACGCCGAGGCGCTCTTCCACCACGATCTCGCGCCGGCGGTGTTCGGCGAGGACGTGGTGCCCCCGGGGACCTCGCTGGACCACGCGTTCGAGCAGTCGGTGCTGCGCACGGGCCTGCTGCCGCGCTGGGCGCCGGGCCAGGACGGCGGGATTGGCCTCGACATCAGCGGACTGGGAGGCGTGGGGCATCTCCCGAGTGTCCGACAGCGGCAATGGGTGGCCGTCAACACCGACACCATGCGCCAGGACGTTGTGGAGGCGCCTCTCGCGCCGCGAGCCAACACCCCATCGCTCGGCGAACAGCAGGCAGACCCCGACGACTACGTCGATTGGATCGTGACGGGCTTCGAGGCGTTCTGCGGCCTCGTGCAATCCCGTCGCGGCCTGCTGCTGTCCTCGAGCAGCCCGCTCAAGGAGTTCGCGGATCTGCCGGTCCGCTTCGTGTACCGGCCGACATCCACGTATCACGCGATCCTCCGTGCCGCCGCGACGGCGCCCTGCCTGAGGGAGGGCATCGATCGCAGCCTTGCCCTGGAGGCCGTGGCCCGCGCCTACCTGCAATCCGCCGGCAGGCCCGCAGCCTGGCCGGTGCTGGCCTTCGAGAGTGCGGCGCTGGAGCGCGGCGACATCCCCTACTTCCAGGCGCGCACGAGCGGCACGGCGCTGGATGCCGGCGTCCCGGTCGCGGGCTTCTTCGACCGGGCAAGTCACGCCTGCGCGCTCGAGCGCCTGGCGAGTCTGGACGAGGCCGCCGTGGCCCGGGAGGCGGCGCTCATTCGCGGGGCGTTTCTCGCCCGGCGCCTCGACCGTGCGGCGCCGAGCCTGACGCCCCACGACCGGTTCGCCGCCGACGAGGCGCTCGAGACCGTCGCGCCGCTCGAAACCGAGAGCCTGATCGCGGCTGCACTCGCCATCGGGCACGCCCTTCGCGATCGCGCGATCGCAGCTTCGGATGGTTCCGTGAACTGGATCGGTCTGGCCCGGGCAGCAGATGCCGATCGCTATCAGCTTCAGCCCCTCGGTGCCGGCCTGTACTCGGGTGCGGTTGGCGTCGCGCTATTCCTGGCGGCCCTGGACGACGTCACGGGCAGACACGAGTACCGCCGGTTGTGCCAGGCGGCCCTGTCGCCGGTGTTGCGGGCCCTGTCGTTCGACCATCGCGACGTGCTCGCGCGGTGGGCCGCAGGCGCCGGTATCGGTGGCGGCGAGGGGCTTGGCGGCATCGTCTACGGCCTCGTCCGGGTGGGCCGGCTGCTGGGCCGTGCCGAGCCCATCGACGTGGCCGCGCGCCTCGCCGAGCTCATCTCGCCCGAACTGGTGGCCCGCGACCGGGTCTTCGACGTCATCGGCGGCAGCGCCGGGGCCATCCTCGGGCTCTTGGCGCTCCACGATGCCATCGGCGAGGTGACGATCCTCGACCGCGCGCAGCGCTGCGCCGCCCACCTGCTCGAGCACCGGGAACCTGGCACCGGCACCTACCGGACCTGGCGGACGGTCGACCGGGCGCCGCTGACCGGGTTTGCGCATGGCGCGGCGGGCATCGCCTACGCGCTGCTGCGACTGCACGCCGCACGGCCCGACGCGGCGCTGGTGGCCGCCGCTCGGGAGGCAATTGCCTACGAGACACAGACCTTCGCGCCTGACGTCATGAACTGGCCCGACTTCCGGACGCATCAGGGCGTCAGCGGACCGGTCTTCCTGGCGAACTGGTGCCACGGCGCGGCGGGCATTGCCCTGGCGCGACTCGGCGGCCTCGATGCGCTCGACACCCCGGGGGTGCGCGACGACATCGAGCACGGCCTGGCCACGACGCGTGCCTGGGGCCTGCACGACGTCGATCACATCTGCTGTGGAAACGCCGGCCGTGCCGAGGTGCTTCACGTCGCGGGCGCGCGGCTCGGCCGCGCCGGGCTGACCGACCGCGCACGCCGCCAGGCCGCCTGGGTGGTGAAGCGTGCGGCAGACACCGGAGGCTACTGGGTCATCCCCGGGCTGGCGGACCGCGTGTTCTCGCCGGGCCTGTTCCAGGGCGTGTCGGGTATCGGGTACACGTGGCTTCGGCTCGCCCGCCCCGATCTCCCCTCGCTGTTGCTGTACGTATAGGGGCGGGCCGTTTCTGATAGCATCACGCTTCTCGGCGGCAGTTGGAAGGCATCTTGGCGTGCGCGGATCCAGGTGCCGCCGGTGAAGCACCCGAGACGACAGGGAGGCAACCATGGCGGATCAGGGACTCGAAGGGTTCTACGTAAAGGTCATGGAGGACCCGGCACTGCAGGCCCAGTTGAAGGACGCGCCGGACGCGAGCAGCTTCGTGGCCACGGCCGTGCATCTGGGGCAGCAGCACGGCTACCACTTCACGGCCGAGGAAGTCGTGGCCAAGCTCCGTGCCCCGACCGACGGGGCCGAGATGTCCGAGAAGGAGCTTGAGGCCGTGGCCGGAGGCTACACCTCGTTCGGCAGCAGCGTGCTGTGCGGTTACTGCGGCAAGACGAGCGGAACGTGCTCGGCGACCTCCGCGCTGCCGCGGTAAGGAACACGATGAAGGACCACCTGGCGGTGGTCCTTCCTGCGCTCTCGCCCACGCTCGCCGGGACATCGGCGCGCGCCGCGCTCAGCGATTCTGCATCGCGCCTGCCGCCGTGCCCTGCCGGCGGCTTCGAGATCTCTCTGCGCCCTTGCTCCGATCGCGTGGACTTCCACCTGCTGGCCGATCGGTGGACCTCGCTCGCACGGCTGCTCGGATCGCCCCACGCGGGATGGGCCGGCGTCGCCCGAGTTGCCGACGCGTGGACCGCCGAGGACTCCCCGCTCGCCTCGAGCGTCATGGCGCTCATCCTGGAGTTCGATCTGGATCGCGTCGCACCCGAGACGCTGGCGCCGTGCGTCTTCTGCGCGCTCGAACCCGCGGCTGGCGAGCAACCAGACACTGTCAGGTCGGTGACAGCGCACCTGCTCGGGGAGGCCTCGCTCGCTGGCGTGGCGCCCGCCCTGGACGCCTGCCTTGCCGCGCTGCCCTCCGGCGCCGGCGTCAATCATGTCGGTGCGATGTGGTCGCGTCCCGAGCCATCCGTCCGGATCAACATCGGGGGCCTGGCGCCGAATCGCATTGCGCCGCTGGCGGCGCGGCTCGGCTGGCCGGGCGATCCCGTGGCGCTGGCACACATCGTCCACGGACTCGGCGCGGTGGTGGATTCGATCGAGCTGGCATGGGACCTCGGAAGCGAGGTGCCCAGTCGGATCGGTCTCGAGTGCTTCCTCTCGGACACCGGTGACCCGGCGACACCTCGGTGGCCCATCGTGCTCGAACACATGAGCGGCCTGGCCCCCTGCGACCCCGCGAAGGTTCGCGCGCTGCTCGACTGGCCGGGGCTGACCCTGGCATCGGCGGGCCAGGCATGGCCGGCTGCGCTGCGGCTGACGGACGCCTTCCTCGCGGGACTCGCGACCAGCGCGTTCGTGCGCCGTATCAACCACGTGAAGGCCGTCGTCGAGGGCGACCACGTGGCGGAGGTCAAGGCCTACCCGATCTTCGGCCACCGCTGGCTGCCACGCGTCGCGCCCGCCGGCTAGCAGCCGGTCATGTCCGATACCACCGGCGCGCGCCAGGGCCGCAGGCATGGCAGCCGTCATGGACCTCGTGCGTCGGGGAATGCTACTGTGCCCAGGGAGGTGCGATTCATGCTGTGGAAGGCAGGGTTCGCGGCCTGTCTGGTCATGGTTGGTGTCGTCGCCGGCGGACGCAGCCGGCCGCCGGCCGCGCTGCAGTCGCCGATGCCTGCCGCCGAGACGGCGGTGATCGAGGGGCGGGTCGACATCCCTCAGCCGAGGAAGCCGTCCCGCCTTCCCCATTACCCGAACCAGACGCAGCAGCCCGGTCCACCCGAGTCGCGCAAGGCGGCGGTCTATCTGAAAGGGACCTTCCCGCCCGGCCCGACACCACGCAGGATCACGCTCGGGCAGAAGGACCTCCAGTTCAATCCCGGGCTGCTCATCATCCAGCGCGGAACCCCGGTCGACTTCCCGAACCAGGACGACCTCTATCACAACGTGTTTTCGTATTCCAAGACGAAGCGGTTCGACCTGGGCCGGTATCGCAAGGACGAGAAGCCGCCGGTCATCACCTTCGATCGGGCCGGCATCGTGCGGCTCGCCTGCGAGATCCATGAGCACATGGAGGGCGTCATCCTCGTCGTCGACACGCCCTATTTCCAGAAGACGGATGCCGACGGGACGTTCCGCCTCGAGGGTCTTCCCGCGGGACGGTTCGTGCTCAAGGCCTGGGTGAGCGAGAAGCAGATGCACGAGCGGCCGGTCGAGCTCGTACCGGGCGCGAGGCTTCGAGTGGACTTCCGAACCCCGTGATCAAGGTCCTCAGCTTTCGTCTCAAGCTGCTCGGCGCCATGATGCTCGTCGTGGCGGGAAGCGCCGCCATGACCTTGGTCACGCTGCAGCGTCGGGTCGAGGCCGGCTACGAGCGGCTGTTGCAGAAGCAGTTCGACCAGGCGATTGCGGCGTTCACCGCGTTCCAGGATGCCCGGCTCGAGTCCGTCAAGCGGCGGTGCCGGGAGCTGGGACAGTCGGTCCGTCTGCGTGCGGCGTTGCAGGCCGCGGCCGACGAGGGCGCGGTCGAGATCTTGTACGAGAACGCGACCGACGAGCTGCGCGATGTCCTCGAAGAGGCGTCGTTCTTCCGCTTCCTCGGGCCCGACGGTGGCATCCTGCTGCCGCCCGGGTCGACGTCCATGTCCGGCACCGAGGGGCTGAGCACGGCCTGGAAGGGCCTTCAGCATGCCGATCAGCAGACCGGGTTCCTCGTGCTGCCGACTTCCAGCGGGCCAGAACTGCAGGAGGTGATCGCCTCGAAGATCGTCCATCCGCTGACGGACGACACGCTCGGCGCGCTGGTCCTGGCGTTTCCCGTTCCCGAACTGGCGCCGCGCGAGCGGCCTGCCGTTCCGGACGACCAAGTCGCGAGCCCCGCGCTGCGCGAGGACACGATGCTGATGGGATTTTTCCTCGGCGGGCGCTTGTTCGCGCGGCCGGAGATTGATTCGACCGTTCAGCCCGGCGTCGTCGAGGACCGGTTGCGCCGGGCCACGGCCGACGCGCCCGCAGACGGTGACTTCCAGCTGACGTTCGGATTCGAACCGTATCGCTTTTTCTATCGTGCGACCGACCCCGCCTCGGCCCTGCCAACCGCCTACCAGGTCTCGATGTACTCGCTGGCCGAAGAGCGTCGCGACCAGCGGCAACTCCGGCGTGCCGTCCTGGGGTTCGCGGCGCTCGGACTGGCGGGCGCCTTTGCGCTGGCAACAGTCCTTTCCCACGGGCTGGCCATTCCGATTCGGGAGCTGGTCGCCGCCACTACCGAAGTCGGCCGGGGCAACCTGTCGGTGCAGGTGCCCGTCCGCAGCGCCGATGAACTCGGCCGGCTCGCGCATGCCTTCAACGACATGACGCTCGGGCTCGCCCAGAAGGAACGGTATCGGAACCTGCTCAACCTGGTGGCGGACGAGTCGGTGGCCGAGCAGCTGCTCTCGGGCACGACGGTGGCGCTCGGCGGAGAGCGGCGCGACGTCACCGTGCTCTTCTGCGACATCCGCGGCTTCACCGAGCTGACGCGCCCGATGCCCCCCGAAGAAGTCATCGACATGCTCAACGAGCACATGACCACCCTCACGCGCGTCATCAAGGAACACGGCGGCGTGGTCGACAAATTCGTCGGTGACTGCGTGATGGCGATTTTCGGCGCGCCGCTCAGCCATGGCGACGACGCCGTGGCGGCGGCGCGGTGTGCGGTGCGGATGATCGACGAGCGCGAGCGCGAGAACCGCACGGCGCGGTACGTGCTGCGCGTCGGGATTGGCCTGGCCACCGGCCCCGTCGTCGCCGGGTGCATGGGGTCGGCGGACCGGTTGAACTACACGGTAGTCGGCGAGCGCGTCAACCTCGCGTCACGCCTGTGCGCCTGCGCCGGTCCCATGGAGATCGTGATCGACTCCAGTACGCGCGCGCGATTGCCCGAGTCGGCGGTAGCCGAAGCGCTTCCCGCCCTGCGGCTGAAGGGCTTCGGCGCCGGTGTGCCGGCGTTCCGGCTGGTCAAGTGGAGCTGAAGATGCGGACAGGACTAGCGTTGCTCGTGTTGAGCCTGATCGTGCCGGTCCGGGCGTGGTCCCAGGGAGTGGCGGTGGGCAGTGCCGACGGCGCGGTGCAGATGGACATCACCGGCGTCATCGATCTCGAGGGGTACGACGTCTCGGCGCCGCCTCCCGGTCTCGTGTTCGGCGACGGCGGCACGGCAGCCAACCCGCGCCTGAGGCTCCACACTGGCGTCCGAATCGGCCAGCGCGCGTATGCCTTCGTCCAGTTGCGTGCCGACCGCGGCTTCGATCCGCTGCAGGCCGAGAGCGATGTTCGGGCCGACGAGTACTACCTGCGCCTGGCGCTGGTGAAGAACGGGCGCCTGAACCTCGTCGCCGGCAAATCGGCGACGCTGGTCGGCAACTGGGTGGCGCGTCACTATTCGTGGGACAACCCGTTGATCAACGCGCCGTTGCCATACGAGAACGTCACCATCATGTGGGATCGCTGGACGCCGTCCAGCCCCGAGGAGTTCCTGGGATACCTCCACCAGCCCGATCGAAAGGCAGACATGCTGCCGATGATCTGGGGGCCCGTGTACGCGACGGGGCTTTCGGCGCTCGGAACGGCAGGCCGATGGGACTACGGTGTCGAGGTCAAGAACGCGGGCCTGTCCTCCCGCCCCGCGGACTGGGATGCCGGCGCGACGGGCTGGCATCGTCCCACGGTGAGCGGACGCGCCGGGTTCCGGCCCAGCGCGGCGTGGAACATCGGCCTCTCCCTCAGCCAGGGGCATTACCTGACCGGCGATCCCGGCCAGACGCTTCTGTCCGGCGCACGGCTGGGCGACTTCCATCAGACGACGATCGGCCAGGACCTTGGCTACGCGCACGGCCACCTGCAGCTCTGGTCCGAGGTGTTCTGGTCGCAGTTCGAGGTTCAGCGCGTCGGCCGACTGACGACGTCCGCGTATTACGTCGAGGGCAAGTACAAGCTGACGCCGCGACTCTTCGTCGCTCTGCGGTGGGGCCAGCAGTTCTTCAGCGACGTGGGTGGGACGCCGTGGGACGGCCCCGCGTCACGGTCGGAGGTCGCCCTGGGCTATCGATTCGGCCGCCGTCTCCAGGCCAAGGCACAGTACGGGCGCACGATCGAGAACCGGCCGGTTGCCCAGGGTCGGCGTTTGGCGGCGCTTCAGATCACGATTCGGCTTTGACCGTTCGGCGCGTATCGGCATGGGGCTCGCGCGCGCACGCTGGCGACGAGCCTCGGGCCGACGACCATCCAGATGCCACGGGCGCGGATCCAGGCGCCCGATGGGACGACCACCGAATGGCGGAGCACGACGGTCCGGCGCTATCGGCGTCGGACGGTGCGCGTCGCCGAATGATTCTCGGCGTGAATCTCGCCGGAGCGAACACACGCCGCATCAAGGGCGCGCTCGCGCCGCTCCTGCGCAATGGCCCCTTGCCGACAGACGCGGTGTCGAGGACTACCGCCGGGCGATCACGCGCTCAACGCTTGTCCACCACTTGACAGACGCGCCCCGGTCACCGCATCATCCTGCAGATTCAGAGCACGTGGTTCCTGCTCATCTTCATCAACCCTGGGAAGTTCCTGAACATCGACCAGGCCTCGGGGGCCGACTTCCAGAAGGCGGCGCAGCGCGTGTGCTACATGCGCCGTCTGCCCTCGTCCATCCTCGTCCGCGTGCTGCCGCGCTGAGCACCTCGATGCCCAGGCGTCTTGCGCGCGTGATCGAACCGGTGCCTGCGGCAGCCGGCCTGGCTGATGGTCGAGTGCCTGAGCGACCGGGTCGTGGCGTTGACCCGCGTGGTGGCGTCCCCGACCGTCAACGACCACTCATGATCGAATGGGCGCTGGCGCTCGTCCGCACGTCGGACCTGGCGCGGCTGCCCGCGCACCTGCGGTTCGAGATAACGCCGTCAGGGCGACTAGGCGCGCAGCAGGTCGAGGCCCGCGAGGCCGCGACGGCGGCTTTCGGCCCGCCTGCGTGGACGCGCCTGTATTTCGGCCACGAGTTCTGCGAGCGCCGAGCCCCGTCGGTGGCCGAGGTCCGCCGCGCGTACGACGCGGCCGAGTCGGCTGGCCTCGCCTTCACGCTGCTGACCGGGCACGTTTCGGACCGGGGTCTCGACCAACTGCGGCCGGTTCTGGCGTGGCTGGCCGCGCTCAACAACCCGCGGGTGGAGGTCGTGGTCAACGACTGGGGTGTCGCCCGCGTGGTCACCCGTGGACACGCGCCGCTCACGCCGGTACTCGGCCGGTTGATGAACCGCATGCTCCGCGATCCCCGCGTGATGCCCGGCTTCGCGAGTGCCAGCGCGCCGGCCGACGCCTTGGCGGCCGTGCGGCAGTCGTCGCTCGCGGCGCCGGTGTTCCGCCGCCTGCTTTCGCGGCTCGGCGTGGCGCGCGTGGAGTTCGACAATCTGATCCAGGGCCTCGATATGGACTTCGCCGCTCTGGGCGTGGCCGCGTCACTCTACGTCCCCTACGGCTACGTCGTCACCGGCCGGGTCTGCGCGATCGGATCGCTCAGCCGGCCCGTGTCGGACCGCTTTCACGTGGCCGCCGACTGCCGGCGCGAGTGCCTGCGCTACACGGTCGTCCGGCAGGCCTCGGCATCGCCGTTCGACGGCGGGCATCGGGAGTATCTCGAGCGCGGCACGACGTGCTGCTACTACCAGGACACCGCGTCGATGGCGGCGGCAGGCGCCACGGCACGCGAGGCCGGCATCAGCCGCGTCGTCTACCAGCCCGACCTGCCCGTGTGAGTGCGATGAAGATCCTCTCGCCGGTCAGCGTCGTGGATGAAGTGGACATGCTGGTGGACAGCGGTGCCGGCGAGCTGTACTGCGGGCTTCAGCCCCAGGACTGGACGAGCACTTACTCCGGCGCGCTGTGGATGAACCGGCGCAGTCCGGCCGGCGCCAACCTGTCGAGCTTCGACGACCTCAGCGCGCTGGTGGGCCGGGCGCACGCCCACGCCGTGCCCGTGTTCCTCACGCTCAACGCACCGGTGTACATCGAACGGCAGCTCCCGTATCTGGTCGACCTGGCGCGGCGGGCTCTCGACGAATGCGCAGTCGATGCGCTGATCGTGTCGGACCTTGCGCTGCTGCTGTCGCTCGCCGAGGCGGGGCTGGTCGGCCACGTGCACGTCAGCTCCGTCGCCAGCGCGCTCAACGCCGAGACCGTGCGCTTCTACGTCGATCTGGGCGTGGGGCGCGTGATCCTGCCGCGCGGCCTCAGCATCGCCGAGATCGGCCGGATCGCCAGCGACATCGCCGGCGAGGTGCCACTCGAGGTGTTCGTCCTCAACGACGGGTGCGCCTTCGAGGAGGGGCTGTGCCACACGCTGCATCACCACCGCGTGGGCGCCTTCTGCGTGGACATGGCCGGCTGGGCGCACGAAGTCGAGCGAGCCGACGGCCGCCGGCTCGGCGAGGGCGAGCGGGCGAAGCTCGACGCGCACTTTCAGAGCCATCGCGAGTGGATCTGGCACCTCAACGCGTGCGGTTCCACCGTGTCGGCGGGCGGCGTGCCGCTCGGCGCGTGCGGCGTCTGCGCCATCCCCGCGTTTCACGAACTCGGCATCGCCTCGGTGAAGATCGCAGGCCGTCAGGCGTCGCCGCTCCGCAAGCTGCTCGGCCTGCGCCTGGTGCAGGGCACGCTCGCGCGTGTGAAAGACGGCGCGACGCCCGAGGCCGTGGCGGCGTGGGCTCTGCAGGCCCGCGGCACACGCGCCACCTGCGAGTCGGGCGTGATGTGCTACTACCGCTTCACGGCAGGCGAGCGTCCCTGTTAGAGCTGCCACAGCGCGTCGTTCAGGTAGAATTCCACGCGCCAGAACCCCGGAGGGCCCAGGTCACCTTGGTTGGCCTTGTTGGGTTGGTGTGTCCTGAGCGAGCGCACGATCGGACGAGTCAGAGGACGCACCTGAAGCGTACCGGGTTCGTCGGAGACCGGATTCGTTGAATCAGGCCACCTTGGCCTGGGCATAGTACAGCGCTTCGAACTCGGCGGGCGGGATGTCACCGATCGGCCCGAGCAGGCGCCGGTTGTTGAACCAGTCAACCCACACGAGCGTGGCGAACTCGACGGCCTCGAGCGACCGCCACGGCCCCTTCCGTTGAATCACCTCCGTCTTGAAGAGCCCAATCACCGATTCGGCGAGGGCATTATCGTAGGCGTCGCCGCAGCTGCCGACCGACGGCGCGATGCCGGCGTCGGCGAGGCGGTCGGTGTAGCGCATCGAGAGGTACTGCACGCCCTGGTCGCTGTGATGCACGAGGCCGGTGAGGGCGTCGTGGCCACGCGCATGGATTGCCTGCTCGAGCGCGTCCAGTACGAAGTCGGTGCGCATCGAGGCCGACACGCGCCAGCCAACGAGGCGCCGGGCGAACACGTCGATGACGAAGGCGACAAACACGAAACCACCCCACGTCGCGACGTAGGTGAAGTCCGCCACCCAGAGCTGATTCGGCCGCGTCGCCACGAACTGGCGTTCGACCAGGTCGCGCGGCCGCGCCCCCTCGCCCGCGTGGGTCGTCGTGATCCACGCCCGCCCGCGCACGGCGCCCCGCAGGCCCATGTCGCGCATCAAGCGCCCCACAGTGCAGCGCGCGACGCGGACCCCTTCACGCTTCAACTGCTTCCACGCTTTGCGCGGGCCGTAGACCTGGTGATTCTCATTCCACACCCGCTGAATCTCAGGTCGCAGGGTGTCATCACGCTGGGCGCGCGCCGATCGGCAGGTCGGCTCGATCTGCTGACGACGATGGCGGTGATACGTCGACGGGGCGATCGGCAGCACGCGGCAGATCGACTCGACCCCGAAGCGGTCCCGGTGCGCGTCGATGAACGCCACCAGTGCGCCTACTTGGTCCGGCGGTCGAGTGCCGCCTGGGCGAAAAACGCGGACGCCGTCTTGAGAATCTCGTTAGTCCGCTTCAGCTCGCGATTCTCGCGCTCCAACGCGGCCAACCGCTCGCGCTCGCTGGTCGTCAGCCCTGGCCGCTGCCCGGTGTCACGCTCGGCCTGGCGCACCCACTTCCGCAGCGTCTCGCCCGTCATGCCCAGCTTCGTCGCCACCGCCTGCAGTGCCGCCCACTCCGACGGGTGCGCCGGCCGCTGCTCCATCACCAGCCGGACCGCGCGCTCACGCACCTCCGGCGAAAACCGACTTGGACGTCCCATAGACCCCATCCTCCCAAGAAATGAGGTCTCCGAGAATCCCGGTACGCTTCACACCTTCTGATTGGTGGTTACTTTTCGACGAGGTTTCTCAAGACACCAGACTACCGGATGACCGGCCTCCAGCATCGTGCACACATCGCGGCTGAAAAGCGGTTCACGAGTGCTGGGTCTGGGAACGAGTGAATCACTCCATGACGAAAACAAACCACGTAGTTGTCGCGGCTGTCCTGCTGATGTCCGTGGGGTGCAGTCCCAAATACTATGTGCCCAACACCGTGAACGTCCCCATGATCCAGGCGAAAGGGCAAACCAATCTGACCGTGGCCGGCAATGGAAATCAGGTGGAGTTCCAGGGCGCCTACGGCCTGGGTGGGTCCGTCGCATTTCAAGTGAATGGCGGCGCCGTGATCCCCAGGGACGAAGACAACGGCAATGGCGGTTCGGGGAGATTGCTCGAAGCGGGTGTCGGCGTCTTCCGCAACGTCAGCCCCAATGTCCTGTTTGACGTGTATGCGCTGGCCGGAGTCGGAACCGTTGACAACGACTTTCCAACCACGGTGGCGGCCAACAACGGGCACTACGGGGAAAATTTCAGCCGATATGACGCGCTTCAGTTTGCAACCAAGCCTCAGTGCTCATGGAAAACACTTTTCCATCTCCGGCTCAGCGCGGATCTCCAGCCTGAGGTATCGGAACGTCCAGGGCAGTTTAGTTTTTGACGGCGTCAACCAGGTGACCTACTTGAACGACAACAAGTCGCACTTCCTGCTTGAACCTGCGGTGACCTTGCGAGCAGGCGGCCAGAAGATGCGCATTCAGATGCAGCTGGTCAGGAGCCTGAACCTTACGGATTCCAGTTTCAGGCAGGACGATAACCTGCTGAGCGTCGGGCTCAATTTCAATTTTCGCTAGTACCGCCGCCGCGCTTCCAGCGTCGCCGCCAGATGGTCGGCGACCCACTTCTCCGCCTGCGTCGCGATATCGCGACCGCACCGGCCTTCAACTACTTGCGGCCGGTTGATGGGGAAATGAAAGGTGGATGGACGAGAACAGTGTCAGTTGGAACCGCTATCGCCGGTGGCTCTGTCGCCTCGGCCAGCTTCAACGGTCGGCGGCCGTCGGCGGGCCGTGTCGGTTCGGGCACCAGCAGTGGTCGCGCCGGCTATTTGCGCGTGACCGTGGCCTGGTCGAAGTAGCTGTGTCCCTCGACTTCTGAGAGAGTCGCAGTGATGGCATAGCTGTCGTCGGCGGTCGTCACGCTCACCGTCCGCACACGGATTTCCGTGCGCTGAGGCGACTGGCTGCGCAGAGCCTCGCGGAGCACGCGGCCATCCATCGCCGAGGGCACGGGCAGACCGAGCAGGTGCAACAGCGTCGGGGCGAGATCCACGTTGCCGCTCGGGCTCGTCACACTGAAGCCGCGGACGACATCCGGACCCGCGGCGATGAGCGTGTTGTGCACATCGTCGGGATTCGTGCTGCCGTGCCCGGCCGCGCCGGCCGCCATCGTGGAGGCACCGCGCGGGCCGCCCTGCTGGGCGTCGACCCAGTTTGCTGACACCAGGATGTCGCCGGCGCGCGGATGCGTCCAGCCGACCAGATCGAACGACAGCGTTCCGGGCACGTGGCCGTCGGGATCGCCTGGCGTCCTGGCGGCGGTGAAGATCGCCCCCACGGCCGGGGCCTTGCGGAGCGCGGCAACGATCTCCGCCACGCGCGCCGGGTCGCGGTCGCGGCGCAAGTGCACGGCTCCACCGGCCGTCACGATGTCCGGCGTGCCGTCGGGCATGGGGTGGGCGAAAGGCTTCACGAGAGCGGGCAGATCGAAGCCGCCCGAGTGGGTGGAAAACCCGTGATCGGACACGACGATGAGATTGGTGGTCGCGAGCCGTCCGGCGGCCTCGAGCGCGTCTTCGATCCGGCCGATCTCGGTGTCGACGGCCGTGAGCACCTGCCGCGTCGCCTCGGTGTCGAGCCCCACGGCGTGTGCGGTCGTGTCAGGTTCGCTGAACCACGCGAACACCACGTCGGGCTCGATCTCCGGCAGCCCCACACGCAGCAGCATGTCGGTCATGTAGCGGTTCCGCTCGGCATTCGGCACCGCCGCCTTCGGGATGGGGCCGAGCAGCGATTCGACCTTGGACTGCATGGCGGCCGGGCGGAAGAACTCCGTGTTGAGGATGGTGCCCGACGTGGCTGTGGGCGCGAGCAGGAGCGCCGAGCCCGATGAGCCGGAGCTCACGACCAGCACGCGTCGCCCCGCTGCAGCGAGGAGGTCGCCCAAGGCCGGCGCCGTGAGCAGTCGACCCTCCGTGGTCGCGACCCGCTCGAGTTGCAGGTGGTCGGCCGTGTCGGTGGCGCGCGTCGCGTTGGCAGACGGGATGTAGATGGCATTGCCCAGGATGCCGTGGTGGACCGGCAACATCCCGGTTGTGAAGGTGGAGGCGTTCACACGCGTCACCGTCGGGAATACCGCGTGGTGGTTCGTGAACGTCGTGCCCCGCGACACCAGGCGCCGCACGCGCGGCATCACGGCGTCGGTCACCATGTCTGGCCGGAGGCCATCGACAACGAGCACGATCTGCGTGTGGGGCGGCGTCTGAGCCGCTGGGGCTCGAGCTTCCGGGTTGCCTCCGATGACCATGCCCAGGGTCAGGGCACACGCAACACCGACAGCCGTGCGGCGGCCAATCGGGCCACCAGCCATGGCGCCCGCGGCACCGTCCACGGCCGCTGCGCCGGCCACGCTGGCGGCTCTGACCGCCGTGCTCACCGCGCCGAGTGCGGCCACAAGCCATCTGGCACGAACCATCGTCGGCATGCACGCATTATGACGTCATGACACGCGTCGAAACACGCCCTCCAGCCTTGTGTGCATCGATGCCGACGTGCCGTTCCCTAATCAGTGATCACGGACCGCCCTGCTAGGGGGCACCACCAGCGTCACCTGACTGGACGGCGGGCTCGCGCCAAGCGAGTTGATGGCCACCAACCGCAGGAAATACGTGCCACTCGGTATGCCGGAGAACCCGACCGAGGTGCCCGACCCGACGGGAAAGGTGCCGACGGCCGCGCCGGTGACACTGAGCAGGTATGAGGTGGGTGCACCGCCAGCGCCGGCACTCCACGACAGGCCGACGGTGCTGCCGGAGACGGTGGGCTGGTTCAACGTGGGTGCACCGGGCGGCTGCGGGCCGGCGACCGATGCGACTGCTTCGTTCGAGTTGGACGGGCTGCGGCCACCGGCGTTCTCCGCATGGACGCGCACGTAGTACAGGCCCGGCGGCACGCCGGCCACGGTGAAGCTGGGCGGGTTCGCCGGCAGTCTCATCGCCAGAAATGGCGTCGCGAACCCGGGCGTGTTGCCGGCCTCGAGCACGTAACTGCCCACCATCCCCCCGGACGTCGGTGCGTTCCAGGTGAAGGCGACGCTGCTGCCGGCAACCGTGGCGAGCAGGCCGGTCACGTTGCCGGGCGCCGCCGGGAGGGACGGTGCGGTAAACGCAACGACATTCGAGGCCGGGCCCGTGCCGCTGGCGTTGGATGCCACGACACTCAGCGAATAGGCGCCGTTGGGGACACCGGGCACGCTGTACGACGTGGTGTTCCCCACCGGGAGCGTGGCGGCGCCAATTGGCGACTGCGTGACGGACAGGGCATAGCTGGTGGGCGTCCCGCCACTGGCTGGCGCCGACCACGACATGCTGAGGTTGTTGCCGTTCACGACGACGGAGAAGCCCGTGGGCGCTCCCGGGGCGCCCGTGCCGCTGCCGAGCAACGCCAGTCGGGCGGCGTTGACGTTGATGAGCGGATGGGTTGCGCCGCCACTAGAACGCTGGTCAGCGATGGGCGTGCCGGTCGCGGTCAACGCGGCGAGCACGGCAGAGACCGATGCTGCCGGCGACGCGTGCTTCAGGATCGCCCACGCGCCGGCGACATGCGGGGCCGCCATCGACGTCCCGTTGAAGCTGGTGTAGGTGCCGCCGGGCACCGACGAGACGATGTTGCTGCCGGGCGCATACAGCGACAGGAAGGGCGCGTTGTTGCTGAAGCTCGACACCGACACCGGCGCCAGGTCGGTGGTCGACCCGACGCTCACCGCCGACGAGATGCAACCTGGCGCGCTGATGGAATCGCGGTAGCCGCTGTTGCCGGACGAGATCACCACGGCGATGCCGAGCGAGCGGAGGTTGTCGATCGCGGCCTTGAGTCCATTGCTGGCGTTGGCGGCGTCACAGGTCGCCTGCGACGTGTACCGACCGCCACCCAGACTCATGTTCACCGCGGCGATTCTCGAGGCGTTGGTGGGCCCCGCCAGCGCGGCCACGCCGTTCAGGGCGAGGACCTGGTCGGACGTGTACGACAAGACACATGGTGGCGTCGAGCCGCAAGTGCTGCTGCTGTTGAAGCGCGTGAACACCTGCAGCGCGACGATCGAGGCGCCGGGTGCGACGCCGTGCGCACCTCCGCTGCCGTTCGCGCCTGCCGCGATGCCGGCAACGTGGGTGCCGTGCTCGCAATCGTCGATCGCGCAGGGTAAACCGCTGCCACTGGCGGTAGAGACAGCGACACCGCCCGGACACACCGAGGTGCCCGTGCCCGTGCCGCCGGCATTCGAGAAACAGGCCTCTGCGGCGACACGCCCGCCCAGGAAGGCGTGCGTCTTGTCGACGCCGGTATCGGCAATCGCCACGGCCCAGCCGGCGCCGGTGGCGCCCGCACTCCATGCGGCCGGAGCGTTGACGAGGGGCACGCTCTGCAGCAGGTCGGCCCGGTCGAGCGCGTTCTCTTCGATGCTGGTCACGCCTGGCAGGGTGACGAGCGTCTCGAGTCCGGTGCGGGTCACGGCTGCCGTGAAGTACGGGATGATGCCGAAACCGGTGCCCACCGTGATGCCGGCGGCGGCGGCACGGCCCATCACGTCGTCCAGGGCCAGCGCGATGACCTCACGCTGGCTGGAGACGGCCGTCGGCCCTGCCAGCAGGCCTTCGGGCACGAAACCGGCCTGCACGCCCACGATGACGCTGACCGTCTCGCCGGCCGCGACGCGCGCGGCCACGCCGGCGGGCACGTCAATCCGCGCCTGGGCGTGCGCCAGCGCGCCGACGACGGCAATCACGAGCATCGAGACGAGAAACTTCACCAGGCGCTGAATGGGCACGTCGGAACTCCTTTGGCGAGCTGACGGATAATACTTCACGACTGGATCGCGACGGTGGCCGCCGACCACGTCACGGCACGACGACGGCGACTTCATTAGATACCGGGCTGGTGCCGGCGGCGTTCAAGGCCACGATCCGCACGTAGTAGGTTCCGGGTGGCGCAGCCGGCGCGGCAGCTTCGCGGGCGCCCACGGCGATGGTGTCGCCCTCGACGTCGCAGGCCACGCCGTAGCGATCCCGCGGGCCGAGGTCCGGCGCCTGGAGCTCGCCCTGCATCGACCAGGCACCAGCACGCCGGTAGACGTAGGCTTTACCCTGGGCGTATGAGGCCGACGTGTGGGACTCGACCATACCGACGCAGATCGTGTTGCCCGAAATCGCGACCGACATGCCGAAGCTGTGTCGCTCAGCGGGCTCCTGCAGCCTCTGCTCCACCCAAGCCGTGCCTGCCCGCTCGAAGACGTACACCGAGCCGTTCGCGACCGGGTTCCCGATGGGATCGAGGATTCGGTTGCCGCCAATCGCACCGACGACGATGGTGTCGCCGTCGATGTCGACCTCCTGACCGAAGAGGTCGACAGTATTCGCGTCTGACGCTGTCAATTTGGCCTGCTGGACCCAGGTGCTGCCGTCCCAGCCGAATACGTAGGCCGCGCCGTGCTCACCACCAATTGGCCCGCCACCGATGGCTGCACCGACGACGAGCGTGTTGCCGCTCAAGGCCACGTCACTGCCGAAGTTGTCGCGGGGCCGACCATCGCTCGCCCTGAGCTGTTGAAAAGCGGCCCAGGTGCCAGACGCCGTCCGGCGGCACACCTGCACGTAGCCCTGGGCGCCAAGGAAGGGAGTGATGAACTGGTTACCAACCACGCCGACCATGAGGAACTCGTCGCCGAGCGCGACGCTCTGGCCGAACCGCGACTGGCTCGCGCCTGAGAACCGCTGGACCAGGCTGACGGTCTGGGCGACGGCCGCGCCGACGGCCCACAGACTGATGGCCGCGGCCAGAAGCACACGAGATACGCGGGAGCAGGTCACAAACCACCCTGGGGACGCTCACCGAGCCAAATGGGGATCATGCGGTGGAAGTTCCTCGATCACCCAAGCGGGAACCCGCGCCGGTCGGGCTCATGCCGGTCGGCTGGTCCGGTGCGCCGCAGGAGTCGAGGCCGACGGCACGACGGTCGTGGGTCCGATTGTGGCCACGTTGCTCGGGGGCGCACAGCCGCCGAAAAGGGGAGGCGGCAGGCGGGGAACTCCCGTGATGGCCGAGCCCGTCAGCGCGGCATTGGACGACCGCCGTCGATACAATCAGGGCCGCAGGAGGCATGGTGCTGACCAAGACCCCCCCGTACTTGACACTGGCCGTCTTCGGGCTCGCCGTAGCGCTCATCTACGCCGGCGACAAGCTGGGATCGTCTGGCACGCAGGCGCTCGGGACGGCCATCCTCGCCCTCGGCCTCGTGGGCATCGGTGTGGACTCGCTGCGCACGCGCTACTTCGACATGCCGGTGGGCTCGAGCCTCAGGAGCACCGCGCGCTTCACGTTCAAGGGACCGGGCGCCGTGGTCTGGGGCTTGATGTGCCTCGCGCTCGGACTCGGGGCGCTGGCGCTTTCCGGTGTCGTGCTGTTCGGTCTCGAAGACAGCGCGCAGCGCCTGGTGATGGCGCGGCCAGGCATCGCGCTTGCGCCGGTGGGATTCATCTTCCTGTGCACGGCCCTTGGCTGGCTCCTCGGCGACGAGACGATGAACTCGTCGGTGCCGATGTTCTTCGTCACGCTGCCCCATCGCATCGGCGCCGTCATCACGCTGGCCTTCGCCCTCGCCGTGCTGGGCGTCGGCGTGTTCGAGCTGGTGGCGCCGTCGGCGTTCGATCGCATCCTGGAATCGCTCAGGCCGCCCCCTGCACCGCAAGTACCGCCGCGCTGAGCGCTCGCTCGGCCGGGGACCCGGCCTGTCGCCCCTGGTACGTCGAAGCCCTTGGCGGACGGTTGTCACTCGTTGCGAAGTTTCCGGACAAAGATCCCGTCGTTCTCAGAGGTCTGGCTGCGTTGGCAGACGCGCCGACGAGAGCTACCAGGTGGCCGTCGTCCTTGGCTGCGACGATGATCGCATAGCTCTCGGCGCCATGCTCGCCGCAAGCTGAGTGAGGCTCACTCATTCGACGACCGCAAATTATTGACCGAAAATAAGTTGGGAGTGTTGGTGGACCTGAACCGCGCCAGTTGGAATCGAATGAGCCGCTGGTTGCGCCGGCTGGCCCGCCTTCGAGACGCCGCCTGAGCAACGGCGGGCACGTGCGGTCGCTCACCCTCCATCGCCCAGGCCACGTGTCGCGCGTGCTGCACGTATAATACGTGCAGGAGGAGCTGACGTGTCGGTAACCGAGTCCACGAACCAGAACATCACGATCCGGCTCGACCGTCGAACGCTGCGCAGAGCGAAGATTCTCGCCGCGAAGCGGAATACGTCGATCAGCGGACTGCTGGCCCGGCAGATCGAAACACTCGTCGGCGAGGACGACGCCTACGAGCAGGCGCAGCGACGTGCACTCGCACTCCTGGACCGAGGGTTCCATTTGGGCGGGCGTATCGAGGCGACGCGTGACGAGTGGCACGAGCGATAAGACGTTCGTCGATACGAACGTCCTCATCTACGCCCACGACGTCGACGCCGGGCGCAAGCACGACATCGCAAAGGACCTGCTGCGCGCTCTCTGGGCGGACCGTGCTGGGATGGTCAGCATGCAAGTGCTCCAGGAGTTCTACGTCAACGCGACCCGCAAGATCCGAAAACCGCTCACGAAGCCTGAAGCGCGAAGTGTCGTTGATACATACACGCCATGGTGTGTCGACGGCACGATGCCAGGCGACATCATCGCCGCCTTCCAGATCGAAGATCAGGCGCGCATAAGATTCTGGGACGCGTTGATTATCGCGGTCGCCACCCGCAGCGGCGCGCGTCGCATTGTGTCCGAAGACCTGAACGCCGGACAGTCGATCGCGGGCCTTACGAGCCACAACCCGTTCAAGGCAGGAACTCAGGCGAAGTCGCGACGGTGAGCCCGCGCTGCAGGTGCTCACCGTCTCAAGGAACCACCTGGGCGCGTAGCGACGTCATCTGCGCGCATCCGTCCGGCGTCGTTGACGTCGAAGGTCTGGACATCCCTGGGCCCAGTGGTGGTCGGCCTCAATCGGACCCCTTGCCGGCCGACCGTGCCGCCCGCCATGGCATCCGCGGCACCGTCCGCGGGAAGGTGAGCACCGTTACGCGATCGTGCGGCCCCACCATCACGTTGGCGGGTTTCAAGTCTCGATGGGCGATGCCGTGTCTGTGTGGGCCGCGGCGACGGCGCCGGCGAACGGGGACGATAGAGTCGCGCCCGCCTTCGATGATCGGAGGTTCCGGCCGCGCGCCCGGCGCGGGTACCCCCGCTCTCGAGCGGCGACCAGTCCTGGTAAGTGGTCGCCGTCGCGCCTCAACCGTGGTCGGTTCTGACCGCGTGAACCGGCACACCCTGCGCGGAACGCGCGCGCTCGTGTGCGGGCTCGGCCGCAGGGGTGTCCCGCGACCGGTGCCGAGCACCGTCACCGGCGACTGGCGCCAGTCCTACGGACAAAACCCCGGCGAAAGCCCGCGTGAGAGATAGGGCCCATTCCGTTGACCCGGGACCCGTTCATCGTGACCATCGTCACCGGCGAGAACCTCTGCCGGCAAGGCCGCTCGAAGGCGTGGGGACTGGCGCCCACGGGAGGGGAACTGCCGTTGGGGCGCGACGGCGTGTTCGATGTGGTGGGGCACACGGCGCGCCCGTGACGATGAGCGGCAAAGGAGGGTGTAGCATGGCCGCCGGGTCAACCCAACCGGCCGTCGTAGCGCCGGTCACATTCTCATGACGATCGCGGTGGTGGGCGAATGCACGCGAGATATATACGTCGACCGTCGCGAGTCGACGGTGGGCGGCATCTCGCTCAACTTCGCCGTGCAGGCGCGGCGATGCCTCGACGCCGGGCAGGTCGCGCTCGTCAGCTGCGCGGGCACGGATGCGGCCGGGGACGCCATTCGGGTGGCGCTTTGTCGGGCCGGCGTAGACGTCTCGCACCTGCACACGCGCGCGGGGTCAACGGCCACGCAACGAATCGAGCTGTCGCCCGACGGGGAGCGGCATTTTCCGGCCGGAGGCTACGACGCCGGCGTGCTTGCGGACTTTCACTTGGGACCGGACGACCTTGCGTTCATCGGCACCCACGACGTGGTGGTGGCGCCCTATTTCCGTCAAATCGCCCACCTCTTTCATCCCGCGATGCGCGCGGCTCGGCCGGGAGCGCGTCGGGTCGCCGATCTCCTCGACGGCGCGGACCTCGGCGCGGATGTCGCGGGCGTTGACGCCCTGCTCCCGTCGCTCGATCTTGCTTTCATCAGCGGAGATGACATGACGGTGTCGCTCCTCTTGCCGCGCTCCCACGCGACGCGTACGCTCATCGTCGTCACGCATGGGGCCGACGGCAGCAGCGCGTTGGTCGGCGGCAAGCGTGTATCTGTGCCTGCCGTGCCGGTACCCGCCGACGAGCATGTGGATACGACCGGGTGCGGGGACGCCTTTCAGGCGGCGTTTGCCGTCGAGTACTTCACGCATGGCGACGCCGTTGCCGCGCTGCAGGCAGGGAGCCAGGCAGCCGCGGAGGTGATTCGTCACGTGGGCGCAATTGCACCGGAGCGTCAGCCATGAGTCGGTTTCTCGAGACATTCCCGCACGCCGCGCCGCTGATTGGCATGATCGCCCTGCCGCCGCTGCCGGGCTACCAGGCGTACAGGACCATTGACGCGCTGGTCGACGCGGCGCTGGCCGATCTCGATGCGCTCCAGACTGGTGGCGTCGACGGCGTGCTCGTCGAGAACGACTTCGACCAACCCCACACTCTGGTCGGCGGGCCCGAGATCGTGGCCGCGATGACGAGGGTCACGCGCGAGGTCGTGCAGCGCGCTCGCGTCCCGGTGGGGATCGAAGTGCTGCTGAACGACTGGCGCGGCTCCTTGGCCGTTGCGGCGGCGACCGGTGCCAGCTTCATCCGGCTCGATTTCTTCGTCGACCGTGTGCGTTCCAAACTGGGAATCATCGAGCCGGAGCCAGCGGCCATCCTTGCCTACCGCGACCTGATTCGCGCCAGCCACGTCCAGCTCTTCGCCGATCTCCAAGTGAAGTACAGCACCCCGGTCGACGGGCCGAAGCCAATCGAGCGATCGGCGCTCGAGGCGGCGGCCGCCGGCGCGGACGCCGTCGTCGTCACGAGCCACGAAACCGGCACCGGCCCACACCCTGACGACCTCCGGGCGGCACGCGCAGGCGGGGTCCCCGTGCTCATTGGCAGCGGGCTGAGCCCAGCCAACGCGCGGGCGTTGGCGCCGCTCGCCGACGGATACATCGTAGGGACGTCGCTCAGAAGCGGACGCGAGTGGCACGATCGCGTCGTGTCCGCGCAGGTGCACGCGCTCCTCCACGAGATCCGCACCGCATGACGGCCGCGCAGCCGCTCAAACGGAACCTCGGCGTGGCGGCGGTGGCCGCCATCGTCGTCGGGAACATGCTCGGGTCGGGGATCTTCTTCACGCCAGGAGAACTCGCCGCCGTCGCCCAGCACCCGTGGCAGGTGCACTTCATCTGGGCGCTCGCGGGGCTCATCACGTTGTGCGCAGCGCTGACGGTGGCGGAGCTGAGTGCCCTGCTGCCGAAGGCCGGTGCTACCTACCACATCATCGCCGAGGCGTTCGGGCCATTGTGGGGCTTCATGCTCGTCTGGCTCGAGTTGTGGGTCACCGGACCGGGCGCCATTGCGTCGGTTGCGGCGGCGCTGGGCGAGTTCCTGCATCGGACGGTCAGCGCGCTTCCCGGCGTGTCGCCGGTGGGCTGGGGCGGGGCGGCCATCGTCTTCTTCGCCATGATCAATCTGGCGGGTGTGCAATGGGGCGGCCGCACCCAGATCCTGCTCACGACCGTGAAGGTGCTGGGCATCTCGGGTCTGGTGGTCGGCGGACTCTTCCTCGCCACGCCGGCGGCCGCCGTGCCACTGCCGGCGGCCGTGTCGGCCGAGGACGGCCTGCTCGGGTTCATTCGATTCACTGGACTCGGGATCGCGGCCGTGCTGTTCACCTACGACGGGTGGATCGACGTGACGAATGTCGCGGGAGAAGTCAGAAGGCCCGGGCGTGATCTGCCGCTCGGCCTCGGCCTCGGTGTCGCGGCCTTGACCGTGCTTTACCTCGTAGTCAACGTCGCTTACCTGAGAGTCGTCCCGCTGACGGAGATGCGTGCGGCCCCGGCAGCGGTGGCCACGACGGTGGCGACGGCGTCGTTCGGCGCGCAAGGGGGAGCGCTGCTGAACGCCCTGATGATCGTCTCGATCTTCGGCGCTCTGGGAGGGCTGGTGATGACGCAGCCCCGTCTCTTCTACACGCTCGCGGCACAGCATGCGGAGGAGTCGACCGGGATCCTTCGCCGCTTCTTCTCGTTCTTGGGGCACGTGTCGCCCCGCACGTCGGTGCCCACCGGCGCGATTGTCTTCACCACCGCGGCCTCGCTGGCGGCCTTGGGATTCTTCGCGTCGTTCTCGCGGCTCGTGAACTTCTCCACCGTGCCCCTGCAGGTGGCGGTGATCTTCATGGTGGGAGCGATCTTTCCCCTCCGGAGGCGGTATCCCCACAGGAACGGCTACCGGACGCCGGGCTATCCGGTGACGCCGGTGATCTTCATGGTGGTCATGGCCGCGTTCGTCGTGAGCGCCGTGGTGTTCCGTCCCGTTGAACCCGTGATCGGCATGGCCCTTGGGGCGACCGGCGGCCTCGTCTATTGGCGGCTGCGAAAGGGCGGTGCGCGGTCGTGATGTCGCAGCGGCGTGATCCGCCACCTGTTACAGTCACGCCATGAGCATGACTCGACGCGAGTGGCTCGAAATCGCCGGTGCGGCGGCGGCGGGTCTGGGCCGTCCACGACGTGCGGCGGCACAGGCCTCGGGGGGTGGGGACCGCATCGATATCTATCCGGACGTCGAAAGGCTCGCCCGGAGCGTGGCCGACGATCGCGCCGCGACGCTCACGCCGTCGGGGGTGGAGCTCCGAGGCCGGAACGGCGTGCTCGTGCAGGCGCTCGACAAGGTCGGCGTCACGCGTCCCATGGGCGACCTCGTCGAGGTGCCGCCTGACGGCCTGTTGGTCTTCGCCGTGGACATCGGTGAGACCGCGTGGGTCAGCGGTGAGCTGGTTCTCACGCCAGACGCCAATCTGCGCCCGGGCCTGCGTGCCACGGTGCTCTGCGACGCGACGGTGGTGGCCACGCCCATGCTGAGCGCGGAGCCGTGGGGCATCGTCGAGATCACCGACGCCGCGCCGCTGGTGGCCGGAGCGTCGCCGCCGACAACCGTGACGATCGGACCGTGGCTCATGTCGAAAGGGCGCCGCTACCTGATGGTGGCGGGTCCCCACGCCAGACCCGCCGGCACGTTCGCGTCGCTGCGTGTGCGCGTGCTCGACCGGCCCGTGGAGCGCCCCCTCGAGACGTTTGCGTTCATCTCGGACACACACGTGCGCCTGACAGGACGTGAAGACTGGATGAACAGGAAGATGGGCGAAGCGTCGGCGCCCGAGTTCCTGCGCACGCTGCGAGGGCTCGCGAACGAGGGGGTGTCGTTCGTGATGCACGGCGGCGACTTGACCGAGCACGCCACGCGGGAGCAGTTCGTGCTCATGCGCGACGTGCTCAAGGCGCAGACACTGCCAGTGTATGGCTGCATCGGCAATCACGATCGCTATCTCGAGTCGTCGCGGCCTGATGCGCTCGACGTGCTGCGCGCTCACTTTCCTGGCGGCACGCTGGATTACGTCGTGCAGCGCCCACCACTCCGGTTCGTGGTGCTCGATGTGGCCATCGAACAAGAGGGCTTCCGCGACGCGAAGATCCAGTGGCTGCGCGAGGCCCTGCGTGCCGACACCACGACACCCACGGTGTTCGTGTGGCACTATCCGCCCATCAACCGAGGCGGCGTCGCCAACACCGGGTTTCGGCTGCAGGATTGGAGCCAGCTCGGACGCGAGACCATCCTCGACGTCCTCCGCGACACCCCGAACCTCTGCGCGTGCCTCAACGGCCATGACCACTGGGACGAAGTGAACGCGATCGATGGCCTGCCGTTCATCCAGAACGCGGCGTTCGTGGAGTGGCCCAACACCTATCGCGTCTACCGGGTGTATCGTGACCGGCTCGAATGGGAAGTGCGGCAAGTCGCAAACCGCGGCTTCGTGCGCGAGTCGTTCCTGCCCGGCAAAGCCATGTCGTGGATGATCGCGACCCGAGACGGCGACCTGACCGGTTCGCTGCCGCTCGTGCGCCGCTGAGATGACGCCGCACGGCAGTGACGTGGGCAGAGTTCGATTCGAGAGGGTGTAAGACTCATGCTTACACGATGAGAGCGACCCTGACCGTCAGCCTGCCGCCCCGGACCAAGCGGCTGATCGCTCGGGCCGCGACCGAGAGCGGCCTGACGACCAGTGAATACGTGCGCATGGCCATCCACCGCAAGCTCTGGCAGGACGTCTTGGCCGAGGCGCGATGCGTCGCCGTTCCGCGGGCCCGGGCAAAGGGGATCTTCACCGACGAGGACGTGTTCGCCCTGATCTCGTGAGGGTCGTCTTCGACACGAACGTGGCCGTGGCCGGCATCGTGGGCGAGGGCCTATGCCGCGAGATCCTCGAGATTCACCTCCCCGAACACGAAGCCATCCTGTCCCAGGTGCCGTGGGACGAGCTCCTCTCGACGCTGCGACGGAAGTTCGGCCTGGCGGCTGACGACTTGCCGATTCTCGCCTTGTATCGTCAGCACGCCCAGTGGCCCGACCCTGCGCGGCTGCAGATGCCGTCTGCCGTGACCCTGACGACGACTGGGTGCTGGCCACGGCACTGGCAGGGAATACCGAGGCGATCGTCACCGGCGACGCCGATCTTCTGACGATTGGCAGCTACTCAGGTATCGAGATCATCTCGCCCCGACAGTTCGTGTCGCGACAGACCAAGCCGGGGCGTCGCTGACGCACGTCTGACACTGCAACGGCATTGTCGCGTTGAGCGCTCGGCGCAGTCAGAGCCTGTAAACGACTGACCACGAATAGGTTGGGAGTGTTGGTGGACCTGACCGGGATCGAACCGGTGACCTCCTGAATGCCATTCAGGCGCGCTCCCAACTGCGCTACAGGCCCATGGGTAGGAAGAGACTTCGAATAATAACAGATTCGGCCCCCGCCGACGCGTTCGCGTCGCCAGACCCGCGCGGGCCTCAGTACTCGCTGAAGATTCGCTGAATCTCGTCGCGATTGCTGGTGGTGGCCAGCGCCAGCATCAGCAGGATGCGGGCCTTGACCGGGATGTGGTCTTCGGCAGAGATGCTGAAGTCGCGGCGTCGCTGCTGGGCCGGCGTCAGGGTGGCCGGGTTGCCCGGGCCGCGGCCGGGCGCGATGCGGCCGGCCCCAGTGCGCGTGGCCGTCACGACGAAGACGCCCTTTTCCGCCGCGTAGTCGAGGCCCTCGTTCTGCGTGCCGGCCGTGGCACCGGCCCCTGCGCCGGCGACGACGATGCCCTTGGCGCCAAGGTCCACCAGCGCCTTGATGATGTCGCCCGTCGCGCCCTGGTACACCATCACGATGTCGACGCGAGGCAGCGCCGTCAGCGTGCGCGCGTCGAATTCGCTCCTGCGCGTATGGCGCTGCAGGATCTCGCGGAACAGCACGACCTTGTCACGATCGACGATGCCGAGCACGCCGTGTGTCGGGCTGCGGAACGTCTGCAGGCGCAACGCGTCGGTCTTGGTCACGTCGCGCGCCGAGTTGATCTCGTCGTTCAGCACGACGAGCACGCCCTTGTCGCGGGCCGCCGGCTCCGCCGCCACCCGCACAGCCTCGAGCAGATTGGCCGCGCCTTCGTAGCCAAGCGTGCTCGGATTGCGCATCGAACCGACCACCACCACCGGCCGCGCATCGCGCACCGTGAGATGCAGGAAGAACGCCGTCTCTTCGAGCGTGTCGGTGCCGCTCGTGACGACCACGCCGGCCAGTTCCTTGTCGCCGGCCAGCAATTCATTGACGCGACGCGCCAGCTGCAGCCACTGCTCGAGCGTGATCTGGCTGCTGGCGACGTTGGCGAACTGCTCGTAGGTCAGGGTCGCTGCGCGTTCGAGACCCGGCATCGACCGCGCGAGCTCCTCGGCCGTGAGCCGGCCGCCGTCGCGGTTCGAGATGGTGCCGCCGGTGGCCACCATGTGAACCCGTGGCAGGACCGATTGCGCCACGGCGGGGGAAACGGTCGCGGCCGCGAGCAGCCCTACGAGGGCGACGATACGAAGACGCATGGCGAGTATTCTCATCGATCTTGGCGCGGCCACGGTACCGGCACCGCCGGGGGGCGATTAGCGGGGGCGCGACGCCGAGACCAGCGACAGCCAGTTCGTCAACTCCCGGGCGGCCAGCTCAGGCGTCTTGCCGTAGAACGGCATGAGCGCGGTGGGCATCCCGGGACGCCGCGCCAGCTTGGCACGCCACTGCTCACACGATACGGCATGCACCTCGATGTGATAGGTGCGACCGGCAATTTCTTCTTCGTAGCGGTGGATGTCCACGTGTGGGTCGTCGTCAGGGGGAGGTGTCAACGGGTAACTGCGGAGCGACGATTCTACGTCGCTCGTCTGACGAAACAAGCGAAGGTCGGTACGAAGGCGCGCCCCTTCAAGGGTTCGGGCAGCGACTTGCTGGACTTCCTGGCGCGAATAAACTTTGCTCGTCGTCTTGTCCACAGGGTTTGCACCGTCCGTCCACAGGTTTTCCACAACGGCCGTTCCCGCGCCGCCGACGTCTGCTCCGAAGAGACGCGTCTTGACCATCCAGAGAAGCCCCACGTACGCTCTCACCATGCAGCAGTGGCGGATCGCCGTCGTAGCGTGCGTGGCGGCGATCGCGGCGCCGGCGGCTGTAGCCGGCGCGCAGCCGGCCAGCCAGCCGCCGTTACTGCGGGTGTTCCTCACCGACGGCACCTCGCTCACGAGCTTCGGCGAATGGGTGCGCCTCGACGACAAGGTGGTCTTTTCATTGCCGCTCGGTGAGGGCGTCACTCCGGACCTGCAGCTGGTCACGCTGGCCGCCGGACGCGTGGACTGGGCCAAGACCGAACGCTACGCAGAGACCGTGCGCGCGGTGCACTATGCCGCCTCGCGCGCCGAGGACGACTACGCGCAGTTCTCGAACCAGGTGGCGGAGGTGCTCACGGGCATTGCCCGTGAGCCCGATCCGGCGCGCCGCCTGGCGATGGCCGAACGGGCGCGGTCGGCGCTGGCTGAGTGGCCGCGCCAGCACTACGGCTATCGCGCGACCGACGTGCAGCAGATGCTGTCGCTGCTCGACGAGGTCGTGTCGGACCTGCGCGCGGCTGCCGGGCAAGACGCCTTCGAACTGAATCTGGTGTCGGCCACGCCGCCCCTGGCGGCCGAGACGCTGATGCCGCGACCCTCCTCGGCGCAGCTGGCCGAGGAGCTGCTCGCGGCCTCGACCATGGCCCAGTCGCCGGCCGAGCGCACGACGCTGCTCGAACGGGTCGTCAGCCTGATCGATCGCGCCGCGGGTCTGCTGCCCACGGCGTGGGCGACGAGAGTGCGCACGACGGCACTCGGGGCCATCCGTTCCGAGCGGGCCGTCGATGCCGCCTACACGAAGTTGGCCGCCTCGACCCTCGGTCGTGCGTCGACGCGCACCCGAGCTGCCGACGTGCGCGGCCTGGAGCGCCTGCGCGCCGACACGCTCAAGGCCGACCAGAAACTCGGCGCCAAGCGTCCCGCCGAACTGCGTGCGATGCTGGCGGCCATCGACGCAGGCGCCGAGTCGGCCCGGCACCTCCGCCTGGCGCGCGATCAATGGCGCCTGCTCGAGCCGGTGTATCGGAGCTACCAGCGGTCTGTGCGCCCGGCGCTGGCCGCGCTGGCCGAGGCCGAGCAGCCGCTCGAGGACATCCGGGCGCAGGCAGGGCCGAGTCCGGCCGACCTGAAGAAGACCATCAGGCGCTTCTTCAAGGCGCGACCCGCCGTGGTCACCACCAACCCTCCGGCGCCACTGGCCTCCGCGCATGCCCTGCTCAAGAGTGCCTGGGACCTGGCCAACAGTGCGCTCACCCTGCGCCTGCGCGCGGTGGAAACCGGTGACCCGGCGCGTGCGACCGAGGCATCCGCGGCCGCCGCCGGCGCGCTGATGCTCGCCGCCCGTGCGCGGGACGACATCGCGCTGGCCGTCAAGCCGCCTGCGCTGCCGTGACCACGCCCCGCCTCACCTGGCTGCATCGCGCGGCCGATCCCGCGGGTTTTTGCCGCGCCATCTTCGACATCGTGGCCGAAGAGCAGCCCTTCACGGCGCGCGACGCCTTCGTCGTCGTGCCCACGCGCGCGGCCGCCGACGAACTGCGGCGCACGCTCGAACAACTGGCGTGGGACGCCGGCGCCTTGGCCCTGTGCCTGCCGCTCATCGGCACCCGTGGCGATCTGCTCGAAGAACTCGCCCGCCGGCTGCCCGACTCACTACTGCCACGTCTGAGCGGCTTCGATCGTGAGGTGCTGCTGGCCCGGGCGGCACGCGAAGCCCGCCGCAGCGGCGTCGAGCCGCCGTTTGCCGTGCGGCCCGGACTCGTGGCCGAGATGCTCGCGCTCTACGATGCCCTGCGGCGGCAGCTGCGCGGCGTGGCCCGCTTCGAGGAGTTCCTCGCCGAGGAGCTGGAGGCCTCCGACGATCGCGGCGCGGTGCGGATGCTGGCGCAGACACGTTTCCTGGCCGAGGCCTTTCGCGGCTACGAGCGGCGGGCCGCCGGAAGCGGCCGGCTCGACGAGCACACTCTGCGCGATCTGTTGCTGAGCACCGTGCCGGCGCGACCGCTGCAGCGTGTCGTTATCACCGTGACCGACCGGGTGGCCGACCCGGCCGGACTCTGGCCGGCCGACCTCGATCTGCTCTCGCGCCTCCCCGGCCTGACGCGTCTGGACGTCGTGGCCACCGAGACACGCCTGGCCGGTGGCTGGCTCGAGCGGCTGCACGTCGAGATGCCGGGCATTGAGGAGCGAGCCGTGCCGGGCGGCGAGGCCGGGCGGCCGCTCTGCCTCGTGCCCGACGCCGAGGCCTGGGTCTTCACGAGCCGCGACCGCGAAGACGAGCTCGCCGCCTTCGCGCGGCGCCTCAAGGCGGAGCGGCGCGCCGGACGGCTGACGCCCGCCTCCCGCGTCGCGCTCGTCGTCCGCCGGCCACTGCCGTACCTCTACCTGGCCCACGACGTCCTGGGACGCGCCGGCGTCCCCTATGAGACGCGCGACACGCTGCCACTCGCCGCCGAGCCCTTCGCCGCCGTCCTCGATGTGCTCTTCGAGTGGATCACGAGCGGCTTCACGCGCGCGGCGACGCTGGCCGTCCTGCGCTCGCCACACTTTCGCTTCGTCGACGGCGAGGTGCCACTCGAGGGGGCGGCCGTCGTGGCGCTCGACCGGGCGCTGGCTGACGCGCGATATCTCGGCGATCCGGAGCGTTTGAAGGGGCTCGTCGCGACCTGGAGCGCGCTGCCCGAACGCCGACGCCACGAGCATGCGCGGCGGGCACTGCCGGCCGCGCGGGTGGCGGCGATCGCGGCTGCGCGTCTCGCAGCGCTTGCCACGCCACAGCCTGTCGGCACGCATGTGGCCGCCCTCATGGCTTTCCTCGCCGAGTACGCGCGGCCACTCGACGACGGCGATCCGTTGCACTCACGCGAGGCCCGCGTGCGGGCCGCCGTCACGGGCGCGTGCGAGTCGCTCGCGGCCGCCTACGCCGACTTCGACGCCGACGAAGCGCTCGATGTCACGGTCGTGGCCGCAGCCGTGCGCCGCTGGCTCGGGGCGCAGACGTTCGCGCCGCCCGGCGGTGAGGGCGGCGTGCAGATCGTGGACGCCGCGACGGCGCCCTACGGTATCTACGACGAGATCCAGATCGTGGGCCTCATCGATGGCGATTGGCCGGAACGCGAGCGGCGCAGCATCTTCTATCCGGCGTTCCTGCTGCAGTCGCTGGCCTGGCCCGAGGAACGCAAGCGCCTGGACGGCGCGCGCGCGGCCTTCCTCGATTTGCTGGGGTTGGCGCGACAGCGCTTCGCGCTGTCGACGGTGACGCTCGAAGACGACGCCGTCGTCGAGCCGTCGGCCTTCCTGCACGAGGTGCGGGCGCTCGGGCCGGTGCGCCAGGTGGCGCCGCCCGACACGACCACCCGCATTTTTCCGTGGGAAGCGCTGGCGGTCGAGCCGCCGGCCGTCGACGCGCTGCCCGCCGAGCCTCGCGCCTGGGCAGAGCTGCGGCTGGCGCGCCCGCCCCGCGCCGCCGCCGCCTTTCACGGCGAGGCAGGTCCGTGGCTGCTGCCGCGCATCTCGGTCAGCCGGCTGGAACGCTATCTCGACTGTCCCTTCAAGTTCTATGCCTCGCAGGTACTGCGCCTCGAGGAGCCGCCCGAGGACGAAGACAGCCGCACGCCGCTCGAGCGCGGGCTGTTCCTGCACGAGTTGTTCGAGCAGACGTTCACCGCGTGGAAGGCGGCGGGGCACGGCGCCATCACGGCCGACCTGCTGCCCGAGGCCCATCAGACGTTCGACCGCGTGGCGACCCTAGCGCTGGCGACATTGCCGGCCGGCGAAGCGGCGATCGAGCGGCTGCGCCTCTTCGGTGCCGCCGGGGCGGCGGGCATCGCGCGCCGCGTGCTGGCGATGGAGGTCGAGCGCGGCGGGGAGGTGGTCGATCGACTGCTCGAGTTCGAGCTCGAGGGCGCCTTCACCTTCACCGCTGCCGACGGCCGCTCGCGCACGCTGTCGCTGCGCGGCAAGGTCGACCGTATCGACCTGCTGGGCGACGGCACGTTTCACCTCATCGACTACAAGACGCGGGCGGTGCCCAACACCAAGCGCGCGCTGCAGCTCCCGATCTACTCGGTGTGCGTCGAGCAGCGTCTCGCCGGCTACCGCGGACGTCACTGGCGGTTGGGCGCGGCGAGCTACCTGTCCTACGAGGGCACCGACGCGCTCGTGCCGCTGGCCGGCAAGCCGGCCGACCTGGCCGCCCGCCTCGCCGAGGCGCAGGGGCAGCTTCTCGATGTGCTCGACGGGATTGGCGCCGGCCATTTCCCCCCCAAGCCGGCAGAGCGCTCCCTCTGCACCTACTGCGCCTATGCGCCGGTGTGCCGCAAGGACTACGTGAGCGACGAGCCGGCGCCCTCCGGCGCGGACGCCGGCGATTCGGCCGACGGGCAGGTGGCCGATGACTGATTCCCAGCTGCCATTCCCCTTCGACGATGAGACACCCCGGGCGCCGGCGGCCGAAGGCCCGTTGGCCGAGGCGTTGGCAAAGGACCAGGACGCGCGCGACTACGCCGTGAACCCAGCGGTGCACGTGGCGCTCGAAGCCTCGGCCGGTACCGGCAAGACCAAGGTGCTGGTCGATCGCTACGTGAACCTGCTGCGGGCTGGCGTCGAGCCGCGACGGGTGCTGGCCATCACCTTCACGCGCAAGGCGGCCGCCGAGATGCGGGCACGGATCGTGGCCGAGCTGACCCGGCTGGCCGAGATCGGCGCCATGCCCGACGACGTCTGGAAGGCGCTGCGGGGACGGCTCAGCGAAATCGCCATCAGCACGATCGATGCCTTCTGCCTGTCACTGCTCGGTGAGTTCCCCCTCGAAGCCGACGTCGATCCCGGCTTCGGCGTGGCCGACGAAACCGAGACGCCGCGGCTCATGGACGAGGCGCTCGACCGCACCCTGCGCATCGGCCGGGCGCAGAGTGCCCACGACGGCGACGTCGCGCTGCTCTTTGCGCGGATGGGCGAGGGCCGCCTGCGCGGCGCCCTCATCCGTCTGCTCGACCGGCGGCTGGTCGCCGTGGCCGCCCTCGACCGCTTCCTGCAGCGCGCTCCGCAGGGCATGACCGCCGCGGTGGCCGCTTCGCGGGCCACGGCCCGTCTTGCCGATGTCCTCGCCGACGGCCGGCTCTCCCGCCTCATCGCCACCGGTCCCGACGCTCACGACTTCCGCCTGCTGGCGTCGGGCTTGGCCCGCGCGGTGCTCCCGGGGGCCGCCGTCGAGCCCGGCGAGGTCGCAGACCTGCTGAGGCGCCTCGGCGACTACACCTGCACCAAGGCCGGCCCCGCTCGGAAGCGCCCGCGCCACAAGAAGGCCGAGTTCCCGCCCGGTGCTGCCTATCAGACGCACACCGCCCTCATCGGCGAGATCGGCGGAGAGGTGCCGCGGCTGGTCGATGCCCATCGCGCCGACGTGAACGTCGTACTGGCGCGCAGCCTGCGCTGGCTCACGGCTCGCGCCATCGAGCAGTACCGCAAGACGCTCGACGAGCACGCCATGGTGGACTTCACCGACGCGCTCGTGAAGGCGCTGACGCTGCTCGAGCGCATGGAAGAGTTTTCGCAGAGCCGCTACCGGCTCGAATCACGCTATCAGCACGTGCTGGTCGACGAACTGCAGGACACCAGCCGGCCGCAGTGGGCACTCGTCGAGCTGCTCGTGCGGGCCTGGGGTGAAGGGGTGGGCGTGGCCTACGAAGGGCCGGCGCCGCCGTCGATCTTCGTGGTCGGCGACCGCAAACAGTCGATCTACGGCTTTCGCGACGCCGAGGTCGGCGTGCTCGAGGAGGCCGTGCGGCTCATCGGCCGGCTGCGGCCCGGACGTCCCGCCCGGCGCGCCATCGTGCAGAGCTTCCGGGCGGTACCGGCGCTGCAGCAGTTCGTCAACGACATCTGCGACGAGGTCGAGAAGAGAACCGACCGCGTCGACGCGTTCCGTTACGACGACCGCGACCGCTTTCCGGTGCCGGTCGACCAGTGGCGTGGCCATCCGGTCGGCGTGGTGGCGGCCCTGCGGACCAGCGAGTGCGCCCGCGCCGTGGCCGGCGAGATCGCGGCAATGATCGCCGGCGGCGAGACGGTGCGCGACAGAGACACTGGCATCGCCCGCCAGGTCGTGCCCGGCGACGTCGCCATCCTGTTCCGTTCGCGCGACAGCCACCGCGACTTCGAACGCGAGCTCGAACGGGTGGGCGTGCCGTACTACGTCTACAAGGGCCTCGGCTTCTTCGACGCCGACGAGGTGAAGGACGTCATCGCCCTCATCCACTATCTGGCCGAGCCCGATACCGACCTGCGGGCCGCGGCGTTCCTGCGTTCGCGCCTGGTGCGATTGTCGGACCCGGCCCTCAAGCGGCTGGCGCCGGGCGTGGCGGCGGCCATCCGCTCGGCGGCGCCGCCGGACGCGCTCGAGGAATTGAGCGATGACGATCGGGCCGTGCTGACCACGACGCGGGCGTTCGCGCAGCGCTGGATCGCACTCGCCGATCGCCTGCCGCCGGCCGAGCTCGTCGACGCCGTGCTGCACGAAAGCGCCTACGCATTCGAACTGAGGGGCGCCGGACGCACGCAGGCCCGCGAGAACCTGAAGAAGCTGCGCGGGCTCATCCGGCGGCTGCAGAACCGTGGCTACGCCACGCTCGGCCGGGTGGCCGAGCGTGTGTCGCAGCTCATGGCCGGCGACGAGTCGAACGCCATCGTCGATGCGCTGGATGCGGTGAACCTCATGACCGTGCATGCCGCCAAGGGGCTCGAGTTCCCGGTGGTGTTCGTGGTGAACCTGTCGCGCGGCACGGGCGGCCGCGGCGATCCGGTGGAGGTGATCTCGCGCGTCGATGTCGACGGCGAGCCCGACGACCTGGTGTCGATCGACGGCCTGGTCGACGACGCGCGCGCCGAGACCGAGGCCCGTGAACGTGAAGAGAACAAGCGCTTGGTCTACGTGGCGCTCACCCGGGCTCGCGATCGACTGTATCTGGCCACGACGCTGACCAGGCACGGGGTCTTCGCGCCTGCGCCGACCTCACTCGGCCAGGTGCTGCCGCCGTCGTTCCACTCGGTGTTCACGGCTGCGGCGTCGACCACGGACGAGACGGCGGCCTGGGTGGCCGCCTCGGGCACGATTCACGTCTGTCGCCTCGTCAGGCCCGCGGCCGTCGAGGTGCGACCGCCGGCCTCGTCGGCCGTCGTGACGTCCGACGACGACTTCGGGCCGCTCCGCTTCTCGACGGTCGCGGCCAGGAACGTCAGCGACCTGACGCGTGACGACGCCACGCCAGCCTCGGGCAGCGACGGCGCCCCCGAGCGCGTCACGGCACGCGCCATCGGATCGCTCGTGCATCGCGCCGCGGCGGCCGGCGCGCTGGCGACGTCAGCGGGGCGGCGTGCCGCCCTGGTGGCGGCCCTCGGCGGGGCCGTTGGCGACGAGGTCCGAGTGGCGGCACTGGGGGCCCTGGAGCGTCTGGCTGCCCGGCCGGACGTCCAGGAGCTGTTCAGCGCCCCCGTTGTGCAGCATGAGGTGGCGCTGTCGTGGCCGGCACCTGATGGCACGACGCTAAGGGCGGTGGTGGACGCGGTGATCTGCCGGGCCGACGGCTCGATGACGCTCGTCGAGTTCAAGACCGGCGCCCCTCGCGAGGCCGATGACCGCCAGCTTCAGGCGTATATCGGGGGCGTCCAGCGTCTGGTGCCCACGACGCCCTTGGACGGCCGCATCATTCGCCTCGATTCATGAGTTTTCTTTCTTGTGCCTGCCGGAACCTTTTCACTAGACTATGAACAGCGTGCGCTCGAATCCGGGCCCGCGAGAGGAGCAAGGGCGTGGCGTTGACGTGTCCGAATTGCGGCAATGACCAGAACTTCCAGGTCAAGACGCTGCAGATGCATGTGGTGAAGCTCGACGACAGCCGGGTCGAGGTCACCGATGAGTCGCGTCCCGCCGTGTTCGAGGTGCTCTGCGACGAGTGCGAGACCGAACTCAGCCTCGACGACGCCGACGACGCACTGCGCCGCGAGATGATGCTCACGGTTGGCGCGCGCTAGCGCGCCGGCCGCGTCTGGCACGACCCAAGGGGCCATCGGGCCCCTTTTTGCTGTGCGCTTCCGGGCCCGTCGCTACCCCTCGTCGACCTCGCGATCCGCTTCCTCGAAGTAGTCGCACTCCGGACAGATCCACTCGCGGATCGGCGTCCGCAGCACCTGCGACGACCCCGGGAGGTGACGGATTTCCTCCCGAACGCTGAGTCGCATGTTCTCGCCGCACTGCGGGCACTCTTTCTGCATGGTTCGGCATCCCCGCGCCGCCGGTCGCGGCCCGCTCTTCCTATCGGCGTTGTCTTGACAACGCCGCACCCCGCTCCTATCGTACGAGACTCGCGGGCCCCGGGGCCCGCGTTTGCGTTATGCCCCGCTACTGGAGCGTCGATGAGGCCTGGACGGCCACCGATCACTCGCCTGAACTCGAGCGCGAGATTGGCCGCTCTCTGTCTGACGAAGTCGCCATCGACTTCCCGTCGATGCGCGGGCCTATTTGCCGCATGCGCGCCTGGTTCGGCGACACGGTGGAACCGGAGGCGTTCGCTGCGCACGTGCAGCTGTCGGCCCGGCAGGCCGGTCTCGGCGTGAAGGTGCCGATCGACGTGCCGCTGTCGCGGGCGTGCGCCGGCTGCGGCGGCCGCGGCGAGTCGTGGAACGCGTCGTGCGACCCCTGCGAGGGCACCGGCGCGACCATCGAGCGCTATCCGCTCATGCTCACCGTGCCGGCCGGCGTCGTCGACGGCGCGCGTTTCGCCTTCAGCGTGGCCCATCCGCGCGGCCACCGCGCCTACGTTGAAGTGCGGGTCTCCGTGCTGTGATCCGCCACATCGATTTCCTCGCCCAGCTCTACCGCGTGTGGGGCGCGGTCTTCGCCATCGTCGGTGCGGCGGTGCTCGCGCTCACTGGCGGGGCGGCGGCCATTGCACGCGTTTCGGGCCCGGTGGCCACGCGTTCGGACGTGGCGGCGGGCGTGACCGCCGTGGCGATGGGCAGCCTGGCGGTCGTGGCGCTCATCTGGGCCGCGCTGCACACGTGGGTCGGACGAGCCCTGGCCGGCTACGGCCCGCGCTCGCGCCTTCTCGCGCTCGGGCTCGCCATCGGCAACTTACCGCTCCTGCCGTTTGGCACCGCCCTCGGCGGCTACGCCCTCTGGGTGCTGCTGCACAACGAGGGTCGCCGGGTCTTCGAACCGCACCCGCCGTCGCCACCCTCGTCCTGACCGGACGGCGGCGCCAACGCCCGGGCGAAAACTGCATCCGCTGTGTGGCTACGAGCTACGCGCCGATTGGCGGCGGATCGAGGGTGCCCATCGGCGTCCACGGCCCACAGCGCAGCACGCGCTTGGTGGCCATCCAGCCGCCGCGCACGAACCCGTAGCGCCGGATCACCGCTTCACCGTAGTGGCTGCACGTCGGCTCGAAGCGGCAGCTGACGCCGCTGGCGGCAAAGACTCGCGACACCGTGGCCTGATACCCATGGATGCCGGCGATCGCCGCCCGCGCCGCCAGCTGCTGCTCGGGTGCACGCGACAGATCGACGGCACCAGCCACCAGCACCGCGACGGCGACGGCCCACAGCACTCTACGCATCGATTCGCTCGCCGAGCCGCGCGCCCGCCGTCGCGCCTGCCGCTACATCCGGTCGGCGTACTGCGACACGCCCGGCACGATCAGCCTTCCGCCATTCACGCCCTTGACGATGGCAATGATGTGCAGGACGACGATCGCGATCCAGACGGCGAAGGTGAGCAGGCCCACCACACAACCGAGCAGCGTGCCGATGGCCAACTGGACGATCGTCACGGCCACCCAGAAGACGATCTCGGCCAGCATCAGCACGATGCCGTGCTTGGCGTGCCACTGGACTTCCTTGTCGTCCTTCTCGACCAGTAGCGGGACCAGCGCGAGCAGCCACAGGTATGACAGCACGATCATCACACCGCGATTGCTCGACGGGGGGGCGCTGGTGGGCAGGGGCGGAGGGGTAGCGGCGTCTGCCATCGAGTGTCTCCTTTGGGCGGGCGGGCTGACCAGCCGAGGTGGAGTCTTACACAAACCCGCCGCCAACCGCCACCGCCGAAAGCGGTGGAGTAAGCTTGCTCGGATGCCTCGGAGGATTTGCTGATGTCAGACGGATTGCAGCCAATGGCGGTTCTCGATGCGCTCAAGCGGGTCGTCGATCCCGAGTTCGGGAAAGACCTCGTGACGCTCGGGATGCCGAAGCAGGTGAGCGTGGCCGATGGCCGCGTGGCCTTCACGCTGGAATTGCCGACGCCGGCCCACCCGCTGCGTCAGCGCCTGCACGACGAGGCCAGGGCCGCGGTAGGGGCGATCGAGGGCGTGACCGGCGTCGACATCACCGTCACCGCGAAGGTCAAGGCGGTGACCAAGCCCGAGCACGGGCAGCCGCCGCTGCCATCCGTGAAGAACATCATCGCCGTGGGCGCCGGCAAGGGCGGCGTCGGCAAGACCACGGTGTCGGTGAACATGGCGCTGGCACTCTCGCAGATGGGGGCCAAGGTCGGCATCCTCGACGGCGATGTCTACGGGCCGAACGTGCCGCTCATGTTCGGTATCTCGGCCGAGCTCGGCACCGACGGCGAGAAGATCGCGCCGGCCGAGAAGTTCGGCGTACAAATCGTGTCGATGGCGTTCCTGGCCAAGGACGACCAGGCGCTCATCTGGCGCGGCCCGATGCTGCACAGCGCCATCCGCCAGTTCTTCACCGAGGTGTCCTGGAAAGAGCTCGACTACCTCATCATCGACATGCCACCCGGCACCGGCGACGTCGCGCTCTCGCTCAGCCAGACGGTGAAGGTCGCCGGTGCCGTCGTCGTGACGACGCCGCAGGTCGTCTCGCTTGCCGATACCAGGCGCGCCGTGAAGATGTACGAGAAGCTCACGATTCCGACACTTGGCCTGGTCGAGAACATGAGCTACTACGCTTGCCCGAACTGCCACGTCGAGAGTGACATCTTCGGCCACGGCGGCGGCGAGCAGCTCGCCCAGGAGATGGACGTGGCCTTCCTGGCCCGGCTGCCGATCTACCAGCCGATCCGCGTCGGCGGCGATCGTGGCGTGCCGCTCGTCATCGCCGAACCGCAGTCGCCAGCCGGGCGCGGCTTCTTCCAGCTCGCCGAGCGCGTGGCCATGCGTGCCGCCGTCGCGGCCCACGAGAACCAGATCAAGCACAAGGGCAAGATCCCGCTGATTCAGGTCAAGTGAGCTGGGCGGCGCCGGGCCCGCGGCCGGCGCCCGAGCCCAGCCGCCCCATCGCCACCGTGCCGGCGATCGGCCCCAGCGCGAGCACGGCGCACGCCCACTGCCAGCCGACGACGCTGGCCACGCGAGGCACGGCGTCGATTGTCACCATCGTCAACAGGAAACCCAACGACGTCTGCAGGGTGAGCGCGGTACCGACCGCATCCGCCGGCGCGTGTTCGGTCACGAGCGCGGAGAACTGCGCCGAGTCGGCGACGACGGTGAAGCCCCAGACGGCCACCAGCAGGAAGAGCCAGCCCGGATGGTGGCCGTAGACGAACCCGGCCGCGAGCGCTGAGGCGCCTGAGGCCGCCATCGCCGCCCGCGCGATGCGCGCCTTGCCGACGACGTCGGCCAGCCGGCCCGCCATCACGCAGCCGAGCGCGCCGCTCCCGATGGCCACGAAGGCCACGAGCGCCGCCAGGCGGTTGACTGACGCGACGCCGCTCGCCCCGAGGCTCGCCGCGGCGAAGGCCGCCACCCACGCCCACATCGCGTAGAGCTCCCACATGTGTCCGAGATAGCCGAACGTGACCAGGCGCACCTCGCGGACGGCCGCGATGCGCCGGATGGCGCCGAAATCGAAGCGTGCCGTGGTCAGCGTGAGGGGGCCATCGCGGACGACCCCCAGCGCCACGGCCGCACCGGCCAGCGCCAGGGCCGAGGTGAAGGCCATGGACGTCTGCCAGTCGCCGCCGAAGAGCGCCGTCACGAGATGCGGCGTGGCCTTGCCGAGTGTGAGCGCACCGACCAGCACGCCAAGAGCGAGGCCGCGGTGTCGGCGGAACCACCCGGCCACGATCTTCATGGCTGGCGGATAGACCCACGCCAGCGAAACGCCGGTGAGGAGGCGCGTGACGATGAGCGTGAGCGGCGAGCCGGCGACGAGCGCCGCGGCGTTGGCGGCGGCACCGGCCAGGCACCCGAGCCCCATCAGTCGCCGCGCCGCCACCACGTCGGCGAGATTGATCATCGCCGTCGCCAGCGTGCCGACGACGAATCCGCCCTGCACCGCCATCGTCAGCCACGCTGCTTCGCCTGACGACAGGTGGAACGCGGCCACGAGCGACGGTGTCACCGCCGTCGCCGAGAACCACAGGGACATGCCGAGCAGTTCGGCGCCCGCCAGCCACGCCAGCATGCGCCAGGCCGGCGCGGCGTCGACCTCAGTCGGGTCGTGTGTAGCAGGCACCGGCGTGGCCATCGTCGGCAGCTACCGTACTTCATTCGCACCGGAGCGGTATGCTTGAGGCCAGTCGCTCCGCCATGGTCCATGTCGAACGCCATCGCAGTGCGCACGTCGGCTGGTTGCGTGCCGCCGTGCTCGGTGCCAACGACGGCCTCATCTCGACCAGCAGCCTCGTCGTCGGCGTGGCCGCCGCTACCATCGAAGGGCGTGAGCCGGTGCTGCTGGCGGCCACCGCGGGCTTGGTGGCGGGCGCGCTCTCGATGGCGGCCGGCGAGTACGTGTCGGTCAGTTCGCAGGCCGATACCGAGAGCGCCGACTTCGAACGCGAACGGCGCGAGCTCGAAGACGATCCGCTACTCGAACATGAGGAGCTGGCGGACATCTACCGCGCGCGAGGACTCAGCGCGCAGCTGGCGACGCAGGTGGCCAGCGAGTTGATGGCGCACGATGCGCTCGCGGCCCACGCCCGCGATGAACTCGGCATCACCGACTCGTCGCGCGCGCGCCCGCTCCAGGCTGCGTTCACGTCGGCCGCCGCCTTCGCGCTCGGGGCCGCCCTGCCGGTCGTCGTGGCGGCCGTCGTGCCGGTCGAAGGCATCAGCGCCGTCGTTGGCCTCTCGACTATCGTGCTGCTCGCCGTGCTCGGCGGGCTCGCCGCCCGGCTCGGCGGAGCGCCGATCGCGCGTGGAGCGGCCCGCGTGACGTTCTGGGGCGCCGTGGCGATGATCGCGACAGCACTCGTCGGCCGGCTCTTTGGCGCCGCCTTCTAGCCCAGCGGCGCCTGTGCCGCTCACGATCGTGGCGGCGTTGGACCGCCGCCCACGGCCGATGTGCCGTGACTGCGGCTGGCCTTCACGATACGATGACGGTTTGGCGATCGACAGAATGGATATTCCCTACACGACGCATACGCTGGCCAACGGCCTGGACGTGATCGTCCACCAAGACCACCACATCCCGATGGCGGCCGTGAGCGTCTGGTATCACGTGGGCTCGCGCCACGAGCAGCCCGGGCGCACCGGGTTCGCGCATCTCTTCGAGCACCTCATGTTCAAGGGCTCGGCGCATCATCCGGCCGGCTATTTCGAGGCGCTGCAGGAGGCCGGAGGTCTCGTCAACGGCTCGACCAACACCGATCGCACCAACTACTGGGAAGTCGTGCCGTCGCAGTCGCTCGAACTGGCGCTGTGGATGGAGTCTGACCGCATGGGGCACCTGCTGCCGGCCCTGAGTGAGGAGAAGTTCACGACCGAACGGGAGGTCGTCCTGAACGAGCGGCGGCAGAACTACGAGAACCGTCCCTACGGCCTGTCGAGTGTGGCCCTGGCCGCGGCGCTCTTCCCGCCCGAGCATCCCTATTCGTGGGTCACGATCGGCGCGCCCGAGGATCTGCTCGCATCGACCGTCGACGACGCGCGGCAGTTCTTCCGCACGTTCTACCATCCGTCGAATGCCTCAGTCGCGATTGCCGGCGATGTCGACGTCGACGAGACGCTGGCCCTGGTCGAGCGCTATTTCGGCGAGATCGCGCCTGGACCGGCCGTGATGCAGCCGCGCCGCAGCGCGTCGTTGTCGGCGCCGGCCTCGCTCGTGCTCGAAGACCGCGTCGAGCTGCCGCGCCTCTCGCTCGCCTGGCACACGCCGGCCATGTTCCACGACGACGATGCGGCGATGGACATCGCCGCCGACGTGCTCTCGAACGGCAAGACGTCCCGCCTCTATCGCACGCTCGTCTACGACACCCGTCTGGCGGCCGACGTCTCGGCCATCCAGGCATCGCGCGAGATGTCGAGCGTTTTCCAGGTCTCGGCCACGGCCGCACCAGACCAGTCGCTCGCCGCGATCGCGACGCTCATCGAGTGCACGCTCGACGATCTGGCGGCCACCGGGCCGACCACCGACGAACTCGAACGCGCGACGGCGCGCGCCGAAGCGCAGTTCGTCTACCGCGTGCAGACGATTGGCGGCTTCGGTGGAAAGTCGGATCAGTTGAACGCCTACAACGTGTTCACGGGCTCGCCTGGTTACATCCACGCCGATCGCGAACGCTACTCCCGCGCCACCGCGCGCTCGGTGGCCGAGGCCGTGCGGAAGTGGCTGCGCGAGGCGCCTGGCGTGGCACTGAGTGTCGTGCCGCGCGGACAGATGACGCTCGCCCCGCCCGGCGCCACACGGGTGCAGCCGGCATGAGCGGCATCGACCGTACCCGGCTGCCGGCTGCCGGCCCGCCGCGGCCCTTCCGGTTCCCGACCATCGAACGCGCGGCGCTCACCGGCGGGCTCGACGTGCGCGTCGTCACCGAGCGCTCGGCGCCGATCGTGTCGCTCACGGCGCTCGTGCGCGGCGGGTCGTCGACCGATCCGGCCGACCGCCCAGGGCTGGCGGCGTTCACCGCCGACTTGCTCGACGACGGCGCCGGCACGCTCGACGGCCCCGGCCTTGCCGATGTGCTGGCGCGCATCGGCGCCGAGGCCGACATCGAGGTCTGGCCCGATGCCACCGTCGTGACCGTCACCACGCTGGCGCGCCACGTGGCGCGGGCAGCGGATGTGCTCGCCGACCTGCTGATTCGGCCGCGACTGGCCTCCGATGACATCGAGCGCGTGCGCAGCCTGCGCCTCGACCGCTTGCGCCAGATGCGCGCGCAGGCGGCCAGCCTGGCGGACCGGGCGCTCACCCGCGCCATCTTCGGCCGGCATCCCTACGGGCATCCCGGCATCGGTGATCCAGAGGCGGTGCGCGCGACCACGGTCGACGAGATCCGCGCCTTCCACGGACATGGCTATCAGCCCGGCGCGACGACGCTCGTCGTGGCCGGCGACCTCGACACGGCCGAGGGCATCGCGCTGGCAGAGCAGGCCTTCGGTGCGTGGGTGCCCGGGCCGACCAATGGCACCGGGTTGCGGCCGACGCCGGCACCGGAACCGCGAGGCGGCGTGCTCGTCGTCGCCCGGCCAGGAGCGTCGCAGTCGGAGCTGCGCGTGGGCCAGGTGTCGGCCGCCCGCAGTACGCCCGACTACCACGCCCTCCTGCTCTGGAACGCGGTGCTCGGCGGGCAGTTCGTGAGCCGCCTGAATCTGAACCTCCGGCAGGAGAAGGGCTACACCTACGGCGTGCGGTCGGGCTTCGACTTCCGTCGCGATCGCGGGCCCTTCAGCATCCACACGAGCGTGCAGACCGATGCCACGGCGGATGCGACGAGCGAGATCCTGCGCGAGGTCAGCGAACTCCACTCGCAGCGGCCGGTGACGGCCGAGGAACTGGCGCGCGCGAAAGCCGCGGTGGGTCTCGGCTATCCGCGCGGCTTCGAGACCGCCCAGCAGGTGGCGCGTGCCGTCGCGCAGATGAGCCTGCACGACATCGGCCCCGACCACTTCGAGCAGTTCGTGCCGCGCCTGAACGCGGTGACACTGGCTGACGCGGCTGCGGCGGCCGACCGTCACGTGCGCCCCGACGAGCTGATGGCGGTAGTGGTCGGCGATCCAGCCGTCGTCGAGCCGCAACTGCGCGCGCGCGGGCTGGCCTACGACGTGGCCGCCGAAGAGATCACCTGACATGCGCGCCGTGCGCTTCCACGCCCATGGCGGACCGGAGGTGCTCCGGTTCGAAGAGGCGCCCGAACCGACGCCGGCCGCGGGCCTCGTCATCGTCCGGGTGCGAGCCTGCGCGCTGAATCACCTGGATCTCTGGCAGCGCCGCGGCCTCGACAAGGTCACGATTCCGTTCCCGCACATTTCCGGCGCCGATGTCGCCGGTGAGGTCGTCGACGCGCCGGGCGGCGAATTTGCGGGCGGGACGAGGGTGCTCCTCCAGCCCGGCCTCTCGTGCGGACGCTGTGCGGCCTGCCTCGGCGGGCACGACAACATGTGCGCGCGCTACGACGTGCTCGGCTATCAGAGCGACGGCGGCTATGCCGAGTTCGTGCAGGTGCCGGCCGTGAACGTCGTGCCGATTCCGGATCACGTGCCGTTCGTGGCGGCGGCGGCGTTTCCGCTCGCGTTCCTCACGGCCTGGCACATGCTCGTCGCCCGCGCGAAGATCGTCACCGGCGAAACGGTGCTGGTGCTGGCAGGCGCCAGTGGTGTCGGACAGGCGGCCATCCAGCTCGCACGCCTCTTCGGCGCCACCGTCATCGCCACGGCCGGCAGCGACGCCAAGCGCCAGCGGGCCCGTGACCTTGGGGCGTCCGAGGTCATCGATCACTACACGTCCGATATTGCCACCGAAGTGCGCAAGCTCACCGGCAAGCGCGGTGTGGACGTCGTCGTCGAGCACGTGGGCCAGGCCACGTGGGCGGCGAGCATCAAGTCGCTGGCCAGGGGAGGGCGGCTCGTGACGTGCGGCAACACCACCGGCTGGGACGCCGCCATCGATTTGCGCTTCCTGTTCTCGCGCCAACTCAGTCTGCTCGGATCCTACATGGGCACCAAGGCGGAACTGCTAGCGGCGGCGCCGTTCTTCTTCGATGGCCGGCTCCGACCGCTGGTCGACCATGTGCTGCCGCTGGCGAATGCGGCCGACGCACACCGCTTGCTCGAGGCGGGCAATGTGAGCGGCAAGCTCGTGCTCACGCCCTGAAACAATCAACGGCGGTTCGCCGTCTGATCTGCAGTCCCGGGTGTATCATGCGCCCGGACTCAAGCCATGTCCGCTCCCAATCCCCGCTCCAATCGTCTTCGTCGCGCCAGCCTCAGCCTGGCAGGGGCGGTGGGGCTCGTCGCGGTCGTCGTGGCGGGGGCCACGATCTGGCTGGTCCTCACGGATCCGATCACAGTGGCCGAGGCGGTGGATACCGGCGAGTACGCGCCGCTGGTCGAGGAACTGGCCAACGTGATCTACAACGCCCTCGTCGGCCTCTTGCGCTACCTGTAGCCGTCCCTGACACTCGGCCGTGGGCTGCACGAGCGAGGGGACTCGCGCCCTACGAGCCGGATGCCGTCTGCGCGAGTGCGCGTTCTAGCGACAGTCCGATCGCGAGCAGGTCGGAGGTATGCCCGCCGGCGCCTACGAGCTGCAGACCGACCGGCATGCCTGAGGTCACGGCGCGGCCGCACGGCACCGTCAGCGCCGGCTGGCGGCCCAGATTGAAGGGCTGCGTCAGCCGGAGCATGGCGCTGCGCACGGGGTCGATGGCGTTGCCGACCGCGACCATCGTCGTGCCGAGCAGCGGCGCTGGCACCGGCATCGTCGGACAGAGGAGGGCGTCGCGGCCGGCCAGCGCCGCGTCGATCTCGCTGGCGATCACGTCGCGACCGCGCAGCGCGCGGACGTAGTCCTCGGCGAGCACGTAGCGGCCCATCTCGAGGCGGACGCGGACGTTCGGTGTGTAGTCGTCGGGTTGCCGGTCGAGCGTCTCGGCGTGAAACGCGGCGGCGTCGGCCAGCACCAGGTGCAGGTAGACAGCGGAGATGTCTTGCGCGTGCGGGATCTCGACCGGCTCGAGTGTCGCTCCGGCGCGCCGCAGCGTCTCGACAGCGGCGTTGAAGACGGCCTCGACCTCGGTGTCGAGCCGCTCGGCGAAATAGCCGCGCAGGAGTCCCAGGCGCGTGCCGGCGAGGGGACGCGCCTCGAGGACGGCATTGGCCGCGGGGGCGCGCCCGGCGAGTGTCTCGTAGACCAGCCATGCGTCGGTCACGGTGCGCGCGATCGGACCGAGGTGATCGAGCTGGCGGCTGAGCGGCACGACACCGTCGTCGGGGATCTCACCCCAGCCGGGTTTCAAACCCACGACCCCGCACGCGGCGGCGGGAATGCGGATCGATCCGCCCGTGTCGCTGCCGATCGACGCCATCGACATGCCGGTGACGACGGCGCTGGCCGAGCCGCCGCTCGATCCTCCGGTCATGCGCGTGTCGTCGATCGGATGGCGCGCGGCGCCGAAGGCGGAATCCTCGTTGGTGGTGCCGAAGGCGAACTCGTGGAGGTTGGTCTTGCCGACCAGCACCGCACCGGCGTCGCGCAGCCGCGTCGTGATGGTGGCGTCGGCGGCGGCGACGGCGCCGGTTCGCACGCGAGAGCCGGCCGTCGTGACGACCCCAGCCTCGTCGATGAGGTCCTTGAGCGAGAGCGGAATGCCGTGCAGCGCGCTGGTCGCATGCCCGGCGCCGCGGGCCTGGTCGGAGGCCAGCGCGGCCGCCAGGGCACGCTCGCCGGTTACGGTGATGAAGGCGTTGAGGCGGGAATTGAGTGACGCGATGCGCTCGAGACACCGCTCGGTAAGCGCCACCGAGGTCGTCTCGCGGCGGGCCAGGACCGCCGCGAGCTCGCTGATGGTCTCGCCCTTCCAGTCGGTCATGACCGAGTCGCGGGTCGAGCCGCGGGCGTCAGGGGCGCGTCTGCCTCGTCGTTCCAGTCGGCGGCGCGCAGGGCGGCGGTGGCGGCCGCCAACCCCTGCAGCAGCGGCGTCAGCTCCGGCAGCCCACGCCGCTCGGCATCGACCTCAGCCGCCGCCAGCCAGCGTGCGATCGCCGCCGCCTGCGTGATGGCGCCGCCCTTCGGCGTTGATGTGTCCATACTAGCCCCAGGCCTTGACCGCCACCGCCACGCCGTCACCGACCGGTAGCCAGGTCGTCGAGAAGCGCGGATCGCGCGCCAGCTGTTGGTTGTAGGCGGCAATCGCCGCCGTGTCGGCGGCCGTACGCCGCGGCGCGTCGGTGAAGCCGGGCACGACCTCGCCGTCCCACAGCACGTTGTCGGTCACGAGCAGGCCGCCCGGCCTGAGCAGCGGCGCCAGCTTTTCGAGCATGGGCCCGTACTGGGTCTTGTCGCCGTCCTGGAAGATGAGATCGAACGGTCCCGCGAGCTTGTGGAGGTAGCGATCGGCCTCGCCGATCATCACATTCACACGATCGTCGAGCCCGGCCTCCGCCAGGTAGGCCCGCGCCGTCGCCGCCCTCACGGCGTCGCGCTCGAGCGATACGAGCAGGCCCGCAACTGGCAGCGCCGTGGCCATCCACACGGTGGAATAGCCAATCGCGGTGCCGATCTCGAGCACTGTCGTGGCGCCGATCGCCCGCGTCAGCCCGTGCAGCAGGCTGCCGGTGAGCGCGTCGACGATGGGCACGCCGTCGTCGGCGCCTTCGGCGCGAATGCGCGCCAGCACCGGATGCGGCAGGCGCGAGAGGCCATCGAGGTAGGCGGCGATTGCCGGCGGCGTCAAGGGAGTCATGACGGTGCCGATTGTAAGCTGTAGGCCATGAGACACACCAAGATCGTCGCCACGCTCGGGCCGGCCACGAACGACGACGCCACCCTCGACGCGCTGCTTGGCGCCGGCGTCGACGTGGTGCGCCTCAACTTCTCGCACGGCACGCACCAGACGCACGAGCTGACCTACGCCCGCACCCGGGCTGCCGCCGAACGCGCTGGCCGGCAGGTGGCGATCATGCAGGACCTGAGCGGTCCGAAGATCCGCACCGGGCGCCTCGAGGGCGGCCTGGCGATCCAGCTCCACGAGGGCGACCCGCTCGTTGTCGCCACAGGCGACTTCGTGGGCGGCCCCGGGCGCGTCTCGACCACCTACGCCGAGCTCGCCAGGACGGTACAGGCCGGCGACCGGCTGCTCCTCGACGACGGGCGCATCGAGCTTCGCGTCGAGGGCGCCGACGGCGTGGCGATTCGCACGCGCATCGTCAACGGCGGCTGGCTCTCCGAGCACAAGGGCATCAACGCGCCACAGGTGGCGCTGCCGGCCGGCGCTCTCACCGACAAGGACGTGGCGGATCTGAAGTTCGGGCTCGCGCTTGGCGTCGACCTCGTGGCGCTCAGCTTCGTGCAGTCGGCCGGCGACCTGACCAGTGCCCGCGCCCTCGCGGTGGCGTGCGGCGTGCCCGACGTCCCGCTCGTCGCCAAACTCGAACGTCCCGAAGCCATCGCCCGCCTCGACGAGATTCTCGATCACGCCGATGCCGTGATGGTGGCCAGGGGCGATCTCGGGCTCGAGGTGCCGTTTGAACGCGTGCCCCGCGTACAGAAAGACATCCTGCGCACGGCCAATGCCCGCGGCGTGCCGGCGATTGTCGCCACCCAGGTACTCGAGTCGATGCGCGAAGAGCCGCGGCCCACGCGCGCCGAAGTGAGCGACGCGGCCGGCGCCGTCGACATGGGGGCCGGCGCCATCATGCTGGCCGGTGAGACGGCGGCGGGAAAGTATCCGGTCAAGGCCGTCCAGGCCCTCGATGCCATCATCCGCGACGCCGAGTCGGACGGCATCCGCCGGCCGGTCGAAGTGCCGCGCCTGCCGGGCGAAGGCCCGTGGGACCACGCCTCGAGCCTGGCGACGGCGGCCATCGGGCTGGCCGCCCGCGCTCACGCCGGGGCCATCGTGGCCGTGACGCGTGAAGGCCGCACCGCGCGCCTGCTGTCGAGCGGCCGACCCACCGCGCCCATCTATGCGGCCACCGACCGTCCGGAGGTCGCGCGCCGCCTCGCCCTGTGGTGGGGCGTCGTGCCGCTCGTCGTGCCAATCGAGGGCGGCGTGGACGAGGTAGGCGGGCGCGTCGTCGATGAGCTGCGCGGCATCGGCGCGCTCAGCACCTCGCCCACCGTCGTCATCGTGAACGTCAGCCCCGACCTCGACCTCGGCGCCGCCAACTTCGTGCGTATCCGCCGCGCTTAGCGGCCCGACCCGCAGCGCGGCCCGGCTAGCTCGCGGGCGCTCCATCACCGAACACGTGCAGCTCGTACACCGTCCACATGCGGTTGCCGGCCGGCACGGACTGTTCGAGCCGCAGCTTCGACAGCGCGATCGGCGGCCAGGTCAGGCGCACCCCGGGTTCGGCCGGCTCGAACAGGGCCGTCATCGCCGCGTCGTAGACGGTCGGGCCGTCGTACAGCACGTGGGCCAGGCCCTCGGCGTCGGTGCCCACCACGCGCAGGTGATTGGGATAGTCGGAAACCGCGAAGCGCGGCACCTCCAGCTTCACGCCGTGCACGAGGCGGGCGCGTTGTAGTTGCAGTTCGATCCAGGCATCGCCGTCCTGTGCGGCCCGCCAGCGGGTGGTGAGATCGTCGTCGGTCAAGCTCGAAACGCCGTCGAGGTCGTCTGAAGCAGACACCTCGAAGCGGGCACGCGCCAGACGCTGCATTGGCTCCGGTGGCGAGGTCATCGGCGCCGGACGCAGCGTGAACACGGCCGTCGTGCCGAACTGCCGCACGGCTTCGACCTGGGGCGTGTCGGCGCGCATGGCCGCCTCGAGCGTGTCGACGTGCGGCAGCGCGTTGGCCAGGTACTCGTGCCGGTGGATCAGGACATAGCGGGTGCCGATCGTCCGCAGCACCCGCAGCGCGTCGTCCACCGTATCGAGCGTGGTGAAGGGCGACGAATGCTCCTGCAGGAGCCGAACGAACGGCGTGACGAAGCCCGAGCTGCCGTTGACCAGGGCGTGGCCGTGCCGCAGGCCGGCCAGCTGATAGCGAAGTGTCACGGAGCCGCCTGCGTACGGGCGCTGCCCCTGGAAATCGGTCACGACCGGCAACTCGAGCAGCGCCGCCTTGGGCTGCGTGGCCAGCCACGCGTAGGCCTCGGTGGCCGAGGGATCCTCGTCGGGCTGAACCGCGAGCCAGTCGTACTCGCGGTGCCCGTCCCAGAGCGAGACGGCCGCGACGGCCACGATCACTGCGGCGCGCAACCCGCGGCTGCGCCCGGTCAGGATCGAGGCGGCCCCCACGCCGGCCAGGATGCCGAGCGCCAGCACCACGAAGACGGCAAACCTTCCCGGTGCGCGGATGCCGTCGAACCCCGGCACGACGTCGGCCAGCCATTGGAATAGGCCAGGCACGCCGAGCGGTGTGGTGCCGAGGGTCGGTGCCGGGCCAAGCGTGAAGAGGAACGTCGCCGCCGCGACGAGCAAATAGACGGCCGGGGCATGGGCGCTGCGCCAGCTGGCGCGGTTACGCCCGAGCGCGACCCCGCCGCCGATGACGGCGAGGGCTGTCAGCAGCGTACCCGGGAAAAGCGCTCGGTCCGACGAGTCTTCGCGCCACAGCCACGTCGTGTCGCGTTCGTGCCAGACGCTGGCGTAGGAGCGGAGACTGGCGCTGTACTGCCGCACCTGGTCCATCGAGTGCTCGAGGCCCAGCTCCTCCTGCGCCGCGGCGTAGTGCAGCAAGGCCGGCGCCGTGATCGCCACCAGCGTCACCGCCGCTACGGCCAGATGGCCCGCCCGCCGCCACGTCAGCCGCGGCTGCCGGCGCACGAAGGCCGTCGCGAGCACGACGGCGACGGGCACGGTGAAGAACAGCCCGAGATAGACGTTGGAGGCGAGCTGGATCGCCCAGCACACCGTGAATGCCGCAAGCGCCCTTGGGCGGCCGCTCTCGAGCCACCGATGGAGCCACAGCAACGCCAGCAGGCTCCAGCCGGCGCTGAGCATCTGCAGGCGCGCCACCTGGCTGCTCACGAAGTATGGACTGCACATCACGACGACGCCGGCAACGAGTGCGCCGCCGTGGCGGCCCGTGATGGCTCGCACCAGCACGTACATCGCCCAGCCGAGGAACGCGAAGCCGAGGAGAAACGCGGCGTTGTAGGTCAGGATGGCGTTGCCGGTGAGCCAGTAGACCGGCGCGACGAAGACCGCGATACCCGTGAGATGTTCCGAGAAGGCGAGCGCGTTGGGATGGGGGTGGAAGATCGGCGCGTCCCAGAGCGCCGAGGGGTGTCGCGCCAGCGCGTCGCTCACCCAGCCGAGGATCCAGGCGTTCAGCATCGGATCGCCGGCATTGCCCGGCACGGCGTTGGGTAGAAACGGCAGCAGCTCGCGGTTGAGTACCAGCGAACATGCCAGAAACAACAGCGCCGCGGCGCCGGGCGTCAGCCGGCTGGACGAGTGAACGGGCACAGCACCTCGACGTTATCAACGAATCGGCGCGCGCCGCCCAAGAAACGGACGCGTTCGCGCCCGGCGCGCCGTCAGATCGTGGCGCCGTCCGGCATGACCACCCCGCGTTCGAAGCGGTCGACGGCGAATGGCGCGATGTCGAAGGTGCGACTCTCGCCGAGGCGCACCAGCTCCGACACGATGAGGCCCGTGGCCGGCGACATCATCAGCCCGTGGCCGCTGAAGCCGCTCGCGAAGATCAAGCCGCCAAGTCCGGGGTGCTCGCCGATCACCGGGTTGTGGTCGGGCGTCATCTCGTAGTGCCCGGCCCAGCCGTGCACGTCGGTCACGTCGACCGCCGCCGGCAGGCGCTTGACCAGCGCCGGGTAGAACTCGTTCTCCCACCGCACCTCGTCGCAGGTGAGGTTCTCGCCGGCCGGCTCGTCCCAGTTCGTGAAGGCGAGGATGATGCGATCCGGATCCCCGGCGGTGAGCGCGTCGTCGTGCCGCCAGTGGACGCCGCCCGGGTCGACGACCATCGGGAAGCGTGTCGGCCAGGCGGAGGGCAAGGTGCACCGGAAGAGCAACTGGCGCACCGGTTCGACTGGAACATCGAGCCGGGCGAGCCGGCCGACGCGGCCGGCTAGGGCGCCGGCAGCATTCACCACCACGGGCGCACGCAGCCAGCCCCCATGCGCCAGCGTGACGCCGGTCACGCGGCCACCGCGCGTCTCCAGTTCGACGACCTCGTCGTCGAGGTACTCCGCTCCAGCGGCGAGCGCCGCTGCTCGCAAGCCAAACAGCACCTCGCGCGGATTCGCGTAGCCGTCCTCCGGGCCGAAGAGGCCGAAGCGGATGTCGTCGAGCATCAGCCCGGGCACCATGGCGCCGACCTCGTCCACGCTCAGGCGCTGCTGCACAGCACCAGCGGCCCACTGTGCGGCTTCGCGTGCCAGCATCGCCTCGGCGTTGGTGTCGTCGGCGAGGAACAGATAGCCGCGCTGGCGGAACCACGCGCGCGGTGTGTGGGTGGGCGTTCGCATCCGCGTGTCGAACTCGCGCCACAGCGCCACGCTGTGCTGCACCATCCGCACGCAGGCTGTCGAGGTGAACTGCTGGCGGATGCCGCCCATGGCCAGAAACGACGAAGCGCGCGCGTAGGTGGGATCGCGCTCGACGACCACGATGCGGCCGGTGAAGCCGTCGTCGCGAAGGCGCCAGGCCGCGGCTGACCCGACGACGCCGCCGCCGATGATGACGACGTCGGCGGCGTTCACGGCTTGGCCTGTTTGATCGTGTGGACGCGGTAGAGCCACTCGTTCTCGAGGTAGTCCTTGAGGGTCGCGAGGGCCGCCCTCCAGCCGTGCTCGGTCAGGGCGAAGTATCGGTGCCAGCGCGGTCCCTCGTCCGAGGCGCTCTGCCGCACCGTCACGCGCGTCTGCTGTGGATCGCTGTCGGGCTGGCACGTGATCTCGAGCGCCATCGGGCCGAGCGGTTCGCCCGCCGGTGGCTGCCAGTAGACGTCGGCCACGAAGAGCGCGCGCTCGGGCGTGTAGTCCACCACCGTGCCGTGCAGCGTGCCGCCGAGCTGACCGAGCAGATCGTCGCGGCTGGCGCTGGTGGGCCAGGTGATGGCGTAGGGCCCCGACAAGCGCGCGACCGTCACCGAGCGCTCCGCCTGCCACCAGTAGGCAAGATCGGTGTGCGAGAAGAACGCCTGCATCACGCGGGCCACGGGTGCGTTGACCGCCGTGCGCACGACGAAACTCGGAGGTCCGGCGGCGGGTGGTGTCGGACTAGCCATACAGCAGATGCGGCGCGCGCAGCGCCCGGAAGGCCGCCTCGTCGTCAGCCCACCCGGCGGCGATCGACTCGGCCGCAGCTCCCGCGTCGATCAACTCGCGCGTGAGGCTGCTGCCGGCCAGGATATCGATCGGCATCAGGCGGTGTTCGTATTCGTAGGGCGGCGGCCGCCAGGCGAAAGCGGATGAACCCGCCCGGCGCAACTCCTCGATGACTGCCACGCCAGTGACCACGGGGCGGAAGGCGGCGCGGTCGATGACGTGAATCTGGCCGCCTTCGCAGGTGGTGCCGTGGTGCTTCTGGAACGTGGGCTCGAAGACGGCGGGCCGGAAGACGACACCCGGCAGGCCGTGTCCGTTCAGCCGATCGGCAAAGGCCTCGGCGCGCACCCACGGCGCGCCCACCACCTCGAACGGCCGCGTCGTGCCGCGGCCTTCGGAGGCGAGCGTGCCTTCGAGCAGCACCGTGCCCGGATAGACGATGGCCGAATCGAGTGTCGGCATGTTGGGCGAGGGCATCACCCACGGCAGACGGCAGTGGTCGGCGTAGTGAGCGCGCTGCCAGCCTTCCATCGTCACGACCTCGAGCGAGGCGCCGAGCGCGAAGCGCTCGTTGAAAAGGCGCGCCAGCTCGCCAATGGTGAGCCCGTGCCGCATCGGGATCGGGAAGAGACCGACGAACGATTCGAAACCTGCGACCAGCGTCTCGCCCTCGACGTCCACGCCGCCGATCGGGTTGGGCCGATCGCACACGATGACCGGCACGCCGTGCGTCCCGCACGCGCGCAGGCAGTTGGCCATCGTGTAGATGAAGGTGTAGATGCGCGCGCCGATGTCCTGCAGGTCGATGACGAGCACGTCGAGCCCGGCCAGCATCTCGGCCGTGGGCTCGCGCGTTTCGCTGTACAGCGAATAGACCGGCACGCGGCGGGCCGGGTCGTGCCCGTGCGGCGTCTCGATCATGTTGTCCTGCAAGTCGGATCGGAAGCCGTGCTGCGGGCCGAAGATGGCGCCGAGCGTCACTCCATCCGCTGCCCGAACACGATCGACCACGTGGACGAACTCGTGGTCCACCGAGGCGGGGTTGGCGACGACGCCGACCGTGAGCCCCTTCAGACGTCCAGACGCGATGAGACGCGTCGATCCCAGCGTGACAGGCATGTCGAACGTCCGATTATAGTGGGGGAGCCGTGGCCTTGACGTCCTCTCTGAGTGCTCCACCCCGCGTCGCCCTGGCTTTCGTGCTCGCGGCTTACGTGCTGCCGCTCGTGCTGCCCGTGCCGCTCATGGAAGACGACGAGGGACTGCACGCCGCGATCGCCGTCGAGATGGTCGAGGGCGGCGACTGGACCGTGCCGCGGTTGATGGGCGCGCCGTTTCTCGACAAGCCGATCCTCTATTTCTGGATGCAGGCGGCGTCGCTTGCCACCTTCGGGGCCTCGGAATTCGCCGTGCGCCTGCCGGGCACGCTGATGGCCGTTGCCGGCATCGCCGCTACCGGCTGGCTGGCCCAGGTGCTCTTCGGCGTGGCTGTGGGACGCTGGGCGGCGCTGTGCTACGCGACGATGCTGCTGCCGTTTGCCGTGTCGCTGACGCCGCTCCACGACCTCGTCATGGTGCCGCTCGTCGCGCTGGCGCTCGGGGCATTCTGGCGCGCCCATCATGCGGCGACGACGGCCCACGTCGCCGGCTGGACACTCGTGGCCGGCGTCGTGCTCGGCCTCTCGATGCTCGGCAAGGGGTTGACCGGCGTCGGCCTCATCGGCGTGGGCATGGTGGCGTGGATGGCGTGGACGCGCACGTGGCCGATGCGCCTCATCCTGGTGGCGGCCTGCGCGCTGGTGCTCGGAGCGTTCATCGCCTGGCCGTGGTACGCGGCCATGGAGCAGGCTTCGCCGGGATACCTGCGCTATTTCATCCTGGAACGGCATCTGGGTGGGGTGGCGGGCGAGGCGCAGCGGCACGCCGGCCGCCCGTTCTGGTACTACCTGCCGGTGCTCGTCGGCGGCGCCTGGCCGTGGCTGTTCCCGGCGCTACGACGGCCGGCACGAACTGCCGACCTCGCCGAGCGGCTCGTGTGGAGCTGGCTCGTCGCCGACGTCGTGCTCCTGAGCGCCGCCGGCTCGAAGCTGGCGACCTACCTGCTGCCGGCCTTCCCCGCGGTGGCGCTGCTGGCCGCGCGCCGCATCATGGACGCAGGCGGCGGGGCGGCGGCCGCCCCCGCGTGGCTGGTCCTCACCACCGCGTTGCTGCCGCTCGGGGGCGTGGTCTACTTTGCCGCCGCGACGGCGGCCGTGCCCCAGGACGCGCGGGCTCTGATGGCGCTGGTCCCCCTGGTGCTCGCCGGCTGGCTCCTGGTCTCGCCGGCAGGCCGCGCCTGGACAGCTTCGACGCGGCTGCTCGTGGTGACCGCGACGGCGCTCGGCGCCGTGGCCGTGGCCGTGCGTCCGCTCGCGGCCGTGCAGCTCACCGCGCGCCAGCTCGCTGAGCGCATGAATCGGCTCGACGCCATGCCTCGGACCCTGCTCATCGTGGACGAGGGCGTGGGCTCGTTCCTCTTCTACCTGCGTCCGGAGCTACGCCGGGGGCTCACGCCCGACCGCGTGCAGCGCATCTCGCGGTTTTCTCTCGGTGACGACCGCGACCCCGAGGGCGTCCTCGTCGCGATCGCGACCGACCGGCTCGACGGAGTCAGGCAGCTCTACCACCTGCCGCCGGGCGCGCCGGCCGCAGTCGGCGCCTTTCACGTGCTGCCGTGGGCTGAACTCCGGCCCACGGTTCGCTGACACGCCGCGGATTGTGTCGGGGGCGCCTTCCGGCGCATGCTGGATCCATGCGCACGATGCTCGCTTTCCGCTTGCAGCGCGGCCTGACCGTGGCTGCGCTCATCATCGTCACCAGCGCCTGCGCCAGCGGCGGTGGCAGGTCGCGGCCAGCCACCGGCGTGCCGTCGCCCCCGTCTGGTGAGGCGGGTTCGCCGCTCGAGGGCGAATGGCGCCTCACGTCCTTCCAGCTCGCGGACGGATCGACACGCCAGGTCAATGGCTTCCTGCGCTTCGACCGCTTCTCGAACATCAGCGTGCACGCGGAACTGGCGCCGAACGATCCGTCGGCGCGCCCGCCGCGCACGGTCGTGGCCGATTTCACGGCCAAGGCGCAGGCCGGTGCCGGTGAGTTCGACTATGTCGGGCTGGCGATGGGCGTGGGCGCCGAGCGGCTCACCGAAGACGCCGTGAACATGTCCGAATGGCGACACTACGAGCTGGCCGGCGATACGCTGCGGATCTCGGCCCGCGATCGGGCGGGCCGCGCCGCGGCGACCCTGGTCTTCGAACGGGCGCGTTGACGATGGGGGCGAGGACGCTGCCGGCCCTCGGCGTCGTGTACCACACGTCGATCGAGAGCCCGATCGGGCCGCTGCTCCTGGCCGGCGACCGGCGCACCCTGCGGATGCTCTGGTTCGGCCACGGCCGCAAGGCACAGGGGCCAGACCCCGGCTGGGTGGAGTCGGCCGACGAGTTCGCCAGCGTGACGGTGCAGCTTCGCGAGTACTTCGCCGGCCGCCGCACCTCGTTCGACATCGACGTCGAACCACACGGTACCGACTTCCAGCGCCGGGTATGGCGCGCCCTGGTCGAGATTCCCTACGGCGAAACCACCAGCTACGGCGCGCTGGCGCGCCGGATCGGCGCCGAGAAGGCCGTGCGTGCGGTGGGCCTGGCCAACGGCGCCAATCCCATCGCCGTCGTGATCCCCTGTCACCGCGTCATCGGTGCCAGCGGCGCGCTCACCGGCTTTGGTGGCGGCTTGCCGACCAAACGCGCGCTGCTCGACTTGGAGCAGGGCCAGCGCACGCTGCTCTGAGCGTCGCCGCCGTCGGGTTCTCGGCGTCAGCAGCGGGCGGGCTACCATGGACCGATGTGTCAGCGGGTGCGGTGCGACAAGTGCGGCAAGGCGTCGTGGGCGGGCTGCGGTCAACACGTAGAACAGGTGCTCGGCGGCGTGCCCGAGGCCGAGCGGTGCCAGTGCCCCCGGCCGGCGCCGGGCCGGTCGTGGCTCTCCCGCCTGCTCGGACGCTGAGGGCCGGTCGCCGCGCCGGCGTCGCGGCGTTACGACCCGCTGCGTGTAAGCTGTCGCCGAGGAGTCGCTGATGTCCGTCACGCGCCGCCGCTTTCTCTCCGGGTCGGCCCTGTCGCTGGCGGGCCTGCCGCTGGTCGACGTCGTGCGGCCCGAGGATCTCTTCGCCGCCGAGCAGGCCGCGCGCCTGGCTGCACCCGTCTTCCGTCACGGCGTGGCGAGTGGCGATCCGCGCGCCGACCGCGTCCTCCTGTGGACGCGCGTGTCTGGTGGCTCTGGCGAGGTGCCCGTACGCTGGACGTTGGCGGCCAACGCCAGCTTCACGCGGGTCGTGGCCCGCGGCGAGACGCGCACCGGCGCGGCGCGCGACTTCACCGTGAAGGTGGATGTGACGGGCCTTGCGCCCGCTACCCCCTACTACTACCGCTTCGAGGCGCTCGGCGGCCGCTCGGCCGTTGGCCGCACGCGCACGTTGCCGGCCGCCGGCGTCGGCCGCCTGCGCCTGGCGCTGGCCTCGTGCTCGAACTACCCGCACGGTTACTTCAACGCCTACGCGCGCATCGCCGAGCGCACCGACGTGGATGTGGTGCTGCACCTCGGCGACTACATCTACGACTACCACCAGGGGCGCTACTTCGATCCCGACCTGGCCACGGACCGCGCAGTCGATCCGCCCACCGAGACTATCGCCCTCGACGACTACCGTCGCCGCTACGCCCTCTATCGCACCGATACCGACCTGCAAGCCGTGCACCAGCAGCATCCGTTCATCTGCGTCTGGGACGACCACGAGATTGCCAACAACGCCTGGAAGGGCGGCGCCGAGAACCATCAGCCGGACGAGGGCGATTACCTGATGCGCCGTGACGCCGCCTACCAGGCCTATCTGGAGTGGCTGCCCGTGCGTGAGACGGGCTCGGCACGTCAGCCGCTCATCTATCGTTCGTTCGCCATCGGCGATCTGGCCGATCTCGTGATGCTCGACACTCGCCTCGCCGGCCGTGACGAGCAGGTGGATCGCGAAGACGTCCTGGCGGTGGAGGACCCGCGCCGCTCGCTTCTCGGCCAGGGCCAGGAAGGCTGGCTCGAGGGGGAGCTGACCGAGTCGGTGCGGGCTGGCACGCGCTGGCAGATCCTGGGGCAGCAGGTGATGTTCGCGCCGCAGACCCCGGCCGGCCAGGCAGCCGGCAATCCAGACTCGTGGGACGGCTACCGGGTGTCGCGCTCGCGCGTCTTCGACATGGTCGAGCGGCACAAGGTGCCGAACTTGGTCGTGTTGACCGGCGACGTCCACAGCTCGTGGGCGTACGACCTGCCGCGCGGCATCAGCGACGCCTACGATCCGGCCACGGGTCGTGCCTCGCTCGGAGTCGAGATCGTGTGTCCCGCCGTGTCGTCACCGTCGCCGTTCCAGGGGGCGCAGGGCGAGGAGCGCCTGGCCTCGACCCCGACGACCCGCCCGCACCTGAAGTACCTCGACGGCCGCTCGCGCGGCTATGTCGTCGTCGAGCTCACACGCGACCGCCTGCAGGCCGACTGGTGGCTGCTGAAGAGCGTGAAGGAGCGCAACGCCGAACAGCGCTTCGCCAAGGGGCTCGTCTGCGAGGCCGGCAGCCGGCACCTGGTCGACGCCTCCGCCGCGATGGCCCCGGCAACCGGTCCAGATCCCGCCCCTGCGGCCCGCGACTGACCACCCACGAGACCACGTGACTCCTTCCAGCGTCCAACGACCTGTGTCCCGGTCTCTCGCCCTCGGGCTCGCCCTGGCCGCGCTGACGCTCGTGGCGGCCGACGCGCGCCAGGCGCCGCGCCCGCTCTTCGACTTCCGCGTGTCGTTCTGGAACAGCCTGCATCACGAGCTGCATGCCGTCGCCCGCCCGCGTCCGGCGCCGGCAACCGCCTCGTCCGAGGAGATGCCCGAGGCCGCACGGACTGGCTGGTCCCGAGGGGTTGAGGCCTACCGCCCGCTGGCTCGTCGCTCCCTGCTCTTCGACGAGGGCCTCGCGGCGCTCGGCGCCGTGCTCTCACCCCTCGACGACGACTCGAGTCTCGAGAAGGTGCTCATCGCGCCGGCCGTTGCGGCGGCGCTCGAGGCGGCCGCGCCGGCCTACCGCCTGGCCGGCTGGCCATCGCACCAGCGCGAGGCGCAGATGTTCATCGAGCAGGTGACGCCACTCGTCGAGCGGCACGGCGCCGCGATTGCCGCGCCGCTGGCGGCGTCGTACGGGGCCCGGTGGGAAGGCCTGGTGCCGGTTGACGTCGTCCGCGATGCCGGTCCGCCCGGCAACGCCCACACGACCACCCGTCCGCGGGCCCACGTGACGATTGCCGCCACCGACCCGCGCCATCAGGGGCTGGCCGCGCTCGAAGTGCTCTTTCACGAGGCCTCGCACGGCTGGGACGCGACGGTCGAAGACGAGCTGACGCGCGCCGCGCGCAGCGAAGGCCGCGTGATTCCCCGCGACCTGTGGCACGCCGTCCTGTTCTTCACGGCCGGCGAGCTCACGCGTCGCACGCTGGCGGCTGCCGGCACCGACTACGTGCCGTACGCCGCGGCGCAGGGGATGTCGACCGGGATCTATGCGGAGGTGTGGCCGGCGGTCGTGGCCGCGTGGACGCCGTGGCTCGATGGCCGAGGCACGCGCGCTGGCGCGGCGGTCGAACTGGTTCGCGCTGTCGGAGTGTTGCCCCCGGGCCCCGGGCGCTAGCCCACCAGGGAACGACGGGGCGGTTTGAGGCAGCGCTTCGTGAGTCGCCCCGCTCGGCGGCCGGCCCTCCACCCGCACCCGCCGACACGGCGAGCACTCCGGCACTATAATTTCTCACAGGCCGGCCTGCGTCGCGCACCGACGTCTCGCGTGCAGGCAGCAAGCCGAGAGGTGTCCATGTCGCGAACGAACACCAACGACCCGTCGTACTACCACAGGGTCGTGGACTGCCAGTGGGCCTGTCCGTCACACACGAACGTCCCCGAGTACATCCGTCTCATCGCGCAGGGGCGCTACGACGACGCCTACATCCTCAACCGCGAGTCGAACGTGTTCCCGGGCATTCTCGGCCGCACCTGCGACCGGCCGTGCGAACCCGCCTGCCGGCGCACCCGCGTGGACGGCAAGCCGGTGGCGATCTGCCGCCTGAAGCGGGTGGCCGCCGACAACAAGAGCGACGACGTCAAGGCGCGCTTGCCCAAGGCTCCGGCCGTGAAGAACGGTAAGAAGGTGGCCCTCATCGGTGCCGGCCCGGCTTCGCTCACCGTCGCCAACGACCTCATGCCGCTCGGCTACGAGGTAACCATCTTCGAGAAGTTCGACCGGCCCGGCGGGCTCATGCGCGTCAACATCCCGTCGTTCCGCCTGCCGCCGGAAGTACTCGACGAAGAGATCGCCAGCATCGTCGACATGGGCGTCGACGTCCGCTACAACTCGCCGGTCGACAGCCTCGGCGCCCTGCTCGAGACCAAGGCGTTCGACGCGGTCTTCGTCGGCAGCGGCGCACCCAAGGGCAAGGAACTCGAAGTCCCGGGCCGCCGCGAGTCCGACCAGATCTTCATCGGCATCGAGTGGCTCGAGTCGATCCACTTCGGGCACGTCGATTCGGTGGGCAAGCGCGTCGTCATCATCGGCGTGGGCAACACGGCGATGGACTGCTGCCGCTCGGCCAAGCGCCTCGGCGCCACCGACGTCAAGGTCGTGGCCCGCAAGACGCGCAAGTACTTCAAGGCCTCGCCCTGGGAACTCGAGGACGCCGAGGAAGAGGGCGTCGACATCCTCGAGAACCTGCAGCCGGTGCGCTTCATCGTCGAGAACGGCACGCTCACCGGCATGGAGTTCGACAGGTTCACCTCGACCGAGGTCGACGGCAAGCTGGTGCAGGAGAACGCCGGCCGCGAGATCATCCCGTGCGACACCGTGGTGCTGGCCATCGGCCAGGACAACGCGTTTCCGTGGATCGAGCGCACCATCGGCCTCGAGTTCGACAAGAAGTGGGACATGCCGGTGGTCGACAAGAAGACCTTCATGTCGACCCGCCCGGGCGTCTTCTTCGGCGGTGACGCGGCATTCGGCCCGGCCAACATCATCTGGGCCGTCGAGCACGGCCATCAGGCCGCCATCTCGGTGCACCAGTACTGCCAGGGCCTGCCGGTCACCGACCGCCCGGCCGACGGCATGACGCTCGCCAGCACCAAGATGGGCCTGCACGAGTGGTCCTACAGCAACGATTACAGCGGTGCGCCGCGGCAGAAGATGAAGCACGTCGAGATGCCGAAGCGCTTCGGCGACATGTCCATCGAGGTGGAGAAAGGCTTCACCGAGGAGCAGACGCGCGCCGAAGTGCAGCGCTGCCTCAACTGCGACGTCGAGACGCACTTCACCGACAACCTGTGCATCGAGTGCGACGCCTGCATCGACATCTGTCCGGTTGACTGCCTGACCATCACCAAGCCGGGCGACGAAGCGGATCTCAGGACCCGCTTGATGGCGCCGGCCGAGAACCTCGACCAGGCGCTGTTCGTCTCCGACCCGCTCAAGCAGACGGCGCGGGTGATGGTGAAAGACGAGAACGTGTGCCTGCACTGCGGGTTGTGCGCCGAGCGCTGCCCGACCTACGCATGGGACATGCGCAAGTTCGTGCTGTCGTGGCCCCACGCCAGCAAGGTCGAGGCGCCGGCCGCGGCGACGGCCGGGCGCTAGGGCGGCAGGAGCGAAGGGACTTTCGAGTGATGGACCGCGTCAACGATTTCGCGTTCAAGATCGCCACGGCCAACGGCACCGGCTCGGCCAGTGCCAACGGCCTCATCATGCAGGCCATCTTCCGGATGGGCATTCCGGTCACGGGCAAGAATGTCTTCCCGTCGAACATCCAGGGCCTGCCGACGTGGTACGAGATCCGGGTCAACAAGGACGGCTACACCGCCCGCACGCCGCACTTCGACCTGATGGTGGCGCTCAATGCCGCCACCTACGCCAAGGACGTGGCCGAGGTGACGAGCGGCGGCTGGCTGCTCTACGACTCGAGCTGGCCGCTCGACGACAAGCTGAAGCGGCCGGATGTCACCTTCATCGGCGTGCCGCTGGCCGACCTGTGCAACGCCGCCTTCAAGGGCGTGCGCGAGCGCATCCTGATGAAGAACATCGCCTATGCCGGCGCCCTGGCGGCGCTCATCGGCATCGACACCGAGGTCATCCGGGCCCTCACGCAGGAGAAGTTCTCGAAGAAGAAGGCCCTGCTCGACTCGAACGACGCGGCGATCGCGCTCGGCTACAACTACGCCAAGGATCACTTCGCCTGCCCGCTGCCCATCCGGCTCGAGCGGATGGACGCGACCAAGGACATGATCCTCATCGACGGCAACACCGCCGCCGGCCTGGGGTGCGTCTTTGCCGGGGCGACGGTGGGCGCCTGGTACCCGATCACGCCGTCGACCTCGCTGATGGAGGCCTTCAAGGGCTTCTGTCAGAAGTTCCGCGTCGACCCGGAGACCAAGAAGAACCGCTACGCCATCATCCAGGCGGAAGACGAACTGGCGGCAGTGGGCATGGTGATCGGCGCGTCGTGGGCCGGCGCGCGGGCCTTCACGCCCACGTCGGGCCCTGGCATCTCGCTCATGAACGAGTTCATCGGCCTGGCCTACTACTCGGAAGTGCCGGCCGTCATCTTCGACGTGCAGCGCACGGGACCCTCGACCGGGATGCCGACGCGCACCCAGCAGGGCGACCTGATGCTGTGTGCCTACGCCTCGCACGGCGACACCCGGCACATCTGCCTCTATCCCGCCGACCCCAAGGAAGCCTTCGAGCTCGCCGGCAACGCCTTCGACCTGGCCGAGCGCTTCCAGACGCCCGTCTTCGTGCTGACCGACCTCGACATCGGCATGAACGACTGGATGGTGCCGAAGCTGACCTGGGACGACACCTATCGGCCGGACCGCGGCAAGGTGCTGTCGGCCGAGGAACTCGAGCAGGCCAAGAGCTTCTATCGCTATCTCGACATCGACGGCGACGGCATTCCGCAGCGATCGCTGCCGGGCGTGCACCCCAAGGGCGCGTTCTTCACGCGCGGCTCGGGCCACAACAAGTTCGGCGCCTACACGGAAGACTCGGACGAGTACCAGGAGGTGCTCGATCGGGTGGCCCGGAAGATCCAGAACGCCGCCAAGGCGCTGCCGGCCCCGATCATCAAGCGGACGCCCGGCGCCAGGATGGGGCTGGTCACCGTGGGCGGCTGCGATGCCGCCTGCCTCGAGGCGCTGGACGTGCTGGCGAGAGAGGGCATCCACCTCGACTACCTGCGCGTGCGAGGATTTCCGTTCAGCGACGAGGTGCATCAGTTCCTGGCCGAGCACGAGGTCAACTTCGTGGTCGAGCAGAACCGCGACGCGCAACTGCGCAGCCTGCTGATGCTCGACACCGGCACGCCGCTCACGAAACTCGAGTCGGTGCGCTACTACGCGGGGTTCCCGATGAGCGCCCACCACGTGATTTCCGGCGTGAAGGCCAAGCTGGAGAAGGCGGCATGAGCTACATCACCAAGCCCAAGGCACACCACCCGGCGCTCAAGAAGAACGCCATCGGGCTGACCCGCCGCGACTACGAAGGCTCGATGACCACGCTCTGCGCGGGCTGTGGCCACGACTCGATCACCGCCGCCATCATCCAGGCGTTCTGGGAACTGGACATCGCGCCGCATACCGTGGCCAAGCTCTCGGGCATCGGCTGCTCGTCGAAGACGCCGGCCTACTTCCTGAAGGAAGCACACGGTTTCAACAGCGTGCACGGCCGCATGCCGTCGATCGCCACCGGCGCCGGCGCCGCCAACCAGGCGCTCACGATGATCGGCGTGTCGGGCGACGGCGACTCGCTCTCGATCGGCCTGGGGCAGCTCTGCCACGCCATCCGCCGCAATCTCAACATGCTCTACGTGCTCGAGAACAATGGCGTCTACGGGCTCACCAAGGGACAGTTCTCGGCCTCGGCCGATCCCGGCTCGACCAGCAAGAAGGGCGAAGCCAACTCGATGGACGCCATCGACAGCGTGCTGCTGGCGTTGACGCTCGGCGCCACCTTCGTCGCCCGCAGCTTCTCGGGCGACAAGGCGCAGCTCGTGCCGCTCATCAAGGCGGGCCTCGCGCACAAGGGCTTCGCCTTCATCGACGTCATCTCGCCGTGCGTCACGTTCAACGACCATGAAGGGTCGACCAAGAGCTACGCCTACACGCGCGAGCACCAGGTGGAAGTGGTGCAGGCCGACTTCGTGCCCATCCGCGAGGAGATCACGGCCGAGCAGGCGCCCGGCGCCGCCAAGAGCGTGAGGATGCACGACGGCAGCTGGGTCACCTTCCGCAGCGTGGCCGAGAACTACGACGCCACCAACCGCGACGTCGCCTACAACTACATCCGCGAGCGGCAGAAGGAGCACGAAGTGCTGACCGGCCTGCTCTACATCTCGCCGGATTCGCGCGACATGGTCGAGCAGAACGAGATCGCGCCCGGGCCGCTCACGAACGTGCCGTTCGAACAGTTGTGCCCGGGCAGCGCGGCCCTCGACAAGTTGCAGGCGCGCTTCCGGTAGTATCCGCGTGTCGGCGTGGCAACGGGCCTTCAGGTGAGCGATAGAGTGCCGCGGTTCATCCTCATGAGCCGCTGCATGTCGATCAACACGATGGGCTTGTTTTTCGAGAACTCGACTGCGCCGGCCGAAAACGTGCCAGTAGTGACGATGTAGCCTTTGTCAACCCCTCGTGAACGGTCGAGCGTCACGAAATTGCGGATTGTGCGAAACGGGCTTGTCATATCGCCGATCATTCCCGCGCGAGGCACGGGCCTCTCGCGGCAGGCGCTATTGCGGCGTAGGGGCGCGATGCCTTGTGGCCGCTGCGTGCAGCGTCTCCGGTGCGATGTCCGCCCCGTTCGGCCACGCGACCGCGCCGCCATCGATGAAGAAACGCTGGAAGTAGTCGACTTGCGTCAACGGCTCGAAGACAGGTCCGTCGAGCCATGGCTCGAAATCGACCGTCCCTTCGGTGCCGTCGTTGAACACGAGGTGAATGCGAAACGCACCTTGGTATTCGGCGGTGATGACGGATGGTAGAACTGGCATCGCCTACTCCAACGGCGGAATCCGGTTCAACGGACGGCCCGCCTTCATGCAGTCCCAGTTCGCCGCGAGTTCGTCGCGGTGGAGTGCGGCCCACTCCCGTACGAGACGAATCGCGGTATTCGACTGGATGGTCCCGGCCAGCAATCGACCTTCGAAGTCGACTTTCGCTTGCTGGCCTTGATGCTCGACATGGAAGTGTGCCGGCTCATGGTCTTTGTAGAACATTCTGATCACGATTCCAAAGAACACGGAGATGATCGGCACGAAGTTGAGTATACGATGCGATCGGCAGAAGGGCACGAGGTGCTCGCAGCCTCCGCCGCGTCTCACCCGGCTCGTGCGAAATCGACTGACCCGATTCCCTCACACCGTCAGGCCGGCAGACCGAGTTCGCGCGCCGTATGGGCCAACGTCGTGTCCACTGTCACGAGCGCGTCGAGGGGCTGGACTGTGTGGAACCTGAGCGCCGTCTGCAGGTGTGCCAGGCCGAGGGAGCGCGGCGTCGCCACCGCCGGCATGGTCAGGGACGTGCACAGGTAGGCCGAAGTGTCGACAGAGACCCGGCGCGTGCGCGCGGGGCTCACCGGTCGCCCCGATCGTCGAGCAACGTCGCCAGAAGCAGGCCATTAGGTCCTTTGAGCCCACCTGTGACGGCCGGCCCGAGACGCGCTGCTCCGACTTTCCCCCCACGGTGAACGCGCGCCGCCGCCACCGGTGTCAGCTGGACTACTGGCTCGTTGTGTTGGGTGATGACCAGCGTCTCGCCGGCTTCCGCCCGGGCGATGGCACCAGACAGCTGCGCCGTCAGGTCCTGAACGGAGATCCGAGTCATGGACCAACTATTGTAGAAGTGGACCACGGAAGTCCAGATGCGACGGGCCACCGGCGTGGGCTACGGCGTCGCCGTCGCGTAGTGGAAGTCGCCGGCACGCACGTCGAGGGTGTCACCGTCGACGACGATCGTGACGCTGACCTCCGGGTCGCCGGGCCGCAGCCGGCCGCGGCCGGTGAGGCTGGCCCAGCCCGCGGCTGTCTGAATCCGTCCGAACGCGGTCATGTCAAGCGCGACACCGCTCGCTCCCTGCCTGAGCCGCACCGTGCCACCAGCCGCGCGCGCGCCGGCAGCCTGGGTCACGTCGAGTACCACCTCAACGTCGGTGGTGGCGTGGCGATGGCGCATCGTGTGCGCCCCAGGCGGCGTCATCGGACGGGTCGGCATGTGCGGCCCGCGGCGTAGCGCCCGCCCACCCTTGAAGCCGGTGACCGCGCCGTCTCCGAGCACGACCGAGCCGTTCAGGATCACCGTGTGAATGCCGTCCGAGGTGCGAGTGGGCGCCTCGAACGTCGCGTGATCGATGACGGTCTCTGGATCGAAGACCACGATGTCCGCAGCCATACCCGGCGCCAGCCAGCCGCGATCCACCAGGCCGATGGTGGCGGCTGGCAAGCCCGTCATCTTGCGGACCGCGTCCTCCCAGCTCAGGACCGGCTGTTCGCGCACGTAGCGGCCGAGCACGCGCGGAAAGGTGCCGTAGTATCGGGGATGTGATGCCTCGCCCGCCACTGCCCCGCAGTCGCACGCGATCGACGACGTCGGGTGTTTCAGGATGGCGACGAGATCGGCCTCGACGCCGAAGCGGACGATGATGCCGGGGCTGCTCTGCTCGAGCAGCCGCACCACGGCCTCGCCGGCCCCCACGTTCATCGACGCCATGACCGCCGTGAGCTCTTGCTTAATGGCGGTCAGATAGATGCCGGCGGCGCCGCCAAAGCGCGCCTCCATCGCGGCCTCGGCCTCGGTGATGATGCGCGCGCGCTGAACCGGGTCGGCGAAGCGTGTCAGCATGGCCTCGCGGCCGCCGTCCTGGGCCCAGCCTGGAATGATCAGTGACACGAGGCCGGTCTGCCCCGCCAGATAGGGGTAGACATCGGCGGCCGTGTAGGTGCCGCGCTCGGTCGCCTGGCGCATCTGACGCAGGATGTCGGCGGCGCGGCCCTGCTCGCGGCCCTGCACCTTCATGTGCGTGATGATCGGCGTCACGCCCGATCGCGCGCCGATGGCGATCGTCTCGGCCATGCCGGCAATCGAGCTGAAGCCCGACTCCGGCGTGACGCGGTCGTGGTTGGTGAAGAAGGTGCGTGAGGCGCGGGCCACGTCCACCACCTTGATCACGTCTTCAGTGGAGGCGTAGTAGCCGGGTTTGTAGTCGAGCCCGGCCGAGAAACCCCAGGCCCCAGCGTCGAGGCCGGTGCTGAGCCGCTCGCGCATGCGGGGGATCTCGTCGCCCGCCGGCCGCCTGTCGGCCAGCCCGACCACCTCGGCCCACACGCTGTTGAAGCCGATGGCTGTCGCGATGTTGACGGCCAGGCCGCGTGCTTCTGCGGCGGCAAGCTGGGCACGGATGTCGACCGGGCCCCCACCGTCCGCATTCAGGAGCTCGGTCGTCACGCCCTGCGTCAGCATGTTCGCGGCGGTCATCAGCCCGTCAGGCGTCGCATGACTGTGGATGTTGATGAAGCCCGGGGTGACGAAGCGTCCGGTGGCGTCGATCTCGACCGCGGCGCGCGCGCCCGAGAGATCGCCGACCCTCGCGATCGACCCGCCGCTCACGGCCACATCGGCCAGGTATCGCGGCGCCCCCGAGCCGTCGATGACCGTGCCGCCACGGACGATGAGGTCGTAGGCGGTGGCGGGCTGCTGCCCGTGCCCCGCGAGGCCGGCGGCGAGCGTGAACACGGCGGCGAGCGCGTGACGGCTGTGACGCATGTCGGCGATTATAGGCGCCAGGTCCGCGACCGGTCGGCATCGGCCGTCGACTGCATCAGACCTGTCGCCACTGTGCCCCTCCGGACGGCTGGCCTTCCCGCGTCTGCTGTGGAACCATAATTCCGCCTGCCGCTCGTGCGGCCGGGCTGGAGGATGTCCATGAGTGTGCGAACTGCCGGCCTTGGCCACATCGTGATGTCAGTGGTCGCGGTTACGGCCACGGTGGCTGCGCTTCGAGCCACCGCGCCCGGCGATGATCCTGCCAGCGGCGCCTCCACCCGCTTGCTGCGCCAGCCCACGGTGAGCGCGACCCACATCGCCTTTGCCTACGCCAGCAATATCTGGATCGTCGAGCGGGCCGGCGGCACCGCGCGGCGCGTCACCAGCTTCCAGGGACAGGCCAGTCATCCCCAGCTCTCGCCCGATGGCCGTCAGCTGGCCTTCAGTGCCGACTACTCCGGCAATGCCGACGTCTATGTCGTGCCCGTCGAGGGCGGCGAGCCCACGCGACTGACCTGGCATCCCGGCGGCGATCTCGTGCAGGGCTGGACGCCCGACGGCGCCCGCGTGCTCTTCACCTCGACGCGCGCCTCCGCTTCACCCGCCGCGACGCCGCGCTTCTGGACGGTGCCGGTGGCCGGCGGTGCCGCCGTGCCGCTCGCGCTGCCGCGCGGCTATCAGGGCAAGATCGCCCCCGACGGGAAGCGCCTGGCCTACCGCATGAACAACTCGTGGGATGAGGAGCGGCGTAACTACAAGGGCGGCCAGAACAAGGCGATCTGGATCGCCGATCTCACGACTTACGAGGTGGCGACGCCGCCCTGGACCGGTTCGAAGGAAATGGACCCGGTGTGGCTCGGCGACACCGTCTACTTCCTTTCCGACCGTGACGGCGTGTCGAACGTCTGGTCGTATGCCGCAGCCACGAAGCAGCTCGCCCAGGTCACGCGCTTCACCGACTTCGACGTGAAGACGCTCGGGGCGGGCGGCGGCGTGCTGGTGGTCGAACAGGCCGGCCTCGTCCACCTCGTCGACCCGAAGGCCGGTAAGCCCTCGGTCGTGCCCATACGCGTGACCGGTGATTTCCCGTGGCTGATGCCGCGCTGGGAAGACGTCACCGCGCGCATGACCAACCTCGGCCTGTCGCCGACCGGCAAACGCGTGGTGGTGGAATCGCGCGGCGAGATCTTCACCGTGCCCGGCGACAAGGGCGACGTGCGCAACCTCACCGCGTCGAGCGAATCGGCGGAGCGTGAGCCGGCATGGTCGCCCGACGGCCGGTTCGTGTCGTACTTCAGTGATGCCGGCGGCGAATACCGTCTGGTCATCGAGGCGCAGGATGGCCTGGCGCCGCCGCGCGAGATTCCGCTCGAGAAGCCGACGCGCTACTATTCGCCGGCGTGGTCGCCCGACAGCACCAAGTTGCTGTACACCGACACCAATCTGCAGGTGTGGGTGCTCGACGTCGTGACCGGCAAGGCGAAGATCGTCGGCCGCGATCCGTGGATGGTGCCCCAGCGCACGCTGGCGCCGTCGTGGAGCCCCGACAGCCGGTGGGTGGCCTTCGCCTCTCGCCTCGACACGCTGTACCGCGCGATCGTCATCGCCAACGCGGACACTGGGCAGCAACGCCAGATTACCGACGGCCTGGCCGATGCGATGTACCCGGTGTGGGACGCGAGCGGCAAGTACCTGTGGTTCCTGGCCTCGACCGACCTCGGGCTGCGCTCGCAGTGGCTCGACATGACGTCCTACGAGCACCTGCAGACGTTCGGGCTCTACGTCGCCGTGCTCCGTAAAGGCGAACCGAGTCCGACCTTGCCCGAGAGCGACGAAGATGCCGGCGTGGGCGCCAAGATCGAGCCAACGCCGCTCGTCGGCTCCAGTGCCCCGGTGACCATCGACTTCGAGGGGCTGCAGCAGCGCGTCATTGCCGTGCCCAACGTGCCCGAACGCCAGTACGCGCGCCTTGTTGCCGGCACGGCCGGCAGTGTCTTCTATCTCGAAGCGCCGCCGGTCGCCGAACGCGGCGGCACCCCGCCCACGACCGGCAGCACGCTGCGCCGCTATCGCCTGAGCGATCGCACATCGGTGGGATTTGCGACCAATGTCGGTGACTACGCGGTGAGCGCCGATGGCAAGAAGCTCGTCTATCGCACGCCGTCGCGGCCGGCGCCTGAGGGCGGCGGCGAGGCCACGCCGCCCGCCCTGTATCTGGTCGACGCCGATGGCGCCGTGCCGGTGGCGGGCGCCGGACGGCTCAATGCGACGCTCCGCATGCAGCTGGATCCGAAGGCGGAGTTCCGGCAGATCTACAGCGAAGGGTGGCGCTACCAGCGCGACTACCTCTACGTGGCGAACCAGCACGGCGCCGACTGGCCGGCGATGAAGAAGCGGTACGGCGCGCTGCTGCCCGACGTGCGGCATCGCGCCGATCTCACCTATCTGCTCGACATGATGGGCGGCGAGATCGCGATTGGCCACTCCTACGTGCGCGGCGGCGATCTGCCCGAGGTGCCGCCGACACGCGCCGGACTGCTGGGCGCCGACACGGCGATCGAGAACGGCCGCTACCGCCTCACTCGTATCTACGACGGCGAGAGCTGGAATCCCGAGTTGCGGGCGCCGCTGGCAGCGCCTGGCGTCGACGTGGCCGCGGGCGACTACCTGCTCGCCGTCAATGGCGTCGAGCTCGGCGCCGCCGACAATCTCCACCGCCTGCTCGACGGCACGGCCAACCGGCAGACGGTGCTGACCGTGAACGCGCAGCCCACGCTTGCCGGCGCGCGCCAGGTGACGGTGGTGCCGGTGGCGAACGAGCAGGGTTTGCGTACGCGGGCCTGGGTCGAGGGCAACCGGCGGCTCGTCGACAAGCTCTCGGACGGCAAGCTCGCCTACGTCTACGTGCCCAATACCGGTCAGCCCGGTTACGTCAGCTTCAACCGCTACTACTTCGCACAACAGGACAGGGCCGGCGCGGTCATCGACGAGCGCTACAACGGCGGCGGATCGGCCGCCGACTACATCATCGACGTGCTGCAGCGCGACTTCGACGGCTACTTCAACAACGTGGCCGGCGACCGCGTGCCGTTCACCAGCCCCGGGGCCGGCATCTGGGGACCGAAGGTGATGATCATCAACGAGATGGCCGGTTCCGGCGGCGATCTGATGCCGTACATGTTCCGGCGGCGCAAGATCGGCCCGCTCGTGGGCACTCGCACCTGGGGCGGCCTCGTGCATACGGCCGACACGCCGCCGTTCATCGATGGCGGCACCATGATCGCGCCGCGCGGCGGGTTCTTCACGCGCGATGGCAAGTGGGCCGTGGAGAACGAGGGCGTCGGTCCCGACATCGAGGTCGAGAATTGGCCGAAAGAGGTCATCGCCGGCCGCGATCCCCAGCTCGAACGCGCGGTCGAGGAAGCTCTGAAGGCGCTGGCAGCCGCGCCGCCGACGCGCCTGCGGAAGGAACCGCCACCTCCCACGTGGGGCCGTCGGCCAGGCCACTAAACCAAATAAACGCCGGCAACGTCCAACCCGGCCAGGAGTTCCTCATGTTGGCCCACCTGCGCCTGGCGATCCGCACGCTGTCGAAGACCCCGTTCGTGACCGCCGTGGCGGTCGGCTCGATTGCCTTGGGCATCGGGGCGAATGCCGCGCTCCTGGGCGCCGTGGCGCTCGGAGCCAGCCTGCTCCCGGCCCTCCGCGCCTCGCGCCGATGGTGGCGCTGCGCGACGAATGAGACTCGTGCCGGATCGGCCCGCGAGCGGCGACTGCGCCCGTTGCGCGCGGAGGCGTGATGGCGCACGATGCAGCGTGCCGGGACGCCTCGTCGCATGATTACCCGCCGGCCGCGCGCCATCGAGACGGTGTTCCTCGACGCCGGCGGCGTGCTCGTGCATCCGAACTGGACACGCGTTGCCGACGCACTCGTTGGCCGCGGTGTCGCGACGAGCGCAGCGGCCCTGGCGGCGGCCGAGCCTCACGCCAAGCGCGAGATGGACCTGGCCACGCTCATGGCGCGCACCGACGATCGGCAGCGCGGCTGGATCTACTTCGAAAGCGTGCTGCGGCACGCCGGGCTCGATGCCTCGACGGCGGCGGCGGGTGAGGCGCTCGCCGAGGTGCGCGCCTACCACGACGCCCACAATGTGTGGGAGCACGTGCCCGACGACGTCGTGCCGATGCTGGCGGGGCTCAGGGCGCTCAGCGTGCGGCTCGTCGTCGTGTCGAACGCAAACGGGCGGCTGCACGCGATGTTCGACCGCGTCGGCCTCACGCCGCATGTCGACGAGATTCTCGACTCGCACGACTTCGGTGTCGAGAAGCCCGATCCGCGGCTCTTTCACCTGGCGCTGGCGGCCAGCGGCACCGATGCGGCCACGACCGTCCACGTCGGCGACTTCCTGCACATCGACGTCGTCGGCGCCCGGGCGGCAGGTTTGGCCGAGGCCGTGCTCTTCGACGTCGCCGGCCTCTACGACGACGCCGACTGTCCTCGGGTGCGCCAGCTGGGCGCGCTGGTGGAATTCGTCGCCGCCAAGAACGCCGCCGGCGGTTAGCTGCGCCCGGCCGGTGCCGTGTCGGCGTCGCGCACGGCCGGCTCGAGCAGGTGCGCCGGCACCAGCACGCAGCGCGAGCCCGAGCATTCGACCCGTAGCCGTGTTTCAAGTACCGGCGTGGCCCTGTTGTCACCCAGGTAGCGGTACCCCTGGAGCGTCGCGGTGAGCGTCGTGCCCGTGTCGTCGACCTGCAGCGTGGCGAACTGGCCGTTCTTCTGCTGCCGGGGCTCGTGTGAATACGGACCGCCCTTGCGGCGCACGAACCGATCGAGCGGCGCCGCCTGCGCCACGATGAAGCCGCCGTTCTGGTTGTTGCGGCCGTCGTCGAAGGCCAGCATGTGGGCGTCGCCGCTCAGCATCAGGAGGCGCGAGCCCAGGCCGAGTGTGGCGATACGGTCGCCGATCGCCTTTCGCTCGGCGGCGTAGCGGCCCCACCCGTCACCGTCGCCGTCGGGCGTGATCCACGGCACGGGATTCACCCACACCAGCAGCGGCACGCGGTCGGCAGCCGCCCGGTCGAGTTCCTCGAACAGCCACGTCACCTGACGACTGCCAAGCAGCGTCAGGGCCGGCGGCAGGCGTTCCGAGCGCGCGTCGGTCATCAGGAACCGCACGCGGCCGATGTCGAACGTCTGCGCGATCGGCCCATCGGCCTTCGGCGCGAGCGGCAACGGATAGTGCGGAACGTCGGTGCTGTAGTAGGTCCGCGCGGCATCGCGGGTCGGGGAGCGGGCGTCGGAGTCGTCCGACCCGTAGTCGTGATCGTCCCACATGTAGACGATTGGCGTACGGCGGTAGAGCAGCGCCTGGTACTCCTGCGAGAGCACACGGTCGAGCGCGCGCCTGAAGAGCTCGAGCAGGAAACGGTCGCGCACGCGCCGGATGGTCTCGGGCAGGAAACTGGGCGACGGCGCTGGCCCGGTGATGTTGTAGTAGTGGAAGTCGCCCATGTGGATGAACACGTGGGGATCGAGGGCGCTCACAGCGGCGAAGACGCCGCTGTTCGACACGTGCGACATCGGCACGATCCGGGTGCCGCCGGCACACGAGGCGAAGGCCGCCGTGAAGCTGAAGGGGCCGGAGCCGAACGTCCGAAACCGCGCCCGGGTGCCGCTGTCGGGCCGGAACCCAGTGAAGTACTCGGTGGCCGGGGCCAGCCCGTCGACCCGGTACTCGATGACGGTGCGGTCCTTGCGACTGCGCGACGGTGCGGCGCTGGCAATGCCCTCGATGCGCCGGGGGGCGAGGAGCCCACGAGCGGTATCGACGAGCAGCGGCGGCACGGTGACCGGGCGCTCGGCAAAGGCCGCGATGACCGTTGCCGAGGTCGCCGTGACGGCTCCAGACCACAGCCACGCGGGTTCGGCGTCGGCTCGCGCGCCGGCGGGGGCGACGACCAGTCCCGCCAAGAGCTGGCGGAGCACGTCCCGACGGGGTAGAAAGTGGCCGGACGGCACGACCACGATCCTATCGCACCGATCGGGCGCCAGTTGGTCTTCGACGGGCGCGTGGCCATCAGGACTGATAAGATCGCGGCGGCGGCTCCACGAGTCGTGGAGCTGGCGCGCGCGGCCGCCCCCCGCCGGCGCGCATCGGAGTCATGCATGTTCCAGGGACGTCCCCGCAGTAAGCGCGACCGTGAGCGCGCCCGACAGGATCGGCAGAAGCAGAAGACGCAGAAACGGGTCGAGTCGCGCGAACGCCGCGCCAACACACCTGGTGCGCCTCCGGGCATCGACCCGGATATCGCGGGCATCGTGCCCGGGCCGCAGGCCAATCCGTGGGGAGACGACCTCTCAGACTTGAACGAGGACGCGACCGAGGGCGACGACGAGACGCCTGAAGAGCAGCCGTCCTGATTCCCGGGAGCATTTCATGAACATCCTCGAAGCCCTCATGGCCGCCCAGGGCGGCGGCGCCGTGAAGCAGCTGGGCCAGCAGTTCGGCCTCGGCGACGACCAGACCAGCACCGCGCTGGCAGCGCTCGTGCCGGCTCTCGCCGCGGGGCTGGCCCGAAACGCCACCCGTGAGGGCGGTCTCGACGGGCTCACCGCCGCGCTGGCCGGCGGACGTCACGGCAGCTACCTCGACGACGTCTCCTCGCTCAGCCGCCCCGGAACGGTGGCCGACGGCAACGGCATCCTCGGCCATATCCTCGGCAGCAAGGACGCCAGCCGCCAGGTCGCCGCGCAAGCGGCACAGTCGACCGGCGTCGGTCCCGACGTGCTCAAGAAGATGCTGCCGATCGTAGCGGCCATGGTCATGGGCGCGATGGCCAAGAAGGCCGGCGGGCCCGCGGCCAACGCCGGGTTGTCCGGCGGCCTCGGCGCCAACCTCGGCGCCGGCGGCGGTCTGCTCGAGATGCTCACGCCGATGCTCGACCGTGATCGTGACGGCTCGGTCGTCGACGACGTCGCAGGCATGTTCGGCAAGTTTCTCGGCGGGCGCTGAGCGCCCCACCCGCCGTGCCGTGACGGAACGGGCGGCCGCTACAATGGCCGCATGTCCAGCCCTGCACGTCGATCCAGAGGCACGCACGCACGGCTCGTCGCGGCCGCGTTCGTCATCATGGGTGTCGCGACCGTTCCCGCCAGCGCCCAACGGCAGACCGACGGCGGCCGGGCCGAGGCTGCGCCCGTCGACGCGTCGCGCGGGCGGGGCGAGGTTGAGCTACTGCGCGACGAGGTCGCCGAACTTCGCAAGGAGCTTGGTGCGCTCGCCACCGAGCTTCGCGCACTGCGTGCCGCGGCATCGCCACCTCAGGCTGGTCTGACGCCCGCCCATCCGCCCGCGGTGCGGCTGCCGCCCGAGATGCTGCAAGCGCAGGTCGCCGAGCTCGCCCAGGTGAAGGTGGAGGCGGCCTCGAAGTTCCCCGTGACGCTCACCGGCACCATCCTGTCGAACACCGTCGTCAACACGGGCGACGCCAACTGGCTCGAGAGTCCGAACCTCGTCGGCACGGCGTCGGGCGGTTCGATGACCTCCACCATGCGGCAAAGCCGCCTTGGCTTCGACGTGCACGGCATCACGATGGGGCAGTGGCAGGCCAAGGGCGCGCTCATTCTCGACTTCTTCGGCGGCACGCCGGGCTTCGCCACCGGCACCGTGATGGGCGTGCCGCGTCTGCTCTATGCCTTCGGACGCCTCGAGCACGGCGGCACCGCCGTGCAGATCGGACAGGATCACGTGATGCTCGCCCCGCGCGATCCGACCTCGCTCGCCAGCTTCGCCTTCCCGCAGTTCTTCCGCGCCGGCAACCTGTACCTGCGAGCGCCGCAGGTGCGTCTCGAGCAGCGCCTCGCTGGATTCACCATCAAAGGCGGCATTGTCGCGCCGGTGGCGGGCGATGCCGGCACGAGCTATGTCTTCGCGCCGGCGCCCGGCGGCGGCGAGCGTTCGGAGCGGCCGGCGTTTCAGGGACATCTCGGTTACGGCCGCGGCACGGCGGAGGGCGCCGGGGAGTTCCAGGTCGGTGGATCGGGTCACTACGGCTGGATCCGCCAGGCCGGCCGGCTCATTTCCGCGTCGGCCGGCGCGCTCGACCTCAACGTGCGGCGCGGCCGCGTCGGCTTTGCCGGCGAGGCCTATGTTGCCGACGAACTCGACGCCTACGGCTCGGGCGTCGGCCAGCCAGGACGCTCCGAGGGCGGCTGGATCGAAGGGCGGCTGGCGGCCACCTCGCGCCTGGCGTTCAACGGCGGTGCGGCGCTGGATCGTCGTCCTGACGGCCCCGGCGCGGCTGGACGGCTGCGCAACACGAGCGCCTTCGGCAACGCGATCGTGCGCCTCACGCCGGAAGTGTCGGCATCGATCGAGTACAAGTGGCTGCAGACGCGCTACGGTTTTGGCCGTAGTCGCGAGAACCATCACGTCAACGCGGTGTTCGCGGTCACCTTCTGAGAGAGGCCGGGGCGCGCGGCCCAACTGGCAGGAGCGAACCGATGGCGATGACCCGGATGTGTGCGGTGGCGGTGCTGTGTGCCTGGCACGCGTGGCCCCCCGAGCCGGTGCTCGCCGACGTGCTGACGGGCACGGTGACCACCAAGGTGCGCGAGGGCACGACGGCGGCGCCGGTGGTCGTCTATGCCGAGCCGGTCGATGGCGTGGTGCCGGTTGGTGAGACGAACCCCCTGTCGTTGTCGCAGCGCAACAAGAGCTTCTCGCCGCGGCTGCTTGGCGTGCCCGTCGGCGCGGTCGTGGCTTTCCCGAACGATGACGACATCTTTCACAACGTGTTCTCGCTGTCGCCCGGCCACGCCTTCGACCTCGGGCTCTACCGCGCCGGCGCCTCGAAGAGCCGTACCTTCGCCTCGCCCGGCGTCGTGCGTGTCTTTTGCAACATCCACCCACAGATGACGGCGCTCCTGGTCGTGGTTCCCACGAAGTGGATTGCCGCTGCCGGCGCCGACGGCGCCTGGCGCCTCGATCTGCCGCCGGGCCGCTACACCGTGACCGCGCTTTCGGAACGGGCCGCGCCGGTGACGACGGACGTGACCGTGGCGGGGGCCACGACGGCGACGTCTCTCGCGCTCGACGAGAGCGCCTTCGTGGCCGTGACGCACACCAACAAGTTCGGCAAGCCGTATCCAGTCTCCGCCTACAAACCCTGACGGGTGTATCGTCGGTCCATGCCCGACACCTTGGCGGTTCAGGACCATCCCGGCGTTGCCGTCTTTCCACCGCTGCTCTTTGCCGGGTGCCTCGCGGCGGGTCTCGCGCTGCACTGGCTGTGGCCGCTCGCGACCGGGCTGCCGTGGCTGCCGCGTGTCATCCTGGCTGGCCTGGCGCTGGTGGTCGCAGCCGCGCTCGGCCTGGGCGGTGAACGGGCGCTGCACGGCGCTGGCACCAACGTGCGGCCCGATCTGCCGACGACCACCGTCGTCAGCGGCGGCGTCTACCGCATCACGCGCAATCCGCTCTATCTCGCATTGCTGCTCATCTACACGGCGATCGCGCTCTTCACCGACGCCCTCTGGCCCTTCGTGCTGTGGGCCGTGTTGCTGCCGGTGCTCGTCAAGGGCATCGTCGAACGCGAGGAACGCTACCTCGAACGGAAGTTCGGGCAGCCGTATCTCGACTACAAAACGCGCGTGCGCCGCTGGATCTGATCGAGGCTGGCGATGGTGGCGCGAACACGGTGGCGACGCGTGACTGCGGTGCACGTGGCGCTCATTCTCGGCCTGCCGCTGGCCGCGGCCGACGCACGAGCCGGCCAGAATTCCGGCTCCTCGCTGACGTTTGCCGGTGGAGGTGTCGGGCTCACGACGAGCGGTGCCCGGGGACGCGTCCAGGTCACGGCGTTTCCCGAGGATCGCCGCATGGCCCCCTTGGCTGAGGTCGGCGTGACCCTGGGACCTCGGATTGGTATCGGGGTGGCGTACATTCCGTTCTCGCGCATCAATGGCGATCACAACATCGCGCGCCTGGCAGTCAGCGACCGGCAGCGCGAGCAGGCCTGGGTCGGCGAACTGCGTGTCCGCACGTCGCGTCGGTCGCGCGCGGCGCTGGACCTCGTGGCGGGCGCGGGCGTACTCCGTCAGCAGCGGGAGGGGCAATACACCACGGCCACCTGCGGCGTCAGTTGCTTCACGACCGTCATGGCCGAGCCGGGCCGCGCGTCGACGGCTTCCTCTGGCGGCCGACGTTCGGCAAACGCCGTGAAGCCGCGGATGTCCGAGAAGAGCAGCGTGACGACCTGCCGCGATCCCGCGCGCGTCTCGGGCGTGGAGGGGCCGCGCTCGATCATCTCGACCGTCGAGTGCGAGACGAACTTCTGCATGTCGGCCTTCTCGCGCAGACCCGCGATCATGCGGTTGAAGGCGCCGGCCAGCTGCGCCAGCTCGTCTTCGCCGGCCACCTCGAGTGTGACGTCGAAGCGTCCCAGCGCGACCTCGCCGGTCGCGCGCGACAACGCCTCGATCGGGGCCGTCAGCGAGCGGGCCAGCAGGAACGCCGCGCCCACCCCGGCGCCGGTCGCCACCAGCCCCAGCAAGACGAGACCGAGCTGGATGTTGCGATACGGCGCCAGCGCCAGATCGAGCGATTGCAGCGCGACCCCGCGCAGTGCGGTGTCGTAGGGGTCGATGATGCCGATCGCTTCGAAGCGTTCGCCGCCCAGGTTCACCTCCGTGGTCGTGGCCCCGTCTGCAACGGCGAAGGCTGCGGCATTGGCCCACGGCGTGCGCCCCTGCGCGAGCGTGCTCGCGGCGATGCCGGCCGGGGCCAGCACGACGATCTCCTTGCCGCTGGCATCCCGCAGTCTCGACGCCCAGCGGTCGTCGATCGGCGCGGCGGCGGCGACGAACCCGAACACCGTGCCGCCGGCCTCGGCCGGCACGAGCACCAGATGATGCAGCCGTCGACCGATGTCCACGACGCCGCGCACCGGTCGGCCCGCCAGGGCCGGCTCGATCCACCGGGTCGCCGCCTCCGGCAATGTGTAGGGCGCGAAAGTGTCGCTCCGGGCCAGGACGGCCCCGCGCTCGTCGAGCACCAGCAGCAGTTCCTCGCGCGCGTTGCGCTCGCGATAGTCGGTGAGGAAGTCGCGGATCGTCGCCGTATCCGTGCCGAGCAGGGCCAACAGCTCAGGAAACGACGCGAGCAGCCGCGCGACGAGGGTCAGCCGCTCGTAGCGGGCCTCGTGGGTGTTGGCGAGCGTGTTGCGGCTCGCCACGAGATCCGCCGACACCCGCGCGGTCACCGCCTGGCCGGCCAGCCGGCCCACATAGGCGAGCGTCGCGCCCGTCAGCGCCACGACGAGGGCGCCGATAGCGACGAGCAGCCGGCTTCTGAGGGAGCGGAATCGCACGCTCGACGAGCTTACCGGAAAGGGGAGTGGCGGGAACGCCAGGGCCCCCGCCACCCGACACGGCTAGGGGAAGTCCGGCGGCGGAACCCGCCGTTTGGTCGCCTGCTCGAACGCGTAGGCCAGCTCGATGAGGCGCGGCTCGCTGCACGCCATGCCGGTGAAGCTCACGCCGAATGGGATGGGCATCGCCTCGAAGCCCTCTGGCAAGGCCGGCGTGGGTGCGTTCGGCACCAGTGCGAATGGCACGATCACGGTGGGGTAGCCGGGCTTGGCGGCGATGCCGGCGCCACTCGGACCCGGGAAGAGGATGGCGTCGAGCTTGTGCGTCTGCATCGCCTCGTCGATCCCATGCGTCGCGCCGAGCTGGACGTCCTTCTTCCGGTCAGCTTCGTAACGCGGCTTGTCCTTCTCGAGATTCATGTCGTCCGAGACATCCAGGTTGGCCTGCCCGTACTTGAGAGCGCCTCTACTCTGGTGCGCCTGATTCCAGGCCCGCAGTTCGGCGAGCGTCGTGACCGGACCGCTGCCGCCGAGGGTGGCAAGCCAGGCGTTGAAGTCGCGCTTCATGCCGTACTTGAGCACGACCGAGCAGTTCGCGTCCTTGCCCCTGGCCCCGTCAGTGCCCGAGCAGGTGCCCCACTTCAGGAAGTTGTTCGCGGCATCGGCGTCGACGATGCTGGGGATGTCGGCCGGATCGACGATGACGGCGCCTTCCGCCTTCAACACCTCGATGGCCTCGGCCATGGCTGTCGCCTGCGCCTCGCTCAATCCGCCACGCGGCTCCTTGTCGCCGGCCAGCGTCAGCTTGTCGTAGTAGAACGCGCGCGGAATACCGATGCGGGCGCCTTGCAGACCATCGCGCTTCAGGTGCACCGAATAATCGCGATTGGGCGGCGGCGTGCAGGTGCTCGTTGCGGCGTCATGCGGATCGGGCGACGCGCCTTCCATGGCGCCGAGCAGCATCGCCGCGTCGGCCACGTACTTCGCCATCGGCCCGGCCGTGTCCTGATCGGCGGTGATCGGGATGATGCCGTAGCGGCTGATGCGGCCCACGGTGGGCTTGATGGCCGCCAGCATGTTCTGGTTCGACGGGCTCAGGACCGATCCCGACGTTTCACTGCCGACGTTGGCGGCCCAGAAGCTGGCCGCTGTGCCGACTCCCGAACTGGACCCGCCGGTGCTGGCCACGGGCCGGCCATCTCCCGTAGCCGCTCGCGGATCACGACGCGGATCGTAGGGGTTCAAGCCGTAGCCGCCGAGGCCGTTGTAGTTGCCCGGCATACCTTGGGCGATGAAGTTGGCCAGCTCGGTCATCATCGTCTTGGCGAGGATGATCGCACCAGCCTCCTTGAGATTCGTCGTGAGCGTCGCCTCGTATGGAGGGACGAAACCCTCGAAGGCCACGGCACCGCCGGTGGTCGGCATGTCGGTCGTGTGGATGTTGTCCTTGAGGGCGATCGGGATACCGTGCATCGGTCCGCGCACCTGGCCGGCCTTGCGCTCGGCGTCGAGCCGGTCGGCCTCGTCGAGGGCCTTGGGATTGACGGCGATCGTCGCGTTGAGCCGTTCCTCGTAGAGGGCGATGCGTTGCAGGTACTGCTCGACCAGCTGCCGAGACGTGACCCGGCCTTCGGCCATTGCCGCTTGCATGTCGGCGAAGCTGGCTTCGACGACCGAGAACGGCGCCGCGGGCGCCGCCGGTGGGGGCGCCGAACAGGCGGTCGACAGCGCGAGCAGGCACACGGCGGCTGGGAACGATCGCACTCGGGTCATGGCACCTCGACAAAGATGAGTGGCCGATGGTGGTGCACCGCGGGGGGCGGCGTCAACCTGCGCCATGCCGGCGCCGTGGCCTCCGGCGCGGCCCGCGCCGGGAACCTCGCCTGCGCCGCGTCCGTCTCTTGGCGCGAGGAGTTCCGCCCATGAGCCCGTCCGTCATCCTGACCACCACCCCGTCGATTGAAGGCCGCAAGATCTCGAAGTACTGCGGCATCGTGACCGGCGAGGCCATCATGGGCGCCAACATCGTCAAGGATCTCTTCGCCGGCATCCGCGACATCGTCGGCGGGCGTTCGGCCACCTACGAGGCGGAACTTCGCAAGGCGCGCGATCTGGCCCTCACCGAGGTGGCTCAGACCGCGGCGGATCGTGGCGCCAATGCGGTCGTCGGCATCGACCTCGACTACGAGACCGTGGGCGGACAGGGCAGCATGCTGATGGTGACGGTGAGCGGCACGGCGGTCGTCGTCGAGTAGCGTCGGCATCGAACGGCCGGCGTGCCTGCGGAACGATCGGACGGCGGCGCCGACGGATCTGGTCGATGTGGCGGCACTCGAAGGCGACGCCGAACACTAGAGCGTGCGCTGGGCGCGCAGTCTTTCGCGCATCCGCGCGAAGTCGTCAGGCAGCGGTGCGTTCACGCTGATGCGCGCGCCCGTCAGCGGGTGCGGGAACGTCAACGTCCAGGCGTGCAGCATCTGGCGCGGTGCTGCCGCCGCCGCGCGCGGCGAGCCGTAGACGCGATCGCCCAGCACCGGGTGGCCAAGGTGCGTCATGTGCAGCCGGATCTGATGCTGGCGGCCCGTGTCGAGCGTGAGTTCGACCAGAGCCGCGGCCGTGCCGTAGGCGTGGCGCACGACGTAGTGCGTCACCGCCGGCATCTGCGGTTCGGAGCCGACGGCCAGACGGCGCCGTCCGGCGGCGTAGACCTCGGCAATCGGCATATCGATCGTGCCGGTGTCGGGCGTCGGCACGCCCTCGACGAGGCCTTGATACTGGCGCTCGAAGGCGTGTCGCCCGAAGAGCGCGCGGCCGGCTTCGTGCGCCTCGCGTGACAGCGCCAGCGCCAGTGCGCCGGACGTGTCGCGATCGAGCCGGTGCAGCGTGCCGACGTAGCCGCCCTCGCCGCGCCGGCGGTCCATGTACTCGCGGACACGGCTGAGCACCGTATCGTCGTCGGTACCGTCGTCGCGGTCGATGGGTATCGTCAGCAGGCCGGCCGGCTTGTCGATGACGAGGATGTCGTCGTCTTCGTAGAGCCGCGTGAAGCGCGACCGGGCGGGGCGCTGCGCCGGCCGGTTCACGTCGAGGACCACGACGGCGGTCGACAGCACTTTGGCGGCCGGATCGCGCTCGATCGCGCCATTGACGCTGACCTGGCCGCGTTCGATGGCCGCGCGCACTTTGGCCCAGGAGAGCGCCGCGTGGTCGGCGCGTAGTCGCTTGTCGAGCCGGGTCCGGGTTGGGCGGGTCAGAGCATCGCACTATAATTCATCTTTGCCTGGAGGCGCTGCCATGTCCGACCCGAACCTGACGTCCATCTGTTTCTACAACGATCACTGGGGCACAGGTGCGGTGCCCCTGATGACGTCGCATACGAACGCCGCGTGGCTCGCCAACACGGTGTTCGACGGCGCCCGCTCGTTCGAGGGAGTCGCGCCCGATCTCGATCTGCACTGCGCGCGCGCCGTGCGCTCGGCCGAGGGCCTGCTGATGAAGCCGCCGGTCACCGCCGATCGCATCCTCGAGCTGGCGCGCGAGGGGATCGCGAAGTTCCCGGCCGATGCCCCGCTCTACATCCGCCCGATGTTCTGGGCCGAGGATGGGCTCGTTGCCGTCGTCCCCGAGTCGACCCAGTTCGCGCTCGTCATCCAGCGGATGCCGTTGCCAGATCCGGCCAAGGGGTTCTCGGCGTGCCTGTCGCCCTTCCGCCGGCCGGGTCCCGAACAAGCTCCGACTCATGCCAAGGCCGCGTGTCTGTATCCGCTGGCCGGCATGGCCATCGCCCAGGCCAAACGCCGCGGTTTCGACAACGCCGTGATGCGCGATCCGCTCGGGAACGTGGCCGAGTTCACCGCGCAGAACGTGATGATCGTGAAGGACGGCGTCGTGCACACGCCCGTGCCGAACGGCACCTTTCTGAACGGCATCACACGCCAGCGCGTCATCGGCCTGTTGCGTGAGGCCGGCATCGAGGTGCGCGAACGCACGATTGGCCCGGCGGAACTGCTCGAGGCCGACGAGATCTTCTCGACCGGCAATCACGGCAAGGTCGTGCCGTGCCTGCGCTACGAGTCGCGCACCCTCGCGGCCGGGCCGATCGGCCAGCAGGCCCGCGCGCGCTACTGGGAGTTCGCCCACGCTGGCGCCGCCCAGCCCGCGGCCTCGCGAGGGTAGGCCCGGCGGCGACGGCGGCAAGGTGGGGGCTCGACGGCTTTAATCGCCCGAGCGAGAGGCCAGGAAACTGCGTCCTGCCGGCGGGGGATTCCCCGCGCGGTGGGACCTTCTTGCGGTCTCTCCGGCCCTCCAATTCCGCGATCCAGAAATTCCGGCCTGTCCCGTGTTGCGGGCTTGGTACGCCCCTTGCGCGTCGTGATGGCGGGGAGGTTCCCCGGCGATGTCGGTGCGACGAAGGGAGTCGGGTCATGACCTTGAAACCTGTCTCGATGGCGACCGCGATGGCGTGTGCCTTGGCACTGCCGGCCATGGCAGGCCGACCCTCTGACGGCCGCACCCTACTGCCCGGTTGGTCGGTGGCCCAGCAGGCCCGCGAGCGGACACCCCCGCCCGAGCAAGCGCGCGAGCGCCGCCCCGATGAGACGCAGGCACGTGAGCGCCGACCGGACGAGACGCAGGCCCGCGCACGCCAGCGGTCGGCGCCGCGGCCTGCTCCGCGCCCCACCAAGCGCGGTAGCGTCGTCTTCATTGGCGGCTACTTTTACGACCCGTTCTTCGGGCCGTACCCGTGGTGGTCGCGTCCCGCCCACCCCTACTGGTACTTCGCACCCTACGACCACCGCGCCGAACTTCGGATCGACTGCCCCGATCGCCGGGCCGCCGTCTACGTGGACGACTTCTACGCCGGCATCGTCGACGACTTCGACGGCAACTTCCAGCGCCTGCCGCTGCCGCCTGGCGGGCACCGGATTGCACTGTATCTCGAGGGCTTCGAGACGGCGGAGTTCAGCGTCTACCTGCGGCCGGGATCGACCTTCACCCTGCACCACGTCATGGAGCGCCTGGCGCCAGGGATGACGAGCCGGCGGCCACGTGTGTCGCTGCCAGTGCCCACGCCGCCCGACGGCACCTATTCCGTTCCGGGCACCACGTCGCCGATTGCCAGCCCGTCACTCGAGCCTGACACCGCCGCATCGGTCTTCGGCGTGCTGGAACTGCGCGTGCAACCGGATTCGGCCATCGTGATGGTGGATGGCGAGCGCTGGATGAGTTCGGACGACGGCTGGTATGAGCTGCAACTGCCGGCCGGCACGCACCGGATCGACGTGACCGCACTCGGCCATCGGCCGTTCACGACGACCGTCGACATAGCGGTGGATGCCACCGCGCCGCTCAACGTCAGTCTCACGCGGGAGCGGACGCCATGACGACACCGGTCGTCGTTCGGCGGCCACACGTGCCGGAGCCGAGCATGCACGAGGCGCGCGTGACGCGGCGCCTGCGCCAGCTCCGTCGCGACGCGCTGCGTGAGGTGACACAGCAGCGGCTGCGCTGGCGCTATCGAGTGCGGCGCGGGCGGATGGAGTTCGATCGCGAAGTCAGCGCGCTGCCCGCGCTCTTGAAACAGAGCGTGCCGGCCTACTTTCGGGCCGCAAATCCGCTGATCGTGCTGTCGGCGCCCGTCCTACCTTCCGCTCGATCGTCAAAGGCTGCAGTACCTGAATGCGATCGAGAAGACGAACTGCACGTTCTGCACCTACGCCAACGGCGTCGTCGCCTACGTCCGTGAAGTGGCCGCCCGCACCGAGCACTACTGGTGCCCGATCAAGCACGCCCGTGGCGTGCCGGCGCCCGCTGCTATTCTGCGACGACGGCGATGACCTCGATTTCCAGCAGGAAGTCGGGATTGGCTAGCCGCGGCACCTGCACCAGCGTGCTCGCCGGCAGGTCCTTCGTGAAGTACTGCGACCGTATCTCGCGGATGACCTGCACCTGCGACGCGTCCAGCATGTAGTAGTTGGTCTTCACGACGTCGCTGAAGGTGGCGCCGGCCGCTTTGAGCGCGGTGTCGAGATTGGCGAAGACCTGCTTGGTCTGGGCGGTGAGGTCGCCCTTGCCCACGAGCTGACCCGCGGCGTCGAAGGCCACCTGGCCCGAGACGTAGATCGTACGGCCGCCGCGTGCCGAGACGATGTGCGAGTAGCCCGTCGGCGTCGAGAGCCCGGGCGGATTCATGCGTTGAATCACGGAGCGACCTCCTTGGGCCGACGGTCCGACCGTGGCCAGGGCGATGCCCGCGGCGATGGCCGCGAGTGAGAGTCCGAGGGTGAACCGGGTGACGGGAACCATGCGCGCCTCCGCCGACACGATACTCCGGGTGGGGGTGGCGGCGGCCGGACCGTTGTCCGGGCCTGCGGGCGGCGCCTACGCCGCGGTGGAGCGTGGTTTGCGGGCGTAGAGCAGGATCATGCCACTACCAGCCACGGCGGCGAGCGCGATAACTGCCGCGATCCAGGGCGCGAGGCGTCCGCTGAGATACAGGATGCCCATGCTCATGCCGACGCACGACCACATCGAGACCAGCGCGCTCGTGGCCGCCTGCTTCGACATGCCGCGCCCTTCGTCGAGCACCTTCATGTAGGGAGCGAAGAGCGGAATGCGCAGCAGTCGCTCCTCGAGCCACGGGCAGCTGCGGGTGAAGCAGTACGACGCGATGATGAGGAAAATGGTCGTCGGCAGACCGGGGATGAAAACGCCGAGCCAGCCGATGCCCGCCGAAGCGACGCCGATGCCGGCAAACGCCCAGCGGCGTGAATCGCGAACCCACGACACGGGCCGGGCGGCGGCGGGGCAGGAGCGTTCCATACGTCAGGCCATTGTGATGCGTGGCTACCCCGTGGTGCAAGCCCCGAGCCGGTGGCGACCATCGCCGAGCCATGGCTTGACGAAGCGGGTAGACTGGCGCGCGTGCGGCGAACTTCGGCACCAGGGCCCCGGGCGCTCGGGCTCGTCCTGGCACTCATCGTGTGCGCGGCCAGCCTCGAGGCCAAGCCCGGCGGGCGGCGACGCACGCCACGGGCTGGAATCAACGCTCGATCGGCATCGAGCTGGTGAACAACGGCGACGGCGTCGATCCCTTTCCGCCACCACAGGTCGACGCGCTGGTGACGCTCGTGGACGCCATCCGACGGCGGCATCCCGGCATCGACGCCTCACGCGTGCTGCGGCATTCCGACGTCGACCATTCGACCTTCCCTGTCGCGTCGTTCGGCCAGGGTTGTAGCGCCTTCCGCCGCAAGGAAGATCCGGGCGAGGCGTTTCCGTGGGACGCCTTCCGCGCCGCGCTGACCGCTGGCGCGGCACCGCCGCCGGGTTAGCGAGGGATCGGCGCCGGCGCCGCCAGGGCTGCGGCGAACTGCCGCACCGCCTCGCGCACGCGTCCTGCCAGGTCGGGCCCCATCCGCAGCAGGTGCTTCTGGGCCGGGGGCAGTCGCTCGAAATTCGGATCGGCGTAGGCATAGCCGCCGACGCCGGGTACGAGCGCCGCATCGGCCGGCACCGACGGGGCCGTGGTCACGACGTCGATGGCCCGCCTGACGGCCTGGTCGAACCCGCCGTTGGGGTGCCCCTGCGCGATGTAGGCCTCTTCGAGCCGTGGCTGAAGGGTGGTGAAGGCGGCGGCGAGGGTGGCCGGATCGACCGTGGTCACGGCCGAGACGAGCGGGGCGTAGCGCAGGTAGCTGGCCGGATCGATCCGCGTCACACCGCTCCGCTGCACGACGGCAAAGCCGCCCGTGGGCCTGAGCACCCTCAGATCCCGTGCCGGTGTCTGGCCCTGTGCCAAGCGATCCACGGCGGTCACGATGGCCCCCACCAGATCGTCGGTTGCCAGCCACTTGAGCAGCTCCGGATGCGCGCCGAGTGTCGCGAAGAGCTCACGCACGTAGGGATCCATCTCGGCAAGCGGCGGCAGCACCGGTGCGGACGGCGCCGGTTCCGAGATTGCCTGGGCCGTGGTCGGCGGAGCGGTCGTTGCGACGCTCGCCGGCGCCTCGCTGGCGCGCGGCCACGACAGGTAGTACCACACGCCCGCGGCGAGTACGAGCGCCACCAACACGCCGAACAGGACGACCCTCGACCCTGGGGAGGATGGAGCCGGGGGCACCCCCTCTGCGTCACCGTGCCCGGTGCCGAGCGGAAGATCGTCGATCGAAGCCATGGTCGCCTCCTGGTCCGAGGGTGTCAGAAGGGCGGCGGGCATGCAAGCGTGATGCAGCCACGCGTGTTGGTGACGACGGCGCGCCACTCGCCCAGGCGGTCAATCTGTCGTTCGCGCTGGCCGGCGCGGCCGTCGCGTGGGCCCAAGAGCCGCGCCGCGGCCGCAAGGAGCAGCACCGCAGACGCCGAACCGAGTACGGCCTGCACGACCCGCGCGCTGCCAGGGTCGGCGCCGGCCACGGCGTAGACCGCGCCGAGGAAGTACGGATAGAGCGGCGCCTGATAGAGGGGGGCAGATCGGCGGCCGCGGGGCACGGACCGGACCGACCATGGCCGGGTTCGGATGCCCTCAACATGATGGCGCGGCCCCCGTCGAGCCCGGTCACCGTGTTGGGACCTCAGCGCGGTCTATGATTGTAACCGCCGGAGTGAAACCGCTAGACTCTGGGTCCGGCGGATGCCTATTTGGCGCCCCTGCCGGCATTTATTCGGGCGATGAGGAGGCGGGACATGGGTCGTTTGAATCCGTGGGTGTTTTCGGGCGTAGTGGGAATGCTGGCGGCCGGTGCCGCACCAGCGGCAGCTCAGAACGCCGGCGCGTCGCCGACATTCGCCAAGGACATCGCGCCGATCTTCCAGGCCAAGTGTCAGGCGTGCCATCAGCCCGATTCAATCGCGCCGATGTCGCTCATCACCTACCAGCAGGCACGCCCGTGGGCGCGCTCGATCAAGGATCGGGTGGCCCGCCGCCAGATGCCGCCCTGGCACATCGACCAGTCGGTCGGCGTGCAGCAGTTCAAGAACGACATGTCGCTCAGCGACCAGCAGATCGACACCATCGTCAAGTGGGTCGATTCCGGCGCGCCGCAGGGCGACCCGAAGGACCTGCCGCCCGCCAAGCCGCTCGTGACCACCAACGAGTGGCAGGGCGTGATGGACGGCTTCGGTCCGCCGGACGTCGTCGTCAAGTCGTCCGAGTACAAGATGCCGGCCGTGGGCCAGGACGTCTGGTACCGCCCGATGAGCGATATTCCGCTCACCGAGCCGCGTTGGGTGAAGATGGTCGAGATTCGTCCCACCAACATGAAGGCTCGCAAGATCGTGCACCACTCGATCGCCTACCTCGTGCTGCAGGACGATCCGGAAGCCGTCAACACCGGCACCGCCACCTTCGGGCTGTCGGGTTCGCAGTCGCGCGAAGACCTGTTGGCGCGCCGTCCGCAGCTGATGGAGTGGGCGATCGGCAAGGGCTACGACAAGTTCGCCGATGGCACGGGCAAGCTCGTGGTGCCCGGCGAGAAGATCTCGTGGGATCAGCACCTGCACGCAGTGGGCGAAGAGATCGATGGCGGGTCGGAGATCGGCCTGTGGTTCTACCCGAAGGGCCAGGAGCCGAAGAAGCGCAGCTATCTCATCGGCTTCACGGGCCTGCGTGAGCGCGAGTTCCTCGACATCCCGCCCAACTCGGTGGCCTACACCGAGGGTTTCACGGTGCTCAAAGAGAACACCATGATCACCAACTTCCAGCCGCACTTCCACCTGCGCGGGAAGGCGATGAAGGTCGAAGCCATCAAGCCCGACGGCGGCCGCGAGATCATCAGCTACGTCGGCAACTTCAACTTCAACTGGATGACCAACTACATCTACGAGGATGATGCCTCGCCCATCTTCCCGAAGGGCACGATCATCCAGGTGAGCGCGTGGTACGACAACACCGCCGCCAACAAGGACAATCCGGACCCCGAGCAGTGGGTGGGCTACGGCGATCGCACCGTGGACGAGATGGCACACGCCTGGATGAACGTCGTCTACTACACCGATGACGAGTACAAGGCGATCGTGGCCGAGCGCAAGGCCAAGGCCGGGCGCACCACGGTCGAGCGCCAGTAGGCCGGGGAGTCGCCCATGTCAGTCGTCCGTCTCGCGCCGCAGCTCGTCTGCGGCGCCTTTCTCCTGATCGGAGGAGCGTGGGTGTCTGCCCAGCAGGCGCCCGTGCTCCCCTACGAACCGCCCAAGCAATTCGGCGCCAGCATCACCGGGGCCTTCGAGGGATGGTTCGATAGCGCCGACGGCAGCCACAACTTCCTCGTCGGCTACTTCAACCGCAATCTGAAGCAGGCGATGGATGTGCCGATCGGACCGAACAACCGCATCGAGCCCGGCGGCCCCGACCTGGGGCAGCCGACGCACTTCGAGCCGCACCGGCGCACCGGTGTCTTCATCGTGCAGGTGCCGAAGACGTTCGCACCCGATCAGAAACTGACGTGGACGCTGACCGTCAACGGCCAGACGACGCAGATCCCCTTGCGACTGCACCGCGACTACAACGTCAATCCGTTCTCGGATGTCGCCATCGGGAACACGCCGCCGGTGGTGAAGCTCGGCGCCAGCGGCCCCTCCATTCAAGGGCCAGTTGCGCTGCTCACGACGGCGCCGGCCATGACGGCGTCGTTGGACGCTCCGCTCACTCTCACGGCATCGGTCGAGGACGACGGCAAGTTCGCCAGCGGCACCATGGCGCCGGTGAGGGACGGCCGCTCGCCCGTGAACCTGCACTGGCTGAAGTACCGCGGGCCGGGTACGGTCACCTTCGACCCGGCGGATCCCCAGCTACAAGTGTCGAAGGGCGGTGGCGTGGACGAGCCGTTCAGCGCGGCCGGCACGACCACCGCGAAGTTCAGCGCGCCTGGCGAATACGCCCTGATGCTGCTGGCCACCGACTTCTCCGGCGAGGGCGGCAACGGCGAAGTCTGCTGCTGGACCAACGCCTACGTGAAGGTCTCGGTCAAGTAGTACGCGCGGTGACGGGACGCGCGTAGACGTAGCTATCGACGCGGTCGACGGCTACCGGCACATCGAACAACGCGCTCAGGTGCTCCGGCGTGAGCATCTGGGCGGCTGGTCCGTCACCCGCCATCCTGCCCTCCTTCAGCAGCAGCACCCGCACGACTTCCGGGATGATCTCTTCAGTGTGGTGGGTCACGAGCACGAGCGTCGTGCCGGCGCGCGCGACCGCGCGGACCCGCTCCATGAAATCGTGGCGCGCCGCCAGATCGAGGCCCGAGGTGGGCTCATCGAGGACCAGCACCTGCGGCCGCGTCACCATCACCCGGGCCAGCATCACCCGGCGCGCTTCGCCGCCCGACATCTCGTGCATGTGACGGGCCGCCAGATGGCCGGCGCCGACGAGCGCCAGCGCGTCGGTGGTCTGTGAGCGCATCGCGTCGGTCACGGTGCCGTAGCGCAGTACGCCGTGGGAGGTGAGAAAGGCCGATAGCACCGCAGCCTCGCCCGTGATCCGGCCCTCGCTGTTGCCGGCGACGAAGCGTTGGTGGAGCGACGACGAGACGATCCCGAGGCGGCCCCGCAGCGTCGCCACGTCCCATCGGTGTGCCCCGAACACCTTCACGGGCGGCGTGCCGTCGTCGTGGGGCACCGCCCGCTCGTGGTGCGTCAGCAGTGCGACCAGCATCGATTTCCCAGCCCCGTTCGGACCGAGGATGGCCGTGTGCTCGCCGTCGCGAATCGTGAGGGTGAGGCGATCGAGGACGCGACGCCCGGCCTTCATCACGGTGGCGTCAGTGAGTTCCAGTAGCGGCGCAGACACGCGCGATGATCGCACATCTCGTGGGCTGGCTGGCGCGTCAGGGCGTGACGGTCACGACCGACAGCCGGCAGCGGGAGTACTGCGGGGACGCGTCGGGCCAGAAAAGGAAGCCTTCGACGGAGTACTGGCCCTCGCGTCCCGGGCGAATCTCGACATCGACCCGGAACTCGCCCGACCGGCTGGCGTCGGCGTAGGCCCGCTCGGCCCGCTCCGAGACGTCGTCGGAAGGCCAGAACCGGAACATTACCCGGCTGAAGTCCGTACGATCGCGCGCCGTCACGCGGCCTGCGATCGTGAAGCGCTCACCGGCGCGAACGCGCGTGGGCGGCGGCGTGGCGAACTCGAAGCCGCGGCAATCGCGCGCGCCGAGGCGAGCCGGTTCCGGATCCTGCGTGCGTGGCAGTGGGTCGGCGTTCTGTGGCTTGATGCTCGCGCTGAGGTCGATCCGGCGGCCGGTGGAGGCATCGAACGACCCCTGCCCCTCGTAGTCGACGACGCCCGTGCCGGCGGCGTCCTCGTGGCGCGCCGCGAAGAAGTTCCAGAGCGCGAGTTCGTCTGCCGGCAGCAGCCCGTCGCGCGATACCACGATCGTGGCGCGCTTCAGCTCCGAGACGACCGGGCCACGCCGCGCGCCGTGCGCCGCCATCACGTCGTTGATTGACACCGTTCGGCGTCCTCCACCGATTGAGGTGCCAGGGTCGGGCGTCGACGACGATTCCGTCGAGAACTGACCCTGGTCCTCGAAGACGACGAACTCGGGAAGGGCGGGCGCATCGAGCAAGCCCATCGCGTAGAGATCGAGCGGGTGGTGGCGGGCCGGAGCCGGCGTGCGCTCGATGACCGCGGTGCCATCGGCGTGGAGGGCCGGCCGCCGGCTCGGCCCGAGCACGGCGCCGACGAGTGACTCCCCACCGGTCATGAGCGGCCCGTGTGCCGCCGGAGCGTGACCGGCACGGGCGATTCCGGCGATCCGTGTCCAGTCGAAGGCGTGGCCCCAGGTGTGTGCCAGTTCGTGGTTCGAGATGTCGTTCTGGACGAAGCCGGTCTGATGGAAGACCTCCACGCCGAGGAGCCGACCGGCGCTGCCGAACTCCGCGGCCCGGTTGAAGGTCGTCAGGCCCACGCCCTCGACGTCATTGCGGACGCGCAGATGGTAGCCGTCGATGCCGTCGACCTGACCGTCTTGTGGCACCACAGCGAGCACATCGTAGGTGTCGTCGAAATGCGCGTAGAAGCGTCTTGCCACCGCCCGCAGGTCGAAGTCGTCGACGAGCCGGCGGTCGCCGAAGTCGGGCACCACGAGATTCACGACGTGACTCGCGTACTGCACGGTGTCGTCGATGCGCACGACGTCGGTCGGGCCGATCGCCGACGAGCCGACACGCAGATAGACCGAGTGATACACCGAGGGTGCTTCGGCGGGGCCGCGGAAGTAACCGAGCCACAGGGAGGCGTTGTCGAGACCCACGCGCGCCGTGGCGAGCCGCTGCTGGATCACGTCGGCCGGCCACGAGGGCTCGAAGACGCTGACGACGTGCCCGGCGACCGTTTCGCTGCGCTCGCGCGTCCACGTTTCCTCGATGTAGCCGTTGGTCGCGGTATCCCAACGGTCGAACCGCACGCGCTCCACGTCGCCGGCCACCACGAACCGGCGCAGGCGCATACCGTGGTCGTCGCGGGCGAGCAGCCAGGGCGGATCCTGCCGGTACGACAATGCGCCCCCGGCTCCGACGGCCGCCTTGCGCAGGCGGCCACCCGGGTCGGGAGCCTCACACATCTGGCCTGGCGTCGGCTCCGCCGGCGGGGGCAGTGCCACGGGGCGGGCGGTTGGCGCCTGCCCCTCGACGGCAAGCGAGCCGCCGGCTACGAGCGCGAAGGCAAGGATAGCCGTGCGCATGGCAGTGGCCAGTTTACGGCACGCCGGCGCTTCGGGGGTCGCCAGACTTGCACCCGAAGATGGCCGGTCCTCCGATGTAGGATGCCCGACATGACGCACCTGCCGCGGCGTGGCCGCCTGCCCGTGTCGGTCCTTCTGTTGCTGCCCGTCGCCCTCACGGCCGCTGTCGGCGCGCAGCCGGTGACGCCGACGCGCCCGCATCATCCGGATACTCCGTATCAGTCGCCAACGAGTCTCGGTGCCGCCAGCTACGCCAAGATTCTCTGTTCGGCGGTGTTCGTGAGCGGGCGCGATGCCGACGAAGCACGGCAGAACAGCGCCTACTTCCTCATCCCCGAGCGAGATCGCATCCAGGAGGTGACGGTCGACGTCGACCGGGCGGCGAAGCGGGTGAAGGCCACGCTCAGGGGCACGACGCGCACGGCGGCGTTCTACGGCGACCAGGGCTGCGTCATCCATCCCGAGGGGCGAGACCAGGTGTTCTTCACCCCGACGCCTGTCACCAGCACGCTCCCGAGTGCGTCGGGAGAGCCGTGGCCGATGGGTGATGCGCCGGCGGCGGCATCGTGGCCGTCAGGGCTCGACCGTGCGCGTGTGCAGGCGGCAGTGGATCTCGCCTTCGCCGATCCCGCCGGGCTCACGGCGGCGGTGGTCGTCGTTCATCGGGGGCAGATCGTCGGCGAGCGCTACATGGCCGGCATCGCGCCAGACACACAGCTTGAGAGCTGGTCGATGGGCAAGAGCCTCACGGCGACGCTGGTCGGTCTCGAGATCGAGCGCGGCTCGTTCGCGCTCGACGACCCGGCGCCGGTGCCGGCCTGGCGGCGACCGGGCGATCCGCGTGGCGCCATCCGCGTGCGCGATGTGATGCAGATGTCGAGCGGGCTGAGCTTCACCGGGCAGGACGATCGGCACCTCGATCCGACGACGCAGTACCACGATCACTTCTTCATCTATGCCGGGGCCGTGAATGCCTTCGCCTATGCCACGTCGTCGCCGGTGGAGTTTGCGCCCGGCGTGGTCGGCCGCTATCGAAACTCCGATCCAATGACCCTCGGTTTCCTCGTGCGCCAGGCGGTAGAGGCGCGAGGCGAGGACTACCTCACGCACCCGCAGCGGGCGCTGTTCGACCGGATTGGCATCCGGCGCCAGGTGCTCGAGACGGATCCGTGGGGCAACTTCCTGCTGAGTGGCTACGACTACGGCACGGCGCGCAACTGGGCGCGGCTGGGGATGCTCTACCTGCAGGACGGCGTGTGGCAGGGCCAGCGGATGCTGCCCGAGGGCTTCACCACGTTCGTGCGCACGCCGGCGCCGGCGTGGAAGCGGAAGGAGTACGGCGGGCAGTTCTGGGTCAACGGCGAAGGCCAGTGGAATCTTCCGCGCGATGCCTATTTCATGTCGGGCGCCGGCGGTCAGCACACCTTCGTCGTGCCGTCGCACGATCTGGTGGTCGTGCGAATGGGGCATCAGCGTGGCGCGCCGGTCGGCGCCAAGACGCTGAACGCGGCGCTGGCGGCGCTGGTGGAGGCCATCGACGCGTCGCGCGGCACGCGCGTACCGGCCGCCTACGGCGGGTTTATGTCGTAGTACGGCGGCTATGCGATCGACGAGGCGGCGCGCAAGGTGACGCACCACGTCGAGGCGTCGACGAACCCCAACTGGCCGGGCACGGACCTCGTGCGCTACCTCGAGTTCGCCGACGGCGGCGACACGCTGAAGCCCTCGATCCGCAACCAGTCTGGACGCACGACCGGCACGCTGCCGTGGGCGCGCATCCGCTGAAGGGCTACTTGCCACGACTCGAGCGCCATCTCCATCGATCGGTCTTCGAGGCCTTTGGCGGGACCGCCGGACGCCACGAACCCGGGTGTGGTCTGCACGGCCCAGGAGCGGTCGGGGTACAGTGTGGCCGCGTATGCCGCTGCATCATCTGCTCATCCTCACCAAGCATCCCGACGAGTATCGCCAACGCATCGAGGCGGCCGCCCTGCCAGACCTCGGTATCGTCGCGGCGTCCGAGGTCCCGGACGGACTGGCGCGGGGTGCTCATAGCGACATCCTGCTGGGCGATCCGACGCGCGTCAAAGCCGCGCTACCGCACCTGCCGCGGCTCGTCTGGACGCAGCTCACCTGGGCCGGCGTCGAGCCGATGCTCGATCCGGCGCTACGCCGCGACTACGTGCTCACGAACATCCGCGGGGTGTTCGGGCCGCTCATGTCCGAGTACGTGTTCGGCTACCTGCTGGCGATTGAGCGCAAGATCGTGCTGCGGCTCGAGTCGCAGCGGGCCAGGCGGTGGGACGCGACGCTGCCGGGCACACTGCAAGGCAAGACGCTCGGCCTCGTCGGCGTCGGCTCGATCGGCGCGCATCTTGCGGCCACCGGCAAGCACTTCGGCATGCGCGTCTACGGCTACACGCGCCGCAGCCGCGACTGCCGGCACGTCGACCGCTACTTCCATGGTGACGGCAAGGCCGCCTTCGCGCGTGATCTCGACTACCTGGTGGTGGTGCTGCCAAGTACCGGCGACACGCACGCGATCGTGGACGCGGAGATGCTCGGCGCGCTGCCGTCACACGCGGTCGTCGTCAACGTCGGCCGCGGCACGACGGTGGACGAAGGGGCGCTCGTGGCGGCGCTGACGACCCGACGCCTGGCCGGCGCGGTGCTCGATGTCTTTCCGGAGGAGCCGCTGCCAGAGACGTCGCCGTTCTGGACGACGCCGAACACGTTCATCACGAGTCACACGTCGGCGCCGAGCTTCCCGGCCGATGTCGTCGGCGTGTTCGTGGACAACTACCGGCGGTTCCACGCCGGCCAGGCGCTGCAGTACCGTGTGGATTTCGAGCGCGGCTACTAGCCTGGCGGAGCCCAGCAGTCGTGTTGGCGCAGGGTTCGGTCGTCGGCTCCGATGAGTCGCGTCGGACACTCGCACCTTCCGGCGACGTGTCCTGCCGTCCAAAGCACTTCTGGGGGCCCCTATCCCCTGACCTGGCCGTCGCCCGCACTCTCGGTGCGAGTGTCGGCCTTCTGCGCGACGACGACTCATAGTCGCTCGCCGACCGAACCACACGCCAACACGACTGCTGATTGGAGTTCGTTTCCCGTGGCAGTGCGTTTCCGAGCTGGCTGCCTTTGACCACGCCCATGTCCGGCGAATAGCATGGCCTTGGGACGCTCGGCGTATCCGTCGTGCTTCCGCCCCACAAAAGCGAAAGGGCCGGCCATGTTGGATTCCGACGATCGCGCCGCGATGGCCGCGTACATCGAAGCCGCCGACAGGGACTTCCTCGAGCTCGAGAATCCGGAGCGCCTTTTCGCCAAACCCTTCGTGCCGCTTCACGCGGTCTCGGCCGTGGGCCAGAAGACCGTCATGGCGTCGTAAGTGTGCGATAGATCCACGAGCACACCCGAGGGGAACGGCGCCGGGGTGGCTGCCGGTGCGGCGGCCGGCGTCGGCGCCGGCGCGGGCCCGCAAGCGCTGGCGATGAGCGAAGCGAGCAGGGCCAGGCGGCGCAGGGCGACAGTGGCGTTCGGCGGGGAGGTGTGCACCGGCATGCTGGGATGGCAGCCCAACGTCCCGGGCCCAGGATCCACGGCGCCGGGCGGGCCGCAGGCCGGAAAAAAACAAACGCCCCGCAGACACGAGGTCTGCGGGGCGCGAGTCCTGTGACCGGACTGTGATGTCCGGTCCCCGGCTTACGCCAGGCGGACGTTCTCGGCGCGGGGGCCCTTCGGGCCTTCGCCGGGTTCGAACGTCAGGCGCTGACCTTCGTGCATCGAGTCGAAGTTGCCGTCGACGCACGACGCCTGGTGGAAGAAGTACTCGCGGCCGTCGTCGGCTGCCACGAAACCAAAGCCCTTGTTGCTGACGAGCCGCTTGACGATACCGTTCACTGTAGCCATCTGTGTCTCCTGAGCGATCGCGCGGTCGTTACCGCCCATTGCTGTAACGACGGTCCACGCCGTAGCCACCCGCGATCCGTCGGTGGCCGACAACGTGCGCATCGCCTTCGCGACACGTGACTTCTATGAGACTGGTTGCGTGGGTTCCGACGAGATCGGGTGTCGGCACTGAGGCAGGGCTCACGAAGAGAGAAACTTCACTGTATCACAATTCGCGAGCCGCGCGACAGGCCGGGCTACTGGGGCACGTTCGGCAGGTAGATCGACATCAGGTGCACCGGGGCCTGGATGTCCACGAACTGATGAGGTAGCCCCGAGGGCACGATCAGGAAATCCCCCTTGGAAAACGCCTGCCGCACGCCGTTCTCGATGGCCGTGCCGGCCAGGTTCGTGCCCGTGCGGGTGGGGGCCACCAGGGTGCCGCCGGTGAGCAGCGTGGCCGCTCCCTCGATGACATAGAACAGCTCTGCCTGCGCCTCGTGCAGCGACGCGCCCTGCGGCTTCGGCAGCCGCCGCTCCACGTTCAGGTTGTAGGGGGCCAGCGTGAAGACGCGCACCGCCGACGACGGCCGATCGGCGGGTAGCTTCGCCAGGGCAGCGGCCAGGTCGTCGGCCTTGAAGACCGTGGCCTTGGTGCGGTCGGTGGGGGCAGGGGCTGGCGCTTGGGCGAGGGCGTGCCCGGCAACGGCGATGAAAGCGACGACGGTGAGAGCGGGCACGGATAGACGCATCGAGGACCTCCCGGTGAGAACCGGCACCCTATAGTGCCACGGCCTTTGCCGTCGAGCGCGGCGCGGCGGGGCGCCCGCGCTCTCTACCGCAGCGTCTGCGTGCCGGCCTGGAAGCGCATGGTGGCGGCCATGATGCGCTGGTCCCCCGTGGCCGGCAGCACCGGGAAGACCGCCACGACGCGGCCGCCGTAGGCGTCGATGCCGTTGTAATCGCCGAGGAACGTCGAGCGGGCGCAGCAGTCGAACGGGTCGACCGGCAGGCGATGGTTGACGAACGTGCGGCCGCCGTCGACGCTGCGGGCGAGCGTGAGGCCGGTCACCGTGCCGCTGAGGCCGCGCCGGTCGTGGAACACGATGTTCACGGCGCCGTCCACCGGATCGACGGCCATCCACGTGAACATCTGCGCGGCACCTTTCGGATCGTCGTTCACGCGCACCGGCGCCGCCCAGGTCTTGCCACCGTCGCGCGACGCCAGCAGGAACACGTCGGTGTCGCCGTTGCGCTCGTCGATGAAGTTGACATAGACGCTGCCCTGGTCCTTGCCGTCGCTCAGGTCGGTGGCGGTGACGGGCATGCCGTTGTGGCGCTCGATGCCGGGCACCGGGAGATCCCAGCCGCCGGTGAGCGTCGTGAGCACGCGGTCGGCGCCGAACGTCCAGCCGCCGTCGGTCGACATGTCGAAGACCAGGCCCTTGGGACCCGACCACGCCACGTAGACCTCACCATTCGGGCCCACGGCCGGCACCGCGCCTTCCACGGTGTTGTCGTCATCTTTGGCGCCGCCGCTCTCGTCCGAGATGCGCACGGGCGGCTGGAAGGAGCGTCCGCCGTCTTTCGAACGTGCGAACCAGATGTGGGTCCGGTGCGTGGGATCGGCGCTGCCGTAGACGTCGAAACGCGTCCACGCCACGTAGAGGTTGCCGCGGTGCGGTGAGCTCGCCGCGCGGTCGGCGGCCATCCACGGTTTGTCTTCCATCGGGATGGCGGTGTTCACGTGGTCGACGACGACCACGGGCGGTTGCCAGGTGACACCATCCTGAGAGCGGCGCACGTGGATGCCGGAGAACGCACGCTCAGGGCGCTCGACGCGGATGCCGTCGAAGGCGATGTAGGTGTGGAAGGCAGTGCCGGCGCGGTCGAAGACGACGACGTCATCGCCCTGCACGCGCGCCTCGGGATTGGCCGCCGGCGTGCCCGTCCACGTGGCACCGCCGTCGGTCGAAACGTAGCCCCAGTTGCTCGAGCGCGGCTGCTGGCCGGGCTCGCTCGACTGGATGAACGTGGTGATGACGTGATCGGGATTGGTCGGGTTGATGGCGACCGAGGCTTCGGCCGGCCGCCGTGCCTCAGCCGCGCTCACCGGCACCACGCGGATGCCGGCGGAGCCAGCGGCCGGCGTCTGGGCGCGGGCGCGCAGAACGGCGAGGTCGGTGGCTGCGGCAACGGCGAGCCCGCCCACGAGCGCCAGCGACAGGCGAATCAGCATGCGCTCATGATAGAGCGCCGGCGCGCTTCTACGGCAGGTGCGTGATGCTCAGGTCGTAGACAGCCACCGGCCAGGCGGCATCGCGTCGACGGGCGAGCGGACCGGGCGGACGCGGGTCGGCCGGATCGACGCGCGAGATACCGAGGCTGCGGATCGACAGGTGGTTGAAGCCGATGCGGACGATGCGCGCGGCCACGTCGCCTGGCACCGTCAGGGTGGCCGTCGATGGCTCGGGCACGCCGGCCGCGAACTGGCCGACCTGTGTGCCGTTCAGTTCGAGGGCGAGGGCCGCCTGCACCACGGGCTCGTCGAGCCGCGTGCGCGTGCGAATGGTGATGGCAACGCGCCCCGGCGGCAGCGCCAGCGGCACGGTGAGGGTGGCCGGCGTGTCGCGGATCCACCACGCCGAGCCCCACTCGTCGCCGGTGGGCGCTTCCCAGCCCTCCAGCAGGAACTTCTCCACGCTGCGATCGAAACGCGTCTCGAACGATGGGCCGATGGCCACCGGCGCAAGCACGTCGTACTTGTCGATCGGCAGGTCGTGCCGCCACGCGAACCACGCGTTGGCGGGAAAGGCGAAGGGATACGCGTAGGGCGCGCGCGTGGCCACGTCACCCTGCTGGCGCACCAGGCGCGAGAAGGCCACGGGCTCATCCTTCGGCAGCATGCCCGACGTGTACTGCACCATCAGTAGGTGGTTCCACCACAGCGCGGCACCGACCATGGGCGCCAGCGCCAGGAGCGGGCGCTTCGCCACGGCTTCGATCACCAACGCCAGGCCAGGCGCGAGAAGCACGAGCACGCTCGAGAAGCGGCGTCCGCCGAACGACCAGCCGGCCGCCCAGTCCTCGGTGGCGCCGTTGACCCACGCAGTGAGGAACAGGACGACGATCGCCGCCGTGGCCCAGCGCCACTCCCGGCGCAGGTAGGCGAGCGTGCCGAGTGCGGCCACGTAGGCGACCGGCGTCCACGAGAAGAAGCCGTGCCACGACGAGAACAGCGTGTCGAGCCAGCGCGACTGCAGCGGATGGAAATAGCCGCCCTGCCCGAGCAGGTTGTACTCGTAGCGCGCGAAGAGCACGTAGCTGTGGAGCGCCTGCAGCAGCAGCCACGGTAGCGCGCCGAGGAACGCCCAGCCAGCCAGCCTGACCGCGCGCTGCAGCCGGTTTGGCCACGGCGCTGCCACGCCGAGGACGAGGAGCGCTGGCAATAGCGCGAACAGCACTTCCTGCGACCTGACGGCGAACGCGCCGCCGAGCAATGTGCCAAGTACGAGGCTCCGGCCTACGGTCGGACTCGTCGCGGGGCCTGGCCCGTGGCGGAATTCGTAGGTCGCCGGTCCCCTTGGCGTGAGCCAGGTCACCGACGCCACCGCGAAGAGCGCGGCGAAGCCGAACGAGGCCGCGTGTGTCATCGACGGCTCGTAGACCATGTACCAGAAGAGCGGCGTAGCCCCGAAGAGCAGCGTGACGGTTGCAAACGCCACGCCCTTCGAGAACTGCGAGCGCAGGTGCAGCAACACCGCCATGAGTCCGCCGGCGCCGAGCGCAAACGACGACAGCAGGGCGGCGCGGATGTAGGGCAGCGTCAGGCCGAGCGTGGTGGCATCCGACGGCGCACGCCAGAGGCCCAGCAGACGGCCGAGCCCGTCGCCCGCAGCCACGGCAAGATAGAGCGGCGCCCACAGCAGCGTCGGCCCGATCGGTACGACGTGATTCGGGCGCGGCGGCTGACCAAGTACCGTGAACTCTTGAGCGACGTCGAGATCGCGATCAAAGACCAGGCTTCGGAGCTGCGCGAAGTAGGTGACGCCGTCGGTCGTGATGCCGTGCGTGTCGCGCAGCAGGATGCCGACGGCGTAGAGCAGCACGAGCGCCAGCGCGTGGAGGTCAGCGGTCTCGTCGATGAAGGCGCGCCAGGGACGCCCTCGCCGGCGTGCGACTCGCCACGAGGCGAGCGCCAGGAGGGGCAGGCCGGAGACGGCGACCAGCCAGAGGGAGGGCCGCGGCGGCAGCGACAGGAGGAGCCCCAGCCAGAGAACGATGCACGCGGCGAGCACTGGTCGACGATCATACCTTCGCCGGCCGCGGCGGCACCCGCGGGTCCAATGTATTCTTCCCAGGCGGATGCACCTTGATCCACCGTCTCCCGCGGTGTCGATGACGCGCCCACTCGCGTCCTCGCTGCTCGTTGCCGCGGCACCGGTCGCCCTGCTGGCGGCCTTCGTCCTGGCCTCCGTGGCGCTCGGCGAGGCCACCGGGTTCTTTCCCGTCCTCAGCGACTTCTGGGGCAACGCCTTCGCGGCCACCCACTGGAAGTGGAGCGCTCGCCAGCAGTGGAACGGTTTCTATCCACCGGGCTATCCAACCATCCTCGCGGCCTTGCCGGGGCGACGGCTCGTCGAGAGCGCCTACTACTTCAACCTCGTCGCCGGAGTCGGGCTGCTGCTCTCGGTGTGGGCGTTCACCGCGAGGTGGGCGGGCGCGGCGGCGGCGCTTGTTGCGATGGTGGCGGTGGCCGCGCATCCGCTCGTGCTGACGCAGGTCTTGACGACCGGTCCTGACGCCTTGTTCCTGACGCTCGCGGTCGCCGGCGCGCTGGTGGCGTTTACCGCGATCTCGCGCCGCCTTCCGTCGGCGCGCCTGCTCGTGGCCGCGGGGCTGCTGCTCGGCACCGCCTCCTGGGTGCGCTACCACGGCCTGAGCTGGGCGTTGGCCGTCCTGGCGGCGGCCCTCGTCGTGGGCGGGGGACGACGCGTGCTGCGGCCGGTGGCCATGGGCGCCGCCGTGTTCGTGTCGTTCGCTGCCGGCCTGGCTCTTCTCGGCATCGCGGCCGGTGACCTGGGCGCGCTCGCCCGCGACCAGGCCTTCAACGTCTACAAGGGACACGTCGGCGCGGTGGACTGGTTCCATCTCGATAGGGCCAGCCTTCCTGCCACGATCGGTGAGGCCATCGCCCGCGATCCGTCCGCCTTCTGGCAGAGCTACTTGAGCTTCGGGCTTCCGCATCTGTGGCTGGGACTTGCGTGCGTGCTGGCGGCCGCCGTGGCCAGCGGCGCCGCCCGCCGGTTCGCACTGTTCGTGCTGGGCATCGGGCTGGCGTTCGTGCCGCTCGTGAATCTCGGTGCCAGCCCCCGCGGCATCGCGAGCCTGGTCCCGCTCGTGCTGGTCGCCGTCACCTGGGGTGTGGCCGATGCGCTCACGCGCATCGATCGGCGCTGGATGCGCACCGCGGCGGCCGGCGTGGCATTGCTCTCGGCCGCGGCCTACGTCTGGCACTCCTGGCTCCCGGAGCACCGGCGCTACCTCGAGGAGGTGCGCTACCGATCGGCCCGGGCGGTCGAGATCGAGGCCTTGCTCAGGGCCGACCGCGTGCAGCTCGGCACGCAGGTCTTCGCGGTGGCGGACTTCCATTTCGTCAACGCACCCGGCTGGCATGTCGGTAACTACTTTCCGCGCATCGCGGGAGGCTGGCCGACCCTCGACCTCCCGGAATTCCTCGACACCTATCCCCCGCCCTCGACCGCCAATCTCGATGCCTTCCTCGACGACTGTCGGCGCTTTGGCATCTCGCACCTGGTGCTGTCGGACGCGTCCGGCGCCCTGTTTCCAGCGCTCGGCCAGTTGTTCGACGGACGCGTGACGAGCGCGCGGGTGGCGGACATCGGCGGCATTCCCGGAGTGCGGATCTTCAGAATCGTCGGCTGATCGGTCAGGGCGCGACCAGCGGACTGACGCAGCGCGAGGCCGGACGGATGATGCGGGTGGTTGAGGATGGCGCGCATGTCGCCCACCTGCACCTGCAGCCGGTCGCCGGCGCCCGCAGCTCGTGCGTTGGCCAGCAGCCGGTCGGGGGTGTTGCCACCGATGCCGTACTCGGCACCGAAAATATCGAGCGCCGTCACGGTGGCGGCCGGCCGCGCCAGCAGCACCATCAAGGCGGATCGTCCCGAGCCTGCACCGGCATCGAGCACGCGTCCCTGACCTGGCGCGAGGAACTGCTCGCTGGGGAGTGCGATCGGCAGGCCGAATCCGAGCACGACGTTCAGGATGATGGCGCCGGCCACGGCCCACGCGGCGAGCGCCGCGCACGTGGCGCCCCACCACTTCCAGGCCAGACGCGCGAAGGTGACGGCCAGCGTCGTGAACACGAGGGTCGCGATCGCATGGCCCCGCGTCCAGGACCATTCGTAGCCGAAGTCGTAGCGGAGGGGAATTTTTGACACGCCAGGGGTTGGAAATGTCAAGAATATTGGACATCGAGTTCTGATGGCCGGGCTGGGCCGCTCGTGGCGACGCCGATAGAATGGCCCCCATGCACACGATCGACATCGAGCTCGTCGAGATGTCCCTCGACGTCATGAAGTACGCGATCGGGCGCATCACCAACAAGGCGCCCGACCTCGGCTTCCCCAGGACTTACGACGAACTGCAGCGGCTCGCGGGCGAGACGATCACGCCGCATGGCATCGGCGGGGAGGTGGCGTTCGGCCTCTTCCGCGATGTGCTGATGAAGGCCAGCGTGTCGGTCGACCATCCACGGCACCTGGCGTTCGTCCCGGCCTCGCCGACCCGCGCGGCGGTGATGTTCGACCTCGTCACCTCCGCCGCCAGCGTGCACGGCGCGTTCTGGCTCGAAGGCGCCGGCTGCATTTTCGCGGAGATGCAGGTCATGCGCTGGCTCGTGTCACTTACCGGCATGCCCGAGGGCGCCTTCGGCGTCTTCACGAGCGGCGGCACCGCAGCGAACCTGTCGGCGATGGTGGCGGCGCGCGAAGCCTGGCGCGGTGACGAGCCCGCGAAGCGCACCCAGCGGGGGATCGCGATTGCGGCCGATTCGGCGCATTCCTCGATTCGCGCCATGGCCAAGGTGATCGATGCCGACGTGGTCTTCGTGCCGACCACCGACCGCTTCGACGCCGCGCTCCTGGTGCAGCACCTCGGGTGGCTGTCGCCCTCCGATCGTGAACGCGTGTTCGCCGTCATCGCCACCGGCGGTACGACCAACGCCGGCATCATCGACGACCTGGCGGGTATCGCCGCGGTCTGCGCCGGCGAGCGAATCTGGTTCCACGTCGATGCGGCGTATGGCGGCGGCGCCCTCGCCGCGCCGAGCGCACGCCCGCTCTTTGCCGGCATCGAGCGCGCGGACAGCGTGACCATCGACCCGCACAAGTGGCTCTTCTCGCCCTACGACTGCGGCGCCGTGATCTACCGCCAGCCGGAGCTGGCCAAGCGGGCGCACGCTCAGGAAGGGTCGTACCTCGACATCTTCTCCGACCCGCAGCTGCACGGCTTCAACCCGTCCGACTACCAGATCCAGCTGACACGCCGTGTCCGCGGCCTGCCGCTCTGGTTCTCGCTCGCCATGCACGGCACCGATCGCTACGCGCAGGCGATCGAACGGGGACTCGCGCTGGCGCAGGTCGCCGGTCGCCTCATCGCGGCCTCGCCGCATGCCGAGCTCGTGCGCGAGCCGAGCCTCTCGTGCGTGCTCTTCCGCCGTCAGGGCTGGGGGGCCGAGGACTATCGCGACTGGACGCTGCGCAACCACCGCGACGGCTTCGCGCTCGTGACGCCCACCAGGGTCGGCCACGGTCCCGATGCCGAGACCGTGGCGCGCTTCTGCTTCATCAACCCCGACACGACCGAGCAGGACATCCAGGGCATCCTCGACACGATGGCCTAGCTAGGCGTCGACTGCCGGGAGCCGACCTCCGCCGCCGGGCCCGAGACTCGCCGCCGCCTGTTCGCCCCGCCACTGCAGGTGGCGCTCCCACACGAGCGGCCAGAGCGCCTCGATTCCCTGGATGGCGAGGTCGAAGCGCTGGCGCAGCACGCGGTCGTAGTCGTCGGCGTCGCCAACGACGGTGGTCGTCACCCCGGCCGCGCTCACCTCGCGCAGCGTCGCGCCGCGCAGCGTGATGAGGCCGCCCGGCACGTGGCGCTGGCACACGGTGGATTTGACGAACCCCGACTCCGGTGACGTCTGCAGGTCGAGGCACTGGTTGGCGAAGTCGGCCGGATGGCGCGGCGTGAGCGTGAAGTCGAAGCCGTCGGCGGCGCCGAACTGGTGGTTGTCGACGCGCCAGCGCGGGCCGTCGCGGGTGATCTGGAACTGCAGGAAGTCCTGCCGGTAGCTGCCCGGCTCGAGCGGCAGCGGCGTCAGGAGGCCGTCGCCGAAGCCGACGTCGGCAATCCACGGGCGGTCGAGTGTGACGAGCAGTAGCAGATGGTTGCCCTGCGCGCGCCAGCCACGCGTGCTGCGGCCGACCGCGCCCGAGAGGTAGCGCACGGTGAACCCCAGGGTCTCGAGCGCCCGGCCGAGCAGGCCGTTCATCTCGAAGCACCAGCCGCCGCGCCGCTCGTCGACCAGCTTGGTGAACATCGCTTCGGGATCCAACGTCATCCGCAGACCGAGGTGGATGTCGAGGTTCTCGTAGGGAATCGCCAGCAGGTGGGCGCGGTGGACCGCCCTCAGTGTTTTCAGCGTGGCGTCATGCGGCCGGTCGACGCCGATGCGGGCGAGGTAGCGGTCGAGTTGAGCGGAAGAGAGCGGGCGCTGCACCCGACCAGGGTACGCCGTTCCCGCCCCGCGCGACTATACTCGTAGGGGCTGTGGTGGCCCTCGTATGATGAGTGGCTCTGCGCGGAGAAGCACCAGTTGTGTCGCGCTGGTCCTCGGACTGGCCGTCACGAGTCAGGCCTCCCGCGCCTCCACGACGCAACCCGCGTCGCCGGTCGTCTACGCGGCCATCGTCGACAGCATCATCCATCCCGTCTCGGCGGAGTACATCGCCACCACGCTCGACCGCGCCGACCAGGCGGGCGCGGCGCTGGTCGTCCTCACGTTGCGCACGCCGGGCGGCCTGGTGGACTCGACGCGCGCGATCGTGTCTCGCATGGTGGCCGGCAAGACACCCGTGGCGGTGTTCGTGGCGCCGTCGGGTGCCCGCGCTGCCTCCGCCGGGTTCATCCTTATCCTGGCGGCCGATGTCGCGGCGATGGCGCCCGGCACGCACATCGGCGCCGCCCATCCCGTGGATGGCAGCGGCCAGAAAATGGACGACACCGTGTCGGCCAAGGCGGCCGAGGATCTCTCCGCCTATGCCCGCACGCTGGCCACCGCACGCCACCGCAACGTCACCCTGGCGGCCGAGGCAGTCAGCAAGAGCCGCGCCTTCACCGAAGGGGAGGCGCGCGACGCCGAGCCACCGCTCATCGACTTGGTGGCCACCGATCTGACGGACCTGCTGCGGCAGCTCGACGGTCGGACGATCACCCGCTTCGACGGCACCAGGACGGTGCTGCACACGGCCAACGCCAGCATCGTGCCGATCGAGATGACACTGCGCCAGCGCGTGCTGAGCGCCGTCGCCCATCCCAACGTCGCCTACCTGCTGATGAGCCTGGGGACGCTCGCCCTCACGATTGAGCTCTGGAATCCGGGTGCCGTGCTGCCCGGGGTGGTCGGCGGCCTGTGCCTGCTGCTGGCCTTCTTCGCCTTCTCGGTCTTGCCGGTGAACGTGGCCGGCGTGCTGCTCGTGGCCTTCGGCCTGGTGCTGCTGGTGCTCGAGCTCGTGGTCACGAGCTTCGGACTGCTGACCGTGGGCGGCATCGTGAGCCTGATCTTCGGGTCGATGATCCTGGTCGACTCACCGCTGCCCGAGCTGCAGCTGAGCTCCAGCGTCGTCGTGCCCGTGGTCCTCGGGTTCACGGCGATCGGGGCGGCGCTGGCGCGCCTGGGGCTGGCCGCCCAGCGGCGCCCCCCGGCGACTGGCGCCTCGGCGATGATCGGTGCGCCGGGCGAGGCGTTGACCGTCATTGACGAACGCGGCGGACAAGTCGCCACGCTCGGTGAGATCTGGCAGGCGACCGCGGCCGAATCGATTCCACAGGGCGGCCGGGTGCGCATCACGCGCGTCGAGGGTCTGCGCCTGCACGTTCGCAAAGACTGAGGCATCCCATGTTGATTTCACCGCTGCTCGCGCTGCTGATGATGGTCGTGCTCTACCTCGTCAGCTCGATCAAGATTCTCACCGAGTACGAACGGGGCGTGGTGTTCCGGCTCGGCAAGCTGCTGCCGGCACCCAAGGGTCCCGGCGTCGTGCTCATCTTCCAGCCCATCGATCGCATCGTGCGGGTGGGGCTGCGAACGGTCGTGCTCGACGTGCCGCCGCAGGACGTGATCACCCGCGACAACGTCTCGGTCAAGGTCAACGCGGTGGTCTACTTCCGCGTCATGGACCCGGTACGGGCGATCGTCGAGGTGGAGAACTACAACTACGCCACCTCCCAGCTCTCGCAGACCACCCTGCGCAGTGTGCTGGGGCAGGTCGATCTCGACGATCTGCTGTCACGGCGCGATCATCTGAACCAGGAACTGCAGCAGATCCTCGACCAGCGGACGGATCCGTGGGGCGTGAAGGTCTCGGCGGTCGAAGTGAAGCACGTCGACCTGCCCGAGAACATGCAGCGGGCCATGGCGCGGCAGGCCGAGGCCGAGCGCGAGAAGCGCGCCAAGATCATCCACGCCGGGGGTGAACTGCAGGCGTCGCAGGAGCTGTCACAGGCGGCGGCGATCATCGCCGCCGAGCCGGTGGCCATCACGCTCCGCTACCTGCAGACGCTCACCGAGATTGCCGCGGAGAAGAACTCGACCATCATCTTCCCGTTGCCGATCGAGCTGCTGAGCATGTTGCGGCCAAGCGGAGGGACGACGCCGCCGCCCGACGCTAAGGCTTGAGGCTGGCGGCGCGGCGCGCCACCGTCTTCTTGGCGCGGGTCACGGACTTGGTCGCCTGCTTGGTGAGCTTCTTCGTGGCCTTGGTCGCTGCTGCGACCGCCTTGGTGCCCTTGCGGCGGGCGCGCTTGGCGGCGCGCGTGGTGTTCGCGAGTACCGCTTTCGTGCCTGCCACCGCGGCCTTCGACGTGGCGGCCGCCTCCGACGCGAGCGCGCGAACCTTGGCCTGCCCCTTGCCGAGTGCTCTGCCGGCCTCGCTCAGTGGGTCCGGATATCGGGCTTTCAGGGCGTCGAATCGCCCGGCCACTGCGCCCAACGCCCGGCCCGCGACGCTGGCAGCCTTGATGGCCGCACTGGCCGGTGTCTTTCCCTTTGCCATCCGATCACCCCCTGAAGTAGTTTCCGATCGAGTATACGTCGCGGCCGCGCGCGGCGATGCCGGTATCTGGTACGTTGAAGCATGCTTGCTGACGTGCTGACCACCGACGAACGCGCCGTGCTCGCCGACGAACGCGCGTGCCTGGGCCGGCTTCAGGTGACGCTGTCGCGCTTCGATGACAGCGCGCCGGATCAAGAGTCCCTGGCCCACTCGATCCGGATGCTCGACGCCCTGTTCCTGCTGGTGGTCGTCGGCGAGTTCAACGCCGGCAAGAGCACGTTCATCAACGCGCTGGTCGGGCAGCGTGTGCTCGAGGAGGGAGCCACGCCGACCACGCGTCGGGTGCAGGTGCTGACCTACGGTCCGGAGGTGTCGCACACGGCGTCGGAGGCGGCGCTCGACCTGGTCACGGCGCCGGTCGAGATGCTGCGCGCAATCCACATCGTCGATACGCCGGGCACCAACGCCATCTTCCGGGAACACGAGGCCATCACGACCGACTTCGTGCCGCGCGCCGATTTCGTCCTGTTCGTCACCTCTGCCGACCGCCCGTTCACCGAGACCGAGCGCGGGTTCATGGACGTGATCCGGGAGTGGGGCAAGAAGATCGTCGTCGTCATCAACAAGGCCGACATCCTCGAGACTGCGGCCGACCTCGAGACGGTCGAGGGTTTCGTGCGCAAGAGCGCCTCGGCGCTGCTCGGCGTCGAGCCGCACGTGTTCGCCGTGTCGGCGCGGGCGGCGCTCAGGGCCAAGCTCGCCGGCGACATGTCGCCCGAGGCGGCCCCGGCGGCACAGTCGTTTCTCGCGCTCGAGACCTTCATCGCCACGACTCTCGACGCTCGCGAGCGCCTGCGTTTGAAGCTGCAGAATCCCCTCGGCGTGGCCCGTCGGCTGAGCGAACGCTATCTGGGTGTGGTCGCCGCCGAGCTCCAGGTGCTCGCCGACGACGTGCAGGCGATGTCGGACATCGAAGGCCAACTGACCGTCTACCGGGAAGACATGGGCCGCGAGTTCGGCCATCGCCTGTCCTCGGTCGACAACATCCTGCACGACTTCGAGCGGCGTGGCGTGGTGTTCTTCGACGACACGCTCAGGATCGGCCGGGTCATCGACCTGCTCAACAAGAGCCGGCTCAAGGCCGAGTTCGAACGCGACGTCATCCAGGACATGCCACAGCGCATCGAGCGCCAGGTGCACGATGTCATCGATTGGATGGTGGCCAGCGATCTGCGTCAGTGGCAGGGCGCGATGGAGCGCATCCGTACCCGCCGCGACACGCACGCCCACCGTCTGTCCGGGACCATCGACAGCCGCTTCGATTACGACCGCACGCAGCTGCTGGCGACGGTCGGCCGCTCGGCCGAGCGAACGATCGAGGGCTACGACATCGCGCGTGAGAGCGATACGATGGCCGAGTCGGTGCGGCTGGCCGTGGCGGGGACGGCCCTGGCCGAGGTCGGCGCCATCGGCCTCGGCGCCGCCGTGACCGCGCTTGCCACGACGACCTTCGCCGACGTCACCGGCATCATGGCGGCTGGTGCCCTGGCGGTCATCGGGCTGTTCGTGATCCCGGTGCGTCGTTCGCAGGCCAAGGCGGCGATGCGGCTCAAGATCGAGTCGATGCGCCAGCAGCTGGTCGGCACGCTGACCGGGCAGTTCAGCACCGAGGTGGACAAGAGCGTGGCCCGTGTGCGCGACGCCATTGCGCCGTACACCCGGTTCGTGACCGCCGAGCAACAGCGTCTGGGCGCGACGCGCGACGCGCTACGCGCCGCCGACCAGGAACTGGGGGTGCTGCAGCGCCGGGTCGACTCCCTGGCAGGACGTGGATAGCGCGTGGGCGGGGCAGATGTGGCGCGCTGGCCACGAGCCGTCAACCGAGCGCCATTCGCAGCAACCCGAGCAGAAAGATCAGTGCGACGAACGTCAGCGGCCAGAAGCGGATGAGCGCGCGAATCGTGTCGCGCACGCCCTCACCCAGGCCGCGCCAGATCGCTGACGACAGCATCATGGCCGGGATGAGCAGCAGGCCCAGGGCCGCCACCTGGAACACGCCCGGTATACGTTGCACGCGCTCGCCGCCGAAGCCGACGACCAGGAACATCAGGGCGAGGTAGCAGAAGATCGTCAGCAGCGTCTGGGCGACCTCGCCCGGCGTGCGGGCGGCCGCCACCAGGACGTTCGGTGCCGTGTTGCGCGCCTTGAAGATGCCCGGTTCCCGCCGCAGCTTGTCGGCCAGGTGCTGCTCTTTGACGACGTCGGCCGGACCGTCTCCTTGTTCGAGCCGATCCCCGGCAGCGCCGGCGTTGCGCTTGAGCTGACGGTAGAGGTCCAACCCGACCCCCAGCCGTTCGGCGGCGTCGATCTCGGCCTCGGTCGGTGGCGTGGGAAATGACATGGGCTCAGACATGGCGGTTCGGCTGACTCGGTGCCGTGAAGTACGTTTCGGCCGCTCCCCGCCTGCTCGTGAGGGGCGGCCGGCGCTGGGCCGCCCCTAAGGCGGTCAGTAGACGTCCGTGCCCTGGTCCTGAGATCGCGCTACGCTGGGTGTATGAATCTCACTGGAGCCACAGCCCTCGTTACCGGCGGCAGCAGCGGCATCGGCTTTGCCATCGCCAAGACGCTCGGCGATGCCGGCGCGCGCGTCGCCATCACGGGACGCGACCAAGACAAGCTCGCCAGGGCGGCTGCCACGCTCGGCGCCCACGCCATCCAAGCCGACGTTTCGCAGGAAGCCGACGTGACGCGCACGATGGACGACGTGCTGGCGACGTTCGGCTTTCTCGACATTCTGGTGAACAACGCCGGCATCGGCAGCTTCAAGGCGCTGGTCGATCAGGACCTGGCAAGCTTCGAGCGGATATTTGCCACCAACGTCACCGGCCCGATGCTGATGGGCCGCGAGGCCGCCCGGCATTTCATCGCCCGCAAGCGCGGCAACATCGTGAACATCGCCTCGACGGCGGGCACCCGCGGCGCCCCGAACGGCACGGCCTACTACGCCAGCAAGTTCGCGCTGCGTGGCATGACGGAGTGCTGGCGCGGCGAACTGCGTCCGCACAACATCCGCGTGTGCCTCATCAACCCGAGCGAGGTGCTCACGCCGTTCTTCGACCAGGCCGCCGGCGCGCCGGCCGACAACCCCACCAAGCTGCACGCCGAAGACATCGCCCACCTCGTGCGGGCGGTGCTCGAGATGAACGACCGGGGCTTCACGCCCGAGCTGACGATCTTCGCGACCAACCCCCGCGATTAGCGAGTACCCATCTCAGCAAGGGAGGCGCAGCGCCGAGGCGGACGAGGCGCCCGCCAGTCTGCCCCGACCGGCTTGTCCGGTTCCCGCCGTGATTCGCGTAGTCAGAAGTGAGCCGCTGGCCCCGGCGTCGCGATGACGTGGGGTGATTTGGGTCGTCAGCGCGCTACCTCTGAGAGACGCGAATCGTGCTGGCCTCACTCTCCTTCACGCGAACGGTGGCCGTCGTCCTGGCCTTGAGCCCGCTGCCCGGACCGGCGCTGGCCCGGCAGACGGCGCTCGACACCGCCGGCGCCGACGTTGAACCGACCGTCGAGCTCGGTGTCGATCTCGCCTTCAACTCGCGCTACCTGTTTCGCGGCATGGTCTACAGCGACGGGCCGGTGACGCAGGTCACCGCGTGGGCTTCGACCGACAAGTTGTATCTGTATACCTGGAGCAATCTGGCCTTGCCAGCGGCTGCCGGCGCACAGCCGCTCGACGAAATCGATGTCGGGGCGGCCTATCGGTTCAAGCGCGGCGCCGTGACGGTCGTGCCCGCTGTCGATCTCTACCTCTATCGGCTCTCACGCGAAGAACGTGCCGAGGGATCTGCGTCGCACACGGCCGAGGCCTCGGCCACGGTCGCCTACGCGGCCGGCGGCGCGGCAGTGTTCCTCCGCCATGTCGTCGACACCGACAGCTACGCTGGCGCCTACTTCGGCACGCTTGGTGTGCGCTACGACCGCGCGCTCACGAGCAAGACCGGGCTGGGCGCGGCCGTCTCCGTGGGCTGGGCATCGGCCAGATATCATCGGGCCTACCTCGAGCGTGCCAAGCCAGGCGTCAGCCTCGTCGCGGCCCGCGCATCGGCCACGCGGCAGCTCGGCGGTGGGCTCTACCTCACGTCCCACGTCGAACTGACGACGGTGCCGGACGCGCGCTTACGCGCCTACGTCGCCCGCCCCACCGTGATCGCGTCCGGGCTGACCATCGGATTCGCCCGCTGAGCGGCGTCCCCACTACTTGTCGCTGAGTGTCTTGCGAGGGTAGACCTCGATCGTGTCGCCGATCACGATGGTCATGAGATCGTAGCCAACCGCCAGCGGCCCTCCGTACGTCTTGCGCGTCGGGCCGATGAGGTCGTCGGCCGTCGTCGGCGACGGCACGATGTGTGAGTAGACGCCGAGCCGCGGCTTCACCCTGGTGAAGATCGTGCCCACCTGTTCGGGACTGGCGTGATGGGAGATGACCCGCTCGATCGCGTGGTCGCCCTGCACCTGCGCCCGGCGCAACTCCACCTCGGGGCTGATCACCTCGTGCACCAGCACGTCCACGCCCCTGGCGTGGTCGACCAGGGGCTCGAAGAAGCGTGTGTCGCCCGAGAAGGCCACCGAACGGCCCTGGTAGTCGACGCGGTAGCCATAGGCAGGATCGATGACACCGCCGTGGTTGACGGCAAAAGCCGTGACCTTCAGTCCGTCGCGCTCGAAGACCACGCCAGGCTCGACGTTTCTGGCAGCCAGGCGCACGCCTTCGAGCGGGAAGCCTTCGTCCTTCGAGCGCATCTCGACGTCCCACTTGAACGCCTGCTCGAGGTGCCCGCTCATCTCGGCCGTGCCCGGCGGGCCCACCACTTCGAGCGCCTTCGCGCGCCCGAACACCCAGCTCGTGAGCCACACGTCGGGCAGGCCGACGACGTGATCGGAGTGCAGGTGCGTGAGGAAGACGGCGTCGACGGTCGTGAGGGTGCCGCGGGCGCCGATCTCGAACAGGCGCTGCGTGGCGCCGCGCCCGGCGTCGATCAGGATCTTGCGCGGGCCCGCTTCAACCAGGATCGACGGCCCGAAGCGTTCCATGTTCGGCCGCGGATTGCCCGTGCCGAGCAGGGTCACCTGCAACCGGCCGGCTTCCTGGGCGCCCGGTGTGGCACACCATGCCGCGACGGCCAGCCACAGTGCGAATACGCGGCGCCGTGTCATCGTGCCCTCCTCTTCTTGCCGGGATTGCCGTCGTTGACCGACGCTACTTGTTCAAGCAGGACATAGAGCCGCTGCATGTTGGCGTCGCCAACGTCGCTCGTGAGAGAGGCGTAGCGCGCCTCGGATTCCGCTCCCGCCTTGCGCAGCAGGCGGGTGCCAGCGGCCGAGAGCGACACCATCGTGGTGCGCAGGTCGGTGGCCATCGTGCGGCGATGGATGAGGCCGCGGGCGTCGAGCGTGCGCAGGATGCGTGACAGGCTCGGCAGGCCGAGGCAGGTGACCGCCGCCAGCGCCGAGGCATTGGTCTTGGGCGTGGTGCTCAGCGCGCGCAGCACGCGCCACTGCTGCTCGGTGACGCCGTGAAGCCTGAGGAGCGGCCTGAAGCGCGCCATCACGGCCTCGCGGGCTCTGAGCAGCGCCATCGGCAGCGAGCGGTCGAACTCGCGCAGCGGGCTCATGGCCGGGGCTCGTCCTCGACGCCATTGCTGAGCGTGCCGACCCCGCTCACGGTGACCTCGACCCGGTCGCCAGGCAGCAAGTAGACCGGCGGCGTCCGGCGGGCGCCGGCGCCAGGGGGCGTCCCAGTGAGAATGACGTCGCCGGTCTCGAGGGTCGTGAACGAGGAGATGTAGGCCAGGAGCTTCGGGACCTGAAAGATCAGATGCGCGGTGGTGTCGTGCTGGCGCTGGTCGCCGTTCACGACGGTGGTCACGGTGAGCCCGTCGAGCGGCCCTGCTTCGTCGAGTGTGCACAGCCACGGCCCGAGCGATCCGCTCCGCTCGAAGTTCTTGCCCGGCGTCACGTTGAACTTGCCGTGCCTGACCCAGTCGCGCAGCGTGCCGTCGTTGGCGCAGGTGATCCCGGCAATTGCCTCGAGCGCCGTTGACTCAGTCAACCGGCGGCCGCCACGTCCGACCACTAGCGCCACCTCGCCCTCGTAGTCGAACTCTGCTGATTCGTGCGGCCGAAGCAGCGGCGCCCGATGCCCGACGAACGAACTCGCCGTGCGCATGAAGATGCTGGGATAGGCCGGGGGCGGGGTCTTGTCGCCGTATTCTTCGTGCCGTTCGGCGTAGTTGACGCCCACGCACAGAATCTTCCCGGGCCGGGGAATGGGCGGCAAGTAGTCGATGGCGTCGAGTCCGTGTTCGGGCAACCCGTGCCAGACGCGCCGAACCATCTCCGCGAAGTCGTCCAGCGCCAGCAGCTCGTTCAGCGACCGCGCCGGCATCGCGCCGCCCGCGCCGAGCTCGACGACGCGGTCTTCGCGCACGACCCCAAACGTCTCGCGGCCGTGCGCTCGGAAGCTGACGAACTTCATCTCACGCGCCCGCGAATCCCGCCCGCTCCAGCACACCATCGAGCCTGCGCTCGAGCTCCTTGGTGGCGGGCATGAGTGGCAGGCGATGGTCGTTGGCCGGAATCAGGCCCAGGCGCTTCATCATGTATTTGATGGGGATCGGATTGGTGTCGAAGAACACCGCCCGGTTGATTTCGAGCAGCCGGTCGTGCAGCTGCCGCGCGGTCGCCAGGTCGTTCTGCCACACGGCCTCGCACATGTCGGCCAGCACCCTCGGGCGCAGGTTGCCGACGGCGTTCATCAACCCACACGCGCCCACGGCCAGGCCCGGAAAGCTCAACTCCTCGAGCCCCACGAAGATCTTCATCGCGGGCTGAGACTGCAGACACTCCGACACGAAGCCCAAGTCGTTGACCGCGTGCTTCATGCCGACGAAGGTCGGCGAGGCCTTGGCGATCTCGTCGAGGGTCTCGCGCGTGACCGACACCGCCGCCCGTCCGGGGATGTGGTAGACCATCCACGGCGTGTCGAGGCCGCGGATGGCTTCCAGGAAGTAGGCCACGAGTCCGCGCTGCGGCGGCTTGATGTAGTAGGGCGTGACGATGAGCAGCGCGTCGGCGCCGGCCTCGGCCGCATGCACCGTCAGCGCGCGCGTTTCGGCCAGCGACTGCGAGCCGGTGGCGGCCACGACCGGCGCGCGTCCGCCGGCCGTGGTGAGGGCGATGTCGACCAGCCGGTTGCGCTCGGCGACGGTGAGCGACGAGGGCTCGGCGGTCGTGCCATTGACGAGGATGCCGTGCGACCCCTCGGCGATCTGGCGTTCGACGAGGCCGGCGTAGGCGTCGAAGTCGACCAGATCGCCGCGAAACGGCGTCACGAGTGGCGGAATGGAGCCGGCCAGGCGGCGCGTGTTGTTGGTCATGGTCGCGTCTTGACGGGCAATAGTTACCATGATAACTATTCCGCTGCAAGCGGTGCCGTCCCGCTCTGCCTGCACACCATGCCGCATCTCACCATCGAATACTCCGCGAACCTCGAGCCCCGGCTGGCGGTGCAGCGGCTGGTCGATTGTCTGCACGAGGCCGCCATCGAGACCGGCGTGTTCCCGCTCGGCGGTATTCGCACGCGGGCGGCTGCCCGGTCCCACTTCCGTGTCGCCGACGGCGATCCGGCCAACGCCTTCGTGCACGTGGAGCTTCGCATCGCGGCCGGACGTGACGAAGCCACGCGTGAGCGTGCCGGCCAGCACGTGTTCGCGGCGCTGACCGAAGCCCTGGGCCCGATCGCGGCGGTGAGCCCGCTCGCCATCTCGTTCGAGTTGCAGGAGATCACGCCGGCGTGGAGCGCGCGGCTCAACAACATCCACGACCTCCTGGCCCGCAAGAAGGGCGGCTCCTCGTAGCCATGGCCGCCAGCCTTGCCGACAACCTCACCCGGGCAAAGCGAGTGCTGGCGCGCTTTCGCGCCTCCCCGGTGTCGCACGTCATCGGCGGCGCGCCGTCGGCCGGGAGCGGCGCGACGTTTGCCAACGTCTCGCCTGTGGACGGCTCGGCGCTCGGTCAGATCGCCGCCGGTGGCACCACCGAAGTCGATGAGGCCGCGCGTGCCGCGGCCGAGGTCGGCCGGGCCTGGAAGCAGGTGCCCGGCGCGACCCGGCGCCGGCTGCTGCACAAGGTCGCCGATCTCATCGAGTCGAGGGCCGACGAGATCGCGCTGGTCGAATCGATGGACACCGGCCAGCCGATTCGTTTCATGGAGAAGGCGGCCGTGCGGGGCGCTGAGAACTTCCGCTTCTACGCCGACCTGGCGCCGGGGGCGGCCGACGGCCAGTCGCTGCCGACCGAGCAGCACCTGAACTACACCCTGCGCACCCCGATCGGCCCGGTGGCGGTCATCACGCCCTGGAATACGCCGTTCATGCTCGCCACCTGGAAGATCGCGCCAGCGCTGGCGGCCGGCTGCACCGTGGTCCACAAGCCCGCGGAGTGGAGTCCGCTGAGCGCGACGCTGCTGGCCGAGATCATGGCGGAGGCGGGTCTTCCACCGGGCGTGACCAATCTCGTGCACGGGATGGGCGAGGTGGCCGGCAAGGCGCTCACCGAGCACCCCGACATCAAGGCCGTGGCCTTCGTCGGTGAGTCGTCGACCGGGTCGGCGATCATGGCGCAGGGCGCCAGCACGCTCAAGCGCGTGCACTTCGAGCTGGGCGGCAAGAACCCGGTGCTGGTGTTCGCCGACGCCGATCTCGACCGGACGCTCGATGCGGTGATCTTCATGATCTACTCGCTCAACGGCGAACGCTGCACCTCGAGCAGCCGGCTGCTGGTCGAGCGCTCGATCCATGACTCGTTCGTCGAACGCCTGACCGCGCGCCTGGGTCAGCTGCGCGTGGGCCATCCGCTCGATCCGGAGACCGAGATCGGGCCGCTCATCCACCCGCGCCACGTCGCCAAGGTCGACGGCTACATGGCGATCGCGGCCGAGGAGGGGGCCGACGTGCGTCGCGGCGTTCTACCCGCTGGACTCGGCGGCAACTACGTCGCCCCGGCCCTCTTCGTGGGCGCGCAGCCGTCGATGCGGATCGCGCAAGAGGAGATCTTCGGCCCGGTGCTGACGGTGATGCCGTTCGACAGCGACGCCGAGGCGCTCGCGATGGCCAACGGCACGCGCTACGGACTGGCCGCCTACCTCTGGACGTCGGACGTCATCCGCGCGCACCGGCTCGCCATCGATCTCGAGGCGGGCATGGTCTGGGTCAACTCCGAGAACGTGCGCCACCTGGGCACGCCGTTTGGGGGTATGAAGGCCAGCGGCATCGGGCGCGACGGTGGCGACTACAGCTTCGACTTCTACATGGAGACCAGGAACGTGGCCATCGCGCTCGGCCACCACGTTATCCCCACACTGGGAGCCGGTCCCGCCCGGTGATACCGATGCTCGATCCCCGCGTTCATCCGCGCGTGCAGGCCTGGCTGGCCGACCCGGCCAAGTCATTGTGGTCAGGCGGGCATGGGTTCGCGGGTCGATCGCACGACAGAATCGAAGTTCGCGACCCGGCCACCGCCAACGTCGTCGCCAGCGTGCCGGACGCCACGGCCGAGGACGTCGATGAGATCGTCCGGGCAGCGGCAGCCGCCGTCACCACCGGCGCCTGGACGGCGCGCTCGCCCTCGGACCGCGAGCGCTGCCTGCTGCGCCTGGCCGATCTCGTCGAGGCGCATGCCGACGAACTCCAGCACCTCATCGTGCTCGAGAACGGCAAGCTGCTCCAGGCGGCGCGGCGCGAAGTGGACGGCAGCGTGCGCTTCATCCGCTACGCCGCTGGATGGGCCACCAAGATCGTGGGCGAAACCCTGGACGTCAGCTTCGAGCAGACGGGCGCCGGGTTTCAGGCCTACACGCGCCGCGAACCGGTGGGCGTCGTGGGCGGCATTCTGCCCTGGAACATGCCGCTGTCGATGGCGGTGTGGAAGGCGGCGCCGGCGCTGGCCTGTGGCTGCGCGGTCGTGCTGAAGCCGGCCGAGGAAACGCCGCTCTCGGCCTTGCGGCTGGCCGAACTGGCGGCCGAGGCTGGCCTGCCGGCCGGCTGGCTGAGTGTCGCGACCGGCGGCGCGCGGGCCGGTGCGGCCCTGGTCGCGCACCCGCTCGTCGCGAAAGTGTCGTTCACCGGCTCGACCGAGGTGGGGCGCCAGGTGGCCCAGACGGCGGCCGGGCGGCTGGCCCGGTTTTCGCTCGAGCTCGGCGGCAAGTCGCCGGTCGTGGTGTTCGACGACGTCGACGTGACCGCGGCGGCCGCGGACGTGGCGCGGGGAATCTTCTACAACCAGGGGCAGATCTGCGCCGCCGGGTCGAGACTCTACGTGCACCGCCGCCGCTTCGACGAGATGACCGATCGCGTTGGCGCGTTGGCTGCCGGCATGACCATCGGCTCGGGCTTCGACGGCGCCTCGCAACTGGGCCCGCTGGTCTCACAGGCACAGCGCGATCGGGTGCTGGGCTATATCGCCGGCGGGCGGGCGGCCGGGGCATGCACGATCGCCGGTGGCGGGGCGCCCGAACGCGACGGCTACTTCGTCGAGCCGACGGTGTTCACCGATGTCAGCGCCGAGATGGCGATCGTGCAGGAGGAGATCTTCGGCCCGGTGCTGGTCGTCGTGCCGTTCGACGAAGAAGACGAAGTGCTGGCCGCGGTCAACGGCACCGCCTACGGCCTCGGCGCCAGCATCTACTCGCAGGATCTGTCGCGTGTGCACCGGCTGATTCCACAGATCAGAGCCGGCACGGTCTTCGTCAACGCGCCGGTTCGCACCGATCCCAACCTGCCGTTTGGCGGCGTCAAGGCCTCGGGGCTGGGCCGCGAGCACGGCTCGTCGATGATCGACCTCTACACCGAACTCAAGTCGGTGGTGATCGGCTATCGGGCATGAGCGACATTCCGCCAGTGCCTTGGTCGGAGCTGTCGGCCAACGAGAATCCCTCGCCGCCGTCGCCTCGCGTTGCCGCGGCCGTGGTCGAGGCCCTGGCGCACCTCAACCGCTATCCGGAAGGGGAGGACGCGGCACTGCGCGAGGCGGTGGCCGGGCACCTCGGACGGGGTCTGACACCAGCGCATGTCGTGACCGGCTCGAGCGGCTCCGACGTGCTCGAGCTCATCGCTCGTGCTCTGCTTGCACCCGGCGACGAGGTCGTCGTGTCGCAGCCCACGTTCCATGTCTATGCCTCGACCGCGCGTCATCAGCAGGCGCGGGTGGTGACAGTGCCCCTGGACCCCGTGTCGCTCGCCTGCGACGTGGACGGAGTGCTCGGGGTGGTGACGCCGGCGACGCGTCTCGTCTACCTCTGCAATCCAGGCAATCCCACGGGCGTCGTCGTGCCGAACGCCGACGTCGAGGCCCTGCTGGCCGGGCTCCCGCCGCGGGTCGTGCTGGTGGCCGACGAAGTCTACGTGCACTACGTGACCAGCCCCGCCTTCCCCGACTCGATCGGCCAGGTGCTGGCCGGGCGGCCGGTAGTGATCGTGCACTCCTTCTCGAAGGTCTACGCGCTGGCGGGTCTGCGCCTGGGCTACGCGGTGACGCGACCCGATCTGGCGGCGACGATCGGCGGCGTTCGCCGCAAGTTTCACCTGGGACGCCTCGACGTCGCGGCCGGCATCGCCGCCTTGGCCGATCAGGAGTTCGTGCGCGACAGCGTGGCGCTCGTGCACCAGGAACTGCCGAGGTTCTACGACGCCTTCCGGCGGCTCGGCCTGACCTTCTGGCCCACTGACGCGAACTTCGTGCTGTTCCGGGCGCCGGTGGACGCAAGCGAGCTGGTGCGCGCGCTGGCCGCGCGCGGCGTGAAGGTGCGGACCACCGACGGCAACGGCCTGCCGGGCCATGTGCGCGTCACGGTCGGACGGCCCGAAGAGAATCAGCAGTTCGTGGCAGCCCTTTCGGCGGTACTCACATGCGCATGACCGGCGGCACGGCCGTCGTCAGCGCGCTGCTGGCCGAGGGTGTCGACACGATCTTTGGCCTGCCCGGCATCCAGAACGACTGGTTCTACAACGCCCTCTACGATGCCGGCGATCGCATCCGCGTGATTCACACGCGCCACGAGCAGGGCGCCGCCTACATGGCGCTCGGCTACGCGCTGGCCCGCGGCGGCATAGGCGTCTACAACGTGGTGCCCGGGCCAGGCGTGCTCAACACCACGGCGGCGCTGGCCACCGCCTATGCGCTGAATGCGCAGGTGTTGTGCCTGACCGGACAGATCCCGCTTGCCGCCATCGGCCGCGACGGGGGTGTGCTGCACGAGATTCCCGACCAGCTTGGCGTGCTCCGCAGCCTCACCAAGTGGGCCGAGCGCGCCACCAGCGTGGCCGAGGCCGGGCGCCTGACGACTGAGGCCTTCGTCGCGCTGCGCTCGGGCCGGCCCCGTCCTGTTGCGCTCGAAGTGCCGATGGACGTGCTGGCCGCCGAGGCTGACGTCGACGTCGTCGGCCCTCCGATGCCCGGCGCCAACGAGCCGCTCGACGACGACCTGCTCAGTGAAGCTGTGGCGCTACTGGCGGGCGCGCGCCGGCCTCTCATCTGGGTGGGCGGGGGAGCGCACGGCGCCAGTGCCGCCATCCGGCAGCTTGCCGACCATCTGCAGGCGCCGGTCGGCTCGTATCGCACCGGGCGCGGCGTGGTCGACAGCCGCCATCACCTCGCGCTGGTGCAGCCGCAGGCGCATGCCTTGTGGCGCGACGTCGACGTCGTGCTGGCGATCGGCACGAACATGCGCGTGCCGTTGCAGAACTGGGGTGTTGACGATCGCCTGCAGGTCATTCGCGTCGACGTCGACCCCGCCACCCACGACCGGGTGACGAGGCCCGCGGTCGCCCTGACGGCGCGGGCTGAAGACGCCGTGCCGCGCCTGCTCGAGTGGTTGACACGGGAGGTGTCGCCGCGGCCGTCACGTCGAGACGAGATGGCGGTGCTGGCGGCACAGTGGCGGGAACAGTCGGCCTTCCTGCAGCCACAGATCGCCTATCTCGATGTGATCCGCGAGGCCCTCGGCGAGCACGGCGTGTTCGTCGACGAGCTCACCCAAGTGGGCTTCTCGGCGCGCGTCGTGATGCCGGTTTACCATCCACGCACGTTCATCTCCACCGGCTATCAGGGCACCCTCGGCTACGGGTTCCAGACCGCGCTCGGCGTGAAGGTGGCACGTCCCGACGTGCCGGTCATCTCGGTGACGGGCGATGGGGGATTCATGTTCGGCGTGCAGGAACTGGCTACCGCCGTGCAGCACGGCATCAACCTCGTGACCATCGTCTTCAACAACAATCAGTACGGCAACGTGCAGCACATGCAGCGCACGCTCTACGGGCAGCGCGTCATCGCCACCGACCTCCGCAATCCGAATTTTCCGCAGCTCGCCGCTTCGTTCGGCGCCGCTGGCTACCGGGCCGAGACGCCGGACGCCCTGGCCGACGCCCTTCACCACGCCTTGGCCGCCGGCCTGCCGGCGCTCATCGAAGTGCCATGCGGCGACATGCCCGACGTCGATCGGTTCCGCAAACTGCCGCGGCTGCGCGGCGGAAAGGGCTGACGTGACCCCCAGCCAGGACGCGATCTGGCAGCGTGCCCAGCCGCTGCTCGGCGTGCGGTCGAACGACGTGCACACGCTCTATTGCTACCGCTTCGCGCGTGCCCTGTGCGCGCTCCATCCGGACGCCGATGCCGAGGTGGTGATTCCCGCCATCCTGCTGCACGACATCGGCTGGAGCACGGTGCCACCCGACAAGATCCTGCAGTCGTTCGGCCCGCGCACCGAGTATCCGGAGCTGCGGCGTCAGCACGAGGTCGAAGGCGCGCGGCTGGCGCGCGAGATCCTGGCGGCGATTGGCCATCCAGTGGCTCAGACCGCAGCCATCGCAAGAATCATCGATGGCCACGACACGCGCGCCGACGCGCTGTCGCTCGAAGACGGACTGGTCAAGGACGCCGACAAGCTGTGGCGCTACACGCCGTTCGGCCTCGAGACGGTGCGCGGCTGGTTCGGCCACGGTGTCGACGAGCAGCTCGCGCTGCTCGACGAGTGGGGCCGCACGCGCTTCTTCGGGGAGGCCGCCCGCCACATGGCCCTCGGCCTGCTGACCGGGCTGCGCGCCGAACGGGAGCTGCGCGGTGGATAGGGCGGCCAGCGTGATTCCACGCGACTGGGACGCCGGCGCGGCGCTCGAGCAGTTGGCCGCGCGCCAGAGCGTCGTCATCCTCGCGGGTCTTCCCGGGGTGGGCAAGAGCCTGCTCCTGCAGCAACTGGCCCGAATGGCGCGGGCAGCGGGCCGGCAGGTGTCTCTGCTCCAGTGGGATGTCGCGCGCCGCGCCTTCGAGACCGAGGCCATCCTGGCGCGCTATCCCGAAGTCGACGGCTTCACCCACGCCGCCATCAAGCGGGCGGCGGGCCTGTGGGCCAGGGCCGCCGTGTGGCAGTGGCGACAGGCGCACGATGCGACCCACCTGCTGCTCGGCGAAGCGCCGCTGGTCGGCGGCCGGCTCGCCGAGCTGGCCACCGTGGCAGCTGACGAGGCCGAGCCGTTTCTGGCCAGCGACGAGGTGCGCTTCGTGCTGCCGGTGCCATCGCGCGAGGTGCGCCGGCTGATCGAGGCGGCACGCCTCAGGTCGAACCAGTCGCCGGCCCACGAGCGCGAACGTGGCGATGCGCCCCCCAACGTGCTGCGGGCGCTGTGGGAAGACGTCTACCGCGAGGGCGCGGCGACCGGCCTCCTGCCGTCGGTGGCGCCTGCGGGCGACATCCCTTACGATCCCGACGCCTACCGAGCCGTCTACACGTCGTGGCTCGGCGCCCGTCACCTGACCGTCCTCGAGATCGACCGGCAGCTCGAGCCGGCCGGATCGGTCTACGAGATCGGCGCCGTGACAAGCGAGCTGACACCGTCGCCGGCGGAGGTCGAGCGCGTCATGCGGATCGTCGATGGCCATGAGACGAAAGGCACGCGCGCATGAAGGCACCTGAGATCGTCCGTCTGGGCCATGTCATCCTGCAGGTCACCGACCTGGCAGCGTCACGGGCCTTCTACGTCGGCCTGCTCGGTCTCGATGTCGTCGACGAGTCGGCAAAGCACCTGTGCCTGCGGGGCGTCGAGGATCGCGAGTGGACGCTCATGCTCGAGGCGAGCAGCGCTCCCGGCGTTCGTCAGATCGGTTTCAAGGTGTCGGCCGAAGAGGATCTCGACGGCCTCGAACAGCTGGCCGGCCGCCTCGGGCTCACCTCGGCCCGCCGCCAGGAAGTGGAGCGGCCGTCGCTGCTCACGCTCGACGATCCGTTCGGCTCGCCGCTCGCGTTCTACTTCGCGTCGGTGAAGCGCCCGTGGCTGCTGCAGCAATACGATCGCCGCCGCTGTCCGTCCATTCAGCGCATCGACCACGTCAACCTGTTTGTCGCCAACCCCGGCCAGGCCCTGACGTGGTACCGGGACGCGCTCGGGTTCCGCCTGACCGAGTACACCGAAGACGAGGCCGGCAACGTCTGGGCGGCATGGCTCCACCGCAAGGGCAACGTGCACGATGTGGCGTTCACCAATGGGGCCGGGCCGCGGCTGCACCACGTGGCGTTCTGGATGCCCGACGCCGCCCAGGTGCTGCAGTTGTGCGACGTGCTCGGCGCCTCGCGCACCGGAGCCATCGAGCGCGGCCCTGGACGGCACGGCATCTCGAACGCCCTCTATCTCTATCTGCGCGACCCCGACGGGCACCGCGTCGAGATCTACACTTCCGACTACCTCACCGTGGATCCCGATTTCGAGCCGACCAGGTGGCGCCTCGACGATCCATATCGCCAGCAGCTGTGGGGCGGCCTGGCACCCAAGAGCTGGTTCACGGAGGGCAGCCCGTTCACCCGGGCCGACGGCAGTCACCGGCCGCTGACGCCACCGGTCCTCGAGGGGCTGCCGCGCTACATCAGCTGATCGGGGGTGCGGCGTCGCGTGCAGGGCGGCGCTCCGGTTACTTCATATTTTCCGATCGGATCGGGCGCCAGACTCGCGATCGAGGACGCCATCAGGCTCAACACCGTCCTGTCCAACTCGCCCCGCGACGTCCGAGCGGCCGTCGGGCGTTATCAGGACACGCGCAGCATCGAAGTGCTGAAGCTCCCGGGTGATCGTGTCGCCGATGGCGCAGTACACCGCCCTGGCAGACGGCACACCCACCGACTGGCATCTGGTGCACCTCGGTGCCCGCGCCTCCGGCGGCGCCGGGATGGTGATGACCGAGATGACCTGCGTGGCGCCAGATACCCGCATCACGCCGGCTTGTCCCGGCCGGTGGTCTGACGCCCATCGCGAACCACGGCTACAGGACACTAGACGCGCATCGTCGACTTCGCAACCACTGGGCGCCGCCTATCGCGAGGCGATTGGCCGGCGCTTTGTGGCCCGTCTCGGCGATGATGGAAGCCGGCGGCGACGTGGAGAACGAAGCCACTGCGGTCGTGCCATGAGTCGCGTCGCCGTCCGACCCGTCAGCGACAGTACCGTTTGCCCCCGAGGACCGTTACCATGCTCACCAGACTCGCCGCCCCGGTCGTCGTCGCGATCCTCGGCCTCAGCGTTGTTGGCGTCACGACCAGCCGTGCGCAGAGCGCCATCCTGCCAGATGTGCCTGCCGGCGCCGTCGCGATCTCCTTCCTCGGGAAGCCGATCACCGCGCCCCCGCCGAGTGCCACCGCCCTCAAGAACCTGGAGGCCGCGCGCGCGACCCATGCCGCGGCTCCGGCCGATCCGGACAACGTCATCTGGTACGGGCGCCGGCTCGGCTACGCCGGTCAGGACCGCGAGGCGATCCGGGTGTTCACCGAGGGCATCCGGCTGTTCCCACAGGATCCGCGGCTCTACCGGCACCGCGGGCACCGCTACATTTCGATTCGCGAACTCGACCGGGCCATCGCCGACCTCACCAAGGCCGGCGACCTGGTTGAAGGCAAACCGAACGAGGTGGAGCCCGACGGCGCCCCCAACCAGTTCGGCATCCCGGTCAGCACGCTGCACCACAACATCTGGTACCACCTGGGCTTGGCCTACTACCTCAAGCACGACTGGGAAAACGCGCTGGCCGCCTACGACAAAGCGTTCGGCGTCGCGCGCAACGGCGACAACCTGGCGTCGATTACGCACTGGCGCTATTCGATCCGGCGACGGATGGGTCAGACCCATGACCAGGCGAAGGCCGTGCTCGACGCCATCACGCCCGACACCGCGGTACTGGAAAATCACAACTACCTGAAGCTCGACCGCTTCTACAAAGGGGACGTGACCGTGGCCGACATGCTCGAGACCGCGATGGGCAGCGCCGACGTCGCGGCCGACGCGTCGCTGATTCAGGGCGTGGCCAACTGGTATCTCTACAGCGGCCAGGCCAGCAAGGGGTACGCGCTCATGGAGCATCTGGTCGCCCAGACCAAGTTATGGGGCGCGTTCGGCTATCTCGCCTCCGAGGCAGACCTGGCGGCCAGGAAGTAGCGGCTGCCCTGAGCGGTGGCGACCCTCAGAGCGGGCTGGCGCAGTAAAGGCCGCCAGCGGCGACAGCCCGGCTGCTACACTGCTGGAGCGCCGCAAGGCGCGTCCATGGCCGACGTCACCACCAAGGCGAAGAAGCGCCGCACCGAATCGCCGCGCCCGCGGCTGTCGTGGACCCGCTACAGCGACGAGCGGCTCCTCGACCTCCGGATCTCCGACCTTGGGGTCCGCGTCGAGGGCACGTGGCTCGAGGAGTGCCTCCACGAACTCCACGAAGATCTCGAGCAGCGCGGCGTGCGGCTGCGCCCGCACGCCTGGCTCTCGCACGACTGGTTCAGTCCCGACAACGTGCCGGGCATCGCGATCCCGTTCTACCTCGCACACCCGCGGCTCACCCGGCTCGAGCGCAGCCAGATGCTCGAGGTCGAGGGCGGCTCGCGGGAGGACTGCATCCGCATCCTCCGCCACGAGTGCGGCCACGCCGTGCATCATGCCTGGCAGCTCCACCGCCGGCGACGGTGGCAGCAGGTGTTCGGCAATGCCTCTCGCCGCTACCCGGATGTCTACCGGCCCAACCCCGCCAGCCGCCGCTTCGTCCAGCACTTGCGGCTCTACTACGCGCAGAGCCACCCGGCGGAAGACTTCGCTGAAACCTTTGCCGTCTGGATGCAGCCACGGGCGATCTGGCGAAAGCGCTATGACGGCTGGCCCGCGCTGCAGAAGCTCGAGTACGTGGACGAGCTGATGGGTGAGCTCGAGCCGGTGGCTCCGGTCGTGCGCACGCGGGCACGTGTGGAGCCGTCGCACAAGATCCACACGACGCTGCGCGAGTACTACGCGCAGAAGCGGGAACAGTACTCGGCCGGGCAGCCCGACATCTACGACCGTGAGCTCAAGCGCCTGTTCTCGGACGACCCCACCCACCGGCACCGCGAGCTGGCCTCGACCTTCCTGCGCCGCAACCGCACCGAGATCCGCCGGCTGGTGTCGCGGTGGACCGGTGAGTATCAGTTCACCTTGGACCAGGTGCTCGAGGACATGATCGGGCGCTGCCGCGAGCTGCGGCTGCGCGCCGCGGCTCCCGACCGCGTGCTGCGGCTCGATTTCGCGATGCTGCTGGCGGTCAAGACCGTGCACTACCTGTACAGCCGGCGAAACTGGATAGCCTTGTGAAGAAGCTCCGCGTGCTCGTGCTGATGCACCCCAGCCTGGTGCCGCCGGAGAGCCGCGAAGGCTACTCCGAGAAGGAGAGCTTCGCCTGGAAGACCGAGTACGACGTGGTGACGACGCTCAGGAAGGCCGGCCACGAGGTGCGCCCGCTCGGCGTCCAGGAGGAGCTGGCCCCGATTCGCCGCGAAGTGGAGAACTGGAAGCCGCACGTCGTCTACAACCTGCTCGAGGAGTTCCACCACCAGCAGGAGTTCGATCAGCACGTGGTCAGCTACCTCGAGCTGCTGCACGCCAAGTACACCGGCTGCAATCCCCGCGGCCTGGTCTTGTCACGTGACAAAGCCCTGGCCAAGAAGCTCGTGCACTACCACCGCATCCGGATGCCCGGGTTCGTGATCTTCCGCAAGGGCCGCAAGCCGCGCCTGCCGGCGACCCTCTCCTACCCGGTGATCGTCAAGTGTCTGACCAAGGAGGGCTCGCTCGGCATCTCGCAGTCGTCGATCGTCGACAACGACGAGAAGCTGGCGGAGCGCGTGCGCTTCGTGCACGAACGGCTCGAAGACGACGCCCTGGTCGAAGAATTCATCGAGGGCCGGGAGCTCTACGTGGGCGTGATCGGCAACCGCCGCGTGCAAGTGCTGCCGATCTGGGAGCTGGTGTTCGAGAACCTCGGACGCGGCAGCGTGCCGATCGCCACCGAGCAGGCCAAGCACAATCCCGACTATCAGGAGCGCGCCGGTATCAACCAGCAGCCCGCCGAGGGACTGTCTGACGCGCTGGTCGAACACGTCATCCGCACGACCAAGAAGATTTACCGGATTCTCGAGCTCGACGGCTACGCCCGGATCGACTACCGCCTGCGCTCCGACGGCACGCTCTTCTTTCTCGAGGCGAATCCGAATCCGGAGATCGCCGAGAGCGCGGAGTTCGCCTCCGCGGCGCAGCACGCCGGCTTGTCGTATCCCGACCTCCTCGGCCGGATTCTCTCGCTCGGCATGGCGCGCGGACGGTGAGTTCCCGCTCGATCACGAAGACGTGAAGAGCCGGCCCGCCAGCAGATAGACGACCAGCGGAAGCAGCGCTATGAAGAACAGATTCAGCCACAGCCCCGCGCGCGCCATCTGGGGGATGGTCAGCGCGCCGGTGCCGTAGACGATCGCGTTCGGCGGCGTCGCCACCGGCATCATGAAGGCGCAGCTGGCGGCCAGCGCCGTCGGCACCGCCAGGAGCAGCGGGTCGGCGCCGATGCCGACGGCCAGTGAGGCCACGACGGGCAGGAAGGCCGCGGCCGTGGCCGTGTTGCTCGTCAGTTCGGTCAGGAAGATGACCACGGCCGTCACCACCAGAATCACGGCGAAGGTCGGCCATCCGGCCAGCGCGCCGAGCGCGCCGCCGATCCAGGCGGCGAGCCCCGTCTCCTGGATCGCCGCGGCGAGCGAGAGCCCGCCGCCGAACAGGATCAGCACCGACCACGGCAGCCGCTCGGCCTGTGCCCAGGTCAGCGCGACTTGCAGCGGACGCCACGTCAGGGGCACGACGAACAGCAGCACCGCCCCGGTGATGGCGATCCCGGCATCGGTCAAGGCCGGGAACACGCCCTCGATGAGGGGGCGGCTCACCCACGCCACAGCCGTCATTGCGGTGATGGCGCCCACCGTCCATTCGGCCCGCGACATCGATCCGAGCGCCAGGCGTTCGGCGCGCAGCATGGCCGCACCGCCGGCGATCGGGTCGGACCCGACCGGGTAGAGCCACCGCGTCAGCAGGAGCCAGGCGACCGGCAACGAGAGGGCCACGATCGGAACGCCGAGCAGCATCCACTGCATGAAGCCGATCTGCACGCCGTAGCTCTCCGACATGAAGCCGGCCAGCAGCGCATTGGGCGGCGTGCCGATGAGCGTGCCCAGTCCACCGATATTCCCGGCGTAGGCGATGCCTAGTAACAGAGCGACCTCGAAGTGACGGGGCGCCGCCCCGGCCGACGGCTGGGTGCCGCCGCGCGCCAGCGCCATGACCGAGGTGGCCATCGGTAGCATCATCACGACGGTGGCGGAGTTGCTTACCCACATGCTGATGAATGCCGTGGCGCCCATGAAGCCGAAGATGAGGTTGGCCGGCCGGGTGCCGGCCACTCCGAGCACCGCCAGCGCCATGCGGCGATGCAGTCCGCAGCCCTCGAGGGCCATCGCGATCAGGAACCCGCCCAGGAAGAGATAGATCGCCGGGTTGGCGTACGGCGCCGTGGCAGCGGCCACCGTCGACACGCCCAGCACCGGGAAGAGCACGATAGGGAGGAGCGCCGTGGCCGCGATGGGGATGGCTTCCGTGACCCACCAGACAGCCATCAGCGCGCCGACGGCGGCCGCCCGCCACGCCAGGGGAGGCATGCCGTCCGGCGGGGGCAACAGGAGGACGAGCGCACAGAGGAGCGGCCCGGCCGCCAGTCCGATGTGCGCGCGCGTCAGGGTGGGTCGTGCTGGAGCGTCTATTTCGGTCACCGGTCTCCCTTGTCTTGTCGATCGCCGAGCATCCGCACTTCGCGCTGGGGAAACGGGATGTCGAAGCCGTGCTCGCGCAGCGCTTCCAGGATCATCAGCAGCAGATCGCCGCCGACGCGGTTCTTCCCATCGTCGATGCCGTCCATCCAGAACTCGACGAACATGTTGATGCCGGAATCGCCGAAGCTGTCGATCTCGCAGTCGGGCCGTTCTTCGATCGGCACGTCGTCGCCGCTGATCACCTGGGGATGACTGGCCACCACGCTCCTGATGATCGGAACCAGCGCCCGGATGTCGGAGTGGTAGGCCACCGGGAAGTCAACACGGTAGCGCTGCTTCTTGTTCTTGTGCGTCCAATTGGTGAAGGTCTCGACGATGAACTTCTCGTTCGGGACCATCACGTCCTTGCCGTCGAAGGTCTCGAGTGTGGTCGAGCGCATGTTCAACTCGCGCACGATGCCGGTGCGGCCGTCTTCGAGCTGGATGTAGTCGTCGACCGAGACCGAGCGATCCAGCAGGATGATGATGCCCGAGATGAAGTTCGAAGCGATGGCCTGCAGGCCGAAACCCAGGCCGACGCCCACTGCGCCGCCGAACACGGCCAGCGCCGTCAGGTTGACGCCCATCACCTGCAGGAGCAGCAGGAACACCACCGCGACGATCGACACCTGGAGGGCCTTCGAGGCCACCTCCCGCGTGCGCTGATCGAGCTGCTGCTGGCGGCGGATGATGTCCTGGCCGGTGCTGTTCGAGAGACGGCCCAGCCAGAACAGCAGCAGTCCGAACAGCACGGCCCGGACGAGGCCGTAGAGCGACAGGTGGATGCTGCCGATCGTCAGTGCGATCGAGTCGAGGATCGCGACCAGGCGCTCGAGCAGGCCGACGTAGTGCAGGCCGAGCACGACGAGGCCCAGCCACAGCAGTGACGTCGCGACGGCCCTGCTCCTGACGACATCGCGGATGAAGGCGTGGAACAGCAGCACGACCGCCAGGGCCAGGGCCGCCTGCACCAGCCAGCTCCGGTCGAGCAGGCTGAGACTGATGTCGACCGAAATCCTGAGCAGCGTCGCCGCCAGCAGCGGCACGATGACCCGGTTCGACCGCTGCGCTGCGGTCGCAGGTCGAGGCGCGCCGTCGGCCTTCTGCGCGCCGGTCAGGGCCGGGAGGTAGTGTCTGAGCCAGCCAGCGATGAGACTGGCGAGGATGATGGCCGCGGCTACGATGCCGAGTTGTACGTAGGTCGCCGGCTCCGCCATCAGGCGCTGCAGTGCCGCAAGACTATCGGTGATGAATCCGGTGAGTTCTGCGCGGCTCATGCCCAGGGTCTCCCTTCGGCCTGGCAGGCGCCGGTGGTGCCGCCTGGGGCTACCAGCCTACCGCGCTTCCGGAGCCACGTGTCCCCGGCGGACACTTGGCACTAGGATGAACCGATGCCATCGGCTACGCCCATGAATCCCGCCAAGCGGCTGTTCCTCGGGCGTGTGTTCCCGTGGACCGTGGTGGTCATCGGAGCGCTCGGGTCCTACATCGGCGTTGCCAACACGCTCGAGGCGCGCGCCAGTCTCAGCTGGCCGACGGTCGAGGGCGTGATCCTGCGCGCGAGTGTGGTGCGCGAACTGACCAGTTCGAGCGGGGGCTCCGCGGCCGGTACGCTCTGGCGTCCGGTCGTGGCCTACGAGTATGTCGTCGGCGGCACCAGGTCTGAGGGCGAGCGAATTGCCTTCGGCGAATACGCGACTGGCGAATCGGCCGATGCCGAGGCGGTGGTGGCCCGCTATCCCGCCGGTGCGAGCGTCGAAGTCCACTACGATCCAGAGGTGCCTGGCCGGGCCGTGCTCGAACCTGGCACGGCGGGCATGCCGTGGTTTTTCCTGGCCTTGGGCGCCGTGTTCCTGGCCATCGGCCTGCTGCTCGTGGTCGTCATGCCGAAAGTCGTGAGGCCCGGCGCCCGCTGAATCCGAACGCCGTGGCCACGAGCCAGTATGCGTGGCCACGAGCCAGTATGATGGGGAACTGCCCCCATTCAGAAGGAGATACCCATGAGATACCTCGCGTCTACGATTGCAATTGCGGCCCTGGCGGTCGCGTCGGTTGGTGCCCAGTCCACGGCGGGCTGGAAGGTGCGCGCCGACAAGAGCACCAATGCGGCCGATCCAGATGGCGCCGGCGCCATCAAGTTCACGGCCACGGGTGATGGCTTTCACGCCGTGAATCCACAGGCGGCCGTCTACTGGCACCCGAACAACGCTGCCAGCGGCACCTACACCCTCAAGGGCACCTTCACGCTCAACGAGCCCAGCAGTCACCCCAACTACTACGGTCTCGTGTTCGGAGGCAGCCATCTCGACGGCGCCGAGCAGGCCTACACCTATTTCGTGGTCGCGCAGAACGGCATGTTCCTCGTCAAGCGCCGCGTCGGCGACGCCAAGACGGAAGACGTCGTGGCCAAGACCGCCAACGGCGCCGTCAAGCAGCCGGACGCGTCGGGCAAGTCGACCAATGCGCTCGAGGTGCGAGTCACGGCCGACAAGATCGACTACGTGGTGAACGGCACGGTGGTCCATTCGGGGCCCAAGACCGGCGTCACCACCGATGGCACCTGGGGGATTCGCGTCAATCACCAGTTGAACGTCGGCATCAGCGGACTGGCCGTCTCGAAGTAGCGGCAGGCGCCCCATGCGTATCGCAGCGGGTCTGGTGTGCCTGTCGCTGGTCGTGGTGTCGACGCCCGTGGTGTCGACACCGCCCGCCGCGGCGCCGGTCAGGACACACCGGCCGCTGCCGGCGCAGGCAGGCCCGGGATCGCCTGTCACCGGCACGTTTCCCTTCATTCGGGGCCCCGTCGACGACGAGTCTGCCCGTGACGGCGCGTGGCTCAACTGGGAAACGAAGCTGACGCCATGGCCATCGAAGCTGCGCGGCAAGGAGGCATGGCGGCCGCTGTTCGAGGCGCTCAGCGACTTCATCCGGCAGAGTCCCGCCCTCACGACCATGCGGGAGTACTACCCGTGGCTCTCCTACGGCGTGGACGCTGATGTTGCGCCGCTGCCCCGTGCGCAGATTTCGCTGGTGCTGTGGCCGTCACGCTGGGTCGAGCCGGCTCCGGGCACGCTCGACGGCATCAGGTTGAAGAGCGGCGCCGGCGGTTTCACGCCCGCCGGCCTGGACCTGTGGATCAACTGGTTTCCGACCTCGGCCAGCGGCTCCAGCGACGATCTCGCTTCGCCCGAATGGTACAGGGATGCCGACGGTGCCTTCTTCCGGTTGTCCAGGCCCGACCGGCTGATCGACGGCTTCCCGGTGCACGGTGGTTGGCTGTTCGTCACCGCCAAGGACAAGCCGCCGCTGTTCACGCCGGTGTCGCAGGAGCGCTTGCTGAGGGCCTACATCGCCGCGGCCGAACGTCTGATGACGCAAGTCGACACCGTGAACGCAGACCTCGCGGAGGCCTTGGCCGAGTTCAACAGCGCCGACATGAAGGCCCTGCGCCGGCAGGCCATTGAACAGGCGGCGGCGGGCGAGACCGATCCGGCCCGGGCGGCGGCACTACGGGCCCGGGCGGCGCGCGACGATGCGGAGCAGGAGCGTCAGCTGCGCGACGGCGCCGGGGCGACGGCGTCATCGAACCCGGCCTCGGCCGCGGCCCGGGCGGCGCGCGATCGATGGGCTCAGCGCCTGGAGGCCATGAGCGAGGCGGAGCGGCGAAGGGCGGCGCACGCGCGCGACGATCCGGAGACGTTGTTGCTCGAGGACTTGGCAACGCCGACCGATCCCGCGGCCGTGGCGGTGATGCAGTACAACCCGGCCTTCGTGAACACCGCGCTCGGCCGGCACGTGCCGCAGCTGCTGGTCCTGCCGATCGGCTCGTCGCACGATGCGCAGCGGCGGCCGGAGGTGCTGGCGCGGCTGCCGGTTCTCGAGCGGGTGCCGATCGCGGTCGTGGAGCAGTCGCGATGGTCTGAGCTTCAGCGGCTGCTGCGGTAGGCGCGCCGGGCGGCTGGAAGTGATCCATGATGATGGTCTCGCTGTCGGTTCCCGCCGCGGGTACCGGACGCGCAGGGAGGCTCCGTCATGACGTTCAGGCTACTCACGCTCGCACTCGCAACCGCCGTCGTCACCGCGCCGCACGCCTCATACGCTCAGAACAGCACGTCGGCTGAGCGCACGCGGACGCTCGTGCCGCTGCTCGAGAAAGCCGGTCTCACCGCCTTTGCGGTCAAAGTGGCTCCCGACGGCGACGAGTACGTCTCAGTGATGCACATCAAGGGCGCGCAGCTGCTGGTCGTCCGCGGGCACCATCCGGTGCCGTCAGCCCTCGACGCTCGCATCGCCGCCAAGGACTACACCGGCGCTTACGGCGATCACAATGGCAGCAGCATGCGCGAAGGCAAGCTGTTCGTGATGGACCTGCAGGCCGACGGTCTGGCGGCGAAACCGGGCCGGAATCAGCCGTATGACATTGCCTACGAAGACGGCGAGACCGAGATCCGTTTCGACGGCGACCGGCGCGCCCAGAAGTTGTCGCAGAAAGAGTACGACGCGAAGTTCGCGGCCATCGACGCCCGATACGCGGCCATGCTCGACGTTCTGATCGCCGCCTTGCAGGGGGCCGCCGGCGGACGGTAGTACGCCGAAAGGGAACCATGGCGTTGCCGTTGCGACCGCGCTGGTGCGCGCAGCGCGCGTCAGTGGGTTGAGCTCTCCCACGCGCGTTCGCCCGTCCCCGAGTCGTCCTCGACGTCGAAGGTGAGTGTCGCGAGGGCGCGGCCATCCTCGGTCTCGGCGGTGATGCGCCAGCGGCCGGCCGCGAAGTTCGCCTTCACCGCCGTGCCGCGGAAGCCGTCGGCGCGGCCGCCCGAGACGGCGAGCGGAATCCGGTCGGTGGTCGTCCACCGGTCCCGCGCACGGTCGAACGTGTCCCAGCGGATGACCACACGGTGGTGGAACCCCGCCGGCGCGAACACGCGGGCGAAGTAGAACATGCGGTCTCCCGGCCGCCGGGCGAAGGGCCGTGCGTCGTGACGCCAGAACGGCTGGCGCGGCGGCCTCGCGTAGACGAGCCTGAAGACGCCGCCCTCCCGGTGCACGTCGTGGTAGATGCCCTGGAACTGCACCGAGAGCGGCACCGGCGGGATGAGGCGCAGCTCGTAGAGCGCACCGACCAGGACGAGGACGCCGACGGCCGGGGCGAACAGGCGCGCCTGCCCGCCTGACTCGCCAGGTGCCGACGAGGCGAGCAGGCCGGCCACGGGCCACACGAGCACCGCCGAGACGACGAGCGACAGCAGGAACACCCGGCCATCGATGCGTCCGACCAGGATCGGAATGAAATAGGTCAGGAACGACAGGACGCAGAGCGTGTAGAGGCCAAGTCGCAGCGGATGGCCCAGCCGCCGGACGCGCGGCACCTCGTTGACGGCCATGACGCCCGCCAGCAGCCCCAGGAATACGGCCGAGCGCGCCGTGGTGCTGCTGCGGAAGTAGAGCACGGCGTAGGCACTGAGCAGGCCGCCGTAGAGGAAATGCAGGGCCTCCACGTTGTAGGACCAGACGCGGGCGGTGCGGCCCCGTGGGGTCCAGATGCCCGTCGCCTCGCGATGCTGGTAGACGAGCAGGCCCGTCAGGCCGACGAGATAGAGACCCTGGATCGCCAGGTCGGTCCAGGCGTCGATTCGCTGCATCGTCGCGAAGTCGAACGAGACGCCGGCGATGAACATCACCACCGGAGAGTGGCGGCGAATCAGCGCGGGGATCGGCAGCCGATCGAGGAACCCGGTCGTCGCCTCACTCAATCCTGGGCTCTCACCGCAGACGTCCGGTGCGGTGTGCGACCCCTGCTGCTCGGGATCGGGCACGGGGGTTACTGAACGCGCTCCACGTAGCCGTCGCCCGTGTACATCCGCACGACGCGACCGTTTTCCTCGACGAATCGCACGACCTCGCCGACGGGCCCGCCGCCGGTCGGCGCGGTGTAGCGAAACTGCCCATTGCCGATTGGCACGAGCCGGATCGGACTGTCGAGGTTCGGTGCGGCGGGCGAGATGATGACCAGGCGCTTGTTGAGCTCGACGACCTGGGAGTCGCCGCCGCGTCCGCGATAGAGGCCGGCGAATCGCGACCACGCCGGATCCCAGGTCGTCGTCGTGGGCTCGGCGTGCTGGGCCGCGGCCTTGGCCACGGCCTCGCCCACCGTGTTCATCAGTTCGGTCGCGATGGCCCCCGGGCCGGCGTCGTCGGCGTTGGTCAGCACGATGACGGCCACCTTGCCCTCGGGATAGAGCATCGTCTGTGTCTGATAGCCGGGATAGCTGCCGCCGTGCGAGACGTAGATCTTGTCCTTCGTGCGCTGCACGGCGAAGCCGATGGCATTGCCCCGCGTCCACGTGCTCTCGAGCACGCGGACGCGATGCATCTGCCTGAGCGATCCGGTGCTGAGGATGTTGGCGCCGCCGCGCCGGCCGGTGCGGAACTGCGCCGAGGCGAACTTCGCCATGTCGTCGACCGTGGAAGTGATGCCGGTGGCGGCAGCCATGCCCCTGGCGTCGATGAACGGCGTAGGCGTGCGCGTCGTCTCGGGCGTGAGGCGGCTGTAGCCCACCGCCAGTCCCGCCGCCTCCCTGTCCACGCTCGACGAGGTCATGCCGAGCGGCTGGTAGATGTGCTGCTGCACGTAGTCGGCCCACCGCTGTCCACTCACTGCCTCGATCACGAGCCCGGCCACCGAGTAGGCGAGATTCGAGTACTTCCAGCGCACCTCGGGTGCGAACGGCGCCTGCCGCTCGGCCATCAGCGCCTGCAGTTCCTCGCTGGTCGGGAAGTCGAACGTCGTCCAATGCGAACCGGCCTCGCGCGGCAGGCCGGAACTGTGGGTGAGCAATTCCTCGATCGTGATCTCGGGGTCGTCGTCAAAGGCACGCTTCACCCGGAACCACGGCAGGTGCTTCGAGACCGGATCGTCGAGGCGCAGCTTGCCGTCCTCGCGCAGCTGCATGATGGCGGTGGCGGTGAAGAGCTTGCTATGCGACGCCATGCGGAACTTCGTCTGCGGCGTCATCGGTATCTTCTGCGCGACATCAGCCAGGCCGAAGCCTGCCGCCCACACCAGCTCCTGATCCGCGACCACGCCCACCGCGACGCCGGGGAGGTGGCGATTGAGCAACTGGCCCTCGAGCCAGGCGGTGAAGAGGCGCACCGCGCCCTGCACGTCGGCATCGGCTGCGACCTGGGAAGCAGTTGCCACCGCCTGCTGCGCACTCGGCCGAGTCGAGGCCAGCGCCAGCGTGGCGAGCAGGACGGCGAAGGCGAAGCGGCGGCGACGAGGATTGGCTGGTGTCATCATCGATCCCCCAAACAGAGCAGACTCGCCACACGGAAAAGCAGAGGCGGCGTTTGGATCGCGACGAGTGCGCGCATCGATGTCGGGTCGCGGGCCGCGGTGCTGCGAAGAGTGCCGGAAACGAGCGCGCGGGGTCAAGCCGCATCAGTGCCGGTGGTCGTTCGATCACGCTGGGTCAGCGGGTCCGGCCGAGCAGCGTCGTCAGCGGCTCCCGCCAGTAGCGAAGCGTCGGATGCCCGTCTGGTACGCAGGCGAGGGCGCGCCGCGCCGTCACCCCGGCGTCGCGCTTCCTGCCGAGGGCCAGCTGGCCGAGGGCCAGCGCGTACAGCACCTCGACGTTCTCGGGATTGCCGTCGGCGAAGCGTTCGAGTGTTGGCACCGCTTCAGCGGCACGGCCGGCGACGACGAGATAGCGCAGCAGATATAGCGATACCCACGGATCGCTCCCGGTGCCAGCCGACAGGATGGCGACTTCCCGTGCCGCGTCCTGCGGCTGATCGAGTTCCAGGAAGCCGATGAGTCGCCAGAGATGCGCGCGTACGTGTGGCCCGGCCTTGAGATTGGCGATCGTCCACCGCCGATCGGCCTCGGCCAGTGGCGCCATCGCCTCCTTGAATCGCCATTGCCGCGCCAAGGCGATGCCGCGGTTGAGGGGCGCCTGCCAGGCGACAGGATCGGCCTCGGTGGCCCGTCGATAGTAGTCCTCGGCTTTGACGGGGTCCTGGGTGTGCCGGCCCTTCTCGAACCACCGGTTCGTGCGCATTGCCAGTGGACCGACGGGGCCCACGATCTCGCCGGTGGGACCGTAGCGCGTCCGCGCGTCGGGCACGTAGGTGCCGCGATCGAGGTCGATCTCGTCGATCTGCGTCCGGTAGCGCGCCACCCTGTCTGGCGCGGTCTCGGCATCCAGCAGTCGGGTGAAGGCCGCCCGTGCCCGGTCGAGCTGTTCGCTTCTCACGGCCGACACGGCGAGCTGTTCGAGCGCGTCGCGTCCCCACGGCGTGCGGAGGCCGTTCGAGTGGGTCACGGCCGCCGCAAACGCGTCCGACGCCTTCTGCGCCGACAGGCTGTCGGCCCGCTCGTCGGCCCAGTAGGCCTTGCCGAGTAGATACCACGCGCGTCCGTCGTTCGGCGCCGCCTCGACGACGGCGGTCAGGCGCTTCACGGCCTCGAGGAAGCGGCGCGACTCCAGAGCCGCTTCGGCGCGCGCGGTCTCTGGAGCAGACGTCGGGCCCGCGCGCCCTCCGCCCTGTGGCTCAGCAGTGGCGACTCCGCCGGCCAGCAGCCACGCCGAGGCGACGGCACAGGCGAGGCGCTCGGCGCGAAGCAGGCATCCCATCGCTTAACGATACGCCAGGGTGCTGCCGCGCCCCATGACGGTAGTCATGCCCGGCGAGCCGCCGGCTACGGCACGGAGGCCCACGACGCCGCGAAGTAGCCGGAGGTGGCCGGGAACACGGGGAAGGCATCGAGGGACAACTGCACCCACCACTGCCAGCCACTTGGTATGAGCAATCGGCTAGAATTCTGGTCCACGCTACCGAATGCCGAATTGGAGGTGACCCGTGCTGTCGAGACGTCGCGTGCTGTCCGGACTGGCCGCTGCCGGCGCCGGCGTGGTCGGGGGCACCCAACGCGCCACCGCTGACCAGGCGGCGCAGCCGTCGCCAGTGGTGTCCGTGCCTCCCCGCAGTTCCTCATACGACCCGTGGGTCGAGGTGCACGCCGCCAATCTCGCCCACAACGTCGCCGAGATCCGGCGGCGCGTAGAGGGCCGGCCGATCATCGCGGTGATCAAGAACAACGGCTACGGCTGTGGCGTCGCTGTCGTCGGCCGATTGCTCGACCAGCGGCCCGAGATCCCGGCGCTGGCCGTCGTCAAGCTCGCCGAGGCCATGGCCCTGCGCGATGCCGGCGTGAAGAAGCCGGTGCTGCTCATGGGGCCGTGTGATGCGTCGGATCTCGAGGCGGCCATCGCGCGCGACATCGAGCCCATGGTCTACACGCCCATCGGCGACGTGCTCGAGCGAATTGCCACCAAGCGGCAGCGTCCCGTCCAGGTCCACGTCTGCGTCGACACGGGCATCGGCCGCGTTGGCGTGCCATACCGTGAGGCCAACGGGCTCATGCGCGATCTGGCGTCGCGCCGCGGCGTGCAGATTGCCAGCGCCATGATGACCTTCAGCGAAGACGCGGACTTCGACGCCGAGCAGGTGGTGCGCTTCCGGGCCGTGCGCGACCAGGCGGCGACAGACGGCGTCGCGGTGGGCTTCATGCACGCGGCATCGAGCTTCGGGCTGTTCCAGCGGCCGGAGGCGTTCTTCGACCGCGTGCGGCCGGGCATGGCGGTGTTCGGCGTCTACTCCGAACCCGAGTTCCGCACGCAGGGCACCATGGACCTCCGGCCGGCCGTCAGCCTCAAGGCCCGCGTGGCCTACGTGAAGCAGCTGCAGGCGGGTGAGTCGGCCGGCTACAACCGCGCCTACATGGCCACCCGGCCGGTGTGGGTGGCCACGCTGCCGGTCGGGCACGCCGACGGCTGGCCCAGGGTCGCCGCCAAGGGGGCGCGGGTGGCCATTGGCGGAGGTTTCTACCCCGTCATCGCGTCGGTGTCGGCCAGTCACACGATCGTGGAGATTGGCGACACCAACCCGGTGGCCATCGGCGACGTGGCGACTTTCTTCGGCTGGGAACCGGGCGGGCGTCCTGAAGACGTCGGCGCGGCCTGTGGCGCCTCGGTCTACGACCTCACGATGCATCTCGGGGCCTCGCTGCCGCGGAAGGTCGTGTAGCGGCTTCGTCCGGGCATCACCGCCGGTTCTTGCAGCGGACCCGATCGCGTTTGATCGGAACCCCCAGGTGCGAGAGGATGCCTGTGCATGGTCACAGCAGCCCATTCCCAGCCCCTGCCCGGGGAGCATGACGGGGCCACGGCCGTGGAGGGCCCGTCGGCGGCCGGAGCCGTCGATGACGCGCCGGCGGTCGTGTTCGACGACGTGACGTTCGCCTTCGACGATCACGTCGTGCTGCGCGGCGTGAGCTTCAGCCTGCCCAGGGGCAGCACCAGCATCCTGCTCGGCGCGAGCGGGTCCGGCAAGTCGGTCATCCTCAAGCTGATTCTCGGCCTCCTTCGCCCTGATGCGGGCACGATCCACGTCAGCGGTCAGCGCATCGACCACCTGTCCGAGCAGCGCCTGATGCACGTCCGTACCGACATCGGCATGCTGTTCCAGGAGAACGCGCTGTTCGACTCGTTGACCGTGGCGGAGAACGTCGGCTACCGGCTCTACGAGGAAACCGACATGCCGCTGGACGAGGTGCGGAGCCGGGTGACCGAGGTGCTCGGGTTCATCGGACTGGCAGACTACCTCGACCGGTCGCCGTCGGAACTCTCTGGCGGCCAGCGGCGACGGGTAGCGCTCGCCCGGGCGATGGCCGCCAGGCCGAGTCTCCTCCTGCTCGACGATCCGACGACCGGCCTCGATCCGATCACGGCGACGACCGTCAACGACGAGATCGTCAAGCTGCGCGACCTCGAGAAGGTCACCTCGCTCCTCGTGACGCACCAGATCCGCGACGCCTTCTACGTGGCCACCCACGGAGCGGTGCGCACCAACGGCGACGTCCAGATCGTCGACCTCGACCCGGCGCGTGTCGAGCCGACGAGGTTTCTCGTGCTGCACGATGGCCGCATCCACTTCGAAGGCCGTTCCGGCGAACTGCTGGCCTCCAGCGACGAACACGTGCAGCCGTTCCTGGACAAGACGCTGCCGCCGTGGTGAGCCGCCGTGGTGAGCCGCCGTGTCGCTGCCGACCGGTGACGCCGGCTCGGCACTACGGCACGGCGAAGGCCAGTAGCACGTTGCCGCGCCGGCCGCCGCCGAGGTCCGAGTAGCCCGAGGACACGAAGAGCATGCCGCCGGCGACGACCGGCCCCGCGGCGTTGATGCCGCCCCCGCGCGCCTCGACGCCGTTCACCGTGTCAAACGTCCGGTCGGTCTCGAATGACCAGATCGCCTGGCCGTTGGCCGTCGAATAGCCATAGACGGTGCCGGTGCTCGCGCCCATGAACACCACGCCGGGCATGACCGTGACCGGCGCCCCGCCGCCCGCCGGAGGCATCGCCCGCCACACCACCTCGCCGCTGCCTATTCCCACGGCGGCCAGGCCGAGCCGGTCGTCGGTGCGCGTCACCGGAAAGTAGGCCAGGCGTTGGTCGGCGGCCGAGCCCCACATCATCGCGCCGCCGCCGTTCTCCCAGCCGAGGCCGACCTGGCGGCGCCACACGATCTCGCCTTGCTTGTCCGGATCGAGTCCCCAGGCGTCGCCACTCTTCTGGCCGATGACGATGTACGACTTCCCATCGGGCATCGTGCGCAGGATCGGCGCGTTGCCGAAGTCGAAGTCGGGACCGAGGTCGTCGGGACAGGTCTCGGACTTGTCGTCGGTCGGGACGTTGGGCCGGTAGATGCCGGGGCAATCGCGCACGTAGTGATCGAGCGCCATCACCTGCTTGACCCACATGCGCTTGCCGCTGTCGATGTCGTAGGCGATGACGGCGTCGGAGGCGATATCGGCCGGTTCGGTGTAGCCGTTGCCGGTCGCCACGTAGACCATGCGACGCGCCAGATCGACCGTCGGCGACGACCACACGCCGGCCCCGGCCGGCGCCCACAGCTGCGTGCCGAGCGAAGTGACCTTGGTCTTCTTCGGCGCCTCAGCGACGCTATACGACTTCCAGAGCTGCTTGCCCGTGAGGGCGTCGTAGGCCGCCAGCCCGCCGCGGAACGTGCAGCACGGGTAGCTGGGGTTGCCGGCGCCCGACTCTTCGAGCGACGACAGCGGTACGTAGAGGCGGCCCGCCACGAGCTTCGGCGCGCCGGTGACGCGGGCGATGGGATGGGTGTCGAGGCGGGCCTTCCAGACCTCGGCGCCGGTTTCCGCGTTCACCGCGTAGACGTTGGCGCGGATGTCGCCGAAGTAGACGAGGTAGCGGTTGGTGCCGCTACCCGGCCCCACGCTGGGGGCCGTGCGCACGCCGGCGCTGGCGCGGAAGGACCAGTGCACGCAGCCAATCTTGGCATCGAGCGCGTAGACGAAGCCGGTGTCTGAACCGACGAAGACGCGGCCGCCGACCACGGACGGCTGTCCGTAGGACGAGTTGCCGTAGGGGAAGCCGAACGCCCACTTCAACGCGAGCTTCGGAGTGGCCTCGGCGGTGAGGCCCGGCGACGGCTGATACCGCGAGTTGGACGCATCGGCGCCCCAGCCGTTCCACTCGGAGCCCGTGAACGGTGTGAAGGCCGGTGCGCTCTCGCAGTGGTTCGGCATCTTCGCGGCATCGCCGGTGTCGGACGATCCCAGTGGCCGGCCGCCGATGTACACGGCCACGACGCGCTTCTCGAACTCTGTGAGGCCCTCGGCGTGTGTGGCGTGCGCCCCCGTGCGCATCGTGGCGAGCACCGCTTCAGGCGTGTGCTGGTTCAGGGTGTAGCGGTCAGGCGCGCCACCCGTGCCGTTGTCGTGGCAGGCGGCACATCGGCCCGTGAAGGCGAAGATGCCGGCGTTGGTCCCCTGCGGGTGTTCCAGGCTCTGCCCGGGCGGCGCGGTCTGAGGTGGTGCCGGCGCCTGGGCGTGCAGAACGGCGGCCGCTAGACCTGCGCCGAAGAACAAGGCAAGCAACGATCGAACGATCCGCTGGTAACGCATGAATCCCCCGTGTTGGCCGCAAGATGCCACGACGATCCGGCAGCGATTCGACGCACGACGACCTGAGACAGTGGCACCGCCCCGAAGCGTCAGCGCTCGAGCGCGAACGCCACGAGCGTGGCGTCTTGGTTGCGGCCCGTGGCCACCACGACGAACTGCCGTCCGCCGGCCTCGTAGGTCATCGGCGTGCCGGTGGTCTCCAGCGTGGGCGCCGACCACAGGTCCCGCCCGGTGGTCTTGTCCACGGCGTGAAGGGCCCGGTCGCCACCGCCCACGAAGAGCAGGCCGCCGCGAGTGGCCACCAGGCCCGCCGGCCCCTGGGCGCCGAGCCGGTCGGGCACCGTCACGCCCAGGGTCTCCAGCTGCTCACGCACGTTGGGCAGATCGCCGAAGGGCTCGCGCCAGGCGATCGTGCCCTTGTTCAGATCGATGGCCACGAGATGTGCGTAGGGCGGTTTGATGAGCGGCAGCCCGTCCCCGAAGAACGCCGGCGCGCCGCGGTTGACGTACTCGGCGTCCACTTCTCCCGGCCGGTTGGTCGGCGCGTCCGGGTCGCGCTTCTGGATGCGGAAGACCTGCGCCATGCCGACGGTCTTCAGGTACAGCATGCCGGTTTCGGGATCGAAGGCGCCGCCGCCCCAGTTGGCGCCACCCCACACGCCGGGGCGGGCCAGCGTGCCCTCCATCGACGGCGGAGTGTAGAGGGGACCGAGACGATACTTCTTCATCTCGGCCTGCGCCGCGACCTTCAGCTCCGGCGTCAGGTCGAACGCGTCATCGAGCGAGGTGCCCTGTGACGTGAAGGGCGGCGGCGCCGTCGGGAAGGGCTGCGTCGGCGAGCTCTGCTCACCCGGAATGTCGCTCTGCGGCACGGGCCGCTCTTCGATCGGCCACACCGGCATCCCGGTCACCCGGTCGAACACGAATGCGAAGCCCTGCTTGGTGAGCTGCACCACGGCATCGATGCGCTTGCCGTTGACGGTGATCGTCACGAGGTTCGGCGGGGCGGGCGGATCGTAGTCCCACAACCCGTGGTGCGCGATCTGGAAGTGCCACTTGCGCTTGCCGGTCTTCGCATCGAGGCAGACGAGCGACTCGGCGAAGAGCGTCGAGCCCGGCCGTCGACCGCCGTAGTAGTCGTTGCTCGGCGTGCTCACGGGCAGGTAGACCAGCCCGCGCTCGGCGTCGAGCGTCATCGGCGCCCAGACGTTGGTGTGGCCGGTGTACTTCCAGGCGTCGCTCTGCCACGTCTCGTGGCCGAACTCGCCCGGCTGTGGAATCGTGTGGAACGTCCACACGCGCTTGCCGGTGCGGGCGTCGAACGCGCGCACGTCGCCGGGCGGGTCGTTCTTGTACATCAGGCGATCGCCCACACCGTTGCCCAGGATCACCAGGTCGCCATAGACGAGCGGCGGCGACGTGTTCGAGTAGTGCTTACGGTTGATCGGCCACAGCAGGTCTTCGGCCAGATCGACCTCGCCGTACTTGCCGAAGCTCGCCACCGGCCGGCCGGTCTTGGCATCGAGCGAAATCAGGCGATGGCGGGCGTTGAGGAAGATGCGCAGGGCGCCCTTGTCGCGCCACGCCGCCACGCCGCGGTGGATGAAGCCCTGGCCGCTGGCCGGCTGGCCGTCATCGTAGGCCTTCGGGTCGAAGGCCCAGATCTGGCGTCCGGTAGCCGCCTCGAGGGCAACCACGCGGTTGTAGGGCGTGCTCACGTAGAGCACGCCGTCGATCATGAGCGGGGTGTTCTGGAACGCACCGGGAAACGTGCCCAGCTCCTTGTACGGCTGATCGCCGGTCTTCCACTCCCAGGCCACGCGCAGCCGCGAGACGTTGTCGCGGTTGATCTGCGACAGCGCCGAGTACTTCCGGCCGCCTGGATCGCCGCCGTAGACCGGCCAGTCGCCGGCCGTTTTCTGCGCTCCGATCCCGGCCGCGCTCGCCGCCACGAGCAGCGCCACGAACGTGGCGGAAGTCCAGGTCCTCATCGATGTCTGTCTCCCTCAGGTCGCCCGCCCGGGTCGGGCGCAGGCGGTGTCCGCCGGGGCTCGGGAGCCGCCACCCGGCGGCCCCCGCCCATGCCTAGAACGTCACGCGCGCGCCAATCTGTACCTGGCGGGCGTCACGAGCGGCGTTGCGGATGAGCAGCGCCGACGACGAGAGGCTGCCGTTGCCGCCGCCCGCGTAGTTCACGCGGTTCAGTACGTTGTAGCCCTCCAGGAACAACTGGAGCTGCGACCCCGAGGTGATGGAGAAATCCTTGGTCAGCCGCAGGTCGAGCGAGATGAACGGATTCAGCTTGAGGAAGTCCTCGCTGATGGGGGCCAGGTTCCGCGTGGCGCGGAACTCGTTGATGATGCGCAGCGACTCGGCCACGTTCTCGCGGCCCACCGTGATGGGCAGGCCCGCGGGGCGGTCGTTCTGGGTCTGTCCGTCGCCATCGAGGTCGGTGCCGGCCGAGACGGCGAACGGCGTGCCGCTCAGGGCCCGCAGGATGCCGCTGAACTGCGCCCCGTAGGGCAGGGTGACAGCCGCCGCCATCGAGACGTTGTGCCGGGTGTCCTGTTCGCTGTAGCCCTTCTCATGGGGCGTCCGCATCGTGCCCGGGTAGGTCTGGTAGTGGTTCACGCCGTCACGCTTGGTGCTCGACAGGGTGTACGACACCGTGAAGTTGTCCACGCCCTTGAAGCGGGTCCGGAACTGCGTTTCGAGCGCGTTGTACCAGCTCTTGGTGAAGTTCTCGAGACTCTTGACCTCGGTGAAGGCCGCCACCGGCCGCGGGTTGGTGGCGCTGATCCGGCCGCTGGTCGGCAGGTTGAGGTCCATGCCACCGAGCTGCTTGTAGCCGTAGGCGTGCACGTAGTCCATCTCGATGCCGGTGGTGCCGTTGATCTGCCAGCCGAACCCGGCCGTCGTGTTCAGGGATTCGGGCAGCTCGTAGTCGTCCGGGATGATGTAGACCGAGCGCGCGGCCCCGCTTGCGACGTAGTCGGTGAGCGACTTGCCGCCCAGGACGGCGTTGATGTCCGGGTAGTTCTGGAGCTGCGCCGGATCCTGGATGCGGATGGCCGTGCCGATCAGGCGATCCTGCGCCGTCAGGCCGAAGTAGTGGCGGTTGCGGGTGATGTAGCGCCCGAAGCCGGCCCGGGCCACCAACTGGCCGGTGCCGCGCACGTCATAAGTGATGCCGAGGCGCGGCTGGATGTTGTCGGAGTCGGTGCCGCGGTCGGCGCTGACGAAGTTATCGAGACCCGCGTAGGCGGGGTCGGAGAGCACGTCGCCGTAGACGTCGTTCATGCGCAGGTTGGTGTCGAGGTCGTAGCGCACGCCGATGTTGACCCGCACCTTGTCCGACACGCGCCAGTCGTCCTGCACGTAGGCCGCGAAGATGTGGGAGTTGTAGTCGTAGGTGCCCGGGGTCTGCTGGACGAAGGCGATCGGCCAGGTGGCCTGGTTGGCACGGTCGAACGGCGCGTCGGTCGTGAAATCCCACGAGCCGCTCTCGTAGAAGTGCGCTTCGTAGCTGTGCTTGGCGTAGGTGTAGTCGGCGCCGAACTTCAGGTCGTGCCGGCCCGCCGACTTGTAGAACGTCTCGAACACCTGGATGCGAGTGCGCGGGAAGAACTGCGGTGAGGTCCAGTTCTGCCCGGTCGTCACCGATGGCCGCACTTCGCGCGGCACGCCCAGCGTGACCGGCACCGTGGCCACTTCGTTCCACATGTAGTGCACGCGCAGGCTGTTGACCGACGAGTTCGAGAGCACGAAGTTCTGCTCACCGATGACGCTGTGCATCTTGCTCGAGTCGTTGACGTTGGACTCATCGGACGTCACCGTCCCGGTGCGGGTCGCGAACTGGTCGTCGAAGGCGTAGCGCACGAAGAAGGAGCTGCGGTCGCTGAGCCGGTGGTCGAGCTTCGCGACCATCAGGTGTTCGCGCGAGGTGGCCGGAAACTCGCCGTTCTGCGCCGCCGCGAACGGGTTCCTGGCCGGCAGCGCGATGATGTTCTGCTGGTCGACGTTGGTGTACTCGTAGGCACCGAAGAAGTGCGTGCGGTTCTGCGCGATCGGTCCGCCGAGGGAGCCGCCGAAGCGCTTCTGGCCGTAGACCGGCTTGCTGCGCTGGAAGGCGTTGCGGGCGTTGAGCGAGTCGTCACGGCCGAAGAAGTAACCGGTGCCGTGCAGGTTGTTGGTGCCCGACTTGGTGGCCACCGTCACGACCGCGGCCAGGGCGGCGCCGTACTGGGCGTCGAACTGGTTGCGGAACACCTTGAATTCCTGCACCGCATCCTGGCTGATGTTGACCGTCGGGTCGCCCCAGATGGCGTCGTCGAGGTCGCCGCCGTCCACGATCGTGGTGTAGCCGTTGCGCTGGTCGGCGGGACCGCCGAACTTCACGCGCGAGAATTTGCTCGTGTAGTTGGGCGCCGCGCCGGGCATGAGCTGCGCCAGCGCCAGGAAGTTGCGCTCCAGCACCGGCAGCGCCTGGATCTGCGATTCGACGATGGTCGACGTCGGCGCGGCCCGTGCCACCTCGACGATCGGCGTCTGCGCCGACACCGTGATGGTCTCCTCGAGGGCCGCCACGCCCAGCTTCAGGTCCAGCGTCGCGTTGGCGCCGATGGTCAGCACGATGTCACGTGTGCTGGTGCCGAAACCCGAGAGCTCGGCCTGCACCTGGTAGGGCGCCGGCTGGAGCGCGACCACGCGGTAGCTGCCTTCCTCGTTGGTCACCACCGTCTGCTGCGACCCGTTCGCCTTGTTCGTAATCGTCACGGTCACGCCCGGCAGGGCGCCGCCGCCGTCATCAACGATGCGTCCCGACAGGTTCGCACCAACTACCTGGGCGGAGGCCGGGGCCGCTCCGAAGAACGTCACCGCGCACACCGCCGCGAAGACGCCAATCCACCAACCGCGCAGTCCCATTGCTCTGCTCATATCCATTGTTCCCCTTGACATCGCCGCAAACTCTGGCGGGCCATCACTTGTGAACTTCGAGACGATCCAGGATGTCGTTCTTTGCACGCCGCCCACGGCCGGGGTGAAATCCGGCCGGGCGCGCCGCGGGTGTTCCATGGCCGGCAGTCGTTCGCGGGCTGCCGCCGGCGCGGGGTGTTCGATCACGATGGTGATCGCCGCCCCTGCACTAACCGCTCACTGGCGGGCGTCGGACCGCCGTGGGGTAGCGGGCGCGGCGCCCTTGTAGACCACGCCGCCCTTGAGCACCGTCTCGACGTGCGACAGCGCCGTGATGTCGTAGAGCGGATTGCCATTGACGACGATGATGTCGGCGTACTTGCCGGGTTCGATCGTGCCCAGGTCGCGCTGTTTGCCGAGGATGGAGGCGCCGATGCGCGTGAGGGCCGAAATGACCTTGATCGGAGGCATGCCCATGTCGACGTGCGCCTTGGCCTCGCGCCACAGCGCCTCGGTGTGGAAGTTCATCGGTGTGCCCGAATCGGTGCCCATGCCGAGCACGGTGTTCGACTCGATGAACTGCTTCATGCCCCGTTCGCGGAAGCCGACTTCGCGATCGGTCCGCCCGAAGTAACCGAGCGCGCGCCAGTTCTTGAGGGAGTCCTGGATCTCGGCGTAGATCGCCGGCGGGATGGTCTTCTTGAGTTCGGGATCCTGCAGCCGTTCGGGAAATGCCGCCGTATCAGGATAGACCCACGCCCGGTGCGCGCCGGTAATGACCACTGGACGTCCGGCGTTGACGATATCGGTGATCATCTGCGGGCTGTAGGGCGGCGCCGTCCCCGCCGAGCCGGCGTGCGTGAGGACATCGATGCCGGCCTCGAGCGCGTTGCGCACGTCCTGCTCGGCATAGACATGGGCGTGCACGCGGAGGTTGTGGCGGTGGGCGGCGTCGGCGATCGCCTGGTAGTCGTCGCGGGTCAGACCCGAGTGCGCCTTGATGACGTCGACCCCGGCGGCGGCGAGCTTGTCCACCGCTGCAGTGGCCTGCGCCGGGCTCGTGATGGTGATGCCGCCGAACTGATCGGTCATGCCACCGCCATTCCTGGTGATCCATGGACCGCTCATCGACATGCGCGGTCCGGGCGTAGCGCCGCTGTTGATCCGCGTCCGCACGGCGAGGCTTTCCTCGAGGGGCGCGCCGAGGTCGACGGCCGACGTGATGCCCGCCTCGAGCAGCTGCCTGGCGGCGACATCCATCACCGAGGGCAGCGTGGCCGGGCCCTGTTTCGCCAGCCACGGAAACCACGTGCCGTAGTTGCCATGGCCGAGCAGGATGAGATGCGCGTGCAGCTCGATCATGCCGGGCATCATCGTGCGCCCGCTCGTGTCGATGACCGTGTAGTCGGGCGGTACTGGCGTGGAGGCCGCCGGTCCCACTCGTACGATGCGATCGCCCTCGATGAGTACCGCCGCGTGGTGGAGCGGCGGCGCCTCGTAGCCATCGAGCAGCATGCCGCCGACGAGCGCCACCTTGCGGACGGCCGACGCCTGCCCGGCGCGAACGGCCGGCGCCTGCTCCGCGTGTATGGCGAACGCGACGACGATGAGGGCGACGTGGTGGAGATGACCGGTTCGAAACGTCACAGAGGAATCTCCTGACCAATCTGCACGCGTGTGTCCGCCACACCGCGGCGCAAGACGGTGGACTGGCGCAGACTACACGACCGATGGGCGACGGGATGTCGCAAGTTGTACTAAAATGCGCGCGCTGACGGTGTGCGTGTCAGGCGCGACGAAGATGCTGGCCGGCCGGGAGGTCTTCGTTTGTCACGCGGGTGGCCCTCAGGGGCCTGGGCGGCATCGTCCGCACCTCCTTCACACCGTCCACGGCGACGGCTACTGCCTCAACCACGGCTCCCGCCAGACGAAGGAAGTGATGTCGTAGCTAGACCGGAGGCCGGGCCAGCCCTCCGGTGCCCGTTTCCACGAGTCCCGGGCGTGGGACCATCGATTGGCGTAGGACAGTCGAGCAGCCATGCGTTCGTCCGCGCGCGCAGAATCTACTCTAGCCTTCGGCCTTCTGCCGCGGACGCATCACTTCCACCGAGCAGGACGCGTGCAGGACGACCGAGTGAGCGACCGAGCCCAGGAGGAAGCGGCCCGCCGGGCCGCGGCCATGCGTGCCGAGCACGATGAGATCCGCTCCCCATCGGTCGGCCTCTTCCACGATCAGGTGCTTCGGCGCACCTTCGAGCACCTGAGTCGTCACGGTCAGCCCCGGACGCCGGATCTTGGCAGCCGCGTTCTCGACCAGTGCCGGGGCGTGCTTGCGGCCCTTCTCCAATTGATCGATGTGGATGAATGCGACTGCGTACGTCGGGTCGAGCACGAACGGCACTGCGGCGTGGATGACCGTGAGCACCTCGATCGTGGTTCCCTCTGGCCACGGCCGCGTGGCCACCGACGCTACGGCCGCGTCGCTCGAGGAGGATCCGTCGATTGCCACTATTACCTTCATTGTCAGCTCCTCGCGTCCATCCCTGGTGTGCGCAAACTCAAGTCTAGCGTCAGCCGGTCTGGACCGCCATCAGGCCTGTCCGTGCAGCGCCAGGCGGGTGCCGAGGATCAGCAGGATGCCGGCGCTGAAGGCACCGACGTGAACCAGGCTCGCCACCAGCGCCCGCTCCTGCTTCACCTCGGGAATCAGATCCGATGCCGCGATGTAGATGAAGTTCCCAGCGGCGAAGGCCAGCAGCAGCGCTGTGTCGACATCGGCCGAGATGTAGTAGGCGAGGAGGCCACCGGGGAGGATGGTGAGCGCCGACGCGAAGTTCGCCGCCAGTGCGGGCCCGCGCGCCCATCCGCCACGCCGCAGGATGGCGAAGTCCCCGAGTTCCTGGGGCACTTCGTGGGCCGCGGCGGCGAGCCAGGTGATGAGGCCGACCTCGACGCTGACGAGAAACGAGGCGGCGATGGCGAGCCCGCCGATGAAGTTGTGCAGGCCATCGGCGAGCAGGATCAGATAGGTCACCGGCGCCTTCACCGGAGCCGAGACGGCGTGCGCGTGGTGCCAGGAGAGGAACTGCTCGAGCAGGAAGAACAGCGAGAAACCCGCAAGTACCGCCACGAAGGTGAGCGTGTCGAGCCCGCGGGCCGCCGCGGCTTCGGGGATCAGGTGCAGGAAGGCGCCGCCCATCAGCGAGCCGGCCGCCAGCGCCACCAGGGGCAGCATCACCTTCTGGAGCGTGGCCTCCGTTACCAGGAAGCTCACGAGCCCAATCAACGCCACGGCGCTCATGGCGAGACACGCCGCGACGATCCAGGCAATCGTGCTCACGGGCCCGATTATGTCCTCGATGGAACTGAACCGCACCGCACCGTGCCGGGCCATTTCCCTTGCCACCGGGCGGCGTAGGAGAATCCCGTGACACATGTCTGTCAGCGCTTCAAGTGACCGTGCCCGGGGCGGAGCTCTCGGCTGGCCTGCGCCGGTCGTACTCGGGGCGCCGTGGGCGTCGAGAATCGTGCGGTCGGCCCGAGGTGGCGGCGGGTGACGAGCCCCTCCACGGTGACGACGCGCCAGCGGGTGCTGCTAGTCGCTGCGTCATCGGTGGTCATGCTTGGTCTGCTGGCGGCTGGGGAGATTGCCGTCCGGGTGCTGGGCGACGTCAACTTCCTCGGCAGCAGCCGCGGCGGCTTCACGACGGGTCGATTCGGCGCGAGCTACGGCAACACGCCGAACTTCGCCGGCCAGTCGTTTGGCGGCCCCTTCGAGACCGACGGCGACGGCTTTCGCGTCGACCCGCGGTTCAGGCCAACCGCGCCAGCCGGCGCCCCGGCGGTGCTGATGCTCGGCGATTCCGTGCTGTTTGGTCCGGCCGTGAGCGACGACGAGACCATCAGCGGGCGACTGCGTCGCGCCTTGCCGAACCTCACGGTCTACAACGCCGCCGCCGTCGGCTATGACACCTTCGACTACCGCAATGTCGCGCAGTCGCTCGTGCCGCGCAAGGCGGATGTGAAGACGGTCGTGATCGTCTACTGCCTGAACGATCTGCTCGCCGTCAGTTCACAGCAGATCAAAGACCAGTTGGCGCGACTGCCCGACGCAACGCCCCCGCCCGACTCATCGCCGCTGCGCCTGGCCAACGACTACTTGCGCACGCGATCGAAGCTGTTTCTGCTGCTGCGGGGGCTCGTGCGTGACGCCCAGATGAACTACTTCCAGCACGATCTCCAGCAGTATCGAGATGCCGAGTGCCTCGCGCGTGGCCTCGAGCCCCTTCGTGACCTGAAGGCGTATCTCGACCGGCACGATGTCGGCCTCAAGGTGTTCATCGCGCCGTACGAGGCGCAGCTGCGAGCGGGAATCCCGGACGACTTCGGGCTGCCGCAACGACGGCTGGTTGAGTATTTCGAGCAGCAGCGCATCACCGCCGTCGATCTGCTGCCCGAGTTCGTGGCGGCCAGTCGCGGCCGCTCGCGCACGCTGTATCTCTACGGCGACCCGATGCACCTGAACGCGGCGGGCCACGATGTGGCGGCGCGCGTCATTCAGCAGAGCCTGCGCGGGGGCCAACCAGCTGAGTGAAGGCACACGTGGTGACGGGTACGCCTACTGCGGGAGACGCACCGAGCCCACGAGTGCCAAGCGCTCGAGAGTGGCGTCGCCGCCTCTACCGTGCGCGACGGAGGCCGATTTGTGCGCTATAAAAAGAGTACCGAGAGCCTCGGCCAGCCCCGCGTGGCGCAGGTCTGACGGCCGGGCTGCTGCGGATTGGAGGAAACCATGGTGATACTCCTGGCCGTCGTCGTTGTGGCGGTAACGCTCCTGTTGGCCCGGCGGGGCTTTCTGCATCCAGGCGACTACCTGGTCGAGGCGGCACTGGCGCTGCTGCTCGCCCTGTTCGTCGTCATCCTGTCGCCGAGCGTCGTGCAGGACGCGGACCTGGCCGCCATCGGCGCACCGGCCGAGGCGATGGCCCGTTCGGCCTACCTGCTCGCCAACGGCGTCTCGATCGAGCTGGCGTCGATCGTGGTGGCGCTCGGAGCGATTGGCGCCGCCGCGCTTCGCGGCAAGGCGTGTGGCGGCTGGCACCCGTCCGAGAACCGCGGGTAGGCGCGAGTCGACGGCGGCGCGTGGCTACGGCATGGTGTATTCCACCTGTACGCCACAGAAATAGAGGGCCGGGCCGCCGGCGTGACTCGGGGTCGAGACCCGCACGTAGAAGGTCTGGTCGTTTCGCACCGTGTTGAGGGCGGCCGAGCCGAACAACGGAATGGTGACGAAACCGGTGCCCGGCAGAGCAGCGGTCGAGATGGATGACGCGGAGGCCTCCGAACGGAGGCTGTTCCAGAAGTTCACCTTGATGAGCCGGAAGGTGAAGTCGGCCGGCGCGTCGTCGGTGTACTTGCCGTGGACGCCGAGCAGCCGAGCGCCGATCGGCAGCGGCAGTTCCATGATCACACTCGCGGCGCCTGGCGCGGTGCTTTCCAGACAGCCGAATCCGCGGTGCCCGAATGTCCCCACTTCGTCGTGCGCCGTGAGCGCGCTCAGATTCAAAGGCGCCGTCAGGGCGGCGCGCACCGCCGCTTCACGGCCGTCCACGTAGGCGCGATTGGCCGCGTCGTTGGCACTGGTTGGCGCTCCCACATCGGTGACGCGCGCGTTGCCCGCGGAGAGCCCCGCGGGGAAGGCCGTCTGCGCCACCGGGCGGGGGGAGCCGCCCAGTCCGCCGCCGGTCAGGAAGGTCCAGGCGCCGGTGTGGCCGGTGCTGTCGCGCCAGGTGCCGTTCAACCCCGGCAGGCTGATGGTGGCATCGACGTGTACGGGCGTGCCGCCGGGTGTGGTCACGAGGGTGACGCCGAAGCCGATCGTCCCGTCGGGGTTCTGCACGGCCAGCCCCACGGCAGCGGCCCGGGTTGGGGCGCCACACTGATCGTCCCAGCCGTCGAGATGAAACCCTGCGCCGTCCTGCACCACGCTGAGCGTGACGACGTTGCAGTACGGCTGCTGTTGCCAGCGGAACTGCCCGAGTGGTTGAGCGGCGACCGGGATGACCTGAGTCGTTGATATGGCGGTGAGCAGGACGGGGAATACGAGAGCGCGCATGTCGGACCTCCTGCTGCGAATAACGCGAGCCGGAAGCGCCCGGGGACATCGCGCGGCGTCAGCCGAAGGGCGCGACGAAGCTCAGCACCGGCCGGAACGTCCACCCGGCCTCGAGGATCGTTCGCACGACCGGCGATTTCACCTCGACGGCGTCGTAACGGTAGTTGTAGGCGGCGTCGATCTGCCACGCGTCGCCGCGGTAGAGCACACCGTAGGCCGAGCCGGCTTCGACGTGGAAGAAGCGGATCGGCCGGGACCACGACGCTGCCGCCAGCGCACCCCCCACACCGCCCGACCACGACACGGCCCGCTCCGACTCGACGACGCGTACGGTTCCGTTGGCGCCAAGACGCAGGTGCAGCGTGAGCGACTTCCGCAGGCCCGCCCGGCTGAAGATGCTGGTCCAGGCGGCCTCGACCAGACGCCACTCGGCCATCAGGTCGCCGTTCGGGAGTTCCCGCATGGTGAACGGCAAGCCGTGTTCGCTCAGGCTGAGCAGCCGTCGCCGCAACTCGCGATCGCCAATGCTGGCGGCGGCGCCAGCCGGTGGCTCGATCGTGCCAGCCCACGAAGCGGTGCGGGCCATGAACACCGTCGCCATCACGAGGTAGAGCGCGAGCCACGCGACAGACGTGCCAGGTGACCCGAGCGCGCGATCGAGAAGGTTCTCTTGCGGATTCTCGGTAACAAACGGTAGCCCGGCCAGACTGCGCGCCAGTTGCTCGCGCTCGCTTGCTTCGACCTGAATCACGAGCGCATCGACTCTGAGGATGACACCGTAGAGTCCCGTATCGGTACGCCGGTACCGGAACGTGCCGGGCAGGGTCGTCGCGCTCGAGGTCGCAATCCCCGCCCTGATCCGTTCTGCCTGCGCCTTCGCGCCGGCGGCGTCGGCGGCCTCTATGACCCGCACTTCGGCGCCATCGACCCTGGTGACGGCGCCAAGCCAGTGGGGATCGAGCGCGCCGCGGTCGACAAGATACGGCGCCGGACCGAAGACGATCAGGGCGAACAGGACGGCCAGCGGGCCCACGATCGCCGCGGCGACGCCAATGAAGAAAATCGTGACGCGCCACGTCCGGCAGCGCAACTCAGGCAGGTCATCCGGCACCGTTGGTCTCTCGGGAGCCCTGGGCAGGGCCGGTGACGGCGGCGCCGGAGCGGAGCAGGTACTCCAGCTCACCCCCGTGCCAACGAGCGTCGAATTGCTGCGCCGCGGCCTCGAATACCTGGGCGCAGCCAGCCTTCTTCCGTTCGTGGAGTTCTACGACCATGGCGTCGACGCACTCGATCCACGCGGCCGGGTCGGCCAGTACTTCCCGCTCGGATCCTTCTATGTCCATCTTCAACAAGTCGATGCGGTCGAGGCCGTGGGTGCGCATCACCTTGTCGACCGTGACTGCGTCGGTGAGCTGGCGCCATGTGCCCGGGCACTCGTCCCGGTGACCGACGACGTAACCCCAGGAGCCGAGCCCTGGATCGAAGAGGTCGAGGACGGTGTTCGTGTGCCAGAGCGCCGCCTTCACGGGCACGACGTTCGGATAGTCGGCGACATTGGCCGCAAGCAGCGCGAAGTTGTGCGCTTCGGGCTCAATCGCGATGATCCGGGCGTCGGGAAAGCGGTGCGCGAAGTAGACGGCCGCCAATCCCACATTTGCACCCGCGTCAACGATGACGCGGGGCGGACGCGAGACGGGTACCGCGTACTCGTGGCGCTCGAAGATCTGGCGGTACAGGAGCACATCGGTCGACGGGATGCGCACGGACAGTGGGTGGGGCGGGAAGGGACGCTTGATCGTGCAAGTCACCGGATGTCGGCGGACCTTGGCGGTGACGGCGCCGATGAGGCCAAGCATTCCGAACATGCGGGCGTACGAGGTAGCGTAGCCGAACATCGCAGCGTCTTCGTTGTGGCTAGGCCGCATCCTACGGGAGCCACGACCTCGGCGCAAGGCGTTAAACGGATCTGCGCGACGACTCCTGGAGCGTCGCTGCCGGCACTGCACCACGATCTGGGAGTCGTCGCTTCTTGAAGAAGCCCAGTCCTCGGGCAATGAGACTCCGCATGATGTTCGCTGTCCGTCGTCACCCTGATCGTCGCGCTCGTAGGCCCGCCTGGCCGTGCGCAACAGGGCGCGTCGGCGCCAGACATCCGCGGAGCGTGGCGGGCCGAGACGTACACGCTCAAGTCGGGCGAACGTGACGCGCTGAAGGGGCAGATTCGTCGAGGGCGGCACCTACACCCTCGAGGGCACGCACCTCGGCCTTCCGAGCGGTAACCAGATGTCGTTCCTAGGAAGTTCCCGGTTCTGACGGTGCATCGTCAGCGGTGCAGGGGCGTCTCAGGCCTTGTCCTGTTCGAGCCGGACGCACTCGGCTTCGAGATCGGTGCTGAGTTCAGTCACCCGGTCCTGGAAGGTGTTCTGGGTGCTGAGCAGGTCGTTCACCCTTTCAGCGAAGCCCTTCTCTTTCAGTTCTTCGTCGAGCAGCAGCCAGGACGCCGACAGCTTCTCGATGTTGTTGCGCGAGTAGTGCTCCATTTCCTTCAACTTCGAATTCACTTCCCGCATCTTCTCGACCGGCGTTTTCTCTGGGATTGGATCAGACATGCCAGTATCTTGCTGCACATGGCGTCCGGCAACAAGCTGAACGATCACGCCCTGGGGGCCTAGTACGCCCGAACCCGGTTCGAGGAGGAAGCGGCATGACACGTCGATTGCTCTCAACGCTGGCCCTGATGGCGCTCGTTACGCAGGCCCCTCACGCGCAGACTTCAAGCTGGCGGCCGACGGTGATGGGCACGCAGGGCATGGTGGCGGCCGGGCATCCGCTGGCCGCCGAAGTCGGGATGCGCGTGCTCAAGGCCGGAGGCAACGCCGTGGATGCGGCCATTGCGGCCTGGGCGATTCAGGGGCAGGTCGAGCCCGGCATGACCGGCCTCGGGTCTGACCTGTTCGCGCTCATCTACCTGGCCAAGACCAAGGAGGTGAAGTTCATCAACGGCTCCGGCTTCGCGCCCCAGGCCGCCACCATCGACTACTACGACAGCCATGGCGGGATGCCCGACGACAGCGGCCTCTCGATTGCCGTGCCGGGCTCGGTGAGCGGCGCGGCCCTGGCGCTGCAGAAGTACGGCACCAGGTCGATGGCCGAGGTGCTGGCGCCGGCCATTGAGATCGCCGAGAACGGCTACCCGATCACCGAGGGCCTGGCGCGCGGGCTCGAGGGTGCCAAGGCCAAGCTTGGCAAGCACCCGGGCTCGGTGAAGATCTGGCTGCGCGACGGCAAGCCACTGCAGATGGGCGATGTCGTGAAGAACCCCGATCTCGCCACGACACTGCGGGCGATCGCAGCACAGGGGGCCGCCGGGTTCTACACCGGCCCGGTGGCCAAGGCGCTCGTGGCCGGCATGCAGGCGCACGGCGCCATCATCACCGAAGCGGATCTGGCCGCGATGCAGGCGTTCGAAGACGCGCCGATCTCGGTGAACTACCGCGGCTACGACGTCTACGAGTGCCCGCCGAACTCGCAGGGCTTCACCATGCTCTACGCGTTGAACCTGCTCGAAGGCTTCAACCTGCGCTACATGGGGCGCAACAGCGCCGCCTACCTGCATGTCGTCACCGAATCGATCAAGCTGGCCTTCGCCGACCGGGACAAGTACGTGGCCGATCCGAAGTTCACGCCGAACATCCCGATGCGCGAGATGCTTTCGAAGGAGTACGCCGCCACACGCCGTGCGCTGATCGATCCAACCCGCGCCATCGCCGGTGAGGCGCCGTTCGGCGATCCGCGCGGCGGAACGGCCTCATCGGGCAGACAGCAGGCGTCGTATGCCGCGCCCTTGGCCGTGCCCGGTCACGTCAATCCCTACGACCCCGACCAGGAGCTGAACCTCACGACCTACCTCACGGTGGTCGACAAGGACCACAACATGGTGTCGCTGACGTCGAGCCTGCTCAGCGGCTTCGGCAGTGGTCTGGTGCCCGACGGCACCGGCGTCCTGATGAACGACCGGATGAAGTACTTCTACCTGGACCCGAATGACGTGAACTCGCTGCAGCCGATGAAGCGCGTGCGCCAGACGATCAATCCGGCGATGGCGCTCAAAGACGGGATGCCCGTCGTGAGCTTCGGCACGCCGGGCGCCGACACCCAACCCCAGACACAGCTCCAGTTCTTCCTGAACTTCATCGAGTTCGGCATGACGGTGCAGCAGGCGCTCGAGCAGCCAACGGTGATCAGCAACAGTTTCCGAAGCTCGTACTATCCCCATGCGGTCGAAGGAATGCTGCTCACGCCGATGATGTTGCCGGCCCACGTCAAGGAGGGGCTCGCCGCACTCGGTCACAAGCTCGATCTGCGTGACGTGCGCGGCGTCGGCTCGGTGAAAGCCATCGCCGTTCATCCGAAGACCGGCGTGCTGATGGGCGGGGTGAGCCCGACCGGCGACAGCTACGTGATGGGATGGTGACCGAACGCTTCGGCGACCTCGGGACGCGGCACGTGAGAGATCTGGATCGGCGTCGCCCATGACGTAGCAGGATGCGGAGCACGCCCTCCTGTGGCTCCACGTCCGACGCATCGTAGTCGCCGAGGCCGAGAACGCCGAGCGGCAGGTTGCGCGGCCACGTGCAGCGGCGGGCACGGATGCCCCGCGTTGGGTTAGGCGGCCTTGGCCATGTATCCCAGCAGCTTCCGCTGCTTGACCAGCTGCGCCACGGCCGGCGGCACCATCGTTTCCCACGCGTCGTCACCGACGCGCAGGCGTTTCAGCACATCGCGCGAGAAGATCGACAGGCACCGCTCGTCGTAGTCGCGCACGCTCTCGATCAGGCGGTTCTCCACCAGATACGCGTAGAGATGGCGCAGGTGCGGATCGACCCGCAGGTTGCCGGCGGTGACGAGCGCGCCGGTCGCCTGGTCGAGCTGCGGATAGGCGTACAGCTTGAGATCGTTCTTGAAGAGACGTCCGAACGATTCCAGGATGCCGCCCTCGAGATCGGCGTAGTACTTCTCGTCGAAGATCTCGCGCAAGGTCGGCACACCCATCACGATGCCGATCATTTTCTTGGTGTGGCGGAACAAATATGCCGCCAGCCGGTGGTACTCGGCGTAGTTCGAGATGAGCACCGTCTTGCCCAGGGCGCCCAGGATGTCGGCCCGGTCGAGAAAGTCCTGCGTGTCGATGGTGTCGGAATCGGTCAGGTTCTTGAGCGTCATCTCCATGATGGTGATGGTCTCTTCGCCCCGCAGGTGCGGTTCCTGCACGAACTGCGCCTGCGCGCACCGCAGCATGTCGACCGAGACGTTGGTGGCCGGCCGAAAGCTGCCGCGCTCGATCAGAATGGCCTTCTTGTAGAGCGCATCGGCCGGCTGCACGACCTCGCCGCTGGCCGTGAACATGGCGGCGTTCGTCAGGCCGTGCTGCACGAGCTTGAGGCTCATGAGGCGATTGTCGACCTGCGCGAAGTCAGGGCCCGAGAACTCGATCATGTCGACCTCGACCCGCTCGCTCGTGAGACCGTCGAGCAGTGACGCCACCAGCGCCGTCGGGTCGTGGTGCAGGTAGTTGGCGCCGTGCACCAGATTCACGCCGATGAGGCCGAGCGCCTCCTGTTCCTGGACGTTCTCCTTGTCCAGCAACCGCACGTGCATGATGATCTGCGACGCCGGCGCGCGCGGCGAGCTCTGGAAGCGCACGCCGAGCCAGCCGTGCGGGTCGTCCTTGCGGGCATAGCTCTTGGCCGCCACCGTATCGGCGAACACGAAGAACTTCGTGGCGTCGCCGCGCTTGCCGTCGAGACGCTCGACCAATAGTCCGAATTCGTGGTCGAGCATGGCGTTGATGCGGTGCTTGCTCACGTAGCGGTCGCTCGTGCCGTAGATGGCGTCGCTGAAGGTCATGTCGTAGGCCGACATGGCTTTGGCGACCGTGCCGGCCGCGCCGCCCACCCGAAAGAACCACCGCGCCACTTCCTGGCCGGCGCCAATCTCGGCAAACGTGCCGTACAGGCAGGGGTCGAGGTTGACTTGCAGTGCTTTCTGATGAGTATCCACGGTGTGCTCCCGCCCTGAAATCGACCAGCCGCGGCCGGCCTTGACTCGAGGCACGGTGGCCGGCTGGCCGGCCCGTTCTACGGTTCCGTCCCCGGTCGGCCGATTCTGTCTGCGATGGCAACCACAGCCGCGCCCTCCACCGACGCTCCGGGCCAGGACCAGCGAGCCGCGCCCGGGCCCGATCGCCTGGCGGATCTGAGCGTCGCGACCCTCCGTACGCTGTCCATGGACGCCGTGCAGGCGGCTGGATCGGGACATCCCGGAACGGCCATGGCCATGGCACCCGCCGTCTACGAGCTGTGGCAGGAGTTCCTGCGCTTCGATCCAGACGATCCCATCTGGCCGAATCGCGATCGCTTCGTGCTGTCGATTGGGCACGCGTCGGCGTTGTTGTACTCGGTGCTGCACGTGACGGGCGTCACCGCGGTGGACGCGCGATACGAGCGGCTGGGCGAGCCGTCGATCACGCTCGACGACCTCAAGAAGTTCCGCCAGCTCGATAGCAAGTGCCCCGGCCACCCGGAGTACCGCTGGACGTCCGGCGTCGAGACCACCACCGGCCCGCTCGGCCAGGGCGTGGCGACCAGCGTGGGCATGGCCATGGCGGCCAAGTGGCAGGCCGCGCACTTCGATCGTCCGGGCTTCACGCTCTTCGACTACGACGTCTACGCCATGTGCGGCGACGGCTGCATGATGGAAGGCGTGGCCTCCGAGGCCGCGTCCCTGGCCGGCCACCTGCAGCTCGACAACCTCTGCTGGATCTACGACAACAACCACATCACCATCGAAGGCCACACGGCGCTCGCCTTCAGTGACGACGTGGCCACCCGGTTCGTGGCCTACGGCTGGAACGTCACCCGAGTGGGCGATGCCAACGACCTCGAGATGCTGCGTCGCGCGTTCACGACCTTCAAGCGCACGACCGACCGCCCGACCCTCATCATCGTCGACAGCCACATCGGCTACGGCGCGCCCCACAAGCAGGATACGAGCGCCGCCCACGGCGAGCCGTTGGGCGAGGTGGAAGTGGCGCTCACCAAGCTCAACTACGGCTGGCCTGAAGACGCGACGTTTCTCGTCCCCGACGAAGTCGTGGCGCATTTCAAGCAAGGCATGGCCGCGCGCGGCCGCCAGTCGCGCCTGGCATGGGAAGCGGCGATGGTCGGATACGCCGCCGCCTTCCCCGAGATGGCCGATGAGCTGCACCGGATGCAGCACCGGGAGCTGCCCTTCGGCTGGGACCAGGCGCTCGAAGCATTCCCCGCCAGCGCCACCGGGGTATCAGGGCGGGACGCGTCGAGCGCCGTACTGAACGAGGTCGCCAAGCGCGTGCCCTGGCTGGTCGGTGGTTCGGCCGATCTGGCTCCTTCCACCAAGACGCGTCTGACCTTCGACGGCGCCGGAGACTTCGCGGCCGGCGAGCGCGCCGGACGCAATCTGCACTTCGGCGTGCGCGAGCACGCGATGGGCGCCGTGCTGAACGGTCTGTCGCTCTCGAAGATTCGGCCGTTCGGCTCCGGGTTCCTGATCTTCAGCGATTACGCGCGCCCGGCCATCCGGCTGAGCGCCCTGATGGAGATCCCGGTCGTCCACATCTTCACCCACGACTCGATTGGCGTCGGGGAAGACGGGCCCACACATCAGCCGGTCGAGCAACTGGCGTCGCTCAGGGCCATTCCCGGGCTCATCACCTTGCGGCCGGCCGACGCCAACGAGGTCGTCGAGGCGTGGCGCTACATCATGCCGCTGCGCCGCCACCCGGTCGCGTTCATCCTGACCCGACAGGCCCTGCCGACCTTCGATCGAGCCGTCTACGCGCCGGCCAGTGGCCTGGCCCGTGGGGCCTACGTGATGGCCGACCCCCGCCAGGGAACGCCGGCCGTGATCCTCGTCGCCACGGGCAGCGAGGTGGCGCTGTGCATTGCCGCCTACGAGCAGCTGACCGCCGAGGGCATCAACGCGCGGGTGGTGAGCATGCCCTCGTGGGAGCTGTTCGAAGAGCAGAGCCAGGAGTACCGCGACAGCGTGCTGCCGCCCGACATCACTGCGCGTGTCGCGGTGGAGCAGGCCGCCACCTTCGGGTGGGAACGTTATGTGGGACTGACCGGCGCCGTGGTGGGGATGCGGACCTTCGGTGCCTCGGCGCCGCTCAAGGCCCTGCAGCAGAAATTCGGCTTCACGCCAGCGCACGTGGTGGCGATGGCGAAAGCGCAACTGAGGTAGTGATGCAAATCGGCATGGTCGGTCTTGGACGAATGGGCGCCAACATGGTGCGCCGCCTGATGCGCGGCCACCATCAGGCCGTGGCGTTCGACCTCAATCCCGAGCGGGCGCGCGAACTGGCGACCGAGGGCGCCACGCCGGCCTTCTCGCTCGACGAGCTCATCGCCACCCTGCAGGCGCCGCGAACCGTGTGGCTGATGGTACCGGCCGGCGAGCCGACCGAGCAGATGGTCATGGCGGTGGCCGACCGCCTCAGCCCGGGCGACGCGGTCATCGACGGCGGCAACTCCAACTTCAAGGACGACGTCCGGCGGGCGGCTGCGCTCGAGGTGCGCGGCATCGACTACGTGGACGTTGGCACGAGCGGCGGCCTCTGGGGCCTCGATCGCGGCTACAGCTTGATGATCGGCGGCGCGCCCGACGTGGTCGGTCGCCTCGATCCGCTCTTCCGCACGCTGGCGCCCGGTCACGACGACACGCCCCCCACGCCCGGACGCGCCGGCGGCGGCCCGGCGGAGCAGGGCTACCTGCACTGCGGACCGGCGGGTGCGGGACACTTCGTGAAGATGGTGCACAACGGCATCGAGTACGGCCTGATGCAGGCCTACGCCGAGGGCTTCGACATCATGCGTCACGCCGGCGACGAGCACCTGCCGGCCGGCCAACGCTACGACCTCAACCTGGCCGACATCGCCGAGGTCTGGCGCCACGGCAGCGTCGTCGGCTCCTGGCTGCTCGATCTGACGGCGAGCGCCTTAGCCGAGGATCCGGCGCTGGCGGCCTTCACCGGTCACGTGCAGGACTCGGGCGAGGGACGGTGGACGATTGAAGCGGCCATCGCCGAAGCGGTGCCGGTCGAAGTGCTGGCCTCGGCGCTCTTCGCACGCTTCCGCAGTCGCCAGGACCACACGTTTGCCGAGAAGGTGCTGTCGGCCATGCGCTTCAAGTTCGGCGGGCACGTCGAGCGAGCGGCAGGCGGCTAGGCGCCAGGGCGAGGGCACATCATGGCCATGACGGCAACGGCATCCGCGACCGAGGAGATATCGGCCCCTAACGGCGCCCACAAGCCCCGCGTGGCGGATCCATGCGCCGTGGTGCTCTTTGGTGCCAGCGGCGACCTGGCCATGCGCAAGCTGCTGCCGGCCATCTACAACCTGAAGTCCGACGGACTACTGAGCGACCACTTCACGCTCGTGGGCGTCGGACGCGATCCGATGGCACGCGAGCAGTATCAGGAGAAGGTGCGCCGCGACCTCGAACGCTTCGGGCCGCAGCCCGTCGACCGCGAGCGGATGACCTGGATCGCCGACCGCGCCACCTACATCACCGGCGCCTACGACAGCGAGACGACCTACCGTCAGCTCAGCGACACACTACTCGGCGGCGACGGCCCCAGGAGCGTGCTGTTCTACCTGGCGACGCCGCCCAGCCTGTTCGAGCCAATCATCGAACGCCTCGGCTCGGTCGGACTGGCCGACGAAGCGTTCGGCGCGTGGCGGCGGGTCATCATCGAGAAGCCGTTCGGGCGGGATCTCGAAACGGCACGCGAACTGAACCACAACATTCTGTCGGTGCTGCGCGAGTCCCAGGTCTACCGCATCGACCACTACCTGGGCAAAGAGACCGTGCAGAACATCATGGCGCTCAGATTCGGCAACGGCATCTTCGAGCCGCTCTGGAATCGCAGCTACATCAACCACGTGCAGATCACGGTCGCCGAAACCGTCGGTGTCGAACAGCGCGGCGGCTACTACGACACGTCTGGCGCGCTGCGCGACATGGTGCAGAACCACCTCTTCCAGTTGCTGGCCGTCACGACGATGGAGCCGCCATCGTCGTTCCAGGCCGAGCCCGTGCGTGACGAGCGCCTCAAGGTGCTCGAGGCCGTGCGGCCGTACACCGCGGAATCAGCCGCGCGTGACGTCGTGCGAGGCCAATACGGCGCCGGCGAGAACGGCGCCCGCCAGGTGCCCGGCTATCTGGCCGAACCGAAAGTGGCGCCCGACTCCGAGACCGAGAGCTACGTGGCGCTCAAGGTGCTCATCGACAACTGGCGCTGGGCCGAGGTGCCGTTCTACTTGCGCACTGGCAAGCGGATGCCCACGCGCGTCACCGAGATTGCGGTGCAGTTCAAAGGGGCGCCGCACGCGCTCTTCCGCGAGACGCAGATCGACCGCATGCACCCCAACTGGCTGGTGCTGCGCATCCAGCCGAAGGAGGGCATCTCGTTGCAGTTCGAAGCCAAGGTGCCCGGGCCGCGCGTGCGGCTGGATACGGTCAAGATGGACTTCTCGTACGCCGACTACTTCGGCCAGTCGCCCAACACCGGCTACGAAACCTTGCTCTACGACTGCATGATCGGCGATGCCACGCTCTTCCACCGGGCCGACGTCGTCGAGACCGGGTGGGACATCGTGAAGCCGCTGCAGGACTCCTGGCAGGAGACCGCCGCGGCGCCGGTCGAGTCGTACGCAGCCGGCTCGTGGGGGCCGGCTGGCGCAGATACCCTGCTCCGCCGCGATGGACGGGCCTGGCGCGAGCCGGTCGCGTGAGGCGCACCGCTGTGACGGCCAGCACGATGAGCGCCTCTGCCACGGCCACAGCGACGACCGCCGAGCACGAACGCCTCGACCAGCAGCATGCGCGCAGCGCCCACTGGAGCCGCTGGGGCCCGTACCTGAGCGAGCGCGCGTGGGGCACGGTGCGCGAGGACTACAGCAGCGACGGCACGGCGTGGGAGTACTTCCCGCACGACCACGCCCGCTCGCGTGCCTATCGATGGAATGAGGACGGGCTCGGCGGCATCTGCGATCGGCATCAGCGCATCTGTTTCGGTCTGGCGCTGTGGAACGAGCGGGATCCGTTTCTCAAGGAGCGTCTCTACGGGTTGACGGGCAACCAGGGCAATCACGGCGAAGACGTCAAGGAGCAGTACTTCTATCTCGACTGCACGCCGACGCACTCGTACATGAAATGGCTCTACAAGTACCCGCAGGCCGCCTTCCCCTACGACGTGCTGCTCGATGAGAACCGGCGGCGGGGCCGCGGCGAGCCAGAATTCGAGCTGATGGACACCGGCATCTTCGACCTCGACCGCTACTTCGACGTGTTCGTGGAGTACGCAAAGGCTGGCGCCGAGGACATCCTGGTCGAGATTACGGCCTGCAATCGCGGTCCCGATCCCGCGCCGCTGCACCTGCTGCCGACGGTGTGGTTCAGGAACACCTGGTCGTGGACCGAAGGCAGTGAGCGCCCCGAGATGGCCGCCAGGGCCGGCGCCGATGGTGCCACGATCCAGATCGACGAGCCGATGTACGGCCGGCGTTGGCTGCACTGCGAGGGCGCGCCGGCGCTGCTCTTCACCGACAACGAGACCAACACCGCGCGTCTCTTCGGGGCGCCGGGGCCGCGATTCGCCAAGGATGGCATCAACGACCTCGTCGTGCATGGGCGACTCGACGCGGTCAACCCCGAGCAGCGCGGCACCAAGGCGTCGGCACACACGCGCGTCGTCGTGCCGGCCGGCGGCCAGGTGCGGTTGCGGCTCAGGCTCACCGACCAGGACCCGGCCGTGCACCGGGAAGCACCGTTCGCCGTGGCCTTCGACCGAACGTTGGCGACCCGTAAGCGCGAAGCCGACGCCTTCTACGACACGCTCGCGCCGGCATCGGACACCCCCGAGGCGCGCCAGATCATGCGCCAGGCGTTTGCCGGGCTGCTGTGGTCGAAGCAGTTCTATCACTACGTCGTGAAGGACTGGACGGAGGGCGACCCGGCCCAGCCGGCACCGCCCTCAGACCGGCGCGCCCGCAACGGCGAGTGGACCCACTTGTTTGCGGCCGACGTCATCTCGATGCCCGACAAGTGGGAGTACCCGTGGTACGCGGCGTGGGATCTGGCCTTTCACTGCGTGCCGCTCGCGCTGGTCGATTCCGAGTTCGCCAAGGCGCAGCTCGTGTTGATGCTGCGCGAGTGGTACATGCACCCCAACGGCCAGATGTCGGCCTACGAGTGGGCGTTCGGCGACGTCAACCCGCCGGTGCACGCCTGGGCGGCGTGGCGCGTCTACAAGATCGAAAAGCGGCGCCGCGGCGTCGGCGACCGCGTGTTCCTCGAGCGTGTCTTCCAGAAGCTGACCCTCAACTTCACGTGGTGGGTCAACCGCAAGGACGCCGACGGACGCAACGTCTTCCAGGGCGGCTTCCTCGGCCTCGACAACATCGGCGTCTTCGACCGCAGTGCCGAGCTGCCCACGGGCGGCCGCCTCGAGCAGTCGGACGGCACCAGCTGGATGGCGATGTACAGCCTCAACATGATGGCGATCGCGCTCGAGCTGGCCGACGGCAACCCGGCGTATGAAGACATGGCGAGCAAGTTCTGGGAACACTTCCTGAACATCTCCAAGGCCATGAGCCACTGCGGCGGTCAGGAGGGGCAGGCACTCTGGAACGAGGAGGACGGCTTCTTCTACGACGTGCTCCACCTGCCAGACGCGCGCCAGGTGCCCATCAAGGTGCGGTCGATGGTGGGCCTCATCCCGCTCTTCGCCGTGGAAACCCTCGAGCCCGAACGCCTCGAGCGCCTGCCGGCCTTCAAGCGGCGGCTCGAGTGGTTCATCGAGCACCGGCCCGACCTGAGCGCGGGCGTGGCGAGCATGGACACGCCGGGACGGGGCGCCCGGCGCCTGTTGAGCGTGCTCGATCCGGCGCGTCTCAGACGGGTGCTGGCGGTGATGCTCGACGAGAACGAGTTCCTCTCGCCCTACGGTGTGCGAGCGCTGTCACGCACGCACCGGGAGCTGCCGTACGTGCTGCCGGTGAACGGCACCGAACATCGCGTGGACTACGAACCCGGAGAGTCGACGACCGGCCTCTTTGGCGGCAACTCGAACTGGCGCGGCCCGATCTGGTTTCCCGTCAACTTCCTCTTGATCGAGTCGCTGCAGAAGTTCCATCACTATTTGGGCGACGGATTCACCGTGGAGTACCCGACCGGCTCGGGCCACATGCTGACGCTGTGGGAGGTTGCCGCCGAGCTCTCACGCCGCCTGTCGCGCATGTTCCTGCGCGACGCTCACGGCCGCCGTCCGATCAACGGCACGCTCGAGAAGTTCCATACCGATCCGCACTGGCGCGATTTGATTCTCTTCCACGAGTACTTCCACGGCGACACGGGCGCCGGGCTCGGGGCGAGTCACCAGACCGGCTGGACGGCCCTGGTCGCGAAGCTCTTGCACCAGACGGATAGCCACGACTGAGCCACGACTCGTCCGAAGGGCCACACGCTGCCAGAGGGCCTCGAGCGTCAGCGGCCCATCGGCCAAGGCCCACGCCTCGGTCGAACCGGCGCTTGACGCAGGCGGCATCAAGCCACGAGCCACCAGGGAGCCGAACGATGGGTGACTCACCATGCGGCGGATGGTCATACGCGTGGATCGCTGTCGCGAGGGGAAAGCCAGCCCGTGGCCGCGCTGGCGCCATCGCTACCCGGGTCGCGCTATTCGCCAAGGACGCGCAGCGCTGCGGCCGTACCCGCGCCGGGCGAGGCGATCGCCTTCTGGACGTGCAGCGCATCGCCCAGGGCGTCGAGACACAGCGCCACCATGGCCGCGGTGGAGCCGGCACCCATGAGGCCGACGCGGAAGATCTTTCCGGCCAGCGGTCCGAGGCCGGCGCCCACCTCCATGTTGAAGCGCTGGAGCAGGTGTTGGCGCGCGCTCGCCTCGTCGGCGCCGGCCGGGACGCGAATGGCGTTGAGCGTCCACAGGCGTTCCCCTGCCGGCGGCAGCAGCGAGAGGCCCAGCGCCTCGACGCCGGCCGTGAGCGCCCGGTGGTGACGCTCGTGGCGCGCCCACCGCGCGGCCAGTCCTTCCTCCTCCACCGCCATCAGCGCCTCACGTAGCGCGTAGATCAACGACGCCGACATCGTGTGGTGATACTTCCGGCGCACCCAGTAGTCTTCGAGCAACCCGAGGTCGAGGTAGAAGCTGCGGCACTCGACCCGTCGCTCGAGCGCGCGCGGGGTGAACACCACCGGCGACAGGCCCGAGGGTGCTCCCAGACACTTCTGGCTGCAGCTGTAGACGGCGTCGAGGTCCCAGGCGCCGACGTCGAGCGGCATCCCGCCGAGCGACGTCACGGCATCCACGACCACGATCGCTCCCTGCTCGTGGGCGAGGGCCGCGATCTCCTGCACCGGGTTGAGGACGCCGGTGGAGGTCTCGGCGTGCACGACGGTCACCACGTCGGCCGCCGACGCCTTCAAGGCCCGCCGCACGGCTTCGGGATCGATGGCCCGCCCCCATTCGGCCTCGATCCGCGTCACCGTGCCGCCGTACCTCGTGCAGATGTGGGCCAGTCGATCGGCGAAGTAGCCGGTCACCACCGACAGCACGCGTGTGCCGGGCTGCACCAGGTTGGCGACGGCCAGCTCCATCCCCGAGGTGCCGGTGCCAGACACCGCGAAGGCGAACGACCCATCCGGCGCCTGATAGACCCGCGCGAGCCTGGCGCGCAGGTCGTCCATGATCTCGACAAACTGCGGATCCAGATGGCTGAGCATGGGCGCGCCGAGCGCCCGCATGACACGCGGGGAGATTGGGCTCGGGCCGGGTCCGAGCAACAGCCGTTCGGCAGCAGGAAGCATGAGAGAGCGTATTGCTCCCATGGTCGGCCGCGCAAGCCGAGGCGCGCGTTGACGGCGACTGACCTGCTGAGGCACAGTGCAGCGCTATGAGTGCAACCGACCCCACACCCACGACGCTGGTGGGTCTGTTCGCCACGACGCCGGCGAATCAGACGGCGATCGTGCTGCCAGAGCAGAACATCCACATCACCTACGGGCAGCTCCGCGCGCAGGTCGCCTCGGTTACCGCGGCGCTCGCCGGCGCCGGCATCCGTCGTGGGGATCGGGTGGGCATGGCCATTCCGAACGGGCTGCCCACCATCGTGGCGTTTCTCGCCGCTGGCGAGGCGGGCACGGCCGCGCCGCTCAATCCGGGCTACAAGGAAGAGGAGTTTCGCTTCTTCCTCGAAGACACCAACGCCAAGGTGCTGCTGCTGCCGGCCGACGGCGCCGACGAGGCGCGCCGCGCCGCCGGCGACAAGGTGCCGGTGCTCACCGTGAGCATGGACGAGGCCGGGACCGTGGCCATCGCCGGCGCGCCCTCGGGCAAACCGAAAATCGCCGCGTCGATCGACGACGTGGCGCTCATCCTGCACACGAGCGGCAGCACGGGCCGGCCCAAGCGCGTGCCCCTCAGCCATGCCAACCTCTCCATCTCGGCACAGAACGTGGCCGCCAGCTACGCGCTGACGTCGAGCGACGTGTCGCTGTGCGTGATGCCGCTCTTTCACGTGCACGGGCTCGTTGCCTCGACGCTGGCCACGCTTGCCAGCGGCGGCACGGTGGTCGTGCCCGCCAAGTTCAGTCCGCTCTCCTTCTGGCGAATCGCGCGCGATCACGGTGCCACGTGGTATTCGGCCGTGCCCACGATTCACCAGTTGCTGCTCGCGCGCGTGGAATCTGGCGCCCCGAAGCCGGCCGGCGCCGAGAAGCTCCGCTTCATCCGCTCGTGCAGCGCGTCGTTGCCGCCGCAGGTGATGCACGACCTCGAAGCGGCCTTTGGCGCGCCCGTGCTCGAGGCCTACGGCATGACCGAGGCGGCGCACCAGATGGCATCGAATCCACTGCCGCCGGGCGATCGTAAGCCGGGCTCGGTGGGGCCGGGCACGCGCGTGGGCATCAGCATTCGCGACGCCAATGGCGCGGAGTTGGCGCCCGGCGAGCGCGGGGAGGTGTGCATCCACGGCCCCAACGTCGTCACCGGCTACGAGAACAACCCCGAAGCCAACGCCACGGCGTTCTTCGGCCAGTGGTTCCGCACCGGCGATCAGGGCTTTCTCGACGAGCAGGGGTACCTCACGCTCTCGGGCCGCCTGAAGGAGATGATCAATCGCGGCGGGGAGAAGGTCTCGCCGCGCGAGATCGACGAGGTGCTGATGGCGCACCCGGCCGTCGGCGAAGCCGTGTGTTTCGGCGTGCCACACAAGATGTGGGGCGAAGAGGTGGCGGCGGCGGTGACGCTCTCGGGCGCGGCCACCGAAGCCGAGCTGCTGGCGTTCTGCAAGGAGCAGCTGGCCGAGTTCAAACGGCCCAAGCAGATCCACATCACCGACACCATTCCCCGCACCGCCACTGGCAAGATCCAACGGCGGATCGTGGCGCAGGCCTTCGCGCCTCCCGCCTAGCAGGCCGCCGCCACGTGAAGATCGTCATTGCCGGCGCCGGCGCCATCGGCGGCTACCTCGGCGCCAAGCTCGCACAGGCCGGCGCCGACGTGGTGCTGGTCGCGCGCGGTCCGCATCTGCGGGCCATGCAGGAGCGCGGCCTGCGGGTGCTCAGTCCCGACGGCGACTTCGAGGTCCGGCCTCAAGTGACCGCCGACCTGGCCACGGTGGGTCAGTGCGACGTCGTGTTCCTGGGCGTCAAGGCCCATGCGCTGACGGCCCTCGCCCCGACGCTCGGGCCGCTCTTCGGACCGGACACGGTGGTCGTGAGCACGCAGAACGGCATCCCGTGGTGGTACTTCCAGAACGTCGGCGGCGAGCTCAACGACCTGCGACTCGAACGCGTCGATCCCGGCGGCGTCATCGCGGATGCGATCGAACACCGCCGGGTGGTCGGGTCGCTCGCCTACTTTGCGACCGATCTGGCCGAGCCCGGCGTGGTCAGGCATATCGAGGGCAACCGCATCAGTTTCGGCGAGCCCGACGGCAGCAAGAGCGAGCGGGCCAAACGCATCGCCGACGCGTTGATCGCTGGCGGTCTGCGCTGCCCGGTCACGGCGCGCTTCCGCCACGAGATCTGGGTGAAGCTACTCGGCAACGTGGCCTTCAATCCAATCAGCGCCCTGACCGGCGGGACGCTCGAGGAGATGGCGCGTCATGCCGACGTGTCGCAGGTCGTGCGCGAGCTGATGGCCGAGACCGAGGCCGTGGCCGCCCTTCTCGGCATCGAGCTGCCGATTTCGATCGACCAGCGGATGGCGGGCGCCGAAAAGGTGGGCGCTCACAAGACGTCGATGCTGCAGGACTGGGAAGCCGGCCGCCCGATGGAGCTCGAAGCGGTGGTGGGCGCGGTGGTGGAGTTGGGCGATCGCCTCGGCGTGGCGATGCCCGCCACGCGCGCAGTCTACGCGTGCGCGAAGCTGCTCGATGCACACCGCGGGCAGCGTACGGTCGTCAAGGCGTGACCGTCAGGGTCGGAACTCCGCTAGGAGGCGTGCGGTGAACGTGCACAATCGCTGGTTTCAGCTGGTCGCGTCGCTCGTGGCCATGATCATGATCGCCAACCTGCAGTACGCCTGGACGCTCTTCGTCCAGCCGCTGCAGGCCGGCACGGGCTGGAAGCTCTCGGACATCCAGACCGCCTTCACCTTGTTCATCCTCTGTCAGACCTGGGTGCAGCCGCTGGATGGCTGGCTCATCGACCGGCTCGGGCCGCGCTGGTTCATCACGGCGGCCGGGCTGCTCTGCGGGCTGGGGTGGGCTGGCATGGCCTACGCCACGTCGCTGCCCATGCTCTACACCCTGTACTGCCTGGCGGGCGTCGGTGCGGCGTTTGTCTACAGTGGCTCGATTGGATCGGCGCTCAAGTGGTTCAAGGATCGGCGGGGGCTCGCCTCGGGCATCATGGCCGCGGGGTTTGGCGGCGGCACCGCGCTCTTCATCCCCTTCATCTCCGCGACCATCGCTTCGCAGGGCTATCAGGCCGCGTTTCTCGCAACCGGCCTGGCGCAAGGGCTGGTGATCGCGCTGGTGGCGCAAGTGCTGCGACATCCGCCGGCCGATCGCGCGGCGCCGAAGGCCGTCGTCACGACCGCCAGCGGCAACGTCGGGCGCCATCACTTCACGACGCTGGAGATGCTGCGCACGCCGCAGTTCTACACGATGTACGTGATGTTCATCCTGATGGCCACCGGCGGCCTGCTCGTGACCGCCAACGCCGGACCGATGGCGCGGTCGTGGGGTCTGTCGGCAGCGGCGCTGACCCTGGCGGCCACGCTCAGCCCGATTGCCAACGGCGCGGCCCGGGTGTTCTGGGGCTGGGTCTCCGACCGGCTCGGGCGCGAGAACACGATGATCCTCACCTTCGTCCTGCAGGCGATCTGCCTGTTTCTCGTGGTCGCTGTCGGTCAGTACTCCGCGGCGATGTTCTCGGTGACCCTGGTGCTGGTCTACTTCACCTGGGGCCAGATCTTTGCGCTCTTCCCCGCGACGGCGGGCGACTACTTCGGCAGCAAGCACGCCACCTCGAACTACGCCGTGCTCTACACCGCCAAGGGCGCGGCCTCGATCATCGGCGGCTGGTTCGGCGCCTTCCTGTACGAACAGTCTGGGAGCTGGACGATGGGCTTCTATGGCAGCGCCACCATGGCGCTGATAGCGGCGGGCATGGCCGTGGCACTGCGCGCGTCCCGGGAATCCGGCCGCGCCGTGGCGCCAGTGCCGGCGGTGGCCAAGTAGTGGAGACGCCGGCCACCCAACTCGCCGACGAACTGACGCGGGCCTACGCCGAGCGACAGTGCATCGCCGTGCCGAGCGGGCGGGGAAGCGGGTTCGACCTGGCCGAGGCGTATGCGGTCGAGGACGAGCTCAGGCGCCGTCACGTGGCTGGCGGTCGCACGGTCGTCGGCTGCAAGGTGGGCTACGCCAACAAGGCCATGTGGCGGGCGCTGAAGCTCGACACGCTGGTGTGGGCCCACATGTACGACCACACCGTCTCCCATGCCGTTGCCGGGCGGGCGTCGCTCTCGTTAGGCGCGATGGTATCGCCGAAGATCGAGCCCGAGATCGTAATGAAGTTATCGAGCGCGATTCCTGACGGCACCCGCGACGCCGCCGCGGTGCTCGGGTGCGTCGAGTGGATCGCCCTCGGCTTCGAGATCATCGACTGCGTCTACGCAGACTGGAAGTTCCAGCCAGCCGACTTCGTGGCCTCGTATGGCCTGCACGCGGCGCTGGTCGTCGGCGAGCCACTCAGCGTCACCCCAGCCGGGATTCCCACGTTGGTCGAGGCGCTTGCCGCCTTCACGGTGTCGCTGCGCAAGGGCGGTGAGGTCGTGGCCGAGGGCGCGGGCCGAAACTCGCTGCGCAGCCCGGCGCTGTGCCTGGCGGAACTGGCGGCGGCGCGCACGAGGCAGCCTGGCACCGCGCCGCTTGCCGCCGGAGACCTCATCAGCTCCGGCACGCTCACCGAATCCCAGCCCATTGGCGGGGGTGAGCAGTGGAGCGCCGAGGTCGCCGGGCTCGACCTCAGACCGCTGACGCTCGATCTCGTGCCGTAGGCCGAATCGGGCGCACACGCCGGCCGAGCACCACGACTGCCTGTCCCGCGGCAAGCGACGCGGGTCAGTACAGCTGCGAGCAGTAGGTCCACATCTGGTGGTGCCAGAACGGCCAGTCGTGGCCGCCCTTGTCACCCCAGTCGTCGAGCGAGTGCGGGACACCCTTGCTGCGCAGGACATTGGCGAAGTGGTAGGACGGGCCCTTGTCCTCGAACGGGCCGTGCCCGGTCACGATGCGGATGTCGCACGTCGCCAAGTGGCCGTAGGTCCAGGGGTCGGACAGATTGGGCACGTAGTCGATCGGGTTGTTGTAGTAGAAGTTGTCGTCGTAGAGCCCGTCCATCGACCGCTTCATGTCGTAGACGCCGGAGAGCGCGAAGCAGCGCTTCACGGCGTCGGGGTGTTTCAGGATGGTGTTGGCGGCGTGGTAGGCGCCAAGCGACGCGCCCATCACGCCGACGGGCGGCAACCCGTTGCAATGGTGATGGATGAAGGGGATCACCTCCTGCCGCACGTAGGCGTCGTAGCAGCGCAGCACCCAGCTGCGATGGAACGGGTGGGCCTGCTTGTTGAAGAGCCCCTCCGCCGTCACCGAGCGGATGCAGAAGACCTTGATCCGGCCTGCTTCGATGAGCGGGCCAAGCGTCCGGATCATGCCCTGCCCTTCCTGCTCCCATTCGTCGCCGAGGCTCGTGGGGAAGAACAGGAGCGGCGCGCCGAAGTGGCCGTAGACGGCGACCCCCATGTCCCAGCCCAGATTCGGTGAATGCCAGTGATGGTGCTCGCGCTGCATGGTGGGAATTATGACCGAGATGCAGCCGAGGGCGACCCGGCGCACTGGCGAATCCCGCGTGATATCGTGGCCCCAACTTCTGGAGTGCATGCCATGACCCGGTCTCGACTTGTCCTTGCCGCCGTTCTCCTTCTTACCGCCGTGCAGGTTCCTCAGGTCGCGCTGACCGCGGCCGCGCAGTCCGGCACCTCGGTCGATCCGTCGTACCTCGATCTGCTGCGCTGGCGCTCGGTCGGCCCGTCGCGTGGCGGGCGCGTGGTAGCGGTGAGCGGCGATCCGGTCAACAAGTTCACCTTCTATCAGGGCACGACCGGAGGCGGGGTCTGGAAGACCGAGGACGGCGGGCTCAATTGGGCCAACGTGTCCGATGGCTTCTTCAGAGCCGGGTCGGTCGGCGCCATCGCTGTCGCGCCGTCGAACCCGAACGTCGTCTATGTCGGGATGGGCGAGGGCTGCATCCGCGGCAACGCCTCCTACGGCGACGGCATCTACAAGTCGATCGACGCCGGCAAGACCTGGACGCACATGGGCCTTGAAGCCACCAAGCAGACGGGACGCCTGGCCGTGCATCCCACCAATCCCGACATCGCCTGGGTGGCCGCCCTCGGCGACCCGTGGGGGCCGAGTCCCGATCGTGGCGTCTACAAGACGGGCGACGGCGGGCGCAGCTGGCAGAAGGTCCTCTTCAAGGACGAGAACGCCGGCGCTATCGACCTGGTGTTGGATCCCGGCAACCCGAACGTAATGTACGCCTCCACGCTGGAACTGCGGCGCTATCCGTGGGGCTTCAGGAGCGCCGGTCCCGGCACCGCCCTTTACAAGTCCACCGACGGCGGTGACACGTGGACCGACATCAGCGACATGCCTGGGCTGCCGAAGGGCGACAAGGGCCGCATCGGCATCGCACTGGCGCCCTCGCAGCCCGACCGCGTGTGGGCGATCATCGACGCCGCAGGCGAAGCCCAAGGTATCTACCGCACAGACGACGGCGGCGCGACGTGGACCCACCTGACCGACAACGCCGACCTCACGCAGCGCCCGTGGTACTACCACCACATCTTCGCCGACCCCCAGAACGCCGAGGTGCTGTGGGCGCTCAACGTCAATCTGTGGAAGTCGACCGACGGCGGCACCACCTACACGGAAGTCGACGTGCCGCACGGCGACAACCACGCCCTGTGGATCGATCCCCAGGATTCACAGCGCATGGTCGAGGGCAACGACGGCGGCGCCACCGTCACCTTCAACGGCGGCAAGTCGTGGTCCACGATCCTCAATCAGCCCACCGCCCAGCTCTATCACGTGGCCGCCGACAACCAGGAGCCGTACCATCTCTACGCGTCGCAGCAGGACAACACCACCATCTCGGTGCCGAGCCGCTCCGACCATGGCCGCATCACCATCGAGGAATGGGAGACGGTGGGCGGCGGTGAGGACGGTTACGTCGCACCGCATCCCACCGACTCCGACATCGTCTACGCCGCCGATCACCACTGGCTCTACCGCTACGACCGGCGCACCAAGCAGGTGCGCGACATCTCGCCGAACCCCGAGACGCACTACGGCTGGGGCGCAGCCGATATCAACTTCCGTTTCTGGTGGACCTACCCGGTGATGGTGTCGCCGCACGATCCGAAGACGCTGTACGTCACCTCCCAGATGGTGCACCGGACCCGCAACGAGGGCCAGAGCTGGGAGGTGGTCAGCCCCGACCTCACGCGCGCCGATCCCAAGACGCTCGAGAAGACGCCGTCATACCTCAACCCGTCGCCGGGCGAGTTCTGGGGACCGATCACGCGCGAGGCCTACGGCCCGGAGTGGTACGCGACGATCTTCGCGTTTGCCGAGTCGCCGAAGCAGGCCGGCGTGCTGTGGGCAGGATCGGACGACGGCTACGTCCACCTGTCGCGCGACAACGGCACCTCGTGGATCAAGGTGTCGCCGCCCGATCTGCCGGAGTTCGCCCTCGTCAGCATCATCGACCCGTCGCCGCACGACGCCGGCACCGCCTACGTGGCGGCCACCCGCTACAAGCTGCAGGACAACGCGCCCTATCTGTACAAGACGGCGGACTACGGGAAGACGTGGACGAAGATCGTCGATGGCATTCCGGCCGATGACTTCACGCGGGTCATTCGCGAGGATCCAGACCGCAAGGGATTGCTCTACGCCGGCACCGAGACCGGCGTCTACGTCTCGTTCGACGACGGCGGACATTGGCAGTCGATGCGGCTCAACCTGCCGGTGGTGCCCGTGCACGACCTGGTGGTCAAGAACGGCGACCTGCTCGCCGCCACCCACGGCCGCTCGTTCTGGATTCTCGACAACGTCGCCCTCCTGAGCCAGTTGACGCCGGCCGCCCTGACCGACACCGTGCGGTTGTTCGACCCGCGGACCACGGTGCGCTACGGCCGGGGCGCGTCGCTGGCTGGCACCGCCGCCACCGCCCCCAACATCGACGGCGCCAATCCGCCGACGGGCGTCGTGGTGCCCTTCTATTTCAAGACGGCGCCGACGGCGCCGGTCACGCTGACCATCTCGAAAGACGGGACCGGCCCTGGCGCGGGCGTGGTACGCACCGTCACCTTCGACCCGCCGGGCGTCGCCCCCGGCGGCCCGCGCCGTCCGATCGCGCGCGCCGGCGCCAATACCTACGTGTGGGACATGCGCTATCCGGCCTCGACGGTGCTGCCCGACGCGGTGTTCCAGGGACGCGCCGTGGGGCCAGTGGCGCCGCCTGGCGCTTACACGCTCGAACTGTCGGTCAACGGCGCGACCACCAGCACCACGGCGACGATCGTCAAGGATCCGCGCGTCACCTACACTGACGCCGACCTGGAGACCCAGTTCGCGTTCCTCATCGACGTGCGCGACAAGCTCACCGAGACGATGACGGTCGTCTCGCGCGTGCGCGACACGCGCCGCGAGGCCGAGGACCTGGTGAAGAAGGCGAAGGAGACCAGGCGCGGCCGCACGCCGGAGTCCCAGGCGCTGCTCGACAAGGCGATGACCGACCTGAACAACCGCCTCTACACGATCGAAGAGCGGCTGGTGCAGTATCGCGCCAGGGCGAATCAGGACCTCATCGCCAATCCGACGGGCATCGACAGCAAGCTGGCCCGGCTCCTCGGATTCGCTTCAATGGGTGACGGACCACCCACCGACGGCGCCAAGGATCTGCTGAAGCGGCTCACCGAGGGGATCGCCGAGCGCACCACGGCGCTCGACGTGGTGGGCAAGCAGGAACTGGCGACGCTCAAGCGCCTGGCCACGACGCTCTCGAAGTAGGGTCTCGCTCGGGGGTTCGGATGCCCGATAGTGACGCATTGGAGTCATGCGCCATGAACACTTCGCCCCTGCCCCAGCACCGATCATCCTCTCGATACGATTCGTGCCGACGACACGACCGACGAGCTCGCGGTTCATCGCGATTGAGGGGCGTGCCCCCCAAATCGAGCCTCGCCTGCCAAGATCCCGACGCCACACTCGCGTTCCCCAGTGCAGGTCGACATAATCCGCCCGGCGACGAGTTCTCCAACGGAGGCTGCATGTCACTATCCACGGCTCGAGTCACAATCGCGATCGCGTTGTTGGCACTTCCCGCCGCCGTGCACACTGTCGGGCGCAGTTGCTCGGCAGGTTCAGATGGCAGACGCAGCCCTACTGCAACGTGCTCACGCTGTTCGTGGTAAAGCAGGGTGCCGGCTACAGCCTGGCCGGGGCCGACGACATGGGCGGCGGAGGCGCCACGCGGCGGGGGCGGCTGTCGTCCACGGCCCGGGGTTCAACATGCCCAATCCCTTGCTCGTGGAAAGGACGAGGACCAATCCCGGGGAGTCGTTCATGACGCCGAAGGCCGGCCGCTTGACGATCATGAAGTTCGTCAGCTCCATGCCTCCTGTAGCGCCGGCGTGGCGAATTACCTGTTCCTCGTGCTTGACGGTGAGCCCATCCGCGGGAGCGCGGTTCACAACCCCGTGGCCGAGCACCCCGGCTGACCCTACTGGGTTTCCAGTTCGATGCCACCGACCCAACCGGCCGCAAGGTTGAAGAGGCTGGCGCCGACGAGCGACGCCACGAATCCCATGCACCCATAGAGCAAGGGCAGGAGGATGACGGCTGCGGCGCCGAAGATCATCCCCATCATTCCCGTGTCCGATCCGCCCATCGCCCCGCCGACCACCGACACCGCCGAGGCGATGCCACCGACAATCAGGCCGATCAGCGCGTAGAGCGCCCCGCTGATCTTCGCCACCGACATCGGTCCAATTCGCTTGACGATCATGGGGCTCTCCTTTGGCAGGGTGCGCGGAATGCGAACCGGGCCGAGATGCTACTGCAAGATTCCCTTCCGGGCCAACGGTGATCCGACGCCAGGTGTTCAGTCGTGACCGGCCGGCACTTCGAAGTCGTACTGCCACTGCCGATGGCTCTCGGCCGAGAAGCACACGCCGAAACCGTCCACGACCGTGCACGACGGCACGTGTGGTGCGCCGGGGGGCACGAGCGTGGGCAGCAGATCCGGCCGCACCACGTAGAGCGTCCCGGGCGTGGCGAGACCGTCGCGGATCTCCTGCTGCAGCTCTGCGCAATACGCCGCCGCGCGCCGCGCATCGTGACGCGAGGCGCCGCCGGCGTTCACAGCCAGGCCGTAGCGTCCGGCCACCAGCGCGAAGGCACGATAGTCGATGGCGCCGTCGCGATCGCAGAGGTTCGATGGAACGAGGACGATGCGCTCGTAGTGGGGCGGGACGACGCTCCAGAACCGGCTCGCCAGTGGATTCCGCAACCCATAGTCGCCGGCGCTGTGCACGTCGCGTGACATGCCGGCGACGTCGGCGGCCTGCACGGCCACGGCAAGGCCCAGGAGCGCCAGCGCCGTGCGCGGCGTGAAGCGGGTGGCCGCGAACGCGATAGCGGCGACGATCGCGTAGTGGAGCGCCCAGATCATCCGTCCGTTGCTGCGGAACGCGACGAGTGGCCCCCACCACCGGCTGTCGTAGGTCGCGAGCGTATATGGTCCAGCGGTGACCACCGGGCCGACGGCCATTGCGGCCATGAAAAGCAGCCCGGCCACGAGCGGCAGGTGCGGCCGAATCGCGATCCACCAGGCAGCCGGGCGCGGCGACGCGAGGCCCGATCCGACGACGATGGCGCCGAGCAACAGGGTTCCCGCGCCCAGGTACGAGTAGCCTTCGTACTGCAACGGGCTGGCGTAGCGAATGAGGCCGGGCGCCAGCAGGCTCCGGCTCTCGGCGGGCATGATGAAGGTGAGCAGGTTGGCGGAATAGGCGCCGAATCCGCCGATGGTCAGTCCGTCGCCCGGCACCATCAGGCTGCCCGATTGCCAGAGCGCCACCCACACCGCAGCGAGCGCGAGCGAGCCGTGCAGGGCGATCGTGAGCACCTGCCGCGGCGCGGCCAAGACCTGGCGAAGGCTGATGGCGCCTCTCATCGTGAGCACCATCGGTAGTAGGTAGGGCTGCACCGCGGCGGTCACCGCCGCCAGCCCTGCCCACGCGATGGCGCGTCGCAGCGATACCTGATGGGCATCAGCTTTCAAGGCGAGCCACAAGCCTGCCAGCAGCAGCCAATGCGCCGTGAGAGCCGGGTGGCCGAACCGAAGGATGAGCGGAGGGCTGAGCACGAAGAGCAGCGCGCCGAGCCACTGCAGCACCGGCCGCGGCGTGGCCAGCTGCATCAGCAGCGCGCCGAACACCCCTTGCAGCGCGGCCGACAGCACCAGCCACATCCCGATGAACTGAAACACCGCCGGCAGCAGCGGGTCGAGCAGCTTGAAGAACACCGAGGCGATCGGAATCGAATCGGTCAGCCCCACCGAGCCGCCCATGGGCCACATCAGATGCGGCGTCGCGCCAAGCGGCAGCGTCCAGGGGCCGGTGCGGAAGAGATGCCAGCCGAAGAAGTGCACGCTGAAGTCGCCGCGCATCAGCCACTCGACGTTCAGCGGGTAGACCAGCGCGGGCCCGAGCGCGGCCGTCATCATCACCGCCCCGCAGACCCCGGCGATCGCCGGCACGAGCGGGTCGTGCCGGCCGGGCGGGCTCACGCGCACTGCGTCAGGGCTCGTCATCCACGGCGGGCGCTATTGCCGGATCGTCGTCGTGCCGTGCCGCTCGTTGTTGAAGCGAATCATCGCCCAGGGCAGGTTCTCGAAGTTGTAGTACCAGGTCGGACCGTCGCGACCCGGGCGCTTCCTCCACGTGCGTGACCTGCGAGACGGCGCCCTCGGCATCCATGTAGCACACGAAGGTCTGCGAGCCCTTGGGCGTGCCGTCCGCCGTGGACGCGACGCGGTCGCCACTGCGTGACCAGCGCGCGTTGCCGCCGCGCGCGAGGAAACGGTGCTTCGAGCGATCGGCGTTCATGATCCACAGCGACGAGTCGCGCTTGTCGTTCAGCTTGTCGAAGCCCTGCCGCGTGTAGACGATCTGCGAGCCGTCAGGCGACGCTTGCGGGTCGGCGACTGTTTCGTACTCCCAGTAGAGGTCGAGCGTCAGCCGGTCGGCCGCGGGTGCCTGGCCCAGGAGAACGGCGGGAGCCATGGCGAGAACGAACGCCGCGATTGCGCCACGGAGCATGGGAACCTCCTTCGGGAGCCGACGAGGGCCGCGCTGGTCGCGCGACTCAGCGCTTCTCGCGTGCCTGCACGCCGCGCACGGCGCCGGCGATCATCCGATTGAGCGCGGCAATCGACAGTCCCCCTTCGTCGGTGGGTGGAATGGTCGCAAAGCCGATGGCCGAAGCTTTGGGATAGCGCTTGAAGATCTGCTCGAAGAGCGCCGCCAGCTCCTCGCTCGACGGTCCGCCTGGCACCTTGTTGCCATGGGCCATCACCTCCCGCGGGTTGAGCACGTCCATGTCGATGTGCACGTAGATCTTGTCGGTGAGACGGTTCAGGCGGTCGAGCTGCGCCCATACGGCAGGCGTCATCTGCTGTAGATCCTCCACCGACACCTGTTCGATCTGGGAGTCGTCCAGCAGGCGCTGCTCGAGCGGGTCGGTGAGTCGCACGCCGCCCATCACGATGTGGCGGTCCGACAACGGCGGGTCGAGCTTGGCATCCCGCTGCAAGACCGGCAGCGCGCGCCCGGTGGCGATCGCCACCGGCATGCCGCCCATCGAGCCGCTGCGCGTGGTGTCCGGCGTATTGAAGTCCGGATGCGCATCGAGCCACAGCATGCCAATCCTGATGGGCTCGCGCGTGGGCCCGGTCTTCTGCAGCCCCGAGACCATGCCTGGCATCGACGGACAGGTGGCAAACAAGCCCACCGTGAAGTAGCCGTCCTTCTCACTTTGGGCCACGAGGTCGGAATAGTGCCCGAGCGCCATGCCCAGCTTCTTCCACGTGCCGTATTCCGTCGCCTCATCGGCGGTGAGCGAAGATTGCGCCACGCGCACGGTCGCCCCAAGGTCGGCGAGCAGCTTCTGGACGCCGCCGTTGGCCATCGTGTCTGGCCCCTTCGACGTTCCGGTGGGAGAGTACGGCTGCAGGGCGAGCGTGACGCGCAGGGCGCCGTCGGCACCCGTGTACTTCTGCGCGAAGGCCGGCGCCGACGACACGACCGCGGTCGTCAGTAGAACAGTGAGCACTCGTATCGACATGGCTGGCTCCGAGACGGCGACCCGTCCGGGGTCGCCGGATGGATTCTAGACGTTCCCGGCTGCATCCGGCTGCGTGGTTCGACCAGTACCAAGACGGCACAGCGTGCCGAGACGGCACAAGTCACTGGCTCTCGACCGACCTAACGCCGGATTCATTGAGACATTCGTGTTCGTCGCAAGCCAGGCAGGCGGAGAAATGCCTCGAGCCGGCTGATTCGATGTACCGCCCTGGCACAGGCCGAGGCTTCAATGCGGCGCCAAGCGTGCGCGGTGTCGACGGCTGAACCACTGTGTTCGCGTTGAGTTACGGACGGCCTGCCAGGTGGCGCGCCGACTGGCCTCGGCATTGCTGACAAGAGAGGCATGAGTCCTCGCTCTACCTTGTCCACGTCGCGCAAGACCCGTTCGGTGCCCCGCAGCGCCCCGCGAGGCAGCATGCGTTGGTCCGCTGGCTGGCTCACGGGTGCAGCCGCGTTGATCGTCGTTCTCGCCGCTACGGTCGCGCCGCAAGCGCAGAGCCACGGCAAGAACCGCGGACCCCAGCGCCGTGGCGCGCATGTCGACCGCGTCTTGTCGGAGCGCCTGGACAAGGGCGACCCGACCATGCGTGAGCGCGTCATCGTGACGTTCAAGCCCGGCGCCAAGGCCCGTAAGCTGCAGCAGCTGCGCGCGCTCGGCGTCAGGATCGATCGCGACTTCGGCGTCATCGAGGCCATGGCGGCCGAGATGCCGCGTGGCTTGCTACGCGAGCTCGCCGACCAGGACGACGTGGCGTCGGTCTCGGTGGACGCGAAGGTCACGGCGATGCAGTCGATGCCTACGCCGGGCGCGACCTTCACCGTCACGAGCACCGCCAACTCCGGCGCCGGCACGCTCCGCCAGGCGATTCTCGATGCCAACGCCCGACCCGGGTACGACGCGATTGTTTTCAACATCTCGGGCAGCGGCGTCCGCACGATCTCGCCAACGTCCCCCCTTCCTGGCATCTGGAGCCCCGTCCTCCTCGACGGCTGGAGTCAGCCGGGATTCACGAGCACGCCGCTCATTCAGTTGAACGGCACGAATGCCGGGGCCAGCGCCGAGGGGCTCGCGTTCTGGTCGGGCTCCGACGGCAGCACGGTGCGCGGGTTCGTGATCAACCGTTTCGATGGCCGCGGCATCGAGTCGTGGCAGGTCAACAACCTGACCGTCCAGGGCAACTGGGTCGGCCTGAGCAGCAACGGGTTGTCAGCCTCGCCGAACAATGAAAACGGGGTGTATCTGGGCCGCGGCACCGGACATGTCGTGGGCGGCACGGGCGCCAACCAGCGCAATGTGCTGTCGGGCAATGCGCAGCGTGGACTGGTGTTCGATCGCGTCAGCAACAGCACCGTCGTCGGCAACTACGTCGGCACCGACGTCCAGGGCGTGAACGACGTCAACGGCACCGTCACCAACTACGCCCAGTCGGGCATGGTGCTGTGGGGCGACTCGACGAACAATGTCATCGGTGGCACGACGCCCGCCGAGCGCAACGTCTTCTCCGGCAACAACCACTACGGCCTCGAGTTCGCCGCCCCGGGGGTCGTTAACAACGTGGCGCGCGGCAACTACTTCGGCGTATCCAGCACCGGCAGCTCGGCGCTGCCAAACAAGAGCGGCGGCGCGTCGTACTGGGGCGCCGGTCCTGGAAACGTCGTCGGCGGCACGGCACCAGGTGCGGGCAATGTGCTCTCTGGAAACCTCGGGCACGGCGTCTACGTGGGCAACTTCACTACCGGCGCCATCATCCAGGGCAACAACATCGGCATGAACGCGGGGCGTACGGCCTCGCTCGGCAACGCTTGGGAAGGGGTGTTCTTCGACCAGTCGTCGAACGGTCTGGTCGGCGGCACGGCTCCCGGCGCCGGCAACACGATTGTTGGAAGTGGCCTCGCCGGCGTGGCCGTCGTGGGCGGCACGGGCAACGCCGTCCTCGGCAACTCGTCGAGCGGCAACGGCGGCATGGGCGTGGACCTCGACGGCTGGGGCCCGACGAGCAACGACACCTTGGATCCGGATTCCGGCGGCAACAACCTGCAGAACAAGCCGGTCGTGACCAAGGCCGTGACCACCGGCAACCTGGTGGAAGTGACGGGCTCGCTCAACAGCACGGCGAACAGCTACTTCCGCGTCGAGCTCTTCGCGAGCACCGCGCTCGGAAGCTCCGGCCACAGCGACGGACAGACCTTCCTGGGCGCCGCCAACGTCACGACCAACAGCAGCGGCAACGCCAGCTTCACCACCACGCTCGCCGCACCGGTGGCGTTCGGACAGTTCGTGACGGCCACGGCCACCAAGACGACCAGTGGCTTTGCGACCTTTACCGACACCTCGGAGTTCAGCAGCGCCGTCACGGCGACGCTGGCGCCCTACAGCTTGCGGACCACGCTGGCGCTGGATGCGCCGATCGGTTCCGCTGCGATGACGACACGCACGGGCACCGGAGTAACCATTGCGGTGATCGACTCGGGTGTGTTGCTCGATGGCGGCAGCGCGTCGCGCATCAAGACCACCCGCGACTTCACGACGGGCAGCACCAATCCGGCGCACATCTTGCCACTCGACCCCCACGGACACGGCACGCACGTAGCCGGGTTGATGGGCAGTAGCCAAGCCGACTACAAGGGCGTGGCCCCGAATGTGAGCTACGTGAGCCTGCGGGTGTTGAACTCGCTCGGCGCCGGCTCGACCAGCAGCGTCATCAACGCCGTGCAGTGGGCCGTGGCCAATCGGGTGGCCTACGGCATCGGCGTCATCAACCTTTCGCTGGGCCATCCGATCTACGAGCCGGCGGCCACCGATCCGCTCGTGCAGGCGGTCGAGGCGGCGGTGCGCGCCGGCATCGTGGTGGTGACGTCGGCGGGCAACTACGGTACCAACCCGGTGACCGGCCAGGTCGGCTACGCGGGCATCAGCTCGCCCGGCAACGCCCCCTCCGCCATCACCGTCGGGGCCCTGCGCACCCAGGACACGACAGGGCGCTCGGACGACCGCATGGCCGAATACAGCTCGCGAGGGCCCACGTGGTTCGACGGCTTCGCCAAGCCCGACGTCATTGCGCCTGGCCACCGCCTGCTCGGACCGGCCAACATCACACAAACGCTCTACACGCTGTACCCGTCGGCCCGCACCACCGTGGGCGGGCGTCCCTACCTGCGCCTGAGTGGCACGAGCATGGCGTCGGCCGTGGTGGCCGGCACCGTGGCGCTGGTGCTCGAGCAATCGAAGAGCACCTTCGGCGCGGTGCTGCCGCCCAACGCGGTGAAGGCGCTCCTGCAGCACACGGCTTTCCCGATGCGCGACGACCAGTCGGCGCCGTACCACGGGCTCGCCCAGGGCGCCGGGGCACTGAACCCGATGGGCGCGATGAGTTTGGCCGCCGTCCTCAACCCCACCGTGCCAGTCGGCAGTTCGTGGCTGGTGTCGGGCGTGACGCCGTCGACGACCGTGGACGGGCAGAACATCGTGTGGGGCGAAAACATCGTCTGGGGCGAGAACATCGTCTGGGGCGAAGCCGTTTACACGAACCGCGCAGCCTGGGCGAACAACGTCGTCTGGGGCGAGAACATCGTGTGGGGCCAGAACATCGTCTGGGGCAGCAACATCGTCTGGGGCCAGAACATCGTCTGGGGCAACAACATCGTCTGGGGGAACAACATCGTCTGGGGCGAGAACATCGTCTGGGGTGAAAACATCGTCTGGGGCGCGAACATCGTGTGGGGGAACAACATCGTGTGGGGCGAAATCCTCGGGGGGCAGCCATGACACGTCGACAGCACTGGCTGCGAGGTGAATCGTCATGGAGATGATGCCCTACCACCCCACTACGAGCCGTGACGCGCGCGAGCACGCCTGCTCCAGCGTCACCCTCCCGAGTGCGGACATCCTCGCCGACTGGCGTGAGGGGCTGCCGGTGCTCCGCGGCGCCGGCTGCACCTTGCGCGAGCTGACGGCCGCCGACGCGGGGTCGCTCGTGGCGCACCTGACGACCGAAGAGGTGAGCCGGTTCGTGTCGCCGCCGCCGTCGAGCGTTCCGGCGTTCGAGCGGTTCATCGCGTGGACCCATGCGGAGCGCGCGGCAGGCCGCTATGCGTGCTTTGCGGTGGTGCCCGAGGGCGCGACCCTGGCCGTGGGCCTGCTGCAGATCCGCCTCCTCGAGGCCCAGGCCGGCACGGCCGAATGGGGCTTCATCCTCGGGTCGGCCTACTGGGGCACGGGCTTGTTCATCGACAGCGCTCAGCGAGTCGTCGACTTCGCCTTTGCGCACATGGGCCTGCACCGCTTGGAGGCGCGCGCGGCCGTCAAGAACGGCCGCGGGAACGGCGCGCTCTTGAAGCTCGGCGCCGTGCGCGAAGCCACCCTGCGCCAATCCTTCGTGCGTCACGGCGAGCGGCTCGACCAGGTGCTCTGGGCGATCTTGCGTGACGACTGGCGGATGAGGATCCTGCCGCGCACCCACTCCGTGCACTGAGCCCTTACCGCGGCGTCACCGACGACGCGGCCCGCGTGCCTACTTCCTGCGTGCGGCCGCGTAGGCCTTGGCCCAGTTGAGTGCTGGCGAGGTCGGCTCGTCGTACGACTGCAGGGCTTCAGTCCACGCGCGCGGTCCGTCCCAGCCGTCGACGACGACGCGTTTGATCATCCACATCGCCGCAGCGCGGCCGCCCCCGGCGCAGTGCACGAAGATGGGCTGATTGGCGGCATCGCTCGTGACACGCAGGAATTCCCGTACGGTCGGCTCGACGTCGTCGGCGGGCGACGCGGGTGTGTTGAAAGGCAAATGCACGTAGCGCAGGCCGGCCGCGGCCGCCGCCGCCCTTTCGGCCTCGAGATCGGCACCCTCCTCGCTCGCCATGCGGAGATTGACGACGGTCTTGAAACCCATCGCCTTGAGTCCCGCGACGGCCGACGGCGTGGTGGCGCCGGCGCAGGCCATCGTCACATCCACCTGCGTGAAGTTGGTCACGCCCTCGACCGGCGTCTTCACCGGCTGCGCGCCGGCAAGCGACGCGGCCACTGTCAGGCCCGCGACCGTTGTGGCGAGCACGTGCCGGCCGATGTTCATAGGGCGGATGCTACTACACGGCCGTTCCGAGCGGGAGGTCAGCCCTCGCCCATGCGTCGCCGAACGCGAGCCCGCAGTGGGCCACCATGCCGCCGGGCATATCGAGGCGCAGCCGCAGCGTCGCACCAAGCACTGCCTGGCAGCATGGGACCGCCGCCTCGGCGCCGTGCCTGCGATTGACGCGCCCGCACGACAGGGCTAGAGTGCGCGCGTGCAGGTCATCCGCAGCCGCCGCCAGTTCGATGTCTGCATCGTCGGGTCGGGCGCCGGCGGCGGCATGGCCGCCAAGGTGCTCACCGAAGCGGGCGCCGACGTCGTGATGCTCGAGGCCGGGGTGATGTGGGACCCGGTGCGCGACTCGAAGATGTTCGCCTGGTCGTACGACAGCCCACATCGCGGTGCGGCCACGCCGGCGCGGCAGTTCGGCGAGTTCGACGCTGGCCTCGGCGGCTGGACGCTCGACGGCGAGCCTTACACGCAGGGCCCCGGCACCACGTTCGACTGGTTTCGCACGCGCATGCTCGGCGGCCGCACCAACCACTGGGGCCGCATCTCGTTGCGCTTCGGCCCCGATGATTTCCGGCGCCGCAGCCTCGACGGCTTGGGCGACGACTGGCCGATCAGCTACGACGACCTGAAGCCGTACTACGACAGGGTCGACGACCTGATTGGCATCTTCGGCTCGGTGGAGGGCCTGCCCAACGAGCCCGATGGCCACTTCCTGCCGCCACCGCGGCCGCGCTGCTACGAGCTGCTCATCAAGCAGGCCGCCGACGCACTGAAGATCACCTGCATCCCGTCGCGGCTGTCGATCCTCACGCAGCCGCACAACGGCCGCAAGGCGTGTCACTACTGCGGCCAGTGCGGCCGCGGCTGCGCCGTCCACGCCAACTTCTCATCGCCGTCGGTGCTGCTGCCGCCGGCCCAGGCCACTGGCCGTCTGACGCTCGTCACGAGCGCGATGGCGCGCGAGGTGACGACCGACACCAACGGTCTTGCCACCGGCGTCACCTACATCGATACGTCGACCGGCCGTGAGAACCACGTGCGGGCCCGCATCGTCGTGCTCGCGGCCAGCGCCTGCGAATCGGCGCGGTTGCTCCTCAACTCGCGCTCGTCGCGCTTTCCGCACGGCCTCGCCAACTCGAGCGGCACGGTGGGACGCTACCTCACCGATACGACCGGCGTCGGCGTGTCGGGATTCATCCCGAAGCTGATGGACCGCGTGCCGCACAACGAAGACGGCGTGGGCGGCGCGCACCTCTACATGCCGTGGTGGCTCGACAACCGCACGCTCGACTTCCCACGCGGCTACCACATCGAGATCGGCGGCGGCCTCGACATGCCGAGCGCCGGATTCCTCGGCGGCATCCACAAGTACACGGGCACCGGCACCAACGGCCAGGCGATCGCGCCCGGCGGTTATGGGCGCCGGCTGAAGAACGACTACCGCCGGCTCTACGGCTCGGCCGTGTACTTCTCGGGGCGCGGCGAGATGGTGCCCAACGAGCACAGCTACTGCGAGATCGACCCGGTGGTGGTCGATCGCTGGGGCATTCCCGTACTGCGCTTCCACTTCCGCTGGACCGACTACGAGTGGAAGCAGGCGTTGCACATGCAGCAGACCTTCCGCGGGCTCATCGAGCAGATGGGTGGCACGCCGCTGTCGCCGATGCCCGGTCCCGACCAGGGCTACGGCATCGCGCCCGGCGGCCGCATCATCCACGAGGTGGGTGTCACGCGCATGGGCCACTCGCCCTCGACGTCGGTCCTGAACAGCCACTGCCAGGCGCACGACGTCAAGAATCTGTTCGTGGCCGATGGCGGCCCGTTCGTGACCAACGCCGACAAGAACGTCACCTGGACGATCCTCGCGCTGGCCATGCGCACGAGCGAACACATCGCCGACCAGCGTAAGGCGGGGGCGATCTGATGCCGGAGGTCAACCGCCGCGAGATGCTGCGCCTGCTGTCGGCCGCGCCTCTGGCCGCCGGCTTCACGTGGACCAGCGTCGAGGTGGCGAACGCGCACGAGGTGCGGCAGGCGGCCCAGGCAGCCACCGGCGCCCGCTACGTGCCGAAGTTCTTCAGTGCGCACGAGTGGGAGACGGTGGGCGTGCTGGCCGATCTCATCATTCCGCGCGACGACCGCTCCGGCAGCGCCACCGACGTCGGCGTGCCGGCCTTCATCGATGCGCTGATGCTCGACGAACCGGTGCTGCCGCTCGAATCGCGGCGCCAGACGGCGATGCGCGGCGGCCTGGCGTGGCTCGACCTCGAGTGTCAGCGCCGCTTCGACAAGACGTTCGTGGGCTGCGCGGAGGCGGAGCGCACGGCCGTGCTCGACGACATCTCGTGGCCGGTGCCAGAGCCCGCCCCGGGCACGCCGCCGCCGGTGCCCGACTTTGCCCCGGGCCGCACGTTCTTCTTCAGCTTCCGCGACCTGACGGCCTCGGGTTTCTGGACGACCAAGGCCGGCATGGCCGACCTGCAGTTCATGGGCAACCGCGCGGTGGCCGAATGGACGGGCTGTCCCGACGAGGCGCTCAAGCAGCTCGGCGTCGACGGCACGGGCGCGGCGGCGAAACCCGCGCGCTAGCCAGGCGGGCGCTTAGAGCGGCCTGATCCTGATGTTGCGATACGACACGGGATCGCCGTGGTCCTGCAGTGCGATGTGGCCGCGGGTGGCGCGGCCGTAGCCCTTCCAAGCGTCGAACTTGCTCGCCGCGACGCGGGCCTCCCAGTCGGGGCTCCACAGCTCGTACTCGAGCAGCTTCACGCCGTTCATCCAGTGCTCTACGTACGCGCCCTTCACCACCAGGCGCACGGCGTTCCACTCGCCAACCGGCTTCGTCACGTCACGGGCCGGCGCGTGCAGCGCGTAGTTCGATCCGGCGGAGGTCTCCGGGGCCTTGCCGTCGGCGTGGCCGGCGTTGTCGAGCACCTGCATCTCGGGGCCCGTCTCGTAGGTCTGGGCGCCGTCCGCCGTGACGCGGAACATGATGCCGCTGTTGCCCCCGGGGGTGAGCTTCCACTCGAGCTGCAGTTCGAAGTCGTCGAACTGGTCGACGGTCATGAGATCGCCGCCCGCGCCGGTGCGCACGAGCGCGCCCTCGACGGCCGTCCATCCACTGGGTGGTTCGGTGGTCCGGAAGCCGCGCCAGCCGGCCAGCGTCGTGCCATCGAAGAGCAGGCGCCAATCCGAAGCCCGTTCCATCGAAGTCAACGTGATCGGTGCCTTCGCGCAGGCGCCGATCGCGCCGCAGGCAAGAGCGAGTGCCAGCCGGGGCGCCCACCTGAGCGTGGCCCTCGTTCTGGTTGTCGCTTGCGCTGATTGGTTCCAAGACATCGGATGCTTCCTCTCACCGATCGCGCCGGTCGCACTACTCGCCCCGCGCCGTTCCGCCGCGCGCCACCGGCGGCACGTAGCGCAGCAGGCCCTCGGGCTTCCACGGAATGACGCGACCCTCTTCCGCGCTCATGTAGCAGGCCATCAGCAGGTCGGTCACGTCGCGGCCGGCATGGAAGTTCAACTCGGGCTGGATACCGCGCGAGAAAGCGGTGACGAAGGCGCGGTTCTCGCCCTCGTAGCCGTACTCGGCGCTCTCGTTGCCAATGAGCGGCATCAACCCCTGCTCGGCGTTTTGCTTTTCGAGCAGGTCTTCACCGACCATGCCCTCCAGACGGCGCGACAGGAAGACCTTGGTGCCGGTGTCGAGCGTGCTGCTCGACATCGAGTACTCGGGGCCCATCAGTTCCATCGTCAGGCGCAGGCCGGCGCCCACGTAACTCCACGACGTCGTGGCTTCGACCACCAGGGGCTGACCCTGCTCGTCTTCGTAGCGCACCATCGCGCGCGCGAAGTCCTCGCTCGGGTGACGCGTGTAGTCGACCTGCTTGGTCATCATGCCCTGCAGCAGGCTGGCGTATTCGGGACGGCCCCACTTCAGCGTGGCGATCTGCGCCGAGACCTCGGTGACACGGATGCTGTCGCGCGGAGCGCCGGGCGCGGTCAGGAGGAAGCGGCCCACCTCCAGGCTGTGGCACATCATGTCGTTCAGCACGCCGCCGCCCTGCAGGTCGCCCTGCCAGAACCACGGCGTGTGCGGACCGCCGTGCTCTTCGGCGGCACGCGCCAGGTAGGGACGTCCGGCCACGGCGGCGCCGCGGGCCCAGACGATGGCCTTGCCGCGCTCGACCGCCGGCGCGAAGAGCTGATTCTCGAGATAGCCGTGCAGCAGGCCGCTCTGCTCGACCAGTTCGACCATCCGCGCCGCTTCGGCGGCGTTGCGGCCGAGCGGCTTCTCACACGCCACGGCCACCAGGCGCGCCCCTCGTCCGAGCGTGGCGACGATACGCTCCATGTTGTCGATGCGGGCGTAGTTCGGGCCGCAGATCCAGATGCAGTCGATCGACGGGTCTTCGACCATCGCCTCGAGGGTGGGAAACGCCTTGGCCTCACCGACGCCCAGCTCGCGGGCCAGCGCCGCGGCCTGTTCGGCGTTGGCGGGCGTCGGACTCCACACGCCGCGCACGTCCCCGTCCCTCACCGCCTGCCAGGAGCGGATGTGGAACGTCGTCATGAAGCCGCTGCCGATGAACCCGACACCAAGACGCCTGGCCATTCGTTAATCGCCTCCCGCGCAGAGAAAGTGACGCCACTATAGTGCAATCCGCTATCATCGCCGCTCCATGGACACGACGAGGCGTACCCGCTCGCGGCTGGCCGTGATGATGTTCCTGGAGTACGTCATCTGGGGCTCGTGGCTGCCGCTGCTGGCGCTCTATCTCACCGACGTGTTGCACTTCTCGGGCGCCGAGATCGGATGGGTGTTCGCAACGCCGGCCGTGGCGTGTGTGGTGGGTCTCTTTGCGGGCGGCCAGGTGGCCGATCGGCTCCTCTCGACCGAACGGATGCTGGCAATCTGCCAGGTCATCGGCGGCACGGCGATGTTCGCGCTCGCCTGGCAGCGCACGTTCTGGCCGTTCCTGCTCGTGATGCTGGTCCACCAGCTCGCCTTCATCCCCACGGTGGCCCTCACGAACGCGGTCGTGTTCCACAACGTGGCCGATGCGCGCAAGGACTTCGGACCGATGCGCATGTGGGGCACGATCGGCTGGATCGCCGCCAGCTGGCCGTTCGTCTTCCTGCTGGCCGGCAAGACCGGCGACAGCCTGCACACGGCCCTGGGGAGCATCTTCATCGTGGCGGGCGTCGCGTCGTATGCACTGGCGGCGTTTGCGTTCCTGCTGCCGCGGACGCCTCCGAGCCCCGGCGTCGAGGGCAACGCGCCGCTCACGGCGATCAAGCTGCTGGCCGTGCCGTCGCTGGCCGTGCTGTTCGTGGTCACGCTGCTCGACGCGCTGGTGCACCAGTGCTACTTCCAGTGGACGAGTCCGTTTCTGGAGCGGGCGGGGCTGCCGGCCAACTGGATCATGGCGGCCATGAGCATCGGCCAGGTGGCCGAGATCGTCACGATGGGGACCCTTGGCGCCGTACTGGCTCGCTTCGGATGGCGCGCGACGTTGGCGCTCGGCATTGCGGCCCATGCCGCCCGCTTCTTCATCTACGCGATCGGCGACCCCCTGTGGCTGATGGTGGCGGTGAACCTCGTGCACGGCATGTGCTACGCGTTCTATTTCGCCGCCGTCTACATCTACGTAGACGAGCAGTTTCCGAAGGACGCGCGCACGAGCGCACAGGGGCTCTTCAACCTGCTCATCCTCGGCGTCGGTCCGTTTGCCGGCAGCCTGCTTTGGGGCGGTCTGGGCGACCGCTTCCGCACCGCCGCCGGCGAGGTCGACTTCCAGCGCCTGTTCTTGGTGCCGGCGTGGCTCGGAGTGGCGGCGATGGTGCTGCTGCTCGTGGCGTTCCATCCGCGAGCCGTTCCGGCCGCGTCAGCTGACACCATGAGGGCATGACCATGGGCACACACGCGATCAGCCGGCGGGGCGCGCTGCAGCGGGTGGGTGGCCTTCTTGCCGCGACGCTCGTCGGGCCGGTGGCCGCGGGTTCAGCTTCCGGGCAGACGCCGGCGCGTGCCGTCACGCGCGGGCGGCTGCGCCAATCGGTGAGCCGCTGGTGCTACCAGAAGATGCCGCTGCCCGATCTCTGCCGCGCCATCGCGGCGCTCGGCGTGCCGGCCATCGATCTGCTCGAGCCGGCCGACTGGCCGGTGGCGCGCGACCACGGGCTCGTGTGCTCGATGGGCTACGGCGGCGGCGGCTCGATCCGCGACGGGTTGAACAACCCCGCCAATCACGACCGCATCGTCGAGGGTCTCACGGCCGCCCTGCCCAAGGCCGCGGCCCTGGGCGTGCCCAACCTCATCACCTTCTTCGGCAACCGCCAGGGCAGAAGCGACAAGGAGGCCATCACGCAGTGCGTGACCGCGCTGAATCGTCTTAAGGGCCCCGCCGAAGCCCACGGCGTAACGATCTGCGTCGAGCTCCTGAACAGCAAGGTCGACCACGCGGACTACCAGGGCGACCGGACGCCGTTTGGCGTCGAGGTGGTGGGCGCGGTGAACTCACCGCGCGTGAAGCTGCTCTACGACATCTACCACATGCAGATCATGGAAGGCGATGTCATCCGGACCATCCGGCAGCATCACACGCACATCGCGCACTACCACACGGGCGGCGTGCCGGGCCGACACGAACTGGACGACACGCAGGAGCTGCAGTGGGCCCCGATCTGCCGGACCATCGTCGACACCGGCTTCACGGGCTACCTGGCGCACGAGTTCGTGCCGGTGCGCGATCCGCTGACCTCGCTGCGCGAAGCGGTCGTGCTCTGCGACGTCTGAACCGCGCCTCGCCAGCCGACGCCGGCCCGCGCGCTCACGCCGTCAGCACCTGCCTGGCGAAGTCGACGCAGGCCGTGACCTCGGCCAGCGTGCCCCTGGTGCCGGCGTACTCGTATTCGACGTAGGCGCGCACGGGCGACTTCGTGCGCTTGAGCCACAGCAGCACCTCGCGGATCGGCGTGTCGCCCGTGCCCCACGGCACGTTGTCGCCCTGGCGTTTCCGCCGGTCCTTCAGGTGCAGGTTGGTGATGCGATCGTGATGCCCTTCGAGGAACGGGAGGGCATCGAAATCCGCCGCCGTGAAGTGACCGATGTCGAGATTGATGCGAAACCAGGGCGACATCTCGAGCGCCGTCATGAAGCTCTGCGGCGTGGCGAACTCGTTCGGGTCGGTGAGGTTCGAGTGGTTGTGCATCGCCACCGGGAGGCGATGCTTCTCGACGAACGGCACGAGCCGCCTGGCGACCGCCAGCGTGGTCGAGGCCGTGATCACCTCCGCACCCAGGGCCTTGGCGGCGGTAAACCCGTGGTCGATCTCGTCGTCGGTGAACTTGGCGGCGAAACTGTAGTTGTAGGCGTAGATGGACATCCCGGCGGCGGTGAAGCGGCGGCGGATGTCTTCGTAGTAGCCCGGGCCAGGCGCCGGCCGTTGGATCTGCGGCGACCACAGCTCGCACTCGTCGACGCCGCACGTCTTCATGGCGGCGAGGATGACGTCCACCCCGTTGGCCGCTCCGGCCTTGGCAATGTCACGGAAGCTGTAGGTCTGCACGCCCAGACGTACGCCGCCCACGGGCGCGCCACTGGACCACCGTGCGGTGAGGGCGGGCACGACCAGGCCGGCCGCGGCGGCGCGGGAGAACTGACGTCGGGTCATCATGCGTGCAGCCTCGCTCTCATTCGACACTAGGCGTGCGGCGCCCACGATCGGTCGCCCGGCGCGAGCGGCACGTCCGGATCGAAGCGCCCCGGGGACTCGATGTACCGCATGGCCTGCGTGTAGCCGATCTCGGAGGTGAAGTAACCGAGCAGCGCCAGCTCCTTCATCATGCGGAAGTAGTGCGCCGGCACCTCGTCGTCGAGCGGCGCCGGCGGCGGGTAGCGCGTGCGGATGGTGACCCGTTCGGCCATCGCCGTCTTCTGCTCGCGATCCAGCACCTCGAGCAGCGCCAGGCGCTCGGCTGGCGTCGCCTCCATGAAACCGCGGCCGCTACGGGCGCGGCAGGCGGCGTCGAGAGCGAGCAGGCCGTCGCGAAACACCTGCTGGTTGGCATCGGTGTAGACGTCGGTGACCATGAGCGCCATGAAGGCGCCGGTCGTGGCGGCCTTGGCGCCGGGCGTCGACGTGGTCGGCAGGATGGTGTCGGCGATCTCGTCGAGCAGCGCGATGTCCGCGGGCGTGAAGGTGCCGATGCCCTGCGTCATCGCCCGCTCGAGCGCTCCGTCTGCCAAGGCATACGCCTCGAGGCGCGTGCCGCCGATGAGCGCGGCGCCGCCCATCAGCATCGCCACCCGCTGCAGCGCGTCGCGGCGCGTCATGCCGGCGTGGGGCCCGTCGTCGAGCGGTCGCGTGGTGTTGGCCCTGTGGCTCATGGTGCGAGTTCCTAGAGATTGCTGCGCTTCAACTCCTCGACCGCAAACGCCGAAGCGCGCGCGGTGAGGGCCATGTAGGTGAGCGACGGATTCACGCACGCGCCCGACGTCAGGCACGAACCGTCGGTCACGAACACGTTCGGGCAGTCCCACACCTGGTTGTGCCCGTTGAGCACCGAGGTCTTCGGGTCGCGGCCCATGCGCGCGGTGCCCATCTCGTGGATACCCATTCCCGGGTAGTACTGGTTGTCGTAGATCCGCACGTCGCTGACACCAGCGGCCTCGAGCATCTCGGCCATGTCGTTCATCATGTCGCGGCGCATCAGGTGTTCGTTCTCGCCGGTCTGGCAGTCGATCGCCACGACGGGCTGACCCCAGGCGTCGGTGCGCGACTCGTCGATGGTGATGCGGTTGGCGTGGCTGGGCAGCATCTCGCCAAACGCGGTTGCGCCCATGCGCCACGGGCCCGGCCTGGCCATGGCGTCCTTGAAGTCGCCGCCGACACCGAGTTCGGCTACCGCGCGCTCCCACCCCTGGCGGTTCGCGCTGCCCTGATAGCCGAAGCCGCGCAGGTAGGGCCGCTTGTCGCTGCCGAGGTTGCGGTAGCGCGGGATGTAGAAGCCCGTCGGGCGACTGCCGTAGACGCTGCGGTCTTCGAATTCGTGGACGACGCCGTTGGCGCCGCAGCGGAAGTGGTGATCCATCAGGTTGTGACCGAGCTCGCCGCAGCTGCTGCCGAGTCCGCCGGGCCACACCTCGCGTGCCGAGCGCATCAGGATCCACGTGGAGTTGATGGTGGAGGCGCACAGGAACACGACCTTCGCCGAGTAGACGGTGGTCTGGCGCGTGGCGGCGTCGATCACGCGCACGCCGGTGGCGCGCTTGCGATCCTTGTCGTAGACGACGTCGGTCACGATGGCGTGAATCCTGAGCGTGAGGCGGCCGGTGGCCATCGCCGCCGGCAGGGTCGACGACTGCGTGCTGAAGTAGGCGCCGTAGGGACACCCCGAGCGGCAGGCGTTGCGATGCTGACAGCGACCACGGGTGCCGAGCGGCTGCGTCAGGTTGGCCGTGCGTCCTGGGATGATCCGCCGTGTGCCCTCGAACTGCCGCGACAGCCGGCCGGCGATCGCCGCTTCCGCCACGTTGAGCGGCATGGCCGGCTGGAACTGGCCATCGGGCAGCTGCGGTATCCGCTCGACCGATCCCGAGATACCCGCGTGACGTTCGGCGTGGTCGTACCACGGCGCGATGTCGGCGTAGCGGATCGGCCAGTCCACCGCGATGCCCTCGCGGGCGTTGGCCTCGAAGTCGATGTCGCTGTGGCGGTAGCTCTGCCGGCCCCAGGTGAGCGAGCGGCCGCCCACCTGGTAGCCGCGGTACCAGTCGAAGCGCTTGATCTCGGTGTACGGCGACTCACGCTCGTCGGTCCACCAGTCGGGCTGCCTCTCGCTCAGGGGGTAGTCGCGCTTGAGCACCGGATAGGCGTCGACCAGCTCACGCGTCCGGCTGCCGCGGTGGGGGAACTCCCACGGCGCCTTGCGAGCGACGGTGTAGTCCTTGACGTGTTCGACGTTCTTGCCGCGCTCGAGCAGCAGCACGCGCAGGCCGCGCTCGGTCAGCTCCTTGGCGGCCCAGCCGCCAGAGATGCCGGAGCCCACCACGATGGCGTCGAAGGCTTCTGGCTGTGACTGCATCGCGCGCACTCTAGCACGGCCCGAGGGCCCGGCATGCCGGTCGGTCGCCGACCAGGCGCTGCGCGGCGTCTTGGCGGCCGTGAGCCCGGTTGCCGCTCCTCTTCGCTTACACGGACAAGCACGTTGGAAAGGACAGCTCCCTGATGAGACAGATTCAGACGCTCCTCCTCACGTCGGTGTTCGCGCTGGTCGCGAGCCTGCCATCGGCCCCGGCCGGCGCACAGGTCGTGACGTTCCAGCAGCAGTTGGTCGCGCCCACACCCGGCACCTCGTTCGGCAGGGCCAGCGATGTCGATGGCTCGACAGCGGTCGTTGGCGCTTCGGTCGAGGATTCGCAGCGCGGTGCCGCCTACGTGTTCGTCAAGAACGGCAGCACCTGGGAGCCGCAACGGCGGCTGACAGCCAGCGATGCCGCACCAACGTCGCAGTTCGGTACGGGGCGCCGCCCGTCGTTCAGCAATCACCTACGGGCTGAGGCGTTGCACCAGCCACGCCTGCGCCATGCTGAAGTCGCGCTTGGCGGTCGCCAGTGAGATGCCGAGCAGCTCGGCCGCCTCTGCGCGCCCGCATCCAAGGAAGGTGCAGAGCTGTATCAGCTCCGCCTTTCGTGGATCGATCTCGGCCAGCTCGTCGAGCGCCCGGTCGAGATCCAGGAGGTCGTCGTGATTCACGTCGAGTACCGCCATGTCGTCGCTGAGTGGTACCCGCACGCGGTGCGCGCCCCGTTTCTCGGCATGGCGAGCACGGGCGTGATCGACTAAGAGATGCCGCATCACGCCGGCGGCAAAGCCGAAGAAGGCCCGCCGGTTCACGAAGTTGGCCTTCTCCTGCTGCAGGAGCCGCAAGTACAGATCGTGCACGAGCACCGTGGCCTGCAAGGTGCCCGGGCGTTCGCCCGCCATGAAGCGGGAGGCCATGCTGCGCAGCTCAGGATAGACCGCCGGAATCAGGCGTTCGAGCGCGGCGGCATCACCGTGGCCCCAGCGGTGGAGCAGCTGCGTGAGGTGTCCTGGCGGTGTGTCGGCCATCGTGCTTGGGGATACTATTCGGGGTCCGGTATGGATGTCACCCGCTGGCAGCGGCTCGAAGAGCTGTTTCACTCCCTATCCGACCTGGCCGCCGGGCCGGAGCGCGAGGTGCGCGTAAGGGCGCTCTGCGAACACGACCCGGATCTGGCCACGGCCCTTGGCCGCCTCCTAGCCGCCAACGACAGCCTCCGCGGCGTGGGAGCGCCGGTAGACCAGCACCTCGGCGTGCGGCTTGGCAGCTACGAGATCGACACCCTGATTGCCCGTGGCGGCATGGCGTCGGTTTATGCGGCACACCGCGCGGATGAGCAGTTCAACCAGCGCGTGGCCGTCAAGATCATGGACCTGCGGCTGTCGGACCCGTCGCTCGTGGCCCGGTTCAAGGCGGAGCGCCAGATTCTGGCCGGGCTCGAGCATCCGGCGCTGACGCGGCTCCTCGATGGCGGCGTGACGGGCCTCGGCGAACCGTATCTGGTGATGGATTACGTTGAGGGCCAGCCGATCGATCTGTACTGCGACGAGCATCGGCTCGACATCGCCGGCCGCCTGCGCCTCTTTGCCCAGGTCTGCGCCGGAGTGGCCTTCGCGCATCGGCACCTCGTGCTCCACCGCGACCTGAAGCCGGCGAACATCCTGGTCACGGCGGAGGGTCTCGTGAAGATCGTGGACTTCGGCACGGCCACGTTGCTGCAGCCGGAGCGGCTGATGACCGTATCGCCGGCGCCGCTGACGCCGGCCTACGCGAGCCCCGAACAGCTCACCGGCCAGGCCGTGGATACGGCCAGCGATCAATACAGCCTGGGCCTGGTGCTCTACGAGCTTCTGACCGGGGTGGCGCCCTTTGCCACGCGCGCGTCGCTGATGGCGGCGGTGGAACGGGCGCTGGCGGGGGTGGAACCCACCGCACCGCACATGGCGGTGATCGAGGGCGCGCCAGGCCCGCGACGCACCTCGCTGGCGCGACTGCGGCGTCAGCTCAAGGGCGACCTCGGCACGATCGTGCGCAAGGCGCTCGTGGCCCACACTGCCGAGCGCTACGCCAGCGTGCAGCACCTGGCCGACGACCTGGATCGCTGGACGCGCGGGGAACCCATTCTGGGGCGCACGCCGTCGGTGGCCTATCGGGCGTCGCGCTTCGTGCACCGGCACTGGGTGGCCGTCTCGGTGGCAACGACGTTGCTGGTGTCGCTCGTGGCGGCAACCGCCGTGTCGTTCCAGCAGGCCTCGATCGCCCGCGCCGAATCCGGCAAGGCACGACAGCTCAACCGGTTCCTGACTGACATGCTGTCGTCGGCCAACCCGAGCTGGTTCAACGCCAACGCGGGCAATGCCGGCTCGATCACCGTGCGCGAGGTGCTGGATGGGGCGAGCATGCTCATCGAGACGGAGCTGAGCGACCAGCCGGCGGTCGAGGCCGAGTTGCGACGGACGCTGGGACGCACCTATATCGGGCTGGGTGTCGTGGACCAGGCGCTGCCGCATCTGAACCGGGCGCTGGCCCTCTACCAAGGTGAGGCGGACGCTTTCGGCATCGCCTTCACTCAGATGCTGCTGGGGGAACACCGTATACGGACAGGCGACTTCAAGGCGGCCGAGGGGTTCCTGCGAGAGTCGATCGCCTACGTGCGGTCCCGCGGGTCGTTGGCCGACCCGGAGCTGCACCTGATTGCCACCAACGATCTGGCCGTCGCCCTCAACTATCAACAGCCCGGGCACGCCGAGGCCGTGGCACTGTTGCGGGAGTCCCTCGAGGTGTCAGATCGCAGCGGCCTCAATCGGGCCGGCGCCAGCGTGGTTGTGCACAACCTTGCTTTCCTGGCTCTCCGGAACGGACAGATCGACGAGGCCGAAGTACTTCTTCGCGACACGCTCCGGCGCATGAATGCTCTGCCAGTTGAAGTACCCGAGCGCAGCCTGGTGCATGGAACGCAGTCGGACCTGTTCTTCCAGCGAGGCAACTACGCTGAGGCCGAGCGCCAGGCGGCCGCCGCGGTCGAGGGGGCGGCGCGCACGCTGCCGGCCGACCATCCGATTCAGCCGGTCTACCAGGCGGCGTGGGGGCGGACGCTCGTCGCCGCCGGGCGGCTCGAGCAAGGGCGAACGGTGCTGCTCCAAGCATTCGACAGCATCAGCAAGATGCGCCCCGCAGGCCACATCGACCTGGTTGCGTCACTCATTGGGCTGGGGTCCGTCGATCGCCTCCAAGGTCGGCTGAACGAGTCCGAGCAGCTTCTCCGCCAGGCGCGGGCGATTGTCGTGCAGCACCCAGCCTATACGGAACATACGGCGGCCGCGGCCGCCGAGCTGGGCCTCACGCTGGGCGCACTGGGGAAGGCCAGCGAGGCTCACGAACTCTTGAAGGAGAGCCACGCCGTGCTTCGGGCGGCCTATGGTGATGAACACCCCCTGACCCAACAAGCGCTCGCGCGACTGCAGGGCAGCGAGTAGCGGCCGCACGAACTCCTGGATGAGGAAGTTGTGCTCCGGCGAATGCTCGCGCAGCCGGTCGACCACGACGTCGCGATCGGGCGTGAGGTCAAACAGACACGCCTTGGTCTGGATGTGCGCTCCCTCGGGGATGTGCGCCGAGAGATAGGTCTGATTCGACCACGCGCCGGTCGTCACGACCTGGCGCTGACACCGGAACTCGCCTTGCGCGGTGACGACGGCGATCTCGGCGCCGCTGCTCGACACGCGCTCGATCGCGCAGTTGTCGAACACCTGCGCCCCCCGCCGCTTCGCCAGGTCGGGATGGGCGCTGTTGCCTCGGGCGGCCATCACGAGTCCGCTTTCCTGCTGGTAGGGCCCGCAGACGGGACCGTCGAAGCGAAACGCCGGCCAGCGGCGCCGGATTCGCACTCGTTAGCGCGATGCTGTGGCTGTTCATTCGTCCCGACCGGGGCGTCTACCCGTTGCCCGTCGGCGCCGCCGGGTGATACCTTCCGGCGTCCGGAGGACGTTCATGACGAGTACTACGCAGGCACAGGCATGCTGACAGGGCGGTGGTGGCGCCTCGCCGTGACCGGCCTCGTGTGCGCTGGCGTGAGCATGGCTGTGCCGCGCAAGGCTGGTGCGCAGCCGGCTCCCGGCCTCGAGACGATCGCGCAGTTCGAGCGCTATCCCTTGCTCGTCGACGAGGCCCAAGCGCAATACGTCTCCAGCTACGACCGCACCGGCAAGAACGACGACGGGTTCGCCGGCCGCTACTCCGCGCTCTACGTGGATCAGAAGGGCGAACACGTGATCTTCGACGTGAAGGGTCCGGGCGCGGTCTACACGCTATGGTTCACGAGCCGCGAGCACGGCTGGGCGGCGCTTGGCTGGGGGCGCCTCAAGTTCTACTTCGACGACGAAGCTCGGCCGCGGCTCGACATGGATGCCGACGAGTTCTTCAGCGGCCGGCGTCCGCCGTTTGCCGCGCCATTCGTCTTCGATCGCTTCGCCAGCTCCGGCGGCTACGTCAGCTACCTGCCGCTGCCGTTTGCGCGACGGCTGAAGATTACGACCGAGCGTCGTGTGGGGTTCTACAACGTCTACTACCACTCGTTTTCGTCGACCCGGCAGGTGGAGAGCTGGACCGGACGCGAAGACACGAGCGCGGTGGCCCGCATGTGGCGCCAAGCCGGTCGCGATCCGAAGGGCAGTGGCAACGCCGAGGTCTTCTCTGGCACCGTTGCATTGCCCGCGCCTGCCATGCCCGACGGCGACATGGTGCCGGTAGCAGCGCCGGTCTTCGAGTGGAGCGGAACCGGCGCCATCACGTCGCTGCGATTCAATCCGCTGGGCCCGCTCACGCCGTATCAGCTCAATCACCTGCTGCTGCGGATCTACTGGGACGGCGAGACCACGCCGTCGGTGTCGGCGCCGCTCGGCAGCTTCTTCGGGTCGGGACTGGGCGAGGCGTCCGTCAAGGCGGTGCCGCTCGGCATGAGCCCGTCGGGCGACTACTACTGCTATCTGCCGATGCCGTTCTGGTCGCTGGCGCGCATCGAGATCGTGAACGAGAATCCCGGGGCGGCCCCGCCGATGTGGTGGGAAGTGCGGTTGGCGAAAGACACCGGCATCGAGTACCCGCGTGACGCCAGCGGCTACTTCAAGGCGCACTACCGGAAGGAATGGCCGACGACCACCGGCCACGACTACCGCCTGCTCGACACCACCGGACGTGGCGTGTATGTGGGCCAGACGATGACGGTCGAGCCGATCCGGCCGGAGATTAAGCGCTGGTGGGAAGGCGACCTGCGCGTCTACGTGGACGATCGCCGGCATCCAGCCTTTCACGGCACCGGACACGAGGACGAGTATCTTGGCGGCTGGTCGAACGAGTGGCTGATGAATCCGTATTCGCTGCCGATGCACGGCCAGCCGGCCACGCGCGACCTCACCCAGGTGGACTTTCAGTGGAACGCCAGCACCACCGTGTATCGCTTTTTCCCCGGCGGCGTGCCGTACCTGTCGCATCTGACGGTCTCGACCGAGCACGGCGTGGCCAACCAGGCACCGGCCATGTACTCGAGCGTGGCCTACTACTACGAACAGGGCACGCCGATGCGCCAGGTCGACACGCTCGACATCGGACTGGCGAGCGACGAGCAACGGCATCGCTACCGCGCGACGCCCGCCTCGCCGGTGACGCGGCTCGTGGCGCAGTTCGAGGGCGTCAACGACGCCGTGGACGTGACCGACGAGGGCCGCGAGGTGGCCAGGACCTCGCAGTTCTCGATGGCCGTGCCGGACTCGGCTCGGGGCCTCAGATTGCGCCGGCTCTACGACCAGTCGGCCATTCAGGACGCGGAGGTGTGGGTGAACGGCACCAACGCCGGCGCGTGGTATTCGGCGGCCACCAACACGACGAAGCGCTGGGCCGAGAGCGATTTCCTGATCCCGGCCTCGCTCGTGGCTGGCCGCTCCACGCTCGACATCGAGATTCGCGTCGTCTCCGGGACGTGGAGCGAGTACCGCTACGAACTCTGGGCGGCGCCGTGATCAGGGCCACGGGACCCATACTGAGCCGCCTGACACGCACAGGCATCGCCGTCGTTCTGACCGCACTTCTCGCAGGTGCTGCATGCGCGCAACAGGACGCCGCCACGAGCGATGCCGCTGCTCCAGCGCTGCAGTTGGCCGCGCCGGCGGTGCCCGAGGCCGTCAACGGCTGGCGCGAGTATCCACTGAGAGACGGCGTGGTTTCGATTCAGCCCAAGTGGCGCACCGACGTGGTCGACGTGCCGGTGCCGGCCGGCGAGGGACGCGAATACAAGGTGACGATGTAGAAGGGCGAGGAGCTGGTCTACAACATCAGCTACGGAACACTTGCCGACCCCGGCAAGATACGCACCGAGTGTCACGGCCACACCCGGCAGGTCGACGGCGTGGGCGACCTGATGTTCACGCCAAGACCGGCGGCACGCCAGAGAGCGGCGTCGTCACCGCGCCGTGGGACGGCATCCACCGCTGGTATCTCAAGGACGACAGCCCAGGGACGTGGTCGTGACGTGGTCGTGAATCTGGAGCTGGCGGGCTTCTACGCCTTCGAGACCCAGTAAGTCGCGCGGCGGATCAGACCTTGAAGAAGATCCGCTTGCGGTACAGGAAGTAGCACAGCCGCCACTCCAGCGTGAAGATCGCCAGCGCCGAGAGGATGCCCATCGGGACGAGCGGCACGCCGGCCATCGACATCAGCCCGTTGGTGATCGCGGTCACGTAGTCGGTGAACCAGCGGTTGCCGACGATCTCGAAGAACAGATAGATGAAGAGCGAGTTCATCCCGACCACCGTGAAGAAGGTCACGAGCGGCCGGACCTTGCGCACGTCGTACAGCCAGTAGCAGGCTGCCAGGCCGAGCAGCACGTAGCCGCCGGACGCGAGCACGAAGGAACTGGTGGCGATGCGCTTGATGATCGGCGTCACCGTCCAGTCCAGGCCGTATCCCACGGCCAGCGCGGCCAGTCCGGTGACGACGAGCCAGCGAAGCTTCTCCCGGCTGCTCGTGGGCGAGAGCAGGAGTTGGCCGGCCACGGCGCCCCAGATCGTGTGTGCGGCGGTGGGCAGGCAGTTGATCGCCACCCAGCCTTCCGGGTTGATCTTGCGCATCAGCACCCAGTCGATGAAGTTGCCGATGTTGTGCTGATCGACGAACGGCTGGTCGAACCCGGCGACGGCCGGCACGCGGTAGAGCGCTTCGGTCAGCACCAGCAGGCCGAGGCTGAAGGCGATCTGCCACCACAGCGGCCGCCAGAAGATGAAGAACGCCACGAGCAGCGTGAACGAGAGCTGCGTCAGCACGTCCCACAGCTCGAACGACAGCCCGTCGGGGCGCACGGCGTAGTCGAGCACGCCCCAGAAGAAGAGCCACCAAGAGCGTCTGAGGGCCTTGCGCAGCGAAGTGGTCCAGGGCACGCTCGCGTCTGCCTGGCGCGTCAGCGACAGCGCCAGCGCGGTGCCGGCGATGAACATGAATCCGGGCTGAATCAGGTCCCAGAAGCGGAGCCCGTGCCACGGATGGTGGTGCAGTTGCAGCGCCAGACCGTGGAACGGCGTGCCGTCGAGTTCCAGCAGGCGCGTGTAGAGCCTGGTGCTCTCGAGCATCAGCAGCACCATGATGCCGCCGCGCATCACGTCGAGCGACAGCAGGCGGTCGGGAAGGGCGGCGGCCTGCGACGGCTGATTGCTACCGGAAGCGCGTGGGCTCATAGGGGGCGAAGTCTGCCACAGCGCGTCCACGCTGTCACCGACGCGCCAGCGCGCGGCCGGAAGCGGTCACTTCTCGGACCACACTGCCAGTTCGTTCCCGCTCGAGTCCGCAAAGTGAAAGCGGCGGCCTCCTGGGAACTCGAACGTCTCTTTCGTGATCCGTCCGCCCGCCTCACGCACGCCGGCGATGGTCGCCTCGAGATCCCTGGAGTAGAGGATGACCAGCGGCCCGCCCGCTGAGACCGACGAAGCCACTCGAATGCCTCCGGTCTCGCCGCCGTCCTTCTGAATACCGGCATAGGTGGGGCCGTAGTCGTTGAACCGCCAGCCGAACGCGCTGTCATAGAAGCGCCTCGCCTGGTGCATGTCGAGCACCGACAGCTCGATGTAGTCGATTGCGTGATGAACGTGAGGTGCGTCGGCCATGTGGGTCACTCTCGCAATAGCGTGCCGTCAAAGAGCGTAGTAGAAGATGACGCCCGAGATCACCAGGAGAGCCACCACCCAAGCAAGTGCACCTCTGGCCCTTGGGACCTCGCCGGGCGAGTGCGTTCCGGGCGAGTGCGTTCGCAGGCTGGCACCTGCCACCTGGTGACCCGCTTCGACGGCGTCCTTTGCCTCCTTCAGGCCAAGGCCCGTCTGCTCGCGCAAGAGCCTGATGGCGTCGATCTTGTCTCCGCGCCTCATCGCCTCCACAACCGACGGCGGCAACGCAGCTCCCGGCGTCGACGACGGCAGGCGCGCGGTGCTCCCACGCATGTGCGCGTCGATGGCGTCTTTGGCTTCCTTCAGGCCGAGTCCGGTGGCCGCGCGCAGCAGCTTGACGGCCTCGATCGTGTGGCCTCGTGCGACGGCATCGCGGACATCGGCGGGTAACGGAGAGATCGGCAGGGTCATGGGCAGCCGTCCTCGGCTTCACATCGTCGCTTCATGTCAGCGTAGGCTGCCACGATGCAGGCGGCCACCGCCGTGGCGTCGATGTCGCCATCTGGCCTGAGTGTCACATGGCGCATGAACTTGCCCGTGCCTTCCATCAGGCGCGCGGGATCGGCCATCTCGGCGCCGTGGAAGAAGCCGACATTGACGTGCGCCGTGAAGGCGTCGACATACGCAAATGCTGCGTCCCCGACGCACGCGGTCGGGTGGCCATCGTGCAACACCTCTCGCACGTCGTCTCCGCACTGGCGCATCACCTCGAACCAGCGCTGCGCAATCGCACCCAATGCGCCTGACTGCTGCCGCATCCAGCCGCCGATGGCCGGGTCGCGCCTGACCGCACCGGGGAACCGCATGAGTCGGCGGTTGGGTGGATGCGCCCCGCTGCGGGCCGCTCGGGTCACTCGAGGCATCGCGATGTGCTGCGCAGCATGGAGACGTTCTACCGCTGCCAGAGGCCGTGGTGGATGCCGCCCTGGATGTAGATGGCGAACGTGCCGTGGCCGGGGATCTCCATCGGCGGATGGGCGACCACACCGCCAGCCTTCACTACCGCAGCGACGGACGCTTCGATATCGTCCACCAGCCAGTATGGCCGTACCACCGGCTCCTCGATCTCGTGCATCGGCGCCCGCACCCCCACCAGCGCGTCTCCCGGCAGCGGGGCCGTCCGGGCGTTGCCGAGCCGGGCATCCGGCGCGCCGAACTCAATCCGATGCGCGGCGGCGTAGGCGGCACACACCGCGTCGACATCCTTGGTCACGATCTCGAGGTAGCGAACCTGCATGGTTCATTCACTCCTGCCTGGCGATGACGCCCTCGGTCGGCCCGCCCTTGGTCACCCCCAGCGCGACATTCTACAGCGTTGCCCAGCGCTCACGGATGGCGGTCGCTCGTGAGAGACTGCCCAGGCATGAGACGGCTGGCGATTCGCCTCCTCCTCTTGATGTCGGTCGGCGCCGCGGCCCTGGCGGCCGGTGGCGCCGTGCCACAGCCGTCGGCGCTGCCGCTCTCGCCGCCCACCTTCGACGTGGTGCTCGAGGAGGTGCAGATTCCGATGAGCGACGGCGTACGGCTGGCGGTGGATCTGTGGCGCCCCAAGGGCGCCGGCGATGACCGGCCCTTTCCGGTGCTGCTCGAGTATCTGCCCTATCGCAAGAACGACGGACGCAGCGGCCGCTACGACCTCTATGCCCACTTCGTCCGCCGCGGCTACGTCGTGGCGCGCGTCGACATCCGCGGCACCGGCAACAGCGAAGGCACGCTCATTCCCTACGAGTACAGCGAGATCGAGCAGCGCGATGGCGACCAGGTGATCGACTGGCTGTCGAAACAGCCGTTTTCGAACGGCAACGTCGGGATGTTCGGCATCTCCTGGAGCGGCTTCAATGCCATCCACATGGCGATGCGCAACCCGCCGGCCCTCAAGGCCATCATCGCCGTGGACGCCACCGACGATCTCTACCAGGACGACGTGCACTTCATGGACGGGATGATGCATCTCGACTCCTGGGAGTGGCAGATGGACATCGCCAACTCGATGCCCGGCGCGCCCGACTACCGGATCGACGACAAGTTCTTCGCCGAGCGCTTCGATCAACCGCCCTGGATGCTGACTTACAAGCGTCAGCAGCGCGACGGTCCCTTCTGGGACCGCACCGCCCTCAAGACGCGCTACGACGCCATCAAGATTCCCACCTTTGTCATCGGCGGGTGGTACGACGGCTACCGCGACAGCGTGCCGCGAATGTTGCAACACATGTCGGCGCCGGTGAAGGCCATCGTCGGGGCGTGGAACCACACCTTTCCGCACCGCCCGTATCCCAAACCCGGCATCGAGTGGCGGCGCGAGGCCGTGCGCTGGTTCGATCGGTGGCTCAAGGGACGCGACACCGGCATCATGGCCGAGCCGCGCTTTGCCGTCTACGCGCGGCAGTGGCATCCGCCGGGCCCGTACCTCGAAGAGGCGCCGGGAGCGTGGCGATACGAGGACGGGTGGCCGATCGCGCGTATCAAGGAGCAACTCTTCTATCCGCGGGCCGACCACTCGCTGGCAGGATCGGCCTCGGATCCGGGCGTGCACCTGCTCAAGTACGTGCCGACGACCGGCATCGAGGCCGGCGGACCGGTGATGTGGTTCGGCGACGTGGCGCACGACCAGCGACCGACCGACGCCTTCAGCCTGGTCTACGACACCGCACCGCTCGAGCGCGACACCGAGATCCTGGGATTGCCGCGCGCGATTCTGCATGTGTCGGCGGATGCGCCGCGGGCCAACTGGTTCGCGCGCCTCTCCGACGTCGCACCCGATGGCACGGTGACGCTGGTGGCCAGTGCCGGGATCAATGGATCGCATCGCGACTCCGATCGCGATCCCTCGCCGCTCGTGCCGGGCCAGCGCGTCGCGCTCCAGATCGAAATGCACTTCACGTCGTGGGTCTTTCCGGCCGGCCACCGGATGCGGTTGTCGATCAGCAACGCCCAGTGGCCGATGATCTGGCCGACGCCGTACGCGATGACGACGTTGTTGTTTCTCGGGGGCGCGGACGCGACCCGGCTGCTGCTGCCGATCGTGCCGCCGGGCCCACGGCCACGGCCCGACTTCGCGCCAGCGCCGGAGACGAGAGAGACGCTGCCCGGCTTCGAGTCGATCGAGACCGGGTCGACGTCGGGCTACGGCGAGATCTCGTCAATCGAGCGTAATCCGCAGACCCACACCACGCGCGTGGTGGCCACCAACGACAGCGGCACGCGCTATCCGTGGGGCGAGCAGCACGAGACCGAGAAGATCACCTACGAAGCCGACGACCATCACCCCGAGTCGGCCTCGGTGCACGGCGAGTACTCAACCACGGTGGTGCTGACGGGCCGGACGCTGCGCTGGGAGAGCCAGGTCACGCTTCGGAGCGACCGCGAGAACTTCTTTTACACCAATCGCCGGCGCTTGTTCGAGAACGGTATGCTGGTGCGCGAGAAGACCTGGAACGACGTCATCCCTCGCGACTTCCAGTAAAGGACTTCCATGCGTTGGCACTCTGCGCTTCGTGCTGTTGCTCCGTGGACGCTGGCTGCGGGGTTGTGGCTGTGCAGCCCTTCGAACGCGGATGCTCAGGGCCAGCAACCGACGCCGCTGGCCAACCCCACCGCGGCCGACCTTGCCTCGGGCGCGAAGGTCTTCACCACCTACTGCGGGCGCTGCCATGGCTTCGACGGCACTGGTGGATCGGGTCCGCCGCTGACGCGCCCGAAGCTGCGGCGCGCTGCCGACGACACCGCCATCCTCGACATCCTCGTCAACGGCATCCCCGGCACCTCGATGATGGCCGCCTGGATGCTCTCGGAGCCAGAGATGGCGCAAGTAACCGCCTACGTGCGAGCGCTGGGCCGGCGCGCCGAGGAGACGCCGCCGGGTAACGCCGATCGCGGACGCGCCGTCTACGCTTCTGCTGGGTGTGCCACCTGCCACATCGTGCGCGGCGAGGGTGCGGTGCTCGGGCCGGAGCTCACCGAGATCGGGCTGTTGCGCGGTGCGGCCTACCTGCGCGAGTCGCTGCTGGCGCCGTCGGCCGCTCGTCCGGAACGGCCGGTGTTGTACGAACCGTACGGCTACCCGGCCTACGTCGTGGTCGTGGCCCAGCCGCGCCGCGGCGCGGAGGTATCGGGCGTGCTGGTGAACGAAGACTCGTTCACCCTCCAGTTGCGCGATCGCACCGGTCGGTGGCATTCGCTGCGCAAGACCGACCTCAGTTCGCTCGCCTACGAACCACGTACGAGCCTGATGCCGGCATATGGCGAGCGGCTGACCAAGGAACAGATGAACGATCTCGTGGCCTACTTGATGACCCTGCGAGGCGGACGATGACGCCGCGCAGCCGCGTGACCCTGACCGCCTGCCTGGCCGTGGCATGTGCCCATGCGGCCGTGCTGGCGCAGGTGCCGTACGCGAGGCTCGCTTCTGCCGAACGCGAGCCGGCCTCGTGGCTGACCTATTCAGGCACCTACGACGGCCATCGCTTCTCGCCGCTGGCTGAGATCACACCCGAGAACGTGGCCCGCCTGCGACCCGCCTGGGTCTACCAGGTGGTCGAGCCCGGTCTGGTCGAGATGACGCCGATCGTGGCCGACGGCGTCATGTATGTCACCGAGTCGCGCAGCCAGGTGGCCGCGCTCGACCTGCGCACGGGACGTACGCTGTGGCGCTACGACCCGCAGATCCCCAAGGCCGTGCGGGCGATTGGCTACGCGCCGGTCAACCGCGGCGTGGCGGTGCTCAACGACCGCGTCTACGTGGGCACGCTCAACGCGCACCTGGTGGCGCTCGACGCCGCCTCGGGCGCCGTGCGGTGGGACGTGCAGGTGGCCGACAACGCGCTCGCCTACGGCATCACATCGGCGCCGCTGGCCGTGGACGGCAAGATCATCATCGGCGTCAGCGGCGGTGAGGCGGGCATTCGTGGCTTCCTCGACGCCTACGACGCCGCGACCGGAGCACGGCTGTGGCGCTTCTACACCGTGCCCGGGCCGGGCGAACCCGGCCACGACAGCTGGGGCGGTGACAGTTGGAAGACCGGCGGGGCGCCCACGTGGCTGAGCGGCAGCTACGATCCCGAGCTGAACCTCCTCTACTGGGGCGTCGGCAATCCGGCGCCCGACTGGAACGGCGATCATCGTCCGGGCGACAACCTGTACAGCTCGTCGCTCATCGCCCTCGACGCGCGCACCGGCGCGCTCAAGTGGCACTTTCAGTTCACCCCGCACGACACGCACGATTGGGACGCCAATCAGATCCCGGTGCTGGTGGACGCCGAGCTCGGCGGGCGGTCGCGTAGGCTGGTCGTCACGGCCAATCGCAACGGGTTCTACTACGTGCTCGACCGTGCCACGGGCGAGTTCCTGAAAGGCACGGCCTACGCCAAGCAGACCTGGGCGCGCGGGCTCGACGCCCGCGGGCGGCCGATGGTGCTGCCAGATACCGAGCCGTCAGAGCAGGGCACGCTGGTGTGGCCGAGCCTGCAGGGCGCCACCAACTGGTTCAGCCCCTCGTACGACGCCAGCCGGCGGCTGCTGTTCGTGCCCGTGCGCGAGATGGCCTCGCGCTACTTCAAGGCCGAGGCCGAGTACGTGCCCGGCACGCCGTTCATGGGCGGCGGGGAGGTGCTCGACCCGTCGAGCGAGGCCTACGGCGCGGTGCGCGCCCTCGACGTCGTGACCGGCGAGCGGCGCTGGGAGCACAAGCTGCTGTCGCCGCTCTGGGCCGGCGTGATGGCTACGGCCGGTGGCCTGGTGTTCGGCAGCACGAACGAAGGCAACGTCTTCGCGCTCGACGCGGCCAGCGGCCGCGCCTTGTGGGATTTTCAGACCGGCGGCGCCTGCGCGGCCAACCCGGTGTCGTTCCAGATCGATGGCCGCCAGCACGTCGCGACCGCCTGCGGCCGGGCCCTGTTTATCTTCGCGCTGCCTTGAGAGCGATTCCGCGCGTGTTGAAGCATGCGTCCTCAACTCCTTGCCGACTTCGGTGTGCTCTTGTTCGTCGGGGTCATCGAGGACGCGACCGAGCCGACTGTATGGGTACCGTCGTCGCGTTCGGATCGGACCAGGCTGTCACGACCGCCGCGCGACGTGCGTGCCATCAGCCGCGCGGCCGCACGTTGTGGTTCATGCGGAACAGGTTGCGCGGATCGAACTTCGCTTTGATCTCGGCAAGACGTCCGGCATTGGCGCCGTAGGCGGCGGCCACCGGATCGTCGCCGTCGTCCGGCATGAAGTTGCTGTAGGAACCGCCGGTCGCGAACGGCGCCGTCGCCGCAAACTGCTTGCGCGCCCAGGCGATACACCGATCGTCATCGGCGGCCGCGTCCCACCGCGTGTGGATGTTCATCACATAACGCGTGTCGCGGTGCGGGTAGGCCGTGGCGTCGCTGGCGATGCGCCCCTGCGCCCCGCCAAGCTGGGCGATGAAAACCTCCGACGCGTCCGACGGCAGTGAGTTGGTCGTAGCGATGAGCTGCTCGAGGAGGCCATCGGCCAGCTCGGTAAAGTTGTGTGACTTCCAGTAGTTGCGGGCGCCGGGCGTGAGCAGCGGATCGAAGGCCTGCTGCCACGCGGCAAACGGCTGGACGCCGATGTGCGTCCCGACCGGTGCGCCAAACGCCTGCAGCGGCGCCAGTGCGCGCTCGCCCTCAGCCGGGTCTCCGCAATACGCCAAGGCGAAGATGACCACCGGCTTGCCGTGGACCTCGGCGGGCAGGAACGGCAGCGGCGGTGCCTTGCGGAGCACGGCCCACACGGTGAGCTCGTCCGGCGCACCGCCACTGAAGTCCCGATAGAAGGCGAGCGCCTCCCGGGCCGCCGACATGGGGTGCACGATCAGTCCAGACAAGACATTCGGGCCGACACGGTGGGCCTGAAAACGGAAGCTCGTGACGACGCCGAAGTTGCCGCCGCCGCCGCGCACGGCCCAGAACAGATCCGGGTTCTCGGTGGCGCTGGCGGTCAGTACCTCGCCCGAGGCGGTCACGACCTCGGCCGACAGCAGGCTGTCGATGGTCATGCCGTGCTTGCGGCTCAGCCAGCCGAACCCCGCGCCGAGCGTCAGGCCGGCGACACCGGTCGTGGAGTTGATCCCCGTAGGCACGGCCCAGCCGGAAGGTCCTGTCACGGCATCAAGGTCGGCCAGAGTGGCTCCCGGGCCAACCGTCACGACACCTGTCTTGGCGTTGAGGTCGACGGCGCGCATCGTGGAGAGGTCGATCATCAGTCCGCCCTCCACCACCGAGTTGCCGGCGATGTGATGGCCGGCGCCGCGGATCGAGACGAGCGCGCCGCTGTGGCCCGCGAAGCCGACCGCCTTCACGACGTCGTGTGACGACACGCACCGGGCGACCAGTGCCGGGCGGCGGTCGACCATGCCGTTCCAGATGGTTCTCGCCTCGTCGTAGCCCTTGTCACCAGAGGCCAGGAGCGCTCCTTCGAGAGCCGCGCGGAGGTCTTGCACCAACTTGTCGTCGAGATCGACGTCGCGGCCTTCGAGCCCTCGAATCATTGCCATGGCAGCTCCTTTGGTTCTGGTCGCCACAGATGACCTGCGGCGCACACGAGGTGGGACCCCTATTCGTGCACGTCAGGACATCGCGGTCAAGGCGCGAATGCACGCACGCGTCGATCGGCGGAGAAATGGTGCATTCGGTTCGTGGGTAGAATGAACCGTGTCGTATGCAGCGGGCGCCAGGCTCGGACCGTATCTCGTCGAGGCCGCGCTCGGTCGCGGCGGCATGGGAGAAGTGCTGCGAGCCCGCGACAGCCGGCTCGATCGGACCGTGGCCATCAAGGTGCTGCCGCCGAGCGTGGTGTCCGATCCCGACCGGCGCGTCCGCTTCGAACGCGAAGCCAAGGCGATCGCCCGATTGCAGCACCCGCACATCTGCAGCGTCTTCGACGTGGGCACAGGCGAAGTGCCCTATCTTGTGCTCGAGTACCTCACGGGTCGCACGCTGACCGAGCGGCTCGCCGAGGGCCTGGTGCCCTTCGATGAGGCCGTCTCGTGGATCGACCAGCTCAGCCGCGCGCTGGCGTACGCGCACGGCCAGGGCGTCGTCCACCGCGATCTGAAACCAGCCAACGTCATGATCACGCCGCGAGGCGCGACGCTGCTCGATTTCGGCCTGGCCACACTCGACGCGTCTGGTCCCGCCAGTGAGATCGCAACGTCGGTGGGCACACCGGTCACCGCGGCGGGACTGATACTCGGGACGCCTGGATACATGTCGCCCGAGCAGGCCAGCGGGTCTACCGCCGATGCCCGCAGTGACATCTTCGCGTTCGGCGTGCTGTGCTACGAACTGCTCACCGGCGCTGCGGCCTACCGCCGGACGACGCCGGCCGAAAGCCTGACGGCACTGTTTGGCGAGCCGCCGCTACCAGCGTCCCGCGTCCGTCCGACGCTGCCAGTGGCCGTCGATGAGGCGCTCGGCCGATGCCTCGCCAGGGCTCCGGAAGCGCGGTACGCCAGCATGACCGACGCCGTTGGCGCGCTGTTGGAAGCGCTGCGCAGTCACGCGGCACCCGTCGTGACCACGCCACTCGCGTCGTCGCTACCGGCGACAGCGGGCCCGCTCATCGGGCGCGCGCGGGAGGTCGAAGAGGTCGGTACCTTGCTGGCGACGCCAGACGTGCGGCTGGTGTCGCTGACCGGCGCCGGTGGCACCGGCAAGACGCGTCTGGCGATCGACGTCGGGCGCGCGCTGGCGTCGCGCTATCCGGGTGGCGTGCGGTTCGTGGCGCTCGCCGCCATCACCGACGTAGCCGTACTGGAGTCGGCCATCGCCCAGGAATTGGGCGCGAAGCTATCGGCGGGCACGGCCCTCCCCAGCGCCGTGGCCAGCTCGTTCGCCGAGAGTCAGCGCGGAGCGACCCTGCTCGTCCTCGACAACTTCGAGCAGCTCGTCGACGCGTCGGTGTTGCTGGCGCACCTGCTGGCCGCGGTGCCCGCCCTGGAGCTGCTCGTGACGAGCCGCAGCGTGCTGCGGCTGAGCGGCGAGCACGAGTATCCCGTACTGCCCCTGGCGGTGCCTGACCTGACGACCCGCCTCTCGGCGTCGGCCCTCGAACAGGTGCCGGCGGTGGCCCTCTTCGCCGAGCGTGCGCGCGCCGCCAACCCCGCCTTTGTCATCCAGCCGGACAATGCCGCGGCAGTGGCGGCAATCGTCGCCCGGCTGAACGGCTTGCCGCTCGCGCTCGAGCTGGCGGCCGCCAGGATTCGTGCCTTCACGCCCCAAACGCTCCTGCCAAAGCTCGAACGCAGCCTCCAGCTGCTGACCTCGGGTGCGCGCGATCTCCCGCTGCGCCAGCAGACGCTGCGGAACACGATCGACTGGTCGCACAGTCTGCTCACCGAGCCGGAGCAACGCTTGCTGCGCCGCCTAGCAGTGTTCGTGGGAGGCTGCACGCTCGAGGCCATCGAGGCCGTGTGTGACGCGGCCCAGGACCTGGACGTCGATGCCGTCGACGGCGTGTCGTCACTGGTCGACAAGAACCTGGTGCAACAACGCGCGCTGCCGGATGGCGACACGCTGATCACGATGTTCGAGACGATTCGTGAGTACGCCGCCGAGCGGTTGACGACCGCGGCCGAGCGCGAGGCGGTCGCGCGCGCGCACGCCGCCTACTACCTTCTCCTGGCCGAGGACGGCGACGCCGCCATGGCCGGCGACGAGCGTGAGATGTGGCTCCGCCGCTTCAGCGTCGAACACGACAACTTCCGTGCGGCGTTCGATTGGGCCGTCAGGGCCGGGCAGCTCGACTGGGCGCAGCGCCTCGGCCTGGCGCTGTTTCGCTTTTGGCAATGGCGCGGGCATGCTGTCGAAGGCCTGGCCCGCTTGCGGCAGCTGGCGGCTCTCCGCACCGACGCCGCCTCACCAGAATGGGCGCGGTTGCTCATGTACGTCGGCATTCTGGCGTCGGAGTTGCGCGACGAGGAAGCGTCGGATCGCGCTTTCCTCGAGAGCCTGGCCATCTCGAGACAGCTCGGGGATGACAACTCAGAGGCCGTCACGCTCAACAATCTTGGCGTCGCGAACCAGCAGCGAGGCGCCTACGACTCGGCGACTCGGTACTTCGAGGAGGCCCTGGCACACTGGCGGTGCGTCGACGACGCCAGCAGCGTCGGACGCGCGCTCAACAATCTGGCCGCGATCGCGATTGCACAGCGGGCATACGAGCGGTGCCGTGCGCTCAATGCCGAGGCCCTCGCGATCTTCGAGAGCGAAGGCGATACGGCCAGCGTGGCCCTGACCCTGCAGGCCATGGGCGACACCAGCCGCGCAACGGCCCGACCCGACGAAGCCGACGAGCACTATCGTCGCGCCCTCGGCACCTGGCAGTCGCTCGACGATCGGCTCGGTGTGGCCGGGGCGCAACTCGACATCGGCTCCCTCGCCGTGGATCGGGGCCAGCCGGCCCAGGGACGCGTGGCCCTGCGCCAGGCCATCGACGGCTTCAAGGCTCTCGGCTACACGCGTGGTCTCGCCCGCGCGATCGAGGAAGTGGCCATCGCTCTGGCCAGCGAAGGGCAGCACGAGCCGGCGCTGCGCCTGGCGGGCGGGGCCGCCACCTTACGCCGTGGCACGGCCGTGGCAGCGAGCGGCGCCGAGAAAGAGCGACTGGCGCACCTGATTGGCCCGCTTCGAAATGCGCACGGCGACCAGGCGTGGTTGGCCGGAGGCGACTTGGACGAAGCCGCGCTGATCTCGGAGGCGCGCGCCGCCGCCGACCGCGGCTAGGCGCGCGCCGGCCGCACGGGATCGGCGGCGTCGAGCGTCGGGTTGAGCAGCCGGCGCACCCGCGACACGCGATCCGCGGGCAGGCCCAGGCGTTTGGCGTGCTCCTTGATTTCGGCTTCGTCCGGTGACAGGTACACGCAGTAGACCTTGTTGTCGCACACGTAGCTGTGCAGCCACTGCACGCTCTGCTTCATGCCCTGAATCACGTCGAGCGAGCGCAGCGACAGATCTTTGAGCTCGGCGTCCGACAGCGCACCGGCGTTGGGAATCTCCCGTTCGATCACGAATTCCGGCATCGACGCTCCCCAGTTGGGCCGACTCGCTCCGCCCGAAGGCGTCAGCGGCCAGCGACTCGCTGAGTATGGCACGGGGAGGCGAGCATCGCTCCGACTGCGCCGTACGCAGAAGAGGGGGGATGGCCTCCCCCCTCTCCCGTGTCTATCGGACGCCGGCGCGAGCCGGCTGCCGTTCCATGTCTAGAACTGGAACTTCACCATGAAGTACGCCTTGGTGCCGTCCTCGAAGAGGTCGGCCATCTTGTAGCGGACGTCATAGGCACTTGCGCCATCCGGCGACGCCAGGATCAGCGCGTTGTAGTCGTAGCCCTGGGCCAGGTCGATGTTCGACAGGTCGATGGCCGACGACTGGCGGGGCGAACCCGCGCCCTTGTTCACGTAGTTGAACAGGTGACGTGCCGTCTTTTGATTGAACAGGTTCGTTACGTTCAGTTCGAAGCGCACCCGCTTCTCGTTGGCAAACTTCAGCGAGTGCGACAGGAGCAGGTCCGTCCGAGAGTAGACCGGGGTCCGTCCCAGGTCGCCGCGGCCATTGACCATCACCGGAATCTGATTCACCGTGTTGACGTAGGTGGTGAGCGGGGTGCCGCTGCCGGCGTAGACGAACGCGCCGACCTGCGTGCCGAAGGGAAAGTCGTAGGCGCCGTAGAGCTTCACGACGTGCGGACGGTCCGTCGCCAGACGGCCAACCACGTCGAGGTTGCCCTTCGAATCCCACAGCAACTCGTCGAGGTCCCACGCGCGGTTCACGTTGCCGCCAGCGCGCGCGATAGTGCCCCCCTGCTGCTGCGCCGTCCCGCTGCTCACGCCCGTGGTCGGCGTCGTGATCTCGTCGGACGAAGCCAGGCCGGCGTAGTTGCCATAGAGGCGGCTGTAGGTGTAGTTCGCGCTGAAGAAGTAGCCCTGCGACAGCCGGCGGCTGAAGCCGAGTTCGAGCGCGTCGTAATCACGCTGCGGCTTCGGCGTGACGAAGGGCGCGGTATTGCCGGAGATAGGGGTAATCGTGCTCTGGCCACGTCCGGGGTTGCCAATCACGTAGACCTCGTTGCCCTGCGCGTCGAGTGCGCCGAGATCCTCGATGGTCTCGAGCAGGTCGTTGTGGATGTAGCGCACGGTCACGACGCTGTTGCGGCCCAACTGATACTCGGAACCCAGGCTCGTGCTGGCCTGCCGCATCGGTTTGAGGTCCGGATCGATCGAATCCGCAAACGACGGCACGCGGCGATCGCGGCAGCTGCCGGGCACGGTCCACAGGTCCGGTCCAGGCATGTTCGACAGATTCAGACTGCCGAGGTTGAGCGTGTCGAGGCCCCGGTAGGAGATGCACCAGGTTTCCGCGCCGAAGGAGCCACGCGGGAGGTTGTACTTGGTCCAGTCGTAGTAGAGCCCCCAGCTGCCGAAGACCTTGAACTTGCCATCGCCCCAGACGTCGTAGGCCGCGCCGAGACGCGGTGCGATCTTGTCCTTCATCGTGAAGTGGATGGCCGTCTCGAGGTACTCGGGCCGGAAGCTCGGGACCTTCTCGTCTTCGGTCCGCACGCCGAGGTTGAGGGTCAGCTTGTTGCCGATCGTCCACTGATCCTGGATGAACAGGGAGTGGATGTCGGCGCCGGCCTTGTTGGTGGTGCGGCGGTCGTTGACCTCGTAGTAGCCGTAGGTCCCCTTGCCGCGATTGACGCCGCCGAACACGAACGAACCGCCCCAGTTGATCTGGACGAAGCCGCCCGGATAGTAGGTGTTGATGTCGTTCACGACGTGCTGGAAGCCGTAGCCCGCCTTGATTGTGTGGAAGCCGCCGGCGTTGAACACCTTGTTGACATCGACGTTGAAGGTGGCGCGCTTGGTGGTGTCGAAGTCGGCTATCTGCGCGCGCGGCGTGTTCTCGAACCCGACGCCGCCCTGCAGGTCGGCCGGGATGAGGTTGTTCACGGCCGCCGTGGAGGTGAGGTAACGGTACGACGTCGTGTCGGGGATGCCAGTATCGCTGTAGCGGTCATGGAAGTAGCCACCGCGCAAGCTCATGAACGTGCTGTTGTTGAGCGTGATGTCGATGGTGCCGGCCGTGTTGACCTGGTTCTGTTCGTAGCCGCGGTCGTTCTGGATCGACTGCGATGCCAGCGTCGAGGTCAGCGCGTTCGCGCCCTGGCCGTTGTAGCCCGGCAGCGTGCCGGTGGCCTTGGTCGGGGTCCACAAGGCTGACCAGTTGGCGTTGAAGCGCTTGGCGCCATAGGTGAGCTTGCCGAACCCCTGCTGGGTCCAGATCGTGCGATCGATTTCGCCGGCCGTATCCGAAAAGTTGTAGGGGTTGGTCCGTTTGTCGACGCGCGGGGAGTAGGCCGTGAAGAAAAACAGCTTGTTCTTGACGATCGGGCCGCCCAGCGAACCTCCGAATTCGTTGACGTTGCGCGGCGATTCCTTGTCCTGGGTGTAGAAGGCCGTCGCTTCGGTTTGCGGGTCGAGGACCAGCCGCTTGACCGGGCCGGCGCTGAGGGCGCTGCCCTCGAAGTAGTAGTGGCCTTCGCCGCGGAACGTGTTGCCGCCGCTCTTGGTCACCGCGCTGACGACGCCGCCGAGCGCGCCGCCGTACTCCGCCGAGATACCGCTCGTCTTGACCTGCACTTCCTGCAGGTACTCGAACACCGTGTTCTGGCGCGACCGGCCGTCGACCAGCGAGTTGGTCACGGTGCCGTCGACAGTGAACGAGTTCTCGGCGCCGCTGGCGCCGTTGACCTGCATGCCACCTTCGATCTCGCCCTGGTTCACCGAGGGCGCCGACAAGGCAATCGACTGAAAGGAGCGCGCCTTCGGCATGAGTTCGAACTCCTCGGCGGCGATGTTGTGGGCGATCAGCGTGCTGCGGCTGTCGACCAGCGGCGCCGCGGCACTGACCGTGACCGTCTCGGTGAGTCCACCGACACCCAACTGCGCGTCGAGGGTGAACGCACGACCCAGCACGACGCTGACGTCGTTGCGCTGCACACCCGAGAACCCGCTGAGCTCGAAGGTCACGTTGTAGCGGCCGGGGTTCAGATCCAGGGCGAAGTACTGCCCCCTCTCGTCGGTGACATACGTCTTGGTGTCGGCATTCGCGACGTTGGTCACGACGACGGTGACGCCCGGGATTGCCGCGCCCTGCTGGTCAGTGACCTGCCCCTGAAGCGTGCCGAATCGTTCCTGCGCCGTTGCGAGACCGCCAACGGTCAGCGCAAACGCGACGAGGAAGGCAATTGCGCGTGTGTTCATGAGTCATCTCTCCCCGAGAGCCATTCAGCGCTCTCGCCCTATGTGCTATCGCCGGCTGATGCCGCGAAGAACCTATATGCCTCTGTTGGACCCTGTGCAAGTCCGCTGCGGCCCGTCCCGAAATCGGTCACCGGCGCCGCCCCGGCGCGTTGTACCGGGGCGCCCAACTGCGTTCCCAGTACAGGTGGCGTGCCACCGACCTCGGCTACGCGAATGTCAAGCCCATGGAAGATCCGTGCCAGTCAACCGAAGGAAATATGCGAGACACCGGGCCTCTCCATTTGGATCACAAGGCGCCAGCCGAAGAAAAACACCCGGTATCTTGGATTTCAAATCGCTACGCATCGCAAATCCTGGATCGGTCACGTGGTCGCCAATCCACCCCGCCTCGCGTGCTGATCGTCCGATCCCGACGACGACTCCAATGTCATGCAGTTCGACGCAGGGGTGACGACTGGGCATGAGCGGCTTGTGGGCCGGCGGCGCCGCGGACTCGAACCGCGCGACGACGAATTCGACACCGCCTGTCGAATACCCGGACAGCGTCGCCGGTTGGCGTCTGGCCGAATTGACGCCACTTCTCGCTCCCATAGCCAGGGTGGAACGACCCATGCGCAGGGCCGCGGCCTGGTCAGTTGCTGACCCGCCGGCGAGCGTGGATTCAGCCTCGCCGAACTGCTCGTGGTGGTGGCCCTCATCGCGGTCGGCATCGGCATCGCGATCCCGGTGACGCAGTCGATGGTTGACCGGGCGAAGAACGACGGCAACCACGAGATATCCCTTCGCGATGATCACGGGCAAGGCGGTACCCTTCCCGAAGCCGGGTGGCTGGGGTGTCGAGGAATACGGATCGGATGGCGGCGTGCACGACTTCATGCGCATGCTGGAGGACTGAGGAGGCCAGACGCTGCCGCCCGGGACGCCAATGTTCCGCGCCGTCAACTCGCTGAAGGTCCGCCAGATTCTACGCCCCAACGAGTAGGCGCGGCGGCTCATCGGTGACTGGCGGGTCGGCCGTGGCTACTTCTTCGGCTGGCTCAAGAGAGCGATGAGGATCGGATCGGAGGGCAGGAACTGCAGCTGGTCGTTGACTGCAATGAAGTTGTAGTTGGTGCCGGTCACGAGCCGGACGTGAAAGGCCTGCTTGTCGGAGCCGTAGACGGCGTTCTTCGCGGTCTCGCGCATCGCGGTCCGCGGCACTTCCCACACGTGCACGTTGCTGTCGTTGGTGAAGCCGATCTTGTCGGACGTGAAATAGAAGACGCCGACGCAGAAGGTCTCGAAGACGTTGCCGTGATCGTGCACGACGCGCCAGGCGCCGAGCGGCTCGTCGCTGGCGGCTGAGGCGTTCCCGCGGGCGGTGCCAGCCTTGGGCGTGGCGCCCATCTTCTTGCTGAAATCTGCGATGGGCAGGGCGCTGTTCTTCGACGAGATGAGCGGCCTCGCATAGTCGATCGGCACGGCGAAGTTCAGGTTCTGCGCGCCCTCGGCGACGACGCCCGCGCTGGTGATGCCGATCACCTGGCCCTGGATGTTGAAGAGCGGCCCGCCGGAGCTGCCCGGGGAAATCGGCACGCTGATCTGCATCAGGCGATACCCCTCGGCCTGGCGATACGCCGACACGACGCCCACCGAGACGGTGTGCTCGAGGCCCTGGGGATTGCCAATGGCCACGGCCTCTTCTCCAGGCTCCGGCGCGTCCGAGGCAAGAGTCACCACCGGCAGTTTCTTGAAGGCCCGGATCTTCAGCACGGCGATGTCCCGGCGCTCGTCGTGATCCATGACCTCGACCCGGTCGTAGATCTCGCCGTCCTTCATCTTGATCTGGAGGGCGTTGGCACCCTGGATGACGTGGTAGTTGGTGACGATGATGCCGTCGGCGTCGACGACGAAGCCGCTGCCGATGCTGGCCACCTGGCCCTTGCTATCGACGTTTCCGATGAACACGACCGCCGGCGCCATGGCCTTGGTCAGCTCGGGCACGGTATAGCGCTTGGCCTGCGCGCCAAGAACCGCGGGCACGGCGAGCAGGGCGACCAGCGTCAGGCGGACGGCGAGTGTCATCGGATGGATCCTTTCCGGCGAAGGGCCCGCGAAACCAACGGGTCGTGCCAGCTCGGCGATTATCGCAGAACTCGCGGCTGGCGTTTGGGGCGGTGCGGTCTGGCCATCATGGCGGATACGTTGACGGCGGCGACCTCCCATACGATTCGGCGGTCTACCTTCGCCACCCCGTGAATCAGTATGTTGCGGCACGCAATGAGGCGACGGTCGTCCCTGACCTGCGCGGCCGCGGCGGCATCCGTCCTGGCGAGCTGCGCCAACGCCTTGCCGATGCGCCGACGTTCGAGCATCAGCGCGCTTCGTGGGCTGGACGATCACGGTGGTCTCGGTTCGGTCCGTACCCTGCCGCTCGCTAGCCGGCCAGTAGACCCATCACCGCGTAGCCGGCGGCGGCCACCGCGCCGGCCGCCAGCGCGTAGGGCAACTGCGTGGTCACGTGGTCCATGTGATCCGAGCCGGCGCCGAACGACGACAGGCAGGTGGTATCGGATACCGGTGAGCAGTGGTCGCCGAACAGCCCACCACCGACCAGCGCCCCCACGGCCGCGAGCACGCCGCTGTCGACGGTACCGCCCGACAGGCTCATCGCCGTGGGCAGCACGAACGGGGTGAGGATGGCGTAGGTGCCCCACGACGTGCCGGTGAAGAACGAGATCACCCCGCCCGTGACGAAGGTGACCACCGGCACCATGCCGGCCGTCATCCACCCTTCGGTGAGCGAGATGACGAACCGCGACGCCCCGAGGGTCTGCGAGATCGAGTTGATGCAGTACGCCAGCGCCAGGATCACGATGGCTGGAAACACCGCCTTGATGCCCTTGACCGCCACGTCGACGCCGTCGCCGACGCTGGCGAAGTGGCCGCCGATGGCCATCGCCACGGCTTGGTACATCACGGCGGCCAGGAAGGCCTCGAGGATCTTCGTCGTCCCCAGAACGAAGAACGTGCCGAGCGAAATGCCGAGGACGATCGCCACCGGCACGAGCAGGTAGGCGCCGAGCCGCGTCCGGATGCCAGGCCGCGGGCGAATCTCGTTCATCTCGTCGCCCGCCAGCGGCGTCGCGCCGTCCCGGATCAGCTTGCCCTCGTTCTGGGCGCGCCGATCGGCCGCCCGCATGGCTCCCAGGGCCGGCACGATCTCGAAGGCCGCGGCACCCGCCAGCAGAAGGGCCAGCCAGCCGTACAGGTTGAAGGGAATGGCCTTGACGAAGACGGCCATGCCGTCCTCGACGGACTGGATGGAGCCGTAACCATTGAGCAGTCCGGCGATGTAGACGGCCCAGCCGCTGATCGGCACCAGCGTGACGACGGGCGCGCTCCCCGAGTCGAGGATGTAGGCCAGCTTCTCGCGCGAGACGCGATACCGGTCGGTGATCGGCCGGGCAATCGGACCGGCGAAGAGCGGGCTGAAGTAATCGCTGAAGAAGACGAAGATGCCCAGGCACCAGGTGAAGCCCGTGGCAGCCCGGCGCGTGCGGATCCGGCTCGAGGCCCAGTCGCCGAATGCCGCAATCACGCCGGCGCGCAGGTAGAACGCGATCATCACGCCTACCGCCACCTCGATCATCATCACCCAGATGAAGTCGGGCGTTCCCAGCGCCTGTTGGAACGTGCGGACCAGGCCCGTCGCCGGGTCGAAGCCGGCGAGCACACCGCCCACCACGCAGCCCACGAGCAGGGAAAAGGCGGCGTTCTTCGTCCAGAAGGCGAGAAGCAAGGCGAGCACGACAGGCGCCAGCGAGAGCGCACCGCTCGATGCCTCTGGCATGGTCGTCTCCTCGCGCTCAGCGCGGCTCGTCCACCAGGACGTCGGTCGTCGTGGTCGCGATGCCCCGCGCGGCGAGGGCGTCGGTGAAGGGGGCACAGGGCACGTCGGTGACCGGCGACAGCAGGCCACGTCTGGTGATGAGACCGGCGCCGATCATGTGGGCGCCGATACTGGCGGCGTAGCCGACCGTGCGGCTCATCGCGGTCAGGCCGGTGTCGAGATCGCGGCGGTCGATCACCTGGTGCACGACGCGCCGGGTCGCGCCGTCGCGCACGCCATCGACCTCGACGCGAAGAATGGCGACATCGCGCTCGTCGGCGCCATAGTGCAAGCGCGGTTCCAGCGCGCGCGCGAGATACCGGCGGCGGTCGACCTGGACGCCGTCGACCTCCACGGCGCCGTCGTCCAGCAGGCCCATCGCTGCCACGATTCTCCAGAACGCGCTATGTCCCGGATAGCGCATGGCGTAGCGTCCGGCGCGCGTGAGCTTCGACACGTCGCAACCGAGCAGGCGGGCGTAGTGGACGGCGTCGCCGTTCGGGAACGCTTCGAGCCGGCCGATCCCGTCGATCCCGATCTCGTGGACAAGCTCGGGTCGGAACTGATCGGTGTCGCCGAACTCGACGACGACGCCGTCGCGCACGAGGCGGCCGGGCCGATGGTAGGACCGCAGCACCCCTTCGAACGTCCAGCTGACCTTGTAGCGGAGGGGGTTGTCCGCGGCGGCAGGTTCGGGAACGCCGGCGCCGTAGCAGACGATGCCGGTGACCTCGTCGAAGCGCCGCACGGCGTCGCCGAGCAGCACGAGATCGATACCAGGATCCAGGCCGAGTTCCGGCAACAGGGTGACACCCTTGGCCCGGGCCTGGTCAGCGAGAGCTCGCAGTTCGGGCGTCACGTAGAACGTGTTCACGAGGTGCACGCCGTGCTCCACGGCCGCCGCCGCCACCGTGCCGATGAAGGGCACCGGCAGCAGATCGATGACCACGTCGTGGCCCCCGGCGACGAGACGGCCAATCGAGCCGGCGTCGGCCGCGTCGAGCGCCGCGCACGCCACCTTGGCGCCGTAGTCGCGCGCGGCAACGTGGGCGCGTAGCGCCTCGACGTCGCGGTCGGCGGCGACGACTCGAGCGACCGCGTCGCTGCGGACCAGGTCGTGGAGCGCAGCCCGGCCTTGCATTCCGGTGCCCAGCAGGAGGACGTTCACAGGTGACGCCGCGCCCACCGTACTCCCGACCGGCGCGCGACGCAAGCGCCGGGTCGCACGTCTGGGCCGCGTTCGCCGTACACCGAGATCGACTACTCCCCGCGTGAAGCGCCGTGCAGAGGGGCAGTGCGGCTGAGCCAGGGCTGAACCTACCGGTCGGCATCCACATCGGCCCGGGTCCGCCGGGCGTCATCTATCTCGGGGAATCAGGCTACCGAGGAGGTGCTGGTGCGGCATCCCGCACTGCGAGTCTCTTCTTCATGACACGGCCTCGTCACGAGTGAGATCGCGTCAGCGCACCCGTGACGGCACGTGCGAGGCATTCTCCAGTTCAGTGCTGAGAGCCGCCAAGAACGTCTCGGCGATCTTTCGGTACCCGGCTTCGTTCGGGTGCAGGCCGTCGGCGCTGTTGTAGCGATTGGGGTCGCTCGCCATGGCCTGGTAGACATCCACCAGGACGGCGTTCTCGCCACGCGCCATCGCGCGGATCCCGTCGTTGAAGACCGTGATGACCGAGTTCGAGATGCCGCGCGTCGCATGGACATTGGGCGGGGTCAGCGTGGCGATGAACACCCGGACCCCCTCGAAGCGAGCGACCTTGACGATGTCGTTGACACCGACCAGCCCAGGTCCGATGCCCGATGCACCGAGGCGGAGGTCGTTGTAGCCGTCGAGGACGAGCACGACATCGGGCCGGTACCGGCGAATCTCGCCTAAGACCCGGTGGGCCCCGTCCACGGCGGTCTCCCCGCCCTTGCCGGCGTTGATCACGGTGATGGCCTGCGTGGTGTAGCGACTCGCCAGGAGCTGCTGGAGGACGGCGGGATACGACTCGTTCGGCACCTCGCGCAGGATCTCGGGCGGATCGCCGCCGGGGTTCGCCGTGGCGATAACGCCGAGGGTCACGCTGTCGCCGAAGGCCAGGAACCGGGTCTTCGCGAATGTCGGCAGCCGCGACACGGCCACGGCAAAGGTACAGGACGCAGTCTGTCCCGCCTGGTCGGTGGCGGTGCAGCGTATGTCGGTTGAGCCGAGCGGAAACGGTTGTCCCGATTCGGGGATGCACGTCACGGCGATCGGAGGCACGCCGCCCTGGGCCGTCGGCTTCTCGTAGGTCGCCGGCGCGCTCGTGTCCACCGTCGTCAGTGACATGGGCGCCGGACATACTAGCGTGGATAACGCGGATGGCGGCGGCGTGCTCGGGCTGGTGGGAGTGGTGGACCCAGACCCGCCGCAGGCAGCTGTCAGTGCCAGCATCGCGAGCAGGCCGGCGCGTGCGGCCCAGCCAGGTTGCTCGGCCATCCTGACAATCTCGTCCCGTTGCCGCCGGATATCCATGCCGTCGATCTGCACGCCATTGTGCTCCAGCGGGATTCTTCCGATGGCACGTGCCACGACCGGCACGACTAGCGCGGGCGTTCCAGGAACTTCAGGAAGTCGCTTCCGGTGTCGAGGATGAGCATCGTGCCTGGGTCGACGACCTTTTCGTAGGCCTCGAGCGAGCGCGTGAAGGCGTAGAAGTCGGCGTCGCGGGCATAGGCTGACGAGTAGATGCCGGTGGCCTCGGCGTCGGCATTGCCTCGCAGCGTCTCGGCTTCCTTGAAGGCCTCCGACTGGATTCGCTGCAGTTCCCGTTCGCGTTCGCCTTCGATGCGGGCCGCTTCGCCCTGGCCCTCGGACCGGAACAGCTCCGCAATCCGCTGCCGCTCGGCGATCATCCGGGCGAAGACGTCGCGCTGTACTTCCTCGACGTAGTTGATGCGCTTGATACGAAGATCCAGCAGCTCGATCCCCAGATCGGACGTGCGCTCGGCCGCCCGTTCCAGGATCTCGCGAGAGACCTGCTCGCGCCCCTTGACGATCTTGTTGAGGATCACTTCCTCTTCCTCGGCCTCGATGGGAATGTCCTCCCGGCTGCGGTTGGTGTTGCGCACCAGCTCGATGAGATCGTAGCGGGCCACGGCGTTCCTGGTTTCGCCGTCCAGGATGTCGTCGAGCCGCGACTGGGCCCCGCGCTCGTCGCGCAGCCGCTCGAAGAAGCGCAGCGGATCGACGATCCGCCAGCGGGCGTAGGTGTCGACCCAGATGAACCGCTTGTCCTTGGTGGGCACCTGGTTGGGATTGCCGTCCCACTCGAGGAAGCGCCGGTCGAAGTAGTTGGCCTGCTGGATGAACGGCACTTTGAAGTGCAGGCCGGCATCCGTGATCGGCGTGCCGACCGGATCGCCGAACTGGGTGATGATCACCTGCTCGGCCTCGCCGACCGTGAATGCGGACGACGAGTAGACGACCAGCGCGGCGGCCAGGGCTCCGATGGCGAGACCGCGGCGGTTCATCGCTCACCTCGCGGGGCAGCAGCCGCCGGCGGCGCCGGACTGGCCGGGCGGGCCGGGGCGGCCTTGAGGCCATCGAGCGGCAGCAGCGGGACGATGCCGCGCGCGTTGGCATCCACGAACAGCTTGTTGCCCATGCGCGGCAGTACCCGCTCCATCGTCTCGAGATACAGACGCCGGCGCGTCACGTCCGGCGACTTACGGTACTCCTCCTGGATGGACTTGAAGCGGGCGCTTTCTCCCTGCGCTCGATTGACGCGATTGAGACCGTAGCCCTCGGCCTCGAGCACCGCCTGCAGGGCCTCGCCCTTGGCGCGCGGAATCACCTTGTTGTACTCACCACGGGCCTCGTTGATCATGCGGTCGCGTTGCTGCTGCGCCTGGTTGACCTCGTCCCACGACGGCTTGACCGGATCGGGCGGGTTGACGTCCTGCAGCACGACCTGCTCGATCGTGATGCCCATCTCGTACTGCTGGGTCATGGCCCGGAGCAGTTCCTCGGCGCGGGTCTCGATCGCCTGTCGGCCGACGGTCAGCACCTCGGTCACGGTGCGATCGCCGACCACCTGCCGCATGACGGCCTCGGTCATGGCGCGGAACGTTCCGGTGACGTTGCGGACCTTGAAGAGATAGAGGTACGGGTCGGCCACCCGATACTGCACGATCCACTCGACGACGGCGACGTTCAGATCGCCGGTCAGCATCATCGCCTCGGCGCCGAAGTCGTCCTGGCTGAACGTCGTGCGGGCGCCGGCCTCGGCGGTGCGGAAGCCGAACTCCTGCTTGAGTTGGCGCTGCACGGGAATTCTGAAGACCTGTTCGACGAACGGGATCTTCGCCCGCAGGCCAGGTTCGGTGGTGCGCATGTACTTGCCGAAGCGCACGACGACCCCGACCTCTTCCGGCTGCACCTGGTAGAACGTCCCGAACATGAGGAGCACGAGACCCAGAGCGGCCACGCCCCCGAGCAGCGTCCGCGCGTAGCTGGTGGCACGGCCACCGGTGGCCGCCAGGTCGTTGACCATGCGCCTGAACTTGTCGAGCGGGTCTGGCCCTTTGTGGTGGAACGGGCCGCCGCCGTCGTCGTCGTCGCCATATGTGCTCATGAGAAACCTTTCCGAAGCGCGGCCGGGATGGACTGGTTCGGTCGCACCGAAGCGATGGGAAGCGCGTGGTGCCTGAAGGGACCGCGAGGGGCCGTCGCCGATCTGGCCCGGCAGGGACGTGGCTGGGAGTTCATCGGCAGCGTGTCGGCAGAGCGGCGATGCTTTGAGTACCAAGCGTACACCAAGTCCCCCACCGAAGCGGGGCACCGGCATTCGAGAGTCGGCCCACCAAGGCGTTCGTCAAGAGCACAATTCATTACATTCTCGGCGTCCTCGTCGCCGGTGTTCCATGCCACACTCGCGCCGCGACACGCCGACGGTCGATTCGCGTTGTCGTCGAACGAGACGTCGGCCTGTGGACGGGTGTCCGGCCGTAGAGATCTCAAGGAAATGGCATGACACAATCCGAGACATTCTTCCGCCGCCTGCGGCCCAGCGTGGGTCGGGAACGCGCGGTCCTCCTCTGCTCGATCGTCGCGGCGGCGGCCCTTTCCGGGCTCGTCGGCGCCCGCGCGGCCGGACCCTCGACCGCCACGGCCGGTGCCGCGCAATCCGTCGAACGCACGGTGGTCCTCACCGAGGGCACCAACATGGCCGCCTCGGCCTCGCGGGATGGGCAAACGCTGGCGCTCGCCGTTCAGGGGCGGCTGTGGACGGTCCCGGTCGCCGGGGGCGACGCCCGCGGCATCACCGGATGGGAAACGGAGGCGACCTATCCCACCTGGTCGCCCGATGGGTCGCGCATCGCCTTCCAGAACTACTCGCCGGACGGCTTCTACCATGTCTGGACGGTGGCGCGCGATGGCTCCGACCCACGGCCGGTCACGAGCGGCGCGTTCGACGACCGCGAGCCCGCGTGGTCGCCTGATGGCACGCGCATCGCGTTCGCGTCCGACCGGGCCGGCAGCGGCTCCTACGATGTCTGGACGGTGGAGGTCGGGAGCGGCGCCCTCGAGCGCCGGACCAGTGGCAGTGCCAACGAGAACTATCCGGCCTGGTCACCGGACGGCACGCGCGTGGCGTACTCCAGCGGGCGGACCATCGCCGCCGTGGATGCCGGGGGGCAGGTCAGCGAGCTCGCGGCCGTGCCAGAGGGTGAAACGGGCCCGGCGGTGTGGACGCGCGACGGAGCGCGTGTTGTCTACCTGAACAACGAGCGGCAGGTGGTCGTCGGCGGCGCCCCCGCCACGACCGGTGAGGACGTCTTCCCGTTCCCGGTGAGCTTCCTCCCCGACGGCAGCTTCGTCTACACGGCCAACGGCAAGCCCCGCATCCGCGATGCGCAAGGCAACGTGCGCGACGTTTCGTTCCGCGCTGCGCTCGCGCTCGACCGGCCCGCGCCAACGCCCAACAAGGACCACCGCATCGACACGCCCGAGCCGCGGCAGGTGCAGGGCATCTACGCGCCCGTCTTCTCGCCCGACGGCAACAGCGTCGCCTTCGTGGCGCTGAATGACCTGTGGGTGATGCGGATCGGGCAGCGCCCCGAGCGGCTCACCAACGACATCAGCGTCGAGTGGGTGCCGTCGTGGGGGCCCGATGGCCGCGAGGTCTATTTCTCCTCCGACCGTGAGAGTCCCGCGCACCCGGACATCTACGCGATCGATCTCGCGTCGCGTGCGGTGCGGCGCGTCTCGGTCACCCCCAACTCGCGGATGATCTTCCCGTCGCTCTCGCCCGACGGGCGCAGCGTCGTCTACGTGGACGGCGCGAATGAGTCACTGCGCATCCACGACATCGCCTCCGGGGAGTCGCGCCTGCTCGTGAATCGGGCCTACGCGAGCAACGTCGGCAAGCCGGCGTGGTCGCCCGACGGGCGAAAGATCGTCATCGCCGACATCCAGCGCGCCAACTCGCAGTACCGCGAAGGGCGCAACCTCATCCGCATCGTGGACGTGGCCAGCGGGAAGGCGTCGTTTGTCGAGCCCGCCCCTTCGCCCGACGGACTGTCCGAGCGCTTCGAGGGCGGCCCGACCTGGTCGCCCAACGGGCGCTGGCTCGCGTTCGTCATGTCCGGCACCCTGCATGTCTTGCCGGTGACGCCCGAGGGCGTGGCGACCGGACCCGCACGGCAGGTCGCACCAGGCGCCGCCGATATGCCCACCTGGGCGAGCGACTCGCGCACGATCCTGTACCTGTCGAGCGGCAGGTTGCGGACGGTGCAGCTCGACGGAACGGGCGCGCGTGACCTTCCCGTGGACCTGACCTGGCAGCCGGCCGTGCCGCCAGGGTCCACCGTCATCCACGCCGGCGCGCTCTGGGACGGCGTCCGGGCGGAGCTCCAGCGTAATGTGGAGATCACCCTGACCGGAGGGCGCATCGCCTCCGTCCGGCCGATGACGCCGGGCGCTACTGAGGCGGCGAAGACGAGTGGCGCCCGCTTCGTGGACGCCACCGGGCTGACGGTCATGCCGGGCCTGTGGGATGCTCACGTCCATCCGCGCGCGCACGACATGACGGCGCAGTGGTGGGCCGTGCAACTCGCCTACGGCATCACCGACGTCATCTCCAACGGTGCCTCCACCTACCAGAGCGTGATGCAGAAGGAGGCGCTCGCGACCGGACAGCTCGTGGGGCCGCGGCTGTTCGCCGGCGCCATTTTCGACGGCCCGCGTCCCTTCTACGGGCACCACCGGGCGGTGAAAGACACGGCCGTGCTCCGCATCGAGCTCGACAAAGCGCGGGCGATGGACATGGACTTCCTCAAGGCCTACGTGCGCGCGCCCGCCACCTTCATGCGAATGATCTCGCAGGCCGGATCGGAGATGGGCGTCGTGTCGGGTTCGCACTTCCTCTCACCAGGAATCGAGGCGGGACTGAGCGGCACAACCCACCTCTCGGCCACCCAGAGGATGGGCTACGGCTGGTCGGAGTCCGAGGGCGGGAAAAGCTATCAAGACGTGATCGCGTTGTATACGCAGACCGATTTCGCACTGGTCAGCCACCACAGTCAGGGCAACAACGTGCTCGGTGACGAGCCGGGCATCGCCACTGACCCGCGGTTCACCTTGCTGATGCCAGAGCAGTACGTGCGCGGCTTTCGCACTCAGGCGGCCACGCCTCCGACGGCGCAGCAGCGAGAGGCCATGCGCGAGGACGTAGCCGCGCCGGCCGCCATCCTGCGCGCCGGTGGGCTCGTCACCATCGGCACCGACTCGCCACTGGCCGGGCCCGGACTCGGGGTGCACGCCAGGCTCCGGAGCTTTGCCACCGGAGTCACCAACCACCAGGCGCTCCAGGCCGTGACGATCAACGCGGCCCGCTACGCGCGCGCCGACCGGGAACTCGGCACCGTCGAAGCAGGCAAGATCGCCGACCTGATCTTCGTGCGGGGCGATCCGCTCGCGAACGTGGCCGCCGCGGCCAACGTGGCGATCGTGATGAAGAACGGGATCGTCCACACCGCCGACGAGATCCTGCGCCCGTTCCGGTGAGGCCATCGCCTGCCCTTCAGCGGGCTGTCGTGTGGCGGGGTGGCGCTGGCGGTCGGCACCGACGTGGCGGCCTCACCAGCCGCCGCCGCCACCGCCGCCAGACGATCCGCCGCCACTGGACCCGCCACTGCTGCCACCGGAGCCGCCACCAGAACTGCTCGACGGCGACGAGACGGTCGCGGCCATGCCGCTTGCCGCCGCCTGCCACGTCGCGCCGCCGCCCCCGCCACCGGAGCGGCCCCCGCCGAAGCCGGTCCAGGCGCCACCCGAGGCCGGCTCAGACGTCGAGTGTGCGACGTCACTGGAGCCGACGCGCGAGCGCGACTCCGGGCTGATTCGCGCCGTCGACCACGCGTCCATCTCCTTTGTGAGCTCGAAGGCCAGGAGCCACGGATACCACTCGTCGCGCAGCGCCGGATGGTCCTTGCGGAGTTCGGCGATGAAGTGGGCGCGGCCCGCCGTGAGCGTCTTGCGGAAGGCGAGCGCCGCGCGGTGACGCCGTGACTTGAGCGCCCCAACCGCCGCGTGGAGACAGCCGAGGGTCACGCTCACGAGGCCGGCCACGGTCAGCGGCGGCAGTGCGATCCGGCCGGACCCGGCGTAGAACCACAGGTAGGCGGCGGCGCCGAGCGCGATGGCCAGTGCCGGCGTGAGGCACAGCAGTGCTTCGCGCACGCCCCACTGCAGGTAGCCGCGGAACTTGTAGCCGGCTCCCCAGCCCACCGCGGTGATCACGGCCATCGGCACCATCAGGGCCAGGCCCGCGGGGTGGCCCTCGAGCCAGTTCCTGCCGATCAGCGTCAGGCCCAGCACCCACAAGGCCGGAGCCACTACCGGCAGCCCCCACGGCGCATGACCCGCCGGCAGCATCTGATCCACGGCCACCTTCAGCTGCGGCTCGATCTCGTCCGACGGGGTGAAGCCGGTCTTGCGGTAGTAGGCGCGGACGACGCTGGTGCTCGTCACGGTGCGGCCGCCTACGAACAGCTTGTCCACGAGCACGCGCTCGTGCCCGCGCAGGGTATCGCGATCGACCAGCAGCCGCAGCGTCATCTCGGCGGTCTTGCCGCGCTTGTGTTTGCCGTTGCCGACCGCGCTGTGCAGGGTGCCGTCGGCGACCATGCGCGCAATGAGCGACACCACTTCGGCGCTGCCGACGTTCTCATCCCAGGCTGCGGCCACGACCTCGGCGGGGTGCCGGAAGATGTGCTCGGCCAGCCACGGCTCGTCGATGTCGCGGGTCAGCGGGGCGAACCGTCCGTTCCACTGCTCGCGCGCGAAGAACCACAGCATCGAGAGCAGGGCGAAGCCGAGGACCACCAGCGTCCCAAGGACGATCTCTCGCGGGCGTCGCAGGTCGCGCGCCGAAGGCGCGGTGGCCCCGCTGAATCCCAGGGGGATGCTCAGCACGAAGCTCTCGCCGTCGGCCAGTGGGCCAGCGGTGTAGACCGGCTGCAGCTCGGTTCGTGGCTGCCAGACCGGATCGAACGTCAGGTGCAGTGCGAACTGCGCGATGGCGCCGTGTCTGTCGGGGAAGGCGAAGTCGTGGTCCAGTCGGTACTCGTCGCCATCCTTCAGCAGGATCCCGGACAGGCCGTAGGCGATCTGATAGCGGATCGCGGTCCCGGCAAAGGGCGGATCCGACGGCAGCCGGCTGCGCCAGCGCACCGTGCTGCCGTCGGCCGAGGCGTAGTCGTCGACGTCGTCGAGGCTGGAATCCCTGGTCATCGGCACCCAGCCATCGGGGCCGAAGCGGCGCATGCCGTCGAGATCGACCGACTGCCAGGGCCGGATGTTGAAGGTGCGCTCGCCGCCGTTCCAGTCGCCGGTGAAGACGATGGTCTGCGTCTCGACCACGGTCAGGCGCCCGTCGGCCTCGAGGTGCGCGGTGACGTCGAGGCGATCCCAATGCAGTTCGCGCTGCGTTAACGCGCTGACCGGCAGGGTCAGCCAGGCGATCGCCGAAAGCAGCGCGATACGGAGAACGACGGCGGGTCGAGTCGAGGGCGGAATAGGCGTGAGCATCTCGGCGTGCACAGCATACGCCCTTGGCTCAGTCGAAACTCACCCGGTCACGCCGGCCTACGCGAGCGGGTGCGGGTCAGGTGATTCAGTTGTCCGCGACCGGTTCGATCCGCAGCAACATGCCGTCGGTGTCCTGGTTTCCGCGCGACCGACCCTCGGTCAGGACGTATAGACACTCGTCAGGGCCTTGCCGGATATCCCGAAAGCGCACGTCCAGTTCTCGCAACATCGAGTCGACCTGTCTGACCATATCGCCATTGATGACCAGCTGGACGATTCGCTTCGTCCCGGCACCGGCGACGATCAGCCGGCCCGTCAGGCGATCGAACTTCGTGCCGGTGTAGAAGATCATGTTCGAGGGATTGATCACTGGATTCCAGTGGAAGATCGGCATGTCCATCCCCTTCCGCCACCACGGCTGCTCGGAAACGAGGGTGCCCGTGTAGTTCCGGCCCAGAGACACGATCGGCCAGCCGTAGTTGTGCCCGGGGATCAGTCGATTGAGCTCGTCCCCGCCGGCCGCGCCGAACTCGGATGCCCACAGCTCCCCGGTCTGCGGGTGAAACGCCAGACCATAGGCATTGCGGTGGCCGTAGGTGTAGATCTCCCCCTTCGCCTTCGGGTCTTTCACGAAGGGGTTGTCGGGCGGAATCGAGCCGTCGTCCCGAAGCCGCAGCACCTTGCCGATGTGGCTGGCCAGGTTCTGTGCTTCCTTGCGTGCCGGCGAGTTGTCGTCTCTCGTATTGCCATCCCGGTCGCCGACACTGACGTAGAGCATCCCGTCGGGCCCGAAGATCATGCGCCCCCCGTAGGTCCCGAGCGGGCTTCCCCAGGCTTCGGCGACGAGGATGTCCTGCATATCCATCAGACGAGACTGATCGAAACGGGCGCGCGCAACAGCGAGGGTCGTTCCCCGCGGCCCCTCCTTCGAATAGGAGAGGTAAAGGAAACGGTTGGCCGCGAAGTCGGGATGCCGAACGATGTCGTGCATCCCGCCGAGCGAGAGGTTGTGGACGGTCGGCACACCCGCGACGGGATTCGGGTCGAGCACGCCACCTTTGACCACGCGCAAACGTCCAGGTCGCTCGACCACGAGAATCGTCTGTCCGTCCGGGAGGAAGACCATCCCCGTCGGGTGGGAGAGGCCTTCCGCCAGCTTTACGACCCGGACGGAGAGGCCATTCTCGCTGCGGGATTCGACCGGCTGGTCGACCGCGGAGCCCGCGAGTGGCACTGGGGGTGAGATGACCGGCTGGCCCATCGCGGCAAGCGGAACCGAGGCCCAGAGCGCAACCGCGATCGTCACACCGTGCATTCGAGTCATCATTCCTCCGCTGCTTCCGGGCGCTGGCCCACGCCGATGATCCAACGCAGTCTATGCTGATCGGTGGGCGTCGCGCTTTCACAAATTGTCTCGAGGCGCGACAGATGCACGCCCAATGAGGGCCGGCGCACGCTCGAGACCTTGCGACCGGTCTGAGAATTGGCGTTACCCTGAGCCCAAAGCATGATCCGACCAACCAAGGCGGAGCTCGAGGCCGCCAGGAGCCTCGTTCTCCGTGACGTGATCCGGCCCGGTCTCGGCGTGCTCTTCTGCGGCATCAACCCGGGGCTCTATTCGGGCGCCACCGGCCATCACTTCGCCAGACCCGGCAACCGGTTCTGGCCGGCGCTGTTCTCCTCCGGGTTCACGCCGCGCCTGCTGACCGCGGCCGAAGACATCGACCTGCCGGCATTCGGATGCGGCGTCACGAACCTCGTCGCGCGCACCACGGCCACCGCGGAGGAGCTGTCGCCAGACGAGCTCGTTGCCGGCGGGGCCAGGCTGAAACGCAAAGTGGCCAGAAGTCGACCGCGATGGGTCGCCATCCTCGGCATCGGCGCGTACAAACGTGCCTTCAATCGTCCCGTCGCCATCATGCGTGCACAGCCCGGGTTGCTCGTGGGCGCCCAGGTGTGGGTGCTGCCGAACCCCAGCGGCTTGAACGCCAACTATCAGCTTCCGGCGCTCGAACGCGCCTTTCGAGACCTTCGCAAGGCCGCGGGAATGCCAGCCCTGCGCAGGTCGCGTACTCGTTAGTTGGCGCACCAGACATTCGGTGCCTTTCGAGAGGCGGTGGCATCGGTCAGGGCTTCGCGGCCGCACCACGCCCGAGGAGCTGCTCCATCCCGTAGACGCGTCCGTTGGCGATCACTCGCCGCACCTTGTAGGTGCTGGCGATGTTGGCCAGCGGATCGCCGTCGATGACGATGAGGTCGGCCAGCTTGCCGGCCTCGATCGTGCCGGCGTCGAGCGCGAGTGCTCGCGCCGGGTTGACGGTGGCCGCCTGCAACGCCTCGAACGGCGTCATGCCGGCCGCCACGTAGGCGCCGAGCTCGCCGTGCAGGTTGATCGCGTTCGGGGTGTCGGTGCCGGCCACGATCACGCCGCCGGCGCGCATCACCGCGATCACCATCTTGCCGTTGCCCTCGGGGTCGAGGGCGAAGTTGGCCGCCTTCGGGTTGGCCATCTGGGCCACCTGCTGCCGCATCCACTCGGGGTAGAGCTTGAAGCGCGGATCGTCCCTCAAGCTGGCGTCGGCGTCGAACAGCGGCTTGGCCGAACCGAACAGCGTCGGCGTCAGGTAGCGGCCGCTCTTGCCGAACAGCTGAATCACATCCTCGTAGCTGCGCTGCAGGGTGGCCATCTTTGGCGAGTAGCCGCGACGGCTGGTGGCGCCGGTGTGTTCGGTGTTGTCGACGCCGACGAACGAGGACGGAAAGATCTCGTGCGAGGCCACCGGAATGCCGATGCCGTGTGCGAACTCCACCATCCGCTTCTGCTGCAGGTCGGGAAGGCGCACGTAGCTCTTGAGCAGGTCGTACTGCAGCACCTTGGCGCGCTGCAGCTCCATCTCGAAGTGGGCGATGCTGGAGATGGCGATGCCCATCTTGTAGTAGACACGCTGCCATTCCATCAGGTTGCCGGTGCCGTAGACCCGTGGCCCGATTCTGACGTTGGCCTCACTGGCTTCGCGCTCCTCGACCGGCTCGTAGGGCGTGCTGCCGGGGCTGCGCACCGTGGTGACACCAAAGGCCAGCCAGGCGCGGCCGGCCGATTCGCCGAAGTCGGGCTGCAGATGCGAGTGGAACTCGATCAGGCCCGGCATCACCGTGAGCCCGGTCGCGTCGACGACCTGGCCGGTGTGATTCTCCTGGGCGTGCGGCAGCACGCGCGTGATCCGGTTGCCGTCGACCACGATGTCGACATCGTTTCGGGCGGCGGCGCTCTTCATGTCGACCAGCTTGCCGGCGTGCACCACCAGGCGCGTGGTCGGCACGGCGGGCGTGTACGTCAGGTCGAGCGGCACGGTCTGGACGTCGCCGGTCTCGATGTCCACGATGCGCAACTGGTCGATCGACTGGTAGAGGATGTGGCGCGAGTCGCCGCTCCAGCTCGGCGCGTGCGCGCTCTCGTTGGTGATGCGTCGCGGCGGGCCGAGCGGCTCGCCGGCCGCTGACACCGGCCACACCGCCAGCACGCCTTCGTAGATGGCGGCCATCTTGGTGCCGTCGGGCGACCAGGCGGGGCCGCAGCCGCCGCGCGAGTCGATCGACATCATCGGCTCTGGGGCGAACCACCGGTCGTCGTTCAGTTTGGTTGACGACATGGTCAGGATCTGGTTGGTGCCCTCGCGGAAGCGCTTGGTCATCGGCGCGATGCCGGCAATGGCCAGGCGCGTGCCGTCGGGCGACCAGGCGGGCGCGCCGGGCTGGGGCAGCGAGTCGTGCACTTTGGTCACCGTGCCGGTCGCCACGTCGATGACCGACATCTGGGCGACGCGCCACATACCGTCCACGTTGAAGAAGGCGATGCGCCCGCCGTCGGGCGACCACACTGCGCCCTGCGGCTGGGTGGTCAGATTGGTCAGGCGACGGCTGGTCCCCGCCGTCATGTCGCGGATCCAAAGCTGGAGGTGATCGCTGTCCTTGTCGGAAGAGTAGGCGAGCTGTGTGCCGTCGGGCGACCACGCCGGTTCGGTGTCGAACGCGGCGTCGCTAGTGAGGTTCACCGGCTTGCCACCAACTGGCATGACATAGATGTCGCCGATCGCGGCAAACGCAATCTGCTTGCCGCCAGGTGAGAGCACCGGGTGCACGACGCCGAGCACCTGCCGCGGTGCCGTCGACGTGAAGTCGCGCTTGCGCTGGGTGTAGGTCGTGGCCGCGCGCGTCACCGACATCGTGGCACTGAACTCGATCGTCTGAGCGGCGGCGCCATCGACGCTGCGCCTCCGGATCTTGCCGTCGGCGACGTAGTAGAACTCCTTCGCGTTGGCCCACGAGGCGCGGAAGCCGAACACGTTCTCGGTGCCGGTGATGGCCGTGCCGCCGACCTCGTAGCGCGCCGAATTGGGGCCGCTGTTGCCAGGGCCGGACGCGGCGCCGGTGCTCACGTGATAGACGACGGCTCCGCCCGGGCCCCACGACGGCGCGTCCACGCGTCCGGCCGCGGTGGCCAGATTGCGCTCGGTGCCATCGGCGAGGCTGATCGCCCACGCCGACCTGCCGTCGCCTCTCGCCGACGCAAACGCGATCTCCAAGTCGTCGGGCGACCAGGTGGGCATGTAGTCGTCGGCGGGGTCCTTCGTCACCTGGTGGAACTCGCCGCTGCGCAGGTCCATCGTCCAGATGTTGTAATCGCTGCCGAGCATGCTGCCGCGATCCGACGAAAAGGCCACGCGCGTGCCGTCGTGCGAGAACACCGGCTCGCGGTCGTCGAAGGTGCCCCACGTCAGCTTGTGCTGTTGCGAGCCGTCGGGCGCGATCGCCCACAGGTCGTAGCCGCCGTCGCGATAGGCGAAGAAGGCGATCCACTTGCCGTCGGGCGAGAACGACGGCTGCCGCGCGTCGTTGAAGACGTCGGTGATCCGCGTTGCGGTACCGCCGGTGGCGGGCAGCGTCCAGATGCTGCCCTGCAAGTCGACAGCGAGCGTGCGGCCATCAGGCGACACGGCTACGGACATCGACGTGCCTTCGTGGACGGTGACATCGATGAGCGCAGGTCGCGGCGCCTGCGCGCCCTCGAGTCCGCAGACGAAAGCAATTCCCGCGATTGCCACCAGCTTGGACGCCACGAGACCTCCCAGAATCACACTGGCGGCTATTCTAGCGTCTGCCCGGCCGGGTTGGCTCCGCGGATGTTGGCGATCACGTCCTTGCGGCCTCCACGTGATGGGATGAGGAAGGCGCGCGATCCATCTCGGCGGCGACCCCGAACTCGTACTTCGGGATCCACTTCCAGGCGCCGACGACCTCGATGCTCCGATAGTCCGCATAGCCCCGCCAGTCGGCGCCGTCGTTTCCTCGCGTCGCGTCCGCGGCCATCCGCGTGAGCGGCTGCGCATCGTCTGGGAGACCGTTCGCGTCGGCGGCCGGCGCAGATACGCGGAGGCGAAGAGGTGCCTGCGCGCCCGGCGACCGGCGATCGCCGATCGATGGCGCTCGCACGATGCTGGCGACGTTGTTGCGCGCGCTGTCCGCGATCCGAGCCACCGCCTCCTGTCGCTGATCCATCCACGTGACCAGCGCCTCGACGCGCGCCTCGAGGAGACCCGTCAAGAGATTCAAGACCTCGACCTGGTGCGGGGGCGTGTCCTGCCGTTTCGTCGACGCCTCGCTCCTCGGCTTCAGCTCGCTCCCGACAGACGACGACGGGGCCAAGGCGCATGCCCGAGTATGCGCGCCGGGAGACTCCGGATCGCCCCCTTGAACCAGCGACGCGGTCGCTCCTCCATGACCAGGAGATAGGCCTTCTCGCGCTTCGCCACGTCGATGATCACCTGCTCCGGCTGTCCGGCCACCGTCACGTGGCGGTAGGGGACGCTCGGATCGAGCGGGACGAGCTCCCGGAGCTTGCGCTCGGCATCGCCCTCGAGCATTTGAACCGCCTCGTGGAGCATCCCCTCGCCGCTCGAGTCCTGCAGCGGCAGCACGTGAAGGAGCACCCACGTGGCCGCGTGGTCCGCCGCGAGGCGCGTGGCGAGCGCCAGACCGGACTCCACCTCGCCTGCGAGGTCGGTGGCGAAGATGAGGTTCCCTCAGTCATTCCGTGCCGTCGAGCCTACCGCTGGAGCGTCCTGGCGTCAGGCAGCCCCGACACGTCGAACGCTCCGTCGGTGACCTCGACCGTGCCCTTCTCCATGGCGAACGTCGTGTCGAGCGAGTTCAGGGTTGCCTTCGTGGAACACATCACGGCCGGAGTGGTCTCGGGCGGGAAGAGCAGACGGAATGGCGCTGGCGCGCCCTGAATATTGAGATTGATCAACAGCGTCGACCCGGCGTCGTCACCATCCGATGTCGGAATGTTGTTCGGCCCCCAGGTGACCGCTCGAAGTCGCTCCTACTGGCGAAGCACTGCGCGAAACGTGCCGCCGGTGATGTCGGGCTGGTCGAGGCCGGGGGGGCTTGGCCGGGAGAAGGTTCCGGAGATCTCGGTGGCGCTCGCCGCGGTGATGGTGACCTTCGCGCCGGTCAACGACAGATGCGTCGCCTTGGAAAGCATGGCGAGTGCGGCCTTGGTGGCCGCGTCGTCATCGTTGCCGGTCGCCGCGGCCGCCTCGGCATCGATACCCACGCCCACGAACATCGACCCGTAGGGCGAGACCACGTAGTCCCCCGTCGCCTTGAAGTCCGCGATCTGAAGAATCAATGACTGTCTGTGGGTGACGCCGCCCTGCCTCTGAGTACGATTGGCCGTGATCGTCAGCTTGCCGTTGGCGAGCCTGGCGCTCGCCCCGCTCGCCTCCCACGCGACGGTCGCCAGAGTCATGGACGCTTCACCGCGATCCCGCCGCTGCGTGTCAGTGGTCGCCACGGCGGCGCACATGCTCAGAGCAATGGCCGTCGAAAGCATCAGGGGGTGCATTGCCCGCGATGTGACTCGATTGTCGAAGGCATGTCAAGCAGGCCCCCGGATGCGATCGACGATGCGATATAGCGTGGGCGTTGTCGGCTCCTCGTCTGCAAGCCCGCACGGTTGCCTGGGCGCCACCGGCGGCTATGGAACCGCCCTCGTCGCGGTCCTGGCGGGGGCCCGGCTTCCGGTCGTCGTGACGAATCCTCGCCAGGTCCGCGACTTCGCCAGGGCCACGGGCCAACTCGCCAGAACCGACCGTCTGGATACGCAGCTCCTCGCGCGACCGACCGCGACCTCGACGACACCATCCAGAAGAGCCCGGTCTGGCGGGTAGAAGAGAATCTGCTGCGCACGGTGCCAGGCACTGGTCCCGTCGTGAGCCGCACGCTCCTCGCCGACCTCCCTGAGCTGGGGCAGGACCGCGCGCCCGTCCGCGCCGCACTCTTCATGGCGCCCTGGTCGCCAGACGCCGCATCGTATGACGGGCGTCATAGGTTGGTCGGCTCGACGTGCGTATCGTGACCGATTACGAGACACCGGTCCGAGCTTGGCCTGGTCGCGCCGGGCACGCCGGAGGACGGTCTCGCAGGACATCGCCGTCGAACGAACGCTCGAAGGAGGTGCGCGGTGACCATCGCCAGACATCGCGAACGACGCACCGGCTGGAGCGGACGCGTATCGCGCCTCGCCGGTGCGGGCCTCCTGTTCCTGAGCGCGAGCGGCCTGGCCGTCACGTTCGGCCCATTCCATCCCGCCGTGCAATGGGCACTGCTGGTGCACGCGCTCTTCGGTGTGATCCTGGCTGCGCCGTTCGCGTGGTACATAGCCGTGCACTGGCTCGACTATCGCCGTGTCCAGATTACGCACATCGCGCTGCTCGGGTACGTCGCCGGGCTGGCGCTGACCGTGTGCGTCGTCTCAGGACTCGTCGTGACCTGGCAGGGCGCGTTCGACAGCCGCATGTCCTGGGCGTGGCGACAGGTGCACCTCGTCTCGACGTTCGCGATGCTCGGAACCGCCCTGCCGCATGTCGTCCTCCTGGCCGTGCGAGCCTGGCGCACGCTGCGTGCGACGCGGCGTTATGCGTGGCAGATCATGGGAGCCTCCGCCGCGCTGACCGCGCTGACGGCTGGACTCCCGGGCCTCTACGCCGGCACGCGCTACCTCAACGAGTTCCCAAAGGATTATGTCTTCCTCTACGGTCCGGACCGCGCCTTTGCCCCAAGCCTCGCCAAGACGGCCACCGGCGGCGCCTACGATGCCCGGTCGCTCGCCGGCTCCGAGGGCTGCGGGACGGCCCGCTGCCACACTCAGATCGTCGAGGAGTGGCGGCCGAGTGCCCACAGGTACGCCGCGATGGATCCGCTCTTCCAAGGCATCCAAACCGCCATGGCCGAGCAGAACGGCGCGGAATCGACACGGTACTGCGGCGGTTGCCACGATCCCATCTCCCTCTTCTCGGGCACGAAGAACATCTTCGTGAAGGATCTCACCACTCTGCAGGGCTTTCAGGAGGGCGTCTCCTGCCTGTCGTGCCACAGCATCCGGAAAACCGACGTCAAGGGTAACGCGGATTTCACCGTGGCGCAGCCGCGTGAGTATCTGTGGCAATGGCACGACGCTGGCGCCCCGCGCCTGGCTCGCGATTTCCTGATCCGTACCTACCCTGACGAACACGCCGGGCTCAGCAAACGGCTGTTCAAGTCGCCCGAATACTGCGCGGCCTGCCACAAACAGTTCATCGACCAGGAAGTCAACAGCGTCGGGTGGGTGCAGCTGCAGAATCAGTACGACAACTGGGCCAACAGCCACTGGAACACGAAAGGCGACCCCCGCAAGACCGTCGAGTGCCGTGAGTGCCACATGCCACTCGTCGAGTCGAGCGACCCGGCGGCGGGCGATGACAGCGACTACAACCGCCGGCCGGATGACGGTCGACACCGTAGCCATCGGTTCATCGCCTCGAACCAACTGGTGCCCGCGCTGCTCAAGTTGCCAGGTTGGGAGGAGCAGGTGCGCCTCACGGAGCAGTGGATGCGAGGTGAGCGGGAGGTGCCGGAGATCGCCGACAAGTGGGCGCACGGTCCCATCGTGACGATGGCGCTCGAGCTCGGGACCGCACAGCCTGGCACGGCGTCCGTTCCCCTGCGCGTGGTGATGACCTCCAACAAGGTCGGCCACGATTACCCGACCGGCCCGCTCGACATCATTCAAAGCTGGGTCGAGATCCGTATCACCGACGAGCAGAAGCGCACGGTGTTCTCGTCGGGCGCGCGCGACGACCGGCATTTCCTCGCGCCGGGAACGGTCCTCTTCAAGGCCGAGCCGGTCGATCAGCACGGCAATCTGATCGATCGCCACAATCTTTGGGAGATGGTGGGCGTACGTTTCCGACGCTCGCTCTTCCCGGGTTACTCGGACACGTTCGAGTACCGGGTGCCCTGCCTGCTCCCCGGCGAGCCCAGACCCGTGCTCGACAAGAGTACAGGGGACGAGTCGGCTCACCGGGGCTTCAGCATGCCGCCCCTCGGCGTCGGGCGCTATCGCGTCGAAGCCGTCTTGAACTACCGCAAGGTCGATCAGTTCTTGATCAATTACCTGCTCGACGAGAAGCTGGGACACACCTCACCAGTCGTCGAGATCGCGCGCGTCGCAGCGTCGCTCGTCGTGGCGCCGCCCACTCGGGAAGGCCAGCCCGTCGTCGGTTTGATCCCCGAGGCCAGCACGGGACGCGAATGAGCACCGGTCGAGGACTCAGCCGGCGCCGGCGGCAACTGCTCGCTACCGCAGGGATGCTCGTGGCCGCTACTGCGGTCGCGGCGACGGCGCTCGTTCAGTACTACCGCTCCAGCGCCGCGGCAACCTACCGTCCAGGCGAAGAGAACGCCGATATCACCAACTCGCTGGCGAAGGGATTGCCGGAAGACGCCCCGACGCCACGCTTCACCGACGTCACCGCCGAAGCCGGACTCGACGGCTTCCGCGTCTTCCAGGGCGCCCGTGCTTCCCAGTTGCCCGAAGACATGGGCTCTGGCGCCGCGTGGGGGGATTTCGACAACGACGGCGACGACGACCTGTTCCTCGTGAGCGCGGGCGCCGCGCTCGCGGCGGCACCCGGCGAGCGTGCCCCCAGCCAGCTGTTCGAGAACATCGGCGGGCGCTTCCGCCCGGTGGCCGATTTCCCCGACACCCGCATCCTGGGGATGGGCGCGGCATGGGGCGACGTCGACGGCGACGGCTGGCTCGATCTCGTCGTCACGGGCTACGACACCGTGCTGCTCTTCAGGAACGCCAAGGGCCACTTGACCGTGGATGCGCGGTTCGTTGCACCGAAGGGTTTTTGGGCCGGCGCGGCTTTTGGCGACTACGACCGCGACGGCGACCTCGACCTGTATATCTGCGGCTACGTGCAGTACCGCGAAGAAGCGGCCGACGCGGCACCAACGTCGCAGCAGTACGGCGCCTCAGTGCCCTACACGCTCAACCCGGCATCGTACCAGCCCGAACGGAACCTGCTCTTCCAGAACAGCGGCAACGGCGTCTTCCGCGACGTAGCGCACGCCCTGGGTGTCGACAACCCCGAGGGCCGCAGCCTCAGCGCGGCGTGGCACGACTTCGACGGCGACGGCTGGCTCGATCTGTATGTGGCCAACGATATCTCCGACAACGTCATGTACCGCAACGTGCGGGGACGGTTCGAAGACGTCAGCCACGCCGCGTGGGTGGCCGACTACCGGGGCGCGATGGGACTGGCGGTCGGCGATTGGAACCGCGACGGCGACGACGACCTGTTCGTGAGTCATTGGGTGGCTCAGGAGAACGCGCTCTTCGATTCGCTGGTCGTCGATGCCACAAGGCAACCGACGGCGCGCCCCGCCGACGCAGGCGGCGCACAGGACGTGGCATCGCCGCTTCGGTTCGTCGATGTGGCCGATGTGCGTGGTCTCGGGCACATTGGGCTACCGATGATCGGCTGGGGCGCGGAGTTCGCCGATTTCGATGCGGACGGCTGGCTGGATCTCGTCGTCGCCAACGGCAGTACGTTCGAGACCGACACCGTGCCCCGGCAACTCAAGCCGCAGGCGCCATTTCTCTTCTGGAACCGTCGGGGCGAGCACTTCTACGATCTGGCGCCGCTCGCGCCGGCGCTCGCGCAGCCGTCGGTGGCGCGCGGCCTCGCCGTCGCAGACTACGACAACGATGGCGACCTCGACATCCTCATCGTCCGTCGCGACACGGGCGTGCAGCTGCTGAGCAACGGCATGCAGCGCGGGCACTGGCTGAAGGTGCGGCTGCGCAGCCGCGTGACAGCGCGACCGGACGTGCATGGCTACGGGCTGGGTGCCCAGGCTGTCGCCTATCTGGGCGCCACCGAGCTGCGGCGCTCGGTCAGCCCCGCATCGTACCTGAGCCAGAGCAGCCAGGTCTTGCACTTCGGCCTCGGTGACAAGACCGGCATCGAGCGGCTGGACATCAGGTGGGCCAGCGGCGCGACGGCCACGGTCGGTACCCTTGCAGGAGACCGCCTGTGGGAGATCACAGAAGGCGCCGAGTCGACCCCGCGTGAAGTGCCTGGCACCGCGTCCCAGACGGCCACCGATCCTGCGGCCGCCGCCGACCACAAGACCCGGACCGTCGCGTTCTGGGCGAAGCAGCGCGAGGCCATGCGGGCATTGAAGGTGGATCGTGACGTCGCGCGAGCCGTGATGCTGCTGCGCGAGGCAGTCGTCCTCGATCCCGCGCACGAGGATACTCGCTACTACCTGGCCAGCGCCCAGGCGACTCTCGGCGACGTGCCAGGAGCGCTCGCCGAACTGGAGACCCTTGCGCGCCTGAACCCGAGCAGCCACCGCGCGCTCGCGCGCTGGGGTACGCTGCGCGCGCAGACCGCCCGAAACAAGGCGGATCTCGTGGCCGCCGAAGCGTCCCTGCTGCAAGCTCATGATTTGAACCCCGAAGAAACGGGTGCGCTGCTGGCTCTTGGCGAGATCTCCCTGATGCTGGGCGATCGCACGCGTGCAGCGGAACGGCTCGGCGCCGCGTGTGCTGCCAACCCCCGCGCGGCGGGCGGGCTGTTCCTGCTCGGATACCTGCACTGGACGCGCGGCGACGAACGACAGGCAACGGAACTGCTGGCGCGCGCGCGGGCCGCGCTCGGCGGCGACTGGAAGCCGCGCGGTTCAACCGCCGAAGGCGACGTCGCACGAAAAGCCCACGAAGACACGACGCCGCTGGCGCGGTTTCTCGATGGCTGGAGTGGCTACGAACGACCAGCGGAAGCATACGCCGACCTGGACAGCCATCTGCGAGGCCTGTTCGCCGTCGGGGTGAAACGTCCCATGTAACCGGCGGCCGGCGACCTGAGGATGAAGGTGTGACCGGTCTCGTCGTCGTCATCGTGGGCGGAGGGATGTCCGGGAACGACTCCGTGTTCGATGTCGACCTCGCCGGCGACTGACAGCCGCGGCGTGGCGAATCACTGCGCAATCGGACCTCAAATTCCACCCCAACGTGTGCTAGCCTCGCGCGATCGATCGGGTCGCTCGGGCTCCAACCTCGTCAACGGGATTTCGCTTTTCCTGGAGGTCGGCATGCGTACGTTACTCGTCGGCGTAAGTCTCGTCATCACAGTGGCTGGCGCGGCCGCGCCGGCGTCCGCACAACAGGGCACCTCGCAGATCGCCGGCAAGATCACCGACGAACAGGGTGCCGTGCTTCCGGGCGTGTCGGTGATGGTCACCAACGAAGACACCGGCGTCTTCCGCGAGGTGTTCACCGGAGAATCCGGCGCCTACTTCGTCTCGCAGATCGTCCCGGGTCGCTACAAGGTGCGGGCGACCCTTGAAGGTTTTGCGCCCTTCGATCGATCCGGGCTCATTCTGCAGGTCGGCAACACGCTGACGGTGGATCTCTCGCTCAAGGTCGGCACGCTGTCCGAGACCGTTCTGGTCACCGGGCAGTCGCCGCTCGTCGACACGACGAGCGCCAGCGTCGGCGGCAACATCGGCACGACCGACCTGGCGACCCTGCCGGCGATCAACCGCAACTACTTCGCGACGGTGGCACTGCTGCCCGGCGTGCAGTTCACGCCGTCGAACCAGATGGGCAACGACACCATCATCGCTGCCGGCCAGACGGCGCAGAACACCAACGTCTCGGTCGACGGCGGCTACAACGCCGACAACGCGCTCGGCACGAGCGCCGGCGCGCAGGTGCGCACGCCGCTCGAAGCCATCCAGGAGTTCCAGGTCGTCACCTCGATGTACGACGCGGAGTTCGGGAGGTCCAGCGGCGCCATCGTGAACGCCGTGACCAAGGCGGGCACCAACGAGTTCCGCGGCGTCGGCTTCGCGTTCGCCGCCAGCAACCAGCTGACCTCGCGCGACTTCTTCGTGAAGCAGCGCGGCCTGGCGAAGCCGTCGGTCACCAAGCGCGAGTGGGGCGGAGTGCTGGGTGGCCCGATCGTGAAGAACAAGGCTCACTTCTTCGTGAGCCTCGAACGACAGGTCGACAACCCCAACCGTTCGGCCGTGTTCCCGACGCGTCCCGACAAGGACTTCTCCGTGGTGGAGGAGCGCTCGGGCTGGAACACGCTCATCCGCCTCGACCACCAGCTCACGGCGAACCACACCTGGGCGGCTCGTTGGCTGCGCGAGTCGGCGCCGCAGTTCCCGGTGGTCGGCGCGCGGCAGACACTGGACTCATTCCAGGACGAGACCGACCTCGACCAGACGGCCGTCTTCACGTTGACGAGCGTGCTCGGCAACTCGCGGGTGAATACGATCCGGATGGCGCGCACGTGGGAGCACTGGTGGCACGCCAATGCCTGCACACGGGCGCAGGGCGACGAAGAGGTACAGGATCAGTCGCTCTGCCCGCCGCAGCTCGATCAACTCAGCTTCCTCGCCCAGGCCAGCACCGAGCAGCAGGGCCCGTGGGACTCGAACTGGCAGATCGAGGACGATCTGTCGTGGTACATCCCGTCGAAGCGCGGTGACCACGAAGTGAAGCTCGGCGTGCGCTACAACTACACGGAGCTCGAGCGCGTTTCCGAGATCAACCGCAACGGCACCTTCCGGTTCAACACCGACCTGGCCTTCAACGCAGCCGACCCGCGCACCTATCCCGAACGCCTGACGATCCGCGTCGGCCGCTACCGCCAGTTCGTGAAGGACCACACGCTGGAGGCGTTCTTCCAGGACAAGTGGCGCATCGGCCGCAACACCATCAGCCTCGGCCTGCGCTACGACCTGGAAGTGATCCCGCTCGTGCAGCAGTCCAATCCGCTGTATGCGGGCAGCGGCAAGGACTACGCCGTCGACAAGAACAACATCGCGCCGCGCATCGGCTTCACGAGGGCGCTCGACGCACAGAACCGGTCGGTGGTGCGCGCCGGCTACGGCATCTTCTACAACCGGACCATCCTGGGCGCCATCGACGACGTGATCGAGTTCGGCAAGTTCACGTCGTCGTCGGTCGTGCAGTTCCCGAACAACGCGGCCGATCCGGGCCCTGGCGCCGGGCGGTTCCCCACCGATCCGTTCCTCGTCAACGGGCCGTTCGTCAACTCGGCCCGGCTGGACCAGCTGTTCCCGCCTGGAGCGCTATACAGGAATGCCGGCGTGGTCATTTTCGACGGCCCCGATCGCGGCACGCCGTACGCGCACCAGATGACCCTCGGCTACACGCGCCAGATCGGCGCCGCCATGGCGGCAAGCGCCGACTACGTCCACGCGGCCAACCGGTCGATGTTCCTGGCCCGCAACCTGAACCCGATGCAGCGCGCCGACACGACCCGCACCGGCGCCATCACCCGCAGCGACGCCTTCGGGGTGCTCGGCGAGGCCTACAACCAACAGGTCTGGCTCATGGAGAACACCGGCGAGAACAACTACGACGCGCTCAACCTGTCGCTCGAGAAGCGGCTGTCGCACAACTGGTCTGGACGCATCTCGTACTCGCTGGGCTACTCGCGCGGCACCGCCGAGAACCAGGCCGACAAGAACACCTACCAAGTGGGCACGGATCTGAACCTTGACGACTGGTACGGACCGAGCGGCGTCGATCGGCGTCACATCCTGGCGGTGAGCGGGCAGATCGAGATCCCGAAGACCTTCGGCATGAACGTCTCGGCCACCGGGCGCTACATGTCCGGTCCCCCCTTCACGATTTTCAACAGCAATGTCGACGTCGATCGCAACGGCGAGCTGGTCGATCCGGTCCCAGCGGGGACCTTCAGCGGCACCGCGCTCAACGCGATGACCGATGTGAAGAACGAGGGCGGCCGCAACGGCGCGCGCGGTCCCGACTACTTCCAGCTCGACATCCGTGCCGGCTGGAAGGTGAAGACGCGGGAGAGCCACGCGCTCAACGTCTTCCTCGACATCTTCAACGTGACCAACCGTGCCAACTTCGACAATCCGTCGGGCGATCAACGCATCCCGGCCACGTTCCTCGTGAAGACGAGCCTGCGCGGCGGCGGTGGCTTCCCACGGCAGGCGCAGTTCGGCCTCCGCTACCAGTTCTGATGCGTCTCGAGCGGCGGACACCACCCAGGCGGCGTCATCATCGGCCGCGCTCGCCGGCCAGGTATGCGCGCAGCGCGCCAGTCGATTACACTCCCGGGCGCGGCTCCCTGGCGGGAGCCTGGCGGGACGACGCGCGAGGAGCCTCGACATGAACGGCGATCACGAACCCACCGGCCGCGCAAACACCCGCGCCAGCCGCCGTCAGTTCTTCAGGATGCTGGCAGCCAGCCCGGCCCTGGCCCTGGCCTACCCGGCGCTGTCGCCCGTCTGGCAGCGGGAAGTCGATCGCGAGCTGGCGCGCACGCGGGCCACGCGGGCGGTGTGCGCCGACTGCGGTCAGGAGTTCCACCTGGCGCCGATGGAGCCGATGCGGTCGACGGCGGCCCAGACCGCTGACGCACAACCGCTCGCGCTCGACGTGCACCTGACCGGCCAGGTGGTCGACTCGGCCGCCGAGGCCATCAACGTCTGGGACTTCGAGCAGGTGGCCCACGCCAACGTCCTGCCGCAGCACTGGGCCTACATCCACATGGGCGTCGACGACTTCGAGACACGCCGCGCCAATCGCGAGGGCTTCCAGCGCCTCGCGCTCAGGGCCCGGCGCCTGGGCCCGGACGTGAAGCTCGACACCGCGGTGACGCTCTTCGGCAAGCGCTGGGCCAGCCCGCTCTTCCTGTGCCCGGTCGCGGCGCTCGAGGCGTACCACACCGAAGGCGAAAGCGGCGCCGCCCGTGCCGCCCGCGCCCGTGGCATCCTGCAGATCCAGTCGCATCAGAGTTCGCAGTCGTACGAGGCGATTGCCGAGGCGCGGGGCGAGCCGCACTGGTTCCAGCTCTACGCCAATTCGGACTGGGGCATCACCAAGCGCACGCTCGACAAAGTCGCGGCCGCCGGCTGCCCGGTGCTGGTCTGGACCATCGACCTGCTTGGCGGCAGCAACCGCGAGCTGTCGCGCCGGTCGCAGGGCCGCGAAGGCTACGACCGTCCGCTCTGCCAGAGCTGCCACAACCACCAGCCGGCCTACGAGCGGCCGATGCATCGCGGTGTGTCCGGCCCTCCTGGTCCGCGCGTGCCCTTCGACTGGGACTACGTCAAGCGCCTGAAGGACACCAGCAAGATGAAGGTGGTGCTGAAGGGCATCGTCACCCGCGAAGACGCCGAGCTGGCGGTGCAGAGCGGCGCCGACGGCGTGTTCGTGTCGAACCACGGCGGGCGCGCAGAGAATAGCCTGCGCGGCGCGATCGACAGCCTGCCGGAGGTCGTGGCGGGCGTGAAGGGCCGCGTGCCGGTGATGCTCGACAGCGGCGTACGGCGCGGGGCCGACATCTTCAAGGCGTTGGCCCTCGGCGCCGATGCCGTCGGCATCGGCCGGCCGTACGTGTGGGGACTGGCTGCCTTCGGACAACCGGGTGTCGACAAGGTCATCGAGATGCTGCTGGTTGAGTTCGCCATGGTGATGCGGCAGACCCGCACCGCGACGCTCGACCAGATCGGCCCGCAGTACCTGGTGCCCGGGGCCGCGCCGATCATGATGCGCGACAATCACCAGGGGTTCGGACTATGAGCCAGCGGTCGATCGTCCTCGGGCTCGCAGCTCTGCTGCTGCCGGCGGCGGCAGCCGCCCAGTCGACCGTCGAGTTCACGGTCTCGGGTACCTCGACCGTGCGCAGCTGGACGTGCACGGCGCAGGGCGTGATCGCGGTCACCCCGGGAGCCGCGGCCACGCCTTTGCCGGGCTTCGCCACCGGCGTGCAGGCCGCCACCGTCACGGTGCCGCTCAAGAGCTTCAGGTGCCCCAGCGACGAGATGACGCAGCACCTCAACGAGACGATGAAGTCCGACAAGTTCCCGGAGATCGTCTATCGCCTCGACAAGTACGACGTCGCCGGTGGGCAGGCGCAGGTCACGGGCACGATGACGATCACCGGCGTCTCGCAGCCGGTGACCGTGCCGGTGACGTTGACGGCGTCTGACAAGGGCGTGCAGGTCGAGGGCAACGTGCGCCTCGAGTTCGCGACCTTCAGCATCGATCCGCCCACGGTGTTCCTCGGCATGCTGAAGGTCGGGCCGCAGTTGCGCATCACCGTCAAGGGCACGATCGCGCGCTGAGCAGACGTCAATGGGCTCGCGCGTCCGGGCCCGGTGCCGCCACACCCGCCGCCGACGCAAGCTGCCGCTCGCGTTGCGCGCGGGGCCGTGTGCGCGCGGCGCGATGTCTTGCGTAAGTCCGGCAGGCGCCTGATAATCCCGGTAGGCGCGCATTCAATCAGGGACCGGAACTGCACCATGTCCATCTGGTGCACCGTGGTCCTCCATGGTACGCAAGGGCGTCACCGTCCCCGAGAGCACTGTCCCCGAGAGCATCCCATTGAACAATCACCTCAGGCGTTCTCATAGAGCACCGTTCGTGCTTGGCGTTCCGGTCGTTGCGTTCGCGACGATCTTGGCATCCGCGCAACAGGCGCCGGCGCCAATGCAGTTGGCTATTCGCGCCGCGCATCTCATTGACGTCGTCACCGGTACGCGCACAGACGACGTGACCGTCCTCATCGAGGGTGACCGGATCGTGCGGGTGGGGCGCGAATTGGCCGTTCCGGAGGGGACCCGAACAATCGACCTGGGCGGCGCAACACTGCTGCCAGGGTTGATCGATGTGCACACGCATCTGACATCGCAGAGTGGCGACTACTACACGAATCTGTTTCGTCGCAGTCCGATCGACGACGCGGTCCGCGCTCCGACCTATGCGAAGCGCACGCTCGAGGCAGGGTTTACCACAGTACGTGACGTCGCCGCTCCCGAGTATGTTGACGTCGCGTTGCGCGACGCGATCAATGACGGGACCGTCGTCGGACCCCGCATGGCCGTTGCCACGCTGGCCATCAGCGCCACCGGCGGTCATGGGGACTTGAACGGGTTTTCGCCGTACCTGCATATTGCGGGGGTTTCGGGTGTCGCCGACGGCGTCGACGAGATCCGGAAACGCGTGCGCGAGAACATCAAGCGCGGCGCCGATGTCATCAAGGTGCTCGCCGGCGCCGGCGTACTGTCGGAGGAGGAATCGGCGGGCGCGCCGCAGTATTCACAAGAGGAATTGAACGCGCTGGTCGGCGAAGCCACGATGTGGGGGCGCAAGGTCGCCGCCCACGCGCACGGCACGGAGGCCATCAAGCGTGCCGTGATCGCCGGCGTGGCGAGTGTCGAGCACGGTGGGCTGGTTGACGCGGAGACGGTACGTCTCATGATGACGAATGGCACGTTCCTCGTGCCCGACATCCTTACGGACGTCCATATCCTCGAACACGGCACCGAACTCGGTTTGCCGCAAAAGATCATTGACAAGGAGAAGTGGCTTCGGGGCCAACAGGACGCCAATTGGACGCACGCCTACAAGGCCGGTGTGAAGTTCGCATTCGGCACCGATGCCGGTGTGTATCCGCACGGGCAGAATGCGAAGCAGTTCTCGCTGCTGGTGACACACATCGGCATGTCACCCGCCGATGTGATCCGGATGGCGACGGTCAACGCCGCCGAACTGCTGGGTTGGTCGGATAAGGTGGGTCGCGTGGCGCCCGGATACTACGCCGACTTGATTGCCGTGGACGCCGATCCGCTCAGCGACGTGACGGCCTTGGAGCGGGTGCGCTGGGTCATGAAGGGTGGAATCGTGTATCGCGACTGATGCCCGTGCCGACGGTCCTTTGTGGATCCGGCAGTTGCGTGAGGGCAAGAGTGGGCGGCGGAAGACGGAGGGGAAGGAGTGGGGGAGGGTGAGGGCCGGGAGGCTCACGGAGCCCCCCGGCCAGATTCGGGTTACCAGATAAAGCGGACGCCCAGTTCTCCCTGTGTGCCCGGCCGCGCGCTGAAGATGCGGCCGAAGTTGCTCGACAGGGCGTTGCCGACCCGGCCCACCAGGTTGTCGGTGTTGAACAGGTTGAACGCCTGCGCCAGCACCTGGAGCTTCACGCGCCCGCCGATCTGGAAGTCCTTGCTGGCGCGCACGTCGACCATGTTGATGCGCGAACTGTCGATCTGCGAGGCGTCGATCGGCGACAGCCCCTGGCTGGCCCGGTAGGCGGCGACCGTCGCCAGGTCCAGCGTCCGGCTGCCGGCGTTACGCGTCGTGCCGGGCACCAGGTCGGAGTTGAAGCCGTCGCCGTTCAGGTCGCGGCCGGCCGTGGCCGACCACGGCAGCTCCGAGCGCCAGGACCAGATGGCGCCGAGCGTGATGTCAGCCGGCAGCAGCGCGGAGCCGCTGGCGATGATCGCGTGGCGACGCTCGCCAGACGAGGGCCCCCAGTCCCGGCCGAGGTCGAACGGATCCAGGTAGCGGCCGAGCAGGTTGTTGTCATCGCTCCGTGTGTAGGTGTAGCTGACGAGCGCCTGGGTCCGCCGGCTGTACCGCTTCTCGAGCTTCACGTAGACGGCCTTGTAGTCGAGCGACCCGGTGGACTGGTTCCGATCGACACGCCCGAAGACCGGATTGGGACGGTCCCGCGTGCCCGGGTCGCGCGGGTTGATGTCCAGGATCTTGCGGTCGTGGTTGGTGTCCGTGTAGACCGCGTCCACGTGCAGCGCCAGGTCACCCGTGAGGTGGTGTGACGCCCCGACGCTGTACTGGTTCGAGTACGGCTGTACGTAGTCGTTGGCGACGACGGTGATATTCGTCGGGGCCGAGACGATGAACTCGGCCGGGTCGCGCCCGCCGTAGGGGTCCGGGTAGGACGGGTTCGTGATGTTGACGCTGAACACCTTGTAGTTGCGGAACTCGTTCAGGTTCCCGAGGATCCGCACGTGCCCGTAGTAGAGGCCGTACCCTGTCCGGAAGACCGTCTCGCCGTTGCCGAAGACGTCCCACGCCAGGCCGACACGCGGCCCCCAGTTGTTGGTGTCCCCACGCTTCGACACGTCGATATAGGGGATCTCGACGGGAAACACCGACGGGTCCAGGTCCTCGTTGGCCGCGCCATAGAGCCGCTCGTAGCGCAGCCCCAGGTTCAGCGTCATGTTGTCGCGCACCTTCCACGAGTCCTGCACGAAGGCCACGGAGTAGTGCGTGGGGTGCTTGGTGTTGACCGGCGGCAGGCTCGCGCTGAAGGTCGTCGCGCCGGTCAGCGCGGCGATCGACGCCGGGTCGTTCGGGTCGTAGTACTGGTCGGTGGCGAAGGTGTACGACCCGAGGATGTTACCGGTGTTCTCCTCCTGGTATGGCATGTAGCTGTAGTCGAACCCGAACTTGATGTCGTGATCGCCAGCGGCGATCGTGTAGGTGTCCTTGATCTGGTAGCGGCCCTCGGGGCCGAGTTCGTCGAAGCTGCTGCCGAAGGACATCGACGGGAAGTTCAGGCCCTGGCTCAGGCGGCTCATGCGCTCGGGCGGGAAGCTTCCGGTCTCGGTGAAGATCTTCGTGCCGGCCGGCGCGATGTAGTACGCCGCGGTCGCGATCTGGATGCGGAAGTCGTTGAGCTGCCGCGCCCCACGCACCCAGGTGTGCCCGACGACCAGCGACGTGCGCGGCACCTCGATGTCGTAGCCGGCCGAGCTCGCCGTCGTCCCGCCGCACCCGTTGCACTCGCTGCGCTCCTGCTCCTGGGCCCACCGGGCGAACATCGACTGGGTGTTGCTCACCTGGTAGTCGGCGCGGCCCAGGTAGAGGTTGCGCGTGAAGGGCTTCTTGAACGTCCCCTCGACCGCGGAGTAGAACTGCGGCAACCCGGTGTTGACCGTGTAGAACTCGTCCACCTGCGTCCGCTCGACCGCGCCGAAGAAGTGCATGCGGTCACGGATGATGGGGCCGCCCGTGCTGACGCCGAACTGGTGGCGCCGGAACTCGGGCTTCTCGGTCTCGAACAGGCCTTTGGCGTTCAGGGCCTTGTCGCGGAAGTACTCGAAGGCGCTGCCCGTGAACGCGTTGGTGCCCGACTTGGTCACGACCTGCACGACGCCGCCGGTGGCCAGGCCGAACTCGGCCGGGTACTGCTGGTTGCTGACCTTGAACTCCTGAACCGCGTCCTGCGGCAGGTTCTGGCGCGGCTCGCCGTCCTCGGCCATGTTGTTGATCATGCCGTCGACGATGTTGCCGGTGCTGTTGAAGCTCATCGAGCCGCCGACGTTGACGGTCGGGAAGAACGACCGGGTCGCGTCCACGCTGGTGCCCGGCATGAGGAGGGCGAGCGAGAGATACTGCCGTGAGTTGATCGGCAGGGCCTCGATTTGTTCCTGCGTGACCACGCCCGACACTTCGGCCTTGGTCGTATCCACGACCGGCGTCTCGCCGCTCACGATGATGGACTCGGTCAACGCGCCGATCTTGAGCGAGAAGTCCTGCTTGAGGGCGAGACCAATCGTCATCTCGATGTCCCGCACCTCCTGGGGCGTGAAGCCGGCCAGCTCCACCAGCAGCCGGTAGCGCCCGGGACCGAGGGCCGGGAAGCGGTAGCGGCCGTCAGCCTCGGTCACCGCCACGCGCTGAACGCCGCTCGCCTGGTTCTGCAGGGTGACGGTCACGCCCGGCAGGACCCCGCCCTGCTCGTCCTGCACCGCGCCCTCGATTTGTCCCGTGCCACCCTGCGCGCTTGCCAGCGCTGGCGCGATTGCCCACAGGGCTAGAGCCGCCGCTCCGGCCACCAACCATCCACGACAACGTTGCATTCTCAATCTCCACTCCGGGAATTCGTTCAATCCATGCACCGGCGCCGGTCCTGACGCCGGCCTCACTACCGCGACCCGCCAGCGCTGAAGTGCTTGTCGTACCACGCCAGGCTCCGGTCGATGATGTCGATGAGGTGGCCGGTCTGGCGAATGCCGTGGCCCTCGAACTGGTAGCGCAGCATGATCGTCTCGACGCCGACGTCCTTGAGTGCGATGTAGTACTGCTCGGCCTCCGCAATCGGCACGTCGTTGTCGTTCTCCCCGTGCACGAACATCACCGGCGTCTTCACGTTCGCGACGTAGCGCAGCGCCGAGCGCTGCCACAGGAAGTCCATCAGGTTCATGGCGTCGCCGGCCGCCGCCGGCCGCTTGCCGGCCGGCCACGTCTCGTGGGGCAGCATGCCGAACTCCACGGCGAGGTAGTCGTGGTAGTAGGACATGTAGTTGAAGCTCACGAGGTTGGCGATCCCCGCGGCGGGGATCGCGGCCTTGAACCTGTCGGTCTGCGTGATGAGCCAGTCGGTCAACTGGCCGCCGTAGCTGCCGCCTTCGATGCCGAGGCGGTCTGCGTCGAGCCACGGGTAGCGGGCGAGAGCCGCATCAATCCCTGCGAGGACGTCCTGGGCCTCCGCCCCGTTCTGGTCCCCGAAGATGGCGTCGGCCACTGCCTGGCCGTAGCCGGTCGAGCCGCGGTAGTTGACCATCAGGACCGCGAAGCCGTGGGCCGCATAGACCTGCGCCTTGGCGTTGAACGTCGGTCCCTGCTGGCCGTGCGGTCCCCCCTTGATCATCGCGACGAGCGGGGACTTCCGGGCCGGGTCCACGTGGAGCGGGCGCGTGAGGAACGCCTCGATCTGGAGGCCGTTGACGCTCGTGAACTGCAGCGCCTCGACGGGCGCCACCGAACGGCTCGCCAGGAGCTCGGCATTGATCGAGGTGAGCGCCCGGACCGCGCCGGCTCCGCTGCGGAAGTACAACTCGGAGGGTGCCCCCGGGGTCTCCAGCGTGTAGGCGATCAGTCCGTTCGGGCCCGCCGACCACCCGCCGATTTGTCCTCGCTCGGCTGCGGCTGGCACGACCACCGTCGGCGCATTGCCCTCCGGGTCGAACCGGTAGAGTCGCGTGCTGCCGCGCTCCTGGACGGTGGCCAGGACGGTCCGCCCGTCCCGCGACCAGCCCGGGTCGCCCTGCCGGTTGTCGAGCCGGCCCAGCTCCCGACGCCCGGAGCCGGTGGCGCCGATCAGCCACACGTGCGTGTCCTCCATCGTCGTCTCCGACGAGGTGAGGTCGCGCGTCGTGCCCAGGTACGCCAGCGTGCTGCCGTCGGGCGACCAGACGGGACGGTACTCGGCGCTCTTGGTGTCGGTGAGCCGCTTGATGGAGCCGTCGGCGACCGCCACCGTGAAGATGTCGTAGTTGAAGAAGCGATCGGGATCCGACTCGCGGTTCGAGACGAAGGCGATCACGTCCCCGCGCGGCGACCAGTCGATCGAGTGCTCGTAGTAGTCGCCCGTGGTCAACTGCTTGACGGCGCGCGTGCCGACGTCCACCGTGAAGATGTGCAGGCGGCGGTTGTCGTTGAATCGCGTGGCGCCCTCCGACGCCGTGGGCTTGTACAGGTACCGGGTGATCACCATGGGGTCGCCGTTGGCGTCCTCGGTCTCGGGACCCGGCGTCGCCGCGATGAACGCAATCTGCCGGCTGTCGGGGGACCACGTCAGCCGCTCGCCCGATGACGGCAAGGGGTGGTTGGTGCCCAGTACCTCGGCGAGGAACGTCACCGCGGTCCCGTCGGGCCGCGCGATCATCAGCCCGGACTTCCCCTCGTGACGCCCGAAGAAGGCGATCCAGGCGCCATTGGGCGACCACCGCGGTCCGGAGGCGCCATCGGCCTCCGACCCGAACCGGGTGGACTGGCCCGTGGCGACGTTCACGATCCGGACTTCGGTGGACGGGCGCCCTGGGCCATCGGCGTGCTGCACCGAATATGCGATGTGCGCACCGTCGGGCGAGACTTCGACCCCGGTGATGGCCTTCAGCCGGTGCAGATCGGCGCTCGAAAAGCCGGGATTCTGGGCCCACGCCGGGGCGATCCCAAGACCGAGCACGACCAGTGCGACCAGGGAGGCACGCGACACTCCCGCCCAACCCAAACGGCTGCCCATAGATTCCCGCCTTCTGCAGAGAAACGCGTTCGTGGAGCCAGCCGCCACGCGGCGAACGGCTACTCAAGCGCACAGTGTCCCCCGGGCGGCCGGGAGGAAGGCCGGGGGACGGACGACCACTCGAGAGGAGGCGCAGGAAACCACCCAGGCGCAGGTCCCGTCCGGGACCTGCGTGACCGACAGCGTCGTTACGCCACTATTGAACCGCGCTCACCAACTGCTTCTGCAGGGCAATCGCACGTGGAAACATGATGTTGTTTTCGAGGTGGATGTGCCGATGCAAGTCTTCCTCGAAATCCTTCAGCATGGAAAACGCCGCTGAATACGTGGCACAGCCGTCGGCGGGCGTCGTGAAACCATTGCTCAAGGCAGCCATGCGTTCGAAACGTTCACCTTCTTCAAGGTGATCGGCCATCATCATGTGTACGGGATTCTCTACCGAACCAAATGATGGTTGCGGGAGCGGCGCGCCGGCCCGTTCACTTTGTCCCAGGCTGCGCACGAATGGGAACAGCACGGCCTCTTCCTTGTGCATGTGCTCCGCCATGGCTGCCACGCAGGCGTTGAACTCTTCGGCTAGTTGGAACAGTTCGGGATGACGACCGCCGTGCACCTTGCACAACTTCGCCAAATACTGCTGAATGACCGGGCCGCGCTCTTCGACAAACCGGTGATGCACCGTTTCCACATGATCGGCCAATTTCTCCAGCGGCCATTGCGCGGCATCGTCGCCCGATTTCGCATCACGGGCCAACACTGTAGCGATCGCATCAGCGAGCTGCGCCTCATCGATGCTCTTCTTCTGGCAGACTTCCTGGATCGTCCGGCCGCCTTTACAACAGAAATCAATACCGTACTTGGTGAAGACAGCGGCCGCGCGATAGTCCTCGGCGACAATAGAGCCAACGGTACGTTCAGGTGTGATTTGCATGTTCGGTCTCGGTATCAGTGAAGCGCCACACGGTTGGCGCTGGGGAAAAATGGTGCGTCTCTACGGGACCACCCGGTACGAGCATGAGTTGCCACCGGCGGGGATATAGCTCTCTCGCATGAGTTCCTCACCGAGCAGTTCCCCGATCAGTCCGATTTCGGCCACACACGGTATGGTGGTTTCGTCAACCATGGACTTGATGGGGCAGTGACAGAGCCGCAATTGCGGTGCGTCGTTGCTGCCTTCAACCACCGCCATGAATCCGAGTTCGGTGAAAATGCGCCCCACTTCTTCCACCCGCGCTCGGCCTTGAAGGTGACGCACCCGCGCCAACGCATCGGCGCGACGTCCGCCAATGTGAGCTTTGAAAAACCCTTTCAGCAGATGACCGTGACCACGGTTCATCAAATAGGCGGTCAGTTCGCGCAGCGTATCGCCCTCACGACGAGGAAAAAACGCTTCCGCCGCATCGGTCACGACATATACCACCTCGGGTCGTCCAGGACCCGTGCTCCGACTTCCATCCCGTCGTGCCAACCCTGACGCCACGAGGCTCCGGAGATGCCCGCGAACCGTCTCGATATTGAGGCCGACTTCCTCGGCCAACTCAGGAATGGTCGAGTGCCCACGCTCTTTCAAGCGGCCGAGTATGGACTGCTGGCTCTCGCCGAGCCCCGGTGCGTTCAGCATGGAGTTGCCACGTGCCGAGACTACCCTGCTACCGCATAATTATCAAGTCAATAGCCATGACAATTATCCGCGCGCTGCACGCGGGGACGCGTCCTCGGGGGAAAACATACGGCTGCGCTGGCTCGAAGGCCGGCGCCGACGGCGCGCCGGTGACAGAAGGCATGGTGAGGGGAATCGCGCAGAACGTCCGCTAGTCCACGAGAGGAAACGCTCCATGCGGCCATCGACCTTTCGTGCTTCCGGGCTCCGGCTGATTGTCAGTGCGGGATTTCTGCCAGCGCCGCAGAATCCCCGAGTATCGCCGCTATGTGGTCGAGGATGCTCAGCAACGGCTGCGGGACCTGGTGGCCGAAGAGTCGCGCACCTGGGTCGAAATCGCCGACATGGTGGTCAGTGGGCGCGCGCATCGCAAGATCCTTCGTGCCGCCGAGACGACGCCGGCTGACCTCATCGTCATTGGCGCGCAGGGCAGGGGCGGTGTGGGCCTCGCACTATTCGGATCGACGACGCAACAGATCGTTCGTGGCGCTACCTGCCCAGTCCTCACGGTGCGGGGGGTGCCACAGGCGTAATGAAGCGAACCATGCTGTCAGGCGGATGACCCTCGACAGCCTCCGCACGCGATGGCCTGCATGGCCGTCATCCGTTATCGCTGCCACAGGATTCGCGCCTCCTCCAGGGGCACCGCCACACCGGAGTGCTGCGGGATCACTCGCACCGTGTAGTCTGACGCCGGGCGGATGGCAGGCACTCGCGCGCGATACAGCCAGCCGCCCGGCGCGCCCATCAGTGGCTGGCTCCGTGTCATTTCCTGCCGCACGGGACTGCCGCCGTTCACTCCGTCGGCATACACCTCGGCCCGCACCGCCTGCGGGGCGAGATCGTCGAGATAGACCTCCGCGTCGATGACGTGCTGCTCGCATGTGGTTTCGACCGTCACGTCGCCGAAGCGTACGGCGGACCATGTCTGGTCGAGCGTGTGCTGCCAGGCGACCACATGCGTGCCCACAGCGCCGTTGTCGGCAGCACGCTCACGGTAGGCTGCGGCAGCCGGAACGTAGTAGCGATCGGCGTACTCACGGACCGACCGGTTGGCGGAAAACCGCGGCGTCAGCCGGGCCATGCTCTCGCGGATGCGCGCGACCCAGGCCGTGGGAATGCCGTTCCGGTCGCGACGGTAGAACTCGGGAATCAGCTCCCCTTCGAGCAGGTCGTAGAGCGCCTCGGCCTCGGCTGCGTCCCAGGCCGGATCACCTCCGTGTTCCTGGCCCTCACCCAAGGCCCACCCGACTTCCGGCGTATAGGCTTCGGCCCACCAGCCGTCCAACACCGAGAGGTTGAGGCCTCCGTTGACGAGCACCTTCATGCCGCTGGTTCCACTGGCTTCCCACGGTCGCCGCGGGGTGTTGATCCAGACATCAACTCCTTGCACCAAGTGCTCGGTCAAGAGCGTGTCGTAGTCACTGAGGAAGATCACATGGGGCCACGCCTCGGGCCGGCGGATGAAACGTGTCCATTCCTGGATCAGGGCTCGCCCGGCTTGATCCGCCGGATGCGCCTTGCCGGCCAGGATCAGTTGCACAGGTCGCTCGCGATCGGATAACAGGCGAAGCAACCGGGCGGAGTCGTGCAACAGCAGGTTCGGCCGCTTGTACGTCGCGAAGCGGCGCGCAAAGCCCAGCGTCAATGCGCGGGGATCGAATAGTCGTTTCGCCTCCTCCACCGTCTGATGCGAGGCGCCGCCGCTGGCCAGTTGCTCGGACAACCGTTCGCGCGCGTACTCAACGAGGTGTTGGCGGCCGGCGGTGCGCAGTGCCCAGAGCCTGGCGTCTGGCAGACGGCGGATGTCCCGCTCCAGGGTCTCGGTCGTTTCCAGCCAGCGACGTTTTCCAGCGGCGTCTGTCCAGAGAACGTCGGCCGCCGCCGAATCCCAGGTCGGCATGTGGACGCCGTTGGTCACATGAGCGACTGGCACGTCCCCTTCCGGCCAGCGCGGAAAGAGAGGCTGGAAGAGACGTCGACTCACCGTCCCGTGCAAGCGACTGACACCATTGACGGCCCCGCTCCCGCGGATCGCCAGATACGCCATGTTGAAATCCTCCGTCGCATCGTTCGGGTTCCGGCGGCCGAGGGCCAGCAGGTCGTGAAGCGCGACGCCAAGTTCGTTCCTGGCGTACCCGCCGAGATATTGCTCGACGAGGGCCGGAGGGAAGCGGTCGAACCCGGCGGCCACGGCCGTGTGCGTGGTGAAGAGATTGCCCGCCCGCGTCACGGCGAGTGCGACGTCGAAGGGCTGTCCCGTCTCGGTCATGAAATACCGGGCGCGCTCCAACACCGCGAGCGCCGCATGGCCCTCGTTCAAGTGGCAGACCTCCGGTTGGATGCCGAGTGCGGCCAGCAGCCGCCACCCGCCGATTCCCAGTACCAGTTCCTGCATCAGCCGCAAATCCGGCCCGCCACCGTACAGCTCGCTGGTGATCCCTCGATCCGCGGGGATGTTTGCCGCATCGTTGCTGTCCAGCAGGTAGAGCTGCAGTCGACCCACCCTCACCTGCCACGTGCGCAGCCAGACCGTGCGACCGGGCAGCTCGAGCTCCAGCCTCAACCATTCACCGTCTGGCTGACGCAACGGCGCGATCGGCAACTGGCCGGGATCGTTGTAGGGAAAGAGCGCCTCTTGCGCGCCGTGCCGGTCGATCACCTGTCGAAAATAGCCTTGCTGATAGAGCAGCCCCACGCCGACGATCGGCACGCCGAGATCGCTGGCGGATTTGAGTTGATCGCCGGCGACATTACCCAGCCCGCCGGAATAAATCGGCAGCGCTCCACCCAGCATGAACTCCATGCAGAAATACGCTACACGCGTCAGACTGCTCCCCGTGTGAGCCGTCTGAAACCATGCTGGCGCCTCCGTTGCGCGCCGTTCCGATTGCACGAGGTCGTCGAGGGTGTTGACGAAGACGGGATCGGCCAGCGCGCGCCGGAGCCGCTCGCGGGAGACAGTCTGCAGGACGATCCAGGGATTCTGCGTGCGTGCCCACAGCGCGGGATCGAGCTGCTCCCAGATGTCGTCGGTGCAGTGGTTCCACGACCAGCGCAGGTCGAGGGCCAGCTCGACGAGCGCTTCCACGCCTTTGATGTCAGGGAGGAAATGAGGGGTGATCTGGTTGCTGGAGGATGCCTGTTCGCTCACCGGTTCACCTTCGGGGCAGGGCGGCCCGCATCATCGGTTAGCGGCGCCGCTAGTACCTCGAGGGCACTGGCACGGGCCGGCACGGAGCGCGCATGCGTGTCGATGCCGAGAGTCAGCGGGCCATCGATCGAATGCTCCACGCGATACAGGCAGATGGCCTGACTGATGGCCAGGATGTGGTCTTCGTCGAACGCCGCGTCGAGTGCGGACCCACGATGATCCGAGGTGCCGAACGCCACCCGTTGTCCCCGTACCGACGGATCAGAGGTGTCGGTATAGCAAACCGTGATGAGCTTCGGCACGTTCACCAGCATCGCTGGCGTGGGCTTGCCTGCGAGAGGGCTTGCCGTCATGAGGAAAGCTCAAGGTCGATCTCACGGTACCACGCGGCCGGGTCTGCCTTCAATGGGGCCAGCGCACCGGGCACCTCGAGCGTCTCCCACTCTTCGTCCTGCTCGAGGCCCTGGGCGCGAAGAACAACCACAACTGCCGCGCCTGCAAGTGGCCCCACAATCTCGGATACTCTGAGCACGTGTTCAATCGACGCGATTTCCTCGGGGGCGCCGTGGGTGGTGCGGCCGCCGGCGCCGCGGCCGTCGTGCTCACCGGCGCGGCGCGGCCCGAGCCTCCACCGCCAGCGCCCGCACCCGCAACTCCGCCACCGGCACTGCCGGAGCACGCGCGCCTGAGCTTCTCGCAGCAGGGCGAGGATATCGTCCTGTTCCATGTGCTGCACGAGCTGATGAAGATCGCGTCACCCACCTACCTGGACGTCGGTGCCGCGTATCCGGTGCGTGGCAACAACACCTACCTGCTCTACACGACCGGCGCGCGCGGCGTGTTGGTCGAGCCGAATCCGACGCTCGCCGCGCAGCTGCGAAGTCAGCGCCCACGCGACACCGTAGTCGAAGCGGGGATTGGTGTGGCCAACGCCGTCGAGGCCGACTATTTCCAGATCAAAGGCAATGCGATGCTCAACACGTTCTCGACCGAGCAGGTCGCCCATCTGCAGCGGGGCAAGACCGAGAGCGTCGTCGAGCGGGTGGTGAAGATGCCGCTACTGAACATCAATCAGGTGATCCAGGACCACTTGGGACGGGCGCCCGATCTGCTGTCCACGGACGTCGAAGGCTTGGACGACGCCATCATCCGAACCCTCGAGCTGTCACGATTTCGTCCCGCGGCCATCTGCGCCGAAGGGATTGCGACGATGAAGTCGGGCCGGTCGTCCAGGATGACCCGGTACCTTGCGGCGCAAGGCTACATTCCCCGCGGCGGGTCGCTGTACAACACCATCTACGTGGATGCGCGACGGCTCTGAGCAAGGGAACATGGACATGAAGCCAAAGAATACGCTCTGCCTCTGGTTCGACAAGGACGCGCATGACGCAGCGTGCTTCTATGCCGCGACGTTTCCGGATAGTTACGTGGCCGCGGTTCACAAGGCACCAGGCGACTACCCGAGCGGCAAGGCAGGCGATGTGCTCACGGTGGAGTTCACCGTTCTCGGCATTCCCTGTCTTGGTCTCAACGGCGGCCCGAACTTCAAGCACAGCGAGGCGTTTTCCTTTCAGATCGCGACGGACACGCAGGAAGAGACCGACCGCTACTGGAACGCGATCGTCGGCAATGGCGGCACGGAGAGCGCCTGCGGTTGGTGCAAGGACCGCTGGGGCCTGTCCTGGCAGATCACCACGCGCGCGCTGACCGACGCCCTGGCGGCCGGCGGCGCCGAGGCCACGCGCGCTTTCGCCGCGATGATGACGATGCAGAAGATCGACGTTGCCGCCATCGAAGCGGCGCGGCGGGGCTGAGCCGTCGGGCCGGCATGCGTTGGCACGCAGATGCTCGATGTGTCCGGGATTGGGCCACGCCCCACCGGCCGATAGCCAGGAAACGCTTGGGCGTACCCTCAAGCCGAGCCCTATTGTTCGCGGCTCAGGAACGAGCCGGCCTTCAACGCGAAGGTCGCCGCCAGTTCCGGAGAATCGTCCCTTCCCACGACTCGCTTGGCGACGTAGTCGCCCATGACGATCCCGTGTTTGTATCCGTGGCCGGATCCGCCGCCGACCAGCCACACGTTGCTCAGTTCTGGATGTGGGGTGACGATGAAGTGCTGGTCGACGCTGTCTTCGCGCTGGCAGATCTTGCATTCGACCAGCGGCTGATTGGCGAGCGCAGGGAACCATTTCGTGGCAAACGCTCGCCCCTTCCGCAGCTCCTCGGCCGTCGGCGCGTGTTCCTGCGTGTCGGGGTCCACCAGCAGGCGATCGAAGGTCGGGGCCATCTTGAACCCCTGGCCTTCGATGCTCGGAAACCCGTAGGCGTTGTCGACAGACCAGGTGGGGAAGTTGGGGTACGTGAAGCGCTCGTCGCCGGGCGGCGTGCCGTAGAAGAACACCACGCGCCTGGGCGTTTCGAGCTTGCCTTTCATCACCGCCGGGAAGATCTTCGGGAGCCACGGCCCGCACGCGAACACGAACGTCTGCGCCGCGATGCGCTGACCGGTTGAGGTCGTGACGTCCTGTAACGTGCCGCCGGCGCTTCGGCCCAGCTCCACCTTGGCGGTGAGGGACCTGCCGCCCTTGTTCTCGAACGCCTGCGCCACCGCCACGCAGCCTTCGCGCGCCTTCAACACGCCCGTGCTCGGCGTCTGCATCGCGAAATCGATGGTCTGCAGATTCATCTGCGGGTACTGACGCACCAGGTCGTCGTGTTTGATGACCTCGTACTTCACCCCCAGCTTGTCGAATACCGTCCTGGTGTCGCTCAGCTCTTTGGTCCACGCGCGCGCCAATGACAACTGGCCGGTCTGGTAGAAGAGCTTCTTGCCCCACTCGGCCTCTCGAGCGGTCCAGCGGTCGAAGGCCTGGAGGACCCACCGCGTGTAGATGTCGCGCTCACCGTAGACCGCTCGAATCTGGCGCGTCTCGCCGCCCGAAGTGGACCGCGAATTACCGGGGCCGTACTGGTCGATCAGCGTGACCGTGAAGCCCATCTCCCGGAGGTAGAGCGCAGTCCACCCCCCGAAGGCGCCGGCACCGACCACGACGATCTCCGGGCTACCAGTGGCGATCGTCCTCTGGCTTGCGACCACCCGGTCAGCACCGAGCGCCAGCGCGCCGGCACCTGCGCCGGCGGTCGTGAGGAACCTGCGTCGATTCAGGGACGTCATGTGTGTCTCCTACGACGGCCACTCTACTACGGCGGGACGGGCGCGGGCCGCCGTCGGTGCCGGTCGAAGTTCGACAGAGCGCGGACGGACAGGCGGCCTACCACTGGATCTCCCGCGCGGCGCTCCGCGTGTCACTGCGGGTCACACTGGCGATGTGGCCACCGGCCAGCCGCATCAGTTTCCGATCATGCTACACCTCCTCCGTTGGCCGAGGCGGTCGTCGCGGTGGTGCGGAGATCAAACACCGATTGCGGCTATGCTTTCAGCAGCGACGCCGATACGCTCCATTCCTGAAGGAACATCCATGCCGCGACTCACTTCTGTCCGACTGATCCCTGCTCTGCTCGTGAGCGTGATGGCGTTCACCGCCGCCCCCCAGGCCCAGGCCCCTGCCGCCCCAGCCCCGCAGGCGCTCACGTACGAGATGGCCGTGCAGGTGATCGACGCCGCCGAGGCCGAAGCGCGAGCCAACAAGTGGAACGTGACCATTGTCGTGACCGACGCGGCCGGCGTGCCGGTGGTGCTGCGCCGCCTGACCGGCGCCAGCCCGCGCTCCTACGACATCGCCACGCGCAAGGCCGCGACCGTCGTGGCCTCGAAGTTGACGACGGCGGAATACGGCGCCCAGCTGAAGAACAAGGCCGTCACGGAAGTGCCGAACGGTATCACCTTCGCCGGAGGCGTGCCGATCATGCGCGGCGCGGAGTTCCTCGGCGCAGTGGGCACCAGCGGCGTCACCGCCGCACAGGATGAGATCATCTCGAAATCCGGCGCGGCCGTCATCAAGTAGCGCGCACGACGGCTGGCGCCGCGGCGCTAGGAATCCCAGAACACCAGTCGCCAGTACGGCGACGAAGCCGCAGAATCGCTGACGGCAGCGGGCTTTCTTTGCGGCCAACTTCCGGTTGACAGCTATGGGCGGTCTGCCAAGCTCTTCACCGCACACGCCGGCGGAGTGGTCCAGATTTCGAGCGGCGCGAGGTATATGATGCCGCTCATGATGACACGCCGGGACGCCGTCGCTTCACTCGCCCTGTTCACTGAACTTGTCGCCTCGAGCCGCCAGGCAGAGGCACAAGGCCAGGCCTCACCTGTCGCGCCTCGTCCACCTGTGTTCGTCCAGGATCTTCCGAGCATCGCACTGGATGGGTGGGAGGTGACCGTGAGTCACGTCGACTACGCACCGGGACGCGTCGGCGCCGTGCACCACCACGCGGGGTTCGTGCTCGCGTACGTGCTCGAAGGCTCCGTTGTGGCGAAGGTCTCTGGCCAGGGTGACGAGAAGATCTACAACGTGGGTCAGATGTTCTACGAGCAGCCAGGGGCAACGCACGAGGTGTCGAGGAATGCGAGTCAGACGGCACCGGCAAAGCTGCTGGCGATGATCTTCGCGAAGAAGGGGGCGACACTGACGACTCCCGGCCGGGCGAAGCAGGGCGACGCGTAGTTCGGTGATGCTCCGGGTTCACACGCGGAAGAAGCGCGTCACCTTGACCACGAAGGCCCGGTTCTTGAGTCCCGGGTACCCGCGGCCCGCGGTGTCGCGCTCGTCGGTATACACCACGAAGAGCTCGCTGCCCAGCTTGTACTCCCAGCGGTAGCGCACATTCGTGCTGACGCTCTTGTCGATGGAGTTGTACTGCACGAGCGCGCTGGCGAACATCCTCGGAGAGAACGCATAGTCGGCCCGCGTGCGCAGCAGCGTCGTGGTGAAGCTCGCCCGTGGCAGCTCCACGTGCGTGCACTGGACGGTGGGCTCGAGCGAGAACCGCTCGAGCAGCGACACGCGCGCGGCCGTGTAGGTCAGGGAGCGGATGGTGCCGTTCCAGAACCCGCCGATCTGCGCGCCGAGGGTGCCGGCGATGCGGCGCTGCGCGCCCAGCGCGTAGGCCACCTGCACGTCATCGAAGGAGTAGCTGCCGGGCGGTATCGCCACGCCCGTGACGACCTCGAACGGCCGCACCAGCATCTCGTAGTCGCGCGTGGCCTCCACGGTCAGGACATCGCTGTTCTCGAGCTCCGCGCTGAACTTGCCGACCTGCACGCGCGTCTCGAGCGCGCCGGCGCTGCTCGCCAGGTGCTCCAGGTCGGCCTGCCAGGTGAGCTTCCGCACGCCCTTCAGGTTCTGGGGGCGCGGACTGAAGCGCAACGATACGAAGCCGCGGCGGAAGTTGTCGCGCGGGACGAATCCGATTTCGGGGTTGAAGTCGTCGCCCACGTCCAGGTACTCGACGCGCGCCCCGTAGCGGTCGGCGAAGTAGTCGAAGCGCCCCTGGAAGCTGTCGTCGTCGCCCTCGCGCCCGTCGGTCCGGGTGCGCGCGTAGTAGCCGCCCACCGTGAGGTTCTCGAAGAAGCCGAACGCCGCGTCCATGCCGTAGGCCTGGTTCGACCCCGGCGTCACGTTCGACGCAGACCGACTGGTGAACATCCCGCCGATCGTGCTCTTCTTGAGGATGTCGCGCTTCACTCGGAGCACGGTGAAGTTCGTCGACGGCGTGGCCGATACGGCCTCGCGGTCGCCCTGGATGTTCAGCAGGCCGACGCCGAACTTCCCCAGCTTGCCGGTGACGCGCGCGCCCGCCTCGATGGGCACCACGCTGCCCCGATTCAATCCGATGCGGCGGCTGTAGAACAGAAAGGGCGTGGACGACGCCGCGTTGAACGCGCTCGACAGTCCGCCGCTGCCACCGCCGGTGGCGCCACCCCGGCCGAAGTCGAAGATGCCACGGCCTTCGAGAAAAAAGTCCCGCTTCTCTGGAAAGAACAGGCCGAAGCGCGTCAGGTTCACCTGCTGTTCGTCCACCTCCACCTGCGCGAAGTCGGTGTTGTAGGTGAGGTCGGCGACGAGGTTCGCGGTGATGCCGTACTTCACGTCGAGGCCGGCCTGTGCCTCGAGGTCGTTCGACACGAGCGGCATCCGCAGACGATCGGTGGTCGAGCGGCCGAAGACGTACGGCTTGATCTCGAAGGTTCGCCCCGCGGCCGGTACGTCGATGCCCGTGGCGCTGCCGTACAGCGACACGCGGCTGAGTCCTGGGGACCCGCCCATCGAGGCGGGCAATTTCGTGAGAAACGCCCACTCGTTCTTACGCCGGATGGAGCGGCGCACTTGGAAGCCCCATGTCTGATCGCGTCCGCCGGTGAAGCGCAGTGACTTGAAGGGGATGACCATCTCCATGGTCCAGCCGCCGACGAAGCGCCCCGTGCGCACGTTCCACACCGGATTCCAGTCGCCGTTGGGCTGTCCCTCGTCGATGATCGAATAGTCGGAGAACGCGCCGAGCGGGTTGGCGTAGAACATGAAGCCGCTGCGCCGGTCGTAGAAGGTGTCGAAGCCCACGCCGATATGGTCGTTCTGCCTGAGGGGCGCGCTGTCGCGGCGGTATTCATTGGCCACCCAGCGCTCGGGAGGCGCCGAGTCGTGGACACGGGCGCCCACGTAGATGTTGTCGTCGTCGAACATCAGCCAGAGATCGGTGGCTTCAGAGGCGGGTTCGCCGGTGGCCGGTACGGCCTGGATGAGGTCGCCGAAGGGCTGGTTGTCGGCATACACCAGCTCGTCGAGCTTGCCGTCGATCGCCAAGGGGACGCTCAGCCGGATAGCGCGGACCGTGGCGTGCCCGGCCGCATCGCGGGCGATCGTCGCGGGCGCTACCGGCGCCGCGGGCCCATCGATGGCCGCGGGCTCGCGGGCGCCCGACTCTTCCTGTGCCCGCGCCATTGAGTGACCGCCGCCGAGCACGCACGCGGCCGCGAGCAGAGGGACGAATCTTGGCATGGGAAGAAACGAGCCTAGCCGAGGTCGCCGTGGCATGCGGGGGATTGTAGTGTGGGCGGGCGACATGGACTTGCGTGGCGACGGCAGGATCCGCATCTGGCGTTCCTGGTGCGAATCGTGGATGCTGGGGCGTGACCTTGTCGAAAACCGACCGCGAGGCACTGGCATTGGCGAAGGCGCTGCTCGAGCACCCGGGGCTGCCCGCCAGGCTGGCCAGCCTCATCGGCATGCCGGTTGAGAAGGCCCTGGGCCTCCTGCCCGATCGGTGGTCCGAGGCGATCGGCGTGGCCACCGAACGATCGCTCAACACGGCCCTGGACGTCGCCCTGACCACGCTCGACGCCGCCCCGCGCGGCCGCTCGCGCGAGCGCTGGCACCAGCTGGCTGTTGCCGCCACCGGCGCCGGTGGCGGCGCCCTCGGGCTGGTCGGACTTCCCGTCGAGCTCCCCGTATCGACGACAATCATGCTGCGGTCGATCGCCGATATCGCGCGCAGCGAGGGCGAGGCGCTCGGCACTCCTGAGGCACGGATGGCCTGCCTGGAGGTCTTCGCGCTCGGCGGGCGGGCCAGCACGGACGATGCGGGCGAATCCTCGTATTTTCTAATACGGGCCGCGCTCGCCAAGGCGATTGCCGAGGCCGCTGCCTACGTGGCCCAGCGCGGCGTCGCCGAGCAGGGAGCGCCCGCGCTCGTCCGGTTGATTGCGCAGCTGGCCTCCAGATTCGGCACCACGATCTCGCAGAAGGTGGCGGCGCAGGCGCTCCCCATCGCGGGTGCGGCGGGCGGTGTCGCCGTGAACGTGCTGTTCATGACCCACTTCCAGGACATGGCACGCGGGCACTTCACGGTGCGCCGTCTCGAACGCAGCTACTCGCCGGCGTTCATCAAAGAGATCTACGAACGGCTCGCGTGAGCCTGCGCAGGTGCGCCCCCAGGGCCCGCGCTACAGGCGGCGGCCAGTGGATGCGTCGAACAAGTGCGCGTGCCCCTTTCCGATCCGCAGGCCCAAGCGGTCGCCGGTGCGCGGCGTGTGACCCGACGGCACCAGGACGCGGGTCAGCTCGCCCTCCAGTCCCAGCAGGCTCACGTGCACCGTCGCCTGCGCGCCGAGCGGCTCGACCACTTCCACGGTGGCCACGGCGTCGCCCTCACCAGGCGCCGTCACCGCGATATCGTGCGGGCGGATGCCGATGACCACGTCGCCACCATCGATCGCCGCGCTGGCGCCCGCCGCCTCTGTGACGCTCGCCTCCGACAGCTCGATCGCCCCCGCGTGTGTCGTCACGCGCCACCGGTCAGTGGTGCGAGACAGGCGCCCGGGCCACAGGTTCATCGCCGGCGAACCCACGAACCGCGCGACGAAGGTCGTGGCCGGACGGTTGAAGGTGTCGAGCGGCGCCGCCACCTGTTCGATCGCGCCGTCGTTCATCACCGCGATCCGCGTGCCGAGCGTCATCGCCTCCTCCTGGTCGTGCGTCACGTAGACCATGGTCGCCCCGAGGCGGCGGTGCAGCAGCGCCAGCTCGGCGCGCGTCGTCACGCGCAGCAGCGGGTCCAGGTTCGAGAGTGGTTCGTCCAGCAGGAATGCCTGCGGCTCGCGGACGATGGCGCGGCCGAGCGCCACGCGCTGACGCTGGCCGCCCGAGAGCTGGGCGGGCCGGCGATCCAGCAGCGCCGCCAGGCCCAGCGAGGCTGCCGTGCTCGCGACCCTGGCGTCGACCACTCCAGGATCCGTCCCTCGCACGCGGAGGCCGAATGCCAGGTTCTCGGCGACGCTCTTGTGCGGGTAGAGCGCGTAGTTCTGGAAGACCATCGCCAGGTCGCGCTGCTGCGGCGGCACGCTCGTCACGTCGCGGTCGCCGATGACGATCCGCCCACCCGTCGGGGCTTCGAGGCCGGCGATGAGCCGCAGCACGGTGCTCTTGCCGCTCCCGGACGGGCCCACCAGCACCAGCAGCTCGCCGTCGGCGATGTCGAGCGAGAGATCGCGAACGGCGGTGTGGCCGGTCGGAAAGACCTTGTCCACGTGGTGCAGGGCGATCGATGCCATGTCAGCCTTTCACGGCTCCGGACGTGAGTCCCGCGACGATGCGCCGCTGGGCCAGCAGCACGATGATCGCCACCGGCGCCGTGGCCACGATCGCCGCGGCCAGGATCTCGCCCCACGGCACCTGGTACTGGCCCCGGAAGAGGGCGATGGCGACCGGCACGGTGTAGCGTTCGGGTCCCAGGGCGAACGACAGCGCGAAGAGGAACTCGTTCCAACTGTAGAGGAAGGTGAGGATGGCCGTGGTCGCCAGGCCCGGCGCCGAGAGCGGCAGCACCACCTCCCACAGCGTGCGCAGCCGGCCCGCGCCGTCCATGAACGCGGCCTCTTCGAGCTGCGCCGGGAGCTGCCGGAAGAACCCGACCAGCATCCAGATGGTCAGCGGCATGGCGAAGGTCAAATAGGGCAGCACCAGCCCCGGATAGGTGTTGAGCAGCCGCAGCTCCCGCAGCACCAGGTACAACGGTGAGACGATGGAGATCTGCGGAAACATCGAGACGGCCAGCACGAAGGCGAGGGTGAACGTCTTGCCCGGGAACTGCATGCGCGCCAGGGCATAGGCGCAGCCGGCGCCCAGGGTGACCGAGAGCAGCGTCGTCAGCCCGGCGACGATGAGCGAGTTCCGTACGGGCGTCCAGAAGTCGCGGGCGTCGAAGAGCGCGCGGTAATGGTCGAGCACCAGCCTGTCGGGCACGAGCGAGGGCGCGTCGAACAGCCGGCTCTCCGGCGTGAAGGACGACACGAGCGCCCAGTACAGCGGGAACAGCACGGCGCCCACGACCAGCGTCGTCACGACCGCCCAGCGCCAGGAGGGCCGGGTCATGCCGACCGCTCCAGGAACGCACCGCTGCCGAACAGGCGGATAGCGCCCAGCGCGAACAGGAACGCGACGGCGAAGACGAGGATCGAGAGCGCCGAGCCGAGGCCGAACTGCAGGTTCTGGAGCAGGGTCGTGAAGGTGTAGAGGGCAATCGGCTCGGTGGCGCTGCCCGGCCCGCCGCCGGTCATGACGTAGACGAGATCGAAGACGCGGAAGGCATCCAGCGAGCGGAAGAGCGCGGCCACGAGGAGGGCCGGCCGCAAGAGCGGCAGCGTGATGTCGACGAACTGACGCCACGCGCCGGCGCCATCCACCGCGGCGGCTTCGTAGAGGGCGCGGTCGATGTTCTGGAGGCCGGCCAGCAGCAGGATGGCCACAAACGGCGTCGTCTTCCACGCATCGGCCAGGATGAGCGGCACCCAGGCGGCAAGCGCGTCGGCAAACCAGGTTGGCGCGCCGATGCCCAAACCGCCAAGCAGCGCCGTGGCCAGCCCCGCCGGGCTCTCGAAGATGAAGCGCCACACGAGCGCGGCGACCACCGTGGGAATGGCCCACGGCAGCAGCACCGCCGTGCGCACGAGGCCGCGCGCCCTGGTCACGCGGTCGAGCGCCATGGCCAGCAGGAGGCCGGCCGAGAGCTCCAGGGTGAGCGTGGCGGCGACGAAGACGCCGGTGTGGCCGAGCGCACTCCAGACCCGCGGCGTGCCCAGTACCTCGCGGTAGTTGGCCGCACCCACGAAGGGCCGGCCGAGCCATGGCATCCGGAGATCGTGCAGGTGCAGCGACTCCCAGAACGTCCAGAGAATGGGGAAGAGCGCGACGAGCGCGATGACCGCCAGCGCCGGCGTGGCCAGGGTCCAGGCCAGGCGCCGCTCGCTCGCACTTCGAGGCGCGATCACGGCCGCCCCAGCTTCAGCCGTGCCAGCAGGGCGCGCATGCCGCCCGCGGCGTCCTGAAGGGCCGCCCGCGGCTCCTGCTGCCGGGTCAGCGCCCGGTGCAACGACACCTGCAGGAGGTTCGAGAGCTGGCTGTAGACCGGCGACACCGGCCGTGGCACCGCGGCCTCGATGATGCGCCGCGCCTCGGCCGGCGGCATCGCCAGGGCACGGGCGAGCTCGGGCGTGTCGTAGAGAGCGGGTCGCGGCGGAAACTGCCCGGCGAGTGCCGCACGCTCGATCATCTGTTCCGGCGCCAGCAGGAACGCGACCAGCGCATACGCCTCGTCCGGCTGATCGCTGTAGGCGTTGATGGCGAGCGTCGACCCACCGAGCGCCGCCGTGGGCGCGCCGCCCGGCTGCGCGGGCAGGGGCGCCACGGCGAATTTCCCCGCCACGGTCGATTCGGCGGTGTCGTCCAGCAGCGCGTAGGCGTACGGCCAGTTCCGCATGAACAGCGCCTGGCCGTTCTGGAACGCGAAGCGGGTCTGCTCCTCCTGCCACGTCAGCACGGCCGGCGGCACGACCCCGTCCTCGTAGATGGCGTCGCGCATGAAGGTGAGCGCCCCGACGGCCGCCTCCGAATCCACGACCACCTGACCGGCGTCGTCGAGGATGGCGCCGCCAAACGCCCCCAGGTGCTCCACGAACACGGTCACGAGGCCCTCGTAGCGCGCGCCCTGCCAGAGGAAGCCGAAGGTGGTCTGGCGCGCGGCCTGTGCGACCTTCGACATCCGCACGAGATCGGCAAGCGTCTCCGGCGGTCCAGGCAGCAGATCCGTGCGCCAGTAGAGCATGCCCACGTCCACGAACCAGGGCAGCGCGTAGAGCGCCCCATCCCAGCGACTGGCGGCCATCGCCGGCGCGAAGAACTCCGCCACGGGCGGCTGAAACCCGTCGAGCGGTGCGATCCACCCGGCGGCGGCGAACTCCGGCGTCCACACCACGTCCAGCTGCAGCACGTCCGGCTCGCTCACCCGCGCGTTGAGCCATTGCACGTAGAGCCGATGGCGCTGGTCGGCGGCATCGGGCGTGGGGCGAAGGGCCACCGCGATTCCGGGGTGGGTCTGGCGAAACCGCTCGAGCTGACGACGGATGACGTCGCCTTCTTTGCCCACCAGGCTCCCGGAGAGGGTGAGCACGCGCCCGGGCTCCCCCGTGCAGCCGGCGGCCAGCGTCGCCACGGCCGTGGCGCAGAGAGACAGGACGGCGATGCGCGGGAACGCGAGCAGCATCGTTGGCCTACTGTATCGCCTGCGGCCGACGGCCCGGCGTCAGCGTTGGGACCCGCGCTGCTGCTGGGCGCGCGCGAGCCGCTCGAGTATCGGCTCGGTCGCTTCGAGCGACAAACAGCCGTCGGTGATGCTCTGGCCATGGCGCACGGGCAGTCCAGCCGCGAAGTCCTGCCGCCCCTCGACGAGATGGCTCTCGATCATCGCGCCGAAGACCTGCCACGACCCGGCCGCCACCTGTCGGGCAATCGACTCGGCGACCTCGGGCTGGCGCCGGAAGTCCTTCAGGCTGTTGCCGTGCGAACAGTCGATCATCAACGCCGGCGTGCGGCCCTGCTGCGCCAGCCGCGCGCAGACCTCGCGCACGCGGTCGGCGTCGTAGTTCGGCCCGGTCTGGGAGCCGCCGCGCAGGATCACGTGGCAGCTGTCGTTGCCGGTGGTCTGGAAGATCGCCGAGACGCCCTGCTTGGTGACGCCGGGGAACCAGTGCTCGGAGGCGGCGACACAGACCGCATCGATAGCCGGCTGCACGTTGCCGTCGGTGCTGTTCTTGAAGCCCACCGGCATCGACAAGCCTGACGCCAGCTCGCGATGCACCTGGCTTTCGGTCGTCCGCGCGCCGATGGCCGCCCACGATGTGAGGTCGTCGATGTACTGCGGGATCTGCGTGTCGAGAAACTCCGATGCCGTGGGCAGGCCCAGGGTGTTGACGTCGAGCAGCAGCCGGCGCGCCAGGCGCAGGCCCTTGTTCACGTGAAAGCTGCCATCGAGATCCGGATCGTTGATGAGTCCCTTCCAGCCCACCGTCGTGCGCGGCTTCTCGAAATAACAGCGCAGCACCATGAGGAGCTCGCTCCGATAGCGATCCGCGAGGGTCTTGAGCCTGGCCGCGTACTCCAGCGCGGCGCCGGGGTCATGAATCGAGCACGGTCCGACGACCACGACCAGGCGGGGATCGTGCCCCTGCACCACCCGCGTGATCGCCTGGCGTGTGTCGGCCACGACATCCGCGGCCGCGTCGCTCAGTGGGACCTCCTCGATGAGGATGGCGGGCGCAATCAGCGGCCTCACGCCGGTGATGCGGAGATCTTGCGTCGGTCGGCTCATGGCAGACCAGCCTAACGCATCCGGCACCGGCGCCGAAGCGCGAGCGGCGCCGACAGGCTCCAGTCGCCGTGACGGGCCGCCGCGTGCCCGCCGAGCGCGGGCGTTCGAGGAACTTGAGGAAGTCGCTGCCGGTGTCGGGAAGAGCAGCGTGGCGGGGGCCGCGACTTTCTCGTCGGCCTCGGCCTCGGCATTGCCTCGCGGCGTCTCGCTTCCTTGAAGGGGCGACGGGCGGCTTGACGCGAGGCTGGCAGTCCGTGCGCTCAAATCGCCATTAGGAGGATGTCGATGCAAACATCCGCCTCCTGCCGCGATGCTTCGGACGCCTCCGGAGATCGCGGCCCGGCCGCTGGCCGGATGTCCGGTGTGCGACTTGGCCGCGCAGGGCGGTGTCGACTCTCAGTCCGCCTGCCAGGGGGTGTCCCCGCCTCCGCCTCCTTTGCGTATGATCCGGTACGGACACGGATCCGCGTATCGGCTACACCACGTGCTGGAGGCTGTCATGATGACCGTTCCCCGAATCACCCTGGTTCTGGTCCTGCTGATTGGCGTCATCGGAGGCGAGCCGGTGATCGACCGGACCGTGATCGCGGCCGGATTTGGCGACTCACGCTTCGTGACGGCAAGCCACGCCGCGCGGGCGTGGTCGCCCGACCAGTTGATCACGGCCTCCGCCAACAGGGCGCTGATCGAGTTCGCGACCCTCTCCCCGAGCCAGCAGCGATGGTTTGCGTCCGTAGCGATTCAGATTGGCAAGCTGCGGCGAGCAGCACTGGCGCGCCTGATTCAGCGCGATCCGAAGGAGGCGCTGCGGCTGTCGCTGACCTCTGGGCAACGGCAGGGCCTGCCCAAGTACATCCACAACCTTTTGGAAGCTCGACTCCATACCGTCGGGGACCTGACGCAGTCCATCGGCGAGTTCGCGTCGGCGGGCTCTCCCAACGACCCGCAGGTCGCCCAACCGCCAGCGCCGGTTACATCGTGGAGGGTGCGGATCGGTCAAACCACCCGGCGGGCCTTCGTGTACGGCTTGCGGCTGCGCCACCAGACCAAGGTCGACACACCCGTCCACGGCATCGCGCTCGACGACCTGATGGCCATCGACGAGAGCCCTCTCTACCTCTACGACGAATTCGAGACCATCCAGCTGGGGTTCCAGCCCGGCCAGATCGTGGCGACCGACGGGCACCTGCCGATTCCGCTGCCCGACTTCCCGTCCTACGCCAAACTTCGTCAGCAGCTCATTGATCAGCTCCTGCTGTTCGGGCCGCGGCCCCTGCCTTTCAACCTGTACGCGTGGACAACAGGTGTCAAGCGCGTGCTCATCGTCAAGGCGGACTACCGCGACCGGACCGGTCAGGTCGCCAACGATACGGAAATACTGAACGCCCTGGAGACGACAAGCGCATTCTACGAGGCGAACTCGCAAGGCCGCACGTCACTGGTCCCAATGCTCCTGCCAGCGGTCCTGCGCATGCCCTTGCCGTTGACGACTTACGACCGGCAAGGCACCGGATCCGGTTCGGATGCGATCATTCATGACGCGACGGAGCTGGCTCGGCGCTTCGACATGGATGCCGGCGACACCGGCATGTACGATCCCGATGCCTACGATTTCGTGATCGTCACGACGCCCCTGGTGTTCGCTGAGAGCAGTTTTGCCGCGGCCGACCTCGGTGGTCGCGTGGTCGTGGCCACCGGTCCCGGCACGTTAGACCTTCCGACCCTGGCGCACGAACTGGGGCACGCCTTCGGATTCATCCACTCGGCCTTCTGGTCCGTGCCGTACGGCGCTGACCCCGTCGGGCCGGGGACGCGACACGAGTATGGCGATGTCTGGGACATGATGGGCATCAACGCGGAGCTCGACATGGTCAATGTCGATCCCAGCCGGCGTCACTTCAACGCGTTCTTCAAGACCCGCGCCGGCTGGCTTCCGGCGTCGGCGGTGGCCAACGGCACGGCGGGCGGCAGCTTCCGCCTGTACCGTCACGACGCGACCGACGCCAGGGGCCTGCGTGCCATCTGGATCGATAGCGGCTCCGGGACGACCTACTGGCTCGGGATCCGGCGGCAGTTCCCCTGGAACCCCTCTATGGCGAACGGCATCGAGGTGCGACGGGTCGTGAGCACTCCGGACACGGCTTACGGGCTGGTGGAGTTGCTCGACATGGACCATCTGACGCTCGGCGTTGGCGGCTCGATCGGCCATTCGCTCGTCCGTCTCCGCACCTTCGACGATGCGCCGAACGGCATCCACATTCAGGTAGGGGGTGTGTGGTTCGACGAGATTGGGGAATATGCCGACGTCGTCATTACGCGCACGCCATGACCGTCGCGCGGGGCCGTTCGTCGGAGTCTCGGGGCGACGCTGGTCGCTCTTGCGAGCGGGAAGGTGTCCCTGGTGAGCTCGAGATGGAGACTGGCGCCCCACGGGCGTTCTGCCACGGGCCCGCCGCGGCGTACCGCTGGTTCGGCGGCAGGGCACACGGGCGGGGCAACAAACGGAGACCAGGGTGCACCGCCGCCACACCAAGGCGCAAACGAATGTCCCCAGCCCCAATGATGGCCGACCTCGTGATGGTAACTGGCGTTAGCGATCAGGTCCATATAGGCCTGATCGACAGGGCCACTGCGCGCGAGGAGGTTTCCCATGTAGATATAGCGAGAGCTGCTGTTCGCGAATCCACCCTCACTCTTCCCTGGGTCGATGTCTCCTGCGGCGTTCGCCAAGCCGGGGTCGGGAAATCGGCCAGCCGGAGCAGCAGCGCCAGCACCGTCTCGCGATCGGCCACGACCGGCCGGCGCCCCGTCGCCGGCCCCGTCGCGGCGTCACCATCCTGGCGCCCTGAGCGCGTCATCGCGGCGGCTGGCTCGTCGTGACGCCCGCCGGGATGATCGGCAGGATGATGTGCGATGCGTGCGCCGGTTCGTGGAACACGGCGTTCTCGGCGACCTGCGTGCGGCGGTTGTCGTTGAGCGGCTCACCCGTGTTGGGGTTCACGTCGAAGCGCGGGAAGTTGCTGCTCGAGATGTCGAGCCGGATGCGGTGTCCTTTCCGGAACACCAGCGACGTCGGGTACATCTCGATCGTGAACGCGTAGGGCGTGCCCGGCGTCATCAGCGCGGCCGGGCCGGCGCCGTTGCGGTAGCGCGCGCGCACGATGCTGTCGCCGACGTTCAAGTCCACGCCGTTCGGGTAGTCCCTGCTCGGTGGATACACGTCGACGAGCTTGGCGGTGAAGTCGGTGTCGGTGGCGCTCGACGCGGCGAAGAGCTTCACGACGAGCCTGCCGGTCACCTCGGTGTCCCGGTCGAGCGGCGGTGTCTGGAACACGAGCACGTCGTTTCGTGCCGAGAGGGGATTGGCATCGGTGCACAGCCAGAAGTCGGCGCGGCACTTCTGGTCGGATGCCCCCTGGAACATCAGCACGCCCTGCGACGACACGTTCCCGCCGAGCGTGGGCACGGGGTGCTTCGGGTCGAACAGGTACTTCGTGGGCGGCCCCTCCTTCGGCGTCTCGGGCGACAGGCGCCCGCCGGCGTGCAGGTAGTAGGGCGTGGCCTGGGTGCGGGCCAGCGGCCATTCCTGTTCGTCGCGCCAGCGGCCGCCGACGAACAGCCGCCCGGCGGCGGTCTTGCGCGGCTCGCCTGCGCCCATCACGTAGAGCCGCACCGGCGGCTCCTTGTCGACGCCGTTCTGCGTGCCCTTCAGCCAGCGGTCGAGCCACCGCAGGCGCCACGCGTCGAAGTCGAGGGCCGCGTCGGCCGTGAACTCCGCGTCGCCGGCAAAGCTGCGGGTCTGGCCGCCGTGAGTCCACGGACCGATGATGAGGCGCTGCAGGCTCTTCTTGGCCTTCGTCAGCTCCACGTAGTTCATGTTGGCGACCTGCGTGCCCCACGAGTCGTACCAGCCCGTGATGTGGTACACGGGCACGTCCTTGTAGTCGGCCAGGTGGTCCACCACGCTCGATCCGGCGTTCTTCCAGAAGTCGTCGTAGTCGCCATGCTGCATCGCTTCGACGAGCCAGCGCTCGTAGTCGGGCGCGAACTTGAGCGGCGTGGTGCCGGGCCGGAGCGGCAGCGCGAAGATGTAGTCGCGCGTGCGGGTGCCGAAGTCCGCGAGCGCCGGGGCCGCCTCGGGCGGCGACGCCGCCCGCAGGGCCGCCGCGCCTTCGAACGGCGTGCCCGTGGCGTTGCCCATCGTGTAGACCCAGTTGAGGAACCGCAGTTCGAAGGCGCCGTTGTGACGCACGCCGTAATGGCCGGTGTTCGACATGGCATCCACCGGGATCATCGTCTTCAGCCCGGGCGCGCCGGCAATCGCGAGTGCGTGCTGCGTCGCGCCGGCGTACGACGTGCCCACGGTGCCGATGCCGCCGTCGCTCCATGGCTGCCGGATGATCCACGCGGCCGTGTCGGCGCCGTCGTTCGGGTCGTCGGCGATCGGACGCCAGTGCCCTTCCGAGGCGTAGCGGCCACGGACATCCTGCAGCACCACCACGTAGCCGCGGGGCACGAAGTAGTCGGCCAGCGCCGAGTCGCGCGCCTTGTTGTAGGGCGTGCGCTGGAGGATCGCCGGGAACGCGCCGTCTACGGGCAGGCCGTCCTTCGCCGGCCGGTAGACGTCGGTGCCGAGCTTCACGCCGTCACGGGCGGACACCATCACGTTCCTGGCCATGACTACGTCGTAGGCAACGGCCGACTGCCCGGCGGCGGGCACGCGAAGGTCCGCGGCGGCGATGCCGGCGGCGATCAGCAGGGCGACGAGCGAGCGGCGCAGGGTCATGGGGTCCCTCGTGACGCGGATTCTACTCCCGGAGCGGGCGCCACGGCGCTCTCGCTAGCGGGCCCATGAGTGCTGAAGTACGCCGTCGACGACCTGGCGTCCGGCGTCACCGGCGGAACGGATCCGCGGCGACGCCCTGGTGATGTTCGAGCTCACCGCCGTCGGCGGCGTCTTCCGCTTCTTCCAGCGCCGCCTGATCATCGACGTGTCGCGCGACGTCGAGTACGACCTGCGCAACGACTTCTTCGCAGCCTTGCAGACCTTCGAGCCCGCCTACCTCCAGCGCAATCGCACCGGCGACCTGATGTTGCGGGCCACCAACGACCTCAATGCAGTCCGCCCCCGACTCCCTCGAGAGCTCGGCACTTGATAAAAACGCGTCCGCCACGAGTTTCCGCTGTGCCAAGCCTGGGTCGGATAACACTGATTCTGTCGCCCCCAGACCCTGCCAATATTGCCTATCGTCCCGACGAGGACCCGGCGCACCTGGCCGCGCGAAAGGCCGTGGAACAAGGCTTCCATCCGCCGCTCGACATCGTGGACGGCGCCGCCCGGATCGGCGATCCCATCATCACCGGTATCAACACCGGCACGCACGTGTGGGGACAGTTCCTGAAGGACTACCGTCCGACCGACTGGTAGTCGGGTGCGCCAGCCGGCGTCAGCGACTCGAGTCCGGCGACGATGTCGGCCACGAGGTCGCGGGTGCTCTCCAGGCCAGGCGATAGACGGATGAGCGTCTCGGTGATCCCGCGCGCGTGCCGCGTCTCGGCCGGGATCGAAGCGTGGGTCATTCGCGCCGGCAGGCTGATGAGCGCGCGCACGCCGCCGAGGCTCTCGCCGAGGGCGAAGTAGCGGCACGACGAGGCGAGACGCACGGCCTCGTCCGGCGTCCCGTCCAGTTCGAACGACACCATGCCGCCGAATCCACTCATCTGCGCGGTGGCGATGGCGTGACCGGGATGCGACGGCAGGCCGGGATAGTAGGTGCGGCTGACGCGCGGGTGGGCCAGCAGGGCTTCGGCAATGGCCCGGGCCGTCGCGGCATGACGCTCCATCCTGAGTTCGAGGGTCTTGAGCCCACGCAGCGTGAGCCAGCAATCGAAGGCCCCGGGTACGGCGCCGAGCGCGTTCTGCAGGAACCTCACCGGCTCGAAGACCGCCTGCTCACGGGCGATGACTGCGCCCTGGATGACGTCCGAGTGGCCGGCCAGGTACTTCGTCACGCTGTGCACGACGAGGTCGGCGCCAAGCTCGAGCGGCTGCTGAAAATACGGGGTCGCAAAGGTGTTGTCGACGACGACGAGCGCATTCCGCTGGTGCGCGATGGCGGCAATGGCGCGGAGGTCGTAGACGAGCAGTCGCGGGTTGGTCGGCGACTCGAGCCACACGAGCCGGACTTCGGGCGTGATGGCGCGAGCGACGGCATCGGGATCGGAGAAGTCGACCGGGATCACCGTGCAGCCCAGCGGCTCGAACACGCGATGCAGCAGGCGGAACGTGCCGCCGTAGAGGTCGAGCGGCACGACGATGGCGCTGCCCGGCGGCAGGTAGGCCTGCAGGACGGCGTGCTCGGCGGCCAGACCCGACCCGAACACGGCGCAGTGACGGCCGCGCTCGAGGTCGGCGAGCACTCCTTCCAACCGCTCACGCGTGGGATTGTTGGTGCGCGAGTAGTCGAAACCGCGATTGTCGCCGGGTGCCTGCTGCTCGTATGTCGTCGTCTGGTAGATCGGCGCCACGATGGCGCCGGTCGCCGGATCGGTCGGCTGGTTGAAGTGAATGGTCCTGGTCGCGAACTCCATGCGTGACTCCTGAACGAGGGGCCTCGGGCTGGCCAGGTACTGATGAGTGCGGCGTGCCGTGCCCGGGCGGCCTCCGCGATGGCGTGGCGCCATCTGGATGAAGGGCCGGCCGGTGCCGGGGTTGAGCGTGGGAACCGCGAACGCCACGAGGGCGACAGGTCGAACGACAGGCATCACGGCGGCTTATCTCCCCGAACGTTCGGGCAGGAATTGGCACCTGGGCGCTGCGCCTGGTTGCCGTGGCGTCGTCGGGCCTGGCCCCTCAGCCACTCTGGATAAGTGCCGCGAGCGGGTCGCGACGAGGGGCAGGATATGATAACAATCAATGTATGTCAATACATTGATTGACATGAAGACGCCTCTGCCTGCGACTGGTTGGGCGGCGTTACCGCCGGTGGGCGTAGACAGAGAGGCGGCGGGCCGAGAGAAACGCCAGGAGCACCCCGCCGACGACCGGCGCCGGGATGTCCAAGCGGTCGAGCACGCCCACCCGCCGCCGGATGCCGTAGCCCGCAAACAGGACCAGCGTGGCCATGGCCAGCGTCTGGATGAGGTCGAGTGTGAGTGTCGTCACAGGGTGCCGGCGCCACTATGCGGCACCTCGGTCACTCGTGATTGATCCTCGCGATGTCGTTCCGTCTTGCTATCATCTCCGGCTGTCGGTCGCACCCTGGCGACCGGGATGGGACCCGATAATGTCTGCACAGCGTTGGAATCGAATCGGCGTCGCGGCGACGCTCACGGTGGCTGTCGCGTTGGTGGCCGGGCCTGACCTCCGCCTCACGGCGCAGTCTCCGGCGCAGGCCGGCACGGCCGGTGGGGAGTGGGGAGTCTGGGGTGGCGACCTCGCCAGCTCGAGGTATTCGCCGCTTTCGCAGATCGACGAGACCAACTTCGACAAACTGCAGGTCATCTGGCGTTGGAAGGCAGCCAACTACGGGCCCGAGCCGGACCGCATCTATCGCGCCACGCCGCTCTACGTGAACGGCAAGCTCTACACGGTGGCAGGTCTCAGGCGCACGGTCACCTGCATCGACCCGGCCACCGGCGAGACGCTCTGGATGTTCCGTGAGAAGGACAACCCGCGCTGGGCCGCCTCGACGCGCAAGAACTACGGCAAGGGCGTGGCCTTTGCGCGCGTCGACGGCCGGCCCGTCATCTACATGGCGAGCGCGGGGTCGTACCTCTACGCGCTCGATGCCGATACCGGCCAGCCGCTGCCGTTCTTCGGCAACAACGGGGTCGTGGATCTGCACCTGGGCCTCGGACCGTACTCCGTCGATCCCGACCGCGGCGTGCTCGACTGGGGCGACATCACGACGTCATCGGCGCCGATTGTCGTCAACGGCGTGCTCGTCGTCGGCAACTCGCACGACCGTGGCTACTATCCCGAGAACCGCGAGAACATCCCGGGCGTGATCCGCGGCTACGACGCCAGGTCGGGGCGGCTGCTCTGGAAGTTCAACCCGGTGCCCCAGGCCGGCGAGCCGTTCAACGACACCTGGGAGGACGAGTCCTGGAAGTACACCGGCAACGTGTCGCCGTGGGCGCCGCTGTCGGCCGATCCGGCGCTCGGCCTCGTCTACGTGGGCACCGATACCCCCACCAACGACTACTACGGCGGCAGCCGGCACGGCGCCAATGCCTTTGGCACGACGCTGCTGGCGCTCGATGTGAAGACCGGCGCGCGCAAGTGGCACTTCCAGTTCGTCCATCACGACATCTGGAACATGGACTTGCCCGACGCCCCGCATCTGCTCGACATCACGGTGGACGGGCGTCGCATCCCCGCCATCGCGCAGGCGACCAAGCAGGGGTGGGTCTATGTCTTCAACCGCGAGACGGGCGAGCCCGTGTGGCCGATTGTCGAGAAGGCCGTGCCGCAGTCGGACGTGCCCGGTGAGAAGACCTGGCCCACCCAGCCGCATGTGACCCGGCCGGCGCCGTTCGCCATCCAGGGATTCACCGAGAACGACATGGTGGACTTCACGCCAGCGCTGCGGGCCGAGGCCATCGCGAACGCGAAGCTGTTTCGCCAGGGGCCGCTCTTCACGCCGCCGTCGCTCGTCAACGCGCCCGACGGCACGCTCGGCGCGTTTCTCGTGCCGGGCTCGAACGGCGGAGCGAACATCCCCGGCGGCGCCGCCGTCGACCCGGAGACCGGCTGGATGTACGTGGCCGCCCAGCACGGTTACACCGAGATCATCGCGCTGACGCCCGCCCAGGAGAAGTACCCCGAGGGCAAGCCGTGGGCCGGCTGGGGCAGTGAGACCGGCAAGATTACCTCGCTGTACGTCTCGACGCCGTCGCCCGTGCGCGGCGTGTCCGGCGGGCCCAACGCCCAGCTGCCGATCATCAAGCCGCCTTACGGCAGCATCACCGGCTACGACATGAACAAGGGCGATCTCGTTTTCCAGATCCCGAATGGCGAGACGCCGGACTTCGTGCGCGACCACCCGGCGCTCAAAGGGGTGACGATCGGCAACACGGGGCAGAACTCGCACGCCAACCTGCTCGTGACCAAGACGCTGCTGATGTACGGCGAGGGCCGCGGCGGCGACCGCTACTTCCGGGCTGTGGACAAGAAGACCGGCCGTGAGTTCGGGAAGGTGGCCCTGCCGGCGCAGACCAACACCGCGCCCCTGACCTTCATGCACAACGGCCATCAATACATCGTGGCCGCGATCGCCAGCGGCGATGTCGCCGCCGAGCTGGTGGCGCTGGCCCTGCCGGCCGCTCGAGTGGCGCGTACGCCCAACGGCCCCGGGAACTGACCGACCCCGCATTGGCCGGGATGGACCCAGGCGCGTGGCGGTGTTTCAGCGCGCTGCCCAGCGCATGCGTTCCAGCGTCTGGCGCCAGACGTCCGCCGCTCGAGTACCAGCACCCTGGCGCCGGCCTTGGCCAGTCGGTAGGCGCACACCGCGCCGCCGAATCCGCTGCCCACGATGGCGACATCGAACTGCGCAGCCACGGCCTGCCGGTGAACATCTCGTTCATGGGCTGGGCGTGGAGCGAGCCGATGTTCTTCCGTCAGGGGGTATGCGTTCGAGCACGCGGCGAAAGCCCGCAGGACGCCGCAGTTCATACCGACCCTGGGGGAGACGCTTCGCAGCTCATGGCCCTGAGCAACTCGTCCCAGGCGCGCACGGCCCGAGCCCAGGAGTAAGTGCGGGCCACGTCGACTCCGCGCTGACCCAGCCGCTGCCGCTCTGAGCGATCGCGTGACAGCCAAAAAAGCGCCTGGATCGCGAGGCCCATGTCGATGACGCCGCGCACGCCATTGGTATTGAACGGCCGTGCGACCGTGGGCACGAGCACCGAGAAGGGCGCCGCATACTCGGGTGGCGCCGCGATGTCGGTGATGATGTTCGCGACGCCGCAGGCGCCAGTCTCGAGGACCGTCAACTCCCAGCCCCCGCTGTCGTAGGGTAGCAGATGCACGTCGCACGCCCCCATGCGACGAGCCAGTTCGTGCTCATCGACGCCGAGGCCCACACGGATCGATCGATCGAAGACGACCTGGTCCGAGATGCCCATGCGGTCGGCCAACAGGTCCAGATGCCATCCTCCCGACTGCGACCGCTCGATCCTCGACGGCAACTCGGTGTGCAAGTAGAGCCGCGCCGCCCGATTGACGGGCCCTCGGTGCACGTGCCCCGATCCGCAGTACCGGCAGGTCGGTGGCGCGTTTCCGGGGCCGTCGACTGGATCGACCGTAAACGGCGTGACGCGCCAGCAGGCGTGGCACCGGACGAACGCACCCTGGGCGAACGCGCTGAATATCTCCAGGGCCCGGTCTGGATGCTTGTGCCCGGTATTCCTGCCGAAGTAGCCGACGAGCAGCGCATCGCCGTCATCGAGCCCGAAGAACCGGCGCCGCATGTCCTCGCGCGCATCCCCCGTCGGGGGCGTGAAGACGCTGGTGTCCACCCCGTGCGGAATGGGGGAAGCGACGCGCGGCGTCTCTTGCCCTGCACAGACCACATGGAGGGCGCGGCCGGCAAACGCCGTGTACGGCACGACCACATCCACTCGTCGAAGCAGGCTGCCGGTGGGCGGGGCGAGTGGCGCCCAGTCCGTCGGCATGTAGGCCACGACGTCGACGCGGCCCCGGAGTCCCAACTGCTCCAACTGGTCGAGCACGAGGCTCTGCTGGGATCCGATCGACAGCAACAGACGTCGCGACTGCCCGGGCTGCACATCTGAAGTCAGTTCCGCCAAGAGCTTCCCGAGGCGCTCTCCGCTCAGGTCTTCAGGGGCGTCGGGCGGATCCACATCGAAGACCCGATAGGGCGGCGGCTGCCGCCAGACCGCCGGCGGATAGAAGCCGACGAAGTCCACGGACCACTGGTGCTGCGTCTGCAGTCCTCGCGCGATCTGGTCTCCGACCACCGAGAAGCCGCGGTGGAGCGAGGGGTGATCGCCGACGACAATCAGCGCTGGCATGCTAGAGCCGCTCCGAGAGCCGATCGATCTCCGCACGCCACTGACCCACGGCGACGGCCCGACGTTGTCGGCGCATGGCGTCGCCCGCCGCCAGGCTGAGGGCCGCTCGGTCAGCGGGCGATTCGGCAAGGGAGCACAGCGCTTGCACGGCGACGCCGCCGTCGATGAGCGCGTTCAGATGCCCTTCCGACGCGTAGGAAAGCGCGCAGGGCTGGACGAGCCTCGCGTGGGGCCCGATGATGTCGACTGCCGCACCGTAGCGCGTGGTGATCGTCGGGACGCCGAGGGCGCATCCCGCGAGTACTGCCGGCTCGACATCCGCCAACTGGTGAGGCAGGAAGTGGATGTCCATGGCCGTCAGCGCCTCGAGCAGCAACTCGCGCGACGTGATGAGGCGGTGCCCTTCGTCTCCGCCGATCGACACTTGACCCTCCAAGCCACAGGCGCGCCGGAACGCCGCAAACGTCCATTGGTTGGGCACGAAGGATCGGCCGCGGGACGCCAGGACCCCATCGATGAGGACGAGGCGCGCCTCGGGATGTGGCCGACCGCGTGTCCCTTCGGTGCCCAGGCACGACGCGCACCTCGATGTCGAGATCGCCACGAGTGCATCGTCAATCGCGAACACCGTGACGCGTGCGCAGCGCGTGCAGGCCCAATACAGGCCCTGGACGAAAAGCCGGAAGATCTGAATTGCGAGAAAGCCTCGGCGATCCCCGATATCGCCGAGGCAACAACCGATGACCAGGCTCTCTGGCGGGAGACGCCACAGGCGCTGCCGAAGCGCGTCGCCATCTGAGGGCGGGCGCCGATCGTCGGATGCCACGTCCACCAGCGGCGGGATGATGACAGGAGGTCGCCGAAGGGGCGCCGACCGTTCCGCGCAGACGCGATTCACCGCGCGCGCGCCAAACGCGGACTCGGTCACGATCAGGTCGGCGAAACGAAATAGATCCGATGTCCCTGGTTGAAACGGGATCTCGGCGGAGGACGCGTGCACGACCACGCTCACGCGGGCCTTGAGGCCTGCGGTGACGAGCGCCCACATCACACGACGTTGCTCGGCGATGCTGCCGCGCAGCAGCACCAGAGGCCGCGAGGCCGCCGGCTCGAGAGAGCCGATCAACCGGCGGACGAGTCGAACCGCGCGTGTGACGACGCGCGGGGTGTCGGGCAACTCGTGGCAGCTGACCTCCCAGCGTCCCTGTTCCGCAAGCGCCCGTGCCAACGCAGGCGACGCCGGCAGCACCGGCGAACGTTCCGCGTCTCCGGCCTCGAGGATCAGGAGGCGCTGCACGCGTCGGGGCTAGCTGTCGGCGAACCGCCGGGCGCGGCCGCCGGCGATGCTCCGCAGGTCGGCGTCCGAGAGCTTGTCGAGCTCGTCGACGTCCTCCATCGCGCTGCTCAGGTCGCCGTCCGAGAAAGCGTAGCCCAGTTCCTGAGCCAGGCCCAGCAGGGCGCCCCGCTGCGCGTCCTCAGCCCTCGTTGCCAACTGCTCGTCGGTTGCGATCTTGACCAGGAACTCTTTCGCGGATTGCACGCTCATGATTCCCCCTCAGGAGCCTATTTGCGTTGCCGACAGCGACAGGACGCTCGCCAGCCGCATGATGAGCCGAGGGGCAATGCGGTGTCAAACCGACGTCCTGCGCTAACTACACATGACGGCCGCGCGATATGTCATGAGGCCGCTGAACAACTGTCGATTCAACGCCTTCGGCGAAATCGTGGGCAAGGCATATCCTGCAGCCTCGAATCGCGAACCCTTCAAGAGGCCATAGAGTTCCAGGATGCAGTCCTTGTGAAACGGCTCCATGATGAATCTGAACAAATCCTGGTGATACTGAGAAGTCTCATGATGACCAGCCGCGTCGGCCAGGACATACAGTTCCTTTTGTGCGCATAGTGTTCGCGGGCGGTCGGTGAGGTATCGAACAAGCCTGTGCTGCAGCCGGATTGCGGTGTCGTCGATGTCACGGCTGCCCGCGAACGCGCCGAAGTACGCCTGCAGGACTCCATTGAATATGTTGACCGCGCCCGGACCGGACAGGAGGGCCATCAGGTCCTCCGACAACGCGCACAGACACAACGATGTCGTCATCTTGACGAGCGCGCTCGAGACGTCCCGGATGACCTGCGGGCCACGCAGATTGTCCGGCAGATCACGCATGTCGAGACAGCTGTCGAGGTCGGTCTGATACACCCGCTCACTGAATTGGTTGATCAGGAAGTTGGTGGTCACGGACGCATGCCTCGCGACGCCCGCTTCGAGAATCGCGCGAGCGTTGACCTGGGCAACCTTCTGATAGATCGCCACGAAATTGGCGACCAGGTCCTCGAGATCGCACGCGGGGGACAGGTGTCCTGAGGCGGGCCGCCTGACGGTCAGCGGCCCATGGCTCAGACGATGCCAGATGAAGCGGATACGCGCGGCCACAGTCGTGGCGTCGGCGTCGTGAGCAAGGAACACGCCCCCCGTCCGCCTCGTTCTCGTGCCCCGATCGAAACAGTCGAACTCCGGCGTGTCGTGGGTCCCGAACCGCACCGCCAACAGTGCCGCGAGGCCTGCGTCAACCGACGCCAGTGCCTGCTGGAACCTGTACTCATTCGCGGCGCCCGTTTCTAGCAGTGAGTGCAAGGCCTTCAGCCCGCTCCCCACGACTTGCAGTCTCAAGTGCTCATCGAGCATCAGGTGGACCCGGGGAAAGTCGGAGTAAGACCTGTCAGGACTGGGCCGGACTTGCTGGAAGCTCGTCTCCGAAAGGGCGGTCAGCCCCTGGATGCCTTTTGACTTGACGCCCCGTATGCCGCGCTTGGCAAGGCTGCCGGCCTCGGCGGATCGTGAATAGATGGTGCGACCAGCCGCGAGTGGCGTCGAGCAGGGTTGCGGCTCCGCACAGGAGGCAAAGCGTCCAAGCAGGTCTGCCTCTTCGGGCGTCAGGTCTGGATGTCGATGAGTGATGAGAAAGCGGCGAAGAACACGGTCCGTCGCAGGAAGAAACTCGGAACGATCGACTGTTTCAACTGACGGGGCAAGAAGGGGACTGGCCACCAGGGCATCGTATCGGAGATCCCGGGGGCTTCTCCGGCCGGCACCCAGGCGGAACCGATGGCGACAGGGCGTGGGCCCCACCGTATGATCGGCGAGGAGCAGTCCCGTGTCCAATAGACCGCGCTATAGGGCCGTGGTGGTGGTGCCCACCTTCAACGCCAGGCACACGATCGGCCAGACGCTCTCTTCCATCGCCGACAGCATTCGCCACTGCGCTTCGACCCGAGGTGGGGCCGACCGAATCGCCGTGTCGGTGGTCGACGACGCCTCGACCGACGACACGGCGTCGCTCGTCGTGGCCTTCGCCAGGACGTCGCCCTTCGATGTCCTCCTGACCGCCCTCGAGCAGAACCACGGGCGTGGACACGCGCGCAATCGAGCGGTCGCGGCCGCCGCGGCGGACTGCTACTTCTTCCTTGATCACGACGACGAGTACCTGCCGTCGCACATCACGGGGTGTCTCGACGCACTCGACGCTGATCCGCGGGCCGATTTCGTCAAGACCGGCGTCCAGCTGTCGGACCCAGTACACCCGGACTGGGAACCCCGGATCGCGGCCAGTCTAACGCAGAATCTGTGCATCCGGGCGTACTGCCATGGCCTCGTCGGTGGGTTCCACGAAGAGCCCGAGGTCGAAGTCTTCGGGTGCGATGACATTCTGTACAATCGCTCGCTGCGCGCGTGTTGCCGTGGCTTGGACACGCCGGCCAGGACGGTCACGTTCAGCCGTCGGCCGGGCAACTCCTTCGACCGACAGTTCGAGCGGAAGTTCTCGCGGCCGGCGTCAGAAGCGGAGGTGACGTTGTCGCCGAGGCAACTCGAAGTGCGGGCCCGGGTCTGGGAGATTCACGCGCAGCGGCTGGCAGAGGTGAACGGGCGGCTGCGCCGGATAGCCTCCACGTCGCGCCGCGCGAGCGCGCCCATGGAGGCTCCCGCGCATGACTGACTCCTCGGGCTCCCCCTTCCGGGTCGAGTGTCGGGCCGTTCCGGCTGACGAGCCGGTGCACGTCGATGACGAAGGATGTCGGATCTACGCCGTGATGGTGACGGGCAAGACCTCCGCGCGTGCGGGACTCGCCAGGGCGTCGGTCCAGAGTTTTCTTTCGCAGACCTACGGCAACCGTGTCCTGGTGATTGTCAATGACGGGGCATTCGATCTCCGCGTGCTGGGGCTTCCAGCGGACCGCGTCGTGCACATTCGCCCGGGTGACAGGCAATCACTCGGCCACTTGAGAAACTGCGGGCTCGACGCCGTCCCGGCCGGGGCCGTCTGGACCTATTGGGACGATGACGACTGGCATCATCCGCGTTTGATGGCCTCGCAGTATCGGGTGATGTCGCGACTCGGGGTCGAGGCGTGCTTCCTCCGCAATCAGGTCAAGTGCAGCCTCGTGACGAGCACCGCCTTTGTCGATCGTCACCCTGGGGGCTTTGCGGGCACCTTCATGGGGCATGCCAGTCCGCACTTCCGGTTTCCCGACTTGGGGAAACGCGAGGACTCGGTCTTCACTGCCGCCGTCAAGCACGGCGCGCGATGGTATCCCTGGAACAACCCGCCCCATTACTATCTGCGGTTCTTCCATCGGGCCAACGTGTGGGACGAGCAGCATTTCGGCTTCGACCGTCGCGAGCCCGGGACGTGGCAGGTGCCGCGGCAGTCGGCCGAGTATCTCTCGTCCGTCCTGCGGCACTATCCCGGAGTCGCGCCGTGACCGCGGCCAAGCTCGCGGAGATCGCCGTATTTCGCGGGGCGTGTCAGAAGATGCGTGAGCTGACGCCGCTCGTGTCGCTCGTGAAGCGCCGGCGAATCCGATCCGTCCTGGAGATCGGCACGCTCAAAGGAGGCACGCTGTGGTTGTGGTGCCAGTTGACCGCCCCCGACGGTACGATCGTGAGCGTCGACTTGCCCGGCGGTGAGTTCGGCGGCGGGTACGCCGAGGACGACATCGGCCGGCTGCGCGCCCATGCCAAGCCTGGGCAGTCACTGCATCTGATCCGCGGAGACTCGCACCTGCCGCGCACGTTGGGCGAGGTCACCGCGGCCCTTTCCGGAAGGTCACTCGATCTGCTGTTTCTCGACGGCGACCATCGCTACGCCGGAGTGAAGCAGGATTTCGAGATGTACGCGCCGTTGGTGCGGCAGGGGGGCCTGATCGTGATGCACGACATCTTGCCGCACCCCAGGGTCCCGGTCTGTGGTGTGCATCGATTCTGGAATGCGACCAAGAGGCACTATCGCCATCGCGAGTTTTCCGAAGCGCACGACGACCGTGGGTGGGGACAATGGGGAGGCCTCGGCGTCATCACCTACACCCCGCAACGGCTCACATCGTCGTGACAAAGACTGCGCGCGCCGGACCGTGGTGTCGACGCGATCGCGCGTCGGTACGACCCCTCCTCGTGGCCAACTATGCCTACGTCCTCGGGGGCGGCGAGGTCGGCCTTCGCATGTTGGTCGAAGGCCTCACGGCTCGTGGGCTTCGGCCGGTCCTCGCTGTTCCCGGCACGGGGCGACTCTTCGATGAGTTCGAGCAGCAGTCCATCGCCGAGGAACCGCCCCAGGCCGCGGCTGATCTCCGAGCCCTGGCGGCAGGCTGCCACGTGATCCACACGTTCTCCGCTCGCTGGGCGCTCGCGGCGGCGCGCGGCATGACCGGCAAGCCGCTGATCCTGCACGCATTGCTGCCGACCCGCTCCAGGGACGATCGCGCGGCGGCCAGCGCAGTGGACCTCGTCGTGTGCAACTCGCGCGCCACGGCTGCGCGCTTCGATCCTCCCGTGCGTCCCAGGGTCGTCTACAACGGCGTGCGAAGGCCGGAACCGGCGCGGCCGCCGCTTCACGTCCGTCCGGGGCGGCGCACCATCGGTCTTGTTGGGAATATCTGCCCCAGGAAAGGGCAGTACGACGTCTTGCCGGCGCTCGAGCGCGTGCTCGAACTCAGGCCCGATATCGACGTGGTCTTTGCCGGCCGTGTCAGCGGAGCGATCGGGCTGGTGCTCAGCGAGCGCGCGGCAACATCGGCAGGCCGCATCCGCATGCTCGGATTCGTGCCGGACATCGCCGACCACCTCGCCACGTTGTCGCTCGTCCTCGTGCCCTCTCGATCCGAAGGGTTCGGGCGGGTCGCCGTCGAAGCCATGCGCGCCGGCACACCCATACTGGCGACGCGCGTCGAAGGCTTGATCGAAGGATTGTCCGGCCTGCGCGATCCGTGGCTGCCTGACGATCGAGCCCGGTGGGCCGAGCGGATCGTGCAGGAACTGGATGCGCCCTCACATTCCCGGGCAGAGCTCGAAGCGGCCGGTGCCAGATTCGACCCTTCGGCGTACATCGAGGCGATCGTGGGTTGTTACGAAGACGTGCTGGGCGGGAGGGCGAACACGGACTAGCCGTTCCGCGCGAAGTGCCCCGCGAGTAACCACGTCGATGCCGTGCGCGCATCGGCCGCCTTCCGAGGCAACCGCGAGGTTACTGGCGTCGGTCCCCGTCGTGGAACCACACCACCTCGGATGGACCACCGAGATACGGGCCTCACCCGTCGCACCGCCACCAATAACAGCGCTCGGACATCGGCGGGCAAGGCGGGGACCTTGACCGTGGCGACCTCCCAGACCTGTTCGACGTCGCGCAGGTACTTCTTGGATTCAAGCCGCATACACCAACGTCTCGAGGCGCTCGAGCAGGCCAAAGCAGGCGTCCGGTTCCGTCGCGCCGGATCCGAACAGCTCCAGCCGGCGGACGCCGAATCGGCGGCAGAGGGCGGTCACTTCGGCGTTGTGGCGGGAGGCGAGGTTCACAAGGACTTGCCCGGGAGCGCGGCTTTTTCAGCGGGCTGAAACTTGGCTCGCCAGAATGCCGATCGACGCGGCTCTGCCGTCGGCATCCGCCGGCCGCTTGCTGAACCATTCAAGGCGATGCGCAGGGAGGGCAGTCCACCGGCGGTTCCAATTCAGGGTCTTGGCCGATCACGGCCGGGCGCGTAAGATCGGCAACGTGAGGGGGCGCGCGAACGACGTGTCCCGATAGCCACTGGAGGGACGTATGAAGTGGACAGCAGCGCTCGTGTTCGGGGTGTTCATGGGGGCGATGGCGACGTTGGTCTCCGGTCAGGGCGGCCAGGCCACGCCGCCGCCGGCGCTCGAACCCGGCGCTTCACCGGCCGACGTCGAGAAGGCGCTTATCGCCGCGCCCGAGAGTCAGCGCGACCAGGCGACGGTCGTCAAGTGGAAGAAAGACTTCACCTACGACACGCTGCGCAAGGGCACGAACCAACTGATCTGCTACGACCGCTCGGGGTTCCCGCAGCAGCAGCCGTTCTCGATTCAATGCACGAGCCTCGCCAACCTCGAGCGCGTGGCTCAGAACATGAAGGCCGAAGCGTCGGGTGATCGCAAGGTGTCGGAGGCCATGCTGTCCGCGATGGAGAAGGACGGCACCCGCATCAAGCCGCAATACGGGTCGATGTGGCACAGCGTCGCCGGCAAGGACCGTGAGAGCGCCCAGCGGCATCACCAGATGATCGCGGTACCGGGTGCGACCACCGAGACGATCGGTCTGCCCGAGAACGGCCGTCAGGGCGGGGCCTGGATCATGAACGCCGGCACCTCGACTGCGCACATCATGATGCCGCGCTAGGGACCGGCGGGCGCGCTGCCTCTCAGCGCGCCGGGCCTCGCACCGTGTGACGCGCCAGCACCACGTTGTCGAGCAGCAGGTTGCGCGTCCAGATGAACTCGGCGCGGCCGAAGAGCGCCGCGTGTCTCACGTATCCCGGCGTCGAGGTGACGTCGGCCGGTGGGTAGACGGTGGCCGGCACCCAGGAGGCGTCGTCGAAGCCCGGAGCCGTCCAGGTGCCGGGGATCGCGAAGTGCAGCGCCGAGCACGTCTTCGGATCGGCCAGCCCGCACGGGGCCTTGTTGCCTCCGGGCCGTTTCTCGGCGGGGCAGGCGGACGAATCGTGGCCGTTGGTCGTCGTGACGCAGGCCGGATCGCCGAGCGGCGCGATGTAGAAGGTCTCCACTTTCCAGTGCGGGCCGGTGATGGTGCCGTCGGAGAAGTGCGCGATGACGCCGCCGTCGCCGACGTTGTAGCGGTCGTACTCCATCCCGACGCCGAGATGCGTCTCCCAGTCCACGCCCTTGATGGCGTAGGTGATGGGATATTTCGCCCGGAACCGCACCACGGTGGAGTTGAACGGCGTCATCCCCATGCCGTCCTTGCCGATGAACGTGCCGTTGACGTACAGCTCGTAGTAGTTGTCGGCGAAGACATAACCGGTGATCTCGACGCCGTCCGGATCCACCACCACCGTTTTCACCTGCGCCAGGTAGTCGGGCATGTCACCCGGCCCCGTGCAGTCGTTGTAGACGTCCACCGCGGCCGGCCCCGGGTGCACGGCCGCCGGCACGTCCCACCGGCTGCCATCGGCAGCGGTCACCGTGCCGCACATCTGCGGGCTGAAGTTGACCTTGAGACCCGACGTGCAGGCCGTGACGACGCCGCAGTTCGTGCCATTCACTTCGCCCGTGGTCACCGTGCCCCGTGGGGGCTGGCTGGCGACCGCCACCACGTCCCCGGGCACGCCGCCGAACTCCGTCACCGTGGCGAGCAGCGCGAAAGCCAGACCGAATCCGAACGCAATACGCATGAGACGTTCCCCTGATTGGCTGAAGCTAACCAGCAAGCCTCGACCACAGCATTTCACAGCCCAGGACGACAGCGGAGGTTCAAGGGGGCCCCACGTCCATGGCGGTCAGAGCGAATCGAGGAACCGCAGCAGCTGCTGCTGAGCGGCTTCTGACAGCGCGCGGTAGCGCCGCCGCACCGGATCGGCCTCGCCCTGGTGGCGTTCGATGGCCGCCTGCCTCGTGAACGACAGGCCGTCGTGCATCAGCCGGTTCCGCGTCCGCAGCCCCCACAGGGGCGCCGTCCGCATCTTGTTGGCCGTGTCGGCATATTCGGGGTGCGGCAGCACCGGGATGCCGTCGCCAGACCCGATGTCGTGCGAGAGAAAGTCGCTGTACTAGTGGATGAGCTTGTTCCCGAGTGCCGGCGGCACGGTGAACGCGCCGCCGTTGATCCTGGTGCCGGTCGGCGCCGTGATGATCGCGGCGACGTGGCAGGTGGCGCAGCCGATCTGATGGAACACCGCTTCGCCGGCCTCGACCTCCGGCGTGATCGCACCGCGGGACGGTACTTTGGTCGACCGCATGAAGTTCGCAAAGGCCACGACATCCACGCCGTCGTCCTCCGGATCGGCGACGGTGTCGTAGACCGACACGTCGCGGCCGCTCGACGTGTTCTCGTCGGGCAGGAGCGGCGAGGTGATGCCCATCTCGTTCAGATAGGCGTCGGCGGAGAACGATTCCAGGCTGGCATGCTGGTTCTTCCAGCCGAAGCGGCCGATGCGCGTCGCGCCCCCTGATTCGAGCACCGGCACGAGCACCACGGTCCCCTGCATCGCACGAGGCTGCTGCCTCTGGAACTCAGTAGCGTGCCGTTGGCAATCGCCTCGATGTAACCGCCTCCCAGCGTGCTGGTCGACAGACGAAGCGTGCTGATGTTGTCATCGAAGTTCACGAGCTCGAGGATCTCCGGATCCGTCGCGCGTGAGTGCACGAGTGACCCCCCCAGCGACTCGAAGAACTGGCCGTCGAGCAGGCGGCCCGTGTGATGTTCGGCGACCTGGCTGCCCGCCCCGGTCACCACGTTCTGGTGGCATTCGCGGCAGGACTGCGCGTTGTAGGTCGGGCCCAAGCCGTCGGCAATCGTCTCGACTGGTCACCGCAGATTGCGAAACCCGCAAAGCGCAGATCGAAGGGCAGACCACGGGAGTCACGGTCACCTGCAACCCGGACAACACGATGGCCCTGGCCTCGGACAACGGACTGCCGAACCACGACATGATGCACGGCATCATCAACTGGATCGACCGAGTCCCCGTGCCCTACCCGATCACCTGGACAGTACCCCTGGAGCCCGAGTTCCAGGATGCCATCACCAACAACCACCGGCATCGGCCCGAACGCGTTTGCCATCAACGGTGTTCCCATTTTTCACTACAGCACGGCTCCCGACCCGGACATCGACCCAAACCGAACCTATCGCGATACGGTCAAGGGGCAAGAGCTAGACGAGTGCGGAGGTCACTCGGGGCAAGGCGATGACTACCACTATCACCAAGCCCCTACGTGCGTGGTCGACGTGCTGCATCTTGACCAGCCCATCGCCTACACCATTGACGGGGCTCCCGTGTTCTTCGGTGGCGCTCCCGCCTCGCCGGAACTAGCAGCCCGCAGCCTCGACGGCTACAACGCCCCTTCAGGCCTCGACGAATGCAACGCCATGCGCCACGGTGATACGTGGATCTACTACACGACCGAGACGGTCCCCTACGTGGTCGGCTGCCACCACACGGCGGGCATCGACAACGCCGGCTACAACGTGCGCTTGTTTCGCGATCAGAAGGTCGCAGATGCGCTCGGAAACCGCGTCGGCGAGGTCAATCCCGGCATCGGGCCGCTGAGAGCGGTAACTCGCGACGGCGACGTGTACGAACAGGTCTTCGAGCAAGATGGTACCACCCGGAGCATCCGCTACGAAGTGAGCGACGATGGCTCCATTCAGGTGATCCACATGCGCTGGCTCGAAGGACAAGATGTCATCGACTCGCGAACGTATCAGCGACCGCTCCAGCGCTCTCGATGAATGGGAGCCTGGCGGTCCGTCCTACGATCAGTCGTGAGAACAGATCCATGACGTGGTCTGGACGTCGTGTCGTACCCTGTTGTGTATTTTCCGGCCCTCTCCGCACCTGAACGGGATCGTTCGCGGCACGCGCGACGTGACCGCCGACACGGCGCTGTGGCTCGCGCAAGTCTTCAAGGCACCGCCGCAGTTCTGGATGCACATGCGGGCAAGACGTCGACCTGAAGACGGCGATGGGTGCGCCAGCGCGCATTGACGCCTCAGGCCTTGCTGATGCTTCCTGTCTCCCGTGACGCGTCGGCTAGCGCGGTCCGGCGGCAGCGGTGACGTAGGTCAAGGCGCCATCACGTTCGACCTGCAGCACCACTGGCAGTTCTGGGCGCACCCGTGCCAGGCGCTCGGTCAGTTGGGCCGGTGTCGCCACCGGGTCGCCGTTCACCGCCCGGATGATGTCGCCACGCGCCAGGCCGTCGCCGCGGGCGTCGCCGTCGAGGTGCAGGAACACCGCAACGCCGGTGACCGGCCGCTCGCCGGACTGCGCCCCAGGTGTACGGCCTTCGACCGGCAAGCCGATGATGCCGAGTGGTGCGACCACCTGACTCGTGAGCTCGACCAGGTCCGGCCGCGCGCACTCGTGATCGGGCACGGTGGCGGTGACGACGGTGGTGTGGGCGCGTCCGCCGCGTTCGATGGTAACCGGCACCTCGTCGCCGTCGTCGAGCGCCAGCAGATGCTGGGTGAACGAGGCGGTCGTCAGGTCCGCGAGCGACAGGCCGCCGATGGCGGTGACGAGATCGCCGGGTTGCAGCCCGGCCCGATCGGCCGGACCGCCGCGCGCCACATCCGCCACGAGCAGGCCCGGCGTGGTTCCGAGGCCGAGGCCGGCGCGCAGATCCGCGGAGACGGATTCGGTCGCCAGACCGAGACGGGCGCGATGCAGGTGACCGAAGGCGCCCAGATGCGGCACGGTCAGCGCGACGACGGCGGCTGGCACGGCGTAGCCGGCGCCGGCACGGCCGGTGGCCGGGCACGTCGTCATGCCCACGAGCGCCCCCACAGCGTCGACGAGCGGACCGCCGCAGGCCATCGCGTCCGCGCCGTCGCGGGTCTGAATCCAGGCGGTGGCCGCACCGGGTTCGACCGGCATGGCCACGGCGTCGACCGTGGTGGCCGTGACGCCTGGCAGCGCCCCGGCCGCACTGAGCGCGAACACGGCCTGCCCGTCCGCGAGGCCGCCTGATGCCAGTGGCAGGGGCGGCAACACATCAGACTCGATTGCCAACAACGCCACCCCGACCTCCGGGGCTATCCCGATGAGCCGTGCCGCGACGGTCCGCGCGGCCGCGGCGCCAGGCGCCGGCAGCACGACATCGACCCGCTCGGCGCCGACGAGCAGGTCACTCGACGTCACGATCAACCCGCCGTCGATGGCGAAGCCCGATCCGGAGATCTGCTGGTAACGCACGCGCGGGTCGGCGCCGTCGAGGCCGGCCACCGGACGATAGCCACGGGTCGTGACCCCGACGACGCTGGCGGCGCGCTCCCTTCGGAGCTCGGCGAGGGCCGGCGCACTGAGCGGCAATGTCGCCGACGCGTCGGCGGCCGGTTGAGCCGCGAGCGGCGCGGCGATGGCGAGGGTCGTCACGAAGGTGAGAGTGAGTGGCGAACGCATGGCGGTGGCAATCAGGAAAAGGCGGCGTGGCGTCGAGGGGTAAGACCGTGCCCCCCGCCCGCCGGCCGGTAAAGATTCGTCAACGGGCCTCACTCGTGACGCAAGGCATCGATCGGGTCGAGCTGCGCGGCCCGGCGGGCCGGCAGATAGCCGAACAGCACGCCCATGCCGGCGGAGAAGGCGAACGCCAGCAGGTTGATGGCCGGATCGAACAGGAACGGCACCTGCATGAGCGAGGCGAGATACATCGACGCGCCGGCCGCCACGAGCAGGCCGATGACGCCGCCGATTGACGACAAGGTCACCGCTTCGACCAGGAACTGGAGCAGCACCTCGCGCTCGAGCGCGCCGATCGCCAGGCGCGTGCCGATCTCGCGCGTCCGCTCGGTGATCGACACCAGCATGATGTTCATGATGCCGATGCCGCCGACCAGCAAACTCACGGCGGCGACCGCGCCGAGCAGCGTCGTGAGGAGTTGCGTCGTGCCGGTCATGGTTTGGGCGATCTCGCGGGTATCGAGCACGTTGAAGTTGTCATCGACGCCCTCGCCGATGTGGCGCCGTTCACGCATCAGCTGTTCGGCCGCCGCCTTGACCCGGTCGGTGTCCACGCCGTCGCGGACGGAGAGCTGGATCTGGCTGACCTCGTCGCTGCCGGTGATACGGCGCTGCAGCGTGCGTAGCGGCACCAGCACCGTGTCGTCCTGGTCGCGCCCCATCGACGCTTGGCCCTTCGACCTGAGCAGGCCGATCACCTCGCACGAGAACTGCTTGACGCGGATGGTGTTGCCGACGGGATTGGTGACGCCGAAGAGCTTCGTCCGCACCGTCTCGCCAACGATGCAGACCGGCGCGCCAGACTTCTCTTCGGCTTCGGTGAAGGCGCGGCCGGAAGCGAGCGTCCAGTTGCCGACGGTCAGGTAGTCGGCGGTCGTGCCGGTGACGTTCGTCGTCCAGTTCTTCGCCATCGCCACGACGGTGACGCTCTGACTCATGCTCGGCGCCACCGCGCGCAGGCCGCTCAACTGCTCGCGCGCCGCGTTGGCGTCGGCGACCTTGAAGCGCGGCGCCGGCTGCCCTGCCGAGCCGGAGCCCCGCCCCTGACCGGGGCTGATGATCAGCAGATTGCTGCCCAGGCTGGCAATCTGCGCCGACACCGACTGCGTCGTGCCGTTGCCGAGCGTCACCATCGTGACCACAGCCGAGACGCCGATGACGACTCCCAGGATGGTGAGCGTCGACCGCATCACGTTGCGGCTGAGGCTCTTGAGCGCCATCAGGATCGTAGTCATGACCATCAGTGCACCGGCTCCCTTCCAGTGTCTCGTGCCACCTGGCCATCCACGATCTGGATGGTGCGGTCGGCAAGGGCGGCGACGTCGGGTTCGTGCGTCACCATCAGCACGGTGAGACCGCGGTCGCGGTTCAGCCCGGCGATCAGATCGAGAATCTCGCGGCCGCGGGCCGAGTCGAGGTTGCCGGTAGGCTCATCGGCGAACAGGACATCCGGATCGGCCACGAGCGCGCGGGCGATGGCGACGCGCTGCTGCTGCCCGCCCGAGAGCTCCGACGGTGTGTGCGTGGCCCAGCGCTCGAGGCCGACCAGCGCCAGCGCCTCCATCGCGCTCTGGCGGCGGGCCCGGCCGCGGACGCCTCGATAGAGCAGCGGCAGTTCCACGTTTTCGAGCGCGGACGTGCGCTTCAGCAGGTTGAACCCCTGAAAGACGAAGCCGAGATAGTGACGGCGCAGCAGCGCCCGCTGCGAGCGCGTCAGGCGCTCGACTTCGACGCCCCGGAAGCGATAGCTGCCCGAGGTCGGCGTGTCGAGACAGCCGAGGATGTTCATCAGCGTCGACTTGCCTGAGCCGCTCGGCCCGGTGATGGCCACGAACTCGCCACGCTGGATGGTGAGGCTGACGCCGCGCAAGGCCTGGAACGCGGCATCGCCCTGCCCGTAGGTCTTGACGACGCTGGTCAGCGCGATGATCGGCTCGGCCGCCGGCGCGACGGCGACTGGCGGCGCCGTCAGTTCCGTGCTGCTGAGGCTCATGATCTGGCTCCTGTCGTCGCTTCGGTGATGACCTGGTCGCCCTCGGCGAGGGCACCGGCCAGCACCTCGGTGGCGCTGCCGTCGGTGACGCCCGTCGTGACCGCCACGGCTTGAGCGGCGCCGTTGCGCAGCACCCACACCGTGCTGGTGCCATCGGCCGGCGTCGTGGTGGCGACGCGGGTGGTGTTGTTGCGGGGCGGCCCGGGCATCAGGCTGCCGACGAAACCGCGGCCGCTGGCCGCGGCGGCCTCGGGCGTGTAGCGCAGCGCGGCGTTCGGCACCAGCAGGGCCGCGGTGACCGAGGCGGTGGCAATCTCGGCCGAGGCCGTCATGCCAGGACGCAAGCTCAGGTCGTCATTGGCAACCACCAGCACCGTCGCATACGAGACGACGTCGGCAGTGGTCGTGGCGCCGAAGGCCACGCGCGTCACGTGTGCGTCGTAGGTCCGGCCTGGATAGGCGTCGACCGAGAAGGTCGCGGTCTGCCCGTCGCCCACGCGGCCCACGTCGGCTTCGTCGACGGCGACTTCAAGTTCCATCTTGCGCAGGTCTTCGGCGATCGTGAACAGGGTCGCGACCTGCAGGGACGCGGCCACGGTCTGGCCGGGCTCGACCGACCGCTGCAGCACGATGCCGTCGATTGGCGAGCGGATCGACGCCTTGGCCAGGCTCGTGCTATCGGAGTTCAGCGTGGCGCGGGCTTCCGTCACCGCGGCCACCGCGCTCAGGCGGTCGGCGTCGGCGCGTGCCAGCGTCGCCTCGGCGGTGTCCATCTCGACCTTCGACGGCACCTTGCCGTTCGACAGGCGCGACACCTCGCGCAGCCGCTCGATCGTGGCGGTCGCTTCACGCACGGTGGCGTCCGTCTGTGTCAGGCGCGCCTCGGCCGAGGCCAGCAAGGCTTCAGACCGCGTGATCTGATCCTGCAGGCGCGACGTGTCGAGGCGGGCCAGCACCTGGCCCTTCTTCACGACGGCGTTCTCGTCGACGAACACGGCGACGACGAGACCCGAGAGCTCCGAGCCGACGTCGACGGTGTTGGTCGGCTGCAGCGTCCCGGTCGCCGAGACGTGCACGTGCAGGTCGCCGCGTTCGACCGAGGCGGTGAGGTACGCCGGCGCGTTGGCCGCCGGGCTCGTGGCCCGGACGTAGTACACGGTGAGGCCGGCGGCCGCGATCAGCGCGGCGACGACCAGCCAGGCGCCGAGGCGCCGGCTCCTGCTGCCGGTCGCTTCACCTGCCAGCAGGGCGGTCATGTCGTCGTGGGTGTCAGTTCTGGTGCTCATGATGTCGTCGTCTCCGTCGTCGCCGCGGGCGACCAGCCGCCGCCGAGCGCTCTGTAGAGCTGCACGAGCGCCGCCATCCGGTCACCGGTCGTGACCACGACGCTCTCCTGCACGCTGAGCACGGTGCGCTCGGTCGAGAGCACCGTCTGGAAGTCGATGAGGCCGGCCGCGTACTGCGTCCGCGCCAGGGTGGCGGCCGTGTCGGCGGCGGTGGCCGCCGCCTCGAGCGCGTTCAGGCGATCGCGGCTGCGCTCGAAGGCCACCAGCGCGCGTTCGACGTCTTCGAGCGCGGTGAGCACCGTGCCCTCGTAGGTGGCGACCGCCTGGGCCTGCACCGCGCCCTGGGCGGCAATCTGCTCGCGGATGCGGCCGCGGTCGAACAGCGGCTGGAAGAGGCTGCCGAGAATCGACGTCGCCACCGACGTGCCGGCGCTGCCGGCGCCCTTCAGTACCTCGGCGCCGACGCTGCCCGACAGCGCGAACGAGGGCAGCCGGCGGGCATCGGTCTGGGCCAGCCGCGCGGTCTCCGCCGCGAGGCGGCGTTCGGCCGCCTGCACGTCGGGCCGCTGCCGCAGCGTCTCGGCGGGAATGCCGAACGCCAGGCTCTCGGGCACCGCCGGCAGCGCGATGACGGCGGTGAGTTCCGCCACGAAGGCGCCGGGCTCGGCGCCGGCCAGCGTGGCCAGCCGATACATCGCCTGCCGCGCACTCGCCTCCAGCGTCGGGATGGCGGCCCGCGTCTGCTCGAGGTTGGCGCGTGCCTGTTCGACATCGAGCTCGGTGACGAGTCCGGCCTGTGCCCGGAAGCCGGTCAGCTCGAGCGTCTCGGCCTGGCTGGCGACGTTCCGCTCGGCCACATCGAGGCGCGCCTGCAGTGTCCGGAGTTCGAGATAAGTGGTCGCGACATCGGCGGCGAGCGACACGTGCGCGCCGGCGAGGTCGGCGGCCACGGCCTGCAGATCGGCGGTGGCGGCGTCGCGTCCCTTGCGGATGCCGCCGACGATGTCCGGCTCCCAGCTCGCGTCCAGACTGCCACCGTAAGAGCCGGTGTTGACGTTGACGATGCTGGTCTGGCCGTCGAGTCCGAGGGCGCGCTGGCCACTTCGCCGCGCCGTCGTCGAACCCGATGCCGTCACGGTGGGCCACAGGGCCGCGGCGGCCTGCGCCTGCAGTGCCCGGGCCTGCTGCAGGCGCGCCTGCGCGACCCGCACGTCGGGACTGCCGTCGACCGCGCGGGCGATGAGTGTCGTCAGCGTCGGGTCGGCGAGCTGTTCCCACCAGCGCGCGAGATCGGCGCGGGTGGTGGTGTCGGCGGCGGTGTCCGTCTCCCAGGCCGCCGGCGCGACGGGCCGCGCCGTCGTGCCGGCGGCGCCGGTCGAGGCGCAACCGGCAAGCGTCGTGGTGAGTGCGAGCAGTGCGCCGAAGGTGTGGATTCGAGTCATTGCCATGTCCTGATCCATTGGACGATGGCGCGGCCTCGATGCCCGTCAGGACTGGTCGGGTTCGCGTAAAGAACTGTCAGCGACGTGTGGCGACGGTGTGACAGCAGCGGGAAAGCGCAGTGTGACGACCAGCCCGCCGCCGGGAGCATTGGCGGCGGTGACGGTGCCGCCGTGCACCCGGAGGGCCCGCCGCGCGATGGCCAGGCCGAGGCCGACGCCGCCGGAGTCGCGCGCCCGGCCGCGGTCGACACGATAGAACGGCGTGAAGATGCGTTCCAGCTCGTCGGCCGGCACGCCAGGTCCGTGATCGCGGACGTGCACCAGCACCGCGCCCGGCGTCGGTTCAAGCGCGATGTCCACGGCGGTGCCGGCGGCGGTGTGGCGCACGGCATTGCGCACGACGTTGTCGATGGCGCTGTCGACGAGGCGGGCGTCGCCAGGAAAGACGACCGGCTCGTCGGCGTGCACCACGACCGTCTTGTTCTGGCGCTGCGCCTCGAAGCGGGCGTCGTCGGCGATGCGCGCGACCACCGCGTCGAGCGCAACGGGTGCGCGTTCGGCGGCGCCGGCGCTTTCGGCCCTGGCCAGCGCCAGCAGCCGGCCGATGAGGTCGTTCATCCGCTCGGCCTCGGTCTCGATGCGCGCCAACTCGGACTCGGCGCCGGGCCCGGCCTTGCGCCGTGCCAGCTCCAAGGCCACGTTCAGGCGCGCCAGCGGCGAGCGCAACTCGTGCGAAATGTCCGACAGCAACTGCGAATGCGCGTCGACCAGCGCCTCGAGACGCGCGGCCATGGTGTCGAAATCGCGCACCAGGTCGCCGATCTCGTCGCGGCGTGGCCCCACCTGCGGGCCGGCGCGGGCCTGCAGGTCGCCAGCGGCGAGGCGCTGACTGGCGTCGCGCACCTGCCGCAGCGGACGCGCCAGCCAGCCGGCCAGCGCGAAGCAGACGAGGCCCGAGACGACAATCGCGGTGAGCACGGCCCGGATCGGAAACGGCCGATCGGGCAGGCCGTGGAACCCGGTGAGCGCCACGCCCAGCGTCGTGAAGGCGGCGCCGGACGGCGCGTTCACCGATGCCTCGGCGAGTGCGCCCTCGGCTTCGGGTCCGCCGCCGCCGCGCAGCATCTGGGTATCGACGCCCGCCGGCCCGCACACGAGCCTGCCGCTGCCGTCGAGCACGACCAGCCGCAGCCGCGCGCCGTCTTCCGCGGCGGCGACGAATTTGCGGCACCAGGTGGCGCCACCGCGCTCGAGGAGTTGTACGGCGATCTGGCCGTGCTCGCGCACGTGGTCGAGCGTGCGCCGGCTCGGGCCCTCGTCCGGCAGCACCGCGAACGACGCGATCAGCAGCGCGAAGACCAGCCAGAAGCTGAGAAAGATGGTGATCGCCAGGCTGCGCATGGCGTCACCCGGTAATCGGCGGCCGGGCGTAGATGTAGCCGACGCCGCGCACCGTCTTGATCCGCTCGTCGCCGTGGTCGCTCGGACCGAGCTTCCGCCGCAGGTTGGAGACGTGCATGTCGATGCTGCGGTCGAACGGATCGAAACGGCGCCCGAGCACCGCCTCGGCGATAGTCTCGCGCGACACCGGCTCGCCGGCCGACTCGAGCAGCACCTGCAGCAGGTCGAACTCGACGCTCGTGAGGTCCACCGCCTGTCCGCCGCGCGTCACCCGCCGCGCCGAGACGTCGAGCGTGACGTCGTCCACGCCGAGTACCTTGCGTTCGGCCTCCGCCCGGGGCACCGCGCGCCGCAGCACCGCCCGGATGCGCGCCGTGAGTTCCCGCGAGTTGAACGGCTTGGGCACGTAGTCGTCGGCGCCGATCTCGAGGCCGACGATCCGATCGACGTCGTCGCCGCGCGCTGTCAGCAGGATCACCGGCAACGCCGATCGCCGCCGGATCGCCTTGAGGATCTCGAAGCCGCTGGTGTCGGGCAGCATCACGTCGAGGATGGCCAGGGCGTAGCCGCCAGTAACCGCCCGCTCAGCCGCGCCGGCGCCGACGGCCTGCGTATCGACCGTGAACCCCTCGTGCGCCAGGAGCTCGCCGAGCAGGGTCGTCAGCTCGGTGTCGTCGTCGACGAGGAGCAGGCGCTGGTCCATTCGCGCTGGACTATGACCGATGGCATCCGGGAGTTCAATCATTGCCGTCACGCCATCACAGCACGGTCGCGGCGCCGTGGCGGTCGGCGCGCGTCAACCCGTGTCAAGATTCGTCAAGGCGCCCCGGCTACGAGGCGTGGCCCCGACGTGACACCAGGCCGCAGGCCGCAACCTTCTGAATGCGCCGTCTGACCAGCGCGCGTTGGTTGGCATCTACGAGCTGCACGCAGGTGCGTCTATTTCACGACGTAGTCTCGGCCTTCCAAGCAGGCAGACACCGCGCGGTTGTAGGCTGCACCCCCACCGGGACTCTGATTGGGAAGGCTCGGGTCGAACCCGCTTTGATCGGCCGCCCATACGTGGCACTCGTACCGATCAAGTCGAACCTCGTCTTCGCTCTGGCCGTCACGAGGGTAGGCGTAGACATCCTGGGCCAGCGCGCCCTGCGCCTCCGCGAGCGCGGAAGGCGCCTCTGCTGGTGGTTCGACCACGACGTAGTCGCGGCTCTGGTCGTCCAAAACGAAATAGATGTCGTTGACGAAGAAGTAGGGACGCGAACCGATCGTCAACCGGACCACGCCGACAGGAAGGATTCGGACTCGGGCTCCAATCGGAGCGCGGACGACCACGTAGTCGTGACCAGCGTTGCGGTAGAAGACTCCTGCCTGGTAGTAGTAGGACACGCCTTTGACAACCACCGCGGTGTGTCCTCTCGGCAACGTCCGGAACCGGGCCCCTGGCCGCGTCTGCACACGAACCTGTCCTCGTGCGGGCGCCCGGGCCACCGCGGAACGTTGGGGCGCCGCTGCGATGTCGGGGACTGCGACATAGAACAGACACGCCGCCACTACGGCGAGTCCGGTGCTGTAACGACGTTTACGCATTTCACACCTCCTGTCTCATTAGACTGGGCACGTGTGACGCCGTCACATCGAAACTGAGACATTTCCGTGGCCTTCGTAGTTCGCGTGGTGCGCAACGCGTCTCTGGACCGCGCAAGCGCCACCTCGCCCCTCCCCGAACGGCGTCCCGAACCCGCCTCCATCACGGAGGCGTTCACGTGCCTGGCCAGGCTGCGCATGGCGTCACCCGGCAATCGGCGGCCGGGCGTAGATATGGCCGACGCCGCGCACCGGCTTGATTCGCTCGTCGCCGTGATCGCTCGGACCGAGCTTCCGCCGCAGGTTGGAGATGTGCATGTCGATGCTGCGGTCGAACGGATCGAAGCGGCGCCCGAGCACCGCCTCGGCGATGGTCTCGCGCGACACCGGCTCGCCGGCCGACTCGAGCAGCACGTGCAGCAGGTCGAACTCGACGCTCGTGAGGTCCACCGCCTGGCCGCTGCGCGCCACCTGCCGCGCCGAGGCGTCGAGCGTGACGTCGTCCACGCCGAGGACCTTGCGGTCGGCCTCGGCGCGGGGTACCGCACGCCGCAGCAGCGCTCGGATGCGGGCCGTGAGTTCCCGCGAGTTGAATGGTTTGGGCACGTAGTCGTCGGCGCCGATTTCGAGACCGACGATCCGATCGACGTCGTCGCCGCGCGCCGTCAGCAGGATCACCGGCAACGCCGATCGCCGCCGAATCGCCTTGAGAATTTCGAAGCCGCTGGTGTCGGGCAGCATCACGTCGAGGATGGCCAGGGCGTAGCCCCCGGTAACCGCCCGCTCAGCCGCGCCGGCGCCGACGGCCTGCGTATCGACCGTGAACCCCTCGTGCGCCAGGAGTTCGCCGAGCAGGGTCGTCAGCTCGGTGTCGTCGTCGACGAGCAGCAGGCGCTGGTCCATCCGCGGTGGACTATGACCGATGGCATCCGGGAGTTCAATCATCGCTGTCACGCCATCACAGCACGTTCGCGGCGCCGTGGCGGTCGGCGCGCGTCAACCCGTGTCAAGATTCGTCAAGCCGCCCCGGCGACGACGTCTGGACCCGAGGTGACACCAGGCGAACCGGGTGCTCTTTGCCGACATACCGAGCCGGGAGGTCTTCCACTTCAGCGCCGAGGCGGCCCTAGCCTCCGCGGGAACGTCGCCACGAGGCCGCCGGATCCGCGCGAGTTCGACCTGCTGGTCGAAGGCCACGAAACTGGAAATTGACGTCGATCCGCACGGCCTGGGAGGCCGCACGCGCGGGCGGGTCTGGCGGACTGGCGCCTGGCCGACCTGAGGCATGAAGCCGCATCGCGACTCGAAGATGCGGGCGTACCCACGACCCACGTGTCGAGGTTCCTGGGGCCCAGGAATCTGTCGACGACGACCTGCTATCTGAACGCGACGATCAGAGGGCTGCGCCGAAGGCCGCACGCGAGGGAAGGAGCTGGGAAGGCCAAGGAGTGTGACCGGGACTTGTGCCCGAAGACCGAGTGCGGCGCGCGCCGGTCGAGCGCCTGAGTGCCCGTGCCACACCAACAGAAAAGGCCCCGGACTCCGGGGCCCTTCTCAATTGGTGCGGAAGGGGGGACTCGAACCCCCACGCCCTTGCGGGCGCCAGCCCCTCAAGCTGGTGCGTCTGCCAATTCCGCCACTTCCGCGTTCGAGGATTCGCACGGACGGCATCACCGCCGCTCGCGCGAATTTTCGATTCTAGCAGACACGCGCACCGAGCGCCACGGGAGCCGCTACTGCTGCCGCGCGTACCAGATCGAACCGGGCGAGTCGTAGTTCAGCCCTTCGCCCCACACCGCGTGCGTCTTCCCCTGGCCGTCCACCGTCAGTTCCCAGTAGTCGCCGTAGGGATAAGCATAGCCATCGGCCTGGATGTAGCTGAAGCCCGGCACGAACGTGGAGAGATCCCGCTCGGCCGACCACGTGGCCCCGCCGTTGGTCGACGAGCGGTACCAGGTGTTCCACTGCGCCCCGCCCCGCGCATCCATCCACCCGATGCGGACGTCGCCGGCGCCGCGCGCGACGAGAGCGGGGAAGGCGTGCGCACTGCCGGCTGCCGCCGTCGACACCTCGACGCGTGGCGACCACGACGCGCCACCGTCGGCAGACGTGGCGAAGTAGAGGCGGTTGGGCGCGCGGGCCACGGCGTTGGCGTTCCAGAGCACGTAGAGCTTCCCGGTGGCGTCGGACGCCACCGACATCTGCGCGCCGAGATAGGCCCAGCCGCACGAATACGCCGAGCAATCCGGCGGTGCGGCGGAGATGTCGACGACGCGGCTCGTCCACGTGGTGCCGCCATCGCTCGACGACGACACGAACAGGTTCACGTTGCCGGTGGCGCCGCCGTTACGTTCGTAGCCCGCCCAGGCGTAGTGCACGGCGCCGTTCGGCGTGACCGTGCCGCCGCCCACGAGCGCCCAGCCGAGCTTGCCGTTCTTGTCGATCTGATGCTGCGTGAACGTCAGGCCGCCATCGTGCGACGAAGCGACCCACGCCTTCTGCGCGTGGTTGAAGGCGACGTAGACGTCGAGGCCGCGCACCGCGAGGATCGGCTTGTCGGTGCCGGCGTTGGTCGAATCGGCCACCACCGTCGTCCACGTCTGGCCGTAGTCGACCGAGCGCGCCACCACTGTGTCGCTCTTCCCGTTCTGCAGCCAGGCGGCGAACACCGTCTGCCCGTCCACCGGGTCCACCTCGATCTGGGCATCCCACTGGCCAGTACCGGGCGCAGCGATCTGGCGCGGTGGGCCGAAGCTCTGGCCGCCGTCGCTGCTCACCTGCAGGATCATGGTTGGGCTCGGGCAGGTCGCGCAGCCTGGCACGCCCTGGTATTGCGGGGCCAGCACGTAGACGTGCCCGTAGTTGTCGGCGGCAATCGCCGGTTCCCACTGGTCCCCCGACGTGTAGCCCAGGCGGGCTTGCTGCGTGAAGCCGCCGGGCGGGGGCGGCGGGGCGGCGATGCGCACGCCGCCATCGGGCACGGCGGCCACGACGGCCGGATCGATTGAATCGCGCACCCGCTTCTTCACAGGCGCCGGATCCAGGCTCGGGGAGCACGCGGCCAGGGACAAGGCCGCAAGGACAGCGACGAAGCGCGGGAGTGGCTGCATCGAACCTCCTCAGTCCGCCCGCGACCTACGGGGCGAGGCTTACTGCTTCTTGGCGGGAGGCGGCGTCGTGGCCGGCGGCGGTGTGCCGGCATCCGGCGCGGCAGGCGCCGCTTCGCTCGCTGGCGCAGTGGGCGCGGGCGTCGTGGCAGGCGCCTGGAACGGGATGTCGGTGGCACCCGCGGGCAGACTCACAGGAGCCGGACCGTCTACGCCTCCGACGACCGACCCGGTGCCGCGCGAGCCCCAGATGGCGAGCAGGAGCGCCAGGCTCATGAAGGCCACGGTGAGGCCAGCCGTCACCTTGGTGAGAAGCGTGGCGCCGGCGCGCGCGCCGAACACCGCCTGGCTCGAGCCGCCGCCGAAGGCCGCGGCGATGTCGCCGCCCTTCCCCTGCTGGAGAAGGATCACGATCATCAGGACGAAACACGCGACGACGTAGAGGGTAGTGAAAAGGTAGTAGAGCATGGCGTGAATCCCCGAGTATAGCCTAGGCGGCCCCGGCCGCCACGATCTGGCCGAATCCGGCCACATCCAGGCTGGCGCCGCCCACCAGGGCTCCGTCTACGTCAGGGAGTGCCAGCAGGCTGACGATATTGCCCGCTTTCACGCTGCCCCCGTAAATGATGTGGCAGCGTTCGGCCGCCTCGGCGCCGAACCACGATCGCAACCGCTGGCGGATGTGCGCGTGGGCCTCGCCGGCCTGCTCCGGGGTGGCGTTCCTGCCGGTGCCGATGGCCCAGACTGGTTCGTAGGCGATGACCATCGCCGCCACCTCGTCGGCGGTCGCGCCATCGAGGCCGCGCTGGATCTGCTGGTCGAGCACGACCAGGGTCTGCTGCTGGTCGCGCTGCTCGAGTGTTTCGCCGATGCAGACGATCGGCACGAGGTCGGCGGCGATGGCGGCGCGCCGCTTGCGCAGCACGTCTGCATCGGTCTCGGCGAAGAGCGTGCGGCGCTCCGAGTGCCCGAGGATGACGTACTCCGCCCCGGCCTCGCGCACCATGCCGGCGCTGAGCTCGCCGGTGAACGCTCCCTCGCGTTCCCAGTGGCAGTTCTGGCCAGCCACGGCGATGTTGCTGTTGCGGGCGGCTTCGGCGGCCGCGTGCAGCGCGGTGGCCGGCGGGGCCACGACGATGTCCACGCCCTGCACGTCCTTCACGAGCGCCCGCAATTCCTTCACGTGCACCACGGTCTCGTGCACGGTCTTGAACATCTTCCAGTTGCCGGCGATGAATGGCTGGCGCATGGCTGAGGCCTTTCTATCGTGTAGCCGCCCTACGAGTGCTTGTCCGGCAGGGCGGCGACACCAGGCAGTTCCGCGCCACCCAGGAACTCGAGCGACGCGCCGCCGCCCGTGGAGATGTGGCTGATCTTGTCGGCGACGCCGGCTGCGTGCACCGCCGCTACCGAGTCGCCGCCGCCGATGATCGTCGTGCCGTCCACGGCCGCCACCGCTTCGGCCACGCCCATCGTGCCGGCGGCAAACGGCGCCAACTCGAAGACGCCCATCGGGCCGTTCCACACGACGGTCTTCGCCGTCTTGATGATCGAGGCGTAGAGGGCGGTCGTTTCCGGGCCGATGTCGAGGCCCATGCGGTCGCCCAGCCCGTGGTCCGACACCTGGAGCACGGCGGTCGCCGCGGCCGCATCGAGGCGGTCGGCCACCACGTGGTCCACCGGCAGCGTCAGCGTCACGCCGCGCGCCTGGGCGGCCTCGATGATCTTGAGCGCTTCGCCCAGTTTGTCGTCTTCGACGAGCGAGCGGCCTACCGGCAGCCCGAGCGCCTTGAAGAAGGTGTAGGCCATGGCGCCGCCGATGAGCAGATGATCGACGCGCGCCACCAGGTTCTCGATGACGTCGATCTTGTCCGACACCTTGGCGCCGCCGATGATGGCGACAAACGGGCGTTCGGGGTTGCCGAGCGCCATGCCGAGGTAGGACAGCTCCTTTTCCATCAGCAGGCCGGCGCCGGCCGCCGCGAATGGACCGACCATGCCCGAGACCGAGGCGTGCGCGCGGTGCGCCGCGCCGAAGGCGTCGTCGACGTAGACGTCGGCCAGCGTCGCCAGCGCTGTGGCGAACGCGGGATCGTTCTTCTCTTCCCCGGCATGGAAGCGCAGGTTCTCGAGCAGCACGAGACGCGATCCGCCTGGCGCCTCCGCCTTGGCAATCGCCGCCCGCGCCAGCTCGCCGATGCAGTCTTCCGCGAAGACCACCTCGATGCCGAGCAGCTGCGACAGATGCGCCGCCACCGGCTGCAGGCTGTACTCCTGGGCGAACTTGCCCTTCGGACGGCCGAGGTGCGACGCCAGGATCACCGTGCAACCGTGGTCGAGCGCGTAACGCACCGACGGCAGCGCCGCGGTGATGCGCGTGTCATCCGTGATGACGCCGTCCTTGAGCGGCACGTTGAAGTCCACCCGCATGAAGACGCGGCGGTCGTCGAGCGGGAGGTCGCGGATCGAGTACTTCGTCATATCGGAGACCTACAGGCTCTTGGCGACTTTCCTCAGCAGGTCGACGCAGCGGTTGGAATAGCCCCATTCGTTGTCGTACCAGGCCAGCATCTTCAGGAAATCGCCGCCCATGATCTTCGTGTAGGCGCTGTCGACGATCGAGGAATGCGGGTTGCCCCGGTAGTCGATCGAGACCAGCGGCGCGTCCTCCACCTGCAGCACGCCCGCCATCGGGCCCGCGGCGGCGGCACGCATCGCGCCGTTCACGTCATCGACGGTCACCGTCTTCTCGACCAGGGCCACCAGGTCAACGCACGAGACGTTCGGCGTCGGCACGCGCATCGAGATGCCGTCGAGCTTGCCCTCGAGGGCGGGCAGCACCACGCCGACGGCCGTGGCGGCACCGGTCGTCGTCGGGATGATCGACATCGCGGCGGCCCGGGCACGGCGCATGTCCTTGTGCGGCAGGTCGAGCAGGTTCTGGTCGTTGGTGTAGGCGTGCACGGTGGTCATCCAGCCGCGCTTCAGTCCGAACGAGTCGTTCAGGACCTTGACCACGGGGGCGAGGCAGTTGGTCGTGCACGACGCGTTCGAAATGATGTGGTGGGTGGCCGGGTCGTACTGCTCGTCGTTCACGCCCATGACGAGCGTGATATCGGGCTTCTTGGCGGGGGCGGTGATGATGACCTTCTTCGCGCCGGCGGCCAGGTGCTTGGCGGCGCCGTCGCGGTCGGTGAACTTGCCCGTGCACTCGAAGACCACGTCGACGCCCAGGTCCTTCCAGGGCAGGGCGCCGGGATCCTTGCTGGCGAACACCTTGAACTCATCGCCGTCGACCGTGATGCTGTCGGTGCCGCCGGAGATCGTGGCGCTCAGGTTGCCGAGCACCGAGTCGTACTTCAGGAGGTGGGCCAGCGTCTTGGCGTCGGTCAGGTCGTTGACACCCACGAAATCGATGTTGCTGTCGGCCAGGGCCGCACGCATGATGTTGCGCCCGATTCGACCGAACCCGTTGATGCCTACTCTGACGGCCATGTCATTCCTCCTCACGTCGTGTCGCGGACCACGCCAATCGGCGCAGCGGCAAACGTATGATTGTATAGGCGGGGCGGCGGGTCAAACCTGCCCCGGCCGGGCGGTGGCCAACCAACGTGCGTCAGACGAGCGACTTGCAGGCATAAATGTACGCGCTCTATACCGGTCTCATCGTGCTTTTCGCGCTGGCGGCCTCGCCCTGGCTCGTCTACCAGGCCGTGCGCTACCGGAAGTACGTGGGCAGCATGTCGCAGCGTCTCGGCTACCTGCCGGTGTCGTTCAACATCGATGCCGAGCCGTCGATCTGGATTCACGCGGTGTCGGTGGGCGAGTTGCTCACGGCCCGCCCGCTCATCGCGGCGCTGCGCGAGAAGCACCCGGCGCTGCGCATCTTCCTGTCGACCACGACGATGTCGGCCCAGCAGCTGGCCCGGCGCAATCCGCTCGACGTCGACGGCGTCTTCTACTTCCCGTTCGATCTCGGTTTCGTGGTGCGCCGCACGCTCGATCTCGTGAAGCCGAAGCTGTTCCTGATGATGGAGACCGAGATCTGGCCGAACCTCCTGCGCGAATGCCGGCGGCGGGGTGTGAAGACGGCGATTGTCAACGGCCGGCTCTCGTCGCGCTCGTTCCCGCGCTACCGGCTCGCCCGCGGGTTCTTCCGCCACGTCCTGGCCGACATCGATCGCTTCTGCGTGCAGTCGGAGGAATCGGCCCAGCGCTTCGTCGCCATCGGCGCGCCGGCCGATCGCGTCACGGTCACCGGCAGCCTCAAGTTCGACTCGCTCGAGCCGGCCAGCGCCGGGCAGGTCCGCTCGCGGGAGCGGGTGTTGCGCTATTTCCGCTTCCCGCCGTCGCGGCCGGTGTGGATCGCCGGCAGCACGATGCGAGGGGAGGAGGCGATCGTGCTCCGAGTGTTCCGGCGTCTCAAGACGGTCCAGCCGAGCGCCGTGCTGGTGCTCGCGCCGCGACACCCGGAACGTTTCGACGACGTCGTGGCGCTGGCCCTGCAGGAGGGCTTTCGCACCATACGGCGCAGCGAGCTGCCCATCGATGCCGAACCGCGAGCCGACGTCGTCGTGCTCGACACGATCGGCGAACTGGCCGCCGTCTACCAGGTGGGCACGGTGGTCTTCGTCGGCGGCAGCCTGGTGGCGACCGGAGGCCACAACATCCTCGAGCCGGCAGTCTTCGGACGCCCGGTCGTGTTCGGCCCTCACATGCAGAACTTCGCGGAGATTGCCACGACCTTCGTCGCCAATGACGCCGGTGTTCAGGTGGCCTCTGACGGCGCGTTCGAAGATGAGGTGCTGGCGCTCGTGGCCGATCCGGTGCGCCGCGCCCGCCTCGGTGCGGCGGCGCGCGCGCTCGTCGAGGCCAACCGCGGCGCCAAGGTCAGGACGCTTGAAGCGCTCGACCTGCTGCTGCCGCCGCCGTCGGCGCGGCCCAGCAACGTGCGGCCGTTCCGCGCGCCCTGACATTGGCCGGTTGCTGAGATCCTCGTGCTGCACACACTTTACGGACGGCTCGCCCTGACCAGGCGCGCATGGTACGAGCGCCCCGGCGCCCGGCGCCGCCTGCGCCGTCCGGTCATCAGCGTGGGGAACCTGAGCGTGGGCGGCACGGGCAAGACGCCGCTCGTGGCCGCCATCGCCACCTGGCTCGTGTCGATCGGTGAGCGGCCTGCCATTTTGTCGCGCGGCTACGCGCGCACGGTGAAGACGCGCGCGGCCACCGTGGTCTCCGACGGCACCAGTGTTCGCGCCGACGTCGCGCACGCTGGCGACGAGCCGCTGATGCTGGCGCGTGCCGTGCCCGGGGCGGCGGTGGTCGTGTGCGGTGACCGCCACGCCGCCGGCCTCGTTGCCGAAGAGGCGCTCGGTGCCACGGTGCACGTGCTCGACGATGGCTTCCAGCATCTGCCGCTGGCGCGCGATCTCGACATCGTCGTCACCTCCGCCGGCACGCTCGCCGGCGACGCCGTGCTGCCGAAGGGCCGGCTGCGTGAGCCGGTCTCGGTTTTGTCGCGGGCCGGGATCATGGTCGTGGTTGGTGCCACCGATGCCGAGGCCCAGGCCGAGGCCGACACCTACGGCGTTGCCAGGGGCATCGGGGCCACGCGCCGGCTCGGCGCGCCGGTGGCCGTGCAGGGCGAGGCGCCCACGCGCGACAGTTTGCTGGTGGCGATGGCCGGGATCGGCCACCCGGCGCAGTTCGTGGACGCACTCACGGCCGACCGCTGGCGGGTCGTCGACACATGCGCCTACCCCGATCATCACTGGTACGCGCCGGCAGACCTGGCGGCGGTGGCGCGGCGCGTGGCCGCAGCGGGCGCCTGGGGCGTGGCGACGACCGACAAGGACGCCGTGCGGCTCGAGCCGCTGGCTCCGCTGCCGGTGGCCGTGGCGCGCTGGCCGCTCACGCTCGACGTGCCCGGCTGGGACGTGGTGACCTCGGCCATCCGGCAGGTGCTCGGAGGACGCGCGTGAAGGCGCAGCGGCAGGCGCTCGAACTGGTGGCCGTGCACGCGGTGGGTGCGGCCGTCAGCGTGCTGCCGTCGGTGCTCGTCAAGGCGGCGGGATCGGCCCTCGGCATGACGTTCTACGCGCTCGATCGGTCGCATCGGCGGGTCGCGCTGGCCAACCTGTCGCAGTGCTTTCCCGCCCGCTCCGACGCCGAGCGGAAGACCATCGCGCGGCGGATGTTCCGGCACTTCGGCATCCTGCTGCTCGAGTTGCTCCGCTTCGGACGACTGTCGCCCGAGGTGATGCGCGCGCGGGTAGTCGTCGACGGCGAGGCGCGGGTGCGGGCCGCCTACGCCAAGGGCAAGGGCGTCCTCTTCTTCACCGGGCACTTCGGCTTCTGGGAGATGCATGCGATGGTGCATCCGCTGGTCTTCCAGCCGATCGGCGTGCTCGCGCGTCCGCTCGACAATCCCGGCCTGCATACGCTGCTCGAAGAGATGCGCCAGCGCACCGGCAACACCGTGATCTACCGTGAGGGTGCCGTGCGCAAGGTGCTGCGGACGCTCGGGATGGGGCATGGCGTGGCGCTGCTCATCGACCAGCACATGCACAGCCCGGACGCGATCTGGGTGCGGTTCTTCCAGCGGCCCGCGGCCACCACCTCGACGCTGGCGGCGCTGGCGCTGCGCACCGGCGCGCCCGTGATTCCCGTGTTTGCCGTGCCGATGGCCGACGGACGTCTGCGACTGGTCTACGAGCCTCCCGTCGAGCCGCCCGGTCCCGGCACGCCCGATCCGGTCCGCGAGTTCACCCAGCGCTGCACCGACGTGCTGGAGATGTACGTCAGACGCCAGCCGGAACTCTGGCTGTGGATGCATCGCCGCTGGCGCGACGCGCCGGCCCCTGAAACGGGCGGCATGTTCCCCGAGGTGCGCGACGAGGGGGTCGATGGCTGACGACCCAGGCCGCCTGCTGGTCGTGGTCCCCAACTGGCTGGGCGACTCGGTGATGGCGCTGCCGGCGTTGCAGACGTTGCGGACGCGTTACGGCAGCGCGCACCTGGCCGTGGCGGCGCGGCCGAGCGTGGCGGCGCTCTTTGCCATGGTGCCAGGCGTGCAGCAGGTCGTCACGCTCGAATCGCGCGCCGGGCTGTCGGGCGTGCGGCAGTGGCGACGGGATGTCGCACGCCTTGCGGCCGAGCACTTCGACCTCGCGGTGCTCTTCCCGAACTCGTTCCTCTCGGCCTGGATCACCGCCCGGGCCCGGATTCCCGAACGCTGGGGCTATGCCACGGATCTTCGGGGCCGCTGGCTCACCAGGGCCTTCAAGCGTCCGCCCGCCGACATCCACCAGGCCGACTACTACCTGGCGCTCACGACAGCGGCCGGCCTCGTCCCGGCGCCGCGCCTGGCTCGCCTGGTGCCCCCGGCCACGGCCGTCGAGGCGGCGCGGGCGCTCGTGCCACAGCGCGACTACGTGGTGCTCGCACCTGGTGCCGCCTACGGCCGCGCCAAGCAGTGGCCGCCGGAGCGTTACGCCACACTCGCCGTGACGCTGTGGCGCACGCGCGGGATTACGCCGGTCGTCATCGGTGCCGGCGGCGATCGGGCAGCCGGCACCGAACTGGCCGCGGCGCTGGCAACGCTGCCGGGCGGCTCGGAAACGGCCGGCGTGCTCGTCGATCTCATCGGCAAGACCGACCTTGCCACGCTGGCCGCCGTGCTCGCCGGAGCACGAGCGGCGGTCGCCAACGACTCGGGGGCCATGCACCTGGCCGGTGCCGTCGGCACGACGGTGGTCGCCGTCTTCGGCCCGACCAACGAACACCAGACCGCGCCGCTCGCGGCCTCGCCCGACCAGCCGCCGGCCCGTCTCGCGCTTCATCCGGTGTGGTGCCGGCCGTGTATGCTGCGCGAGTGCCCGCTCGGGCGCGCCTGCATGCTCGGCGTGGCATCCGCCGATGTCGCGGCGCTCATTCCATGACCACCCACGCCTCCCCCGGCTCTCTGCGGCCCGCCGTCTTCCTCGACCGCGACGGCACCATCAACGAAGACGTCGGCTATCTCTCCGAGCTCCCGCACCTCACGCTCTACCCCTGGGCGATCGATGCCGTGCGGCTGCTGAACCGGGCCGGCTATCTCGTGGTGATGGTCACCAATCAGGGGGGCATCGGCCGTCGTATGATTCGCCGGGAGTTCGTCGACGAGCTCCACGCCGTCATCGACCGGCGGCTGTCGGCCGGCGGCGGCGCCGTGGACGGCTGGTATTACTGTCCGCATCATCCCGAGGCGCTCGTCGACGAACTCCGCGTCGTGTGCGGCTGCCGCAAGCCGGCGCCGGGCATGGCGCTCGACGCCGCGCGAGACCTCGGCATCGATCTCGCGCGTTCGTGGGTCATCGGCGACAAGTGGAGCGACGTGCAGATGCTGACGCGGATCGGCGGGCGGGGCATCCTCGTGCGCACCGGCTGGGGACAGCTCGAAGAGGGCCTCCGGCCCGAGGGCCAGCCCGTCGACGCCATCTGCGAGTCGCTCGCCGGGGCCGTCGCGCACCTGCTGAGCGTGGACGGCGGCCGACCGCGCGCGTCGTAGGGTAGTCTGTAGCGTCCGCATGGCCACTGCCGCACCCACGCGCGAGTCCGTTCGCCGCCTGCTCGATCTCATCGTCGCCGCCCGCGGGAAGCGGATCGTCGTACTCGGCGACCTGATCGCCGACGAGTTCGTCTCGGGCCGCATCAGCCGGGTGTCGCGTGAAGCGCCGGTGCTCATTCTGGAGTACGACAAGACCGAGATCGTGCCCGGCGGCGCCGGCAACGCCGCCAGCAACGTGGCGACGCTGGGCGGCGCCGTGACGCTGGTGGCGCTGGCGGGCCGTGACGAACCTGGACGCCGCGTGCTGGCGTCGTTCCCGTCGCGCGTCGATCGGCGCGCCATCACGCGTCCCGCCGGCTACCACACACCGGTCAAGACCCGCATCCTTGCCGGCGGCGTGCACTCGGCCAAACAACAGGTCGTGCGCATCGATCGCTTCACGCGCGACGGCCTCACCGAGGCCTGGCGCGCCCAGTGGATGCGCCAGGCCGCGAAATCCTTGCGCCAGGCCGATGCCGTCCTGGTGTCGGACTATGGCTCCGGACTCATCTCTCCGGCCGTCGTGACGGAGCTGGTGGCGCCGCTGCGGACCCGGCGCCGCGCCGTGCCCGTGCTCATCGACTCGCGCTACGAGTTGCTGCGCTACTGCGGGCTCACGGCGTGCACGCCGAACGAATCGGAAGTCGAACATGCCCTCGGCGTGACGATCGGCGACGCCCCACGGGTGCTCGAGCGCGCCGGCCGTGCCATTCTTGCCCGAACGCGGATGGATGCCGTGCTCGTGACGCGTGGCAGCCGCGGCATGGCGCTCTTCGAGCGCGCGACGCCGACGACGCACATCCCGATCTACGGCTCGGATGAGATCGCCGACGTGACCGGCGCCGGCGATACCGTGATGGCCACGCTCACGCTGGCGCTCGCGGCCGGGGCGTCGATGGCCGACGCGGCGCGCCTGGCCAACTACGCCGGCGGTCTCGTGGTGATGAAGCGGGGCACGGCCACGGTCTCGGCGCGCGAGCTGGCCCGGGCCGTGACCCTCGACCCTGGCGGCCGCTGACGATGGGTGTGGTGATGTCGCGCGACGCGCTGGCATCGTGGGTGGAAGCGCAGCGGCGCGCCGGACGCACGATTGCCTTCGCCAATGGCGTCTTCGATCTGCTGCACGTGGGCCACGTGCGCTACCTCGAAGGCGCGCGGCGCGAGGGCGACGTGCTGGTCGTTGCCGTGAACGACGATGCCGGCGTGCGCGCGCTCAAGGGCCCTGACCGGCCGGTGCTGCCGGCCGTCGATCGAGCTGAACTCGTGGCCGCGCTGCGCGCCGTGGATGCGGTGGTGGTCTTTCCCGAGCCCACCGTGACGCCACTGCTCGAACGGCTGCGGCCCGACGTGCACTGCAAGGGCACCGACTACACCGTCGACTCGGTGCCTGAACGCGAGACGGTGCGCGCCTACGGCGGCCGCACGGCGATTGTCGGCGATCCGAAAGATCACTCGACACGCGATCTGCTGCGCGCCATTCGTGAGGGCCGGGGCTGATGGGCGTCGTGCTCGGGCAGGACGCCCGCGTGCTCATCGTGCGCATGGGCGCGCTCGGCGACATCGTGCACGCGTTGCCGGTGCTGGCGGCGATGAGGGCCAGTCGTCCGGACGTCGCGGTCGACTGGCTCGTCGACGCGCGCTACGCCGGCGTGCTGGCGCTCGTCGAGGGCCTCGCCCGGCTGGTCGTGGTGCGGGCCGGCGCCGACTGGTCGGATGGGGCCAGCGTGCGCTTTGCCGGCGTCACCGGGATGGCACGCGCGCTGGCCTTCCTGCGCCGACAGGCCTACGCGGCGGCCCTTGACCTGCAGGGGCTCATCAAGTCGGCGGTCTTCGCCCGCGGTTCTGGCGCCGGGCGTGTGCTCGGCTTCGAGCGGGGCGCGCTGCGCGAGCCGGCGGCTGCCTGGGGTTACCGCGAGCTGGTGCCGGTCGATGATCGCGGCCACGTCGTGCACAAGAACCTGGCGATGCTGGCGCCGCTCGGCGTGGCCTCGGCCGGCGTCTCCTTCCCGTGGAAGGTGACCGCATCGGCCGTGGCCGACGCGGTGGCGCAGGACGCGCGTGTCGAACGGGCCGGCGGCTTCGTGCTGCTCAATCCCGGCGCGGCCTGGGAGAACAAACGCTGGCCGGTCGAGCACTTCGGCGCGCTCGCGCGTGGCCTCCGCGACCGCCATGGCCTGCCGAGCGTCGTCACCTGGGGGCCCGGCGAACAGGCTCGCGCCGCCGCGGTGGCTGCCTGCGCTCCAGAGCAGACGCTGGTGTCGCCGCCCACGGCGCTGGCCGACGTGCTGGCGCTGGCCCGGGCCGCGCGCCTGGCCGTCTCGGGCGACACCGGGCCGCTGCACCTGGCGGCCTCGGTCGGCACGCCGATCGTGGGCCTCTTCGGGCCGACCCGACCGGAGCGCAACGGTCCGTGGCTGCCGGCCGATGTCGCCGTGTCGCGAGCGGGCGAGTGCGTGTGCTTCCACAAGCGGCGCTGCCTGCGCGGCCAGGCCTGCATCGATCGCATCGGCGTCGCCGAGGTACTCGATGCCTGCACGGCACGGCTGGCCGCGGGGCGACCGGCGTGAGCGTGGTTCGCGTGCTGGCGCGCTACCGCGTGGCACTCGGCGGGGGCATGGCCGCGATGACGCTCTGGTGGGCGCATCCGACCCCCGGCAGTCTTGCCGCCGGCACGCTCATCGCCGCCCTTGGCCAGGCGCTGCGCCTCTGGGCCGCCGGCCACGTGGAGAAGAGCCGCGAGGTCACCTCCAGCGGACCGTACCGCTACACGCGGCATCCGCTCTATCTCGGTTCCACTCTGGTCGGTATCGGTGTGGCCGTGGCGGCGGCCAATGCGTGGCTCGCCCTGGCGATCCTGGGTTACCTGGCGTCGACGCTCACGGCAGCGATGCGCGCCGAAGAGGCGCACCTGCGCGAGAAGTTCGGCGATGCCTACGACCGCTACGCGGCGAAGCAGGCGCCGCCCTCGGTCCGGTCGTTCAGTTGGGAGCGCGCCTGGCGAAATCGCGAGCATCACGCCGTGGCGGGTCTCGTGGCCGGGCTTTCACTGCTCGCCCTCAAGGTCTGGTATAGTCAGGGTTTCGTCGGGTTGTGAGCCGGGCGGTTAGCTCAGTTGGTAGAGCACCGGTTTTACACACCGGCTGTCACAGGTTCGAGTCCTGTACCGCCCACCAACCGCAAGGGCCGTGGGCACCACCAGACAGCCGCACAATCGAATACGTTTCGGGGTCGTAGTTCAGTTGGTTAGAACGCCGGCCTGTCACGCCGGAGGCCGCGGGTTCGAGTCCCGTCGACCCCGCCAAGTTCCGCGCTCCGCGCGTCCCTTGTCGTGCTCCCCGAACCCAGGCGCGCCGCGACGGCCGGCGACCGTCGCGCGCGGGCACGAGTCCCTCTCCCTCAGCTTCGCTTCGAACATCTCAGCCTCGTCTGCTCGCCCCTTCAGGCCTTCGCTTGCGGCGGTGACTCACCTCCACAGCGACAACTTCGCGACGGCGGTATTCCGCGGTGGCGCACGGTTGCGCGCTTGGGCCGGCGGAGATGATTGTGAGGCGTCAGTTGGCGAAGCCGGCACAAGGACGCGGCCGGGCGTCACCGCTCGGCAGCCAGCCCGGCTTTTGGGGCGTTGCCTGTGCCTGTCGGCGGGCGCCCACCTTCGGGCAGCGCTGAACGTCCAACCGTAGTACCGTTGGGAGACGCCGCTCCCCTCGGCGCGTGGTTCGCCGACACCGTGCGCAGCAACTCAATCCTGGCTCGTCCGTTCATCCTGCGTCTCGCGGCGCTGTTGCAGACCCTCATCGTCCGGATGCCTCGTCTGGCTGCCGGCGTTGCGGCCCTGGTACTCGTTGCCCAGTTCGCGGTCATCTTCGGCGTGCCGTGGGCGGTTCATCGCGTCGTCGCCGACCTGCCGAGCATTGCCGACGTGCGCGGCATGGGCGACATGGCGCAGGCCACCGTCTTCTACGACGTCAAGGATGCGCCGGCCTTCACCATCTTCGAAGAACGGCGATTCGAGGTCGCGCTGGCCGACGTCTCGCCGCACCTGACAGCCGCGCTCATCGCGATCGAAGACCAGCGCTTCCGGTCGCACTGGGGCGTCGACGTCGTGCGCATCGCGGGCGCCATGCTCGCCAACGTGCGCCAGGGGCGGCTGGCGCAGGGCGGTAGCACCCTCACCCAACAGCTGGCGCGCCAGAGCTTCCTCACGCTCGACAAGACCTACACGCGCAAGATCGAGGAAGCGCTGCTCGCCCTGCGCATCGAGCGCCAGTACAGCAAGGACCAGATTCTGGAGCTGTACCTCAACAAGATGTACTTCGGCGCCGGCCTCTACGGCATCGAGGCGGCGTCGCTCGGCTACTTCGGCAAACCATCGCGCGACCTCACACTGGCTGAGGCGGCGCTGCTGGCTGGCCTCGTCAAATCGCCGTCGACCTGGGCGCCCACCGTGAATCTCGAGCGCGCCGTCACGCGGCGCAACCTCGTGCTGGCGTCGATGCGCGAGGTGGGCGCCATCGACGAGGCCGCCTATGCGCAGGCCAAAATCGCCACCGTCGTACTCGAAGACGCCCTGCGCAGCGACGAGCCGTTCGGCCGCTATTTCAAGGAGCAGGTGCGCCTCGAGCTCATCGAGCGCTTCGGCCGTGAGCGCGTCTACCAGAGCGGGCTGCGCGTCTACACGACCATCGACGTCGAGATGCAGAAAGCCGCGGAGGCGGCGGTGGCCAAGACGCTCGACGAGCTCGAGGCGCGCCGCCAGGCCACGCTCAAGGCGCGGCGCAAGGCCGTCGTGCCCGACGATCCGCCGCTGCAGGCGGCGGTGGTGGCGATCGAGCCACAAAGCGGCGCCGTGCGGGCGCTGGTCGGCGGCCGGAGCTTCGCCGACAGCCGGTTCAACCGCGCCGTGCAGGCCAGACGCCAGCCGGGATCGGCCTTCAAGACGTTCGTCTACGCCGCGGCTCTCGAAGCCGGTTATACGCCGGCTACACTGATCGAGCATCTCGACGAGCCGATCGAGACCGTCGGGGGCGCGTGGACACCCGAGGACGGCCACTCCGACGCGTCGGAGATGACGATGCGGGCGGCGCTCAAGATTTCGAGTAACCGCGCGGCGGTGCGCATGCTCGAGATGATCGGGGCGCCGGCTGCCGTGAGCTACGCCGGCCGGCTCGGCCTGGCGGGCCTGCCGCCCGTGCCGTCGCTCGCGCTCGGCTCGGGCGAGGTGACGCTCTTCGACATGACCTCTGCCTACGGCGCGTTCGCCGCCGAGGGCCAGTGGCACCGTCCGTCACTCATCCGCCGCGTCGAGGACGTGAGCGGTAACGTGCTCTTCACCGCCGAAGACACCGCTGCTCCGGCCGTCACACCCGAGACCGCGTTCCTCATGACGTCGATGTTGCAGGATGTCCTCGACGGTGGCACCGCCTGGAAGGCGCGGCAGCTCGGCTTCCGCCTGCCGGCCGCCGGCAAGACCGGCACGACCAACGACTATCGCGATGCCTGGTTCGTCGGCTACACCAAATCGCTCGTGAGCGGCGTCTGGGTGGGTTACGACACGCCGAAGCCGATTCTGCCAGGAGCGGCGTATGCGGCCGATGTGGCCGTGCCGCTCTGGGCGCGCTTCATGGCCAAGGCCACGGCCAACGACCAGCCCGAGCCCTTCCGCCCGCCGCAAGGTGTCCTGGCGGTGCAGATCTGCCGGCTGTCGGGCAAGCGCCCCGCTGGCGGCTGCGACGCGGTGCCGGTCACGCTCGACGACGGTGCCCGCGGCGAGCAGTCGATGATCCGCACCGAGTACTTCGTGGCCGGCAGCGAGCCCGAGGAGTCGTGCCATCTGCACGTCGGCCGCTCGCTGCTCGGGCGCTTCGCCGGCTGGCTGTCAGCCTCGGCCGGGCAGACCGCTCGCGGCTCAGGTGCGGCCGACACGAACGATGAGCCGGCGGCGGCAGCCACCGCGCCCCCGCCGCGCGCGCCGGAAGTCGCCGAGGCGCCAGCGCCGTCGAAGAAGCGCGGTTTCTGGTCGCGTGTCTTCGGGCGCGGCGGTCGCGACGACGAGAAGAAGGACGACCAGAAGGATCCGAAGAAGCCCGCCGCCGGCCGCCCGCCCGGATAAGCTCGCTCATGCCGTTTCGCGACATCGTTGGGCACCGCCATCTCACGAGCCTGCTCGCGCGCGCCGTCGCCCGCGGCACCATGCCGCCGACCCTGCTGCTGGCGGGCCCGGCGGGCGTCGGGAAGTGGCGCGTCGCCCGGGCCATCGCCGCGGCGGTCAACTGCCCCGCGCCGGTGGAGGGGGATGCCTGTGGTGCCTGCCGGTCGTGCGATCGCATCGCTCGCGGCATTCACGTGGACGTGCTGGCGCTCCAGGCCGATGACACCGGCAAGATCAAGGTCGAAGTGGCGCGTGCGGCGCTCGAGGAGTGTGGCTTCCGGCCGTTCGAAGGCCAGCGGCGCGTGGTGCTCGTGCGCGATGCCGACGCGCTCGTCGAGGCGGCGCAGAACGCGTTGCTGAAATCGCTCGAGGAGCCGCCGCCCGCCACGGTGTTCGTGTTGACCTCGGCCGCTCCCGACGCGCTGCTCCGCACGGTGCGCTCGCGCACCATGCGGCTCACGTTCGGGCGTTTGCCCGTCGACGACCTCGTGCGGGTGCTCGTGCGCGACCACGCCATGGAGGAGGCCGATGCCAGGCGGGTCGCCGTGCTCGCCGACGGCAGCCCCGGTGCGGCGCTGGCGCTCGGCACGAGCGCGCTCGGCGACACGCGCGAGGGCGCGGCCATGCTCCTCGGCGCATCTGGCGCGGCCGATCTTGCCGGCCGCCTCGCCATCGCCAAGGCGGTGTTCGGCGAGAAGAAGGCGGAACGCACCCGCCAGCAGATGCTGGCGCTGTTGCACCTGGCGTCGTCGCTCGTGCGCGATGTCGCGGCGCTGCATGCCGGCGCCGACCGGCGGCTGCTGGCCAACGGCGACATGGGCGACGCCCTCGACCGGCTCGCGTGCACGCTGCAACCGGCCGCCGCACGCCAGGCGTTCGCCACGCTCGACCGCGGCCTCCACGCCCTCGAGCGCAACGCCGGCGCCAAGCTCGTGGTCGAGTGGATCTCGTCAGAGATTTGAGATCGCGCGATCTCGCAACTTGCTATCCTTGTGCGGATGAAGCCCCGCGTCGCGATTACAGCGGGCGACCCGGCCGGCATCGGACCCGAGATCGCCGCCAAGGCCGCTGCTCACCCGCGCGTACGCGCCGTCTGTGAGCCGGTCATCTACGACAGCACGCCGCTGACGCCGGTGCCGATTGGCGAGGTGAGCGCCCAGGCGGGCCGCGCCGCCTTCGACGCCGTCGTGCGCGCGGTCGAAGACGCCCGTCGCGGTGTCGTGCACGCCGTGGCGACCGCCCCGGTCAACAAGGCGGCGTTTGCCGCTGCGGGCCTCGGCTGGAAGGGCCACACCGACCTCCTGGCGCACCTGTGCGGCGTGTCGACCGTGGCGATGATGTTCCATTCGCCCAAACTGCGGGTGGTGCTGGCGACCGTGCACGTCCCGCTGCGCGATGTTCCACGCCTGCTGACGCGCGATCTCATCCTCGGCACCTTGCATCTCACCGCCCAGGAGTTGCCCTACTTCGGCGTGACCGAACCGCGGCTGGCCGTGGCCGGCCTGAATCCGCACGCCGGAGAAGGCGGGTTGATGGGCCGTGAGGAGCTCGAGGTCATGGTGCCGGCGATCCGCGACGCCCGTCAGGACGGCCTCGATGTGACCGGTCCGCTGCCCGCCGACACCGTGTTCGTGCGGGCCGCCCGCGGCGAGTTCGACTGCGTGCTGGCGTGCTATCACGATCAAGGGCTCGTGCCGGTCAAGCTGCTCTCGTTCGGTAGCGCCGTCAATGTCACGCTCGGGTTGCCGATCGTGCGGACATCGCCCGATCACGGCACGGCGTTCGACATCGCCGGCAAAGATGTCGCCGATCCGGGCAGCCTCATCGAGGCGATCGTGCTGGCGGCCGACCTGGCCACCCGCATGGAGTCGACGCGGTGAGCACTCGCGGCACACCGAAACCGGCGACTCGTGCGGGCAGCGACGAAGAAACGCTCATCGCCGACAACCGCAAGGCGCGCTTCGACTACCACATCCTCGAGACCTTCGAGGCCGGCGTGCAGCTGCTCGGCACCGAGGTGAAGGGCATTCGCGAGGGCAAGGCCAGCCTCCGCGACAGCTACGCGCGGGTCGACCGGGGCGAGGTGTGGCTGTTCAACGTCCACATCAATCCCTACAGCCACCGCGGTTACGTGGACCACGACCCGAAGCGGAAGCGGAAGCTGCTGCTGCACGCGCAGGAGATTCGCAAGTTGATCGGCAAGACGACCGAGCGCGGTCTCACGCTCGTGCCCCTCAAGATGTACTTCAAGCGCGGGCGGGTGAAGGTGGCCATCGCGCTCGTGAAGGGCAAGCAGACCCACGACAAGCGGGAGACGCTCAGGAAGCGCGAGGTCGACCGCGAGACGCGGGCTGCCGTGAAGGAGCGCAGCCGGGCATGAGTGAGATGTCGTCGCATCCACCCATCGCCTTCAACCGGCCGGCGCTGACCGGTGGCGAGATGAAGTACATGCAGCAAGCCTTGCAGGCCGGCCACCTGTCGGGTGACGGGGCCTTCACCGCCCGCTGCCATGCACTGCTCGAGGCGATCACCGGCGCGCCGAAGGTGCTGCTGACGACCTCGTGCACGCACGCCCTCGAGATGGCGATGCTGCTGGCCGAGGTCGGTCCCGGCGACGAGGTGATGTGCCCGGCCTTCACGTTCGTCTCGTCGGTGAACGCCTTCGTGCTGCGGGGCGCGCGTCCCGTGTTCGTCGACATCCGCCCCGATACGCTCAACATCGACGAACGGCTCGTCGAGGCGGCGATCACGCCGCGCACCAAGGCCCTCATGGTGGTGCACTACGCCGGCGTGGGCTGTGAGATGGGGGCCCTCACGGCCATCGCCGAGCGGCATGGGCTGACCGTCGTCGAAGACAACGCGCACGGGCTCTTCGGCCGCTATCGCGGTCGGCTGCTCGGCAGCTTCGGCGCGATGTCGACGCTGAGCTTCCACGAAACCAAGAACCTCACCTGCGGCGAGGGCGGTGCGCTCGTGCTCAACGACGGTGCGCTGACGGAGCGGGCGGAGATCATCCGCGAGAAGGGCACCAACCGCAGCCGCTTCTATCGCGGGCAAATCGACAAGTACACCTGGGTCGACATCGGGTCGAGCTACCTGCCGTCCGACCTGCTGGCGGCCTACCTCTGTGCGCAGCTCGAGGCTCGCGACCTCGTGCAGGCCAGACGCCATGCGATCTGGGCTGGCTACGACTCGGCCCTGGCTTCGTGGGCGGATGCCAACGGCATCGGACGGCCGCAGGTGCCCGCGCACTGCGACCATCCAGCGCACATCTATTACCTGCTGATGCCCTCGCTCGATGCCCGCACGCGGCTGCTCGCCGAGCTGCGCCGCGCCCTCATCCTGCTGACGTTCCACTACCAGCCGCTGCACCTCTCGGACATGGGCCGGCGGTTCGGCGGGCAAGTCGGCCAGTGTCCGGTGACCGAGGATGTCTCGGATCGTCTCGTGCGCCTGCCGGTGTACTTCAATCTGAGCGCGGCCGACCAGGCACGCGTGGTCGAGACGCTGCGCGCGTTCACGCCCTAGCAGCCCGTTGTGGACGTCCCGGCGAATGCCGTTGGGACTGTCACCACGGGCTGCTAGAGCGGCGGCAGTGCCTTCACGTAGCGCGCGACGGCGTCACGCCAGGTCGGCAGGCGCACGCCGTGCGCGGCCAGGGCCGCGTTCGAGAGCGCGGCGTAGGTAGGGCGGCGCGCCGGAAACGCCGTCGGATCGAAAGGGATGGGCGTGACGGCGCGATCGGGATCGGCACCCATCTCCGTGGCCAACGTGCGGGCCAGCTCCACCCACGTGGTGTGGTCGGAGTTCACGCAGTGATAGAGGCCGCAGGGCACATCGGCCGCCAGCACGTCGGCCGTGGCGGCGGCCAGATCGGGCACGTATGACGGCGTCACGGTGCGGTTGGCGAAGGCCTTGACCGTATCGCCGCGGCGGATGGCGCCGGCGATGCGGTCGAGGCTGCTCTTGGCCCTGGTACCGCCGAAGAGACTGGCGACCCGGAGCACGTAGTGGCGGGGCGCGCGTCTGGCCAGCGTCTCGCCGAGCAGCTTCGACTGCGCGTAGACGCAGCGCGGGCTCGTCGGCGCGTCCTCGCTGAGCGGCCCGGGGTCGACCACCGGATCGAAGACGAAGTCGGTGCTGTAGTGCACGAGCACCGCGTCGAGGCGGGTGGCCGCGTCGGCCAGCACGGCCAGAGCCAGGCCGTTCACCCGCAGCGCCGCCTCGGCCTCGCGTTCGGCGCCATCGACGTCGTTGTACGAGGCGCAGTTGATGATGACCTCGGGCCGAACATCGTCAGCCACGCGGGCCACGTCGGTCGTCGACGCGATGTCGCACTCGTGCCGCGTCACGGCGGTGAGCGCGCAATGACCTTCGAGGCGGGCGCGCACGGCGCCGGCCAGCTGCGCGGCCGCGCCAGTGAGCAGAACACGTGTCTGGGGAGTCAGCGGCATGCGGTGGGGCGCGGCGCGGGCCGCCGCGGCGCTGCCGACACAGTATCATCAGACGACCTTCGCCCAACCCATGCCCGACCTGTGGTGGCCACCGCTCGCCGCGTTCCTGCTCTCTGTCGCCCTGACCTACGCGGTGCGGCCGGTGGCGCACATGGTCGGAGCCGTGGCGACCCCGAAGGCCGACCGCTGGCATCGCGGCACGATTCCGCTGCTCGGCGGCGTGTCGATCGCCGGCGCCGTGCTCATCGTCACGCCGTTCCTGCCGACCCTGTCATGGAGTGCGTGGGCGCTGGTCGGCGGCGCTGCCGCCCTGGCGCTGGTCGGCCTGCTCGACGATTTCCGGCCGCTGGCGCCGCAGGCCAAGTTCCTCGTGCAGGTGATCGTGACGGCCCTTGTCGTGGCCGGTGGCGTACGGCTGACCATCACCGGAGTCTCGGCGCTGGATCAGCTGCTGACGCTCGTCTGGCTCGTCGGCGTGACCAACGCCTTCAACCTGCTCGACAACATGGACGGGTTGGCTGCGGGCATCGGGCTCATCGCCGCCGGCTTCCGCTGCTATTTCTTTCTGCTCGACGGTAACGCCGAAGGCGCGATGCTGGCCGCCACACTCTCGGGCGCGCTGGCCGGCTTCCTGCTCTTCAACTTCCAGCCGGCGTCGATCTTCATGGGCGACACCGGGAGCCTCTTCATCGGCATGCTCGTCGGCGGGCTGAACGTCATCGGACCCTACGCCTACAGCCGCGGCACCGTCGCCGTGCTGATGCTGCCGGTGCTGGTGCTGCTGGTGCCGATCTTCGACACGCTGTTCGTCTCGGTGGCGCGGACGCTTGCCGGCCGGTCGATTGCCCAGGGCGGACGCGATCACACCTCGCACCGGCTGGTGGCGCTCGGGATGTCGGAGCGGGGCGCGGTGCTCGCGCTGTGGAGCATGGCCTTCGGGTCGGGTGTGGTCGCGGTACTGTCGTACCGCCACGGCCTGCCCTACACCGTCACCCTGGTCGGCCTGCTGCTGGCGGGACTGGCCGTGCTCGCGGTGCAGCTCGGGCTGCAGCGGGTCTATCCCCATCGCGGCGAGGCCGGCGTCATCAGCGTCATCGCCGACTTCCGCTACAAGAAGCAGATCGCCACCGTGGCGCTCGACGCCGCCCTGGTCGCCATGGCCTACTACTCGGCCTATCTGCTGCGGTTCGAGGGCGCGCTCGAGGCCGAACTGCCGGTCTTCTCGAGTTCACTGCTCATCATCCTGGCGTCGCACGTCGTGATGCTCGGAGGGTTCGGCATCTACCAGGACTCCTGGCGCCACTCGGGCCTCCGCGATCTCTTCAAGCTGACGGCGGCCACCTCGGCCGGCACGGCCGCGGCGATGCTCGTTGTGGTCCTGATGTTCCGTTTCGAGGGCTACTCACGGGCCATCTTCGCCATCCACTGGCTGCTGGCCACGACCTTTCTGTGCGGCAGCCGCGTGCTCTTCCGCGCCCTCGGTGAGCTGTTCGTGACCACCGAGAGCGACGGCCCGCGGACGGTCATCTACGGCGCCGGCGCCGGCGGTGTCATGGTGCTGCGCGAGGCACGGTCCAACGGCGACCTCGACTGGAAGGTCGTCGGTTTCATCGACGACGATCGCGGCAAGTTCCGCACCAGCGTGCACGGGGTGCCGGTGCTCGGCAGCCTCGATCAGGTGGCGCCGCTGCTCACGTCTGGCCAGGTCGCGCAGGTCGTCGTCTCGACGTCCGCGGTGGCGCCCGAGCGTCTCGAGGTCCTGGCGCGCCTGTGCGCGGACAACGGGGTCCGCACCCTGGTGGCCTCTCTGCAGTTTCGCGATGCGACGCGCTACAGCGGGCCGCCGCCTCCCCCGTAGGCGCCGGCCGCTTGTCGGCACGATGCGCGGGATGGTACGCTGCACCGGTTGCGGCGGGTCGAACCGGCCCGCCTGGGACCGACCCGGTAGATTCTCGATTCGCGCTATGTCCTCGTGGGCCGGCGTGGGCCGAGCAACTTGACTCGCTAGACCGAGGCCCGCACCGACCATGGCCAAGACCGCGCTCATCACGGGCATCACCGGACAGGACGGCTCGTACCTGGCCGAGCTGTTGCTTTCCAAAGGCTACAAAGTCGTCGGCGCCATCCGCCGGCTGAGCGCGCCCAACGACTGGCGTATCCGACATCTGCAGGATCAGATCACGCTGCGTCCCGCCGACCTGCTCGACCAGCTCTCGCTCATCAAGGTGATCGAGGAGGCGGAGCCCGACGAGATCTACAACCTGGCGGCGATGTCGTTCGTGCCGGCATCGTGGGACCAGCCGATGCTGACCGGCGAGTTCAACGCCCAGGGCGTCACCCGCGTGCTCGAAGCCGTTCGCCGGGTGAACTCGAAGATCAAGTTCTACCAGGCGTCGTCGAGCGAGATGTACGGCAAGGTCCGCGAGGTGCCGCAGAGCGAGCTGACGCCGTTCTATCCCCGCAGCCCCTACGGCGTCTCCAAGGTCTACGGGCACTACATCACGGTCAACTACCGCGAGAGTTACGGCCTCTTCGCCTGCTCGGGCATTCTCTTCAACCACGAGTCGCCCCGGCGCGGGCTCGAGTTCGTGTCCCGCAAGGTGACCGACGGCGTGGCCCGCATCAAGTGCGGTCTCACCGACGCGCTGCACCTCGGCAACCTCGACGCCAAGCGCGATTGGGGCTACTCGGGCGACTACGTGCGCGCGATGTGGCTGATGCTGCAGCAGGATCAGGCCGAGGACTACGTGGTGGCCACCGGCGAGACGCACACCGTGCAACGCCTGGTCGAACTGGCCTTCAGCCACGCCGGGCTCGACTGGAAGCAGTACGTGAAGGTCGATCAGCGGTTCATCCGCCCGGCCGAAGTGGATCTGCTCATCGGCGACCCGACGCGGGCCCGCCAGGAACTCGCCTGGACGCCGGAGGTGACCTTCGAGCACCTGATCGCGATGATGGTCGACGCCGACATCGCCCGCCATACCGAGCACCCCGGCGTGGCGCTGGGCTGACGGCCATTCGGCCCGAGGTGGCAATGCCGGTCACGCCGTCCGCGCCCGTTCAGCTGCTCGACCTCCAGGCGCAGTATCGCCCGCTGCGCGAGGCCCTGCTCGCGGCCGTGACGCGCGTCTGCGACAGCCAGCGCTGCATCCTCGGCGAGGAGGTCATGGCCCTCGAACGCGAGCTGGCGGCCTACCTCGGCGTGGGTCACGCGCTCGGCGTGTCGTCGGGCACCGACGCGCTGGTCGCTGCGCTCATGGCGCTCGAGATCGGCGCCGGCGACGACGTCATCACGCCCACGTTCTCGTTCTTCGCCTCGGCCGGCTCGGTCGTGCGCGTGGGCGCGCGTCCCGTGTTCGTCGACATCGATCCGCACACCTACAACCTCGACGTCGAGGCGGTGGCCAGGGCCATCACGCCGCGTACCAAGGCCATCATGCCCGTGCACCTCTACGGGCAGGCGGCCGACATGACGGCGCTCATGGCGCTGGCCCGGACGCACGGGCTGGCGGTCATCGAGGACGCCGCGCAGGCGATTGGCGCCCGCGACGGTGGATCTGCGGTGGGCGGAATCGGCACCATCGGCTGCTTCTCGTTCTATCCCACCAAGAATCTGGGCGCCTTCGGCGACGGTGGTCTCGTGACCACCAACGACGCCGCACTGGCCGATCGGCTGCGCCTGCTGCGCGACCACGGCCAGCAGCCGAAGTATCACCACGCGCTGGTCGGGGGGAACTTCCGGCTCGATGCCATCCAGGGGGCCGTGCTCCGCGTGAAGCTGCCGCACCTGGCGGCGTGGACCGAGGGGCGCCGCAGGAACGCGGCCCGCTACCGGGCGCTCTTCGCGGCGGCCGGACTCGAGGACCTCGTGGGATTGCCCTACGAGCGGCCGGACGCGTACCACATCTACAACCAGTTCGTGGTGCAGGTGCCCGAGCGCGACCGCGTGCGCGAGCACCTCGCGGCGCGGGCTATCGGCACCGAGGTCTACTACCCGGTGCCGTTTCACCGCCAGGCCTGCTTTGCCGCCCTCGGCCACCCCCACGATGGGTTCCCACACGCCGACGCTGCGGCGGCCAGGGTGCTGGCCTTGCCCATCTACCCCGAACTGGCCGACGACCAGCTCCAGCAGGTGGTTGCGGCCATCGCCGACGCTGTCGGCTGAACGCTCGCACGGAGCCTCGCTAGTCTTCGAAGCGCGCGGTGACGAAGGCCGCGCGGACCATCCCCTCCGCGGTTTGCCACGGGCGGTCGATGTCCACTCGCACCATCGGCCAGGGACCAGGCGCCACCGGGATCCGGCACTCGAAGGGCGCCGCGTCGACCGCGTCATGCGTGCACACGACGCCGTGGCGCGCCGACACGGTGACGCGCACCGGCCGCGCGGCTGCGTCCGCGTGCGGCACCACGATTCGCGCCACCAGCGTAGTGCCCGCCGGTGGCAATACCGCCACGCCACGCGGCGCCATCCACCGCCCCTCGCCGTAGGGCGTCGGCTCCACGCTGGTGACGCCGTAGCTATACGGCTGGTGGAAGCGGGCGGCACGATACGGCGGCCGCAGATCGCCCCAGCCGGCGATGCCCGTGCCTACCGCACTGAGGATCGCCAGTGCCCACACCACCCTGCTGTCGCGCTGGTCCGGCGCGGCACCGGACGGCGCCGGCCACGACGCTACCGCCTCGGCCATGACCAGGGCGACAATCACCTGCAGCAGTGGGTGCGGCATCGGCGGGCTCATGAGCGCCAGCAGTCCCAGACCGGCCAGCGGCGCCGCCGCCGCCGTGTGCTCACGGCGCGTCAGCGCGCGAAGGAAGGTCACCAGGGCGATCAAGGAGCAGGCGAAGGCCGGCCATGCCCCGAGCAGCCCGAGCTCGGCCGCCTCTTGCCGCCACCAGTTCTGCGCGTTGTCGGGCGGCAGGGCGACGCCGAGGGTCTCGCTGGCGTAACCGGTTACGAGGCTGCCAAAGGTGCCGGGCCCGGTGCCGACAAACGGATGCTCGGCGATCATCGCCATCGACGCCGGCCCGTAGCCATCACGATCCCACAAGAGGCGCCACAGGCCTTCCCTTTCGAGCGAGAGCTGCCTCCGCACCGTGTCGGCCAGGCGCCCAATCGCCTGTCCTGCCGACGGATCCGTCACCGGCTCGCCGGTGAGCACCGCCGTGGCGAGCAGCGCGCCCGCGGCCAAGGCCAGCCACCGCAACGGCCTTGCCGCTGCGGGGGCCTGGAACGCCAGCACCAGACTGAGTGCCGCCAGCGCCGATCGTGACCCGGTGGCGATGATGCCGGCCAGGCACAGCGCCAGCCAGACGGCACCCCAGGCCATGGCCGGAATCGCCGTGGGCCGCGCCAGCGACGAGATGAGGATCGGCGCGGTGAGCGCCAAGAGCGCGCCGGTCGCGTTGGCATCGAAGAGCGTGCTCCCGGAACGGTGCAGACGCACCCAGGGCTCGACGCCCAGCACGGCGACGTCCACGTGCTGCTGCCAGAGCGCGACTCCGGCGGCGGCGGCCACGCCCGGGAGCAATGCCATCCACGTCCAGCGACGTGCGGTGAGCGTCGCGCCCCAATACCAGTCGAAGAGGAGCAGGGCCACCAGCTGCGCCTCTGCCATGAGCAGGACCACGCCCGCAAGATTGGGCGCCGCGGCGGCGTAGAGCGTGAAATCGAGTTCGCGCACAGCGACAACGGGCGTGACCAGCGCCAGCACGAGCGCCCAGGCGGCGACCGCGCCGCCCCAGACGCCGCCGGATTGCCAGGGCCGTGCACCCCTCCAGGCCAGGCCGGCGCCCAGGAATGCCATCCACGGCACGAGGTGATCGAACAGGCCGGCCGGGCCGTAGGCGCTGGCCATGAGGGGCCAGAGCGGAGCCAGGCCGAGGGCCAGCACCACGGCCGGCGTAGCGCCGGCCGCCAGGCGGACGCCGACCCCGGCAGCGATGGCCGCGGCCGTGACCCAGGCCGTGTTGCCCTGGGCGCCGAGCAGCGCGGCATGCGCCAGCGGCAGCGCCACCGTCACGAGGCCGACGACGACGCGCGCGGCACCGAGGGTTGGGCTCACGACTGCGTCGTCCGCGGTTGTCGGCGCGTCAGGGGCGCCTGGCGACGATCGCGTAGTCGCGGTGGGTGAAGAACAACCCGTTCAGCCGCTCGACGTTGCGATCGAGCACGTCGAGGAGGGGCGGCAGAGCAGGATCCAAGGCAGCGGCGCGCGACGCGGCAGGCAGCCGCTCGAGCTTGCCGGCCTCGGGATAGGGTGAGCGCCACTGGATGGCGACGTCGGTGAAGCCGGCCGCCATCACCAGGAACTTGAGCGTGTCGGGATGCACCGGCCGCACGTGCGTGAGGTCGCGCACGTAGCTGTCGAAGAAGGCGCTCCAGCACGCCGGATTGATCGTCTCGAGCACCAGTGCCGCGCCAGGACAGAGCGCCTGGGCGGCGGCGGCCAGCAGCCGCAGCAGATAGTCTGGCTGCAAGTGCTCGACCACCTGCGAGGCGATGAGTCCGCCGATGCTGCCCGGGGCTGCGCCGGCCAGGAACGACAGGCCGTCGGTTTCGGTGACGTCGAAGCCTCTGGCACGGCAACGTTCGACCATCTCATGATTGAGATCCACGCCGCGGGCACTGACGCCGGCGGTCGTCAGCAGATCGAGGAATTCTCCGCGGCCGCATCCAAGGTCCACCACTTCGGTCGCGCCTGCGAAGATCGGCAGGTAGTCGGCCATGCGCTGGCGAATCTCGCTCTCGCTGCCGCGAAAGAGATCCTCGAATCCGGCGTACTGCTGGCTTAGCAGCCGATCACCGGCGAGCATCTGCTGGTGTCGGTCGGGAGCGGACTCGCGCGCGGCCTGGGAAGCGGCCGGCGGCGGCGCGGTGGGCGCCGCCGGCAGCCCGCGAGCGAACTCGCGGCTGAGCGCGAGCGAGGAATGCTGCACGAGCGTGACAGCCGTGGCCAGGTCGCCCAGCCGGGCGTCGTAGCGCTGGTCGCGGCCGAGCAGCGATTCGTAGCGCTTCAGCATCTCGTCCGACAGGCCGCTCAGCGCCGCCGCCAGGCCGCGCGAGACGTCCTCGAGGCGGCCGATCGCCACCTGCGCGTCCTCGGCCGTGCGGCGCGCCAGGCCGCTGAACTCGTAGTCTTTCGTGTCGACGAAGGGCGTGAGCGTCTGAAGGTAGACGACGAGCATCGACTGGAAGTGCGCCGCCTCGTCGATCTGCCGCCGCACCAGGCCGATCGCGGCCGCTATGGCGTCGGTGACGGCGCGCTCGCGCGGAATACTGCGATTGACGTGATCGACGAGCGACGCATTGAATCGCTGTTGGGCGCCGAGTGCCGGCTGCATCGTGCGCCAGACGAAGCCGGCGAGGCGGCCGCGCCAGCCGCTGCCGGCTGGCGCGTGGCCGGCCAGCTCCCACTGCTCGTTGAGGGGCGTGACCTGGCGCTCGTCGGGTCCGGGCGGCGGATGGGGTAGTTCGCCCAGCTGCTGCACGGCCTGGTCGACGGCGGTGAGCGCGGCGTTGTAGCGCGCGTCGGCGGTCTCACGATCGCGCTTGAGGCGCGCCAGGTCGTCTTCCGACACCGTGCGCACGCGGTCGGTCACTAGCGTCCCACCATGCCGTCGAGCGGACTGCTGGCCGAGGCGTAGAGCCGCTTCGGGATCCGGCCGGCCAGGTAGGCAAGCCGGCCGGCGATGACGGCGTGCTTCATCGCGGCGGCCATGGCGACCGGGTCGCGGGCCCCGGCGACGGCCGTGTTGAGCAGCACCGCGTCGGCGCCGAGCTCCATCGCGATCGCCGCATCCGAGGCCGTGCCCACGCCAGCGTCGACGATGACCGGCACGCGGGCCTGTTCCCTGATGATGCGCAGGTTGGTGAGGTTCTGGATGCCCAGGCCCGAACCGATCGGCGCGCCGGCCGGCATCACGGCGACGGCTCCGGCGTCTTCGAGCTTGCGGCACACGATGGGGTCGTCGTTGGTGTAGGGCAGCACGACGAAGCCGTCCTTCACGAGGGCCGTCGTCGCCTCGACGAGCGCCGCCGTGTCGGGGAAGAGCGTGGCCTCGTCGCCGATGACTTCCAGCTTGACCCAGTGCGACAGACCCGCTTCGCGGCCCAGATGGGCCGTGCGGATGGCGTCGGCGGCCGTGTAGCAGCCGGCGGTGTTGGGCAGCAGGGCGATGGCCGTGGTGTCGATGAAGTCGAGCAGCGACGCCGACTGGCGCGTGATGTCGACGCGCCGCACGGCCACCGTCACCAGCGCCGTGCCGCCGGCCCGGTGTGCGGCCTGCATGATCTCGGGCGATGGGTACTTGCCGGTGCCGAGAATCAGGCGCGAGGCGAAGGCGCGGCCGGCAATGACCAGCGGATCCGGCGCATCAGCGGCCGTCATCGACCAGGCGCCACCGCGCCGCCGCCCACGAAGTTCACGATCTCCATCGCATCTCCCGGCTGCACGATTGTCACCTCGAAGGCCGCGCGCTTCAGCACGACGAGGTTCAGCTCGACCGCCACGCGCCGCGCGTCGATCTTCAGGCTCGCCAGGAGCGCAGCCACGGAGATCGGGCCGTCCAGGTCGAATGGGTCGCCGTTCAGTTGGATGGTCACGAGCGCGAACGCGTACGTCAGGGAGCGTACTCAGCGCTTGGAAGGCAAGTCAAGGCGCGCGGAGGAGGGGCCGGTGCCCCTCCTCCGGCAGGCGGTGCAGTGGCGCGGACTAGTTCTCGCGCTCGATCTTCGTGGCGACCAGCGTCGTGCCCTGCAGGTCGCCCTCCACTTCGACGCGCATGCCGACGGCCAGGGCCGGGCAGCGGATGTCGTCGAAGGATGTCGCGGCCGACGTCGTCACCGTGATGCCGCGCACCGTCAGCGTGAGGGCCGGGCAGGTGCCGCCGATGGTCGAAATCTGGCCTTCGATGCGGCCGCCGGGCCGCCCGCCCGGATGCCCTTCGATCTCGACCTCTTCGGCGATGACCGCACCGCCTTCGGTCTGCATGTCGCCGCGAACGCGCACTCTGACGCCGACGCGGATGTGCTCGCACGAGCCACCACTGAAGACGGTCGAGGCGTCGGTCACGACGCGCACCACGCCGCCCACCGTGAACGTGAGGGCGGGACACGTGCCACTCACCGCGGTTACCGTCGAACGGCCTTCGACGCGGCGTGACTTGAAGCGCACCCAGCTGGCCACGTTGGTCGTCTGGTCGTCATCCCTGAAGCCACGGGCCTGCACCTGCACCCCTGGCGCCAGGTCTGCACACGTGCCGCCGACGAAGTCGGTCGCGGCGTTGACCTGAACGGGGGTCGTGCCGAGGAGCATCGTGACGTCGGGGCAGATGCCCGTGACGCTGGTGATGCGACCCTCGCCCTCACCGAAATGACGCTGTCCCTTGATCTCGATCATCCGCGCGCGGAAACCGCCGCCGGGGGCCGGCACGGCCTTGACCTTGATCCTGGTGCCGACTCGGATCTGATCGCAGCCCGCGCCGCGGTTGGCCGGCAGGTATCGGGTGAGTGCGTCGGCCGTGACGGTGCGGCCGTCGACCGTGATCGTCAGATTGGGGCAGGTGCCGCTCACCTCGGTGACGCGGCCCTCGCCTTCGCCTTCGCTGCCATCCTCGATCTCGATCATCGTGGCGACCACCGACAGCGTCCCACCGCTGATGGTGAGCATGCCGCGCACTTCGACCCGCTGGTTCGGCGCCAGCATCCCGCAGGTCTGGCCGGCGGGGAAGGTCGTATTCGCGTCGACGGTCACCGGGATGCCGGCAATCATGAGCACGACCGCCGGACAGGTCCCCGTCACCTCGGTGACCAGGCCCTTGCCCTCGACACGCAGCTGCTGGAACGCCAGCCCGGTGCCGTCGAGGACCTTGTCCTGGAGTCCTCGAGCGCTCGCCGACGTCGCCAGTATCAGGATGGCGGCCGCGACGATGCCGTTCCTCAGGTGTTTCATCTTGGTCATGTGCCGTTCTCCCGTAAGTCGTGCAGTCGATGGCGCCGCGCCCGGCGGGGCAGTCGGGGTGCACGACCACGGAGCAAGACGCGTTCCCGCCAACTCGGCCGTGCGCATGGTCGGGTTTGTGGCGCATTCTCGGCTGCCCGTCCATGACCGCCGGCGGCCTGGCGGCGATGACGGACGAAACTGCGCGTGCAGCTTCAGTCTCGGTGTCTCGAAATCCGTCACGGGCCCGTTGGCCGTCGACGTTTTGAACGCTCGTTTGACTCGCGTCTCGGCGCGGATGTACCGTGGTTAGTCGGCCCGACGAGCGGGCCCGTAGCTATGAGCGCCGTGCCTTCTCCTTCCGACCGCCTGGGCCTGCCCGACTTCACGTTCGCGGACCTGCACGAGCCCGCCCGCCTCGCCGACCTCTACTCCCGCTTCGTCGCCGATGTCGTGGCCGCCGAACCGGCACTGTGGACCCAGTGGGAAGCCCAGGCCGCGCGACCGCCCGGCCCCGTCGTTCGTTCGGCGCTGCTGGTCGCCATGGCGCCGCACGTCAGCCGGTTCGTCGCCCGGCTGTTCGCCGTCGGTCCCGAGGCCGAGGTGCTGGCGGCCGCCACCCGCGCCTACGACGACCTCTTCCGCTTCAAGATCGACTTCGTCCGCCGGCGGGCGCTGCCACTCCTCAAAGGCGGCGCGCCGGTGGCCGCCAGTGCCGAGGACCATGCCTACGTCGAGCAAGTCGTGGCCGGCGCCGTCGATGCCGGCGCGCGTGAGCTCGCGGTCGCCCGCGCCGGCTGCGCGCTGCTCGACCGCGACGAGGCCGCCAGAACGTCCGGCGATGAGGCGGCGAAGGCCGCCGTCGCCGTCGAGATCGATCACCTGAAGCGCTGGTGCGCGGCCCACGTGCACCACGCCGCCCATCGCGACTGGGTCGTCTTCAAGTTCCCGGAGACGCTCGACTTCGAGCATCTCGTCCACATCACGCACAGCAATCCCGCGCGCCCGAACGCCATCACCGGTCCCGAGGCGCTGCTGCGCCGGCGCGACGGCTTCGCCCTCACCGACGCGCGCTATTCGACGCGCGAAGTGCTGAGCGAAGTGCACTACTGCGTGCTGTGTCACGAGCGCGACAAGGACAGCTGCAGCAAGGGCATCATCGACAAAGAAGGCGCGGTGCAGACGAATCAACTCGGCATTCAGCTGGCCGGGTGTCCGCTCGACGAGAAGATTTCGGAGATGCACCTCCTGCGCAAACGCGGCGACGTGCTCGGCGCGCTGGCGCTCGTCATGCTCGACAACCCGATGTGCCCGGGTACCGGCCACCGGATCTGCAACGACTGCATGAAGGCCTGCATCTACCAGAAGCAGGCACCGGTCGACATTCCGCAGACCGAAACGAGCGCCCTCACCGATGTCCTGAATCTGCCGTGGGGCGTCGAGATCTACGGCTTGCTGACGCGGTGGAATCCGCTCAACCACGAACGTCCATACGCCCTGCCCTACAACGGCAAGAACGTGCTGGTCGTCGGCCTCGGCCCAGCCGGCTACACGCTGTCGCACTACCTGCTGAACGAGGGCTTCGGTGTCATCGCCATCGACGGCCTGAAGATCGAGCCGCCCGATCCCGTTCTGGCCGGAGGGGCCGGCCGCCCTCCGCAGCCGATCGCGCGCTGGGCCGATATCTACCGGCCGCTCGACAGCCGCGTCCTCGAAGGCTTCGGCGGCGTCTCGGAGTACGGCATCACCGTGCGCTGGGACAAGAACTTCCTGTCGCTCATCCACCTCACGCTCGCCCGGCGCCCGCGTCTCAGGATCTACGGCGGCGTCCGCTTCGGCGGCGCGCTGCCCCTCGATGAGGCCTGGGCCCGTGGCATCGACCACGTCGCCATCGCGGCCGGCGCGGGCCGTCCGACCATCATCGAGATCAAGAACAACCTGCTGCGCGGCATCCGCAAGGCGAGCGATTTCCTGATGGCGCTGCAGTTGACGGGCGCCTTCAAGGCCGACTCGCTCTCGAACCTGCAGGCGCGGTTGCCGGCCGTCGTCATCGGCGGCGGTCTCACCGGCGTCGACACGGCCACGGAACTGCTCGCCTACTATCCACTCCAGGTCGAGAAGACGCTCGACCGCTACGAGGCGCTCGTGGCGACCATCGGCGACGACGAAGTACGCCGCACGCTCGACGGCGAGGAGCGCGGCATCCTCGACGAGTTCCTCGGACACGGTCGCGCCGTCCGCGCCGAACGCGCGCGCGCGGCGGCGGCCGGCGAGGCCCCGAATTTCGTGCCGCTGGTGCGGCAGTGGGGCGGGGTGACGCTGGCCTACCGCAAGCGCCTGCAGGATGCGCCGGCCTACCGGCTGAACCACGAGGAGGTCGCCAAGGCCCTCGAGGAAGGCATCACGTTCGCCGAGAACCTCGAGCCGGTCGAAGCCGTACCTGACGAGTTCGGGCACGTGCAGGCCATGGTGTTCACGAGCCTCGGGGCGCTGGTCGAATTGCCGGCCCGCACCGTCCTCGTGGCGGCTGGCACGGTGCCGAACGTGACCTACGAGAAGGAACACCCGGGTGCTTTCACGCTCGACGGCCGCGGCAAGTTCTTCAAGGGCTTCCGGGTCGACAAGGACGCCGCCGGCGTCCGGACGCTCGTCGAGGACGCGCAGGGCTTCTTCACGTCGTACGTCCGCGACGGGCGCTTCGTCAGCTACTACGGCGACAATCATCCCCGCTACAACGGCAACGTCGTCAAAGCCATGGCCTCGGCCAAGCACGGCTACCGCTACGTCGTGGCGCTCTTCGACGGGCTCGCCACCCTCGACCCGGCAGCCCAGCCGGTGCGCGACGCTGCCTGGCACGCCATGGTCGCGCGCTTCGACTACGAGCTGCTGGCCAGAGTCGAGCGGGTCGAACGTCTCACGCCGACCATCGTCGACGTCGTCGTCAAGGCGCCGGCCGCCGCGCGACACTTCGAGCCGGGGCAGTTCTACCGCTTGCAGAACTTCGAGCGGGGCAGCGCGCGGGTGACGACCGGTGGCCGCGAGTCGGCGCTCGTCATGGAGGGCATCGCGCTCACCGGCGCCTGGGTCGACCGGGAGCAGGGCCTTCTGTCACTCATCACGCTCGAAATGGGCGTCTCGAGCCGCCTGTGCGCGTATCTCCAGCCGGGGGAGCCGGTGGTCGTGATGGGGCCGACCGGCACGCCCACCGACATCCCCGGACACGAGGCGGTGCTGCTCGCCGGCGGCGGCCTCGGCAACGCGGTGCTCTTCTCGATCGCCCGCGCACTCAAGGCGCATGGCAGCCGCGTCATCTACTTCGCCGGCTACAGGAACGGCGCCGACCTCTTCAAGCGCGAGGAGATCGAGGCCGCGACCGACCAGGTGATCTGGGCGACCGACGGCGGTGTGGAGATTCCGCCGGGCCGCCCGCAAGACCACCACTTCCGCGGCAACATCGTGCAGGCGATGGTGGCCTACGCCGAGGGCCGTCTCGGCAAGGCGGTCGTGCCGCTGGCCTCGGTCACACGCATCATCGCCATCGGGTCAGACCGCATGATGCACGCGGTGCAGACGGCGCGGCACGGCGTGCTGGCACCCCACCTGTCACGCCAGCACGTGGCCATCGGCAGTATCAACTCGCCGATGCAGTGCATGATGAAGGAAGTCTGCGCCCAGTGCCTGCAGCGCCACGTCGATCCGTCCTCAGGCAAGGAGTCGTTCGTCTTCTCCTGCAACAACCAGGATCAGGAACTCGATCGGGTGGACTTCGCCAACCTGCGGGCGCGCCTCAAGCAGAACAGCGTGCAGGAGCGCATCGCCGACTTGTGGCTGGCGCACGTGCTCGCCCGGGCCCCCGAGCCCATCGCTCACGCCTGAGCGCCCCCGGCTGGCGCTAGACTGTGCGGGTGCTGCCCCCCGGCCACGTCATCGACGGCCGCTACGAGATCCTCGGTCCGCTCGGCGCCGGCGGCATGGGGCAGATCTACAAGGCGCGCCGCGTCACCCTCGGCGACGACGTGGCGTTCAAGGTGCTGCTCTCGCCAGACGCCGACCGTGAGGCGCGCGAACGCTTCCTGCGCGAGAGCCGCGCCGCGGCCCAGCTCAGGCATCCGAACATCGTCTCGATTCTCGACTTCGACTCCGACGACGACGGCCACCCGTACCTCGTCATGGAGCTACTGAGCGGTCCGAGCCTGCGCGACGAGCTCGACCTCGGCGGCGGCCTCGGTCCGGCGCGTGCGGCCGAAGTGCTGCGCGTCGTCGGCAGTGCCGTGCAGCTGGCCCACGACCACGGCATCACGCACCGCGATCTCAAGCCCGCCAACATCGTGGCGCACCGCTACGGCTCGGGCGACCGCGTCTACAAGGTGATCGATTTCGGGCTCGCCTCGCTGGCGGCCCCGCCCGATGCGACGCGCCTGACCCTGCCGTTCACGTTCCTCGGCACCATCGCCTACTCGCCGCCCGAGCAACTCGCGGGTGAGGCCGTGAGCCCCGCCTCAGACCAGTACTCGCTGGCGGTCGTCGCCTACGAGATGCTGACGGGGAAGCGGCCCTTCGAGGCGCCCGAGCCGATGGCGCTGGCCCAGCAGGTGATGGCCGGCACCTCGGTGCCGCCGTCGGCGGCGCGTCCGGGGCTGCCGGCGGCCGTCGATGCCGTCATCGCCCGTGGGATGACGCGCGTCCCAGCCGAACGCTGGCCCAGCGTGTCGGACTTCGTCGAGGCGCTGCTCGACGCGCTGGCAACCGGGAGCGCGGAGGTGCCGCCGGGCACGCTCGATGGCGATGGGCTGCTCTCGCGCTACGACCTCGGCGATGTGCTCGGCCCCGGCCGGCTCGGCAGCGTCGTACGGCGCGGCACGCACCGGGCACTCTCGATACCCGTGGCCATCCGTCACCTGAAGCGTGAGGGGCAGGCGCAGTGGGAGGCACTGCGCGCGCGCTTCCTGCAGGAGGCGCGCACGTTGCAGGTGCGTCACGCGCACTTGTTGAACGTGCGCGACTACGGCGAAGACGCCAGTGGCGTGTTCGTCGTGACCGATCTGGTGGACGGGCCGAGCCTGCGCACGGTGCTCGCTGGTGGCGCGCTCGACTGGAAGCGGGCCCGCCGGCTGATCCTGCAGATGACCGACGCCGCCGGCGCCCTCCACCGCCACGGCGGGTTGCTCACCGGCGTCAATCCCGACACCATCAGGGTGACGGGCGAGCCGGGCGCCGACCACCTCGTGCTCACGAGCGGCGGCATCCGCGCGCTCACCGACGTCCTGGCAACGATGCGTGAGCCGCAGCTGCGCGGTGTCGAGTCGAGCGAGCTGGAACTGCCCTACCTCGCGCCCGAGGTGTTGACGGGGCGGCCACCAGACGCGCGAGCCGATCTCTTCACGCTCGGCGTCGTGGCGTTCGAACTCGTCACCGGTCGGCTGCCCTACCAGGCAATAACGCTGCCGGAACTCATCGGCGTGATGTTCACCGGCGCCCCGGCTGGCATCGGCGAAGGCGTGGCGCCGGCCGCCGCCACCGCCGCGATCCTGCGATGCCTCTCGACCGACCCCGCCGTGCGCGGCACGCTCGTCGAGCTGCAGTTGACGGTGCGTCAGGCCGCGTCCTGACGGGCCGCCCGGGTAGGGTCGTTGCTCAGTCGCCGTCGAGCGCGGCCACCGCGGCGCCGAGCAGCGCGGCCCGATCGTTCAGGATGACGTGGACGGGCATCGAGGCGAGCAGCCCGGTCATCGGCGCCTTGTCGAGAAACGTCCGCATGAAGCGCCGCTCGATGATCGACAGGATCTTCGGGGCGATACCGCCGCCCACGTAGACGCCAGCAGTGGCCATCGCGCGCAGGCCCAGGTTGCCGGCCTCGGCGCCGTAGGCATCCACGAAAACGTCCAGCACCGCGACGCACTTGGCGCAGGTGCCGGCCTGCGCGGCCTCGGATACGCGCGCCATGCCGTCGGCCGCCCCGAACTGTCCGGCCACCGGGCACCCGTCGGCGCCGTGGACGTGCCTGGCGATGTGCACCAGGCCGAGCCCTGAGACCACCCGCTCGATGTCGACGCGTCCTACCTCGGCGCGCAGGGCGCGGACGAGCGCCATTTCGGCGTCGGTGCGGGCGGCGAAGTCGGCGTGGCCGGCCTCGGACGGCACCGGCAGCAGCCGCGGCCCGACGCGATGCAGGATGGCCTCGCCGAGGCCGGTGCCGGCGGCGATGAGCGCGGCGTTGCCGGCCGGATTGCAGGTGCCGATCTGCAGGATGCGCAGTTCCTCCGGCGCGAGCACCGGCACGGCGTAGGCCATGGCTTCGAGATCGTTGAGCAGCCGCACCGCGGCCACGCCGGTGGCCGCGACGATCTCGGCCTGACTTACGCGCCACGGCACGTTGGTCATCACGACCTCGCCGTCGACGACCGGGCCGGCGACGCCGAGCGCGATGCGTGTCACCCCCGGACGTTTCAGACCGCCGGCGTCGTCGAGCAGCGCCGGCAGGCCGGCGTAGTCGAGCGTGCGCAGCACGCGGACGTCGACGAGTTCTGGTCGCGGGCGGGTCGGTGTGAACCACCCGACGAGCGTCTTCGATCCGCCGACATCGGCCGCGAGAATCATGCCTGTATTGTACGCGTGCCCAGGATCATGCGTTGACAGGGCACCATCACATTCGCCATCTTGGAGTGCCGATGTCCGCCGAGCCCACCGACACTCTCGCTCCAGCCCCGCCTGCGATCGCGTCACCGGGGCCGCGCGACGTGCTCGGCATGTATCCGGCGCTGCGTGAAGATCACGTGCGCTACCTGCAGAAGTGGGGCTTCATCACGCCCGGGCAGCGCGGCGGCGGCACGCAGTTCTCGTTCCAGGATCTCAGCCTGCTGCGCCAGATTCACAGTGAACTTCAGCGGGGCGTGCCCTTTCGCGCGGCCCTGCGCGATCTGCAGGCCGAGCGGCGGGGCCAGCTCGCCTTCGACTTCCGGCTCGATGCCGAGCCGGCGCGGATCATCGCGCTGGCCAGGAAGGAGCCGCCAGTCACGGCGGCCAAGTCGGCCATCGCCGACGTCACGCTCGATGGCACGCGGGCGCTGACGCCGGCCGAGCAGGAGTTCCTCGAGGGGTCGTTACTCGACGACGGCACTCCCGACCGCCAGCAGGAAGCGGCCCGCGCCTACCGTCGCGCGTTGCACGATGAACCAGACCTGGTGGCGGCGCTCATCAACCTGGCCAACATCCGCTACGCCTGCGACGAGCTGCCCGAGGCCCAGGCGCTCTACGAGCGTGCGCTCAGGCTCGACGACACGTTCTTCGAGGCGCACTTCAACCTCGGCAACATTCACCACGATCTGGGCCGGCACGCCGCCGCCGTCGAGTACTACCGCCGGGCGCTGTCGCTCAACGGGCAGTACGCGGAGGGGCATTTCTACCTGGCGGTCACGCTGGAGAAGCTCGGCCGATCGGCGGAAGCCAGGCAGCACTGGCGCGCCTACCAGTTCCTTGCGCCCGACGGCGAGTGGGTGGATCTGGCGAAGGAGTTCGGCGACGAACCACCGCCGTCGCTTTAGCGGCTGCTAGCGGCGGCTCAGTCGTTCCAGCGTGGATACGCTGGCGCCGGTGGCCGTGCCTTCGGGGCGCGCTTCACCTTGTAATACTGGCAGTCGATGCACCACGACTCGGGGTTGAAGCCGGTCGTGCCGGCCATCGGCAGCACGTCGCGGTGGCCGCAGCAGGCCGGCGCATCACCATCGGCGGCGCGCTGCCAGCGGCACGACACGAATCGCGCCTGCGCCTCGGATTGCGCCGGCGCCTCGACACCGGCAACGGCGTCGGCGGGCGGATCGCTAGGCGAGTTCGAGTCCAAGCGCAGTCTCCATGGCTTTCCATTCGCGCCGTTGATCCGGCGCGACGAGCGTCAACGCGCGGCCACTCGAGCCATCGCGGCCCGTGCGTCCGACGCGATGCACGTAGCTTTCTTTCGTGTCTGGCACTTCGAAGTTCACGACCACCGCGATGCCGTCGATGTCGAGCCCGCGGGCAGCGATGTCGGTGGCGACGAGCACGGGATGCAGGCCCGAGCGGAAGCCCTCGACCGCGCGCTGGCGGTCGAGCTGGGTGCGATCGGCGTGGAGCGCCGCGGCGCGCACGCCCTTGGCATGCAGGCTTCGGGCGACCTTGTCGGCGCCGATCTTGGTGCGCACGAAGACCAGCACCGGGCCGGCGGCTTCGCCACGGATGAAGCGGGCGAGCCGATCGATCTTGTCGCGCGTCTCCACTTCCTCCATCGCGTGCGTGATGGTGCGCGCGGCGCCCTGCCCGCGGCCGATCTGCACGTAGCGCGCGCTGCGCTGCATCTCCTTGGCGAGGGTGACGATTTCGTTCGGCATGGTGGCCGAGAAGAGCAGCGTCTGGCGATCCTTGGGCAGCGCCCCGAGGATGCGCTGCACGTCCGGCCAGAAGCCCATGTCGAGCATGCGGTCGGCTTCGTCGAGGACCAGCGTCTGCACCCGCGTGAAGTCGCAGGAGTCGTGGCGCATGTGATCCATGAGCCGGCCCGGGGTGGCGACGACGATGTCGACGCCGGCTTTGAGCGCGCGTTCCTGCGGCCACATCTCGACGCCGCCATAGACCGGGACGCTCGAGCACGGCGTGTGGTAGGTCAGGCCGACGATGGTGTCCTCGATCTGCGAGGCAAGTTCGCGCGTGGGCGCCAGGATGAGTGCGCGGCTGTAGGCTTCGCGCTGCTGGTCGCCGTAGGGTGGCTGCTCGGTGAGCAGGCGCTCGAGGATGGGCACGACGAAGCCGAGGGTCTTGCCGGTGCCGGTCTCGGCACAGGCCACGACGTCCCGGCCCTCGAGGGCCATCGGTATGACTGCCGTCTGGACCGGCCGCGTTTCGGCATAGCCCATGTCGGCGCAGCCAGCCATCAGCCGGCTGTCGAGGCCGAGCGAGGCGAACGTACGCGGAGCCTCTTCGTCACCACGTTCCCAGGGAATATCGGATGCGATGTCGGGGGTGGGGACGCTGACCGGGGCGGCCGAGGTGCGTCGGCGACCACGAGACGCACCGCCGCGTCGACGGTGAGGAGGCGGAGAGGAGGACGCTGTTGTCAAGGCGGCGCCTGGCTAACGGGCGCGGAAGGTGATGATCCCGCGGACGGGGTCGTAGGGCGACACGCCGACGGTGACGCGGTCACCGGGGACGACCTTGATGCGGAACCGCCGCATCCGGCCGCTCAGCTGCGCCAGGACCTCGTGGCCGGACTCCGTCTGCACCCGGTACAGCCCGCCGCTGTGGACGGCGACGACGGTGCCTTGCATGTCGATCAGATCATCTTTACTCAAATGGACTCCAACCAAGAAGTGTGCCACATCAGGTCGCGCCGCGTCCAGCGCGCGCCTGGCGGGCCCGTCGCGCGTGTCTTCCGGCGGGCGCGACCCTCTGGACTATGATCACCACATCCCTGCCCGCATGCCGTCGCTGCCGCCCGCTCTTGCCGTTGGAGCCCAGTACGACAGCCTGCTCCAGGCGGCCCTGACTCAGTTCTTCGAACGGGCCTCGCTCGAGACGGAGCCCGTACCCTCCCCGTCGTCCGACGGTCGGCTGGCCATCGAACCCACCGGTGACCCGGCGGCGCTCTCGATCCGCTGGTTTGGCACCCGCTACACGCTCCGGGTGCCGCCGTCGCGGCCCTTCACGCTTCATGAGGTGCGGTTCGCTCGCGCCATCGGCGCCGTGCTCTCGGCCCGCTACCGGGCGATTCTGAGCCCGCAGCTGATGGTCGAGCGCGACGACCTCTTTCGCGGCGAGATCGAAGATCGCTACATCGGTGCCTTCTTCGACCGTGAGCCCTACCAGCTGCAGAGCGGGGTGGCCGTGGCGTCCGATCGCTTCGCGCTGGCGATCGAGATGATGCGGGCGGCTGCCCTCTCGACCTACGAGAACCAGCCGATCTCGACCGGCGTGCTGCTGCTCGGCACCGACGAAGATCCGGTGGGCCACTATCCGGCCGCCGAGCGCGATGCCCTGCACTACACGGGCGCGCTCGCCTCGATCAAGAGCTTCTACCGGCTGGCTGACGGCCTGCGCACCGTGTTCCTCGTCAACCGCGCCGGTCGCCTGCTCGACATCGTGGACATCAACCGCTGGGCGATGGCGGCCGGGCCGATTGCGCCGCTCGACGTGCCCTGCGCGCAGGTCTACGCCGGGCATGCCAGGGCCACGGTCGCCGGCCCCCACGTCTGCGTCGTGCTGAACCCGCGTCGCGAGATCAAGGTGTTCGCGGAAGGGGCCCAGGTCTTCAGCTTCAGCCACGCCAACTGGCGGCTGCTCGATCAGATGTCGAAGTACGCCCTCTGGCAGACCGCCGTCGGCAACCCGGCGCTGGCCGAGCGCGTGTTCCGCACGGCGCTCGATCTGTCGGACGCTCGCCAGGGCGCCCTCTTCGTCGTGCTGCGGCGGCCCATCGAATCGCTGGCGCAGCTGGTCGCCGCCGCCGACCGACTGGACATGGAGCTGCTGGGGTTGCCGGTCGCTTCGGGCGCCCCGTCGCGTCGCGACCTGCTGCACCTGCTGGCCGGGCGCACCATCACCGAACTGGACCCGAGCCTGCTCGCCGCGCTCGCCACGCTCGACGGCGCCACGGTGACCGATGCCGATGGCACGATGCTCGCCGTGGGCGCCATTCTCAGGCATCCGCTCACGAGCGAGCACTCCAAATCGGATGGATTGGCTGAAGGCGCCCGTACCACCGCCGCCATCGCCGCCAGCCGGTTCGGGCCCGTCATGAAGGTCAGCGAAGACGGCCTCATCACTTGCTACGACGGCGGTCGCGTGTGGGACCTGTGACCCCCGCAGGACGGCGCTGGCGCGCAGCCTCTCCGGCCGAGTAAGATCGCGCCCTCCCCTAGACGGTTGCTTCATGCAGGTATTTCTCACAGGCGGTACGGGCTACATCGGCGCGGCCGTGCTCGACGCCCTAATCAAGGCTGGCCATCACGTCACCGCGCTGGTGCGCGACCCGGAGAAGGCCGCGCGCCTCGAAGCGCGCGGCGCCACGCCGGTCATGGGTGAGCTGACCGGGCCCGCTCGCTACCTCACAAAGGCCGCGGCGGCCGACGCCGTCGTGCACACCGCCTACGAGGCCACGCCGCGGGGGCCGGCGGCCGAGCAGGCCTTCCTCGACGCGGTACTGCCGGCGCTGGCGGCGGCGGCCGCGCCCCGCGTGTGCCTGTTCACCTCAGGCATCTGGGTGCTCGGCGCGTGTCCTGCAGCCGTCGACGAGGGCGCGGCGACGGCCCCGATTCCGCTGGTCGACTGGCGGCCGGCAAACGAGGCGCGGGTCCTGGCCGCCGGTTCCACCGCCGTGCGCACGGCCGTCATCCGGCCGGGCATCGTCTACGGCGGCGCCCAGGGCATCGTTTCCGACATGTTGAAGGATGCGCTGAACGGACTCGTGCGTGTCATCGGCGATGGCAGCAACCGCTGGCCGTTGGTCTACCATCGCGATCTGGGCGATCTTTACGTCCGTATTCTGGGATCAGCCGACGCCTCGGGAGTGTTCCACGCCACCGACGACCAGGACGAACGTGTCGGCGACATCGCCGACGCCGTCGCTTCCTACGTCGATCCCCGCGCCGATATCCGCCATATGCCGATCGCGGAGGCGCGTGCCAAGATGGGCCCCTTCGCCGACGCGCTGGCGCTCGATCAGGTCGTGCGCAGTCCCCGTGCCCGCGCCCTCGGATGGACGCCCACCATGCGCGGGATCACCGGCAACGCGCCACGCCTGTTCGAGGAGTTCCGGCGCGCCGCAGGACGCGGGTGATCGAGCTCTCAGTCGTCGTGCCGGCCGAGGGCGAGCCGGCCGCGGGCGCCGCCGTGGCGCGCATCGCGCAGGCCGTGTCGGCGCTCGGTTGCCGCCACGAGATCCTGTGCGTCACCTCCGACCCCAGCCTCACCGCCCTGCCGTCCGAGGCGGTCCGGATCGTGGCGCCTGTGTCGGCCGGCTACGGGGCGGCCCTGGCTGCTGGCGTGGCTCAGGCCAGCGGTACCTGGGTGCTGACGATCGACGCGGATGTCCTCGACCCGAGCCGGGTCGTGCCCGATCTGTGGGCGCGACGCCGCGAGGCCGACGTCGTCATCGGATCGCGCTACGTCGAGGGCGGCCTTGCCGACATGCCCTGGTGGCGGCACGCCGGCAGCCGGCTGCTGAACGGCGTCTTCGGCCGCGGACTCTCGCTCGGCGTGCGCGACATGTCGAGTGGCGTCAGGCTCTACCGCGGCGCGGTCCTGACGGCGGCCGGGCCGTTGCCGGCCGGCCTCGACGCGCTGCAGACGGTGCTCGTCAAGGTCTACGCCGAAGGCTGGCGCGTCATCGAAGTGCCGTTCGTCTATCGCGCCGATCCGGGTGGCGCATCGCACGCGCGCGCCCAGCGCTTCGCCACCGACTATCTGCGCACGTTCTGGCGACTGTGGAAGCTGCGCAACTCGATCGAGTGCGCTGACTACGACGCCCGCGCCCACGACAGCGCCATCCCGCTGCAGCGCTACTGGCAGCGCCAGCGCTACCGGCACATCACGGAGCTCATCGCCGGTCAGGGACCGGTGCTCGACGTCGGCTGCGGATCGAGCCGCATCATCGGCGCACTGCCACCCGGCAGCGTGGCCGTCGACGTGCTGCTGCGCAAGCTCCGCTACGCGCGCCGTTTCAAGCGCCCGCGCGTCCATGCCTCGGGCTTCGAACTGCCGTTTGCCGACGCGAGCTTCCCCTGCGTGCTGTGCTCGCAGGTCATCGAGCACGTGCCGAAGGAGTCGCCGATCCTGCCGGAACTGGTGCGCGTGCTGGCGCCGGGAGGCCGACTCGTGCTCGGCACGCCCGACTACGCGAACTGGGAGTGGGTCGTGACCGAGAAGCTGTATGGCTTCTTCGCACCCGGCGCCTATGCCGACGAGCACATCGCGCACTACACGCGCGCCGAGCTGGTGGCCAGATTCGAAGCCCTGGGCTTTTGCCACGAGGCCACTCGCTACATCCTGCGCGGCGAGCTGATTCTCGCCTTCCGCAAGAGCGCGTCCGACGGCCAGGGGCCGGGGAGGGCAGCGGCGCGTGGCTGACGCCGCGGCAAGACGTCACGGCTATACTCTCGCCATGACGTCTCGTTCGCTTCGTGCGCTCGCGGTCACGGCCGGCCTGGCCACGGCCGCCGCCTGCTCGTCGCCTATCGCGCCACCGGCGCCCGCGCCAGCGGAGTCCGAAATCACGGCCGCCCGCATTGCCGCGCACGTGCGCATGCTCTCGCACGATCACTTCGAGGGACGGGCGCCGGCGACGCGCGGCGGTGAGCTCGCCACGGCCTATCTCGCCAACCAGCTGGCGCTTGTCGGCGTCGAGCCGGCCGGCGACAACGGCACCTGGTTCCAGGACGTGCCGATCGTCGAGGCCACCGTGGCTCGCTCGTTCGCGCTCACCGTCCCAGGCCGCACGTTCAAGTACCCTGACGATGTGGTGGCGTTTTCGGGTGTCGAAGACTCGAAGGTGTCGGTCACCGGCGAGGTCGTCTTCGTGGGACACGGCATCGTGGCGCCGGAGCAGAACTGGAACGACTACGCGGGGGTGGACGTGAAGGGCAAATGGGTGCTCGTCATGGTCAACGATCCGCCGGCTCCTGCCAGCGAGCCGACGCTGTTCGGGGGCAAGGCGCTGACCTACTACGGCCGCTGGACCTACAAGTTCGAGGAGGCGGCGCGGCAGGGCGCGGCGGGCGCGCTGCTCATCCACACGGATGAGTCGGCCACTTACCCCTGGCAGGTCGTGCAGTCGTCGTGGACCGGCACGCAGTACTCGCTGCCGCCAGCGCCCGGTGCGCCGGCCCTCGGCGTGAAAGCGTGGATTGCGAACGCCGCCGCCGCCGATCTCGTCACCCGCGCCGGTCGCAGTCTTGACACGCTGCGATCGAGCGCCTCGACGCGCGGTTTCACGGCCGTGTCGCTCGGCATTTCCGCCGCGGCCACCCTGTCGCAGACGTCGGCGCGCAGGGTTTCGCCGAATGTCATCGGTGTGCTCAAGGGCACGAATCCGCAGGAGGGGGTGGCCATTACGGCGCACTGGGACCATTTCGGCGTGCGGGCGGCACAACCCGGCGAGGCGCCAGATACCGATCGCATTCACAACGGCGCCTACGACAACGCGTCGGGTTGCGCGGCGGTGCTGACGATGGCGCAGGCGCTGGCTCGCGCCGGCGGTGCGCCGGGACGCTCCATCTACTTCGTGTTCACGACGGCCGAAGAGTCGGGCCTGCTCGGCAGCGAGTACTTCGCGGCGCACCCGCCGCTGCCGATCGACCGTTTCGCGGCCAACATCAACGTCGATGGCGCCAACTACCTCGGGCCCACCAGGGACATCGTCATGCTGGGCGCGGAGCGTTCGTCGCTCGGCACCTCGTTCGCTGAGCTGGCCAGGACGCGCGGTCGCATCGTGGGCGAAGACACCCATCCGGAGCGCGGCTACTTCTTCCGCTCCGACCACTTCCCGCTGGCCAAGGCCGGCGTGCCGGCGCTGTCGCTGAGCGAGCCGAAGCAGTTCGAGGGGCCGAACGCAGCGGCGCTCCTCGCGCAGCAGGAGGCCTACACCGGCAAGGACTATCACCAACCGTCGGACGAGTACAGTCCGGCCTGGGATTTCAGCGGCGCCGCTGTCGACATGCAGTTGCTGACGGCGCTCGCCTGGCAGGTCGCAGCGGCGCCGGCGATGCCCGCCTACAACGACGGCGACCAGTTCGCCCAGGTCAGGAAGCAGTGATGACCGACGCGACGCCGCTCGTGACGCTCGCCGATCTCTTTGCCGCTGCCGAGCGCGTGCGCGGCACGGCCGTCCGCACGCCGGTGATATCGCTGCCCTGGCCGGGCGCGACCGCGGCGCATCCGTTCCGCGTCAAGTGCGAGAACCTGCAGCCGATGGGCGCCTTCAAGGTGCGGGGCGCCTTCAACATACTGTCGCAGTTGCCGGCCGACGTTCGTGCCCGCGGTGTCATCACCTACTCGTCGGGCAACCACGGTCAGGGCGTGGCCATGGCGGCGCAGGCGATGGGTGTGCCGGCCGTCATCGTGATGCCGACGACGGCGCCGGCCGTGAAAGTCGACGGCGTGCGCAGTTACGGCGCCGAGGTGATTTTCGCCGGCACCTCGTCCATCGACCGCCAGACGCGGGCGGAAGCGGAAGCGGCGGCGCGCGGCCTCTCGATCATCCCGCCCTTCGATCACCCGATGATCATCGCCGGACAGGGCACGGTCGGACTCGAACTACTCGAGCAGGTGCCCGATCTCGGCACGGTATTCGTGCCGATGGGCGGCGGCGGCCTCATCGCCGGCGTGTCGGCCGCCATCAAGCTGTCGCGGCCGGAAGTGCGCGTCGTCGGCGTGGAGCCGGTGGGCGCGATGAAGATGCGCGCGGCCCGCGACGCCGGGCATCCGGTGACGCTCGAGAAGTCGGCGAGCATTGGCGACGGCATCATGAACATGCGCGCCGGCGACCTCACGTTCGCGCACGTGCAGGCATACGTGGACGACCTCGTGGCCGTGCCCGACGAGGCCATGGCCAAGGCCGTCGGCTGGCTCTTCAGGAACGCGCGTCTCGTGGCCGAGCCGAGTGGCGCGGCGTCCACGGCAGCGGTGATGCTCGGTCTGGGTGCCCCGGTCGGCACGGTCGTGGCCATCGTGAGCGGCGGCAACGTGCAGCCGGATCACTTCGCGAAGTACATCACGTCCTAGGCGCACAAGGTTCGCGTTCAGGCGCCCTCGCGTCACTGATTCCGCATGGCAGGCACCGTCCTCACCGTGGGCGTCATCTCCGATACGCACGGGCTCCTGCGGCCCGAAGCTGTCGCGGCGCTGCACGGCGTGGAACGGATTCTCCATGCCGGCGACCTCGGCGCAGCGGACGTGCTCGAGCGACTGAGGGCCATCGCCCCGACCACCGCCGTGCGCGGCAACGTCGACCATGGCGGCTGGGCGCAGGCGCTTCCGATGACCGAGGTCGTGCGGCTTGGTGCGCTCGACGTCTACATGCTGCACGACCTCAGCACGCTCGATCTCGATCCTGCAGCCGCCGGGTTGGCGGCGGTCATCTCCGGCCACTCGCACCAGCCACGTGCCGACTGGAAGGGCGGCATCCTGTACCTGAACCCCGGCAGCGCCGGACCACGGCGCTTCGCGCTGCCGGTGACCGTGTCGATCCTGCGAGTCGAGGGCGGCACGCTCACGCACCAGCGCCTGGACCTGCCCGTCTAGACGACACCCTTGCCGCGGCTCGTGACCTCGTCTCGTGCCGCCGTCATGGGCCACCGGCACGAGTCGTCGGCGACGAGAGCGATGTCGGGGCGGGGCATCTTTGTCTAGCCGCGGATCTCGACGCGTGCGGCCGCCAGGGCTTCGTCGAGCGAGGCCACCGCGCCGTCGAGCTGACGTTCGTAGACGGCGCGCAGGATCTCGCCCATGCGCGGGCCGGGGCTGACGCCGAGGGCGATGAGGTGGCGGCCGAGCAGGATGGGTGCCGGCGCCGCGTGCTCGACGCCGAGGGCGCGCGCCCGTTCGAGGAACCAGTCCATGGCCGAGCAGTCGAAGGTGCCGGCCCGGCCGTGGCAGTCGGCCCGCCCGAAACGGACCAGCAATTCGAGATCGACGCGTGCGGCCAGACGCCGGAACGCGCCGTCGCGCACGGTGTCCTTCGCCTTGTAGAACGCGCTCGGACGCAGGTGTTCCGCGGTGATGGCGAGCACCTGGCCGCGCACGTCGACGCCGTCGACGGCGTTGATGTTGAAGCGGTCGAGCAGGGAGGTGGCCGGAGCGACGCCGGCCGCTTCGTGCCCGGGCGAACGCCATCGGCCGTCGATCATCTGCGTGGTAGACGGCTTGCCGAGGTCGTGGCACACCGCGCCGAGCATGATCGTGGCCAGCCGCGGCCGATCCAGATCGGCGTTGCGCCGTCGCGCTTCGTCGATGACCAGGAGCGTGTGCGTCCAGACGTCGCCTTCGGGGTGCCACTCGGCGTCCTGCGGGCAGTCGTAGAGCGGCACCATCTCTGGGAGTACCTGTTCGACGACACCGAGCGTGCGGGCGACGGCGAAGCCGATCGACGGCCGCTCGGCCACCAGGAGCAGCTTCTCGAACTCGCCCCAGAGCCGTTCGGCCGGCAGGTCGTCGAGCGGGATCGCCCGGCAGATCGCGGCCGCCTCGTCGTCGAGCCGCGCGTCGAAGCGGGCCGCGAACTGCAGGGCGCGCAGCACGCGCAGGCTGTCATCGGCAAATGTCCGCGGGTCGACCACGCGCAGACGCCGTGCCTCGAGGTCCGCGCGACCGTGGAAGGGATCCACGTACTCGTCGGTGAGCGGATCCCATGAGATCGCGTTCATGGTGAAGTCGCGGCGGCGGGCGGCCTCGGCAAACGACAGGTGCGGATCGCCCTGCACGGCGAACGCCGTGTGACCGCGTCCGCTCTTCGACTCGCGACGCGGCAGGGCGACGTCGATCGGGCCGAGCTTGTAGACGGGGAAGGCGCGGCCCACCGGCTCGACGCGACCGAGCGCGCCGAGCAGCGACGGCAGCGCGTCCTCCGCGATGCCGAACACCTCGAGGTCGAGGTCCTTCGACCCCCGCCCGAGCAGGCGGTCGCGGACGAAGCCGCCGACAACCAGCGCTCGTCCGCCACCGGCCCGTGCCGCGTGGGCGACGGCCCGGGCCAGGTCGAGCGGCGTGGCTGGCGACGGCACGCGGTCCATCGTACTCGCAGGATCTTCACGGCGTCAGGCTCCAGGGCGGAATGGCGAGCCGAAAATGGGGCCTGGCCCCACCCTGTCGCCGATACAATTCCGGCGTGATGGATTCCGTCGAACGCCTGCTCCGCGACCTCGTTGCCATCGACTCCGTGAATCCGACGCTCGTACCGGGAGCGCCCGGGGAAGCGGCCATCGCGCGCCGCCTGGTGCTCGAGCTCGAGGCCATCGGCTTGCTGGTCGAGGTGCAAGAGGTGGCGAGCGGGCGGCCGAACGTCGTCGCGACGCTGGCCGGCCGCTCGCCAGGACCGTCGCTGATGCTCTGCGGGCACATCGACACGGTCGGTGTTGCCGGCATGGCCGCGCCATTCGATCCGGTGGTGCGCGACGGGCAGCTGCACGGACGCGGCGCCCAGGACATGAAGAGTGGCGTGGCGGCGATGATCGATGCCGTGCGCGTCGTGGCCGGCAGCGGAGGCCTTGCCGCTGGCGAAGTCGTCGTCGCCTGTGTCGTGGACGAGGAGCACTCGAGCATCGGGGCCGACGCGCTCGTGACGCGGTGGCGGGCCGATGCGGGGATCGTCACCGAGCCCACCGACCTCGACGTCGCGGTCTGCCACAAGGGTTTCGCCTGGAGCGAGGTCGTGACGACGGGGCGGGCGGCGCACGGCAGCCGGCCGGCCGACGGCATCGACGCCATCGTGCACATGGGCCGCGTGCTGGTCGCCCTCGGCGAGCTCGACCAACGGTTGCAGGCCGGCCCACGCCACCGGCGTCTGGGCCCGGCGTCGCTGCACGCGTCGGTCATCAGCGGCGGCCGCGAGCTCAGCAGCTATCCGGATCGCTGCACGCTTCAGGTCGAGCGGCGGACCATCCCCGGCGAGCCCGAGACGGCGTTGGAGTCGGAACTGGACGCGATTCTCGTACGCCTGGCGGCCGCCGACTCGACCTTCTCGGCCGCTGCGACGTCGCTCTTCGCGCGCCCGCCCTACGAGATCGCCGCCGCACACCCGTTGCCGGATGTGCTGACAGGAGCCGCGCGCGCCGCGGGCTGCCGCGCCGACACCATCGGCATGAGTTTCTGGACGGATGCGGCGGTGCTGGCCGGCGCCGGCATCCCGTCGGTGCTCTTCGGCCCGAGCGGTGCGGGCCTGCACGGCGTGGAGGAATGGGTGGATCTGGCCAGCGTCCGCCATTGTCGTGACGCGTTGGCCGGCGTCATCCGCAGCTGGTGCCGTTGAGATGTAGCGGTGACAGCCCCGTCTCAGCTCAGCGCCGGCCCTTATCCGCGATCCCGCAGGAGGGAGCGCAGCACGAACGCCACGTTCGCCGGACGCTCTCCCAGCCGCCGCATGAAGTACGGGAACCATTGCCGGCCGAAGGGCACGTAGATGCGCACCTTGTAGCCCTCAGCCAGGAGCTGCCCCTGCAGATCGCGGCGGATGCCGTACAGCATCTGGAACTCGAACCCGGTGCGGTCGATGTCTCTGGCCGCGACATGCGCCTTCACGGCATCGATGAGCGCGGGATCGTGGGTGGCGATGGCGGGAAAGGGGTTGTGGTCGAGCAGCGTCTTGGCCAGGGCGATGAAGGCGGCGTTGACCTCGTCGAGGCGATGATGGGCGACCGCTTTCGGTTCCCGGTAGGCGCCCTTCACGAGACGCACTCTCGCCCCGAGGCGGTTCAGTCGATCGACGTCGGCGGGGCTCCGCAACAGGCACGACTGAATCACCGTGCCCACGGCCGTGAAGCCGAGGCCGCGGAGCGTCTCGAGAATCTCGATCGTCGCCTCGGTGTAGGGCGAGTTCTCCATGTCGATGCGCACGAAGAATTCGCGCGCCGCTGCCGCCTCGAGCACCCGCCGCAGGTTGTCGACAGCCGTGGCGCGATCGACGTCGAGGCCGAGCTGCGTGAGCTTGAGCGAGACGTTGCGCTCGACGCCCGCCGCCACCACGCTCTCGATGAGACGCACGTAGTCGCGGGCGGCCTGGGCGGCGAGCTCGACCGTTGCCACGCTCTCGCCCAGGTAGTCGAGCGACACCCCGAATTGCCGCTGGCCGAGCGTGCGCGCGACGTCGAGCGCTTCCTCGGTCGTCTCGCCGGCGATGAACCGCCGCGCGAAGCCGGAGCCCGGCGCCATGCCGTAGCGCGACGCCACGCGGCGCAGCAGGTCGATGCCCGCCAGGGTGTGGAAGAGCGCTTTCGATGTGGCGGCGATCATCAGCGCGTGGCGGTCACCGCCGCCGGCAGCAGGTGCCGGAGCGCGCGCCCGTAGTAGCGCAGCAAACCGCGGTCGCGGACGCGGAATCGCCCCTGGTCCCGGACGATGATGCCGCGTGCTTCGAACGCGTTGGCGGCGGCGGCCACGACTGCCGGAGCCGTCGTGGCATCGAGGTTGGCGCCTACCGCGGTCAGCCGGTCGAGCAGGGCGGTGATGCGGTTCTCCAGCTCCCGGTCGGACATCGCCGGCCCAAGCGCCGACGCCATCAGCGCCGTGGGCAGCACCTTCACCTGTCGGCCGATGCGCTCCATCACGTGATGGCCCAGTTCGAGCACCGACGTCCGCGACGCGGCGCTGAAGCCCGCGACCGAGACCGGAGCGCCGAAGGTCACGAAGGCTCGGCTGCGGTAGCCCACCGCGTAGCGCACCATCTCGGCCACTTCACGGCTGAACGCTCGCTGCGTGCGTTTCACTTTTTGCCTGGCCAGTACGTGGTCTTCGAGCACGAGGTCGTAGGCGATGGCGACCGGCACGATGACCAGTCCGGGCTGCCCCGATTGCAGGCAGGCGGTGAAGAGACCGGTCTTGGGCCCCTTGAGCTCTCCGCTGTAGCTGCGGCCGCCTTCCGGATAGAAGAAGAAGTCGTGCGTGCCCAGCAGTTCGGCCACGTAGGCCTTGAGCGTGATGTGGTACGCCGGGTCTTTCGTGTTGCGGCGGATGGGCAGCGCACCAACCACGTGGCGCTGGATGAGACCGAGGGGGCCGCCGAACAGGTTGATCCCCGCCGCGATCACCGGCGGCCGCAGGCCCGCGTCTTCGAGGGCCAGCAGTTCGAGCAGGTAATCCATGTGGCTGCGATGGTTCGAGGCGTAGACGATGCGGCTGCCGGCCGCCACCGCCGCCTTCACGAGCTCGACGTGCTCGTCCGTGCGCTCGAGCTTGCGAAGGATCGGATAGAGCGGATACTCGAGCGCCCGGTAGAGCTCGTAGCGCTGCGTCGTGCGCAGCTCGTCGAGGTAACCCTTGACTTTGGCCCGCGCCTCGTCGCCGCGCACGCCGTGGCTGCCTTCGATGTACTTCGCCACCTCGTCGCGCGCGAAGACCGCCCGGGCGATCGGATCGGTCATCGCGCGCCGGCCTCCACGGCGCGGCAGATCGCGGCGGCAAACTCGGTCGTCGATGCCGTGCCGCCGATATCGCGCGTGCGCACCGCGCTGGCCAGCACGGTGGTGACGCCACGCATGACGCGGTCCGCCATCGCGTCCTCCTCGAGGTGGCGCAGCATCAGCACACCCGACAGCAACAGGGCCAGCGGGTTGGCCACGTTCTTCCCGGCGATGTCTGGCGCACTGCCGTGGACCGCTTCGAAGACGCCGACGCCGTCGGCACCGAGGTTGGCCGCCGGTACGACGCCCAGGCCGCCGACGAGGCCGGCGCACAGGTCGGAGACGATGTCGCCGTAGAGATTCGGCAGCAGCAGCACGTCGAACGTCTCGGGGAACATCACCAGTTGCATGCACGCGGCATCGACGATCCGCTCGTCGTATTGCACCTCGGGATAGTCCTTCGCGACCCGGCGCGCGCATTCGATGAAGAGCCCGTCGCTGAGCTTCATGATGTTGGCCTTGTGCACGGCGGTGACGCGCTTGCGCTGCTGGCGCCGCGCGTACTCGAAGGCGAAGCGCGCGATGCGCGTCGAGGCCGCGTCGGTGATGATCTTGATGCTCTCGACCACGCCCGGCACGACCGTGTGCTCGAGGCCCGCATAGAGGTCTTCGGTGTTCTCGCGCACGATCACGAGATCGACCCCTTCGTAGCGCGACTTCACGTTCGGCAGATTCCAGACCGGGCGCAGATTGGCATAGAGCTCGAGGGCCTTTCGCAGACCGACGTTCACGCTGGTGAATCCGGTGCCGATCGGGGTCGTGATCGGGCCCTTGAGGGCAGTCTTGGTCTTGCGAATCGACGCCAGCAGCGGCTCCGGCAGCGTGGTGCCGTGGGCGGCGACGGCTGCCGCGCCGGCCTCGAAGGGTTCCCAGGCCGCCTGGAGGCCCGCCGCCTCGAGCACCTGGACGACGGCCGCGGTGACTTCCGGGCCGATGCCGTCACCTGGGATGAGCGTGATCGTGTGGGTCATGCCGTTGTGTCTATTCTCGCGCCTCCCACGCCGCCACGGCGATGCCGGTAAGTGCCATCGCGGTGACGATCATGGTGGACAGTTCGTGAAGGGAGTCGAAGCGCACCCGTCGCGGGTCGGTCGCCGCCAGCGCGGCCATCGAGGCGCTGATTTCCTGTCGCAGGCTCTCTGCCTCCGGCAGGACCACATGCGCGGTGTAGGCGTTGGCCAGCAGCATCGCGCCGAGCAGTCCGGCCCGGATGCCGTAGCTGATCGGCTTGGGGCCGAAGAGCCGGAGGATGGTCATCGTCAGGAGCATCATCACGCCGGCCACGTCGCCCGCCACGAGCACGCGGCGCAGCACCTCGCCAAACGCTGCGCCTGCCAGCATGCGGCCCTGGACCCCGGCCTCGGCCTGGAGCACGCCGAACAGCGCCGGCGCCACGAACACCCCGGCGGCGATGAGCGCCCCGACCCACACGACGAGCGCCAGCACGTAGGCGTAGCGCAACACGATCATCCGCTCATTTTAGTTGTCTTTTTGACCGCTGGGGGGCCTTCGCGCCCGCTTCGTCATTGCCCGTCTGCGGAGGCGGCTGCTACACTCCGGCCCGGAGGATTACGCGTGAGTGCAGAGACGTCCCGTGTCGTGCCCGTGCTGAAGAACATTGCGACACGGCTTCGCATCGAGTCGATACGTGCCACCACCGCGGCTGCGAGCGGTCATCCGACGACCTGCATGTCGGCGGCCGACCTCGTGGCGGCGCTGTTCTTCGCCGAGATGCGCTACGACCCCGCCAATCCCCAGCACGAGCAGGCCGACCGCTTCGTGCTCTCGAAGGGCCATGCCGCGCCGCTGCTCTACGCCGCCTGGGCCGAGGTCGGGTTCATCCCCAGGGCCGACCTGCTGAACCTGCGGAAGTTCACCTCCGACCTCGAGGGGCACCCGACGCCGCGGCTGCCGTTTGTCGACGTCGCCACCGGCTCGCTCGGCCAGGGCCTGGCCGCCGGCATCGGCATCGCGCTCAACGCGCGGCGCCTGAAGTCCGACTACCGTACCTACGTGCTGATGGGCGACGGCGAGAGCGCCGAGGGCTCGGTGTGGGAAGCGGCGGCGGCCGGTGAGTACTTCGCACTCGACAACCTCGTTGGCATCACCGACATCAACGCCCTGGGGCAGAGCCGCGCCACCCAGCACGAGCACGACCTGGGCTCGTTCGAGCGCCGGTGGCGGGCGTTCGGCTGGCACGCCATCGCCATCGACGGCCACGACATGGCGCAGATTCTCGGCGCCCTCGCTGAGGCGCGCAGCACCCGCGGCAAGCCCACGATGATCCTCGCCCGCACGCTCAAGGGGCAGGGGGTGAGCTTCCTGGCCGGGCAGCCCAACTGGCACGGCAAGGCGCTCAAGACGGGCGACGAGGTCACCCGCGCGCTGGCCGAACTCGACGCCCAGCTGGTGCCGGAGCCGGCCGGGTCGTCGGCCGAGATCCGACCCCCGTCGGGTCCGGCGACGACCCAGGTCACGCCCGCCACCGTGGCGCCACCCGCCTACGCGCTCGGCGATCTCGTGGCCACCCGAGAAGCCTTCGGCACGGCGCTCGGCAAGCTCGGCGACGCCGATCCGCGCGTGGTCGCCCTCGACGCCGACGTCAAGAATTCTTCCTTCAGCGAGCGTTTCGAAGCCAAGCACCCCGAACGCTTCTACCAGATGTTCATCGCCGAGCAGGCGATGCTCGGGGCGGCCATGGGGCTGGCCAGCCGTGGGGCGCTGCCGTTCCCGTCCACCTTCGCGGCCTTCCTCTCGCGCGGTGCCGATTTCATCCGCATGGCGGCCATCAGCGGGCTGAACATCAAGATGGCCGGCTCGCACGCCGGTGTGTCGATTGGCGAAGACGGCCCGTCGCAGATGGCGCTCGAAGATCTCGCCATGATGAGCGCCGAGCCGAACATGACGGTGCTCTACCCGAGCGACGCGGTGTGCGCCGAGCGGCTGGTGGCCCTGGCGGCCTACCACCCGGGCCCGGTCTACCTCCGCACCTCGCGGCCGAAGACGCCGGTCATCTATGCCAACGACGCAGCGTTCCGCGTCGGTGGTTCCTCGGTGCTGCGCGAGAGCGCCCACGACGTGGCGACCGTGGTCGCCGCCGGGATCACGCTCTTTGAAGCCCTCAAGGCTCACGACGTGCTGGCCAAGGACGGCCTCGCCATTCGCGTCGTCGATGCCTATTCGATCCAGCCGATCGACACCGCCACGCTGCAACGGTGCGCGCGCGAGACCGGGCGCGTCATCGCCGTGGAAGACCACTACGCCGTCGGCGGTCTGGGCGACGCCGTGGCCCGCGCCGTGGCGGACGTGGGTACGGTGGTGACCCGGCTGTCGGTGACACAGATCCCGCGCAGCGGCACACCCGACGAACTGGTCGACATCTACGGTCTGTCGGCGCGCCGGATCGCCGAGGCCGTGCGCGCGAAGTGATCCCGACCAGCTCGGCGCGCCGGGCGGCACTGGCCGTGGCACTCGCGTCGCTGCTCGTGGCCTCGGGGCACGCGCGCCTCGGAGCCCAGCACGGCGGCCCGTCCGACGTCGGGGCCCAAGACCCGGCGTGGGCGCCGGATGGCCGGCGCGTCGCCGTGTCCTCGCTCGACACCATCTGGACCCTCGAACCGGACGGCAGGAAGCCGGCCCCGCTCGTCAAGGGCGCCCCTCCTGGGATCGAGCGCGAACCCGCCTGGTCGCCCGACGGAACGCGCATCGCGTTTGCCGCCAACCGCGGCGCCGGCTTCGACATTTTCGTGGCCTCGGTGCGCGACGGCGGGGTCACTCCCGTCACGGCCCTGGCGGGCGACGAGCGCTGGCCCTCGTGGACGCCGGACGGCCGGCTCGTCTTCGCCAGCCGGCCGCCGCGCGGCGACCGTGTCGGGGCGGATCCCGGCGCGCAGTGGGACCTCTTCGTCACCCGCGAAGTGGCCGGTTCCACGGCCTGGCAGTCGCCGGTGGCGCTCACTGAGACTCCGGACAGCGAAACCTATCCCCGCGTCTCGCCCGACGGCACGCTGGTCGCGTACGTGTCCGACCGCGGTGCCGACGACGACGTGGATGTCTGGGTAATGCCGCTCGCCGAGGCCGGTGCCTCGCAGATCCCGCTCGGGTCGCGGCCGGTGCGCCCGGCGCCCGACGGTGCGCCCGAGCCGTCGCAACCCACGCGCGCCGTGCGTGCTGCCGGCGCCGAGAGTCACCTCGCGTGGGCGCCCGATAGCACCCGCCTGGCGTTTCACGCCGTGCGCAGCGGCGTCGGCGCCGTGTGGGTCGCCGCCGTGCAGCTGCCGCAGACAAAAGGCGCCGCGCCACCGCGCCCGCGTCCCAAGCCGCCGGCACCGCCGCAACTGGTCTCCCGCCGTGCCGGGGCGCCGGCGTGGTCGCCCGACGGCACGACGTTGCTGGTCGCCGGACTCCCGGAGCCGGAGCCGACCTACAACGGCAATCCGCTGCGTGACGACAGCGTGGCGCCGCCGCTCTTTGCCACCTCGTCGGCGTTTCGCCTGTGGCGCCTTCCCGCGCCGCTGCCGGTGGACGAAGCCGGCGGCGAGCTGACGACCTCGCTGGTGCAGCCGCGCGCCTGGCTGGCCATGTTCGACCGCACGTGGGAGACGCTCAGGCGGCTCTACTACGCTCGCGGCCCGTCGGCCGAGGCGTGGGTGACGCTGCGCGACACCTACCGGCCGCGTGCCGGAACCGCCAGGAACGCGGCGGCGCTCGAAGCCGTACTCGACGAGCTGGTCGCGGCACAGCCGCTCATCAAGCCGGTCGTGACCTCCCGCGGCGCGGTCGTCGTGTCGGGCCATCCGCTGGCCTCAGAAGCCGGCCGGCGTGCCTTCGAACGCGGGGGCAACATCGTCGACGCGATGATCGCCGTGTCGTTCGCGCTCGGCGTCGTCGAACCCGAGGCCTCCGGTCTGGGCGGTGACGGCACGGCCGTGCTCTTCCTCAAGGGCATGACGAAGCCGACGGTGGTCGAGTACAAGGACCAGACGCCGATGCACGCCACGATGGACAATCCCGCGATTGTCCGCGACGGGCGTCTCGTGGCCGACGGGCCGGCAGCCGCCAACATTCCCGGCGTCGTGGCCGGCCTCGACCATCTCTACCGCCACTACGGCAGCGGCAAGGTGAGCTGGGCGTCGCTCATCGAGCCGGCCATCACCCTCGCCGAGGAAGGCTTCATCCTCGACGAAGCCCTGCCGACGAGCATCAGTGAGGGACGCCACTTCCTCGAGAAGTACCCTGCCGCGGCGCAGATTTTCCTGCCGGGGGGGCAGGTGCCGAAACCCGGCGACCGCTTCGTCAACAAGGACTACGCCGCGACGCTGCGGGCGATCGCGAAAGACGGCGCCGAGACGTTCTACCGCGGCGCCATCGCCAAGAAGATCGCGGCCGACATGGAGGCCGAGGGCGGCATCATCACCTACGCCGACCTGGCGCAGTACCGCGCCATGGAGCGGACACCGGTCGAGGGCCGCTATCGCGGCCACGCGCTGTTCTCGACCGGACCGCCCGTGTCGACCGGCATCCAGCTGCTCGAATCGTTGCAGGTCCTTGGCCACTACACGCCGCGGCCGGGTGCGCGCATCACGACCGATGCCGACTACTGGCATTACGTCATCGAAGCGTGGAAGGTGCGCGATCCGCTGCGGCGCGTCGCCGATCCCGAGCGCTGGCCGGTCGACTACGCCGAGCACCTGCGGCCGGACCATGCGGCGCGCCTGTTCCGGAAGATCGATCCCGGCAAGGCGGCTCCGTTCGAGCGGCAGAACCCCGACGATGGTCCGTTCACGCCACCGGCCACCCGCATCGGCCGCGGCACGACGGCCTTCGCGGTGGGCGACGGCGCGGGCAACCTCATCGCCGTGACCCAGACACTGAGTACCTGGGGCGGCACGTTCTACGTGTCGAAGGGCCTCGGGTTCCTCTACAACAATCACCTCCGCAGCACGCGCACGACGCCCGGGGCCTACGGTGGCCTGATGCCGCTCATGCGGTCCTCGACCGGCACCGTCCCGACGCTCGTGTTCGCCGAGACACCCGCCGGCCTCGTCCCGAAGCTCGCCGTCGGGTGCGCCGGCAACGCGTGGATCCCGCTCACGGTCTACAACGTCATCACCAGCGTCGTCGACGGCGGCCTCGGTGCCCAGCAGGCCATCGAGGCACCGCGCTTCTTGCCAGGCCGTGATCCGGCCGACCCACTCGAACAGGCGGCGCGCATCGAGATCGAAGATCGCTTTCCCGGCACCGTGGTGGCCGAGTTGCAGCGACGCGGACATCGCCTGCAGAAGATCGGCAGGAAGGGCGAGGTGCGCTACGGCTACGCCTCGGCCGTGCTCGTCGACTTGGCGGCCGGCACGGTCGAGGGCGGCGCCGAGCCGCGGCGATCGCACGCGGCCGTGGCGGCCGAGCGGCCGGCGCCTCCGGCCCGGCCGTAACGGACGACCGGACGCCGGCATCCGACCTGTGCACCAGACCGGCCGGCGGCGCGCGATAATGGCTGGTTCCGCTGTCTGTTCCAGGTCAACCGATCGCCATGTCCGCGCCCCCACCGCCCGCCGCCTCCAGCCTGCGTGAGGTGCGCCTGCGCGTGCCGGCGATGGACTGCGCCGATGAAGTCGCCCTCGTCAGAAGCGCCGTGCAGGCGGATGCCGGTGTCGTGGCCGTGGCCTTCGATCTCGTACACGCCCGCGTCGACCTGACGATCGACCCGGTGCAGACGTCCGAGGCGAGGCTGCGTGAAGCGATTGCCCGCACCGGTCTCGAGGTCGAGGCCATGCCGCCGGCGCAGGCCGAGACGGCCCCGGCCGCTCGACGGCGGCCCGCTCGCGCGACCGAGGTCGTGCTGAGCGGCGCACTGCTCGCCGCCGGCTGGATCGTCGACGGCGCGGCCGCCGAGAGCTGGTCCGAGGCCGTGTTCGGGTATGCCGACAGCGAGGCCATCGCTCATGCGCACGCGCCGTGGGCCGTGCCCCTCTACGCGGCGGCGGTGATCGTGGGGTTGTGGCGTATGTGGCCGCGCGCGGTCGCCGCCATGCGCCACTTGCGACTCGACATGCACGTCCTCGTGTGCCTGTCGGCGACCGGGGCTGCGGCAATCGGACAGTGGGCGGAAGCGGCGGCGGTGGCGTTCCTGTTCACCGTGGCACACCGGCTCGAGGCCTGGAGTCTGGAGCGCGCGCGCGACGCGCTGGCGGTCGTGGCCAGTCGGGGCGTCGTGTCGGCCGACAGCAGTCAGCAATCGGCGCCGGTCGAGCGCTGGATCGAGCGCTTCGCCACGATCTACACGCCGGTCGTGACGCTGGCGGCCCTCGTGGTGGCCGTGGGCCCGCCGCTCGTCGATGGTCAATGGGCCGCGTGGTTCTATCGGGCGCTGGTCTTCCTGGTGATGGCGTGCCCGTGCGCGCTCGTCATCTCCACGCCAGTCACGGTCGTGGCGGCCGTGGCGGCGCTCGCGACCCGCGGCGTGGTGGTCAAGGGCGGCGCCCCGCTCGAGCGCGCGGCGTCGACGACCCACTTCACGCGCGAGGCGTTTCGTGCCGTCGGGGTCGCAGTGGCGTCGGACCACGACGAGGCGGCCATCGTCGAGGCCGCCGACGTTGTCATGGTGGCCGGCGTCGCCGACGCCGAGGCGTTGGTGCTCTTTGGCCGCCAGGCGGCGCATGCGGTCGCCGTGATCCGTCAAAACGTCGGCATCTCGCTCGCCACCAAGCTGGTATTTCTCGTGTCGGCCGTCCTCGGTTCGGCACCGCTCTGGCTGGCGGTCGTGGCCGACACCGGCGCCACCGTGGCCGTGACGCTCAACGCCCTGCGCCTGCTGCGCCTGCGCCGCTGACGCCGGCCGACCGGCGTCCGACGGGGTCCGGCGCTGGCGGCGTGACATCCGGAGACGACCCGCGCAGGGCCGGCCGCTACACTCGCGGCGCCGTTGCGTATGCCGCCTCCGTCATTCACCGTTCGCGTCGCGTGCCTCGCCCTGGGTGCCTTTCTGGCGCCACTCGCCGCACCGGCACAGGTGGCGGCGCCGGCCTTCGATGGACCGGCGGCGCCGGTCCTGCCCGCGACCGTCGCCCGTGACGAGGCCGGACGGATCACGGTGCGCGCGGTGCGCCTCGACGCGCCGCTCGTCTTCGACGGGCGCCTCGACGAGGACATCTACCAGCGCGTCCAGCCGATGAGCGACTTCATCCAGCAGGAACCACGCGAGGGGGCACCGGCCACCGAGAAGACCGACGTCTGGGTGCTGTTCGACGAGACCAGGCTCTACATCAGCGCCCGCTGCTGGGACACCCATCCCGAACTCGAGGTCGTCAACGAGCGCCGCCGCGACCACGTCAATATCTACCAGAACGAGAACTTCGTCGCCGTGATCGACACCTACTACGATCGGCGCAACTCGTTCCTGTTCCAAACCAACCCCTTGGGTGCGCTGCGCGACGGCTACATCACCGACGAGCGCGTCCACAACGTCGACTGGAGCACGGTGTGGGACGTGCGTGCCCGGCGTAACGACCAGGGTTGGATGTTCGAGATGGCGATTCCCTTCAAGTCGCTGCGCTACAAGGGCAGCGGCGAACAGGTGTGGGGAATCAACTTCCTCCGTCTCGTGCGCTGGAAGAACGAGCTGTCGCACTTGACGCGGGTGCCGGCCGCCTGGGCGCAGCGCGGCATCTACAAGGCGTCGTCGTTCGCCACGCTGGTCGGGGTCAACCCGGGCGCCGCCTCGCGGACGCTCGAACTGAAACCGTACGTCACCGGCAGTGTGCGCACCGACCACGTCGGCACGCCGCGGCGCACCAACCAACCGGGCGGCGATGTCGGGGGGGATCTCAAGGTCGGACTCACGAAGAGCCTCACCGCGGACTTCTCCTACAACACCGACTTCGCGCAGGTCGAGGACGACGAGCAGCAGGTCAACCTGACGCGCTTCAGTGTCTTCTTCCCCGAGAAGCGCGAGTTCTTCCTGGAAGGGCAGGGCATCTTCCAGTTCGGTGGCGTCTCGACGCGCGTCACGCCAGGGGCGCTCACGGGTGGGAACCAGGGGCCGGGTGACACACCGGTCGTGTTCTTCAGCCGACGCATCGGTCTGAGCGGCAATCGACCGGTGCCGATTCTTGCCGGTGGCCGCGTCACCGGACGGGCCGGCGCCTACTCGGTCGGCGCGATCAACATCCAGACCGGCGAGTCAGAGGATGGCACGTCACGGCCGGCCAACTTCTCGGTGCTGCGCCTGAGACGTGACGTCCTCAAGCGGGGCAGTGTCGGCATCCTGGCGACGAGCCGGGACGTTTCGGCCTCCGGCGGCGGGTCGAGCCAGGTCGTGGGGGCCGATGCGGGCTTGGCGTTTCGCAACTCGTGGACGATGGATGCGGCCTACGTCCGCAGCCTGTCGTCGCGCAGGCAGGGCGAGGGTGTGAGCTACTGGAGCCGCGTCGACTTCGCCGTCGACCGCTACGGTGCGCAGTACGAGCACCTGTATGTCGGTCCCGGCTTCACGCCCGAGGTGGGCTTCGTGCGCCGTCTCGACTTCCGCCGCAGCTTCGGCCAGCTGCGCTTCAGTCCGCGGCTCGCGAGGTCGCGGCTCCGTCAGCTGCACAACGAAGCCAGTCTCGACTTCGTGACCAATCCGCTCGGCCGCCTCGAGACCCGCGTGCTCGAGCTCTCGACGCGCGGCGACTTCCGCGGTGGCGATCAGTTCACCGTGCAGTACCTGCGCGACTTCGAGTATCTCGCCCGGCCGTTCCAGGTGGCCAACGGGGTGAGCATTCCCGCCGGCGGCTATACCTTCCAGGAAGTGCAGACGTCGTTCAATGCCGGTCCGCAGCGCCGGATCGCCGGACGCGTCGGAATGACACGCGGGCAGTTCTTCGACGGCGACCGCACGGAGGTGAGCTACAGCGGCCGCCTCGAAGCGACGGCGTCCCTGATGTTCGAGCCGGCAGTGTCGGTCAATTGGGTGGACCTGCCAGCGGGGTCGTTTCGCAACACCGTGGCGCGGACCCGCGCCACCTTCACGCTGTCGCCACGCTCGTTCGTCGGCGCGCTGGTGCAGTACGCATCGGCGTCGCAGACCGTTTCGGCGAACGTTCGCTTCCGCTGGGAGTATCAGCCCGGTTCGGACCTCTTCGTCGTCTTCAGTGAGGGGCGCGACACCAGCCCGCGTGGTCTGCCGGGCCTGCAGAACCGCGGCGTGGTCGTGAAGTTCACGCGGCTGTTCCGGTTCTGAACCGGCCGACGACGCTAGGTGGTGATGTAGTTCTCGAGCTGCGCGATGACGAATCGCTGCTCGTCGATTTGCGCCTTGACGAGATCGCCGATCGACACGAGACCGACGACATCGGTGCCCTCGAGCACCGGCAAGTGCCGGATGCGACGGTCGGTCATCAGCCCCATGCACCCATCGACCGTGGCGGCGGGCGTGACCGACACGACGTCGCGTGTCATCACATCGGCCACCGACAGCGTGCGTGACGACCGCCCGTGCAAGATCACCTTGCGCGCGTAGTCACGCTCCGAGAACATGCCGCACAACAAGTCGTTCTCGAGCACGATCAGCGCGCCGATGTCGTGGCGGGCCATCAGGGCCAGAGCGTCGTAGACGGTGGCGCCGGGAGCGATCGACAGCACGGGACCCGACTTCGCGTGCAGAAGTTGCTGGACGGTCTTCATCGTGGAACCTCCAGTTCTGACGACGGATGCGGACGGCGAGAGGTGATTATGCGCCTCGAGCCGCAGGAGTCAAGCCGCACCGACAGTCTGGACCCGTACGTGGCCGAGGCGGCGCCGGGTTGACCGGCGCCGCCTCGGGACGTTGACCAAGCGCGTCGTTATCGGCCCGGCCGCTGGCGCTGTTGCTGGCGCTGGCCACGGCGCTGCTCGGACCGCTCGCGCATCTGGCTCGCCCGCTGTTCCATCTGCGTGCGCAGCTCCCGCGCCTTGGTCTGTTGTTCCGGCGTGAGCAGCGCCCACACCTCGCTGTGCACCTTGGCGCGCAACACCGCTCCGTCGGCTTCCACGATGGCCAGGTCGGCCGAGGTCTGCCGAACCGCACCTTCGTCGAACGTCTCGGCGGTGATGGCGGCGCGTTGCGCCTTGCGCGCGGCGGCTGTCTTGTCGCGCTCGGCGTCGAACTCGGCCTTGTGCGAGTCGAGCGTCGCCTTCAGCTGTTCACGTTGCGTTTCGCTCAGGTCCAAGGCGCGGAGACCCGGCAGGATACCCCCGCGGCCTCCAGGTCCGCCCGGGCCCCCGGGGCCACCGCGCCCCATCATGCCGCCCGGGCCCCTCGGGCCCTGCTCGCGTGCCGCCACGACGGCGGCACCCGTGCCCGCCAGGAGCGCGCAGCTCAGAACGGCGCCTGCTGTGATCTTCCATCTCTTGGTCATCGGTATGCCCTCCAGCCTTCCTGCCCTAATAGACGGGAGGCGCGTGGCGCGGCGGCGGCGCGCCGGTGACAAAAGTATGGCACGGTAGACTTCCCGGAAGAATCCGGCGTTCCTGCCCGTAAGATCGCCCTGAGCACGCCGCCGCGTCCCCGTTCATGGCCCAGGTTCTCGTTGTCGAAGACGACGTCAATATTCGCGATCTCATCGCGCTGCACCTCGGCCTCGAAGGGCTCGAGTGCGCGCTCGTGGGAGACGGCCGGGAGGCCCTGGCCAGACTCGAGGCGACCCGCGTGGACCTGGTCGTGCTCGATCTGATGCTGCCCGGCATCGATGGCCTCACGGTCTGCAAGGCCATGCGGCGTAGCGGTGCCAACACCGACACCCCCGTGCTGATGCTCACAGCGCGCGGGGAAGAGGCCGACAAGGTGCTCGGCCTCGAGACGGGTGCCGACGACTACCTGGCCAAGCCCTTCGGCATTCGCGAGTTCGTGGCACGCGTGCGCGCGCTGCTGCGGCGTCCACGCGCGATGGCATCGGCCGGCAGTGACGTCGGACGGCCGGTGACCGTGCACGGAGTTGAGATCGATCCCGCCCGCCGCCGCGTCCGCGTCACCGGCCGGGAGGTCGAACTCACCGCGCAGGAGTTCAGGCTGCTGCACCTGCTGGCGACCCATCCCGGCATCGTCTTCAGCCGCGAGGCCCTGCTCGCCAGGGTGTGGCCCGACGAGACCTTCGTGACGCCGCGCAGCGTGGACACGCTCGTCAAGCGGCTGCGCAAGCGGATTGAAGCCGATACCGAGGCGCCGGCGCTCATCCTCACCGTGTGGGGCGCCGGCTACAAGTTCGCCGATGTCTAGCTCCCGGTCAGGCCACCGGCGCTGGTATCGCAGCCTCTACTGGCGAATCGCCATCGGCTTCATCGCCTTCCTGGCGGCGATGCTGGTGGCACAGGGCGGCCTCTTCCTCTGGCTCTCGACCTCGCGCGAAGACGTGATGCCGCCCCGCCTGGTGGCTAATCTGGCCGAGCTGGTCGCCGACGACCTCGGCGATGCCCTGGACCGCGCGCCAGTGGCCGACCTGGCCACCCTGGCGGCCGAACGCTTCGCCGACCTCGGACGGCCCGCGGCCCTCGTGCTGGCAGATGGCCGCGTGGTTGCCGGCGACTTCGAGCCGCCCGCCCCCATGGTCCGCGCCACCGTCAACCGTCTGCGAGCCGGGGCGGAGGCGTGGCGCGACCGGCCACTGCGTGGTCCGCGCGGACGCCAGGGGGCTCAGTCTGAGATGGCGGGCGAGGCTCGCCCTGGCGCGGCGTCGCGCCGGGCCACCGCGCTCCCGTGGGCAGTAGCGCCGGTTCGCACGAACGGCGCCGTCGTGGGCGCCGTGTTCGTGGCCCGCAGCCGTCCGCCGTGGGCGGTGGCGCGGGAACTGGCCCCCTGGCTCGCGCTGGGTCTGGCGGGGCTGCTGGCGGCAGGCACCGCTCTGGCGTCCCTGGCGGTGTTCCGGCCTGCCCAGGCCCGTCTGCGCGATCTTGAGGACGCGGCCCGGCGCTTCGGCGGAGGCGACCTCACGGCCCGCGCCCTCGAGCGGGGTGGCGACGAGGTGGCATCGGTGGCGCGGGCGTTCAACCGCATGGCCGACGACGCGGCGGCGCGCGAGGCCGCTTTGGTTGACGCCGACCGCGCCCGGCGTCAGCTCCTGGCCGACGTCACGCACGAGCTGCGCACGCCGCTCACGGCGATTCGCGGCTACGCTGAAACCCTCGCGCTGCCGGCGTTCGCTCCGGCCAGCCGCGAGGGCCAGCGCTTCGTGCGCATCGTCGATGAAGAGGCGCAGCGCCTGGAGCGCCTGGTCAACGACCTGCTGGACCTGGCGCGCTTCGACGCGGGCGGCGCGCCGTTCGAGCGCGCGCCGGTGCCGGTGGCGGCACTCTTCACCCGCCTGGTCGAACGCCATGGGCCTACGGCTGTGGCTGCCGGAGTGTCGCTTGCGACCGCCATCGACGCCGACATCGACACCATCCCCGGAGACGCCCGTCGCCTCGAGCAAGTCGTGCAGAACCTGACCGCGAACGCGATTCGCCACACGCCGGCCGGTGGGCACGTGCGCTGGCAGGCCGCTCGCGATGGCGATGCCGTCGTGCTCGCCGTGACCGACACCGGCGAGGGCATCGGCGCCGAGCACCTGCCGCACGTGTTCGACCGCTTCTACAAGGCCGATCCAGCGCGCGCCGAGGGGGCCGGCACCGGTCTCGGTCTGTCGATCGTGAAGGCGATCGTGGAGCGCCACGGCGGCCGGGTCAGCGTGTCGAGCACACGCGGCGCCGGTGCGACGTTCGAGGTGCGACTGCCGCTCTGAACGGCGACCGGGGTCGCCAGGTCAGTGCGCCGCGCCGGCTTGGTGCACGTGGGCATCAGGTCGCGGCCGCGTCGAGGCGTGCAACAGACCGCTGAAGATCCCCTGCAGCAGCGGAATGTTGTCGGCCATGAGCTCGAAGAGGTCGGTGCGGTCGATGCGCAGCATCTCTCCGCCGGCCGTCACCGTGCCCGCCGACGTCATGTAGCTTCCACCGAGCGCCTCGTACATGCCGACGACATCGCCGCTCTCGGCCGTGTCGCGCTCGCCGTCGGCACCAACCATGGCGATCGCTCCCGTCACGACCGCGTGGATAGCGGCGCTGTCTCCGGCCTTGAACAGGAGGGCGCCGGTCGCCAGCGGAACGATGCGGGCCACGGCCGCCAGGCGCACGAGGTCGGCCGTCGTGGCGCGCTGCAGCAGCGGGCTCGACTGCAGCAGCAGCAATCCGTCGAGCGTCTGCACCCCGTCGGCGACGCGGCGCATCAGCTCGTCCGAGAGCGTGCCGTGCACGACCGTGCGCCAGGCCGGAGCGCACCGCGTCTCGAGCAGCATCCGGAAGATGCCCTGCGCGATCTCCACGTTCTCGGACACGAGCGTGAGGAACGCCTCGGCAGGCATCGTGAGCGTGATCGTCGCCTCGACCGCGGTCACGGTGTGGCGCACCGGGCGGCCTTCAAGCATCTCCTCGAAGCCGATGACGCCCTGCGCGCCGAGTTCGTCGCACCCGGCCTCGGCCCCCGCCACGGCGACCCGTCCGTCGAGCACGAAGTGGAGGGCCTCGGTGGGGTGTCCCTCCTGCACGAGGACGCGCCCCGCTTCGTGCCGCACCTGCCGGCCGAGGCTCGCCACGCGGAACAGCTCGTCGACTGAGACGAAGTCGAAGAGCTGGACGCGACGCAGCCGATCGGCGAGTTCCACGGCGGGGAGGGGCTCCTGCCACAGGATGCGCCGTTGCTCGACCGGCATGCGATGCGCCGCCAGCGCCCACGACGCGGCTTCGAACACCCACCAGTCGCGGGCGGCCCGATGCTGCAGCGTGTGCTCCAGGTCGGGTGCGAGCGTCCAGCGCTTCTGGACTTCGACGAGCTGGATGGCAGTGGCCGCCACTTCCTGGCTCTCGTCGTGGATGAGCTGCGCCAGCGTATCTTCGACATCGCGCTGCCTGGTGCGGAAGAGCGCGTTGCCCTTGCGGATGCGCACCTCGAGCGGCATGTCTTCGGCGAGCAGCATCACTCGGGACCGTGCCTCGCCGGTCAGGATGTTGTCGAGGAACTCGGCGGCGCTCGACCGGCCGCGCGCATCGCCCGCCACGAGCGCGTGACGCACGGCGGCGATGTCTCCCGGCGCGTGGACCAGGGCCAGGAGCGTGAACACGCGGTCGATGGCGCGGGCGTACTTCTCGCTGAGCGTGCGGGCCAGCAGGCTCGTTGCGTCGAGTCCGCCGGCGTGGAACAGGTTGTAGTGCAGGGTCAGCCGGTTGAACGCCCGCGTCGTCTCGGCGACGATCAGCTTCTCGATGGTGTCCTTGGGAATGGCGAGATCGGGTCGCGTAGAGCGCAGGTGCTCGAGGGCCACGAGTGCCTTGTAGCGCAGGAAGCCATCGGGATCGTGCAGCGTCTCGAGCAGAGCCTCGAGCGTCGCGGCGCAGGGGATGTGGGCCAAGGTGGCCGGCAGGTGCCGCCGCACCCACACGTCTTCCTCGCGGTCGCGCATGAAGTAGACGAGCGTCGGCACCACGGCGTCGCCGTAGCCGGCCAGCACCTCGCGCGCCGCCCCCTTGAGCAGGCGGTTGCGCAGCAGCGAGACGAGCGGCGGAACGAACAGGAAGTCGCCGGCGCCGAGCCGGGCGGCGCTGCGGATGGCCGCCCGCGCCACCTCGGTATCGGCGTCGAACATGAGCGGCACGAGCAGCGACCGGAACTCGGAATTGGTCACCCGGCCCAGCGCGCGGGCCACTTCGGCGCGCGTCGTGGCGCGCTGCTCGCGCGCGTCGTCGATGAGCGCCTTGAATGTGTCGATGGCGGCCCGGACGTCCTCGGGTTCGCGGCTGTTCGACAGCGCCGATGCCGCCGTGACGACGAGCGCCGGATCGGCGTCGCGCAGATACGGCCGCATGAGGGCGGCCGCCTCCTGTCCCTTCACCGCGGCCAGCGCCCGCACGGCCGCCGCGCGCACCTCGCCTTCGGAGTCCGCGAGGCCGCGTTCGATGCCGCGCTGCCAGCGTGTGACGCCCTCCGGACCGGTGGTCTCGGCCAGCAGGAGCACGCGCGAGCGCACCTCCGCATCCTCGTGGTGCAGCATCAGCGGGCTGACCAGGTGCGACTTACCGAGCGACTCGAGCAGGTCGAGCGCATAGATGACGCGCTTGGGCTCGTGATGGGCGAGTTCCTCGACCAGGGCTTCGATGGTGGAGAGGTCGGCCGTCTCGAGCCGGATCTCGCCGACCTTCATGTCCTGCTGGATGATGCTCGTGCGGAAGGCCGCCATGTACTCCTTGCGCGCCCGCAGTGCGAAGAACACCCACAACGCCATGACGGCGAGGCTGGCGTAGCTCAGTTGCCGCCAGCTCAGCCCCAGACCCCAGTCCTTGATGAGCACGAGGATGAGCAGCGCGCCGGCGCCCTTCGACAGCCGATCCACCGTGACGTCGATGAAGGGCTTCGCCCGGTACTTGACGTCGGCCGGCAGCGGCAGGAAAAGGATCTCGCGCGTGGTCTTGTCGACCGTGTAGCGCAGTGACGTGTCGATGATGCGCGCCGCGCCCGACGTCCAGAGCGCGCCCACGGTGAGCATCAGCAGGCCGGTGGCGCCCAGACTGACCGGCAAGATGAGCAGCGCGAACCCGATGCCGAGCAGCCGGTGGATCCGGCTCGTCAGCGCCACCTGGATGAAGAGGCCGATGAGTGACAGGTAGACGGTGACCTGAGCCAGGAATGCCGTGATGCCGTCGGTGTTGGCCTGACCCTTGGCCTCGGCCGTGGCCATGTTCAGCTGTTGCTCGATGATCGCGGCGCCGATGGCCGCAAACGTGATGACGAGCGCGATGATCTGCAGGTGACGCGAGCCACGGAGCAGCGCCAGGGCTTCGCCGCCACCGACGCCCCCTTCCTCACCGCTCTTCGCCGCGTCCGACTGGCCGGCCCTATCGTTCGTGCGGATGATGCGCACGACGATGCCCAGACAGATGAGCATGATGCCCGCGCTCACGAGCAACATCGTCGTGGTGCCGAGCGATTCGACGAGGCCGGCCGTGAGGGCCGCGCCCGTCGCGCCGCCGAGGCTGGCGCCGCCGCCGATGAGCCCGAACAGGCGCTTGGCCTGCCGCGGATCGTAGATGTCGTTGGCGAGCGTCCAGAACTGACTGATGAGCAGGATGCCGAGGACGAGCCCGAACAGGTAGAAGCCGACCGAGACCCACTCGCTGCCCACTTGCGTGAAGAGCACCCAGAACGTGACCAGCAGCACGATCATCCCGGCCTGGGTGACGGGAATCGTCCAGCGACGGGGCACCGCCGCGATCGCCTTGGTGTAGGCCTGCATCAGCACGCCGATGAGCATGCCGGCACCGAACTGCACCCACGGCAGGTTGTCGGCGCCCAGGCTGGAGATGAACTGCGAGCGCGTGACCGGCTTGACGATGTTGTAGGACGTCATCGCCAGGAACGAGTACAGGAAGAGCAGGAGGGCCGTGCTGCCCTCGCCCGCCCGCAGTTCGGCGATCGGTGCGAGCCAGCGGGCAAGACGGGACGGACGGGTGTCGGGTGACGGCATGGCGACGTGCGGAGTGAATCTTATGCATCGGCAGAGGCCGGCGGCAATACGATACGTAGCTGGATGCTGACGGTGGTGGGGCGGGTTCTCGGCCTGAGCGACGGTGAATGGGCCCGCGTCTGGCCCCTCTTCACCTACCTCTTCCTCACGACGGCCGCGACCGTGGCTTCGAAGGCCACCCGCGACGCCCTGTTCCTCGATCGTTACAGCGCCACGGAATTGCCGTACGTCGACATCGCCATTGCGGTGCTGGTGGGCGCGGCCGTGGCCATGTATCTGCGCGCGCACCGCTGGCTGTCGATGCGGGCCCTCCAGACCGGCACACTGCTGGTCTTTGCCGCCATCAGTCTGGGCTTCTGGTGGCTGAGCTTGGTGACCAAGGACGGGGCGGTCCTGGTCACCGCCATCTACCTCTGGGTCGGCGTCTTCGGAGCGCTGGCGCCAACGCAGGTCTGGACGCTGGCCAACTTCGTACTGACGACGCGCGAAGCCAAGCGGGCCATCGGCTTCATCGGCAGCGGCGCCATCCTCGGCTGGATCGTCGGCGGCCTGGCCACACGCCTGACGGCATCGGCCCTGGGCACCGAGACGCTGCTGCTGTGGGTGGCAGCGAGCCTCGTGGTCTCGGTGGGGCTCGTACACGTGGCGTGGCGCCGCGCGGGAATCGAGCCCGTCGAGGCCAACGCCTCGCCGCCCGGGCTGCGCGAGAGTCTGGCGCAGGTCGCCGGCTCGCCGTACTTGCGATCGATCGCGTGGGTGATCGGCCTGGCGTCGTTCGCGACCACCATCGCCGGTTGGCAGTTCAAGGCCATCGCAAAAGCCGAGATCCCCGACACCGACCAGCTCACCGCGTTCTTCGGATTGTTCAACATGCTGGCCGGCGTCGCGTCGCTCGTGCTGCAAGTCGTGCTCACCGGCCGTGTGCTCCGCACGGCCGGCGTCGGCGTGGCGCTCTTCGTGGTGCCGTTGGCGATGGCCTCGACGTCGGTGGCCGTGCTCGTGCTCGGTTCGCTCGCCGCGGTCTCCGCCCTCAAGGCGAGCGATCAGGTGCTGCGCTACTCGATCGACAAGTCGACCGTGGAACTGCTGTATCTGCCGCTCTCGGCGGCCGAGACCTTCCGCGTGAAGGCGTTCATCGATACGGTGGTCTACCGGTTCGGCGACGGCCTGGGCGGCCTGGTCGTGCTCGTCTGCGCCACCGGCCTCGGCTGGTCGCCGGTGCAGGTGGGCTGGGTCACCCTGGCGGTCGTCGTGGCGTGGCTCGGAGCGGCGGCGGCGGCTCGCAGCCACTACGTCTTGAATCTGCGCGAGAGCATCCTGCAGCACCGCATGGACGCGGAACGTGCGCGCGGCGTCCTGCTCGATCGCAGCGCCACCGAGGAACTCGGCCGCAAGCTCGACGGCCCACCGGCCGACATCCTCTACGCTCTCAGCCTGTTCGAGGTCGCCGGTGCCGGCCGGGTGCAAGCCGCTGTGCCGCGCCTGCTGGGACATGAATCGGCCGAAGTGCGCGTGCGCGCCATCGCCCTGCTGTCGCAGGCTAGCGTGCGCACGGTGGTGCCGGAGGTGGAGAAGCTGCTGCGCGACCCCAAGCTCGAGGTGCGCACCGAAGCGCTGCTGTACCTCACCCGCACCAGCTCAGTCGACCCCCTCACGCTGATTGAGAGCGTCGGTGATTACGAGGGGTTCTCCATTCAAGCGGCGATGGTAGCGTTCCTGGCGCGGCCCGGTCGCGCGCAGAACGTCGACGCGGCGCAACTCATCCTGCAGCGTCTCGTGTTCGACAGCGGCGACCAGGGAGTACGCGGCCGGGTGGAAGCGGCCCGGGTCATCGGCTTCTCGCCCGACATCTTCGAGCGCGAGTTGCGCAAGCTCCTCGAGGACGATGCGCCCGAGGTGGCGCGCGAGGCCGTACGGGCCGCGGGCCGCCTCGGCAAGCGCGCCCTGGTGCACCGGATGGTGGATCGCATCGCCGAGCCTTGGCTGACCGACGACATCGTGACGGCGTTGGCCCAGCTCGGCGATCGCATCGTCGGCACACTGCGCGACTACCTCGTCGATCGCGATACGCCGCCGACCATCCGGCGCGAACTGCCTGGCGCCCTCCAGGGCATCGGTACCCCGGCAGCTCAGGCGGTGCTTGTCGAAAGCCTGCTCGACGGCGACACCGTCGTGCGCCTGCGGGTCGTCACGGCCCTCAACAAACTCCTGCAGGGGCATTCGGGGAGGCGCGTCGACCGCGCCATCGTCGAGACGGCGCTCGCCGCCGAGATCACCGGCCACTACCGCTCGTATCAGGTGCTCGGTACGATGGGCGGCTCGCTGGCGGGCGCCGAGCCGCTGCTCGATGCGATGCGCGCGTCGCTCACCGAGGAGAGCGAGCGCATCTTCCGGCTGATGAAGATCCTGTACCCTGCGTACGATCTGCACAGCGCGTTCGTCGGCGTGCAGTCGGCCGACAGTGCCGTGCACGACAACGCGCTCGAGTTCCTCGACAACGTGCTGCCGCCGCACATCCGGTCACTCGTCGTGCCCCTCTTCGACCGCGTGGTGCCGAACGACGAGCGCGCGCGGCTGGCCGACCGGATCGTGGGCGTGTCGGTGGGCTCGCGCGAGGAAGCCGTGGACGTGCTGGCGCGCAGCCGCGACCCGTGGCTGCAGTCGTGCGCCGCCTTCACCATCGGCGAGTTGCGGCTGTCGCGCTTCGCCGACACCGTGGACCGGTGGGCCCGCGATGCCGAGCCGCTGCTCAGAACCACCGCCGCCGCCGCCCGCGAGAAGCTCAAGGCACACGCGGCCGCGACTGCCGTGGACCTCGGCTGACGGCAGCCCGCGGCCGTCACACTTCGTCGATCTTCAGGCGCTGGCGCTTCAAGTACAGTCCCTTGCGCGAGAGCCCGAGCGCGCGCGCCGCGTCTTCGACGTTGCCGTGTACCCTCAGCGCGTCCTGAATGAGCGCGCGTTCGACATGCTCGACGGCGGCGTTGAGGGGCTGATCGCGCCGCACGAGAAGTTCCGTGGGCGCCGGCGGGCGTTGTCCGACGGGCACCGTCCGCCGCGAGGCAGCAAGACGTGCCGACAAGTGTTCCGGCATCAGCACCGCGCCAGACTCGGCCAGCGCCACGGCGCGTCGCACTTCGTTGGCGAGCTCGCGCACGTTGCCCGGCCAATCGTAGAGCAGCAAGTACTCGGCCGCGGTTTCGCCGATTCTGATGCCCGACTTGCTGCCTTCCTTCTGGCTCCGCTCGAGGAAATGATCGAGCAGCAGCGGGATCTCTTCGCGCCGCTCGCGCAGTGGGGGAATCGTGAGCTTCACGACGTTGAGGCGGTAGTAGAGGTCATCGCGGAACTTGCCCTGCGCGACCAGGTGGTCGAGATTGGCGTTGGTGGCCGCCACGATGCGCACATCGACCGCGACGGGCGTCGGCTCGCCGAGCGGATGCACGTCGCGCGATTCCAGGAAGCGGAGCAACTTGGGCTGCACATCCATCCCAAGTTCGCCAATCTCGTCGAGGAACAACGTGCCGCCGGCCGCGCCGCGGATGACGCCTGGAAAGGCGTCCTGAGCGCCGGTGAATGCGCCGCGCTTGTAGCCGAAGAGCTGGCTGTCGAGCATATCGCGCGGAACGGCCGTACAGTTGAACGGCAGGAAGACCTTCTTCGCCCGTGGCGAACAGTTGTGGATGGCCCGTGCCAGCAGCTCCTTGCCCGTGCCGGTTTCGCCGGTGATGAGCACGGTGATGTTGCTCGACGCCACCCGGCGGGTGACGCGCAGCAGTTCCAGCATCGACTCGGCCACACACACGAAGCCGAGCTGCTGTTCCGGTAGCGGCTCCGGCCAGATGGCCGATGTCTCGCTTTCGGCGACCGCCGCCCGATGCAGCGTCAGTCCGTTGGTGACGAGGCGCTGCAAGGCCAGCAGTGTCGTCCTGGCCGACCGCTGGTTGCGCGGCCGAACGACGACGGTGATCTCGCGATCGCGGTCGGCGCCGAGCCCGAAGGTGACGCAGTCGTCAGACGGATGCAGCAGTTTCTCGTCCGCTCGGTCGGCGCCCACCCAGCCGACGACCGCCGACGAGCCGTTGGCGCGGCTGAGCATGACGGCGGTGTCGGCGGCGCCGCTCGACGCCGCCAGTGACAACAACTCGTAGCCCGCCAGCATGGGCCGAGAGGTCAGGTCGACCATGGCTGCAGCCGCTCGAGTTGCCGACGCCATGGCCTCTGGCATCGTGGCGGGTGCGGCGTCCGATGGGACGTCGACCCGGCCGAACGATGCCGCTGGCTCCACGTAGAATGTCGTGACGTGCGGAACGACCGCGTCCGGTGCGCCTGTTACGGCGAGCGAGGCCCGGAGCGCTGCCGCGTTATGAAGCGCCTCGCCGCGCCCGATGATGTGCCCGATGTGGCCGAAAATACGTGCCGATCGCGAGTAGTGCTCGAAGGCAGCCGACGTGGAGTCAGTGGACAGCCGAGCGCTGACGCGCTGGGTAGCGGCGATGAATTCGGGGAGGTAGCCCGAATGGCCGGTTGCTACCCTTGAGACAAGATCGGCCGCAGGCGCGTGCCTGCCCTCCACCGCAAGCGCTTCGGCCGTCGCTACCTCTACTCTGGACAGGTAATCCCTGTCAGCTTCTGTCGGCTCCGAGAGGCACTGCTGCCCGATTGAAGCGGCTTCGGCGGCACGGCCGAATGCGAGATGGTAGGTTAGCGCGTCAAGCTTGTACCACTGTGCGTTCGTGAACGACTGAAGTGCTGCGATGGGGCCGAACTGCTGGTCGATCGAGGACGCGAGAGCCTCATTGCGAACAGCCGTGGCAAGGGCGAGTTGATTGCCACGGATCACGAGCTCTCGCCCCAGCGACGGGTTACTCGCCGCGGTCAGCCCTGCCAGGGTCTGTTCAGCTGCTCGGTGAAGTCCCAGGACGATCTGGCAATGTGCGACGTTGACGAGTGCCGACTGGAGTAGCGAAGTAGCTCCACATTCGCTAGCGACGTCGACTGCTTTGAGCGCATGCGCCAAGGAGCCGAACATGTCGCCGAGTAGGCCAACAGCAGCGCTGCGAGCGAAGTGCAGTTGGGCGAGTGACACCTGGTCCTGGGTGGCCTCGACATGAAGGCCCGAAAGGTCCAATTCCCGGATTGCCCGGTGGCTCCGCCCGGCCTTTAGCTCGGCTTCAGCAAGAATTCGATGGAGCGTAGCTAGGCTTGAATGACGTCCGGCCCGTATTGCGGTTCTTCGGTAGTGTGCGAGGTAGCCCACGGCTGCCTCGAGTCCAACGAATCGAAGCAACGACTGGATGTACTCGCCAAGAGCCAGCGCCTCAAGCTCAGCATCATTAATCTGCACCGCCAGCTCTCGGGCACGTCCGAACTGCTGCTGTCCCTCGAGAACCCTTCCTGAATAGTAGTTGAGACGCCCTGAGACTGTGAGGCCGCGTACCACTGCAGCTGTCGCTCCGGAGCTCGCCGCTACTTCGTTAGCGAGCTTCATGGCAACGTCGCGGTTTGACGCGAGAGCCTCGAGTTCCGCACGAAGTGCCCGTAGTTCAAGGCTTGGATTGTTCAGGAGCCGGAGTTGCTTCAGCGCCTGGGAAACGTACCCCGCTTCGGCGAGGCGCTCGACGGGTGCGCGCACGTCAGTGGATACGGCTCGCCCGGCTTTGCGGCGACCTGGAAGTGATCGTGTCTACCGCTGTTCTGACACGGTCCTGCAGTTCCAAACTATTGTTGACTGCGGTACTACTCACAACGAAGGCGCGGAGTAGTTTGGTGGTGTTGGCCGATGCAACTTCGTGCTCGAGATCCTGCGCGGAGGCGCCGTCGAGAGAGCACAACAGAAACTGGCCGGGCGCTAGACGGAGGACACAGCGATTTCGTGCGCCACGGGGTGACAGCCGCGCCGCCAATTCCGGGCCAACCAATTCGACACGGTCCGCGTGGCTGGAGTCCTGGGCCCGCGGACTCACCGACACCGCCAAGATGGCACCCCTTGTGGCGGCGTTTACGTGCCGGTCGTGAGAGAGCAGAGCGTCTAGCGCCGCCAAAGCGGCTGTGCGAGTGACGTCGTCGGCGCAATCGATCGCCGCGCCAGGTCTCTGGAGTGCCGACCAGAGGCTCACGGCCATCGTCGGCAGTAGAGACTCGAGCGCACGACGCTGTCCGACCGAGATCTCCTGATCGGCTCGGCCATACAGAGATAGCACTCCAACGAGCGTGTCATCCACTGACAGCGGCAGGCTCGATCCGAAGGCAAGCGAAGCACGCGTCCCAACAGACGCGAGGTCCAGGACGGCCTCCGAGTTCCACACCGCGGTGCGATGTGCAGCTACCCAGCCTGTAAGGCGCTCTGCCACTGGGATGCGCATCCCCAAAATGCTTCGCGCGACTGACCCGTCGACGAATACAGCCTCTGCATCGCTCGACGTGTCATCTAGCACGAATATCGCTGCCGTATCGAAAGAGGCGATAGCGCGAAGGTTGTCCGTGAGTTGGCGACACACTGACGCGAGTGGGGGGCCGCCTGGAAACGGCGACAAGCCGGCAAGGAGTCGTAGCGATTCCAGCGGTGCCGTGTTCGGTGTGTGCGCGTCTGCCCACGTCTGCGGGCTTGTGGGATCAGCATGGCCTGCCAGAACGAGCGCGGGGATGTCGTGGATCTCGGCACTGACACACAGTGCCGCGTGATCCCGCACGAAGATGTCAACCACGAGGGAATCGTACATACTCCCGCGACGCTGGGTAAGGATCTCTAGGGCATCTTCCGCCGGCATGGCTGGGCGGTAAGGCCGGTCAGATGTCAGGGCGTCGTAACAATCTACGACGGAAAGAATTCGCGCGCCAATCGGGATGTCAGAGCCCTTGAGCCCGTCAGGGTATCCACTCCCGTCCCAGTTTTCGTGATGATGCCGAACAATGGGGACGACCGGGTAGGGGAACTGGATCGACGAGAGGATGTCGGCACCGACCGCTGCGTGGGTCTTCATTACAGAGAACTCGCGTGCAGTGAGTTTGCCGGGCTTGTTCAGAATGAACTCAGGAATGGCAAGCTTGCCCATGTCATGTAGGAGGGCTGCGGCTTCGATCGCGCGTAGCTGCCGCTCCTCAGTGACCCCGAGAGACTGGGCGAGCCCAACGGCGAATCTCTGCACGCGGCGGATGTGACCGTGTGTGACCTGGTCCTTGGCGTCGATTGCCATCGCCAGCGTCTCTATGGTCGAAAGATAGAGCCGGTTGACCTCTGAGAGATGCGTGTTCGCGTCGTCGAGTCGCCCCAGGGTCGTTCGGAACGCAAGAAAGGATACGACGAGAAGCGGTAGGAGAAGCGCTACTAGTCCAAAATCGATGGATTGGCTGAAGACTACGAGGATCGCCGCAATTGATGCGCTGGCGAGGTAGTTTGCAGCGAGCCACGGGAACTGTCGGGCCCAAATGAGGACGGCCGACTCAGAACGCTCCACACCCAGAGCGACCGCCACGATCCAGCTGTTCAGGAGGAAAACGGCAAGCGCAAACGCGTATAGAGGCCCGACGAACTCTTCGATAGCTCCGTAGGTAGGCGCGCGAGGGTCCAACCCGGAGAGTCTGAAGAACAGGAGCGACGCGGCAAACACCGACGCAGCAAGCGCCCCGACGTTAAAGAGTACCCGATGGGGAGTCCGGAGACGCGGCACCAGCCGCATCGACATCACTAGGGCATCTATTGCCGCTGTCAGCGTTCCAGCCGCTGGGCCGTAGAGCAAGGTGGAAAGGAATACGGTGGGCTCGGACAGTGACAGCCGAACGACCAGGCCTGGGATCTTCACCGTATAAGCGCCGATCAGCGCGGTCGCGATGGTGAGAACGAACCACCCCGACGTGGGGGGGGTAGCTATCGCCTCATTCAGCGACCAGCCAACCAGCGCCACTCCAAGGACTGGAATGGTGGTGAGGTAGGCGCGCCCGATGAACGTGTGTTTCTGCTCGGCCACGGTTCGCGCCCACGTCGGAAAGTGTGCTTACTCGCCCCAGATGATTAGCGGCTTCATTGTTGTACCTCGGTCAGTTAAGTGTTGCTCGACAGGTGCGGATTGCGCACAGCTGCACGATGGCGTTCTATTCGCCCCAGATGATCGATTCGCCCCAGATGATCGATTCGCCCCAGATGATCGATTCGCCCCAGATGATCGATTCGCCCCAGATGATCGATTCGCCCCAGATGATCGATTCGCCCCAGACGAGGGTGTCGCCCCAGACGAGGGTGTCGCCCCAGACGAGGGTGTCGCCCCAGACGAGGGTGTCGCCCCAGACGAGGGTGTCGCCCCAGACGAGGGTGTCGCCCCAGACAAGGGTGTCGCCCCAGACAAGGGTGTCGCCCCAGACAAGGGTGTCGCCCCAGACAAGGGTGTCGCCCCAGACAAGGGTCTGCCCACGAACGCCGGTCCAATTGACGATCTCGGACGCGGCCGACACGCCCCAGCTGGCCGGGAACAGGTTCGCCACTGTTCGAGCCGGCAGCACCTGGCCATCCTGCAGAGCGCTCGACAGGTTGAGATTGCCTGCCCCCGCGCCCGTCAGGCCCGCCTCGGGCATGAAGTCCGCCGAGGCCTGAAGCGCGAGCCGCACGCCAAGCGGCGTCAGACGGGGGTTGGCGTCGATCAGGAGTGCCACGGCGCCGCTCACCACCGCCGCCGCCTGGCTGGTTCCGCTCAGAGTCATGTAGGCGTTGCGGCCCGTGCCGGTCAGGCGGTCGGGACGCGTGCGCGCGAGGGTTGAGCCCTCGACACCGGCCGATTCGATGAGGCTGCCGGGCGCCGCGATGTCTGGCTTCACCACGAAGTCGATCTGCGTGGGGCCGCGCGAGCTCCAGGGTGCCAGCGTGTCGTCGGCGTGGCTGGCCGTGCCGTTGGCGCGCACGGCGCCGACGGTGATGACGAACGGCGAGTTTCCGGGCGACGTCACACTGCCGAGCACCGTCCTGCCGTCTTCGGTCTGCCCACGGTTGCCGGCCGACGCCACGACCACGATGCCGGCTCGCACGGCGCGCTCCACGGCCTGGCCGAGCGGGTCGTCCCGGTATGACTGCGTCACCGCCGTACCCAACGACATGTTGATGACGCGGATGCCGAATTCGCCGCGGTGCTCGATGGCCCAGTCCACGGCCTCGATCACATCGGCAACCTGGCCCGAGCCATCGTTGCCGAGCACGCGGAGGTTGATGAGGTGGGCACCGGGCGCCATGCCCGCCACGCCAGAAGCGCGCCGCGTATCGAGGCTGCTGCCGGCAACGATGCCTGCGACGTGGGTGCCGTGACCGTAGCCATCGCGCCCGCGTCCGCGGCCGTCGCGCGTGAAGTCCACGTTCGCCACGACCTTGCCCGTGAGCGCGCGGTGGGCCGCGATGCCGGAGTCGATGATGGCCACGCCGACTCCGGCGCCGCTCACGGTGCCAAGCGTCGAGATGAGCCCGTTCAGTGCGGCGGTGGCGCCCGTCGTGGCCGTCGTCAGCGCCATGTGCGACGTGACCACGGCGTTGGCCGCCACGGCATTCACGTCGGCGTCGGCCGCGAGCGCGGCCAGTTGGCCCGCCGGCACCTCGATCACCGCCCCGCGGCGCAGGCGCTTCTTGAGCACCAGCGGGTGGCGGCCCAGCACGCGGCTGATCGTCGCGTCGTCGCCATCGACGATCACTTCGATGGTGCTGCGGTTGCCCGTGCGAATCTCGTCGGAGAGGTCCGCGGACAGCCGGGCGCGGCGGCCCTGTCCGGCAGCCAGTACCGGAGCAGCCATTGCGACGGCAACGAGGACGGCGAGAATACGGCTAGTCATGTGAAGTGTCCTAGTCCGGGGGGACTTAGTGCTTGTGCTGAACGAGAAGCGACTCGACCACGACGCGCTGTGAGCCACCGCGCGTGCGGATGGTCTGCAGAACGCCTTCGCTGATTCGGTAATAGACCGTCCGCCGGGAGACGCCGAGGAGCTCTGCGGCCCGCTCGATGGTCACGCTGCGTCCAAGCTGGGGAAAAGCTTGGGAACTGGCCAGATTCTGGGTGGTCTCCATGGGGAACTCCGCCGATATGAATGGCAGGGACGGTGCCATAACTGCGTACGCCCGTGGCTTATCGCCCTAAGTGATTGCAAAATAAGAAGTTGGTAGTCTAGGATTCGCCGAGGCGGGCGATCGCCGTCCGAGGGTGTCGGTAGACAAGCGGTTGGCTGCCTTTGCACGGAACTCCTGGGGACTCCGGGCTCCGTGCAGCCCACACGAAAACAGGCCAGAAAACACACATCGAGACGATCGGCCAAGATCTTGACCGGTCGGCCAACAAGTGAACCGACATTCGCGATTTCCCCTCGTCGCCCTCATCGTGCTCGGCCTGCTCGGCTACGTCTGGTGGAGCAGTCGGAGCACCGTTCCTGCACCGGCACCGTCGGTTGCCACCGAGTTTCCGGCGCGAGGCGGCGTCCTCACCGCGTCGCTCAGAGCGGAGCCGCGGTCGTTCAATCGGCTGGCGTCGCGCGACTACGCCACGCTCTTCACCTCCACGCTGACGCAGGCCCGGCTCGTCCGTGTGAATCAGGCGACGCACGAGCTCGAACCGTGGCTGGCTGAGCGCTGGTCGTCGTCGCCCGACGGACTGGTGCATACGCTCACGCTGCGCGACGGGTTGCGGTGGTCCGACGGGGTACCGTTCTCGTCGGCGGACGTCGCCTTCACGTTCGCGGCGGTGTTCGATCCCCGCGTGAAGAGCGCGCTCACGAGTTCCCTCGAAGTCGACGGCGATCCGCTGCTGGTGACAACGCCCGACGAGCGCACGGTTGTCGTGACCTTTCCGCACCCATTCGGTCCCGGCATCCGCCTGCTCGACAACATCACGATCCTGCCGAAACACAAGCTCGAGGCCGCGGTGGCAGCCGGCACCATGGCCGCCGCCTGGAGCGCAGCGACGCCGCCGGACGAGATGGCCGGGATGGGGCCGTTCGTGCTCACCAAGTACGAGCCGGGTCAGCGCCTGACGTTCGCCCGCAACCCGCACTACTGGCGCAAGGACGACCGCGGCATCGGCTTGCCCTACCTCGATGGCCTGGTGGTCGAGATCGTGCCGGATCAGAACACGGAGTTGATCGGGCTGCAGTCAGGACGGCTCGACGTCTCGCAGCAGCACCTGCGCGCCGAAGACTACGGCGCCGCGCGCGAGATGGAACGCGCCGGCAAGCTTCGGCTGCTGGAAGTCGGCGTCAGTCCCGATCCCGACGTCTTCTTTTTCAACCTGCGCCCGGCGAAGTGGGCGAACGACCCCCGCAAGGCGTGGCTGTTCACCGACACCTTTCGCCAGGCCCTCAACCACGCCGTCGACCGCGAAGCCTACGCCAACACGGTGTTCCTCGGGGCGGCAGTGCCGGTGCACGGCCCGGTGTCGCCGGGGAACAAGGCCTGGTTCTGGCCCGACCTGCCTCGCTATGCCTTCGATCGCGAGAAGTCAGCGGCGCTGCTGGCCCAGCTCGGACTCGCCAACCGCGATGCCGACGCGTTCCTCGAGGACGCTGCTGGCAACGAGGCCCGCTTCACCCTGATGCACTACAAGGGCAACTCGTCGCTCGAACGCGGGGCCCAGGTGCTCAAGGAAGCCTTCGAGCGTATTGGGGTGGCGATGGACCTGGCGCCGATCGAACCGGGGACGCTCATCGAGCGGATGCTGGCGGGGAACTTCGAGGCGATTTTCTTCAACTACGTCACCACGGATCCAGACCCGGCCATGCAGCGCGACTTCTGGCTGAGCAGCGGCAGCGCCCACATCTGGAACCTCTCGCAGAAGACCCCCGCCACCGACTGGGAGCGCGAGATGGACGCCCTCGTGAATCGCCAGGCCGCGGCGATCGACCCGGCCGAGCGCGTGCGGCTCTTCCACGACGTGCAAAGGGTGTTCAGCGAGCACCTGCCGGCGATGTACTTCGCCGCCCCGCGCCTCTTCGTCGCTGTCGGCCCGCGCGTGCGCAACGAAACCCCTGGCGTCACGCGTCCCCAGCTGCTGTGGAGCGCCGACACGCTGGCCGTCGCCAGCACCGCGGCGCCCACCGCGCCTTAGTCGATGTCGCTCGCGCGCTTCGCCGTGGGTCGGGTCGTGAGCGGGGCGGTGTTCGCCCTGGTCGTGGCGTCGCTCACGCTGCTGCTCGCGCGTGCGGTGCCCGGTGATGCCGCGCTCGTGGACGGACTGGACCGCACGCCCGCCGAGACGGCGGCGCTACGCGCGGAGCTGGGCCTCGACCAGCCGTTCCTCGAGCAGTACGTCCGCTGGCTCGGCGGGCTCGCGCGGTTCGACCTCGGGCGGTCGACGTTGTTCAGCCGCCCCGTCGCCGACCTTCTCGGGGAGCGCGCCGCCAATACCGCCATCCTCGCGATTGCCGCACTCCTTGTCGCCACCGGCATCGGCCTGCCGCTTGGCCGCATCGCCGGCGCCAGTTCGGGCTTGGCCGCGCGGGTCGTGCGGGCGGCGTCGCTCGCCGTGCTGTCGGTGCCGCCGCTGCTGAGCGCCCTGCTGCTGGTATTCCTGGCCGCGCGCACCGGCTGGCTGCCGATCGGCGGCATGACCTCCGGCGGCCTTTCCGGCGCAGCCTGGCTGGCCGATCTGCTCCACCATCTGCCCTTGCCGACGATGGCACTCGCCCTGCCATTGGCGGCCACTCTCGAACGGCTGCAGGCGCGAGCCATCGCCGATACGCTCGGCCGACCGTTTGTGGCCGCCAGCCGCGCCCGAGGGCTCGACGCGGCCTCTGCCGTGCGCGTGCACGCGTGGCCGGTCTCGCTCGCGCCGGTGCTCGGTACCTACGGTGTCTTGGTCGGTGCGCTCTTCAGCGGCTCGTTCGTGGTCGAGATCGTGACGGCGTGGCCCGGCCTCGGCCGTCTGCTCTTCGATGCCCTCCGGTCGCGCGACGTATGGCTGGTCGCCGGCTGCGGCGCCGCCGGGGCGGTCTCGCTCGCCATCGGGACGACCATCGCCGATATCGCGCACGCGGCCATCGACCCGCGGGTGCTCGAGGGGCGACGCGGATGAGACGCGCCGTCGTACTCGTCGGCGTGCTCGTGGTGGTGGCGGTGGGCGGCCCGTGGGTGGCGCCCTACGGACCCGTGACTCGGTTCGAGAATCACATGCACGCCCCGCCGATGCGGCTTCATGTCGACGGCACGGGCTTCTACACCTATCCGTTGCGGCTCGTCGACCGCCTCGAGCAGACCTTCGTGGAGGACACCGGGCGGCGCACAGGCCTGCCGTGGACGACCCCTGCGGCCGAGACGCCGATACTGCTGCTCGGCGCCGACGGGCTCGGCCGCGACGTGCTCTCGCGCACGCTGCACGGTGCCCGCGCCTCGCTCGGCCTGGCTCTGGCCGCCACGGCCGGTACGCTGCTGCTCGGCGCGCTGCTCGGTGGCTGGGCCGGAATGGCCGGCGGCTTCGCCGAGCGCGCCGTGCTCAAGTCGGGCGACGTGTTGATGGTGCTGCCGGTGCTCTATGTCGTGGTCGCGCTACGGTCGGCCTTGGCGCTCGTGCTGCCGCTGCCGACGGTCGTCGCCGTTTTGGCCTCGATCTTCATCATGCTCGGCTGGCCGCGCGTCGCCCGCGGTGTGTGGGCCATCGTTCGCATCGAGGTGCGGCAGGAACATGTGCTCGCCGCGACGGTCCTCGGGGCGTCGCGCTGGCGCATCATGACGCGGCACCTGCTGCCCGCCTGCACTGGCTACCTCGCCGTGCAGACGGCCTTGCTCGTGCCGATGTTCGTGCTGGCCGAGGCAACGCTGTCGTACGTCGGTCTCGGCTTCCCGGACGGCGTGCCGAGCTGGGGTACCGCGCTGGCCGAGGCCGCCACCCTCACGTCGATGAGCCGTGCACCATGGACGTTGACGCCGGCGATCGCGATGTTCCTCGTCGTGCTGGTCACCAACGTACTGCTCGAGCCGGCTCGTGGCAGCGTAGCGTCTGATGTCGCCCAATCGGGATAAACTCGACGGCATGTCAGCGCTGCCCGGCCTCTACACCCCGATCGTCACCCCCTTCAAGAACGACACCGTCGATGACGCGGCCATCCACCGCAACGTCGAGCGCTACATGCAGACGCGCCTCACCGGTCTGGTCGTGCTCGGCTCGAACGGCGAAGCGGTGATGCTCGACGATTCGGAGGCGGAGCGCGTCATCGTCGCGGCCCGTGCGGGCATGCCGTCGTCGCGGCCACTCATCGCGGGCACCGGGGCTGAATCCACCAAGGCCACGATCGCGGCCTGCGTGCGCGCCGCCCGGGCCGGGGCCGACGCCGTGCTGGTGAGGACGCCGTCGTTCTTCAAGAACATGATGACGAGCGACGTCTACGTGCGGCACTACGTGGCGGTGGCCGAGGCGAGCCCGGTGCCGGTGCTGCTCTACAACGTGTCTGTCTACACCGGCGTCACGCTACCGGCCGACGCAGTGGGTCTGCTGGCCGAGCATCCGAACATCGTCGGTATCAAGGAGTCGGGCAGCGACGCGGCGCTGCTGGCCGACTACATCTCACGTTCCGGCCCCGACTTCTTCGTGCTGGCGGGCAGCGGCGTGACCTACTTCTCTGGCCTCGTCGCCGGTGCCGAGGGCGCCGTTCTGGCCCTGGCCGGCATCGTGCCGGATCTCTGTGCCGACATTCTTGAGCACGTGCGCGCCGGCCGGATTACCGAGGCGCGGACGATCCAGCGCCGCATCACCCCGCTGGCGCGAACGATCGGCGGGCTGCATGGCGTGCCGGCGCTCAAAGCCGCCCTGGACCTGATGGGCTTCGACGGCGGATTGCCACGTGCGCCGCTCGGACCCACACCGCGCTCCGTGGTCGAGGGCCTGCGTCGTACGCTGACCGACCTCGGCGTGCCGCTGCTCGAGCCCGCGCCGCTGGACGCTGACCCGGCGACGACCTGACGAGTGCCCCCTGGGGGCGACACGCTGTCTTGTTTGGCGTGACCCTCAGGCTGCCGGCGTCGCGTTATTCGGCGGCGTCGGGCCGCGCGCCCTCGTGGTGCCGTGGTACGCCAGTTGCACCCTGTGTCCGTGGAGGCTGATGTGATGCCGCGCACCGCCGTCCTGTCCCGATCGCGTGTTCTCAGTCGCGCCGCGGCGGCCGCCGTCGCGGCCGTGCTGGTCTCTACGGCGTGCGCCTCCAATCCGGTCACCGGGCGCCGCGAGGTCTCCCTTCTCAGCGAAGCGGAAGAGATCGCCATCGGACAACGGGGGGATGCCGAGATTCGCCGCGAGATGGGCGTCTACCACGACGAAGAGTTACAGCGCTACGTGAGCGGCATCGGCGAGCGCCTCGCCTCGGTGTCCCATCGGCCCAACCTGCCGTGGACGTTTACGGTGGTCGACGTGCCGGCCGTGAACGCGTTCGCGCTGCCGGGCGGCTACATCTACGTGACGCGCGGCTTGCTCGCGCACCTCGGGGATGAGTCGGAGCTGGCGGGTGTGCTCGGTCACGAGATCGGGCACGTCACCGCGCGGCACGCATCGCAGCAGTACACGCGCAACGCCGGTGGCTCGATCGGCGTGCTGCTGGCGAGCATCTTCGTGCCGGGCGTGGCGCCTTTCAGTGACCTGGCGTCAGCGGGGCTCGGCACCCTGTTCCTGAAATACGGCAGAGACGACGAGCTCGAGTCTGACCGGCTGGGCGTCGAGTACGCGGCGAAGGCGGGCTGGGATCCGGAGAGCGTGCCGCGGTTCCTCACCACGCTCTCGCGGCTCGACGCCATGTCGGAGCGCGGCATTCCGAACTGGCTCTCGACGCATCCCGATCCCGGCTCGCGCGTCGTCAAGGCGGCGCCTGTGGCCGCCAGCCAGACCGACGGCGCCCACGAACGTAACCGCGACGAGTTCCTGCGCCGGCTCGATGGGCTCGCCTACGGCGACGACCCGTCGGAAGGCGTCGTGCAGGCGCACCGTTTTCTGCATCCGGACCTGCGGATCGCGCTCGACTTCCCGGAAGGCTGGGAGGTGCAGAATTCGAGTGAGCAGGTCGTGGCCGAGCTCCAGGGCGACAAGGTGCTGATGCTGATGCGGGCAGCCTCAGACGCGCGCGGCGCCTCACTTGCCGACGGCGCCAAGCGCCACATGCGCGGCCTGGGGTTCACCCTCGAACAGGGCGCGATCGAGCAGGTGGGCGCGCGCGACAGCTTCGTGGGCGTCTATCGCGGCAAGGTGAAGGAGCTCGGCGCCGTACGGATCCGCGCCGGGCACGTTCCCGTGGGCCGGCAGGTCTATCTCATCGCCGGCGTGGCGCCCGAGGCCGAGTTCGCGCGCGTGGACCCCGAATTCCTCGCGGCCGTGCGCTCGTTCCGCGAGCTGTCGAGCGCCGAAGCGTCACGCATCCGTCCCAACCGCGTCGCCCTCTACGTGGCCAAGACGGGCGACACATGGCAGGGCATCGCGCAGCGCGCCGGCGGCGGGCTCGTATCGTCGACGCGGCTGGCACTGATGAACGGCTTCGCCGTCAACACCCAGCCGCCGGCAGGCGCGCGACTCAAGATCGTCGTCGAAGGCTGAGCCGGCCTGCTGCCACCCGGGCTCTATAATCGTGCCCGGATGGCCCGCAGCTCCCGCAGCTCCCGCTGGATCACTGGTGCCCTTGGCGTCGGATTCGCGTATCTCGCCTGGGTCTATCTCACCTTGCCCGACGTGCGCGCGCTCACGGCCACCAATCCCGAGACGACTGCGTTCATCGAGCTCCGGCGCGACGAGGCGCACGACGCGGGCCGGAGCTTCACCCTGCGTCGGCGCTGGGTGCCCTACGGCCGGATCTCGAATCATCTGAAGCGGGCGGTGATCGCGGCCGAGGACGGCGCCTTCTTCCAGCACGAGGGACTCGACTACAACCAGATCCGGGAGTCGATCGAAGACAGCCTCGAGGACGGCGGGGCGATACGCGGCGCCAGCACCATCACCCAGCAGCTGGCCAAGAACCTCTATCTCTCACCTTCACGCAATCCCGCCCGCAAGCTCAAGGAGATCGTCATCACCCGCCGCCTCGAGATGGCGCTGAGCAAGCGGCGGATCTTCGAAATCTACCTGAACTCAATCGAGTGGGGCGACGGGATCTTCGGGTGCGAGGCGGCGGCCCGCGCCTACTTCGGGAAGAGCGCCGCCGACCTCGAGCCTGCGGAGGCGGCCCTCATGGCCGGCGCGATCATCAACCCCCGCGTGCACAGTCCCGCCAAGCCCACGCGGCGGTTGTTGCGCCGTCAGCAGATCATCCTCGGCCGCATGGGGCGGACGACACCGCCCGCCGCGGCACCCACCGCTCCACCCGACGTCAAGCCGATCGCGCCTGGCGCCGCCGGGCCGCCCGATCGGCCACGGTCTCAGTAACGTGGTGCCGCCTCAGCGCACGCGGCGGGCGCCGATGAAGCGGCGTTGCCAGTAGGGCAGCGCCAGCCGCTCGACGCGCACGACACCGCCACTGCTCGGCGCGTGCACGAACTCGTCGTCGTCGACCGCGATGCCGACATGGGACGCGCCCGGCGCGACCGTGGAGAAGAAGATGAGGTCGCCGGCCTGGATCTGGTCCTTGCGGATGCGGGCGCCGACGGCGAACTGTGCGCTGGTCTGGCGCGGCATCGTCAGACCCTGCTGGCCGAAGACATACGCCACCAGTCCGCTGCAGTCGAACCCCGCCGGATCGGTGCCGCCGTTGCGATACTGCACCCCTCGCAAGTTGAGCGCCGCCGCCACGATCCGGTGGCCGCGTGCCGTCGCCTCAGCCTCGCCACCGCGCGCTCTCGACGAGGCTGAGCCCGGCACGCCGGGCCGGGGCACACCGCTTCCCGACGCACACGCCGATGCCGCCAGGGCCACGAGCGCCACGAGTACCAGTCTCTGCATCTGCAAACCTTCGTATCGGCACGCCGTGCGGTCGTGTGCAGACCGGCCGCCATCTGTCGCCTAAGCCCTTCGTTCCCAGCTCTTTGCGGACGCGACGCATCTTGACTTCTCGTCGGGCGGTGTCGACAATGGCGCTAGCCCATGGAGCAGACGCTCCTTCTCAACGCTACCTACGAACCCCTCAAGGTCGTCCATTGGCAGAAGGCCATCACGCTGTGGTGCCAGGGGAAAGTAGAAATCGTTGCGACGCACGACCGCGAGGTCCGCGCCGTGTCGTTCAGCCTGCGCCTGCCGTCGGTCATCCGGCTGTTGCGCTACGTGCGGATCAAGAAACGCTTTGACTACGTGCCGTTCTCGCGCGCGAACATCTACGCTCGCGATCATCACACCTGTCAATACTGCAACCGGCACCACGCCACGCAGGATCTCACCTTCGACCACGTCATTCCGGTCTCGCAGGGTGGCCGCAAGGACTGGTTGAACATCGTCACCTGCTGCGTGGCGTGTAACCGCCGCAAGGGCGGACGCACGCCCAGCGAGGCCCGCATGCATCTGGTTCGCTCGCCGCGCCGACCCGACACGGTGCCCGCGCTGCGCGTCACGATTGGCCTCAAGCACACGCCCGACAGCTGGCGGGACTACCTGTACTGGAATCTGGAGCTGGACGAGGACGACGGTTCCTAGCGGAGCAGCGCCTTCACGACGCCTCCAAAGAGCGTCAGGCCGGCCTCGATGAGATCGCGCTCCGCCGAGGCGCCGTGGCCGCGCCCGAGCTCGGCGAACACGGCCTCGGTCTGCTTCCGCGCCCGCTCGGCGCGCAGCGGCCAGGTTGGATCGACGGTTGCGCGCGTGGCCTCCGCCGCCGTCAGCTCCGCCAGCGTCCTCGACAGTTGATCGGCATCGAGGATCGCGATCGGCGCGCGGCAGTACTGACAGGAGGCGTGCGCCGTGATATCGGTGGCCGCGCCGCAGTTCACGCACTTGATGACGCGCGCCTCGACCCTGAGCGTGCGCACCTCGGCGGCGCTGAGGTCGCGCACGAAGTGCCGCGCTCGCAGGAACGCGGCAAAGCCCATGAAGCGCCCATGCCCCGCCGTGCAGCGGAAGTACTCGTAGGGCGTGTCCTTGACGCGGTCGTGGGTGCGGAGCAGGCCGATGGCGCAGCGCGGGCAGGCTTTGCGGGCAGCGACCGGGGCACGCGCGCTCGAGGCCGCTTCACCCATCGCCTGGAACACGCGGAGCACGGCGCCGGCGGTCAGATGCAGGTCTTCATGGCCATCGAACCAGATGTGGTTGCACGCGTGGCAGACATCGATGGTGATGGTGCGTCCGTATTGGCCCTCCAGGGCCAGGCCCGTCATGTCGCGGCCACAGCCGGGGCAGGTCACGGCGGAATCGTACCAGACCGGGCCACCAGCCTGCGTTACGATCCGCCCATGGCATTGCCCGCGGCGACCCTGACCGGCATCGAACCGCCGGGCGTGCTGGCGGGCGCGCGGTTGTGGCTGCGCGGCGCGGGAATCCCCGTGCCGTCGGCCGACGCGGCCGTGTCGATTGGCGGGGCGCCCGCGCGCGTCCTCTTCACCGCGCCCGACCGCATCGCCGTCGAGGTGCCGCGGGGCGTCGATCCGGGCCGGGCACCGGTGCGGGCGGCCTGGTCGCCGGGCGCGACCCTCTTTGTCGACATCGGCGTGCCGCTGGCGACCGGGCTGCATCAGGTGGACAGCCCCGCGGTCGACCGCCAGGGCCGGGTGTATGCCGCGTGCAGCGGCCCGCGGGGGCAGGAGACGCCGGTCTCGGTCTACCGCATCGAGGTCGACGGCGGCCGCGAGCCGTTCGTCGACGGCGTCGTGAACGCCACGAGTCTCGCGTTCTCGCCGTCCGGCGTGCTGCACGTCTCGAGCCGCTTCGACGGCGTCGTCTACCGCGTGCAGGAAGACGGCCGCCGCGAGCCGTTCGTCAGCGAGCTCGGCGTGGCGTGCGGTCTCGCGTTCGCCCCCGACGGATCTCTCTTCGTGGGTGATCGCACGGGCACAGTGCACCGGGTCAGCGCCGACGGCGTTCGCACGGAGGTGTTCGCCGCGCTGCCACCGAGCGTCGCCGCCTATCATCTGGCGATGGGCCCCGACGGGCTGCTCTACGTGACCGGCCCCACGCTTGCCACCCACGACGCGGTCTACCGTTTCGATGCCAGCGGCCGGCGCGAGGTGCTCGACCGGTCGTTCGGCCGGCCGCAGGGGCTCGGTTTCGACCAGCACGGCGTGCTGCACGTGGTGGAAGCGCTGGCTGGCGTGAGTGCCATCTACCGCTGCGCCGCGGGCAGCCCGCGACGGGCGGTCGTCGCCGGTCCCGGGCTCGTCGGCGTCGCCTTCCTGCCGACGGGCGAGCTCGTGGCGGCCACCGCCGACACGGTCTACCGCTTTGCGGCCATTCCCTGATTGCGTCGCCAGGCAGCGCACGGCTAACCTACCCCGACGATCGCTCAACCGATGCCTCAGGTGTTCCGACGCAAGCCCATTGCCGCGCTGACGGCGCACGAAGACACGGAACAGTCGCTGCGCCGTGTCCTCGGCGCGGGCGATCTCATCATGCTGGCCATCGGCGCGGTGATCGGCGCCGGCATCTTCGGGGCCATCGGCACGGCGGCGGCGGGGCAGACCGACCCGGCTGGCGTCGTCATCCGCTACGGCGCCGGTCCGGCGCTGGTCTTCTCGTTCCTCCTGCTGGGTGGCGCATGCGCCCTCGCGGCGCTCTGCTACGCCGAGCTCGCGGCGATGATTCCGCAGGCCGGCAGCGCCTATGCCTACGCCTATGCGACGCTCGGCGAGTTCGTGGCCTGGATCATCGGCTGGGACCTGATCCTCGAGTACGCGGTTGGCAACGTGGCGGTCGCCATCTCGTGGGGTGACTACTTTACGACGCTCGTGCGCGGCTTTGGTGTCGACTTGCCGGTGTGGCTCACGACCGGCTACCGAACGGCGGCCCTCTCATCGAATCCGGCGGTCCACGGCCTGCTCGATTCCGCTCCGCGAATCCTTGGGTTGCCGCTGCTCGTCAACCTGCCGGCGTTCGGCATCGTGGCCTTCATCACCTGGCTGCTGCTGCGCGGCGCCAAGGAGAGCGCCCGGGCCAATAACGTGATGGTGGTCGTGAAGCTGCTGGCGCTCGGGCTCTTCATCGCCGTGGGGCTCGGCGCCATCAACGTCGCCAACTACCAGCCGTTTGCGCCGAACGGATTTACTGGCATCCACCAGGGCGCCGCCATCGTGTTCTTCGCCTACATCGGCTTCGATGCCATCTCGACGGCCGCCGAAGAGACGATCAACCCGCAGCGGAACCTGCCGATCGGGATTCTGGGCGGCCTGGCCATCTGCACCGTCATCTACGTGGTGGTGGGGGCGGTCCTGACCGGCATGGTGCCGTACCAGCAGCTGGCCGTGGCCGACCCGCTGGCGCGCGCCCTCGAGATCGCCGGCTTCACCACCGTGGGCTGGGTGGTCGCATTCGGGGCCGCCGTGTCGATGGCCGCCGTGCTGCTCGTGTTCCAGTACGGCCAGCCGCGCATCTTCTTCGCCATGGGCCGCGACGGACTGCTGCCGGCCTGGGCGGCGCGGCTCGATCCGAAGACGCGCGTCCCGTCGACCACGACCATGCTGACCGGCGGGCTGGTGGCCGTTTCCGCCGCGATCGGTGACGCGGCTGAAACCTACGACTTGACCAACATCGGCACGCTGTTCGCGTTCGCGATCGTGTCGATCGGCGTCGTCGTGCTGCGTGTGGCTGAGCCCGACCGGCCGCGCCCCTTCCGGGTGCCGCTCGTCTGGGTCGTCGGGCCGCTCGGCGCCGCGGCCTGTGGGTTCATCATGATCGGGCTCCCCGTGCAGGCGTGGGAGCGGTTCGGGCTGTGGCTCGTACTGGGCCTGGTCGTCTACGCGGCCTACGGCTACCGCCACTCGCGCTTGCGCTAGATCGAGTCGCCACGATGCCGCCATCAACGATTCGCGTCCAGTCGCCCGGCGGCCGCATCACCATGCACATCCTCGAGCAGGGAGAGACCGTCGTCGGCCGCGACGCCAGCGCCGGCCTGGTGCTCGACGACGCGCGGATCTCGCGGCGCCACGCCGTGCTCACGCGCACCGGCGTCGGCGTGGTGGTGGCCGACCTCGGCAGCCGCAACGGCACGTTCCTGAACGGCACGCGCATCGAAGGCGGCGCGCGGGCACTCGCGGCGGGCGACGTCCTCAAGGTCGGCGACTTCACGCTGGCCTTCGAGCCGCAAGACGAGATCCTCTTCGCCCAGGACCCGGCCGTGGCCGACATGCGCGCGGTGCTGCACAAGGCGCCCGATGAGGTCATCCATTCCGGGGTCCTCGCGGCTGGTGGCGCGGCCCGCGGTGTGTCGGCCGACGGGCTGCGCGCCGAGCTCGAGAAGAAGACACGCGTGCTCGGGCTCTTCTACGAACTCAGCCGCACGCTCGGCTCGGTCTTCACCCTCGGTGACGTCTACGACAAGGTGATCGCGATCCTGTTGCAGGTCACGCCCGCCGCTCGGGTGATGATCTACCAGAGGGTGGAGCGGGGCGAAATGCGGCACGTGGCGTCAGGCTCGCGCGACGGCGGCACGGGCAAGGCCGACCCAACGGTGCAGCCGCTGCGCGTCAGCAGGACGGTCTTCGACAACGTGGCGAAGCAGCGCGTGTCGGTGCTGCTCGTGAACTCGAGCCAGGGCACCCCGTCGGTCCCCGACAGCCTCAAGGCGCACCAGACGCATTCCGTGATGGCGGCGCCGATCGTCGGCCGGACCGGTCTGCTCGGCGTGATCTACACCGACCAGCAGGACGTGCTGCAGACCTTCTCGCCCGACGATCTCGACCTGCTGAACGCGGTGGCCGTGCAGGCCGGCATCGCCCTCGATACGGCGCGGGCGCACGAGTCGCTGCAGCGCGAGGCCAAGGCCCGCGAGAAGTACGAGCGGTTTTTGCCGCAGCAGCTGGTCGACGACGTGATGCTCGATCCCGACAAGGAAATCCGGCCCGGCGGCACGCGCCAGATGATCACGGTGCTTTTTGCCGACCTGCGCGGTTTCACCACGCTGTCGGAAGCCAACACGCCCGAGACGGTCGTCGACCTGCTGAACCGGTTCTTCACGCTGATGAGCGAGGTGATCTTCCGCCACGGCGGCACGCTCGACAAGTACATCGGCGACGGTGTGCTGGCGCTCTTCGGCGCGCCCTATCCCACCGAACGCGATGCGGTGAAGGCGGTGCGAGCCGCCATCGATATGCAGCGCGCCGTGCAGATCTTCAACCGCGAACTCGTCGCGGCCGGCCAGGCCCAGATTGGTGTCGGCATCGGCGTCAACACCGGATCCGCCATCGTCGGGTTCATCGGGTCGGAGGCGCGGCTCGACTACACCGCCATCGGCGACACGGTGAACACGGCGGCCCGGCTCGAACACCTGGCCAAGGCCGGCCAGATCATCATCAGCGAGCACACCATGCAGGCGCTCGACGCCAGTGTGCGCTTCACCCTGCTGGACGCCGTACAGGTCAAGGGCCGCACGGCGAAGATGCAGATCGGGGAGGTGGTCTGGGCCCCGAAGTAGGTTACTGCTTCGAAAGAGTGAGCGTGCCGGTGAGGCTTCCGGTGCATGTCGACTGGGAGTACGGCCCCTGGATCGCGGCGCTCGAGATTGCGAGCTGGGGCGCCGAGTACGAGCCGATGACCGAAGCGAACGGCCCGCTCGCACAGGCCGGCGGCGCCACGGGCGTGAGCAGGAGCGTCCCTGTCGCCCCGGTGATCGTCCCGCCGAGCGTGCCGGCTCCGTTCCTCGATGCGTCCTGGAAGGTCGCGCTCCAAGAGCCGGAGACGAGACTGCGGGAGCCATCGATCCGACGCTCATCGATCGTGAGGCGCAGCGTGCCCACCACGTTGTTCAGGTCCGTTATCGTACCGAGCCACGTCCCGGACTGCGGCCCCGCACCCGAGGGCGCGGTGGGCGACCCGGCGCCAGAGCCGCAGGCTGCGAATGCGACGGCGCAGATGACGAGGGCGATGGGCGTAGATTGCCTGTGTGTCTTCATGGTCGACCCTTCGTCGCGGGCGTCGGCGCCTGTGTGTCGAACGCGTAGACGCCTCCCCTGGATCCGGCGACGTAGACGCGATCGCCGGCCGGGTCGGGCGCCCAGATCATACCGACGGTGAAGCCGCCGACGCGCCAGCGCTCGTCGCCCGTGGCGACGTCCAGCGCCAGCACGAAGCCCCCGAAGAACGGCACGTAGACGAGGGCCTCGTCGGCGGCGAGGGTGAAGGAGGTCGAGCCCCAGGGGCCGGCGTCGTGCTCCCACGCGAGGGCGCGAGTTTCGATGTCGTAGGCGACGATCTTGCCGGTGGCCGACCCGGCCACGATGAGGCGCCCCGTCCGCACGAGCGCCCGATGATCGAGGTCCGTCGCCGTGATGTAGCCGGCAAACGGTCCGTCCAGGCGCGGCAGCGTCCAGCGGATCGCACCGGTCTCGACGTCGAACGCGTAGACATTGCCGTCACCTGCCGAACCGAAGACGAGGTCACCTGCCAGCACCGGGCCGCCCGCCCGGTTGACGTGACGCCACGGCTCGGAGGGCTTCGGGAACGCGGTGTTCCACGCCAGCCGCCCGGTCGAGGCGTCGAGCGCCGCCAGGCCGCCGGTGTTCGGGTTGTCGTAGACCGAATAGCCCACCACGACCCGCGCCCCCGCGATCTCGGGCGCGAACACCGACGCCATCGGCCTGTCGGCCACCCGCGTCGCCCAGCGCAGGCGGCCGGTGCCGGCATCGACGGCATAGACGTGCCCGGTGACCGAACCGGCGTAGACCGTGTCGTCGCGTGCGGCGCCCAGGAAGAGGCCCGGCCCATCGCCGCCGTCGGCCTGGAAAGTCCACCGCCGGGCCCCGCTACGCTTGTCGAAGGCCACGATGTCCCAATCGCCCGCGATCACGAGATCGCCTGACAGCACCAGGTTCGTGCCGGACGTGGTGAGGCCGAAGATCGCATCCGAACTGGTGACGCCCGTACCGCTGCGCCACTTGAGGATGCCGTCGTCGGCGGCCAGCGCGATCACCTCCCGGTTTTTGTCGAGCACGTAGACGGTGTCGGCGTCGTGGGTCGGTGTGCCCACGGCCGCCCCCGGCAAACGCCAGAGGCTTCGCGGCGGCGATGTCGGCGGCGGCATCGACGGCTGCGCGTGGAGCTGCCGCGGGACGAGGCTGCACGCGATCGTGACGGCGAGAGCGAAGGTGCGGCGAGTGAGCATGGGCGTGTCCTCGGGATGATCGACGGGCGGCGGTCCGGACGCCGCCGCCTGTCAGCCGTCGCTATGGGTTGCTGCTCCCGGTCCACCACACGCCCACGCCCGCCGGGTCGTGCACCATGGCATGGCCCCCGTCGTGCACACGGAGATAGGCGCCGGGCGCGAACGTGCCGCTCGCCCAGCGCGGGACATCCGCGGCGTCGTAAACGACGAAGTTACCGTCGGTCTGCAGTTCGGCCCGTCCGGCGCTGAAGCCATCGGTGTCGGAGGCCCACAGGACCAGGCCTCCGGTGCCGTACAGCACGAGGTTGCCGTCGGGCTGATAGCGCAGTGCGACACCACCACCCGGCGAGAGAACCTCCTGGTCCGGGTACAAGCGCATCCCGGCCGTCAGCGTCCCTGGACCGCTGCCCGAGCCGCCGGTCGGGGGCGGCGGCGGCGCCGAGGCGCGCGTCGTGACACCCATGATGCCGGTGAGCACCGAGGCGATCTCGCGATCGCTGCGGTCGGCTTCCTCCTTGTGCGCCGGCCCCGTCACGCCGAAATTCACGGCCCCGGGGTACGACTGACTGACTACCGACACGATGCCGTCGTGGGGAATCCGGCACTGCCGGTCGTCGGTCACCGCCCAGCACCAGAGCGGATCGAGTTCGCGAATGGCGCCGGCGAGGTTGCGCAGCCGTGCCGCAAACGATCGGGCCGGCATGTTCAGCGGCCCGTAGCGCTGTTCGATATAGGCCGCGGTGTACTCGAACGTCGGTGGCAGGGTCAGCATGGCTCCCCAGGCCCAGTCGCGCTGGCTCGGCGCCAGCCCGACGGCCACGCCCGCGCGCCAGTACTGGTCGGCGGCGAAGGTCAGGCCGACCCGGCTGCGAACCGCGGCGGCTTCCCGGGCGAGATTGCCCGCACCGTTGAGCCCGAGCAGGTAGGCCGAGCCCGGCACGAGCTGTGGTGCGACCGGCACGTAGTTCATCACGGCGGTCGTGGCTCCGAGTCCGACGGCCGTGCCCCAGGAGAGTTGCAGGGCGGCGGCGTAGGAGCTGCGGAGAGCGACGTAGATCCACTCGAACTCGGTGCCCGTGCCGAAGGCCGTCGCCAGCCCCACCAGGTTGTAGAGCGTGTAGTTGAAGCCGATGACGTCGAGTCCCCGCTGCGCGAGGAGCGACCCGGCATGGGGGGTGCCCAGCGTGAGGATGCCGAAGAGTGGTTTCGAGCGGTTCCACTGACGCGACACGATGCCGCCCTGACTGTGGGCGACCGCGATGGTCGACGCCGGCAGTGCCCCCGCGGCCCGGTCCATCGCTGCCGCCTGCGTCTCCATCGACTCGCGCCACGGCAGATCGACGCCGTGGGGTGCGATTCGCAGCGTGGCCGCCAGCCGCGCCGCGGCCGCCTGCCAGGTCTGCTGACTGCTGGCGAACCCGTGGACGAACACGACCGGCGTGTCCTGCCCAGCGGCAGCCGTCGCCACGCCGATGAGCATCACGCCCGCCAGCATCACGCGCCTGGCGGCGGTCATCGCGCACCTCCGCTGGTCCGGATGTCGTCGAGCGCGGTGACCGACAGCAGGCGTTGCGGTCGCTGACCCGCCACCAGCGTCTGCGCCGATGAGTGGTGCCGCACCCAGCCCTTGCCAGGCACCGCGACATACGAGAACGCATGATGTTCGGTCAGCACGCCGTCTTTCACCACGCTGAGTTCCGCGGGCAGGAGCGTCTCGGCCGACACCAGCACTTCTTCAACTGCGGCGCGCCGGCGTGCGACGTAGCGCAGGAGGCCGCGTAGCCGGCCCTGCGGGCGGCCGTAGGCACGCTCGAGGGCCTGACGCCGCTCGTCGGTGCGCGAGGCCTCGGCGAGGAACGACTCGCTGGCGCCGGGCGCCCCGGGGAAGGTGGCCTCGCCTGGCAGAGCCAGGCGTGTGCCGTCCGGGGCCCGTAGCTCAAGGGTCCCCCGCGACAGGTCTCCCTCGACCACGATCCCGGCATACGGATCGGCCATCGGTCCGATCCGCGGGCCCGGCGCGGTGCCGAGCATGGTCATCTTCAGCCGCCCGTCGCGGTACTGCGCCACGGCGTAACGCGAGGTCGGCAGTTCGCGCACCAGTGCGCCCTCCTCGGTCAGCAGCGCGCGTGTCACCGTGACCGTCGCGCTGAGTTGCGCGCCATCGACCGGAGCGGCCGTGGCGAGCTGTCCGTCTGCGCCCGCCGAGGCCACCCACCCCATCAACATCGCGACCGTGGCCGCCAACCCCGATGTCATTCCGTATCCCATGCGTGCCATCACTCCCTCGCTTCCCGACCTCGGGTGTTCTGCCTCCTTGCCGCGCGGCAGCGTGCCAGTGACGTGATCGCGTGGTGCCGCGGACGTCCCGCCAAGGAGCAAGTGGCGCGCCAGTGGCCGTCTGCCCGGCGGAAGGGGCCGGAGTCGGGGATAACGCGCTGGTTTTCGCAGGTTCGTCGGCGCCGACTTGAAAGCCGGCGCCGGCACCGGAGCCGCGGGTAGGGCAGTTGCTTCCCATCCGGGTAGTCGCTACTCGCGCCACACGCGCCGCGAGGGGTACAATCAGAGGTTGGAGTTCGGCCCGAAATCGCGGCCGGCGCTATGCCTCACGATTCGATCGCAGTACGCGGCGCACGCGTCCACAACCTCAAGAACATCGACGTCGATCTGCCGCGCGACCAGCTGGTGGTGGTGACGGGGCTGTCGGGATCCGGGAAGTCGTCGCTCGCCTTCGACACGCTCTACGCCGAAGGACAGCGGCGCTATGTCGAGTCACTGTCGGCTTACGCCCGCCAGTTCCTGGAGCAGATGGAGAAGCCGGACGTCGATCTCATCGACGGGCTGTCTCCGGCAATCTCGATCGAGCAGAAGACCACCGGCGCCAACCCGAGGTCCACGGTCGGCACGGTTACCGAGATCTACGACTACCTGCGGCTCTTCTTCGCCAATGCCGGCGTCCCGCACTGCCCGCAGTGCGAACGCGAGATTTCGTCTCAGACGCTCGAGCGGATCATCGATCTGGTCATGACCTATCCGCAGGACAGCCGGATCAACGTCCTGGCCCCCATCGTGCGCGGCCGCAAGGGCGAGTTCAAGAAGGAGCTGCAGGCGATTGTCGCGCGTGGCTTCACCAAGGCGCGCATCGACGGACAGTACAAGAGCCTCGAGGACGACCTCGCGCTCAACCGCCGCAAGAACCACACGATCGATGTCGTCATCGATCGGCTGATCGTGCGGTCGGGGATCGAGCGTCGCCTGACGGAATCGGTGCAGACGGCCCTCGACCTGGCCGACGGCGTGGTCGTCATCAACGCGCTCGACAGCGGCGACCGGCTGTTCTCGCGCAATCTGGCGTGCGTGGTCTGCGGCATCAGCGTGCCCGAGATGTCGCCGCGGGCTTTCTCGTTCAACTCGCCGCACGGCGCCTGCCCGGCCTGCCAGGGGCTCGGCGCGACGTGGGACTTCGACCCGGCGAGGGTCGTGCCCGATGACGGCAAGTCGCTCAGCGAGGGCGCCATCGCGCCGTGGTCGCGCGGCGACAAGAAGATGGTGCGCGCGGCCATCGACGCCATCGCCTCGCACTGGGGCATCGACCCGTCCGTGCCTTTCGCGAAACTCCCGAAGAAGCAGCGTGAGCTGCTGCTCTACGGGCCCGGCGTATCGGCGAAGGCCGACGAGGCGGCGCCGGTGACCAGCCGCCGCCGCAAGACGGCGAAGGATGTCGAGCCCTACGGCAAGGATTTCGAAGGCGTGCTCCCGAACCTGCGCCGGCGCTTCGACGATGCGGCGTGGGAGCAGCAGTCGGAGCTCGACAACTACCGGGCGCTGCGCGATTGCCACGAGTGCCATGGCGGACGGCTGCGTGCCGAAAGCCGCGCCGTGCGCCTCAAGGGCCGGTCGTTACCCGAGGTCGTGGCGCTGCCGGTGAGCGACGCGCGCGACCTCTTCGACACGATGACGCTCACCGACCGCGAGACGATCATCGCCGGACGCATCCTGAAGGAGATCCGCGAGCGGCTCAGCTTCCTCGATGAAGTGGGCGTGGGGTACCTGACGCTCGGCAGGAGCGCCGCCACGCTTTCGGGCGGCGAGGCGCAGCGGATCCGGCTCGCCACCCAGATCGGCTCCAACCTGACCGGGGTGCTGTACGTGCTCGACGAACCGTCCATCGGCCTGCACCAGAGGGACAATCGCCGCCTGCTGGCCACGCTGGCCCGGTTGCGCGACCTCGGCAACACGGTCGTCGTCGTCGAACACGACGAAGAGACCATCCGCACCGCCGACTACGTCGTGGACCTCGGGCCCGGGGCCGGCGAGCACGGGGGACAGGTGATGTTCCAGGGGCCGCCGGAGCAGCTCATCGAAGCACCTGCCTCGCTGACGGGGCAGTACCTCAGTGGCGCGCGCGCCATCCAGACGCCAGCCACGCGTCGCACGCCCGGCACGTCCGAGATCGTCGTCAGGGGCGCCCGGGCCAACAACCTCAAGGACATCGACGTCAGGATTCCGCTCGGCCTGTTCGTGGCCGTCACCGGCGTGAGCGGGTCGGGGAAGAGCACACTCGTCAACGACATCCTCTACAAGGCGCTGGCCAAGCAGATCTACCGGTCCACCGACGAGCCCGGCCCTCACAAGGTGGTCGAGGGCGTGCATCAGGTCGACAAGGTCATCGAAATCGATCAGTCACCGATCGGCCGAACACCGCGCTCGAATCCGGCCACCTACACCGGGCTCTTCTCGTTCATCCGCGATCTGTTCGCCATGGTGCCCGAGGCCAAGGCCCGCGGCTACCGGCCCGGCCGCTTCTCGTTCAACGTCAAAGGCGGACGCTGCGAGGCCTGCCAGGGCGACGGCGTCATCGCCATCGAGATGCACTTCCTGCCCAACGTCTTCGTGACCTGCGAGCAGTGCAAGGGCCGGCGCTACAACCGTGAAACGCTCGACGTGAAGTATCGCGGCAAGTCGATCGCCGAGGTGCTCGATCTCACCGTCAGCCAGGCGCTGCCGCTGCTCGAGAACTTCCCGCTCATTGCCAACAAGCTGCGCACGCTCGAGAGCGTCGGGCTCGGCTACGTGACCCTCGGCCAGTCGGCGACGACGCTCTCTGGCGGCGAAGCGCAGCGCGTGAAGCTCTCGAAGGAGCTGTCGAAGCGCGGCACCGGCAAGACGCTCTACATCCTCGACGAGCCCACGACGGGGCTGCATTTCGAAGACGTGTACAAGCTGCTCGACGTGCTGAACCGGCTGGTCGACCAGGGCAACACCGTGCTCGTCATCGAGCACAACCTCGACGTCATCCGTTCGGCCGACTGGATCATCGACCTCGGGCCGGATGGGGGAGGGGCGGGCGGCCGGCTGGTGGCCCAGGGCACACCCGAAGCGGTGGCCAAGGTGAAGGCCTCCTACACCGGCCGGTTCCTGGCCGACGCGTTGCGCAGGCGACAGCATGGTGTGTCAAATCAACCACAGGTGTGGTGATTACCACTGTGGTCGTGTGGCCACACCGGGTGCGGGTTCGGGGTGACTGAAATATGTCAAGTTGTTGTTATGTATGGACTTAAGTTCAGTCTTCGGCCTGCGAAATGTCGGGCATCTGGTTTGCTTTGACACAACCCGGTAGTTCGTTTGTGAATATCGCTTTTCAGCAGACGCTTCGGCGTCAGGTATCGTGCGCGGGGATCGGCCTGCACTCGGGCTCCAAGGTGAGCCTGACGCTCAAGCCGGCCGTCGCGGGCACCGGCGTGGTGTTCCGGCGTGCCGACCTCGGCATCGACATTCCCGCCAATATCGACCACGTCACCGCCATCAACTACGCGACGGTGCTCGGCAAGGACGGCGCCACGGTGGAAACCGTGGAGCACCTGCTGGCGGCGCTCGTCAGCGCCGGCGTCGACAACGTCATCATCGAGCTCACGCAGCGCGAAGTGCCGATCATGGACGGCAGTTCGGCGCCGTTCCTCTTCCTCATCCAGGAAGCCGGCCTCAAGAAGCAGTCGGCGGCGCGCGGCTACCTCAAGGTGCTGCGGCCGGTCACCGTGGCCAGCGGCGACAAGCACATCGCCATCTACCCCTCCGACCACTTCAAGGTCAGCTACACGATCAGCTTCGAGCATCCGATGCTGCGCCACCAGTCGCGCACCACGCGGATCACCGAACAGACCTTCAACGACGACATCGCCCCGGCGCGCACCTTCGGCTTCCTGAAGGAAGTGGAGTGGATGCGGCAGCAGGGCCTGGCCCTCGGCGGCTCGCTCGACAACGCCATCGTCATCGGCGACACCGGCCCGCTCAACGTGCTGCGCTTCGACGACGAGTTCGTGCGCCACAAGATCCTCGACGCGGTCGGCGATCTGGCGCTCCTCGGGCGTCCGGTGCTCGGTCACGTCGTGGCCCATCGTGCGGGTCATGCGCTGCACACGCAGCTGGCCAAACAGCTTCTCTCGGAAGCGGATGCCTGGACCGTCATCGAGAACGTCGCCGCGGCGGCGGCCGAACCCGATGCCGTGCCGGTGGCCGCCCGCGCCCGCTGAACGTCCCGTCACGACCTCCATTGCCACGGCCGCGGCCATCCCCGCGGCCGTTTCTTTGTACCGCGCCTTCGATCGCGTCCACCGGCTGCGGGCTTTCGCGATAGCATGCGCATCACGCGCCCTGCAGCGTCACGATGCCCAAGACCGACGCCCTCGACCGCCGGGAGTTCCTGAAGCTGGGCAGCGCGGCCGTGGCGGCGACCTCGGCGGTGCTCGGTTCCAGCGTGGCCGCCCAGCCGGCCGGATTCCTCGCCGCGCCGCCCATCCCGCTCGTGCGCATCGGCATGGTGGGCATCGGGCTCCAGGGCGGCAGCCATCTCGAGAACTTCCTCAACATCAACGGCTGCCGCGTGACGGCGGTGTGTGACATCCGCGAGGCCCGCACGGCCTGGGCGTCCCAGGCCATCGCCGCCGCCGGGCATCCGGCGCCGGCGGTCTACCCCCGTGGCCCGCGCGACTTCGAGCGGTTGTGCGAGACCGAAGACCTCGATCTCGTGTTCACGGCCACGCCCTGGGAATGGCACGTGCCGGTGATGCTCGCCGCGATGAAGGCGGGGAAGCATGCCGCTACCGAAGTGCCGGCGGCCATGACCATCGACGACTGCTGGGCGCTGGTCGACACCGCCGAGAAGCACCAGCGGCACGCGGTCATGATGGAGAACTGCAACTACGACCGCGCCGAGATGATGGCGTTCCACATGGTGCGCCAGGGCGTCTTCGGCGAGGTGCTCCACGCCGAGGGCGGCTACCTGCACGACCTGCGCGCCATCAAGTTCGAGAAGCAGGACGAGGGCCTGTGGCGCCGGGCGTGGTCGATGAAAGTTGACGGCAACCCCTATCCCACGCACGGACTCGGGCCGATCGCCAACTGTCTCGACATCAACCGCGGCGATCGCTTCGACTACCTCGTGTCGATGAGCGGGCCGTCTCGGGGCCTCTACGACTGGGCACGCGAGCACTATCCGGCCGAGGCGCCGGAACGCCGCGAGCGCTACACCCTTGGTGACGTGAACACCAGCCTCATCAAGACCTCGCGCGGCAAGACCGTGATGGTGCAACACTGCACCAACCTGCCGCGCCCCTATAGCCGCATCAACCTCGTGCAGGGCAGCCGGGGCATGTTCCAGGGTTACCCGAACCGCGCCTACATCGAAGGGCGCGGCACGCCGCACCAGTGGGTCGACTGGGCCGATCTGCGTGCCGAGTTCGAGCATCCACTGTGGAAATCTCTCGAGGCCCGCGCCGCCGGTGCCGGCCACGGCGGCATGGACTACATCGAAGACCACCGCCTGATCACTTGTCTGCGCGAAGGCGCGCCGACAGACATGAACGTCTACGACGCCGCGGCGCTCAGCGCCGTGGTCGAACTCAGCATGCGGTCGACGAAGGACCGGGCGCGCGCGATGGATGTCCCCGATTTCACGCGCGGCCGGTGGGCGACCAATCCTCCGCTCGGCATCGTCGCCGTCTAGCGCATGCAGCTCACGCCCCTCGACTGGCTGATCGTCGTCGCCACCCTCGCGCTCTCGTTCGCGCCGGCCGTGTGGATGGCGCGCCGCGCTGGATCGAGCACGGCGGAGTTCTTCACCTCGGGCCGTTCGGCGCCCTGGTGGCTCATCGGCGTGTCGATGGTCGCCACCACCTTCAGCACCGACACTCCCAACCTCGTGACCGACCTCGTGCGTCAGGGCGGTGTGGCGGCCAACTGGGCGTGGTGGGCGTTCCTGCTCACCGGCATGACGACGGTGTTCTTCTATGCGCGGCTGTGGCGGCGGATCGGCGTGCTCACCGACCTCGAGTTCTACGAGTTGCGCTATTCGGGCGCGGCGGCCAGCTGGGTGCGCGGGTTTCGCGCCGTCTACCTCGGCGTCGTCTTCAACGTGGTGATCATGGCGTCGGTGAACCTGGCCGCCGCCAAGATCGCCAACGTGCTGCTCGGCTGGCCGATCGGGCAGACGCTGCTGGTCTGCGGGGTGCTCAACGTCGCATTCGCGGCCACGTCCGGACTGTGGGGCGTGCTCGTCACCGACTTCATCCAGTTCGGCGTCGCCATGGCCGGCTCGTTCGCCGCCGCCTACTATGCGCTCCGGCATCCCGCCGTGGGCGGCCTCGAAGGACTCTTTTCGAAGCTCGATCCTGGCACGCTGGCCCTGGTGCCCGATCTCACCGACTGGACGGTGTCGCTGCCGATCTTCATCGTGCCCCTGACCGTGCAGTGGTGGTCGACGTGGTACCCAGGTGCCGAGCCCGGCGGTGGCAGCTACATCGCGCAACGCATGCTGGCGTCGAAGTCCGAGCGCGATGCCATGGCGGGCACGCTGTTCTTCAACGTCGCGCACTACGCGCTCAGGCCGTGGCCGTGGGTGATCGTCGCGCTGGCGTCGATGCTCGTCTTCCCTGAGATCGCCGACATCCGGGCGGCGCTGCCGCATGTCGACCCGGCGCTGGTCGGGCACGACATGGCGTATCCGGCCATGCTCACGTTCCTGCCGGCGGGCGTCCTCGGGGTGATGGTGGCTGGCCTGCTCTCGGCCTACGTCTCGACGATTTCAACGCACCTCAACTGGGGCACCTCGTATCTCGTGCACGACCTCTACCGGCGCTTCCTCCGGCCCGAGGCCAGCGAGGCGCACTTCGTGGCGGTCGGCCGCGTGGTGACCGCCGCGCTGATGGTCGCCGCGGGACTGCTCACGCTAGTGCTCGACTCCGCGCGCACCACCTTCGAACTGCTGCTCTCGATCGGGGCCGGCACGGGCCTCCTGTACTTGCTGCGCTGGTTCTGGTGGCGCATCAACGCCTGGAGCGAGATCTTCGCGATGGCTTCTTCGTTCGTGCTCGCCGTCGGCCTGCTCGTACTGCGGCAGAACGGCGTCGGAATTCCCTCGCACCTATCTCTCATTGGCACCGTGGTCATCACCACCAGCGTCTGGCTGGCGGCTACCTGGTTGACGCCGGCGACCGACCGCGACACGCTGCACAGGTTCTACCGACTGGCGCGACCCGCCGGCCCCGGCTGGGCCGGGGTGCGACGCGAATTGGGCGGCCTCGCGGCCACCGACGACCTGAGCGCCGCGGTCGTCGGCAGCCTGGCGAGCTGCGCCAGCATCTACGGCGCGCTGTTCGGCATGGGCTTCTTCCTCATGGGGCGCACCGGCGCCGCCAGCGTCGCCCTCACCGTGGTTGTCGCCGCTGGCCTCGTCACCGCGCGGTCCGTGGCTCGACTCTGGCGTCAATGACGGCGATCGTGCTGGCCGGCGGACGGGGACAGCGTCTCAAGGAGAGTGCCATCTCCACGCTCGCCACCTCGGCCCAGCGCCGGGCCGCCGCGCGCGGACTGAAGGTGCTCATGCCGGTCGGGCCCGGGCACCGTCCGCTCATCGACTACGTGCTGGCGCGGCTAGCCGAGGCGGGCTGCAGCGACGCCGTGCTCGTCGTGCCACCAGACCACGCCGAGCTGGCGGCGCACCTGTCGGCGAATCCGCCGGCGGGTCTGGCTGTGCGTTTGGCCGTGCAACCGGTGGCCAACGGCACGGCCGACGCGGTTGCCGCCGCGGCGCCGCATGTCGCGGCGCCCGCGTGCCTGGTCATGAACGGCGACAATCTCTACCCGCGGGCGGCGCTTCGTTCGCTCCTGGAGCTCGAGACCTGCGGCATGGCCGGCTTCAAGCGCCAGTCACTCGAACGAGACAGCGGTTTCACGGCCGAGCGCGTGGCGGCATTCGCCAGCGTCGAATGCGATGCTGGGGGCTGGCTGACCGGGCTCACCGAGAAGCCACCCGTCGAGGCGATCGCGCCGGCGACCTTCATGAGCATGAATCTGTGGCGCATGGACCAGGCGATGCTGGCTGCGTGCCGCGACGTGGTACGGTCGTCGCGCGGCGAGTTCGAGCTGCCCGACGCGGTGATGCTGGCAGTGGCGCGGGGTACGCGCGTGCGCGTCGTCGAGGCTAGCGGCGCCGTGCTCGACCTGACGACGGCGGCCGACGTCGCCATCGTCAGCCGGGCGCTGGCCGGGGCGGAGTCTCCCGCATGAGCCTCGCCGATCGCTTCGTGGGCCTGGGGTTCGCGGCCGACGATGCCGAGAGCCGGGCGGCGTTGATCGAAGCGGTATCCCAGGGTTTCCAGGCCCTGACCGGGGCCCCGCCCACGTGGCGCTGGTTCGTGCCGGGGCGGCTCGAGGTGCTCGGCAAACACACCGACTACGCCGGCGGACACGTGCTGGCGGGGGCCGTGCCGCGCGGATTCGCCATGGTGGCCGGGCCGCGCCGCGATCGCCGGGTACGGGTCGTCGACGTCGCCAATCGGGTGCATCTCGATCTCGGCATCGACGACACCGGTCCGGCGCGCACCGGCTGGGCGTCGTACATCCAGGTCACCATGCGGCGCCTGGCCGCCAACTTCCCAGGAGCCCCGCTCGGGCTCGACCTCGCGTTCTCGAGCGATCTGCCGCGGGCCGCCGGCGTGTCGAGTTCGAGCGCGATCGTGGTCGGTACCGCCACGGCGCTGAGCCGGCGTGGCGACCTCACGACGCGTGACGAATGGCGTGCCGCCATTGGCAGCCCGGAAGATCAGGCCACCTACTTCGGATGCATCGAGAGCGGTCACGACTTCCGGGCGCTGGCCGGCAACGCCGGCGTCGGCACGTACGGCGGCAGCGAAGACCACACGGCCATCCTGATGAGCCGGGCCGGACATCTCGGCCACTATCGCTTCGTGCCGACGACGCGTGTCGGCGCGATGGCCTGCCCGCCCGCCTGGACGTTCGTCGTCGGCGTGAGCGGTGTGCACGCCGACAAGGCGGGCGCCGTGCGCGATCGCTACAACCGCGCGACGTTCGCCGCCCGCGCGCTGCTCGACGTGTGGAACGCCGGGGCCGCCTCACCCGCCCCCTCGCTGGCCGCCGCCCTCGAGACGCCAGGCGCCGAGGCCGAACTGCGCGGCCTCGTCGCGCGCGCCACGCCAGCCGGCGTGGCGGCGCCGGACCTGCTGCGCCGCCTCGACCACTTCCTGGCCGAAGACGCGATCGTGTGCGATGCGGCACGAGCCTGCGCGCGCGGTGACGCCGTAGCGCTCGGCCTTCTGGCTGAGACATCGCAGGCGCACGCCGAGGCGTGGCTGGGCAACCAGGTTCCAGAGACCGTCACACTGGCGTCGCTGGCGCGTGCTTGCGGTGCTCACGGCGCCACCAGCTTCGGCGCCGGTTTCGGCGGCAGCGTCTGGGCGCTCGTGGACGCCGGCGACGCGGCGGCGTTCGCGCGGACGTGGATGGCGGCTTACGCCACGCGTCATCCCGGCATGCCGAACGTCGCCTGGTTCCTCGCCCGTCCCGGCCCCGGACTCGTCGAGGTGCCGGCAGTGTAGGATCGCCGTTCCGCCGCATACACGCCGATCTTCAGGAAGCCCTCGACTTCCACCATGCCGTCCTTGCCGAAGGCGCGCGCGCCCTGGTCGGCTACGAACTCGCCAAGACCATCGCCAACGTCGTCCTGCTGTCGGAGATTCCCACCACCTACGACAAGGCGATCCGAGCGGCAGGTCAATGCCGGCAATCTCCTGCTGCGCGGCGTGCCGGGTGTGGGCAAGACGTTCTTCGGCGTGATTCTGGCCGCCATCAGCGACGCGCGCTTTGCCCGCATCCAGGGCCGTGCCCGACCTGCAGCCGACCGAGGTCGTCGGCTTCCAGATGAACAACCCGGCCACCGGGCAGCTCTCGACCGAGTTCGGGCCGATGGCGTCGGCCGAGATCATCCTGCTCGACGAGATCAACCGCATTCCGCTCAAGTCGCAGAGCGCGTTCCTCGAGGGGCTGCAGGATCGGACGATCACGGTCGGCAAGGAAACCTGCGATCTGCCGGCCTTCAGCTTCGCCATCGCCACGATGAACCCGGTGGAACTCGGACGGGGTACGTTTCCGCTCTCGGAAGCCGCCACCGACCGCTTCGCGGCCATGGTGCAGATCGGCTACCTCCCATGGGGGCTGCGCATCCTCGACAAAGACGAGGAGCTGCTCGGCCCTTCGCCCATCGCGCGGCTGTTCCTGATGCTCTCGGACGGCGAGGCATGGAGCGGGGAAGTGGCGCGCGCCATCGACCGCGTGCGCGAGGCCAAGGTGCCGGTCTTCGTCGGAGCGGCCCTGGGGCTGGCCGCTCTGGCCCTGCTGTTCGTTCGCTCGCGTATGGAGGTCTGGCTGCAGTCGGGGCTGGCGGTGGCGGCGTTGCGACTGGTTGTCCGCCTGCTCGGATAGGCGGGTCCAGGCCATCCTTCTCGTGACAAACTGGACGCTGGCCCGGCGACTCGTCCCTCCAGTCGCCCGGCCCGCCCAGATGGAACACTCCGCCGAAGTCGTGCAACTGCTCGACCAATGGCGAGGCGGCGACCAGGCCGCCTACGACCACCTGATTCCACTCGTCTACGGCGACCTGCGACGTCTCGCCCGCGGCCAGCTGCGGCGCGAGACGCCCGGGCATTCCCTGCAGCCGACGCTGCTCGTCCACGAAGCCTACCTGCGGCTCGCCGACGCCGACGTCAACTGGCAGAACCGCACGCATTTCATGAGCGTGGCCGCGCGGGTGATGCGGCGCATCCTGGTCGAGTGGGCGCGCGCCAAGCGCGCCGAGAAGCGCGGCGGCGACGGCGTGCGCGTCACGCTGACCGAGGGCCTGTCGGCGCCCGCGCCCGACCAGGTGGACGTCCTGGACTTGGATCAGGCGATGGAGCGACTGCACCAGCTCGACGCGCGGCAGGCACAGGTGGTCGAGCTGGCGTATTTCGGCGGCCTCACCTATCCCGAGATCGGCCGGATGCTCGACGTCTCCGAAGCCACGGTCGACCGGGATCTACGTCACGCCAAGGCCTGGCTGAAGCGCGAGTTGGCTCGCACGTAGCCGCGGGGACGCGGTGCGCCAGCCAGAACAGATCGGGCGTGGGGATCTCACCCTCTCGCAGGCCAAATTTGTAATTGCACACATTGTTGAGGGGACCGTTGGGGGCAATTCGCATACCCTCATGAGCGGTTTTGCCCACCTCGGCGGTCGTCACTCGGATACGGAGTCGCCCCCTTATGCGCCCCATCTCCCCTCGTGCATCCCGGATTCGCCGCGCTGGCCGATTCCTGGCCATCGCCGTCGCGCTGTGTTCAGGTGTCGGCCTGCTGGCCCAGATTCCGGGTCGCAACGTCAACATGGTGGCTGGTCTGGAGTGGCCAGGGGGCGATCCGTTCCTCCAGCGGCAGAACGAACCGTCGCTGGCTGCCTCGACGCGCAACCCGCTGCATCTCGTTGCCGGCAGCAACGACTACCGCACGGTCGACGTGCCCGGGCTGCCCGACGGCAGCGAGACGGGCGATGCCTGGGTCAGCATCTACAAGTCGTTCGACGGCGGCGAGCGCTGGTCGAGCACGCTGATGCCCGGCTACCCGCAGGATCATTCGGCGGCCGGCTTGGCCTCCCCCATCAAGGGCTATCAGGCCGCGGCCGATCCGGTGGTGCGCGCTGGTACTCACGGGCTCGTCTACTACAACGGCCTGGTCTTCGATCGCGGTGAGAACGGGCGAAGCGGCATCTTCCTCGCGCGCTTCATCGACAAGAACAATCAGGAGGCCGGCGACCCGATCGAGTACCTCGGAACGAGCATGGTGGCCAGTTCGACCGGCGCCGTCTTCCTCGACAAGCCGTGGATGGTCGTCGACGTCCCGCGTGGCAACTCGGGCTTCTGTGCGGTGGGCGTGGCGCCGACTGCGGCCGACGATGACGACGACGATCATGGTCGACGCGGCAAGGTCAAGCGCAACGGCCACCGCCGTCGCGGGCGCGGCGATGACCGTCGCCGCGGCAACCAGCCGCCCGACGACGGCTACCAATACGTGCCGGCCGGCGCCATCTACGTGGCCTACACCGCCATCACCGGGGAAGGGCCTTCGATCCAGGCGCAGATCTTTGTGAAACGTTCCATGGACTGTGGCGTCACGTGGAGCCAGGCGATGCGTGTCAGCAGCACGGCCGACGCCATCAACCAGGGCGCCACGCTCGCCGTGTCGCCAACCTCCGGCGACCTCTTCGTGGCCTGGCGACGCTTCTCCACGACCTCCGTCGTGACGGCCGATGCCGTGATGGTGGCGCGTCTCAAGATCAACGGCAACTCCTTCGATGCGCCCGGCAAGGCGCGCGGCCTGCGCCGCACCCACCACGACGACGACGCGGAAGACCGCATCTTCGAACATCGCAAGAAGCGGGCGAGGGTCAGTGTTGCTGCGGAGGTCTCCCAGATCGACCAGGGCACCGGGCCCTTCCGCTTCCGCACTAACGCCTATCCGGCGATGGCCATCGACGGCACCGGCCGCGCCTATGTCGCCTGGTCGGAGCGCGGGTTCGCGACCCTGAACCCCGACCCGGTGGACGGCGATGCCCGCATCCTCGTCGCGTCGACGACCAACGGGAAAGACTTCGCGACCGCCGTGGTCGCCGACGAGCAGCAGCAGCTCGGCCATCAGCTGATGCCGTCACTCGCCTTTGCGGGCGGCAAGCTGATGCTGGTCTACTACGACCTGCGGGAAACCAAGGCGCAGCTGTTCGGCCGGTTCATCGACGACGCGCTGTCGACCAACGGCAAGCGTCACACCATCGACATCCGCGCCGCGCTCGGCAGCCCCGGGGCCGTGCCGGCCTTCGCGCCGTCGGTGCGCGTGTCCGACTATCTGATGGGCTTCCGCAACAGCACCTCGCTGCTCGAGGCGCTGCAGGTGAATCCGCCCAACCTGCCGATGTTCAGGCTCGGCACCGTGCCCTTCATCGGCGACTACATCGATGTGGCGCCTTCGCCGGCCTTCGTGCCCGCGGCCAATGGTGAGTGGATCTACAACACCGCGTCGAACGGCCAGATGCCGACCTTCCATGCGGTGTGGACCGACAACCGCGACGTGCGTCCGCCGCTCGATGGCAACTGGGCCAACTACACGCCGCCGACAATCAACGGCCAGCTTCCGGGTACCAGCCTGTTCGATCCGACGCAACAGGTGGCCGTGTGCTATGCGGGCAACGCCGGTTCGCGCAACCAGAACATCTATACGGCACGGATCGGCGGCGGCCTGCTCGTGGGGGCGCCCGGCAACGCCAAGCAGCTGTCGCCGACGGTGCAGCGCGGCTTCGTCGTGTTCGCCCAGAACCAGACCACGACGACGCGGACGTTCCGCATGACCTTGCTGGCCCAGCCGCCGGGCGGCCGCGCCTCGTTCGAGCAGTTCCCGCTGCCGCCCTATACGGCAAGCTCGCCGCCGCCGCTGACCACCATCGACGTGCGCGTACCGGCGCGGTCCACGGCCTCGCGTACCGTCTACGCGACGTCCAGCGACCCGAAGGCGCAGCTCTCCATCAGCGTGACCGAAGTGGGCGCCGTGGGCGGCGCGACCGTTCCTGGCGGCCTGGCCGGGCGCGCGGTCATCAACCCGGACATCGAGAACCCGGACATCGAGAATCCGGATATCGAGAACCCGGACATCGAGAATCCGGACATCGAGAACGCCGAAGTCTACAACCCGGACATCGAGAACCCGGACATCGAGAATCCCGACATCGAGAACCCGGACATCGAGAACCCGGACATCGAGAACCCGGACATCGAGAACGTGCGTGTCGCCAACCCGGACATCGAGAACATCGGGGTGGGCAACCCCGACATCGAGAACCCGGACATCGAGAATCCGGATATCGAGAATCCGGATATCGAGAATCCCGATATCGAGAACGGCGCGATCGCCGACGTGACGTGGACGGTCTCGAACATCGGCAACACGACGGCGGCCTTCAACGTGAACCTGTTCCTGGCCGCCGCCGGTGTGCCCTCGGGGATCAACACCCAGCTCGTCGTCTACAAGGTCTACAAGACGCCGGTGCTGGCGCCGAACGGATGCGACCTGCGGACCGAGACCCGCAACGTCATCCTCTATAACGTGCCGAACCCGAACTTCGTCACGCCCGGCCAGGGGCTGCCGGATCAGAACGACCCGGCCGACACCAACGCCACGCTGTGGCTCAACCCCGGCGAAGTCGGCCGCGTGACGCTGCGGTTGTTCGACGAGGACACCTCGAACAACATCACCGTCACCAACCTCGATGGCTCGACGGCGTCGATCGATCCGGGCTTCAATCCGGAGACGGCCGTGACGGCCGCCATCTCGGCGCAGGGCGTCGATATCCTTGACCCGCCCGGCGCGACCGAGCCGCCGGCGGTGACGACGACCGGCACCAACCTCTTCTATCTGCAGCAGCCGACCAGCGCGCTGCCCGGCGCCCTGCTGTCGCCGCCCGTGCGCGTGCGCATCTGGGACAACACCGGCGCGCCGCTGCCCGGCGTCACCGTGAGCATCGCGCTCGAGAACCCACCCGTGGGCGTGCTGCTGTCGGGCACGACGACGGCCGTGGCCGACGGCGACGGCATCGCTGAGTTCACGGCGCTGGCAGTGAACCTGCCGGCGACCGGCCTGCGTCTGCGCGCGACGGCCACCTCTCCTGGCTCGGTGGCGGCCGGCACGTCGGCGCCCTTCGACGTGGCGATCGCAGGTGGGCCCGTCAGTCTGTGGCACGCCGACGGCACCGCGCTCGACAGCGTGGGCAGCAACCACGGCACGCTGCAAGGCGGGGCGTCGTATGGCCCGGGCCGGATCGGCCCGGCCTTCAGCTTCAGCAACCCGCTTCCGGCGGGCACGGCGGACCAGTACGTGCTGGTGCCCGATGACCCAAGCCTGCGCATCACGAACCAGATGACGATGTCGGCGTGGATCTATCCCACCGGACCTGGCACCGGACCCGCGCCGTTTGGCGTGGGCGAGGGCGGGGTCATCGTCAACAAGGAGTATGCGTATGAAATGGCCCGCTTCGCCGACGGCAGCATCCGCTGGGCGTTCGGCAACGGTGTCGACACCTTTGCCCCCCTTGGTTACTGGATAGACTCGGGCGGCACCGCGCCGCTCAACGCCTGGACGCACGTAGCCGTGACGTATGACAACGGCACGGTCACCACCTATATCAACGGCGCGTCCGTGGGCAGTATCACACCGCCCGCGATCGTCCTCGGCGCCGGCACCCATACGCTGCGCATCGGCGGGCGTGAGTATGAGCCTGGCGGGGCCAACTTCGACGGCCGCATCGACGAGGTCGGCATTCAGGATCGTGCGCTGACGGCGGCCGAGGCGCTGGCGCTCTACAACGGCGCGCTGTTTCAGGTCACCGCCGGTGTCTCGATTGGCAGCGTCAATGCCATCTTCGACGGTTCCGCCAAGTCGGTTTCGGTGACCACCACGCCCCTTGGCGTGCCGGTGACCGTTCTCTACAACACCAGCCTCACGGCCCCGAGCGCGATCGGCGCCTACTTCGTGCAGGCGATCGCGTCGCAGAACGGCGACGCTGGCGCGGCGAGCGTCACCCACAAGATCGCGTCGACGTTGCCGGCGGGCGGCAACGGCGGCGGGCCCTACCCGGCGTCGGGTGCCCTCGGCTGCGGACCAGGTGTCTTCGCCACGGGCGTCCGTCCGTCCACGGTGCCCTACTACGGCCTGCTGGGCCATCAACTGCTCTGCGGCGACGGCAACCATCCGGCCAGGGTGTCGGGGCAGGTGCCGACGGGATGGGGGCACACCGTCTACACCGAGGCCGACGCGGTCTGCGGCCCGGGTGAAGTGATGGTGGGCCTGCACGGCCAGACCGACGCGCCGTTCGGCTTCACGGTGGTGCAGAACATCGGGCCGCGCTGCCAGCCGGCGATCGGCGGCACCGTCACCGACGTCCCGGCGATTGGCGCCAACTACTCCGGCGATGGCTTCAGCCTCACGTGCAACCCCGGGCAGGCCGTTACCGGCGTCGTCGGCGGCATCGGCGAGGTTGTCGACTCCATCGCGCTCGCGTGCGCCGCGCTGCCACCGCCGCCGGCGACGATCACCTCCGTGAGTCCGGCCGCGCAAGTGGCCGGATCCCAGATGCTGACGATCAACGGCGTCAGTCTCCCGGCCACGGGAGAGACCGACGTGCTCTTCAATCAGGGCGGGTCGGACGTCACGGCGCAGTACCTGTGGGGTGCCAGCCCGACCCGTGTCATCGCACGCCTGCCCTTCGGCCTGTTGACGCCCGGCATCCCGACGACCGTGCGGCTGAAGAACCCCGGCAACACCATCACGACCAACGCGTTCCCTGTCACGATCTCGGACACGCCGGGCACGCCCGTCCTCACGTCGCTGCTGAATCAATGCTCCGGCGGCACGGCGATCACAGCGGTGTTGCCGGGCGGTCCATTCGCCTTCGAAGGTGAAGGCATCGACACTTCGGGCACGACGGCGGTGTGGACCCCGATCACCGCCATCGGCACCGTGATCACGCAGTCTGGCACGACCTCCACGGGCGGGCCGACCGGTCGGTTGTGTTCGTACTTCCCGGGCGGTGCTCCGGCGGGGCTGACGTCGGGCACGTGGAGTCTGCAGCTGCGCACTACGGTCGGGGCCTTCACGAGCGCCGACAGCAACGCCATCGCGGTGACGGTGCCGTAGGGCGGCGAGCGCCAGACGCTCGAGCGCGACAACATCGGCGGGCAGGGGCAGAGGCCTTTGCCCGTCGCGTTGTTTCGTGTGCAACGTGCGATGATTCCGGGACGAATGCCCAACGATCCTGCGGCGTGGACCGGGCGGGGCGGCGATGGCGATCCGACGATCGCGCCGTTCACGGCGGATCACACCCCGAACCCCGGCGCCACGACCTCGATCACGGACGAACTGACCGGGGTACCACGCCAGAACCCTGCGCCCACCGGAGGCGGTGGTGACGCCGACGACGACCGGACAATCGCGCCGGAGGTGACGGCGGCCGACGCTGCTCTGACCATGGCGCCACCGGCGCCAGCCGACGACCCAGAGAGCACGATTGCGCCGCCAGGGGCGGCCTACGTGCCCGGCGCGCCGCTCGTGCCCGGCACGAAACTCGGCACTCGTTACACGGTGCTCAAGATCCTCGGCCGCGGCGGCATGGGCGCCGTCTACCAGGCCTACGACGACGAGCTCGGCGTGGCCGTCGCCATCAAGACCATCCTCTCCGGCGAGGGCAGCGACGCGCACACGATGCGCGATCAGGTCAGCCGCTTCAAGAGCGAGCTGCTGCTGGCGCGGCAGGTCACGCACAAGAACGTCGTCCGCATCCACGACCTCGGCGAGTTCAGCGGCCTCAAGTACATCACCATGTCGTACGTCGCCGGCGAGACGCTGGCGGCGCTCGTGGCGCGCAACGGTCCGCTACCGGTGCCGCAGGTGCTGGCGCTCGCGCGCCAGATCGCCGATGGCATGGCGGCGGCCCACGAGGTGGGCGTCGTGCACCGCGACATGAAACCCGAGAACGTGATGGTGACGCCGGACGGCCAGGCGCTCATCATGGACTTCGGCATCGCCTCGTCGTCGCAAGGCGGCTCGAAGGACGGCGGGCCGATTGTCGGCACCATCCCCTTCATGGCGCCCGAGCAGGCGCGTGGGCAGGTCGTCGACGCTCGCGCCGATATCTACGCGTTCGGGCTCATCCTCTACGACATGCTGCTCGGCCGGAAGCGGCAGAAGCGTCATGCCAGCGCGATGGACGAACTGCGCTCGCGCTTCGCGGCACCGCCGGCGTCGCTGCGCAGCGAGCGCCCGGACGTTCCCGAAGCGCTCGAAGCCGTGATCATGCGCGCGCTCCAGCCCGCGCCCACCGATCGCTACGCCGACACGGCGGCGCTCAAGGACGCGCTCTCGACGCTCACCGACGAGGGCCATCTGCGCCCTGTCGAGGTGCCGCGGGCGCGGTGGCCGGCGATTGCCGCCAGCACGGTCATGACGGCCCTCATCGCTTCTGGCGTCTGGTGGTGGATCACACCGCCGGTCATCGTGGAAAAGGCGCCAGTGTCGGTGCTGGTTGCCGACTTCGAGAACAAGACCGGCGACCCGGTGTTCGACGGCGTCGTCGAGCAGGCGCTCGGGCTCGGCATCGAAAGCGCCAGCTTCGTCACGCAGTATCCGCGTCGCGATGCGCTGCGCGTGGCTGCCGGCATCAAGGCTGGCGCCCGCCTCGACGAGCAGACGGCGCGGCTCGTCGCCTTGCGCGAGGGCGTGGCACGCGTGCTGGTCGGTTCGGTTGAGGCGGCCGGCTCGCAGTTCCGCATTACCGCGCGGCTGCTCGGCGCCGGCAACGACCAGTCGGTGGAGGAGTCGTCGCTGACGGTCGAGGCGGCCGATCGCAACGGCGTGCTCGATGCCGTCGGGCGCCTGGCCGGCGACGTGCGTGAAGCGCTCGGCGACGAGACGGTCGGTGAGGCCGAGGGCACGGCGCCGGAGACCTTCACGGCGGCCAGCCTCGAAGCCGCGGCGGCCTATGCCAAGGCGCAAGACCTGCAGATCGCCGGGCGCGTCGAAGACGCGATTACCCAGTATCAGGAGACCTTGCGCCTCGATCCCGAGTTGGGCCGCGCCTACTCGGGCCTGGCCGCGCAGTACACCAACCTCGGCCGCACCGCCGATGCCGAGGCCAGCTACGAGTTGGCGCTGGCGCGGCTCGACCGCATGACCGATCGTGAGAAGTACCGCACGCGCGGCAGCTACTATTTGTTCGCGCGCAAGCCGGAACTGGCCGCACAGGAGTTCACCGCGCTCGTCAAGGCTTACCCGGCCGACACGAGCGGCCTGTCGAACCTGGCGCTTGCTTCGTTCTACCAGCGCGACATGGCGCAGGCCCTCGAGCAGGGGCGGCGGGCGGCGGCGATCTTCCCCAACAACGTGCTGCGGCAATCGAACGTGGCGCTCTACGCGATGTACGCCGGGCAGTTCGAGGACGCGATCGCGGCGTCGCTCGAGGTTCACGAGTTGAACCCCACCCACCTCAAGGCCTTCGTCGCCCGGGCGCTCTCGCAGCTCGCACTCGGACGCTTCGACCAAGCGCGTGCCACCTACGAGGCGCTCGGCCAGACCAGCGCGGCCGGGGCGTCGTTTGCCGCCATCGGCCTGGCGGATCTGGCCGCGGCACAAGGGCGTTTCACCGACGCTGTCGCCGCGCTGACCGCGGGCATCGCGGCCGACGATGCGGCGGGCTTTGCCACGCCAGCCGCGACCAAGCGCGTGGCGCTGGCGGAAGTGCTCCTCGTTCAGGGCCAACCCGCGGCCGCCCGCCGCGAGGCCGAGGCCGCGGCCGAGGCTGTCGAATCAGGCAACCTGCGCGCCGCCGCCGGTCTCGTGCTGGCCGCGGCTGGCGCCGCTGGTCCGGCCGAACGCCTGGCCGGCACGCTGGCGACGAGCCTCGAGCCCGATCCGCAGGCCTTCGGGCGGCTCGTGCTGGCCGAACTCGCCTTGGCCCGCAAGGACCCACGCAAGGCGGTCGACTACGGCCGCGAGGCGCAGAAACTCGCCGATACCTGGCAGGGGCGCGTCATCCTCGGTCGCGCCTATCTCGGCGTGAACGCCTTCCCCGAGGCCTACACCGAATTCGAGGCCGCGCTGAAGCGCGCCGGCGAGGCATCGGCCGTCTACCTCGACGACGTGCCCACCTACCGGCTCCTGGTTCCGGTCTACTACTACATGGGTCTGGCGCAGGAGGGGCTGAAGAGTCCGGCGGCCAAAGCGTCCTTCGAGACCTACCTCGGGTTGCGCGGCGAGGGCGATCGGCACCCCTTCCTCGACGCCGCGCGGCAGCGCACCCAGGCGCCCTGAGGCGGTCGGCGGCCGCGTCGTCGCCAGCGGTGGGATAATGCCCGCTGGCGTGGCTTCCCTCGATCCCCCGCGCTGGCAGCGCACCCGCGAGATTTTCGACGCGGTGGCCGACCTCGATCCGGCGGCGCGCCCGGCGCGCCTAGCCGCTCTGTGCGCCGGCGACGAGGCGCTGCTCCACGAGGTGGAGTCGCTGCTCACGCACGACCGCTCGTCGGATGATGCTCTCGGCCGGGTCGTGGAGGAGGCCGCCCGCGGGGCCGCCGACGCCGCGTCGGTGACCGGCCCCGGCAAGACGCTCCTGCACTATCGCATCACCGGGCCGATCGGCGAAGGCGGCATGGGCATCGTCTGGCGGGCGCTCGACGAGACGCTGGGCCGCGACGTGGCCATCAAGGTGCTGCCGCCGGGTGTCGGCGATGATCCGCGGCGCCTGGCGCGCTTCGAACGCGAAGCCAAGGTGCTGGCGTCGCTCAATCACTCCAACATCGGCGCCATCTTCAGCCTGCACCAGGTGGACGGCGTGCGCTTTCTGGCCATGGAGTACGTGCCAGGCGAGGATCTCGCGGCCAGGCTCCTGCGCGGCCCCATCCCGCTCGACGAGGCCCTGCGCATCGCCCGGCAGATCGCCGACGCCCTCGAAGAAGCGCACGAGCAAGGCGTCGTGCACCGCGACCTCAAGCCGGCCAACGTGAAGTTGACACCGGCCGGCCGGGTGAAGGTGCTCGATTTCGGCCTGGCGAAGGCGTTCTCCGAGAGTCCCACCGCCGACCCCGGCACCTCGACCTCGAGCGACTCGGCGCTGGCACAGCTCACGACCAGGGAAGGCGTCCTGCTCGGCACCGCCGCCTACATGCCGCCGGAGCAGGCCCGCGGGTTGTCGGTCGACAAGCGCGCCGACATCTGGGCGTTCGGCGCGGTGCTCTACGAGATGCTGACCGGTGCGCGTCCGTTCGCCGGCGCCGCGGTGGTCGACGTGCTCGCCGCCGTGGTCGCCACCGAACCCGACTGGACGCGCCTGCCGCCGGGAACGCCGCTGGCCGTCGAGCGGTTGCTGCGCCGGTGTCTGCAGAAGGACGCGCGGCAGCGGCTGCGTGACATCGGCGATGCCCGCATCGAACTCGAGCACCTGCTGACGGCCTCCGGGGACGCCGGCGTTCCCGTGACGTCGGGCAAGACTGTTACCAGCCTCGCCGGCGCGGCCGGCCGGCGCATGTGGTGGCGCGAGGCCGCGGTCTTCGCGGCCGGCGCGCTCGTGGCCGGCCTGGTGGCCTGGCGGCTCACGGTGGTCCCGACGGCGCCGGCGGCGATCGAGCGCCTCAATATCGACGTGCCCTCCGGCACGCAGCTCGTGGATACCGTGGGCGCGGTGCGACAGTCGCTTGCCTTGTCGAGCGACGGCACGCGGCTGGTCTTCCTCGTGCGTGAACGTGACGGACGCCGCCAGCTGTATCTGCGCCGCCTCGATCGGGTCGAGGCCGAACCCGTCGCTGGCGCCGAGGGGGGTGATATGCCGTTTCTGTCGCCCGATGGCCAGTGGCTCGGGTTCGCCGCCGACGGCAAGCTCAAGAAAGTGCTGCTTAGTGGCGGGCAGCCGGTCGTCATCTGCGACGCCCCCGAGCCGCGCGGCGCCAGCTGGGGCGGCGACGGCACGATCGTCTTCGCCGCCGGCGTGCGCGGTGGCTTGTCGCGCGTCTCGGCAGCGGGCGGGACGCCGACGGCGTTCACGACGCTCGACCCCGCCCGTGGCGAATCGAGCCATCGGTGGCCGCTCGTGTTGCCGGGCAGTCGCGGTGTCGTTTTCAATGTCGAGCCGGTCGACAACACCGATGACCAGCGTGACATCGACATGGTCGACGTGATGACCGGCGAGCGCCGCACGCTGGTGCGCAACGGGACCTACGCGCGCTATACCGCCGGTGCACTGCTCTACGGGCAGGCAGGCAGCCTCTACGCCCTGCCGTTCGACGCCGCCCGCCTCACCGTCACCGGCCCGGCGGCGCCCGTCCTCGGCGACGTGCGCATGGATCTTGCGGCCACGGGCCGTGTGTTTGCCGACGTCGCCCTGTCTGGAGCTCTCGCCTACGTGCCAGGCTTCCCGCGTCCGGGCGTGCGCCGGCTGGTCTGGATGGATCGCGAGGGCGTTGCGACGCCGGTCACGACCGAAACGCGTGCCTATCGCGGAGGGCGCTTGTCGCCAGACGGGCGCAGCCTGGCGGTGACCATCCAGGACGCCGGAAACACGGCGTTGTGGCTCTTCGATCTCGGCCGCCGCACCTGGAATCGGCTGACGACCGAAGGCGAGGCGGTGACGCCGTCGTGGACGCCCGACAGCCGCCGCATCCTCTTCTCAGCGAACTTGCGCAACGGCGCCGGCATTCACGTCGTGCCGGCCGATGGCAGTGCGCCGCCGTCGCCGATCGCCGCCGCGGGCACGCAGCTCATCGACATGCCCGAGGTGCAGCCCGACGGGCGCCAGGCCCTCGTCGCCCTCCAGGACGCGAGCGGTGACGACATCTACCGGCTGTCGCTCGATGGCCGCGCCACCCTGGAGCCCGTCGTCACCGGCCTCGGCAGTCAGGTCTCGCCGGCGCGGTCGCCGAGCGGCCGCTTCCTGGCCTACTCGTCGAACGAATCGGGCCGCCGCGAGATCTTCGTCCGCGCGATGACTGGCGAGGAGCAGAAGTGGACGGTCTCGGTGGCCGGCGGCAGCACGCCGCGATGGCGCCAGGATGAACGCGAGCTCTTCTACGTGGAAGGCACACGGCTGATGGTCGTGTCCGTCGCGCCCGCGGGCATGCCGTCGTTCGGCACGCCGCGCGCCCTCTTCGACGAGCCGGGGCTGACGGCGAGCGCGACCGACCTCGGCCGCTACGACGTGACACCCGATGGCCAGCGTTTTCTCGTCGTGCAGCCCGAAGCCTGGGAAATCGCGCCACTCTCGATCGTCGTTGTCCCGCGCTTCGGCCGGGAACTCACGGCGCGTCTGCCGCGCTAGCTGCGCATTCTCGACAACGATGAAGAGTTGCCCGGCCCGTCGCTGAACGCCGTGTGCCGGTCTTCGTCTGGCGCTGCTGCTTGCCGGGAGCCGCGGTGCTTCAGCCAACAGCGGCGCAACAAGGGAAAAGGGCCGGTGGCGACCACCGGCCCTTTTCGAGAGTGCAGAGGGAGCTGCTTAGAAGCGCAGGCGCGCGCCCAGGAAAGCGCGGCGCGGGTTGACCCACTGGATCGCGTCCCCGAACGCCTTGCCGCCTGACCCCGCCACCAGATCCTGGTTGCGGATGGCGCCCTGAGCGTTGGTGAGGTTGAACACGTCAACGAACACTTCGACGTTGGCCGGCCCGACCGCGCGCACGTACTGCGCGCGCAGATCCACCTGGCCCCACGACGGGTTCTCGAGCGAACCCACCGAGTCCGGCGCCAGCCACCGCGTGGTGATGCCGGCGAATTCGAACGCGTCTGCGGCAGCGACCCGCATCGGCAGGTTACGGCTCGAGGACAGGAACGAGCGACTCGCAATCGTGCCCGAGTTCCAGGTGAAGGTGCCGCCCAGCTGCAACCCGAAGTCGAAGGTGTAGGAACCGCCGCCCTTGAGCAGGTTCTTGATCAGACCGGGCTGCGTGCCGAACTGGTTGGGCGCGCGCGGATCGAGGTAGATCACGTCGCCCTGGAAGTCGGCATTCGAGTCCGAGTTGGTGTTGCCCTCGCCGTCGTTCCAGTTGTACGAGGTCAGCAACTGCCAACGGTCGGCGAAGCGCTTCCGGAACACGAACTCGAGGCCCTGGAAGTTGCGCTTGCCGCCAGCCAGCGTGCCGATGACGAAGTTCGACCCGGGATTGGCCGCGTAGCCGAAGTAGTCGAGTCCCAGATACAGCGACTTCGGATCGCCGATCGGGCCTGGATAGCCGTTCGGGTCGGCGTACAGCTCGAGGTCGTAATCCTCGAGGATGTCGCGCGTGCGCCGGTTGAAGTAGAGCGCGTCGAAGCTCATGTTGTTGCCGAGGTCGACCGCGTAGCCGACCTGCAGGTCGTCGGTATACGGCGTCTTGGTCGTCGGCGCGAAGAACGCGTCCTGCTGGGTGGCGCCGCCACGCGTGCGGTAGGTCACGTACTCGCCGACGGCGGGGATGAAGACCTGTTCCTCGAGCACCGACCCGGTGAGGGTGCCCGCGAAGTTGGTCATGTTGTTGCGGACGGGGTCGTAGTAGCGGCCCCAGTAGGCCGACGCCTTGTGCCGTCCGTCGCCGCGAACGTCGTAGGCGGCGCTCAGCCGCGGCGCGAACGCCCAGTCGAAGGTGTAGATGTTGGCGCCGGTGGTGGCGAAGTGCTCCCAGCGTTCGGTACGCACGCCGAGATTGAGCGTCAGGCGCTTGAAGGTCACTTCGTCCTGCAGGTAGAAGCTCAGGCCGGTCGAGTAGGTTTCCTGAGGCCCGGTCTGCGCCTGGAAGTCGCGGTCGTAGTTTACGGAGCCGAGTGGGTTGCCAGCCGTCGAATTGAACACCAGAAGCGCGCCCAGCTCGGCTGCCGAGATCGTGCCGTCGCCATTGGCGTCGTAGGCCGAGTAGAAACGCCCCCGATCCGACCGGGCGTCAATGGTGCGGATGAGGCCGTTGAAGTCGCTGGTGTTGGTCACGTCGAACTGCAGGTTCGACCAGCCACCCGCGGCGATGTTGTTGGCGGTGATGCCGCCGCCCGCGTAGCGGGGCGACAGCGAGTAGTAGCCGGCGCTGTCCACGTAGAGGGTGTCGCGGAAGTTGTCGGACCGGTTCCACGCCGCGCCGGCCTTCACCGTGTGGTTGCGAATGACATGCTGCAGCGCGCCCTTGAGCGTCTTGTTGTCACGCTGGTCGATGAGGTCGCGACCGAAGCCGCCCTGCTGCTCGTCGGTGAGCACGCGGGCATCGCTCCGCTGGAACAGGATGTCGCCGCGGGAGGCGCGAATGGCCGACAGGCTGGACACTTCGCCGTTGTGCTTGTTGGCGCTCAGTTCGACCAACGTCGAGCCCCACACACGCGTGTAGTTGCCGCTGTAGCGGGCGCCCCCCTGGTCGCTGCTGCGATCGCGGGCGTTGGTGATGTTGCGGTCGCGGCGGCCGGTGATTTCGGTGGGGTCGCTGAGGTAGGTCGCGCTGATGAGGTCATCCTGCGTGATCGCCCAACTGCCCTTGGCGAAGCCCTGGTGCTGGGTGTTGTCGATGCTGCGCAGGAACTCGTTGGTGTCGAGCGCGGAGACGTCGTCCTGACGGTTGGTGTAGCGGTAGCTGCCGAAGAACCACGCCTTGTTCTTGAGGATCGGCCCACCAAAGGTGTAGCCGTTGTCCTTGGTCGAGAACTCCTCGGCGGCACCGTTCTTGTTCTCGGCGACCAGGCTGCTGTTCTGGAAGAAGTAGTTGGCCGAGCCGTGCAGGGTGTTGCTGCCCGACTTCGTGACCACGTTCGAGATCAGTCCGGGCGCGCCGACGTACTCGGCCGGAATGCCGCCCGTCGTCACTTTCTGTTCCTGGATGATCTCGGTGTTCAGATTGGCGCCGAACGTGCCCGTGACCGGGTCGGTGACGTTGATGCCGTCGAAGTAGTAGACGTTGTCGGACGAGACGCCGAGATTGCCGCCGATGTCGCTGTAGTTGAGGCCCGACCGCGCGGCGGGATTGCCGCCCGAGGTCTGGTCGTCGGGCAGCACACCCGGGACGAGCTGCAGATAGCTCTGGTAGCTACGGCCGGTCGGCAGCGACTCGGTGAGCTGCAGCGTGATGTCCTGACCGCTGGTGGCGCTCTTCACGTCAACGACTGGCGTGGCAGCCGTGACCGTCACCGTCTCGGTCACGCCCGCGAGCGTGAGGGCAAAGGACAGTGAAGTGGTCTGGCCGGCGCGGACGAGGATCTGCTCGCGGACCTGGTCGCGGAAGCCCTGCAGGACCACCGTGATCGTGTACCGGGCCGAGGGGGCCAGGGCTTCGAGCGTTGCAACGCCCTGTCCGTCGGTGACCGCCGTGCGGCGGGTAATGGTGTCTGCCGATTCAGCCGACACGGTGACGCCAGGCAGGCGTCCTCCATCGGAGTCGGCGACGACGACCTGGACCGTGCCGGTATTGGCCACCTGCGCCCACGCGGTTCCAGCGCAGGCCAGCCAGAGGGCCGCGACCAAGGCGCCCGCTCGAGTTCTCATGTTTGTGCTCCCAACGAAATGAATAGATGCCATCTAAGAGCCTGATGCGCATCGAAAGTTCGTGCCATCCGGTTGGCTTAAGCTAAACAGTTATAAATCAATAGTTTGCGGCCGCATTGCCCGCGCACATACTCGTGGAATTATTCCCACATATTGGATTTTCGCTCACGGAGGTCAGACAATTCGTCCCGCCGCCGGCAACAAGCCCCCTTTGAGTAACGAGGCCGTCCGGAGCCCGGTGGCCAGGCGGGCGCCAGGCCGAGAACTCACGGCGCGCCTGCTGAGCTAGCTCTGGCGATGGCGTCCACGTGCGGCGCCCGCCACCGGATGTAGGCGGCGACGAGCGCGATGTAGGTCACGACGAGCAGCCAGCCGGTGCGATCGATGTCCGAGAACGACAGCGTCCCCTGGACGAGCAACACGACGATGCCGGCCACACTGAGCGCCTGCAGTGTTCCTACGCGCATCGGCATCGTCGCCCGGGCGAACACCTCAGGAAGCCGGCGTGCGAGCAGGAACGCCGCCACCAGCGGCAGCAGGTCGTAGACGAACACCAGGCCGCCGCCGAGCATGATGATGTAGCGCAAGTCCCACCCGGCGGCGACCGGCGCGGCGCCCAGCACGAGCAGACAGGTGAGCAGCCGGTGCGGCGTGTTGAAGCGCTGATTGACCGCCGCCAGACCCTTCGGCAGCCACCCGTCCTCGCAGGCGATGAGCACCGACTTGGTGGCCCACGTGAACGTCGAGTTGATGCTCGTCATGAGCGCGAACATCCCGGCGCCGACGATGAATGCCACGTAGACGGGGGGCGGCAGCACGGCCCTGGCCACTTCCGCCAGCGACTGGCCGGCGGTGCGCTCGAGCGGCAGGATGCCGACGGCGACGACCGAGACAACCGTGTAGAAGAGTGCCGCCACCCCCGTGGCGCCGAGGATCGCCAGTGGCAGATCGCGCTCGGGCCGTTGCATTTCGCCGCCCAGTTCCGAGACGAACTGTGCGCCGCCGGTGGCAAACGACAGCACCACGCAGGCCAGCCCGAAGCCGTACCAGCCCTTGGGCAGCAGCGCCTGGGTGTTGGTGAAGCGTGTGTAGTCCACCTCGACGACGCCGAACACGACCAGCGTCGACAGCCCGCACAGCAGCACGACGATCATCACCTTCTGGACGACCGCGGCCTCCTTGACGCCCACGAGGTTCACCAGGTAGAAGACCACCAGCACCGCCAGCGCCGTGGCCCTGGCGTTCAGGGCCGGCACCAGCGCCAGCGCGTACTGCGCGAAGCCCAGCGCGAAAAGCGCGATGAGGATGTGCGTGATGAGCAGAATCGCGAGGTAGAAGAACCCCAGGCGCGGCCCGAGCACGCGCTTGCAGTAGGTGTAGAGGCCGCCGGTGGCGGGCATGGCCGAGCCCATGAAGGCCACCGGCAGCTGCTTGATGGTCGAGAGCACGGCCGACAGCAGGAAGGCGTAGGGAATCGCGAAGCCGGTGAAGTCGATGGCGATGCCGACCAGCACCATGATGCCCGAGCCGATGATCTGACCGAGCGCGAGCGCGAAGACGTCCCAGAAGGTGAGCGACCGCTTGAGTTGCATGGAGGCAGAGGGCGCTAGGCGTGGGTCAGGGCCGCATCGAAGTCGGCGATGAGGTCGTCCACGTGTTCGAGCCCGGCCGAGACACGCACCATGCCTTGGTGGATCCCCATCTGCACGCGTTCGGCCTCGGGGATGTCGAGAAAGGCCATGGTGGCCGGAATCTGCGTGATGGTTCTGGTGCCGCCCAGGCTGGCCGCGAAACAGGCCAGCCGCAAGTGGTCGACGACGGCGAGTGCCGCCGCGCCGCTGCCCACGTCGAAGGTCAGCATCGCACCGAACGACGGCATCTGCCGCGCGGCCACGGCGTGCTGGGGATGTGACGCCAGGCCCGGATACCAGACGCGGGTCACGCGACCATGTCCCTCGAGGTGGCGCGCCAGCGCCAGCGCCGTCTGACACTGACGTTCGACCCGCACGGCCAGCGTCTGGATGCCACGTAGGAGCAGCCAGGCGTTGAACGGCGCCAGCGGCGCCCCCCACTTCACCATCGTGTCCCAGCGGATCTGCTCCAGGAAGTCGGCCGGCAGGAGGGACGACTTCATGGCGATGGCGCCGCCGATGACGTCGCTGTGCCCGCCGATGAACTTCGAACAGCTCTCGACGACGAGATCGACGCCCCATTCGAGCGGCCGCATCACGTAGGGACTGGCGAAAGTGTTGTCGCACACCAGTATCAGTCCACGGTCGTGCGCCAGCGCCACCAGCGCCGGCACGTCCACCACCTTCATCGACGGGTTGGCGATGGTCTCGAAGTAGAGCACCTTCGTGTTCGGGCGGATCGCCGCGGCCACGGCTTCCAGGTTGGCCGTGTCGACGAAGGTCGTCGTGATGCCGTAGTCGGTCAGCCGGTGGTCGAGCAGCTCATGGGTTGAGCTGTAGGTCGTCCAGTCGCAGACGATGTGGTCGCCCTGCTTGAGCAACCCGAAGAGGGCGACCGAGACGGCGGCCATCCCGGAGGCCGTCGCCAGGCACGCATCGGCGCCCTCGATGGCCATCATCTGTTCTTCGAACTGGTACTCGGAGGGATTGCCGCAGCGGCCGTAGATGTTCACCGCCTTCCGCTCGCCGTCGACGACGCGCTGGTAGATCTCGGCGTCGTACTGGAAGGCCGATCCCATGACGATCGGCGCCGTCAGGGCGCGGGTCGTTTGGTCTGGCGGGTAGTAGACGGCGCGGCTATCGAAGCGCAGGCGGCGTTTCTGTTCAGGGGTCACGAAGGCTCCCGGCGGAAGGCGCAACCACCTACTGCACGTAGGTGTCGATGACGGCGTTCAGGGCTCGCCGGCAGACGTCGCAGAAGTAGTCGGTTCTGGTGAACATGATGCAGTTGGGGGCCGGCCGATAGTAGCCGCGTGCCTCGTAGCGGGCGCCCTCGAAGGCGCCGGTCCTGCCGGCGAAGCGCTCGGCGGCGAACTGCTGGTCGTCCTGCCGCCGCTCGCGCGCGAAGAGCGCCTCCATCTCGGCCTCCGGCCGCTGCTGCTTCCTGAGCTCCGACCGCGTCGCCTGCGTCTCTCTCGCGCGGGTCTCGTAGGCGTCCTTCTCCCACGGCGTCGGCAGTGGCGTCGAGGGCCGCACGAGGTCCTTCCACTTGAGTGTGGCGGGGTCGAGCAGGGCGGTGACGTTCGGCTCCCACGGCTCCTCGCGCGTCGGGGCCGGCAGGTAGGCCACCGGCGACGTGTAGTACTCGTCGGCGAGCGCGGCGAAGTGATGCCCGAACTCGTGGACGAAGACATAGGGCGCAAAGGCGTTGTCGGCGGCGACCGTGCTGTAGAGGTTGTAGATGCCGCCGCCGCCGTAGGTGCGGCCGTTGACCACGATCTCGACGACGTCGTAGGGCGCGTAGGAGACGATCTGACGGAACGCGCGGTTGTCGAATGTCAGGACGTAGCGCTCAGACCCGAACGCATCGTAGGTCGAGCCCACGGGGTTGGCGCGGTGCTGGCCGAGCGAGGGACGCGAGATGCCAGATTCCCGTGCCGGCGGCACCAGGCCCCACACGTTGAAATCCTGGCGCCGCTCCTTGAAGGGCGAGGTGGCGAACAACACGTCCACGAGCCGCTGGGCGTCGGCGCGGAACTTGCCCCGTTCGGCCGTGGTGTAGCCGTCGCCGAGTAGCAGCAGGTCGACCTGCGTCGCCGAATCGCCGTGGCGTTCGATCTCCATCACGCCGCCCGGATGCGGTTCCGGGGCCGCCGTGTCAACGAACATGCCGGCGGGATCGACGCGCGTCTCCCACACCGTGGTCCACGAGTCTTTGGCCCCGCGCTTTCTGACGCCCACCACCACCGGTGATGCCGGCAGCGGGAAGCGCAGCGACTCGTGGAACGTGCGGCTCGACGTGGCCGCCTCTTCGGTCGTCACCCACTCGTCGTAGATCGAGCCGAAGCCGCGCGAGTAGAGCAGGCGGCCGGAAGCGGCGTCGGTGACGTCGAAGCCGTAGGCGCCGTAGCGCAGCACGTCGCCGGCCCGATCGCGCGGGCCGGGCCACGGCGCCGGCTCGACCACCACGCGGTCCAGCGCGAAGAGCTCCTCGGTGGTGTTGCCGGTGTGGAAGTAGTCGACCCGCATCGTCCGAAGCGGCACCGGGCCCGCAGGGCGTGACTGCGCGCCCAGGGTGAGCACGGCGAGGGCCACGAGGGCGCCAACAGGCAGCGCGGTGGGCATCCGAGAGATGGTAGCCGAGTTACCATGCGCCATGCTGAAGCCCTGGGTGCTGACGGTCTCGGTCGGGTTCGCGGCGGCGACCGCCGTGGCGCCGACGCCGCTGTCGTTCACGCCGCTGCAGCCTGACCTCTTCGCTGCGGGCGCGAGTTTCGTCAACGCCTTCGCCGACATCGAGGGTGATGGGGATCTCGACCTCTTCGTCGGCTTCGATGGCCAGCCGAATCGACTCTACCGCAACGACGCCGGAGTCTTTACTGACGTCGCCGCTGCCAGCGGCGTAGCCGACCGCCGGGCGACGCGCGCCGCGGCCTGGGGCGACATGGACGCAGATGGCGATCCCGACCTGCTTGTCGGCTTCACGCCGTCACCGGGCGGCTCGGTGCTGCGCCTGTACCGGAACGACCGCGGCGTCTTCACCGACGCGACGGCCGCGGCCGGCCTGGCGGTGGCTGGTGGTGCCGTGCGTCAACCGGTGTGGATCGATGTGGACGGCGACTGCGACCTCGATCTCTTCGTCGCCTTTCGCGATCGCGCCAACGCGCTCTTCCGGAACGACGGTGGCGCCTTCACCGACGTGGCGCTGGCGCTCGGGCTGGCCGACCCGCGCAAGAGCGTGGGCGCCGTCTGGTTCGACGCCGACGAGGACGGCGACCTCGACGTGGCCGTGGCCAACATGGACGGCGATGTCAACGGCCTCTTCGTGAACACCGACGGCCGCTTCGTCGACGTCGCGGAGGCGGCGGGCGTGGCCTGGGGCGGCCGGCCGCCGAAGCATCCGGGCCGCGGCACGGTGCGCCTGTGCGCCGCCGACCTCGACAGCGACGGCCACTTCGATCTCATCGCCGCCAACTACGGGCCGCTCGGGTTCTTCAGCAATCGTGGCCGAGGGCAATTCGACGATCGGGCCGCCCAGTGGGGGCTGGCGATCGACTCGCGCTACGACGCCTGCGCACCGGCCGATATCGATCACGACGGCCGGCTGGATCTCTACGTGAACGGCACCGTCACCGGTGGCATCAGCTGGCAGGACTCGCTGCTGCACAATACCGGGACGGCCTTCGTGGACGTGACGCCGCCCATCATCCGTCTGCAGCAGGCCGACCACGGAGTGCAGTGGGCCGACGTCGATGGCGACGGCGATCTCGACCTGGCGCTCACCGGTTCCCGTCGCGACGGCACGCACCTCGTGATCCGCAACGACCTTCCGGCCGCTGATGCCCGCCGCGGGCTGCATGTGCGCGTGCTCGACGCCGCCGGCCGGGCCACGCTGGCCGGTACCGAGGTCCGCGTTTTCGCGGCCGGCACCACGCGGCTGGTCGGCGCGCGCCTGGTCGATGCCGGATCCGGCTACGACGCCCAGAACGACATGCCCATCCATGTCGGGATTCCTGCTGGCGTTTCGCGCGTGGACGTTCAGCTCATCGTGCCTCGCGGAGGGCGTCGGGTGCCGGTTTGGACGCGTAACGTCGACCCCGCTGCCTGGCACGGCCGGGCCCTGGTGGTGCGCGCGCCGAAGTAGTCGGGCCGCGTCGGTGAGCTACGCGTTGTCCTCAAGCGAACGGAAGAGCTGAAGCAGATCCCGGCGGTGGGTGAGGTGAGGCAGCACCGCGCCCTTTTGCGAAGGTGCGGATCGAATGCGTGTCTGTTACGACAATGAGACGAGTGACCGAGTCGCACCCGATATCCCTCGACGAGATCCGGACGCTCGCGGCGGAACGGTTCGGCGGCATGATCAAGGGCGTTGTCGATCCCGAACGCGGCATTCTGCTGCTCGACGCCGACCTGCATGCCGACCAGGAGGCGAGCCTGCTGGCCGACGGGTCGAAGCAAGCCGAGTTGTGGGGGATCAACCTTCGACCGTCCTTCGGTAATCGGTCGCGGGGCGTCGACGACCCTGTGGCACCCGAGTGGCCATCGCCGCTCTCATTGCTCGGCTGGTGCGTGGATGACCGATTGGCAACATCGTGACGCCGCTGGCGGTCGCTGGCACGATCTGTCGCTGGCCGAGCAATTCGGCCATGTTGGGAGCGAGATCAGCCGCGCCATCCGTTGGTCGACGAAGAATCCCGAAACCGCCCAGGCCGCTCTGTACCGCGGGCTCGAGTTGTTCGACTTGATGCTGGATGACCCGCGGCATCGGCGGTCGGTTGCACGTCTCCGCGAAATCGCGCGAGCGCGCGAAGTGGTGGTCGATTTCCTCGCGGGGGCCAACGAGTACGGCTCAACCGGGGCGTCGCTCCAGAAGTACTTCGATGCGTTCGCCCTCGCTGCCCGCCGGGCGCACGGCACCAGCTAGTCCCCCGACCGCGGGGCTCCGATTTGTTCCAGGGCGTGTTCGTAGCGTCAATACACGGTGAGCTTGCTCCGCAGGACACTCCAGCCAACCCAGCTCGTTACGACCACGCTGGCTTCCACGACCAGTGGGGGACTGACCGTCGCGACGGTCACGCATGCCCTGCCGCCCGCCAGCCCCGTCGCGATCGGCGCGGCCGACACCCTCGATCTCTCGTTCTCGACCGGCGGCGCCGTGAACCGCCTCGCGTGTCCGATCTCACGGCGCTCGCCGCCCACTGACTGCCCAGACCTCGGGGCCGCCAGCACCAGGGAATACTCCCTGGGGACTAATATCCGTTGTGCCGCGCGCTAGGTAAGGCACTCAGGGAGGGTGGCGATGCTCCGTTCACCGAAGTCGTTCCAGGCCATGGTGGCCGTCATGGCCATTGCGATGTCGTCGCTGGAGGCCGCCGCGCAATCAGCGGTGGCCGCTCCGGACGTGTCACAGCGAATCGACGCGATCTTCGGCCAGTGGGCACAGCCCGGCAGCCCGGGATGTGCGGTCGGTGCGAGCCGGCCGGATATGCCGGACATCGCGAAGGCCTACGGGTTGGCGAACCTCGAGTTCAACGTGCCAATCACGCCGACCAGCATCTTCGAGTCGGGGTCGGTCGCCAAGCAGTTCACCGCGGCGGCCATTGGCCTGCTCGTCCTCGACGGCAAGCTCGCGGTGACGGACCGGGTGCGGACGTACGTGCCGGAGCTGCCGGCGTTCGCGTCAGACGTGACCATTCAGCACCTGCTCACGCACACCAGCGGCCTCCGGGAGCAATGGCCGCTGCTGTCGATGGCCGGGCGTCCGCCGACCGAGGCCGTCCACACCATCGACGAGATCCTCGATCTCACGAGTCGACAGCGCCGGCCCAACTTCGCACCGGGTGAGCACTATCTCTACAACAACACAGCCTTCACACTACTCGGCGTCATCGTCTCGCGCATTTCCGGGACGTCGTTTCAGGCGTTCTCTGAGGAGCGTCTGTTCAAGCCGCTGGGCATGACGTCGACGCGCTGGCGAGAGGACCACCGCCAGGTGGTGCCCGGTCGCACGACCGCGTATCGCCGGACCCGCGACGGAGACTTCGAGACGCTGATGTCGATCACCAACGTGACCGGCAACGGTGGCCTGCTGACCACGGTCGGCGATCTGCTCAAGTGGAACGCCAATCTCGACAATCCGCGGGTAGGCGGGCGAGCCCTGGTCGACTGGCTCGAGACCCGCGGTCGACTGAACGACGGGTTCGAGAACGAGTACGCCCGCGGGCTGACCGTGACGACCTACAAGGGGCTGCGGGAAGTGAGTCATGGCGGCTCCACGGCGGGCTACCAGACGTTCCTCGCTCGATTTCCAGAGGCGCGGGTCTCGGTGGCCGTGCTCTGCAACACGACGGGCACCAATCCTGGGGCGATGGCGCACGAGGTGGCCGAGCTGTTGCTTGCCCATCGCCTGCGCCAGGAGACGGCGCGTGCCACTGCAGCGGTGGCCGACGACGTGCTGCGAGATCGTGCTGGGCTCTACCGCGACCCTGTAAGTGGCGCCTTGCTCGAGATCGTGCTGGCGCCGGACGGCCTCCACCTGCGGCAGGACACCGGTCCGAAGCTCGTGCCGATCACAGCGACGCACTTCGTGACGCCGGGGCGAGCGACGTTCGTGTTCGAACCGGCTGCGGCCGGTGTCCCGACACGACTGGTCGAAACACCCGGGAACACCCATGCCACGACGTGGGTCAAAGTTGAACGCGTGGTGCCGCTCGTCGAGGCGCTGGCCGAGTATGTCGGGCGCTACACCTCCGGTGAGCTCGAGGCGTCGTACACGGTGTCTGTGCGCGGTGGCACGCTGGAACTGCGGCGTCACGGCGGTTCGCCTCGCGTGCTGAAGCCGGCCGACCGCGACGCCTTCGACACGGCGGACGGCGTCGTGCAATTTACTCGAGACGCGGCGAATCGGATCGACGGCTTTGCCGTCTATCTAGGCCGCGTGTGGCACTTGCGCTTCGACCGCGACGCCGCAGGTCTGGAGTCGCCGCCGCGCTGACTGAGTGGCGGTTCGACGCGTCGGCGAGGCCGTGGGGTGGGGGGCAGGGTCGGATAACACTGAGTCCGTCACCCGGGGACACCGTCTGGTCTGGTCGACGGACTTGCGGAAGCAGGGCTGGTGATGGCCGTGGCGACAACCAGATCGACGGACCGCTGGGGCGGGGCCTCTAACTAACCTAAGGTGTGGCGGCCTCCCCCGCCGGGAATCAGAGGTTCGGAACTACGCGCCGGTGTCGTTGTGCTCACCCACCGCCGCCAAGGCCTCCCGGAGCAGCGCTGGCGAGATCCGAAAACCGTCGCCTACCAGTTGCTCGAGGACGGGTCGCAACGCGGGAAGGGCACCAGTCCGCCTCGCCTGCACGAGGACGCCAAGCGTGCCGCGCACCGCCAGACCGCGCGCCTCGGCGACTCGACGTCCCATGCGTTCGTCAATGAGGAGCAGTTCCGCGTGGAGCCCCTCTGCGAGCAGGATGGCCGCAGTTTTTCCCGGGTCCAAGCCCAGATCGGTCGTGGGCGCCTCGCTGTCGACGACGCGAATCCATCGAGCGTTCGTCAAGGCATCGAGACCGGGAGTGGACGGGCGCTGGTCGACGACTTCTACCCAGACCGCTTGCGGGACCACGACCTCCCCGAAGAGGGCTTTCAGTAGTTCGAGGACCCCAGCACGCGAGAGGTAGATGAGCGGCGAGGCGTCAGCGACGACGACCACGACAGGCGGCGTGCTCGATCACCGCTGGGCCGGCGCGATGGCTGCCAGCTCGCGCTTGAAGTCGTCGATGTCGTAGTCGATGGCGAAGAGTCCATGCGGGCCCGCTTCGATCAAGAACTCGTCGAGGGTCATGCCGAGGGCGTGTGCCGCCGCGGACCGCGTCAAGCGCTCTGCTCGCACTTCATCCACCACGAGCAGCAACCGGGCGCGTGCGGCCAGGTCCGTCGTGGACTGCCCAGAGAGTGGCTGCGGAATGTCGACCGTGATCTGCATGGCCCTAGAGGGATTGTAGCAGGCCCTGGTCCGGCGCGGCGCGTGGGCGTGGGCCGGACGCCAGCGCCCGCAACGTGGCCTCAGAGGTGGTCAATAGGCGTGTGCCAAGGAGCCTGCCGTGCCAAGGAGGACATCTGCCGTGGGGTTGGGGGGCCAGGGGCGGATAACGCTGAGTCCGTCACCCGCGGACCCTACTAGTGTTTCCTATCGTTCCCGCCCACGTCGGGATCTCACCCGGCATCTCGCGCGTGGACGTCCAGCTCGTCGTGCGGGCGCCGCGATAGTCGGCTGCGCCGCCGAGGCGGTTCCTCTCGGTTAGGCCGACTGCGCGAGTCCGGGCGCGGGCAGCTCCTTCGGCGCCCACGAGGTGTCGACGCCGTTGCGCTTGAACTGCGCCAGCAGGCCCGCCTTGTCGACGGCCTTGGCGTAGGCGTCTTCCGCCTTGACGACCTGCTTCTTCACCAGGTCGACGAAGCTGTCGTTCATCATGCACATGCCGAAACGCTTGCCCGATTGCATGATCGACGGAATCTGGAACGTCTTGCCCTCGCGAATGAGGTTCGAGATCGAGGGCGACGCAATCATGATCTCCAGAGCCGGCACCCGGCCGCCGCCGATCTTCTTGCACAGCATCTGGCTGATGACGCCCTTGAGCCCGTCGGCGAGCATCAGGCGGATCTGCTGCTGGCGTTCGGTGGGGAACTGATTGATGATGCGGTCGATGGTGCCGTGGGCCGACGACGTGTGGAGCGTGCCGAACACCAGGTGCCCGGTCTCGGCGGTTTCGATCGCCATCGCCATGGTCTCGAGGTCGCGCAGCTCGCCGACCAGCACCACGTCAGGATCTTCACGCAGTGCGGCCCGCAGCGCGTCCTTGAACGAGTCCGTGTGCTCGCCGACCTGGCGTTGATTCACCAGGCACTGCTTGTTCTCGTGCACGAACTCGAGCGGATCTTCGATGGTGATGATGTGGTCGGGGCGCGTGCGGTTGACGTAGTCGACGAGCGCCGCAAGCGTCGTCGACTTGCCGGAGCCGGTTGGACCGGTGACCAGGACGAGGCCCTTCGGCAGGCGGCACAGGTCCAGCACTTCCTGGGAGAGGCCCAGGGTCTCGGCACTCAGGATGCCCGTGGGAATGATGCGGAAGACCCCGCCCGGGCCCTTGCGGTCCATGAACAGGTTGCCGCGGAAGCGACCCACGCCGGGAATCTCGTAGGCGAAGTCGGCGTCGTGGCGGCGGGCGAACTCCTCGCGCGCCCGCGGGGTGGCAATCGAGAGCAGCAGGCGTTCGGTGTCGGCGGCCGACAGGATTCCGCACCCTGGCACCGGCATCATCTCGCCGTCGTGGCGCACCGTGGGTGCGTTGCCGGCCGAGAGATGCAGGTCTGAGGCCTTCATCTGCACCATGGCGCTGAGCAGCGCGTCCATGGCGGCGGTTCCTGGCGTGACGGGTGTGCTCGATGGCGTCATGACGACAATCTGCAGAGTTCGACGACACGCGTCACGTGCCGCTTCTGGATGAGGTGATGTGCGGACCCGGCCCGCACGGTGATGAAGGCCGCCGGGGCGTTGAGCCAGTCGGCCACCCGCTGATGGCCGGGTGGCATGTCGACCAGCACATCGCCTTCGAACCGCGTGCCCCCGGCCTCGACAGCCAGGCGCACGACGGGAACGTCGGGGCAGGCATCGCCGGTCGACGAGTTGGATGCGGCCGGCACCGTGACCGCCACGACCTCGCGGCGATTCAGGATCGCGAGCGTGCGCGCCTCGAATAGCCGGAACGGAAAGAACGGATGCGCGCCCTCGGTCCATTCCTCGGGCCGCATCGGCCCGGCCTGCAGCGACGAGTGCGCTGGCAGGAAGATGTCGCCGAGCATCGCGCGCCCGTCGGCGCACAGGATTTCGACGGGCAGGCTGTTGATGGGTACGCGCAGGTCGTCCATGGAGGTTCGCTCTCCAGCAACAATCGGCCATCGGGGCCCGACGCCACAGTCGGCGCGGCGATGCACGCCACTGCGCCGGCCGGCCCCGCATCCGCACCGGACGGCTCAGGGCACGGTGAGCGGCACCTGGTTGGAAGGCGTCCCGACACCGCAGGCGCTCACTGCCGCCACGCGCACGTAGTAGGTGCCGGGTGGGACGCCGGCCAGACTCACCAGCAGCGAGGTCGCCCCGTCGAGCGCGGCGTCGAGCACGTCGGTGGCGCCAGGCGCCGAGCCCACAAGCAACCGGTAGGCCGTGGCACCGAGTGGCGCCTGCCAGTTGAACGTGACGATTCCGTCTGCCGTCGACACGCTCAGTCCGGTAGGAACCACGGCGTCGGGGGAGCAGCCCAGCACGATCGCCCTCTCAGGCGTCGGCGCACTGGCGCCGCACGCATTCACCGCCCGCACTCGTGTGAAGTAGCTGCCGGCTGGCGCCGTCGCGGTGAAGGTGGTCGCGCTGCCCAGGGTGCTGACGGCCAGGTCGGCCAGGCCGCTCGCCGATCCGACTTCAAGAAGGTAGTGCGTGGCGGCTGGGGAGGCCGCCCACGTCAGCGCCGCCAAGAGCCCCCCCGCTCTAGCCACGTAGTTGGCGGGGACCGGCGGCGCGGTCAGGCACTCGGCCGTCGTGGTCACCCGTTCCGTGCCTTCCGGTGAGGGGGCGCTGGTGCCGCCCGGATGGACGGCGCGGACGCGGCCGAAGTAGGTGCCGGCCGGCACCACGCCCTGGATGAGGCCGACGTCTCCGACGTCGATGTTCAGCAGGTTGGCCAGTCCGGTGGCGGTGCCGACTTCGAGCTGATAGGAGGTGGCGCCACCGACACGGCTCCACGAGGCGACGAGGGTGGCGCCGTTGGCCGCCAGTGTGAACGCCGTCGGCGCCGTCAACCCGCCGGCGTCGAAACTGGCGGTGTAGGTGGCATCGACCGCGGGGGTCACGATGTCGTGACGCGCTTCGCCACCGTCGGACCAACCGGTGAAGGTGTAGGTCACTGCGCCGGCCGAGTGGTTCTGCGCCTCGATGTTGTGCACGACGCCTTCGACGCTCGTGAAAGAGTGCGGCGCCATGACCGGCTGAGAATCGACCAGCAGGGGCCGGCCGGGGGGGAGGGTCGTCACCGTGAGCGCGACGACCCGAGGGACTACGTCGCGATATATCGAGTCCGTCGCGCCGTTGCTGTCGCGCACCGTCAGGTGGATGCGATACCAGACGTCGGTGGCCGTGTGACCGGTGCTCGGAATGACGAACGTGCCGCCCTGCTCGCCGCTGGTCGGGGGCAGGAACGGGTGGATGTGGGCGTCGTGGTGGAAATCGACCTGCCAGGTGAAGGCGCTCCCGTCGAGCGGGCCATCCTCGACGTCGGTGGCGATGGCGGCGTAGGCGATGGTCTGCCCGCCGCCGTAACTCGTCCCGGCCACCGGCAGGGTCATCGTTGCGACCGGGGCCTGATTGGCCGACACCGTCAGCAGCGCCTCGTTGCTGATGACGTCGCCGCCGCCGTTGGAGACCCGCACGCGGAAACGGGCGCCGTCGTCGCCGGCCTGTGCCGTCAACGAAAAGCTGGCGGCCGTGGCGTCCGGGACATCGGCCCGGTCGCGCTGCCATTGATAGGAGAGGCCAGTGCCGCTGGCCGTCACCGAGAAGGTCGCAACCTGGCCGGGGCCCGCCGTCTGGTCGGCCGGATGGGTGATGATGCCTGGCGCCGAGCTGCCGTATTGCACACGATACGCGGCCGAGGCGCCGCGTGCCAGGTAGTAGAGCGCGCCGTCGTCGCCGATCTTGACGTCCACCGGAGCGTCGATGTCGGTGGCGAACGGCGTGGCGACGGGTTGCGCCGCCGTCGGGTCGATGAAGCGAATCCATCCGCGCGGCGGCGTGGGATCGAGGTTGCTGCTGCCGCAATAATCGGCGAAGAAGTAGGCGTGGCTGTACGGCGTCGGGAAGGTCGGCGTAGCCGGTACGTAGAACGCGCCGCCGACGATGGCGCAGCCTTCACTGTGGAAGTAGGTGTAGCGAGGGTAGGTATGCGCCGGATTCTGGTTCTGCGGCGCCGGCGTGCCTTCCGATACCGGCCAGCCGTAGTTGGCGCCGGCGACGCCGAGGTTCACTTCCTCCCACGACTGTTCGCCGACGTCGTTGATGAACATCGGCGGCGTTCCGGCCGGGTTGAAGGCGAAGTTGTTCGGGTTGCGCAGGCCGAGCGCCCAGATGGCGCGGTTGGCGCCGGCGGCGGAGCCGTAGAACGGGTTGTCGGTGGGAATCGAGCCATCGGCGTTGATGCGCAGCATCTTGCCGAAGCGGCTCGTCATGTCCTGCGACAGTTGCGGCATCACATTCTCGCCGACGCCAATATAGAGCTTGCCATCCGGTCCGAACGCCATCGCTCCGCCGTTGTGATACAGCGACGTGAACAACGGGTCGAGGTCCAGGATGGTCACGGGTTCCCCGGCCGAGGCGATGTCGCCACTCGCGGTCACGCGAATGACCCGGTTGTGGAGCGAGGGGGCCGGCACCGTGTAGTAGAGGTAGACCCACTGGTTGATGGCGAAGTCCGGGTCGAACGCGATGCCCAGCAGACCGCGCTCGCCGTTGTCATCGACCTGAAGGGTCAGGAACGGCGTTGCCAGCAGCGCTCCGTCCTTGACCACCCGCACCCGCCCGGCTTGTTCGAGCACGAACAACCGCCCGTCGGGGGCGAACTGCATGGCGGTCGGCAACTGCAGGTTGGAGGCGACGACCGATTCGGTGAAGCCGGGCGGCAGCGTGGCCGACGACGCTGAAGCGGCCGCGGCGAGAAGGAAGGCGAAGCCCAGTCCGATTCGACGGGCCAGAGAACGAAGTCGCATGCAGGCCTCTCCAGGGGGAGGGGTGCAACACCGGTGAACCGGTGCTGTCGTCAGCATAGCAGGGCTCCGGCTGATCGCGCATCGTCCACGCTGGCGCGCCGCATATACTGCTCGACATGGTCCGCTTCCGGCTGGTTCGTTCGCTTGGTGTGCTGCTGCTCCTGCTGGCCAGCCACGCCGCGTCGTCGCAAACGCGCTCGTTCGTCATCACCGGCGCGCAGCTCGCCGACGGCAGCGGCGGTGTCCTGCGCGGTGGCTCCGTCCGCGTCGAGGGCGACACGATCGCCGCCGTAGGCGAGGTGACGCCGCGCCCGGGTGAGCTCGTGGTCGATGGCGCCGGTCTGGTGCTCGCGCCCGGGTTCATCGACATTCACAATCACTCGACCGACGGCCTGCTGAGTGAGCCGGCCTCGACGACGCAGGTGTCCCAGGGCATCACGACGCTGGCTGTCGGGCAGGACGGCAGCTCGCCGTGGCCCCTGGACGGCTATCTGGAGCGCCTGCGCGCGAATCCGCCGGCCGTGAACGTCGTGGTGCTGGCCGGGCACGCGACCATCCGCCAGCAGGTCATGGGCGCCGACTACAAGCGCCGCGCGCGCACCGCCGAGAACGCCCGCATGCGGACGCTCGTCGATCAGGCGATGTCGGCAGGCGCCTTCGGCCTGTCGTCGGGCCTCGAGTACGAGGTCGGGAGCTATTCCGATATCGAAGAGGTGGTCGAGCTGGCGCGCGCCACCGGCGCCAGAGGCGGCTTCTACATCTCGCACATCCGCGATGAGGCCGATCTCACGATGGACGCCGTGAAGGAAGCCATCGCCATCGGCGAGCGCGCCAAGCTCCCCGTCCAGATCACCCACATCAAGCTCGGCACGGTGGGTGTCTGGGGCAAGGCCAACGAGGTCGTGGCGCTGGTTGAGGCGGCCAGAGCACGGGGCGTCGACGTGACGGCCGACGCGTATCCGTACCTGGCGTGGCAGTCGACTCCGCGCGTGCTCGTACCCAACAAGCGCTACGACGATCCGGAGAGTGTCAAGCGCGGGCTCGACGATATCGGTGGCGCCAAGAACGTGCAGATCACGCGCTGGGCGGCGTATCCCCAGTACGTGGGCCAACGGCTCGATGCGATGGCCCGTGCCGAGAAGATATCCGACGTCGAAGCCTACGTGCGGTTCGCCAAGGACGAGGGTGCCGGCATGATCGGCCACGCCATGATCGAGGCCGACCTGCGCACGTTCTACCAGCAGCCCTGGGTGATGGTGGCCAGCGACGGCGGCATCGCCAACAGCCATCCGCGCGGCGCCGGCACCTTCCCCCGAGTGCTCGCCCTCTACGTGCGCGAGAAGCAGTGGCTGACGCTGCCCGAGGCCATTCGCAAGATGACGTCGATGCCGGCGGCCCGCCTCGGCCTCAAGGATCGCGGCACGCTCGCGCCCGGCATGAAGGCCGACCTGGTGCTCCTCGACCCGGCGACCGTGGCCGACCATTCCACCTTCGAACAGCCGCGCGCGCTCTCGACCGGCATTGCGAAGGTGTGGGTCAACGGCGGGCTCGTCTGGACGGGCACGGCCCCCGCCACGGAACGTCCGGGCCGCGTCCTCACGAAGTAGCCCAACGGCGTGCCGCCCTCGCCGATCGAGAAGACGATCGCCAACGGCAACTGGCGGCTTCTTGACGGCGTCAGCTGGCGTCGAGAATCTCGCCAACGGCGCCGACGGAGCGGGCCATGGCGTAGCGCCATACGCCGTGCCGGCCGTCGGCATTCACAGCCGCGACCCAGCGCTCGGCGGCGGCCGCCTTGACGTCGGCCAGCTCGTCGAATCCCTTCGTCTCGATGATGACGTGGGCCGACGGCGACGAACTCAAACGCACCACGAAGTCTGGCAGATAGTCGTGCGGCTGGCCGTTGTGCAGGTAGGGAATCGCAAAACCCAAGCCCGCGTTCTTCACGAAGGCCTCGACCAACGGGTGCGTATCCAGGATGAAGGCGGCAGACTGCTCCCAGACCTTCGTGTCCGCAACGACGTAGTTCAAGTGGCTCCTGAGCACCTCGCGCACGTCTTTGCTCGTCCAGTAGTCCACGTCGGCGGTTGAGCCTGGTCCGCGCGACGACTCGAACACCGGGACTTCCGGTGCTTCGCCCGCATCGACGTCTGGCGTGATCGCCTCGGACAGGCGTTCGATGGCCCAGCCGTAGTAGGGCGACAGGTAGGCGTCGACCTTCTCGGCCGGGGCCACCGGAATGACCTTCGTGTCGAAGTACTGCTGGACGATCTTGGCAATCTGCGGAAAGAGCGCGTGGGCCGGCGCCTCGCACTGGCCGCTCTCCACGTAGCTCTTGGTCAGGGCCGCCGCCATCTCGAAGACCAGCGCCTGCACCCGCGTGCCAGACCGATACGGGTTGAGCGTGACGTCTTCAAGGCTGCCAGGGCCGGTCAACGACGGGCGTCCGGTATTGGTGGGCAGCGAGGCCTTCATCTGCACGGCGGGCGGGATCTTGAGCGGGTCGAGGAACAGCGGCGCGATGTTCTTCCAGTCGACCGTCACGCGGTTCCTGATGGCCTGCCGGTAGCCCTGCACGCGCGGGTAATGGATCTCGAGGTGCTGGCGGCCGGGCATCGCGAAGACATGGTGCCGCGGCTTCTGCGGTGTCGGCGCGGCCGTCGGATTCGACTTGAACGGCACGACCCTGAAGGGCACCCCGAACACCTTGGCGACCTCCTCGGTCATGCGCCCGTCGTCGCCGAGCTCGTAGGTGCGGCGCCGGAGGCCCCGACCAACGACCTGCTCGCACAGCAACTGCGACATGAACGGTCGCAGACCCACGATGTGCGTGACGGTGTTGCAGTCCCACCCTTCCGTGAGCATGCCCACCGACACGATGCACCGTACATCGCGACCCGGAGGGTGGAGCGGGGCCTTGCGCTTGGCCGCCAGCGCCTCGAACTCCTCCGGGTACACCGGCCGGCTCTGTGAATCGCGCGGCCACTCGGTGCGGCCCACCGTGTCGAGTGTGAAGCGTAGCCAGGCGGCCTCGTCGGACTTGGCATGCCCGGTATCCGTCTCGTGCACGACCTTCGAGTCGACACGGATCGTGTTGATGCGGTCGGGGGTGTTGAGGAACGCCGCGATGCGATGCCGCGGTACCCCGTCTGGCGGCGCGTTGTTGGCGAGCCACTCGTAGAGTGCCTTGGCAATGGCGGTGTTGGTGGCGACCGCGATGAAGACGGGCGGGCGCGAGTCCTCGGCCTGCGCTTCCCAGGCCGTGCGCAGCTCGTCCCATAGCCCGGCGAGCATGGCAATCGGCGTGTTGGCGTACTTGAGGATGGCCTCGGGACGCGGCGAACCGCGCGCGCCGCCGCGTTCGGCGGGCGTCAGCTGCGGTTTGATCCATCGCCAGACGTTGAAGTAGCCGGGAATCTCGGCGCCGGTGCTGTCGCGCACGGCGAGCTGGGGGATCTTGACCAGCCCGGACTCGATCGCATCCGTCAGGGAGAAGTCGCTGACGACCCACGGGAACGGCCGGTTGGCGTCCTGGCCCACGCGCCCCAGGAAGTAGGGCGTGGCCGAGAGGTCGATGCAGGCATTGATGCCGCGGAGCTTGTGAATGCGGTCCAGCCCGTCGACCCACACCGTGGCTTCCTTGTAGAAGTCCTCGGCATCGTCCTCATCGCCGAGCAGGTCCGCCTCGTTCGGGTCGGGCTCGTCGCGTCGGATGCGGTAGGCATGGTGCGCTTCGTCGTTGAAGACCAGCAGGTTCTTCTTGGCGTCGATGCCGAGCACCCGCCGCACCAGCGCGGCGTCGCTTTCGACGAAGCGCTCCGCCTCGACGTAGGCATGCGTGAGATTGCCATCACGGTCGGTGGCCTCGTCGAGTACCGTCAACATGCCGTTGGCGACCTGGCGCAGGTAGTCGTCGTTCGTCAGGTACCGCTTGCCCCTGGCGGTCGTGGTCTTCTGGCCAATGTGGATGTGTTCCCTTGTGCGGCGGAGCACGCCGGCCCTGCTGACCTTCGCCGAGACGCCGCCCATCTGCACCAAATGCGGCTCGAAGACATGCCAGTTCGTCACGAGCACGCGGCCCTTCCGCAAGTCCTGCATCAGGTGCTCGGGCACCAGATCGCGCGTGCGATACAGGCTGGCCGCCCCTTGCTGGGGGTCGAGTTCACCCAGCCGGCTTCGGATCGTGACATTCGGGCAGACCACCAGCACCGTGTCGGAGTAGGCGGCGTTGCCGCGGTCGTGCACCTTGTTGAGGATGCTCCACGCGGCAAGGAGTCCCATGACGGTGGTCTTGCCCGACCCCGTGGCCATCTTGCAGCCGTAGCGGCGGAACGCCCGATAGCCGAGTTCCGCCTTCTGGGCGTCGCTCGGCTCGTCCGCGGGCACGTCGATGCCCTGCAAGAGATCGCGCCGGCCTTCGGTGAGGAAGATGATTGTCTCGGCCGCTTCGCGCTGGGCGAAGAACAGCCGGTGCTGACGGCCGTCCCGTCGCCAATAGGTAAGGAGCTCGAGCGTGGTCCGCGTGGCCCCGGGATAGCCCGCCTGCCGCCATTCCTTCAGCCGGTCGCGCACCCGGTTCACGAGCGGCAGCAGCACCGCCACGCCGGCATCGTCGCTCTCGTCGCCGCCGCGCGCCGGGTCGCGGTAGAAGTACTGGGCGGGCCGCCGCCCCTTCGCCCGATTGGGCGTCTGGCCGGCCACGAGGTCCCAGTGCGTGGGCGGTTCCTCGTACGGGGAGCAAATGATGGGCTCGGGGACTTCGAACTGTTCGCTCATGGGTGGTCTACCGGCGATTCTATGCGGTGGCGTGCAGGTCCGGTTGACCCTGACGCTCAGCCGTGCCTATCATGCGAGCAGGGCTCCATCCGGAGCTCCGCCCACTGCCATGCCGTCCTCGCCGTTCATGCTCGATCTCGACGTGCTGCCGTTGTTCTTCCGCTACCGCGACGTGGTCTTTGGCCGCGGCTTCGCAGCCACGGTCGAAACGACAGGCCGTGCCATCGTTGAGCGCGAAGGCGACGACTACGTGATGGCAGGTGTCGAGCCCGGCGGATTGGCCGCTGGCGGCGCCACCTCCGAGGAGGCTCGGCATGCCTTCCGCCGCACATTCACGGAAGTGCTGTTCGACCTCGCTGCCGACGCCCCGAGCTTCCAGGCGTTCAAGGAGTCGGTCGAGGCGTTCGCTGGTGAAACGTCGCCATCGACCCTGGCGGCGTGGACCGTGGCCGTGGCCGATGCTCGCCGTCTCGTCGATCCTGCGAGCGATGTCGCCAGGCAGCCCGCCGATCTCGAGGCCGGCGTTGTCGTGGTGCACGTCGAGCTCGCCCCGGACCTGAACGTCGTCAGCGAACCGGAACACCTGGTTGCGGCGTAGGCGGCGGCGATGGGCGGCGCGGGAATCTGGTGGTCGGACGTCCGCCGCATGCTCGACGCCTGCGCGGCGGGTTGGTCGGAAGACTTGAAGCTGCATCACCGGTGGATTCGCTATGCGGGGCGCACCTGGCGAGACTTCCCGAAGGGCCCGGGCACGGGCGGTCGCGATTACGAGGTGAAAGCCTGGGAGGTGCGGAAGATGTTGCGGCACCTCACGATAGACGCTGCCTGCGCCAGTCGCCACATTCCCGCCCTATGACGGCAGCGTTCTGACGACCAGCAGCTCGTTGCCGCGGTCGTCGATCACTTTGACGGCCACCTGCCCGTGCTCGCCGGCCTCGAACGGCGCGCTCATCGTGCCGGCCAGATGGTCCCACACGCTGTCGTCGTAATCGCCCTTGAGCGCCTTGCGCAGGTCGTTCCATGCGCCGGTGCGCGGGAAGAACGCCTGCGACACATGAAACGACAGCTCGTTGTAGTTGGTGTCGAGGAACCACGCCGGCACGTCGTTGCCGGCGCGGCCTTCCGGGGCCATCGTGACCGGGTCGAAGGTGTCGAGACCGATGAGCTCCACCTGAAAGCGCGGCGGGCCGTCCTTGCCCGCGGACGCGGCCTTGTGCACCTTGATCTCGGGCAGCCCGCACACGCTGAAGATCTGGCTCGACCGCATGTTCTTCAGCAGGTCACCCATCATGAGATCCGGTGTGGCCTGCACGTAGGTGGCAGGGATGCCCGCTACCGGCTCGGCCTGCTCGATGAGCGTGCGCGCATGCGGCTGCACGGCGAACCCGATGACGTAGAGGTGGGTGTAGCCCTTCATCCGCGCTTCCATGAGCGCGCTGTTGACGAGCTTCTCACTGACGGCGCCGCTCTCGGGCCCGAACACGAACGCTACCGGCGACTGGCCCTCCGCCGACGCGTCAACGACGGCCTCGGCCGAGATCGACAGCGCCTTGGCCGGCGGACGCACATTGTGCAGCGTGACCGTCTTGCCGCCCACGTGCAGCACCGGCGAGCGACGCAGCACTTCGATCATCCGGTCCACGAACGAGCTGTATTCCTGTGACGCCTCGATACTGCCGTCGTCCTGCCCGTCCCCGTCCCAGTCCACGGGCGTGGGAATCGTGCCCTCGACCCAGAAGGGCCCGCTGACCCGCACGACCTTGTTGTCTTTCTCGGGGCGATCGACCAGCACCTCTTCATCCGCCGGCTCGTCGTTGGCGATGCTCTTGAGCGTGACATGCGGCACGATGCCGCCCACTTCCTCGCCCCTCCTGTTCTGCTTCCGCTTGTAGACGAACCCGCCGGCCGGCCCGCGCGCCGGGTCCTTCAACTCGTAGTAGTCGAAGGTGGCTGTGAGCAGTCGCTGGCGGGCAAGGGCCATCGGGACGCGGCTCGTGTCGATGGTGATCCAGCGGCGCCCCCATTGCTCGGCGACATACGCCGTCGTGCCGCTGCCGCAAGTGGGATCCAACACGAGATCGCCGGGGTCGGTGCAGGCCATCATGCAGCGCTGCACAATCGTTGTTGAAGTTTGGACGGTGTAGATCTTGTCAGACGCACCACCTGTGTCGGACCAGAGCGCTGTCTTCCGAGAGTAGGGATAGTCGTCTAGGAACAGCACGTACTGTAGCGTCTGCCCAGCAGGCTGAAGACGTCTCGATCAAACCAGTCCTTCCATGCCTTCCCGATCGGTCTTCCAACACGAGCGCCCTGGCGGGTGATAGACGACTCCGTCGAAATCGAAAGGAAAATCCTGATTGGGACGGTACTGCGCCGGGAGCATCGAGACGAGGCGGTAGACACGCGCACCAGGAGGAAGTAGGCGGTGGTTGTCAACCTCTTCCGAGGTCATTCGCCGCCGCTCGCCGGTGTCGAGTTCCGCCCAGCTCCACAACGGATCGGATTCAACCCTCTTTCGTTCGAAGACCGGTCGGGTCTTAGCATTCTCGCGTGAACTGGCGTACCAAAGCAGGTAATCGGCGACCTGTTCAAAGTGTTCTGACCCAAGCGGCATGGTCTTCTTCTGAAAGGTGACTAGGGAGCAGAAGTTCTCCGCGCCGAACACCTCGTCCATCAGCTCCCGCACGTGGTGCAGGTTCTCGTCGCTGATCTGCACGAATACGCTGCCGCTCGGCGTCAACAGCTCACGCGCCATCAGCAGGCGGTCGCGCATGTAGGTGAGGTAGCTGTGCAGCCCCAGCTCCCACGTGTCGCGATACGCCTTCACCATCTCGGGTTCGCGCGTCAGGTCTTCGTCGTCGTTGTGCGACACGTCGCGCTTCCTGACGAACGGCTGGAAGTTGATGCCGAACTTCACACCGTAGGGCGGGTCGATGTAGATCATCTGCACCTGCCCGCCCAGGCCCTCGTACTGCAGCAGCGAGTTCATCACCACCAGCGAGTCGCCCAGGATCATCCGGTTCACCCACCGGTCCTGGTGCTCGTAGGCGCGCATCACCTGGTCGGCAATCGAGTGCTGCGGGTCGGCGAAGAGGTCGAACAGTGACTGCTGCTTGTCTGTCTTGTGCCCGATGAGCGTCGCGACGATCGCTTGGGTCGACAGCCGCTCGTGGACGAAGAGCGGCATGGTGGGCACGTCGAACGACAGGCGCTCGGCCTTGCCCGTCCAGGTGAGGAACGGCGCGCCGAGCCGCTTTAGGTGCTCGACCGCGTCCTGCAGCGAGTGCACGGTGGCGAGCACGGCGCCGTCCGCCCCGGTGAACTGCTGAGGTGTCTGAAAACGATGCGGCGCCGGCAGGGCCGCCGCCTCGGTGATACGCGCCAGCAGCCACTCGCCCAGTTCGCGCGCACCGTGCTGCGCGTCCCAGTCGAGCGCGGGCGAGAGCGACGAGTCGTAGCGGTAGGTGACCGGCGGCTTCTTCTTCCGGAACTTGTCCTGCGTCCCGATGTCGGGCCGCATCGCGGCCTGTCGTTCGGGATGGGCGTAGGACGTCGGAGACTCGGGCGACGCGGCCGACTTCGATGTGCTCGGTTTCGGTTTGGGAGCGCTCTGCTTCTTGGGCACGCGCCGTGGATTTTACCTGCGCTCCCGTACTTTATGCTTGACAGCTTTTCGGACCCGACGCGCGAATAGTCGAGGTTCGCGTCTGTGGTGCCCGTCCTGCGCGCCAGAAACGCAGCTGCACGGCGATCGCGCGACGAGTGATGCCCGTCGGTGGTTCCAGGGTCGTTCGTCGTGCAGGCTCCATTCTCCGATGGCAGAAACTGCGCTGCTAGGATGCTCCATGGCCAGCGCAACTCTTCCCGGATCCCAGCATGCTCTCGCGTGTGCCGCGCCCTTGCGGGCGCCGGCGGACGGCACGGATGCGCTGGGCGAGCGCATCGCCGCCATGGCCGCCCGGCTGCACGCGGCCACCTACCAGCTGCTCGTGCTGCTGGCCGAGTTCGACGCGCGCGAGGGCTGGAACAACGGCTTTCTGTCGTGCGCGCATTGGCTGCCCTCCACCCCAACGCGCACACTACGCGCGTCGGGGGCCCCGGCCTGGCGCACGGGCATCGACCTCGGCGCCGCGCGCGAGAAGGTGCGCGTGGCCCGCGCCCTGCCCGCGCTGCCGCTCGTGAGCGACCGCATGCGGCGGGGGCGGTTGTCGTTTGCGAAGGTGCGTGCGCTCACCCGCGTGGCCACGCCCGACAACGAGCAGGCGCTCGTGGACCTTGCGCTCACTGGCACGGCGGCGCACGTCGAGCGCTTCGTCCGCGCCTGGCGACGAGTGGATAACGCTGGGGCGGCTCGCGAGACCGAGAAGCGGCACCTGAGCCGTCAACTGTCCTCCTGGGTCGACGACGACGGCATGGTCGTCATTCGAGGCCGGCTCACGCCCGAGATTGGCGCCGTGGTGCAGCGGGCGCTCGAGGCCGGGGCCGACCGGCTGTTCCGTGATGGGCGAGCGACGTCCACGGGCAACGCGATGGCGGAAGAAGTCACGCCTGCCCAGCGCCGGGCCGATGCGCTTGGTCTCCTTGCCGAGACGGCCCTATCCGCGGATCTCGATGCCGGAGCCGCCGGCGACCGGTACCAGGTTGTGCTGCACGTGGACGCTGCCGCACCGTTGGGTCACAGCGCCTGGGGAGGCACCACTGATGCCTATGCCCCCTTCGAGGGCACGCTCGATTTAGACCATGGCCCGACGTACGTTTCCGCGGAAACGTC